>NZ_JAFBFI010000001.1 GCF_016909175.1 Peribacillus deserti
AAGTCATTCTCTGCTTCTAAAAACTTAATTCTTGCTTCAGCTTTTTTCAGTTTTTCCTCAACTGATAGTTCCTTAGAAGAAGGGCGTCCAGTACTTGCCTTTCCTCTACGTTCCGTTTGAAGACCAAGTTCACCCAGCATTTCGTATGTTTTTCTCCATCTCTGTAGACACTTTTTCGGCTGCTTTTTACCTATGAGATCTATGTTAAATCCATTTTCAATAAAGATCTGAGAAGGAAATTTTCCGCATTGATATTCCTTTACTGCCTTTACTTTGAATTCAGGCGAATAAGTAATGGCCTGTGATGAAGCACGTAAAATATTGGGGTTCTTCTCTAACTCTTTAATCTGATATTCCGAGTAGAGCTGTTTACTCATAATGTTATCCTCCGTCCACAATAATTCTTTTATTATAAACGGGTTTTCTTCCTGATGACATAGAAAAACCCGATTAAGGGGCACTTTTAATTTAGTGTCCATTAATCGGGTTATAGTTCAAATGTGGGGACACCTTTTTTAAAAAGTAAGAAAGTGCAAATTTGAACTTATATAATTGTCTAGCTGCAGCGTCTAGACCCTCGAGACATAAGACGAGAGGTCCTTGGAAAGGAATACCATTTCCCGCAACCCGTCGTCTTTGTTTGTCGGGTCTGAGAAAGGCGCTTCCGCTTTTCTTCTACTATGGTTTTAACGGATTATCATGGTCTGAGATGTCAAATTGATTCTCTGCATCTCCGTTAAAGTCCTGCTTGCTATTCCGCTCGTTCCTGCTTGAATCAGCAGAATCTGTACTGCTGCTATTTTGTTGAGTGTCTTCCTGTTTGAATTCTACTTTCTTCAAAGGATTCTTAGCCGGTCCGTCGATTACATCTCCATTGACGGCAAAGCGGGAACCATGGCACGGGCAGTCCCAGGTGCGGTCGCCGTTGTTCCAATTCAGTTCGCATTTCATATGTGTACAAGTAGTATCAACCAAGAATAACTCTCCATTTTTATCACGGTACGCTCCAGCACGCTGGCCGTTTACGGTCACAACACGTCCTTGGTCAATGCCGACTTCGTCAAGCGTATGATTAGGCTTGTCCAGTTTTCCTTCAACAAAATGCATGGCAACCTCTGCATTATCCTTGATGAAGTTTTTGATGGTTGGATTCGGGTTAAATCTCCGGGGTGTAAAAACCTCTGCATAAGGATTGTCTGCTCCGATGACCAGATCACGTATTAGAGACGCGGCATTTGTGCCGTTAGTCATTCCCCATTTTGCATAGCCTGTGGCCACATACACATTCTCGTAGTCTTCTGTTAAGTGTCCGATGTATGGGACTCCGTCTAGTGTATGAACATCCTGGGCAGACCACCGGTATGGAATTTCTTTAATTCCATACGTCTTTTCAGCGTAAGGTACTAGCTCTTCGTAATAATCCTTCGTATCCAGATCCTGCCCCGTTTTATGTCCATCACCGCCGAAAAGAACAGCTTTTTCCCCGTCAATCATGGTGTACCGCAGGGAACGTACTGGCTTTTCTGCGTTTATATACATGCCGCCGGGAAATTCTTTCTTTGTTTTAACGGCGAGCACATACGACCTCTCCTGATGGAGTCTTGCAAAATACTTGCCTTCTTTATTGTAAGAAGGATAGTGAGAGCAGATCAAAACGTGTTTGCTGGTGACTTCATTTTTATTTTGGTTTTTTATGGTGACTTTCGTTGGAGGGCCCTTCTTTACATCCCCTGCTGTTGTGTTTTCATAAATCTGGCCTCCCATTTCGACAATTCGGTCGACTAAAAAGGAAAGATATTTGAGCGGATGGAATTGTGCCTGATTCCGCATTAACACGGCTCCTTTTACAGGGAAGCTTAAAGGAGTCGTTTCTACGAAGGTTCCGTCGATTCCCAGTTTTTCATAGGCTCTTGTTTCATCTTCAAGCTTAGGCAGATATTCGCTTGATTCAGTAAAAACATAGGCATCCTGAGTAGAAAAATCACAGTCAATATTGTACTCATTCACCAGATTTCTGATAAATTGAATGGCATTGCTATTCGCTTCATAATAAAGCTTTGCCTTCTGTTCGCCATGCTGCTCAATCAACTTGCTGTAAATTAATCCGTGCTGAGCAGAAATTTTCGCTGTAGTATGGCCGGTTGTTCCGTTTAAAATTTTATCCGCCTCAATAAGTGCCACCTTTTTGCCTTCTTTCAGCAAAAGATAAGCGGCTGTGATGCCAGTAATTCCGCCTCCGATAATGGCAATATCTGTTTCAATATTTTCATTTAGAGCGGGAAATGATTTAAGTTGAGCGGAGCCTCTCCAATAAGGCTCAGGAACCTGTGGCATTGCTTTAAATTCGGACATATACAAACCTCCTCTTAGAATACGGAAAACATAATATGTTATTTTCTGGCTTAGGTTTTCCAAATAAAGACGATGAATACCTTTCTTAGAAAATTTACCCTGTCTCTAACCTAAAAAACAGAATCCTAAAAATTATAAGTATGAAGAGACTGGAGTAATCCCGGAAATATCAAGTTATTCAGTAAAATTGGGGTTCATTTGTAAAGGCTTTACCCATAAAAGTTCGATTTCCCTGTAATTCCATATTTATCCATATAAATCCGATTTTTGCCCTCATAAACCTGGCTTTACCCCTCATAAATATTCAATTACCTCTCGTAAATCCTGAGCGGGCCGGCATCTTTTAAATTTTTCATCAGAAAATTAGAAATCTAACCACAAAAAGGTGTAATGACCTCAAATATCTCAGACATTCTGCATTAATTTGGGAGCTGCTCACATTTATAAATGTTTAGCTTTAGCTAGACCTCAAGTCTTATACCAAAATATAGCTGGGGTACGTTATGAGAACTCTTTGTAATAGTTAAGATAGAACTATGAAAGGAGGAACGCACAATGAAAAAATTTGGTTTGGCAGCAGCGGCTGTTATAGCAGGTGTCGTTCTATTGGCTAATTTAGGACCTATGGTAGGTCTGGCAGTCAGCATCGCTATTCTCTACTATGTGGCAAAGAAATTTATGAAAGCAGAAACAACAGGGAAGAAGGTGATCTGGGGAGGCTTGGGGCTGATCATGCTTGCGGCATCCATTTCAAATGCTCCTGCCATTATAGGGGTTGTTGCAGCGTTTGTTCTCTACCTGATCTATAAAAACTGGAATAAAGCGAGGGAAACACAATTAGACAATGACCCGTTTGTTAATTTTGAAAGAGAATGGGCTAAATTAAAATAATATTTGAGGAGAGATAAAAAATGGCTAATTTATTTACACGTATTAAAGACACAGTAGTTGCAGACTTTCATGGACTGTTAGATGAAAAGGAAAAGAAAAATCCACTTGCCTTATTAAATCAATATCTCAGAGAATGTGAAGCTGAGGTAGAAAAAGTCAGCAAGCTGGTAGAACGTCAATCCCTGCTGAAAGAGGAATTTAACCGTGAATATCAAGGCGCTCTTGAAATGGCGGAAAAGCGAAAAGCGCAAAGCGACATCGCTTTACAGGCTGGAGAATCTGACCTGCATGAATTTGCGTCAATGGAAGCCCGGCAATATGCTGACCGCGCGTCATATGTTAAAACGGTATATGACCAAGCGGGTTTGCAGCTGAGTGAATTGGAAAGAAAATATGAGGAAATGAAGCATAAGTTAAAAGACATGCAAATTAAGCGAATGGAACTGATGGGCAGAGAAAATATGGCCCGAGCCAGCCATAAAGTGAGCCAGGTATTGAATGAGAGTAATTACAGCGATCAATCCTTCTCCCGATTTAATGAGCTCGAAGGGTACCTTGACCGATTAGAGCAGCAAGTCTCTGCATCTTATTACCGCAGCACAATTGACAGTAAAATTGCGAAGCTGGAAAAAGAATTAAAAAATAAAGAAACACATTCTATATCCTAGGATAATCATGGTATTCTAGTAGAGACTAAAATCCATTTTAAGGCGCAGGCTTTCTGCGCCTTTTAGAGCGGCTAAGCGCTTAATATAAAGAAGGGAGGAAAAATCCGTGCTGAATAAACTTAAAACCGATCATATCAATCTGCTGATCTGGATCTCCATTTTCTTAATCTTCGTAGAGCTGTTATTTTTTCACAGCGGGTTAATTTTCTCCCTTTTATTGTCTGCCGGCCTAATTTACATAGGCCGCAAGAAATATAATAAAACCTTTGGCATGATTTTATTTTGGTTTGGGATTCTCACTCTTGTTATTACAATACTTAATATGTTCGCTGCCAAGTTTCTGATCCTTGCACTGATCGTCTATATCTTTGTCGTTTATAACCAATCTAAAAAAAGCCCCAAAAAAATAAGACCCATCATTTTAGAAAAAAATCCTATAAAAGAAGAAACGATCATAAAAAAGGCACCGCTCTTTCAGAATCGTTTTTACGGCACAAAAACAACTGGTGAACATGTGTATGAATGGAATGATATTAACATCCAGGGAGCCATCGGCGATACAGAAATAGATTTAAGCTATACAGTTCTCCCTAAAGGCGAGTCCATTATTTTTATCCGTCATGGTGTCGGCAATGTTCGTGTATTAGTTCCTTATGATATTGAACTGTGTGTAAATCATTCTGCGTTCATAGGCTCAACGCGGATTCTCAATGAACAGGAACCGAAAATATTTACACAAAATACGATTTATCAGACGGCTAATTATGATGAAGCAGCACAAAAAGTGAAAATTTTCACCTCTCTATTTTCCGGTGAATTAGAGGTGAAGAGAATATGAATATTGTAATCCGCCAGACAGCATTTGGCGCCCTTTTATCTCTCATCTTTTTTGGAGTGATTTCTTCTTTATATTTTACCTTTTTTCCGCTGGAGTCTTGGAACCTCCTGTGGGAAAGGGAGATTTTTGATTTTCCTGTTATTATCTTTTTAGCGGGAATATGTCTGTTAATCGGTGTTATATTTGGGATGAGCTCCGGTGTGTTTTTAAAAAAGCAAATCAAGCTGATTACCGATGCATTATATGACTTGGAAGCTGGAAACGAAATTACAGAAGCGAGTGTGGCCCTTACCGAAATGAAAGTAATCCGCAAGAGGATAAACAGCATTCATTCGCATATGAAAGAACAGATTAAGCAGTCTCAAAAGCTGGCAAATGAAAAAGCGGAAGTACAAGAAAAAAGAATCCAAGAAATTGTCTCGCAGGAACGGAACAGATTGGCGCGAGAGCTTCATGATTCAGTCAGCCAGCAGCTGTTTGCTGCTTCTATGCTTATGTCCGCAATTAATGAGTCAAAAGATGATTCCAATACCCTCCAAACCTCGCAGCTTAAGCTTGTAGAAGGAATGATTCATCAGTCCCAGCTGGAAATGAGAGCACTGCTGCTTCACCTGCGCCCTGCACCTCTGAAAGGGAAATCGCTTCATGAAGGCATACAGGAATTATTAACAGAATTAGAGAATAAAGTACCTCTTGAGATCCAGTGGAAGCTGGAGCCGGTGGGAGCGGATAAAGGAATTGAAGATCATCTCTTTAGAATTCTTCAGGAATCCGTCTCAAACACGCTCAGACATTCAAAAGCTTCATCATTGGAAGTCTTGCTCATAAGAAGAGATGATTTCATCATCATGAGAGTAATGGATGATGGAGTGGGGTTTGATGTAGATGAAGCCAAATCTGGTTCATATGGAATGCAGAATATGCAGGAACGAGCGTTGGAAATAGGGGGAACTCTGAAGCTGGTAAGCGTCAAAAATAAAGGGTCCCGTCTCGAAGTGAAAGTACCAGTAATGGTTCAGGAGGGGTGAAACAATGATTCGAGTACTGCTTGTAGATGATCATGAAATGGTAAGAATGGGTGTAGGATCTTATTTAGCGGCACAGCCAGATATAGAGGTAGCCGGGGAAGCAGAAAATGGTGTGCAGGCCATCAAACTCGCATTTGAATTGAGGCCGGATATTATCCTTATGGATCTTGTTATGAAGGAAATGGACGGCATCGAAGCGACCGGCAATATTATTAAGGCGTGGCCCGAGGCAAAGATTATTATAGTAACAAGCTTCCTTGATGATGAAAAAGTATACCCGGCTCTGGAAGCCGGTGCAACCAGCTATATGCTGAAAACCTCAAAGGCAAGCGAAATTGCAGACGCAGTCAGAAATACCTTTCATGGCCAATCTGTATTAGAGCCGGAAGTAACCGGAAAAATGATGGTCAAGATGAGACAGAAAGCATTGCCGCATGAACAGCTCACAACCAGGGAAAAAGAAATCCTGCTCCTCATGACACAAGGAAAAACCAATCAGGAAATAGCAGATGAACTATTCATTGCGCTGAAAACAGTAAAAGTGCACGTCAGCAATATCCTGAGCAAACTTGATGTCCAGGACCGGACCCAGGCTGTCATCTATGCATTCAAGCACCATATCGTAAAATAAAAGTCTGATTTAAACGAGGAGCCTGTTTGAATTGGGCTTTTTTTACATTAAATGTGAAATGAGCCTAAGCCACGAGTGGTGAGATATATACTAGTTGAATCAGCATAAGCCATGGTTGTTGAGCATACACCCAGTTGAAGTCAGCATAAGCCATGGTTGTTGAGCATACACCCAGTTGAAGTCAGCATAAGACATGGTTGTTGAGCATATATCCACTGACATCAGCATAGCGATGGGTGTTGAGCATATATCCACTTCAATCTGCATCTTACATATATCATAATCATATGTCCTGGAAGATCAGCATACTTTTTTCTACCATAAGCATAAAACTCTAAAACTTAAGCATAAATTTCTAAAACAAAAGCATAGATCTCTAAAACTTAAGCAAAAATCTTCAAAACAAAAGCATAAATCTATGCAATACCTAGTTTACTTTCCACTTTTGGGCTGTTTAGCAGCTGAGCAAGACCTTATAAGCTCTCTTTTTGCCGCGAGCAGAGTTTTAGACAATAATTCATATCAGTTATTGGTAAAAATGATTAAAACATTACTCTTTCGAGAAATTTCAACAGCAGTATGTAAATTGGTGATCAATAATCGTTATAAAATAGCACATAAAATTAGATGCTCGCGCATGCCCTTCGGTGAACCGCACATAGTGCAAATTTTCCAAAGTCCGTGAGCCACATACTAATCAGCTTAACATAGCAGCAGTCAAACTCAGTATCCCAAAAAACCACATTCACAAAAAAAGCACCTGCCCAAAATCAGCAGGTGCATTTCTTTATGCCTGGCTATTCGACCAGTCTTCTACATTCCATACTTTAGTTACCCAGTCCTCATAAAAGTCAGGCTCGTGGCAGACCAGAAGAACGGTGCCTTTATAGGCCTTTAGGGCACGTTTCAATTCTTCTTTTGCTGTTACGTCTAAATGGTTAGTCGGCTCATCCAGCAGCAGCCAGTTGCTTTCGTTCAGCATCAGCTTTGTCAGGCGGACTTTAGATTGTTCTCCACCACTTAATTGGCTCATTGGGCGGGAAATATGTTCATTCTTCAAGCCGGAGCGGGCTAGGATACCCCGCACCTGGCCCTGATCTAAGGAAGGGAACGCAGCCCAAAGTTCATCAATCGGTGTAGTGTTTCCTGCCTTTACTTCTTGTTCAAAGTAAGAAGGATGAAGGAAATCACCCTGTACGGCAGTACCGCTAAGCGGCTGTATTTTACCAAGAATGGTTTTTAGGAGAGTTGATTTTCCTACTCCGTTGCAGCCCACGACTGCAATTTTTTCACCGCGTTCAATGGTTACATTGAGTTTTGGAAGAAGCGGCTCTGTATAGCCGATCTCTACATCGGTGCCTTCAAATACATACCGGCCGCTGCCGCGGGATTCTTTAAATTCAAAAGTTGGCTTTATCGCTGTTTCAGGACGGTCTATTCGTTCCATGCGTTCAAGCTGCTTTTGACGGCTTTTCGCTCTTCCAGTTGTGGAATAGCGAGCCTTGTTTTTCGCAATAAAGTCTTCCTGTTTCTTAATAAATTCCTGCTGCTTTTCGTAGGCATTAATATGCTGGTTCTTATTAATCTCAGCAAGCTCCAGGAACTTTTCATATGTGGCTGTATAACGGGTAAGCTTAGAGAATTCCAAATGGAAAATAACATCTACAACACCGTTCATGAATTCAGTATCATGTGAGATCAGTAAGAAGGCATATGGATATTCCTTCAGATAACGGCCCAGCCAGTTAATATGCTCAACATCCAGGTAGTTGGTCGGCTCGTCTAGAAGAAGAACCTTCGGCTGTTCTAAAAGAAGCTTGGCGAGCAAAACTTTCGTACGCTGGCCTCCGCTTAGTGCAGAAACATCACGGTCAAGGCCGATTGCATCCAATCCAAGTCCTCTTGCTGCATCCTCAACCTTTAAATCCAGCGAATAAAATCCCCCTGCATCCAGGTTGTCCTGGATTTCGCCCATTCTTTCAAGGAGAGCTTCGAGTTCTTCAGGAGAAGCAGTCCCCATTTTTTCTGTTACTTCATTAAGCTCTTTCTCCTGCTCAAAAAGCGGAAGAAAAGCGTCATTTAATATATCACGAATTGTTTTACCCTTTGATAAAACAGTATGCTGATCTAAGTAGCCATACTGAGTTCCGGGAGTCCATTCCACCCGACCGGTATCATGGATCAGCTGTTTTGTGATAATATTCATCATGGTCGATTTACCAACGCCATTTGCGCCTACAAGCCCAACATGTTCTCCGGGCAAAAGACGGAATGTAACATCTTTAAATAATGTACGGTCACCAAAACTATGACCCAATTTATCTACTGTAAGTACGCTCATTGTGTTTTAATAACCCTCCGCTGCTTGTCTATAATTTCCTATACTACATCATACTAAAATCTTAGGCGTAACACCATCCCCCATATTTTTCCCAGATGACTGGAAGTGCGGAAAGCCTTTAATTAGTGCGGCTTGAATAGATTTGTAAGATATTGTAAGTCGAGTATGCCGTTTTTTTCAAAACGTGTATTTTTTCCAAATTTCAGTTAGAATTATGGTAGATCAAGTTTTTTAAATAGAGAATCTTGGTTCCCAATGGTTTTTGAAAGGGAGTATATGATTATGCCTAAACAGTTGGTATTAGCTGAAAAGCCGTCAGTGGCTAGAGATATAGCAAGAGTATTAAAGTGTACAAAAAAAGGAAACGGCTTCTTAGAAGGCGATAAATATATTGTAACCTGGGCGCTTGGACATCTTGTTACACTGGCAGACCCAGAAGCCTACGATGATAAATACAAAGCGTGGAAACTCGAGGACCTGCCCATGCTTCCGGGTTCGCTTAAGCTCGTTGTAATCAAGCAAACGGGAAAGCAATTTCAGGCAGTTAAAGCACAGCTCAACCGCAGCGATGTTAATGAAATTGTTATAGCGACAGATGCTGGACGTGAAGGAGAGCTGGTTGCGCGCTGGATTATAGAAAAAGCCAATGTAAAAAAGCCTATTAAAAGGCTGTGGATTTCTTCTGTAACCGATAAAGCAATTAATGAAGGCTTCCGTACCTTAAAAAATGGCAGGGAATATGAAAATCTATATGCCTCAGCAGTGGCTCGTGCAGAAGCGGATTGGATTGTTGGCCTTAATGCTACAAGGGCGCTCACCACAAAATATAATGCCCAGCTTTCATCCGGGAGGGTACAGACCCCGACTCTTGCGATTATTGCCAAGCGGGAAGAAGATATTAAAAACTTCCAGCCGAAAACCTATTATGGGGTAAGTGTGACGGCTAAAGGATTAAAACTTACCTGGCAGGATGCAGTGTCAAAGGAAACAAGAACCTTTAATAAAGAAAAAGCAGAAAGCGTCTTAAAGGCGGTCTCTAATAAAAAGATAGAGATTGCTGATGTAAAAAAGGCACTAAAAAAGAGCTATGCTCCGGCTTTATATGATTTAACTGAACTGCAGAGAGATGCTAATAAAAGATTCGGGTATTCTGCAAAAGAAACACTGTCCATCATGCAGAAGCTGTACGAGCAGCACAAAGCATTAACCTATCCGCGTACAGATTCAAGGTTCATATCAACTGATATTGTAGATACGTTAAAAGATCGTGTGAAAGCAGTAAGCCATAAGGAATATGCAGGCGCTGCTTCCAAAATCATTAGAAACGGCATCCGGGCCAATAAGTCTTTTGTAGACGATAGCAAGGTTTCCGACCATCATGCGATTATACCAACAGAGCAGGATTTCTATATTGGATCTTTGAGTGACAAAGAGAGAAAAATTTATGACCTCGTTGTAAAGAGATTCCTGGCGGTTTTAATGCCTCCATTTGAATACGAACAAACAACAATATTGGCTAAGATTGAAAATGAGGCCTTCACCGCTAAAGGTAAAATAGTAAAATTGGCCGGCTGGAAGGAAGTGTATGGCAGCTTTGAAGAGGATGATGCCGATTCAGATGACCAGCAGCTGCCTCCTATTAATAAAGGAGACACACTAGAGCAAGTCTCTTCTGTTATGACAAAGGGAGAAACTAAACCCCCGGCACATTTTAATGAAGCCACACTCCTGTCTGCTATGGAGAACCCGGTTCAGTATATGGCTGGTGAAAATAAAGAGCTGATTAAAACAATCGGCCAGACAGGCGGACTGGGTACCGTTGCGACAAGGGCAGATATTATTGAAAAGCTGTTTAATAGCTTCCTTCTTGAAAAGAAGGGCAAAGATATTTTCATAACATCAAAAGGACGCCAGCTGCTTGATTTGGTTCCGGAGGATTTAAAGTCGCCAGCCTTAACGGCTGAATGGGAGCAAAAGCTTGACCGGATTGCGAGAGGCACTCTCCAAAAGAATGCGTTTATTCAAGAAATGAAGGGCTATGCAAAAACAGTAGTGCAGGAAATTAAATATAGCGAGAAAAGGTTTAAGCACGACAACGTAACCGGCAGCAGATGTCCGGATTGCGGAAAGCTCATGCTTGAGGTGAATGGCAAAAGGGGTAAAATGCTTGTCTGCCAGGATCGGGATTGCGGTCACCGCAAAAATATTTCGAAGACTACCAATGCAAGATGTCCGGTCTGCCATAAGAAGCTGGAGCTAAGAGGCGAAGGCGAAGGCCAGATTTTCGTTTGTGCCTGCGGCCATCGTGAAAAGCTGTCTGCCTTCCAGAATAGAAGAAACAAACAAAAAGGCGGCAAAGCAACCAAGCAGGATGTTAACAAGTACTTGAAAACCCAGCAAAAGGATGAACCGATTAACACAGCCTTAGCGGATGCACTTGCTAAGCTGAAATTTGATAAATAAGGTCAGGTAAAAAGAAATGGTTCAGGCTAAAACCAATGCAATGCGAATCCTGGATAAGGAAAAGATAGATTATCAATTCTTAACTTATGAAAACAAGGACGGCAAAATTGATGGTATTTCTGTAGCCAACAAGATTGGCAAACCACACGAGCTGGTGTTCAAGACATTGGTCACCATCGGGAAGGCTAACTCCATCCATGTTTTCGTGATTCCTGTAGAAGCAGAATTGGACTTTAAAAAAGCAGCCAAAGCGGCAGCCGAAAAAAAGCTCGATATGCTTCCGGTCAAAGACATTCAGAAATGGACCGGATATATCAGGGGCGGTTGCTCGCCAGTAGGAATGAAGAAACTCTATCCTACCTATATAGACAGCGGTGCGGAAGGTTTAGAGAAGATCATTGTAAGCGGCGGGAAGATTGGGGTTCAGCTTGAAATGGATGTAGATAATCTGGTGTCTATAACCAGGGCTTCATTAGTGGATTTAGTTCAATAAGGGTGGAACAGGAGCAGATTTGGATCTGCTCCTTTTTTGCAATTTGTGCCTACGGGAAATATGGAATGTCCCTACAAAAAATAAGCAGAAACCCTTGCAAGACTTCTGTATGGGCCTTGGGAAATAGGGGACAGTCCCCGTTACATTTGTCCGAGGCTGTATTTTAGGCCGTTTATAACTCCTTGATGCAGGCCTTCATGCCAATAGGTGAATTGTAGAAGGTCTCTTATCGTGTCCATTTCGGTTTGTTCGGTAAAGGTGATACGGCTTGTCAAAGGTTCCTCTAGACGTCCGGAATACAGGCTGATTATTTCTCCCTGCTGTTTTTTAAGGAGCTCCAACAGTTCGTCTAATGAAGAAGGTTCGCTCTCCCAGGTTTCTGGACTCGTCCCGCCTGAGAAGAACGGAGTAATTTTATCACTAATCTGTTTTTCGCCATTTGATGTAAACTTAGCCAGTAAGTTGTCGTATGTAATTAAAATATGTCCAATGTTCCATTTGATAGAGTTACGGTAACCCTCTGGAACCTGATTTGCCGTTTCCTCCGTGATATTCTTTAAACTTTGAATAGTGCGTGAACGAATAAAGTGGAATTGTCCCCACATATTTTTTTCTTCCATAAAGACCTCCATAAGTTATGATCTATGAGTTTAGCTTAGCACGGAATAGGGGATTTTTGGAATATAGGAACTTAATTTATTAATAAGTTTAAGCGGCTTATTTCAGGGTGCTGGCAGCTGCCAATGGGTAAGTTTCAGCATCTTCGTTGTATGGAAAGTTAGAAAGAGTACCCAATGAGGGTCATCTTAATAAAGAATGATATAAGTCTGTTTACTATAAAAATAATAAGCCTGAATAATGTGTTTTTATGGTAAAAACCTAATAAACGGTCTGCTATACTGCTGTCCAATAGGCGTTTTTTGTCTTTAAGTGGTTTTTCTGAAATTTAAGAGGATTTAAATTTTCGAGGGAATTAGACCTGTATAGGGATTTCAAAATGTTATTTTCAGTAAGATGTCCTGAAGTAGTTTGCACTCGACCGAGATCTTCAATTTTATGGTACCCATCATTAAAGGGCAGGCAGCTTGTTCCTGATCGAGGATCTTAATTGGTACACACGCAGGCAGCTTACCCGCCGAGACCAAAATAGTGTCCATTTCAGGGAGGTTCGGCAACCCCTAAACCCTCTGTTCCGTTCTTCAATGCACTCGTTTCAAGCCTCCCTATCAAGGGATCATGAATTTATGATATAACTCAACAATTGGCAAGCAGTCAGGTTTGTCCTGCTATTAAAAGGAATTAAAATCCTATAAAATAAAACCAGATATCTAAATTACTAAAGGGGGGGGTTCTGGGACATGGAATTAGCTCAACAGCTATACGAACTAATGAAGGAAAATAAGAAAGCAGAGAATCGAGTTCCTATGGAAAACTATATGAAGAATCAATTTCCCTTCTTTGGAATTAAGTCTCCAGAGCGAAAAAAGATCGTTTCCGAGTTTTTTAAAGAGGCGGGTATGTTTAAGGAGCCATTCTCACACCAATTAGTCAGGGAGTTATGGAGCTTCCCGGAAAGGGAAATGCAGTATGCGGCCTTGGACTATAGCGGTAAATATACGAAAAAGTTTGCGAAGGAAGATATACTATTTTTTAAAGAACTGGTGATTACGAAGTCCTGGTGGGATACGGTTGACTCAATTGCTCCTCCTATTATAGGGGAGATTGCCATGAGATTTCCAGAGGCAGCTGATGAGTATATAGAAAATTGGGCAGTCGATGAAAACATGTGGCTGCGCCGGACGGCCATTTTATTTCAGCTGAAGTATAAGAATAATACGGATGTAGAAAGACTATATCGATACATACGTTTAAATGCAGACAGCAAGGAGTTTTTTATTCAAAAAGCGATTGGCTGGGCATTGAGGGAATACTCAAAAACAGATCCAGCTTCAGTCAGAAGGTTTATAGAGACCACGGCTTTGGCTAAACTTAGTATTCGAGAAGGCAGTAAATATCTTTGAGCAGGCAGGATCCCTTCTGTTTCAGACGATGTTTGATAGAATGGGAAGGTGGTAAAAAGAAGAAGCAAAGAAAGTTGGTGCATTATGGTTAAAAGTATTGCCATAGATATGGATGGAACATTAGTAAATAAAAAACAAAGTGTCAGCAAAGAAAATAAAGAGGCCATAGAAAAAGCCATCTCACAGGGAATAGAAGTCATCATCGCTACTGGAAGGTCTTTCGAGGAAGCTAGGTATGCATTGGATGAAGTGGATATCAAGACCCCTATCATTGGAATAAATGGAGCCGTTGTTATTGACACAGAGGGCAAAGTGGTCGAAGCCAACACGATGAGTTATGAGTCGGTGACACAGGCCGCACATATTCTGAACAAGCATGATCTCTATTACGAGATTTATTCAGATCAAGGGACTTACACGCAGGATAAGGATAAATCCATTGCCTTGCTTGTGGATATTTTCTTAACGTCTAACCCAGGTGCAGACCCTCTCGTTGTTACGGAAGAGGCAAGAAAACGGTTCGAAGTAAGCCAAATTAAAATAGTGGACAGCTATCAAAGGCTGTTTGAAAAGCCTGAGATACAGTATTATAAATTTCTCGTATTCTCAGTTGATTTTAAAAAGTTAGGGGAAGCTGCTTCTGAATTGAAAAAGCTTGGTACTCTTGCGGTTACTTCGTCTGGACGTGATAATCTGGAGATAAACGCTTTGGATGCGCAAAAAGGTGTAGCTCTAGAAAAATACCTGACAAAACGGGGTATCTCGATGTCTGATGCTATGGCAATTGGGGATAATTATAATGATGTTTCGATGTTTGAAAGAGTAGGAAGGGCCGTTGCAATGGGAAATGCCCCTGCAGACATTCAAAGAATTTGCCACTTTGTGACCGACACAAACAATGAAAATGGTGTGGCAAAAGCGATATTGAAGGTTTTAGAAGATTAATACAGCATAGATTTCCCTTTGACGTTAAAGAAGGAGATCGAAAATGAAACGTATACTTTTAGCTGTGGTTTGTGGATTGTTGTTTTTACTTTCAGCGGGATGTTCAGGGAACTCGGGAAACAAACAGCCCCTTACGGATAACCGAGAGCCGGCTGAAACTGTGATTGGCCCTGCAGCAGAAAAAGTTGCAGATCAGTTAAGTATTCCCTGGTCTATTGAAAAATCAGGGAATACCTTCTACATAACAGAACGAACAGGTTCGATCATGAAAGTTGAAAATGGAGTAAGAACGAGGCAGCAGGTGCTTATATCGGCGGCACTTTCTAGACAGCCAGAGTCTGGTCTGCTGGGATTTGTGCTGGCTCCTGATTTTAACACTTCAAAGCATGCATTCGTCTATTATTCCTATGATCGAAACGGGACTACTCTCAATCGGGCAGTGGCCATTAAGCTGCAGGGAAACCAATGGAAAGAAGAGCGGATTTTGATTGATCAAATTCCAAGCGGAAATTTCCACCATGGGGGAAGGTTAAAAATAGGACCTGATCAAAAGCTCTACATCACCACAGGGGAAGGGTATGTTACCGAAAGAGCACAGGACCTTAACTCACTTGGCGGCAAGATTCTGCGGATGAATCTGGATGGAACGATTCCTGCTGATAATCCAGTTAAAGGTTCTTATGTATTCTCCTATGGCCACCGAAATCCTCAGGGGCTTGCCTGGACAGAGACAGGAGATCTTTACAGTACAGAGCACGGCCAGTCGGCTCATGATGAAATCAACCTTATAAAGCCCGGAGTCAACTATGGCTGGCCGCTGATTGAAGGGGACAAGAAGCGGCAGGGAATGGAAGCTCCGGTCTTCCACACAGGAAGCGTCACATGGGCCCCTTCTGGATCAGCCATTTACAAGGGGAAAATGTATATAGCCGCTCTGAGAGGAGAAGCTGTTAAAGAGTTTGACCTTGAAACCAGGAAAGCTAAAGATGTGATCACAGGATTAGGGCGTATAAGAGATGTGCGTGTAGAGGGTGACACTTTATATTTTGTCACGAATAACACGGATGGCAGAGGAACTCCGAGACAAGGTGACGATAAGCTGTATCGTATCTTGTTAAGTGAAATGGAATGAAATTTTTTTATAAAAAAGGGTATAAGTTCTATGTCCCTTGGACAAAATGGGAACATGATTGTTTTTCCATAATATCCCCTTTTTACCGCCTGAATAGGCGGGTTTTTTTTTGCAGCAAAAAAGCCGATCTATGATCGGCTCACTGCTTATACTTGTACTTCTGCCTGCTTTTGGCGGTCTTTTGCTGCTGCATTAACCTGCTCATCTGCATGGTATGAGGAGCGGACTAGCGGCCCTGCTTCACAATGGCTGAAGCCTTTTGACAGCGCAATCTCTTTTAATTCAGCAAATTCATCCGGATGGTAGTAGCGTTCTACTTTAAGATGTTTCTTAGTCGGCTGAAGGTACTGGCCAATCGTAATGATATCTACATCATGAGCGCGGAGGTCGTCCATCGCCTGGATGATTTCTTCTTTTGTTTCCCCCAGTCCAACCATGATGCTGGATTTAGTAGGAGTTTTTGGGCTGAGCTCTTTCACTCGTTTAAGAAGGCTGAGAGAACGGTCATAAGTAGCCACGGCACGTACCCGTTTCGTTAAACGGCGGACGGTTTCGATATTATGGTTGAAAATATCTGGTTTAGCATCCATCAGGGTCATGATGCTGTCATCATCGCCCTTCATGTCGGAAGGCAATACTTCAATGGTACAGAACGGAGATCTTCTGCGGATTGCACGAACTGTTTCGGCAAAAACGGCTGCGCCTCCATCTTTTAAATCATCTCTGGCAACTGCTGTTATAACGGTATGCTTTAAGCCCATCGTTTCAACAGATTCAGCAACACGTTCCGGCTCCTGCCAATCAAGCTCTGACGGCAGTCCGGTTTTAACTGCACAAAAACGGCATGCCCTTGTACAAATATCCCCAAGAATCATGAATGTTGCTGTTTTTCTCACTGCCCAGCACTCATGGATATTCGGACATCTGGCTTCTTCACACACTGTATGCAGCTTTTTCTCGCGCATCATTTTTTTTAAGCCAGTATATTCTTTGTTGGTATTTAATTTAATCTTAAGCCATTCTGGTTTCCTGAGATGTTCCTGATTGTTTGCCATTTACTGATGCTCCTTTTATCGCGAATAATTCCATGCGTCCGATAGATATTTTTCTTCGATGATTTTAACTTCAGCCAATTGTTCCGGAGTGAGATGATAAGGCTCTAGGGAGATATCAAGTCCTTTTTCGAACCCTTTATAAAAAGCGGCCTTTACTTCCTGGATATCGGCCTTTCTTCCGGTTATTTCAGTGATGGAAGCAGCTTTACCCTGAAAGGCTTTACGTGCTCTTTCTTTGACTCGTTCATTCGGATAAAGAAAACAGTCAAATAAGGTTTCCTCATCAATTTCCAAAGGGATAGAACCGTGCTGGAGAATCACGCCTTTTTGTCTGCATTGCGAGCTTCCTGCTGACTTCCTGCCGCCCACAATCAGCTCATACCAGGATGATTCATCAAAACAAACAGCAGAATTAGTCTTTCCAATAATCTTTTCCTTGTCAGGCACTGCCAGGTCTGCGTCAATTCCTAATTCTCTAAAGCCTTCCAGAAGTCCCTGGGAAATCACGCGATAAGCTTCAGTCACCGTTTTAGGCATTTTAGGATGCTGTTCCCCGACAATTACACTGTATGTAAGCTCTTGATCATGGAGGACTGCTCTTCCCCCTGTCAGCCTTCTAACGAGCTGAAATCCTTTACTATGTACAGCTTCCACATCAATCCGGCCGTGAACCTTCTGAAAATAACCAACAGACATTCCGGCGGGTTGCCATTCGTAAAACCGGAGTACCGGCGGGATGAGCCCTTTGCTGTGCCAGTTGAGCAATGCTTCATCCAGTGCCATGTTAAAAGATGGAGTGTGAACTCCGGAGTCTATAAACAACCAAGTTTCTTTTTCCAATAGCTAAAACCTCTTTCACATTAACAAAGACAGTATAAGGGAGGGAGAAGCCTTACCATCCCCAATACGCTTAATTTTATCAAAAACCTTAACTGCTTGATTACTGTTAAAAAAAGGAATTTCATAAAAAACCGCTCCTCAGAAGGGAGCGGAAAATACATATGAACTCGAGCTAAAAGCATGAGATATTCCGGCTCCACTTTCCTACGCTGGGGTTACCCATATCAGGTTCAAAGGGATTAAGGCTATTTCCTTATCTCAGCCAGCTGGCACCCCTAGTGGATTACTTATAAGATTGACCTTAGGTTAAGATATTTCAATAGCAAGTGTCAATCATAAGGACTTAAACAACAGAATATATTGAATGTTTTGTATGCCTTCATCAAGGCTGTAAATGCTCAAGACTCCGAAAAACCAAACCGGTATCTATGAGCAGAAATCACCCGACGGAAGCATTAAGCTTTTTTTTCATCAGGCCACTGATAAGTCCAAAACCTTTCATTATGAATCCAGGCAAGAAGCTCAGGATCCTGTGTTTCTAATTTATCACCCCAGGCAGCAACCATATATTGAGTTTGGGATCGGTGAGCCATAATCGCGGCAACCTTTTGTTTTTCCACTGATTGAACGTTATAGCGGATATCAGCTTCACCGAGTTCATCCACACAGTTATTAGAAAAAGCTACACAATGCAGCTTGGGCCTTACATTTTTAGGGATGCGGCCGACTGCGCTGACGACGGCGCGGCCTGTTGCTTCATGGTCAGGATGTACACTGTAGCCCGGGTAGAAAGAGATTACGAGCGAAGGATTGATCTCCTGAATCAGCGAGTACATAAGATCAGCCAGCTTTTCATCATCTTCGAATTCGATGGTTTTATCGCGGAGTCCAAGCATTCGCAAATCCTGGATTCCAAGAGCAGCCGCAGCATCCCTCAGTTCCTGCATGCGAATTTTTGGCAAGGACTCTCTCGTTGCAAAAGGAGGATTCCCTAAGTTGCGTCCCATTTCTCCTAAAGTCAGGCACGCATAAGTAACAGGAGTTCCATTATTCACATGTGAAGCAATGGTGCCGGAAACTCCGAAGGCCTCATCGTCCGGATGAGGAAATATGACTAATACTTGTCTTTCCTTTTCAAATGTCAACGTGTTCCTCTCCTTTATTCAAATGGTGTTTTGCTGATTTGAAGGGCAACAGCAAGCTTTCCTGCTGGGTCAAGGCCTGCCATGAGCAAACGGCCTTTTTCATCTACTTCATAATGGGTTAATCCTTCAGCATACACCCATCCGATTGAGAGCTTAAGACCGACCCGGAAAGGGCCTGTACCGACAATCTTTCCAAGTTCATATTGAAGAAAGGCATTCCTGATATATGCGCCCACTGAAAAGAACGACTCATCAAAGTGTGTAGCATAGGCTCCATTTGTTGTTTCAAGATGCAGGTACACATCTTCATTAGCAAAAGAATCTATTACAGCCTGAGCATCGGCCTGAAGAATAGGTTCCATACAAATACCTCCCTGAATTGCTGCATTTTCCAATAAAAATATTCTAGGCTGTCTGCCTTATCATCCATAAGTAATAGTATTTCGAACAATTCCTTATCTTACTATCTTACTAAAAATAATAAAAGAAAGCGAAAGATGAAGTTTATAAATTTCAACCTTCTATCGTATGGAAAGACTTTAGATTTAACATCCTGCTTGTATAAAAAAAGAACCGGTATGCACCGATTCTTTTAAGACGTATATGTTTTGGCTGTAGCCATTATTTAGTAAGCTGTTCTGCTTCTAGACGGCCTGCGCCAAATCTGCGGTAGGCTCCATGCATAGTAGGTCCCACATACTCATTTAATTTCCATGAGTGGCGGATTGCATCTGTAATAAATTCTTTCGCAGTAAGTACAGCTTCACGGACATTTTTTCCTTTTGCAAGTTCTGCTGTAATGGCAGCTGAATAAGTGCAGCCGGCGCCATGAGTGTACGCAGTGTCGATTCGTTCAGATTCAAGTACAACGAATTCCTGTCCATCATACAGCAGGTCAATTGCTTTTTCATGCTGAAGCTTGCTTCCGCCTTTTATAAGCACATACTTTGCACCCAGCTCATGAATTTTGACAGCGGCCTGTTTCATATCCTCAAGGGTTTTGATTGGGCCTGTACCTGCTAACTGTGATGCTTCGAAAAGGTTCGGTGTTGCTACAAGAGCTCTAGGAACCAAAATTTCACGCAATGCAACCGCTGTTTCAGGATGGAGAACTTCATCTTCACCTTTGCAGACCATGACAGGATCAATAACCACATTGGTTAATTTATTCTCATCTATAACTTTAGCAGCAAGTTCAATAATTTCTACAGATCCAAGCATGCCGGTTTTCATTGCATCAATTCCAGTAGAAAGGACCGTTTCCAGCTGAGTTTCTATTGTGCTTAATTCAATAGGAAACACATTATGATGCCAATGGTTCTTAGGGTCCATGGTAACAATTGTTGTTAATGCAGTCATACCATAAACACCAAGCTCCTGCAGAGTTTTAAGGTCAGCCTGGATGCCAGCGCCGCCGCTCGTATCGGAACCTGCTAATGTTAATGCTTTTTTCATAGTCATAAATAGATAACCTCCTTAAAGGCCTTCAAATTATATTTTCTCTTTGTTTATTATCCCTAATTTACGGTAAATAGACAATTAAAGTTTATGAATAATCCGACTTTCCCTTAAGGATATTACATATCTTGTTTTAGAACAAGAAATTGCTTTTGAGCAGGCACGTAGAAATAGTGAAGGCTGTTTCACAATTGCAATAATGTTGAGATAATTTACTATTCCTATTATCCTGTAACTATAAGCACAGTTCTAAGTTTGCACTTAAGGAAAGTGCGTTTATTTACATGCCTCACCAAAAAATTCAACTAAAGGAACGCTGCTATGAATTATGAAATTACTAGAAATGCAATTGATATTCAAGAAGTAATTGATAAAGTCATTTCACGCAATGCCGGGGCAGTGACTACCTTTATAGGTACAGTACGCGAGATGACTTACGGGAAGAAAACACTTTATTTATATTATGAAGCATATGAAACGATGGCAGTTAAAAAGCTAGAAGGCATAGGCAGAGAGATAAAGGAACGCTGGCCCGAATCAATAACAGCTATTACCCATAGAGTGGGGAAGCTGGAAATCACGGATACCGCTGTCGTCATTGCCATTTCTACTCCGCATAGAAACGATGCCTACGAGGCAAATCGGTACGCAATTGAACGAATAAAGGAAATCGTGCCTATATGGAAAAAAGAGATTTGGGAAGACGGAGAAGAGTGGATTGGGAATCAAAAGGAAACGGTAGCTTATCCTAAAGGAAAACCAGAGGAGAAGGAAATATATGATTAAAGTATTGTTTTTTGCCCATTTAAAAGATTCAATCGGCGCAGATTCAATCACACTTCAGATGAGCGGTGAAAGCATCAGCAGCCTTAAAAAAGCGATCTCTGAGCAATATAAAGTGGACTCTCTACATACAGTGATGGCAGCCGTTAACGAAGAGTTTGCAGATGAAAGTACGATTCTTGCTGATGGGGATATTGTTGCATTGATCCCTCCGGTCAGCGGGGGATAAAATAGCAGGCAGGGAGGCAGAACATGTCCGAGAGATATTCCAGACAAATTCTCTTTTCAGGAATAGGGGAACAGGGGCAGCATAAATTAGCTGCAAAACATGTCCTCCTTATTGGTGCGGGGGCATTGGGATCCGCCAATGCGGAGCTTCTTGTAAGGGCGGGCATTGGAAAATTAACCATTGTCGATCGTGATTATGTGGAAGAAAGCAATCTGCAGCGGCAGCAGCTGTATACAGAAAAAGATGTGGAGCAGAAAATGCCAAAAGCAGCAGCAGCTAAAAAACATCTAGAAGAGATTAATTCAGATACTGAAGTGCATGTTCATATAATGGATGCAACGAGTCAAAGTCTTGAACCGTTATTACAGAATGCAGACTTATTGATGGATGCAACAGATAACTTCGAAACCAGACTGGTCATAAATGATCTTGCTCATAAATATAACATCCCATGGATTTTTGGTGCCTGTGTAGGAAGCTTTGGAATCAGCTTCACGGTGATTCCAGGCAAAACTCCATGCTTAAACTGCCTGCTGCGTGCCATCCCGCTGCAGGGAATGACCTGTGAAACTGCAGGAATCATCGGTCCAGCTGTTCAAATGACAGTAGCCTATCAATCGGCCGAGGCTCTTAAGATCCTGACTGAGAATAGAGAAGTGCTCAGGGAAACATTCGTAAGCTTTGACTTATGGAGCGGCCAGTTCCATAACATTAAAACCGGCAAATCCAAAAAAGCGGACTGTCTGACATGTGGAAGCGACCCGTCTTACCCATTTCTTCAGCTGGAAAATACAACAAAAACAGCGGTTTTGTGCGGAAGGGAGACTGTACAGGTTAGGCCGCCATATGCGGTTGAACTTGAGCTTGAGAGACTAGTGAGAGACTTTTCCGCGATGGGCTATGAAGTGAAAGCGAATCCCTATCTTGTGTCTGCTCAGAACGAGAATGAGCGGATTGTCGTATTCAAGGATGGAAGGGCATTAGTACATGGTACGAAGGATGTGATCCATGCAAAGTCCGTCTATCAAAAGATTATGGGGTAAATATGGACAATAATCTGAAGCAGATGAGGTACATTAAATCATCTGCTTTTTTATATTAGACTATGTAACAAACAAGGTATCCTGTAGAGTAATCAACCTATAGGGGGTTTTTACTTGAAGAAATTCATAGGAAATTATTTCATTCTTAAATTGCCTATTTGTATTTATTGCCTTTGCTGAATTGTAGGATTTAATGCGTTTTTTTCACTTAAATTTTGTTCTTTCCATTAGCGAATTTCCTGATTAAAGAAAATTAAATGGCAAACCGAACCGTTTAGCAAGACGGCAAAAAAGATGTGGTTTGATCATCTATGCAGAATCATAAAAAAGCAGTGCAATTATAAGATTGCACTGCTCAGGCTGTCGACAAAGTCGACAGCTATTTTTTAATAATATTTAACCCTCAATATATAGTGCTTAACTTTAGAAAAGCCACCATATATACAAGAAATAAATTGACAAACCTCATTTTTCGCGACAAAGTTTGTTTGAAATTGATTTTGTCTACACTCTGAGCAGTGCAATTATAAGATTGCACTGCCATATTTGTAGCCTTATTGCTTAAAATGCCCAGTTTCCATTACGGAATAATGGTTCAGTCTGCCCGTCCGCTGTTACTCCATCGATATCAAGCTCTGCTGAACCGATCATGAAGTCAACGTGAGAAAGGCTGTAATTAGCGCCGGCTTCTGCTAACTGCTCCTGGCTCATGGCTGTTCCGCCTTCTAATGTCATCGGGTAAGCACTGCCTACAGCAAAATGGCAGGATGCATTTTCATCAAATAACGTATTATAGAAAATAATGTTCGTATTTGAGATCGGTGAATCGTGAGGTACAAGTGCTACTTCTCCAAGGAAGGCAGCCCCCTCATCAATATCAAGCATTTTCTTGAGTGTTTCTTCTCCTGTTTCGGCTGTAAACTCAACAGCTTTCCCTTCTTTAAAGGTAAGAGAAAAATGATCAATCGTTGTTCCGTTGTAATTTAATGGCTTGGTGCTTGTAACGGTCCCATTAACACCGTCTTTTTTAGGCATCGTAAATACTTCCTCGGTCGGAATGTTAGGAGTATATTCAATTCCCTTTGAATTTTCAAGAGATCCGCCGATCCATTTATGGCCTTCAGGCAGCTCAACTGTTAAGTCTGTTCCTGGAGCTTTATAATGAAGCTTTTTATATTTTTTTGTATTCAAATATTCAAGCTTTTGATGCAGGTTATTGCCGTGCTCTTTCCAAGCTTCAACCGGGTCTTCTTCATGAATGCGGGTTGCTGAGAAGATAGCATCCCATAGCTTCTCCACAGCGTCCTCAAGAGAAAGATCTGGATAGACCTTTTGAGCCCACTCAGGAGCTGGAGTAGAAATCAAGTTCCAGCTTACATCACCCTTCATCATTGTATTTTTAAAGTTTTCCAGCGCTGCTGCATTGGCTTTGTTTCTTGTGGCCATACGTTCAGGATCAACACCTGTAAAGGCATCAGGGTTAGGAGAATATATCTGCAAAAATGCAGCGCCCAGCTGCTGGTATTCTTCCATCAATTTTACAGAATGCTCAGGTACAAATTTCAAAGCTTCAACCGGTGCATCTTCTGTTTTAATTCTGGTAAAAGCCTCATCTCCCCATTCAATAAACACATTGCCCGCGCCCGCTGAAAAAGCTCTTCTTGCTAAAACACGGGCAAAGTCTGCCGCGCTTATTGGTGATTGAATAACTAAAGGCTGGCCGGGCTGAATATTAACGCCAATTTTTAATGCAACATCTGCATATTTTTCAAGCAAAACTGCTTTTTCTGCCATTAATGATGTCCTCCTAAAATTTACTTCTATTATCTAAATATTCTATCATACTGGTATAAAAGGTTCATACTATTTAAACTTTATGAAATTGTACTTACCAATGTCTTTTTACCAAAGGGAGAGAGGACAAGGCGCTGTACACGGCAATGCCCGAAAATACTGGAGGAGCAAAAATCAATGTATAAAGGTCTACTGCCGATGACTAATTGACCTCACTGCGGAGGGAATGCCATCACTATTCTCATGAAGCTTGCAAACATTTTATACGGCTAGATGGCGCACAGAGGTCTTTTTTGTTGCTAATTACATACTTTGGTTTTTTGCTTAAAATAAATGGACGAACCCTTAATGTTTAGAGGAAAAAGGGGTATACAAAAGGTAATTACATTATAGGTAAGCAGGTGACAGATTTGGATTTTTCTACTGATAATATGATTCTGCTAGGCTCCCTCTTGTTAATATCCGGCGTAACTGCAGCTAAATTTTCTTCGCGTTTGGGCCTGCCCTCCTTAGTATTGTTTGTGATCGTAGGATTGCTTCTGAACCAATTCATCTATTTTGAAAATACACAGATCACTCAGGTCGTCGGGATTCTCGCTCTTATCATTATTTTATTTGACGGCGGTATGCAGACGAACTGGAGGCATATCCGCCCAGTGATAGGGGTCTCTCTATCTCTGGCTACAATTGGAGTATTAATAACAGCTCTGCTGGTTGCTGTTTTTGCTAAATTCATATTAGACCTGACCTGGCTCGAGAGCTTTTTGTTCGGATCGATCGCCGGTTCTACGGATGCAGCGGCCATCTTTTCGGTGCTTGGGAATAAAAACATTAAAGAAAAACTGACATCTGTTCTGGAGGCAGAGTCAGGCACCAATGATCCAATGGCCGTTTTCTTAACACTAAGCTTTATCGAAATGATCGAAATAGGGCATATGAACTTCTGGACCCTTTCCTTAACTTTTTTATGGGAAATGGGCCTCGGACTATTAATGGGTTTAATTTTAGGTGCTGTAACAGTCCTGGTCATCAATAAAATCAAACTAGCAGAAACAGGCTTATATCCGGTTCTGTCCATGGCCTTTGCTATTTTTACATACGGTTTTACCGTATGGCTGCACGGAAGCGGCCTGCTTGCTGTTTACATTATGGCTCTATACGTTGGAAATAAAGAGTTAAAATATCATTTTTCAATTACCCGTTTTAATAATGGGATTGCATGGCTTATGCAAATATTAATGTTCATTCTGCTGGGCCTATATGTATTTCCAAAGGATTTGTTAGCCATCCTTGGGAAGGGGATTGCCTTATCGCTGCTTCTGATGCTGGTTGCCCGTCCTGCTGCAGTCTTTATTAGTACCATGTTCTTTAAACTTACGAACAAGGAAAGAGTCTTTATTTCCTGGGGAGGCTTAAAAGGGGCCGTTCCTATTGTACTTGCTACTTATCCTTTATTCGCAGAAATACCGAAAGCCGGGTATATTTTCGATGCGGTATTTTTTGTAGTCTTATCTTCGGCGCTTATCCAGGGTGCAACGATGAATCCTCTAGCCAAAAGATTCGACTTATTGGATGAACGTGAGAAGGCCGCTCCCCAGAGTATAGAATTATTGGCAGCGGGGCGGACCAGCGTTGAGATGATAGAATTTGATGTAGGCAAAAAATCAAAGCTTGCAGGGAAAGAAATTTCCAGCGTAGGATTGCCTTCAGAGGTACTGATCTCAGCCATTATCAGGGGGAAGGATTTTGTCATTCCGCAGGGGAGCACGGTAATTGAACAAAAAGATGTATTATGTTTCCTTGTGCCGGCAAATAAAGAGGAAGAACTGAAAAGGTTTTTTCAAGAACAAAGAGCCTAAATAAGGCAGATAGAGCCTGGCTCTATCTGCCTTTAAGCGGTAATTGATTTATTTAACTTCATCGGACGCTACTAATACAACCTTGCCTCTGTCTAACTCTTTTTCATACAGGTCTGCTTCTTCCTTGGTCAGGCCTAGCGACTGCATTTTAGAGCGAAGCTCGTCTCCTCTGGACTTAAAAACATTTCCCAGGGAGCTTAGAAAGCCTTGTTCCTTCATTCCTATTTCCTGTGTATTCGTGTTTTCTGTCAGATGCTCTGAGCGGTCTTTATCATGGGCAAATAGAAAGATACTTTCCTCGGAAAAACCGGTTCCTGATAAGCTTTCAATCTTTTCCTTCGCTTGTACGCCATTTTCAATTACATGTACTTGATACATATTAAATGTCCTCCTTGTTCGAATAATTGGTAATGAGTAATTACCATGCCTAGTTTTTATATAGCCTCTCTAGAGAAAAGTAAACATTCAATTTATAATTCACGATTTACTTGCAGGAGTTCGTTCGATGTTTGAAATCGATTTAAAACAGGAAATGGAAAAAGAAGATATTAGACATGCTAAAATAGGGTAAATTAGTCTGTTTGCAAGGATAACGGAAGCGAAAGGGGAGTCAAAAAATGCTGGGACAGTTGATAGAAAATGAGTGGGCTTCACTGCTGGAAGAAGAATTTAAAAAGCCGTATTTTACGGAGCTTGAACAGTTTCTTCAGGCTGAATATGAAACAGAAACGATATATCCTGCATCGGAGGATATCTTTAATGCCTTAAAATACACTTCTTTTAATAAGGTAAAAGTAGTCCTGCTGGGGCAGGATCCGTATCATGGCCCTAATCAGGCACACGGATTAAGCTTCTCAGTCAGGCCTGAGGTTACAGTCCCGCCTTCATTGAAAAATATCTTTAAAGAGCTTCACCAGGATACAGGCTGTCCCATTCCGGACCATGGTCATTTAACAAAGTGGGCCAGGGAGGGCGTCCTGCTTCTAAATACCATTCTGACAGTCAAAAAAGGACAGGCTCATTCTCACAAAGGAAAAGGATGGGAAATGTTTACCGACCAGATCATACGTTTATTAAATTCCAGAGAAACTCCTCTTGTTTTTATCCTTTGGGGCAAGCCTGCACAGAGTAAGCTTCCTCTGATTGATACGGACAGGCATTTTATCATCACTTCACCGCATCCAAGCCCTTTTTCGGCAAATAAAGGTTTCTTTGGAAGCAGCCCTTTTTCTACAGCCAATCGTTATTTGGAACAGGCGGGCCTACAGAAAATAAATTGGTGTATAGAGGATACCCAATAAAAGATGCCTTTAATGTTTCACATGAAACACTCAGTCTAAACATGGGATAGCAGCTATTGGGGAAAATTAAGACTTATATGCTTTCTAAATGTAAGAACAAGGAGCGGCAAAATGGAGTATTTTCGGTTTAAACATGTGTATAACGCTATTTTTGCAATGGTGGCCGTCACGATATTTGGAACGATCGGATTTTATTATACAGAGCATTTACATTTATTTGATGCCTTTTGGCTTACAGTGATTACAGTCCTGACAGTGGGCTATGGAGATGCGGTCCCTGAAAGCACAGCGGGAAAGCTGTTTGCCCTTGTTATCATTCCCTTAGGTATAGGAATCGTATCGTATGCAACAGGTGCCATTGCTACGGTCATGATTGAAGGGGAACTAACAAAAACTTTTGCTAAAAGGAGAATGAGCAGGGTGATATCCAAGCTTGAAAATCATGTAATCGTATGCGGACATGGCCGAGTGGGTGAGCAAGTACTCGAACAATTAATACATACAGAAACTCCTACAGTAGTAATTGATATAGAGGAACTGGAACTCCCGGTAAATCTTCCTAAATATATACATTATATAGTAGGCAATGCTACGGATGATGAGGTCCTGAAAAGCGCAGGAATAGAAAAAGCTTCAGGCTTAGTTACGACTTTGCCGACAGATGCGGATAATGTTTTTGTCACATTAACAGCAAAAGGGATGAATGAAAATATTAAGGTCATCGCCAGGGCCGAAAAATTGCAGACCGAGGACAAGCTGATCAGGGCCGGTGCAGCAAGGGTCATCAATCCTTCCTCAATCGGCGGCAAACAGATGGTATTTTCCATCCTGAAGCCAGTCAGTGTCGATTATGTCAACGCTATGCTTCATGCCGGAAAACGCAGCTATGGAATAGAAGAAGTGAAATTAGTGAAAGATTCACCATTTATAAATAAAACAATAGGTGAACTTCGGATCAGAAGTGAATATGGAGTCATGGTTCTGGCGATTGTCAGGGAAGAGGAAATGAATAGCAATCCTGAACCGGAAGAAAAACTGCTGGAAAACGATATTATTGTAATCTTCGGCTCAGATAAGGAATTAAAAGAATTTGAGAAAGAAGCACAAGCCATGTAGAATAAATAAATGCAGTGAAAAAAGCAGTAATAGAGGTGAAAGCCATGGAAATCTCTTCTCGAAAAATGTTAGATAAAATAGAGGATCTGCTCAACCAAGCCAAGTCTGCCGATAGTGAGGCGGGAGCACAAAAATACATAATAGCGATTCAGGCAGTATGCGATTTAATGCTGGAAGGGAATAGCGATACAGTTTCTGCTGCTGTCATGCCCATTGCCGAATTAAGCTTCCAATCGGTTCCAGCTAAAAGCATGAACCAGCCCTCATTGCCGCAGACTCAGCCTGCGCGTATAGAGGGAGCGAATGGAAATTCACTATTAGATTTTTAAAAAGCTGCTTTCAGCTTATGCGCATATGTAAGCGTCAAAACAGTTCATAAAGGCTGTATACGAAATGAGGCATAACAACTAAACTGAGCTTAAATAGTCAAAAAACAACCAGGGGGAAAATAACTTGAAAACATTTCTGCTGCTAGGGGCGATCAACGCCTTTTTAGCTGTTGCACTTGGAGCATTTGGAGCTCATGGACTGGAAGGTAAAATCTCAGATAAATATTTAGAAACCTGGAAAACGGCTGTAAACTATCAAATGTTTCATGCTTCAGGATTACTGATTATCGGATTACTGGCTGGAACCTTAAAGACAGGAAATCTTCTATCGTGGTCTGGCTGGCTGATGCTGGTTGGCATCCTTTTGTTTTCCGGAAGTTTGTACATATTAAGTGTCACTGGCATTAAAGTACTTGGAGCGATCACTCCACTCGGAGGATTGGCCTTTTTGGCGGCATGGGTTCTACTGATAACTGCTGTCTATAAGCATATGTAACAACAAAACCACCGGAACTCCCATTTGTCCCGGTGGTTTTGTTTGTTATTACCTCGGCGGATAAGTGGCTAAGCGCGGTCCCTGTCCTGCCGCATACGGATACTCATATTCAATTTCTTCGTCAAACGTTACATAATCGACATACACCATTAATATAAGGTATCTCATCCCTGTCTGTGGATCGCTGAGAATGATGTGGTCCCTTCCGGCAGCTTCAATAATGCCTTTAAATATCTTGGCATTCCATTCCCGGTTATTTTCGAAAGTGGCATACACAGTCGCGAGTTTTCCCCGATTTAGCCTGAGAATATTTTCAATATAAGACTGTTCAGGCGGCAGGCCTCCGCCTGGTACTGTAGGCTGACCCATTCCTGCACCAGCGCCTGGCATCTGGCCAGCGGGAACCCCTTCAGCTCCCCCCGGGTATTCCGGTGTTGGCGGCTGAAATGTTCCTTGCGGCTGGGCTCCAGGCAGCTGCTGGTATTGAGCCCCCGGCTGCTGCTGAAACATCGGCTGCTGAGCTTGAGTATATGGATTATACGGGGGAGTGTACCCAGGGTAAGGGTTTTGATTAGAAGACTGTCTCATCATTAGAAATCCCTCCAAAAATTTACATGCTTAAGAAACCATATGCTGCAGTAAGTAATTTTTATTCATCTACCCAGGCGGCCATGCCCGGATAAACGTATGAATTAGTTAATTTCTCACTATTCCATATGTATGAGGAAAGATGTCTTTTATTCCAGTTATCCAATAAAAAAAGCCCTCCGGCTTAGGAGGGCTGAAAAAGTCTTATACACTTAGAAACTTTGGAAATTCTTCCTCTGTTAAGATATTTCCTACAAAGAAGGAACCAAATTCGCCGTAGCGTGCACTAACTTCATCAAAACGCATTTCGTAGACAAGCTTTTTAAATTGAAGTACATCATCTGAGAACAGAGTGACTCCCCATTCATAATCATCGAAGCCTACAGAACCAGTTATGATTTGTTTTACCTTGCCGGCATATTGGCGTCCAATCATTCCATGCGAGCGCATAAGCGTACGTCGGTCTTCCATAGAAAGCATATACCAGTTATCATTGCCCTGGCGGCGCTTGTCCATCGGATAGAAACACACATATTTTGCTTTTGGCAGTTCAGGATAAAGGCGCGCACGAACATGCGGATTTTCGTAAGGATCTTCTTCTCCTGAAGCCAGATAATTGCTCAGCTCAACAACTGAAACATAGGAATGAGCAGGAACAAGGAACTCGGCAAGCTTTGACTTATTAAATTCAGTTTCGATCACATTCAGTTCTTCCATCGTTGGACGAAGAAGCATCATCATAAAATCAGCTTTTTGCCCCACAATAGTATAAACCGCATGGCTGCCTTGTTTGTTTTCCTGAGTCTGGTTCCACTTTTCAACTAACCCAAGGAATTCGTTAACGGCTTCCTTGCGCTCGTCTTCGGGCAGCATTTTCCAGGTTGTCCAATCAACAGAACGAAAATCATGCAGGCAGTACCAGCCGTCTAGTGTTTGAGCTGCTTCACTCATTTATCATCACTCCATTAAGTCAATTTCTACAATTTTACTATAGCATACGTTGGCTCTATTACCACCTATGAACAGCTTCAAATCTGTTTCGTTTTAGTGAACTCGGCACTATTTTGACACAGGCACATTCTATCTGACACTCGTACTCTGTAATATTCCAAAGACAAAGAGGTTTATAACCTTAAAATAAGGAAATCATTTTATTGTAAAAAGAAGTGCAAGTGTCGAATATTTCGGAATAAAAGAACATTTTGGATGTAAGCGGTATTTTTGTTTTGGAAATTAGTAATTTTTAAAAGATAAGAGTATCCTATACAAGAATTAAAGCGGAAAGAAGGAATTTATAATGAGCGACTTATTTAGGGCTTTAACAGAAAGAGTTACCGGCAATAATATTAAAATTGTATTTCCTGAAGGCATGGATGAAAGAATCTTAACAGCTGCAGGAAGACTTGCAGCAGATAATATCCTTACACCGATCCTGATCGGAAATATTGAAAAAATTCAATCCAGAGCAGAAGAACTAAATGTTTCTTTGGATAAAGTTGAAATTTATGATCCTCAAAACTTTATCATGATGGACGAGCTGGTAGCTTCATTTATTGAACGCCGCAAAGGAAAAGTTACAGAAGAGCAGGCTAGAACGATGTTGCTTGATGAGAACTATTTTGGAACCATGCTTGTCTATGCCAATAAAGCAGACGGCCTTGTAAGCGGAGCAGCTCATTCTACTGCTGACACGGTCCGCCCTGCCTTGCAAATTATCAAAACAAAAGAAGGAGTTAAGAAAACATCTGGTGTGTTCATCATGGTTCGTGATGACGAGAAATATGTTTTCGCTGACTGTGCCATCAACATTGCTCCTGACAGCCAGGACCTGGCAGAGATCGCAGTTGAAAGTGCTAGAACAGCAAGTATGTTTGATATAGAACCGCGCGTGGCTATGCTAAGCTTTTCCACAAAAGGCTCAGCACAGTCTCCAGAAACGCAAAAAGTAGCGGATGCTGTTGCAGCAGCACAAGTGCTAGATCCTTTATTAGTAATCGACGGAGAATTCCAGTTTGACGCAGCCTTTGTTCCATCCGTAGCGGTGAAAAAAGCACCGAATTCCCCGCTTCAGGGAAATGCAAATGTATTTATCTTCCCAAGCCTTGAAGCAGGAAACATCGGCTACAAAATCGCACAAAGACTCGGAAACTTCGAAGCAGTAGGACCTATTCTGCAAGGCCTGAACCGTCCGGTAAACGACCTTTCCAGAGGCTGCAGCGAAGAAGACGTATATAAACTAGCGTTAATCACAGCTGCACAAACTCTCCACAGATAATTGAAAGCATGAAAGGCTGCCCTTTAGGGGGCGGCCTTTTTTTAGGTTCAGTGGGCAGTTTATAAGGACTAACCTTTACCCGGGGATATCATCAATGCTTATCGTATAGTCAGGTTCATTAAATGAATGTGCGGGGGAGTTAGATTCTATCTTCCGGAAAACATAGACAGCCCGCTATGTTTTGTAGGTGAACAGCCTGTCTATTCCATGAAAATGTATCTTCTTAAGCTCGACTGGGCCGCTTCTCTGCAAAGAACAAGAAATTTAGGAGTGGTAAATCCAAGTTTCACCCTATTTTTCACCTCAAGTATCTCTTTGGTTTATGCGGTCAGCCTGAATTTAATTAATAATGAACAGTACTAATGCTTAGTAATAAGAATTACAAGAAGTTAAAGGCGGGGAGAATTAATTTAAAGAGTGAAATTCAAATTTAAGAGTGAAAATTCAAATTTAAGAGTGAAAATTCAGATTTAAGAGTGAAAATCCAAATTTAAGAGTGAAAATCCAAATTTAAGAGTGAAAATCCAAATTTAAGAGGATTTGTCCGGTTCTTCAGAGTTTGGGGATACAAATCTTTTCACTAGAGATTGTATAGCCCCGACAGTTCATCCATACCAGCCATAAACGAGCCGCCAACATCAACTAACCCCCCAACAACCTGCAGCAACCACTCTCACCCATATGGTATAATAGAGCATAGTTTAGAGTTTGAAGGAGTTATCTATTGTGGCAGAGGAAACGTCCCTGTTAAAGCAGGATAAATGGAGAATTATTGATCAATCTTCTCTTGGCCCTAATTTTAAAGCGATACAATCTTTTGCAATGGATGATACCCTGTGCCAGTCAGTCGGGGCAGACCTTTCGCCGGCTGCAGCCAGAGCCTGGGTGCACCATTCTACTATTGTGCTCGGAATACAGGATACAAGACTTCCATTTTTGGAAAAAGGGCTTGTTTATTTAGCGGATCAAGGCTACGACTATATCGTCCGTAATTCTGGAGGACTGGCAGTTGTATTAGATGAGGGAGTTTTGAATTTATCTTTAATTTTTCAGGAAACAGAACGTAAGAAGATAGATATAAACCGCGGCTATGAGACCATGTTCCAGTTAATCAAATATATGTTTAAAGACTTCCCGCTGGATATAGAAGCAAGGGAAATCACCGGCTCGTACTGCCCGGGGAGCTATGACTTAAGCATTCATGGAAAAAAATTTGCCGGCATTTCACAAAGAAGAATTCGAAACGGAGTAGCTGTGCAGATTTATCTTTCGGTTGAAGGCAGCGGCAGCGCGCGAGCACAGTTGATTCACGATTTCTATAGATTAGCAAAAGGCGATGCCCAAACAAAATTTGAGGTTCCTGACATCCGGCCAGAGGTGATGGCTTCGCTGTCAGAGCTTTTACAAGTGCCCCTAACTGTGCAGGATGTGATGCTTCGTTTTTTAAAAACCCTTCAGGAACATAGTTCGCATATATATAACAGCGGGCTTGCCAGTGAAGAAACAACGCAGTTCGAAGGCTATTTGAAGAGAATGATAGACCGCAACGAGAAGTTCGGTCTGGACCTAACATGAAAATTTTTTATCATCAAATCAAGAGCCAAAGAAACCCGGCGTATGTAAATTTAATATAAAAAACAGCCACCTGTTAGCAGCAGATGGCTGTTTTTCTATTTATATCGAGAATCAATGCTGCCAGTTTCTCTCTCAAATTGAATCAGATCTTTATTCAGCTACTTTTTCTAAGTTCCCGTTACGGTCCATTTTAAATTTGGTAGCCGGACGGTCATCTTCATCTAAAAGTACATGCTTTCTTGCACGGTTCATAATCTTCATAAGTGTTTCATAGTCTTCCTGCATCATGCCGGAATTTTGCTCAAGATCTGTAATTCTTTTTTGTAAATCTATATTTTGCTGCTTTAAATCTTTAATTTCCAGGCGGAGTCTTTCGTTCTCTGATTTTAGTACTTGGTTTTGCAGCTGGCTTCCGCTGATTGACTGCAGATAGGTAATGACCGTATCGAGTGTGATTTCGGTTCGCAGGGAAGGTACTGCAGCAGGTGCTGTATAGGAAACAACCGGTGCGGTGTATGCAGCTGGCTCTTGTACGGGTGCTGTATACGCCTGCGTCTCCATTTCTACCATTTCACCCATTTCGAAGTCTTGTGAATGAAATGTATGAATCTCTTCTAATGGCACTGTATGTGTAATATCGTCAATGGTTGGTGCTGGCGGGCTGTATAGCAGCTTTTTCTTTCCGCCCTGTTCTTTCCCAAGGATCCGATTTCTTTGCTTTCTCTGCTTCTTAGCCAGTTGAAGTGCCTTTTCATAATTATGGCGGACAACTGCATTCCAGCGGAATCCGCAGGCCGCAGAAGTTCTATTAAGTTTATCCCCAATTTCCTCGAAGGCATTCAGCTGTGTGCTGCCTTCTCTCACATGCCTTAAAACGGTTTCTGCAAGCAATAAATCATTCTCTTCAGTCCATGCATCTTGTCGAACTTTCATCCTATTACTCCCTTTCCTGCTAGATGGATATTTTAGCATGATTTTAGAAAAAAACAGTTAGCTTCAAATGCTCTTTAGTCAAGATGTGTGAACCATTATTTTCTTCTGCGCCAGGATGTTTAGTAACCCTGACAGCTGAATAACCACGCCGCTTCTTACAAACAGTGTGGACACTCTTACAACTTTTTATACAGGTTGGAAGGATAATAGTTAATAGATAAATAAAGACTCTAGGAAAACCAGTATGATTCATTTGCGATCTCTCTCGAATAGGTCGAAAAATTAACTACCGGCTATTTTGTTTAGAACGATTCACAATGAGGGAAAATAAATGCTAGCAGAAAGATTTAAGCTGAAAAGGCAAATTTACACCAACCTAGAAACCGACATGATCCACTATGGTTCGCCATTTTTTTCTTTTTCCAGGCGAAGTATGGTAGGAATTTGGAAAATAACAAGCTATAATATAAACATGGTAGATTACGAAAATGAGGGTCAGCCTATGGGATATTCCGAAGAAAAAATGTATGAAGAAAAGGTATTTAAAGATCCTGTTCACCGTTATATACATATAAAAGATAAAGTCATCTGGGATTTGATAGGAACCAAGGAATTTCAGCGTTTAAGGCGGATCCGGCAGCTGGGAACGACCTTTTTGGTGTTCCATGGAGCAGAGCACAGCCGGCTGAACCATTCTCTTGGAGTATATGAAATAGTCAGGCGGATTGTGGATGACGTTTTTGACGGCCGTCCTGAGTGGGACAAGGAGGAGCGGCTGCTGTCTTTATGTGCTGCGCTGCTTCATGACTTAGGCCACGGGCCATTCTCCCATTCATTTGAAAAAGTATTCGATCTGGATCATGAACAATTTACACAGCAGATTATTCTTGGGGATACAGAGATACATGAGGTTCTGGTGAAAGTGGATCCAGGTTTTCCTAAGAAAGTGGCTGATGTGATAGCTAAAACATATAAAAATAAACTAGTAGTCAGCTTGATTTCCAGCCAGATCGATGCCGATCGTATGGATTATCTGCAGAGGGATGCTTATTTTACTGGGGTAAGCTACGGGCATTTTGATATGGAAAGAATTCTTCGGGTGATGAGGCCGAAGGAAGATCAGGTCGTCATCAAGCATAGCGGTATGCATGCCGTTGAGGATTATATCATGAGCAGGTATCAAATGTACTGGCAGGTTTATTTCCACCCGGTTTCCCGCAGTGCGGAGGTTATTTTAACGAAGATCCTTCACCGGGCAAAGCATCTTTCTGAAAAATCCTATGCCTTTAAGCTTGCGCCTATTCATTTTTATTCGCTGTTTGAAGGTAAAATTACGTTAGAGGACTATTTGAAACTGGATGAATCGGTTATGCTTTACTATTTTCAGCTCTGGCAGGAAGAAAGTGATCCGATCCTGCGTGATTTATGTATTCGGTTTGTAAATAGGAAACTGTTTAAATACGTAGAGTTCCATCCGTCGAATGAGCAGATGAGCAAGCTTTTAGAACTAAATAGACTTTTTCAAAAAGCTGGGATAGACCCGGAATATTATTTGGTTGTTGATTCATCTTCTGACCTGCCTTACGACTTTTACAGGCCCGGGGAAGAGGAAGAAAGGCTGCCGATTCATTTAATGAAGAATAATGGAGAAATTCGTGAGCTTTCGAGAGAATCGGAAATAGTTGATTCAATATCAGGGAAAAGAAGGACGGACCATAAGCTGTATTTCCCTGCAGATATCCTGGAAGACGGAACGGGCAACCGGAAAATAAAAAAGCAGATTAGGCAGCTGCTTGATTTGGATTGATAAAAAACTGAATGGAAGCCGCCCTTTTAATGATGGAATCAGCAGTTCTGACAAAACAATGAACGAAAGATTTATGGAAGCATACCGAGGAGTGAAAACCGTTGTTTAAAGATCACGCAAACATAATAAATGCGATTGCTTCAGCTGGAGAAATAGCTGGCCGGAAAAAGCTGCAGAAAATGATTTATATTGCTAAGAAGATTTCTTTCCCTTTTTAGGAAAAATTTCAATTTCATTTCTATGGGCCATATTCTGAAGAGCTGACACTGAGAGTAGAAGAACTCTGCAACCTGGGATATTTACATGAAAATAAAGAAAAGAAGAGCGGGTATTATCAGTATTGTTATACGCTGACTCCATCAGGCGAAGAATTTCTAAAGCACTATGAAATGGACATGCAAGAACTAAAGCCATGCATGGAAGACATGAATGAGCAAAGTGCAAGGTTTCTTGAATTGGTGTCGACCGTCCTTTACTTTTTTGAATTGTCAAAGGAAGATGTGACGGAAAAAATCCATACATTGAAAAGTAAACAGAAATATACATTGGAAGAGATCGATGAAGCCTATCAATATATTGAAAAAATACAACAAAAAGCTAAGCTCCAATAGGTGGGCTTAGCTTTTTAAGTATGTACCTATTATTGATCGCTTAATCGTTTGCCAGCTACACCATAATGGTTCTTAGACATTTCTTCAATGAAGACAACAACCTTTTCCTTTGGAGCACCGGTTGTTTCGGATACAGCGTCTGTTACCTTTTCTACAAGTGCTTTCTTTTGATCCTCTGAGCGCCCTTCAATCATTTTGACAGTTACATATGGCATATTGAACCCTCCTCCTATTTCTTGACAGTAGTTTTTCATATTTATGGCATAAAAGCAAGCCCTGAGCCTGCTGCAGAATAGAATAACAAATCAGGACGGTTTCACCTTTGAACACGCACCCTTCTTTCCTGTATACTATAAGAAAAGCGGAGAACGGTGCCTTTCAAATAAACTAATGCACACGATCAATGAAATGCAAAATATGTATTAGAATCTATACAAGTGGAAAGGCAGACACCTGACAGGCATAAGAAAAGCGGCAGCGAAAGGCTCTTTCGCCTTTTGATGGCGATTGGCTTATGACCGAAGGTGTCAGTTCGGAGCTGGACAACAAGAAAAGCGGAAAGCGGTGCCTGCCTACACCTAACTATTTATAAACTGAATGATGATGTGATGTTGATTAGTAAACATCTTAGCAAACAAGCAGGCAGAGACCCGACAAGCATAAGACGAGCAGGCCGTGAGAAGTGCTTTTTCTTCTCATGGACGGATTGGCTTATGACTCGAGGGTCTCAGCTTGGAGCTGGACAGATAGAAAAGCGGAGAACGGTGCCTTTCAAATAAACTAATGCACACGATCAATGAAATGCAAAATATGTATTAGAATCTATACAAGTGGAAAAGCAGACATCCGACAAGCATAAGACGAGCTGGCTGTGGGAAGCGGTCTTCTTCCCATAGACAGAATGGCTTATGACTCGAGGATGTCAGTTCGGAGCTGGCCAACAAGAAAAGCGGAGCACGGTGCCTTTCAAATAAACACTAATGCACAGGATCAATGAAAGGCAAAATGTTTATTAGAATCTAGATAAGCTGAGATTTTCTTAGTTTCTTAAAAATAGAATCATTCGGCTGATAAGCATGACTCAAATTGGGGGAAAATAATAAGTGGATACACTACAAAGTTTTTTAAGGTTTCCGTTAGAAGAAATACCATATGTTGTTGTAACGCTGATCATTGCTTTTACTCTGCATGAATTTGCCCATGCATTTGTAGCATATAAATTTGGTGACCCGACGGCACAGAAGCAGGGAAGGCTTACCTTAAACCCTGCTGTTCATTTAGATCCACTTGGGACTCTGCTGCTGCTTGTTGCTGGTTTCGGGTGGGCAAGGCCTGTGCCAGTTAATAGACATTATTTCAAAAACCCAAGGCTTGCCGGCATTCTTGTTTCTATAGCAGGGCCTTTAAGCAATCTTGTTATTGCGGTTATAGGATTTATGATCTTTTTTGGCTTTGCAGGTGCAGGGATTCTGCAGGACAATGAATATGTATTTAATTTTTTACAGACTCTGATTGAGATCAACATTATACTGTTTGTATTTAACCTCCTGCCATTTCCTCCGCTGGATGGATACCGCGTGCTAGAGGACCTAGCGCCAGATAACATACGTGCAAAAATGTCGCAGCTTGAAATGTACGGGTCTCTTATTTTCCTGGTGCTTGTCATTACTCCGCTTGGAGATTATATCATTGATCCTATTTTTCAGACGGTTATACCGCAGATCTACAGTGTTTTAACTAATTTCTTTTCAGGTATATTTTTATAAAAGATTTCAGAATTAAGCAAAGAAGGTGGATTTTTTTGGAAGAGAAACCGAAAAAAAAGCTCGGATTTAATATTATAAAAAATGACCCGACTGACGGGCACGGCGGTTATGGTACCGGCGCTTTGAGCCTGGAGAATGTTTCCCCGGTCTTCGTAGATGTAGAAGAAGGAGAAGCATTCATTGATATTGGAGCCATGCACGCTAGGAGTGCTGTTGAAAAAGGAATTAAGTTTCTTAAAAGTAAAGAGGAAGTACCAAACGGGAAGCCTTACTGGCTTGTATGGGTAACCGTTGAAAGGAAGCCTGAAGGACCTTATTATGCTGGTGTAACAGCGTGCGAGATGACGGTAGACCGGTCGATCAGAAGAGGCTACAAATCTCTCCCTGAACATGTGAACAGGATGGATAAGTCCATGAAACGGCACATTATTGTAGACCATATGGATGAAAAATCTAAAGTAGTGTTACGAGAATTTTTAAAAATTCATAACTTGGATATGTGGAATCAATCCACATTAGAATTAAAACAAGGCTTGCTTGAAAACTAAAAAATTATACTTGTCGAATATTAAGAAAATGAGTAATATTATTTACAGCGAGTACCGCTGTAAAACAAGGACAGAAAAACCCCGGGGAATGGATTCCCGGGGTTTTTCATTGGACGTTCACTTTTTAGCTGTTTTTCGTAAATACTGTTTTAATCCGTGATGGCTTACTCATGCCCCCATATACGCTTATACCACGGAACTTTTTTGTGCTTAGCATGCTTTTCTTTCTTAGCATGGCTGTCACCTAAATGTTCGGTGCAATATTCAGCAGGCTCTGTACCTTTTACATAATACATGAGGCGTGAAACAGGGCAGTTCTCGGTTGCCAGCTTTCCGCTTGCAGGATTTACATAAACACCCACCACATTGGCTGGCGGTTTAAATTTTTTCACTGGCTGATCACCCAGCGCACTCTCCATAAAACCGGCCCAGATAGTTTTCGCATACCTTTTTTCCGTCGAAGAAACAATTTTCTTGGAGTCATCATATCCAGTCCATACGCCGGTTACGAGCTGAGGTGTATAGCCAACCATCCAGCTGTCATATTCGGTGGAACCAGATTTTCCAGCATACGGCCTTGTTAGTTGAGAAGCAATCGTACTGCCGGTAACCGATGAATAGCCATTGAGCTTTTTATCGAACATGCCGGTAAGAAGGGAAGTCATTTCAAAGGCCAGGCCAGGCTCAAGCACTTTTTCCTTTTCGGGCATATGTTCATAAATAACCTCACCTTTATGATTAACCACCTTATTAATGAAAATAGGTTCGACTTTCTTTCCGCCATTCGCAAAAAGACTGTAGGCGTTAACCATTTCCAGCACCTTGACTCCAGAGGTACCAAGAGCAAGAGAAGGTACATTAGATAATGGAGACTGAATGCCAAAACGGCGGGCTGTCTTAATCAATGAACCTTCCTCAAGGAACAGGTGAGTTTTTACCGCATACACATTATCCGACATGGCGAGCGCCTGGGCCATTGTAATATCATCTTCCGCATACTGGTTATTAAAATTGTGCGGTGTATAAGAAGCTTTTCCATTATCATAGGTAAATGTCGTGAGTTCGCTTCTAAGCAGGGTGGATGGAGTGAAGCCCTGCTCTAAAGCCGCGTAATACAGGATCGGCTTCATGGTTGATCCAGGCTGTCTCGATGCCTGTGTAGCCCGGTTGAAGGAGCTTTGGCTATAATCTCTTCCGCCAACCATTGCCTTTACTTCTCCTGTTTTAGGGTTCATCGAAACAAGTGATCCCTGTATATCGGAGCTTTTAGAAATAATGGTATCAAAGGTGCTTTCAGCCTGCTTTTGAATCTTAGTATCAAGCGTGGTATAAATGCTCAATCCTCCAAGCTCTATACTTCTTTCATCCAAGTGAAGCTGAGTTCTTAAGGCCTGCTTGACGGCATCCTGGAAGTAGGGAGCAAATTGATCAGCAGCTGACTCCTGCTCTCCTTTGAATTCGAGTGGTTCTGAATAGGCTTGTACAGCTGCATTCTTCTTAAGGTAGCCGCTGCTTTGCATGGCCCCTAATACGATTTTTTGCCGATCCTTGGCATTTTCCTTAGACACAAAAGGAGAATAGCGGGATGGGCCTTTCGGGATACCGGCCAGCAGTGAAGCCTCTGCAAGTGTAAGATCCTTCGCATCCTTGCCGAAATAATATTTGCTTGCTGCCTGAACTCCATAAGAGCCGTGGCCATAGTAAATCGTATTTAAATATCCTTCTAGAATTTCTTCCTTCGAATAATTCATTTCAATCCTGATGGTATAAAACGCTTCTTCTAGCTTTCGTTTCCATGTTTTATCATGCTGAAGAAATAAATTCCGGGCATACTGCTGGGTAATGGTGCTGGCCCCTTGAACCTTAGCCATGGCATGGATATCAGCAAGTACAGCACCGGCAATCCGCTTAGGATCAAAACCGCCATGCTCAAAAAAATGCTGGTCCTCCACAGATACCGTAGCTTTTACAAGAGCCGGGGAAACATCTGATAGTTTCACCCAGTATCTCTTCTGGGCCGTATTGGTTTCACCCAGTACAGAGCCATCCGCCGAGTAATAAATAGAAGATTTAGGTACAGCCAGAGGCGGTGCCCCAAGCAGCTTGGCATAGCCAAGAATCGATAAATAAATAACAAATACAATCATTAGGGCTAACCCTGACAAAATAATGATGGCCCTGATGTATTTAAAGGATTGTTTAAAGCGCTGTCCTGTAATTGCTTCCATTATCTTTCACCACCCTAATAGATTAGAAAAGCGCAGGCGCCCGTTTAGCGGCGAATGGACTGGAGCGCTCCGAATGAGATAAAGGAAACATCGAAAAGCGGAAGCGCCTTGCTTAGACCCGACAAGCATAAGAGGAGCGGGCCGTGGAAAGTGGTTTCCTTTCTATGGACCGATTGGCTTATGTCTCGAGGGTCTAGGCGCTGCAGCTGGGCATCACGAAGAACGAAAGCGATTCGATGTTGACTTATCGTAAGGAGGAGAGCTAAGTACACTAGCCGCTGGAGCTGACATTGATATAAGCATTTTGTTCATCTATTTACGAAAACAAGGGACGCAGAGTTTTATTAAAATAATTTAAGGTAATAGAGTATTAATCAGTATGAAAGAACAAAGGCATTTTTAAACATCGGAAACAAAAAAACTAAAATTAATATTGCATTTTTGCTAGATTGTTCTATACTTTTCTGATGCAGGATGAAATTATGATAGAAGCACCTGATCAGGATCCTGGTTTTATGTGGTAAAAATGATTTTTGTTAGGGAACTTTCAAATAATTAGGGTATACTAACAAAAGAATTTAAATAGCAGATCAGACACACAGGAAGGGATGATTCAAAAATGGGTTTATGGTTTACAGAAAAGCAGACAGAGAATTTTGGCATAACAATGAAAGTGAATAAAACTTTACATACAGAGCAAACGGAATTCCAAAAGCTTGATATGGTAGAAACAGAAGAGTGGGGCAATATGCTTCTATTAGATGACATGGTCATGACCTCTGTCAGAGATGAGTTTGTCTACCACGAGATGGTTGCACACGTACCGTTATTTACACATCCAAATCCTGAGAATGTTCTTGTAGTGGGCGGCGGAGACGGAGGAGTCATTCGTGAAGTTCTTAAACACCCAAGCGTGAAAAAAGCGACTTTGGTTGAAATTGACGGAAAGGTTATCGAATATTCTAAGGAATACCTGCCTGAGATTGCTGGCATGCTTGAAGATCCGCGCGTTGAAGTGAAAGTGGATGACGGCTTCATGCACATTGCAGAAAGCGAAAACGTATATGACGTAATCATGGTTGACTCAACTGAGCCGGTAGGCCCTGCTGTTAATCTATTTACAAAAGGCTTCTATGCGGGAATTGCAAAGGCGCTTAAAGAAGATGGGATTTTTGTTGCCCAGACGGACAACCCTTGGTTCAAAGCTGATTTAATTACAGAAGTCCAAAGAGATGTAAAAGAAATCTTCCCGATTACAAGCTTGTATATCGCTAACATCCCAACATACCCAAGCGGTTTGTGGACGTTCACGATCGGCTCTAAAGTCCATAATCCATTGGATGTAAACGAAGAACGCTTCCATGAAATCGATACAAAATACTATACAAAAGAGCTTCATAAAGCAGCGTTCGTGCTGCCGAAATTTGTCCAAGACTTAATAAAATAATTAAGAAAAGCGGAGAACGGTGTCTGCCTAAGTTATTTTCAATATTTGCTGAATGATTAAGTGTTAATTTTAAAGGATCCCCTAACAGGCAGGCAGATACCCGACAAGCATAAGGCAAGCAGGCATTGAGAAGCGGTTTTTCTTCACAAGGACTGATGGACTTATGACTCGAGGGTGTCAGTTCGCAGCTAGACATCGTAGACTAGTGAAACGCTTGTATTACCTGGATTTAAATACACCAAAATGGGGAGTCCACTCTCCCCTATATTTTTACATGAAATGGGGAATGCTCCTTGCGTTTTGATGAAGCATATTCAGGCAATGTTTTTATAAAAAGTCATCCGGATTTCGAGGATGCGGAGGCAGTTATTTACGGAATGCCGATGGATTGGACAGTAAGCTATCGTCCGGGCTCCCGGTTTGGCCCGTCCAGAATCCGTGAGGTATCCATTGGCCTTGAGGAATACAGTGCTTATTTAGATAAAGAGCTTGAGGAAGTTAAATACTTTGATGCGGGCGACATTCCATTGCCGTTCGGTAATCCACAGCGCAGCCTGGATTTAATTGAAGACTTTGCTGATAAAATTTTTGCAGAAGGCAAGTTTCCGCTTGGCATGGGCGGAGAACATTTGGTTTCCTGGCCGGTGATGAAGGCAGCAGCCAAAAAGTATCCGAACCTCGCCATCATTCACATGGATGCTCATACCGATCTTCGTGAAGAGTACGAAGGAGAGCCGCTCTCTCACTCTACTCCGATCCGAAAAATTGCAGAGCATATTGGACCTAAGAATGTGTATTCCTTTGGTATCCGCTCCGGAATGAAAGAAGAGTTTCATTGGGCAAAGGAAAATGGCATGCACATTTCCAAATTTGAAGTGCTTGAGCCGTTAAAAGAAATTCTTCCTTCTCTTGCAGGAAGACCTGTATATGTAACCATTGATATTGATGTATTAGACCCGGCACATGCTCCTGGAACAGGGACTGTGGATGCTGGAGGAATTACCTCTAAAGAATTGCTGGCATCCATTCACGCCATTGCAAAGTCAGATATCAATGTGATTGGATGCGACCTTGTTGAGGTAGCGCCAATTTACGACGTATCCGAGCAAACGGCAAATACGGCCAGCAAATTAATCCGTGAGATGCTTTTAGGCTGGGTACAAAAATAATGACGAAGGCTAAAGTCCAAATTCTAATAAGAGTTTGGGCTTTTTGCCATTAAAAACGGGCAGACAGGCGCGGCCGGCTGCTGCTTTTAAACAAAAAAACACCTGATTCCTTTTGAAGCCCTTGAATGTTGGGCCGGGAATCCTTATACTTATAGAGTTATTTTAAACTTGGAGGTGTTGAATAATGCTCCAGACAGACTCCGATAAAAGAAGTGTGAGAGTGACTGTTAAAACGACAATTACAAATGGATCAGAGACCGAAACTTTCGAATTGGCGACTCTAGGAAATTTACATAATAAAGCGAATGCCGACTATCTGCAGTATGAGGAAAAGGATGAGAACGGACTCATTAACACGTATGTGAAATTTACGGATACCGAACTCATGCTGATGAGAAGCGGGTCGGTAACAATGAAGCAGTATTTTCGTGAAAATGAAGTAACTTCAGGATATTATGAGAGTATGTATGGCAGACTTGAGATGCAGACTGATACCAGTAAGATCGTAAGAGAGTGGAATGATCCGGCAAAAGAAGGAAAGATCGAGCTGTACTATGATCTGATGATGCAGGGAAACCATTTAGGGGTCTATCAAATGACGATTATATATAAGGAGGAAGCCTGATAGTATGAATGTGGCAGAGCAGATTCAAGAGAAAATTAAGCAGGAAATCAAGCAGGCAGTTCTAAAAGGAAGCTTAGCAGCCGAAGAACAAATACCAAATGTGGTTTTAGAAGTACCGAAAGAAAAGGCTCATGGAGATTATTCTACCAATATGGCCATGCAGCTGGCCAGGGTGGCTAAGAAATCCCCAAAAGCTATTGCAGAAACAATTATTGAACATTTTGATGCTTCTAAAGCAAACATTGAAAAAATTGAAATAGCCGGACCTGGATTCATCAATTTCCATATGAATAATTCGTACCTGGTCGAAATTATCCCGGCTGTTTTAGCTGAAGGCGAAAAATATGGCGAAAGCGGATTTGGACAAAACAGGAAGGTCCAGGTGGAGTTTGTCTCTGCTAACCCGACTGGAGATCTTCACTTAGGCCATGCCAGGGGAGCGGCCGTCGGCGACTCTTTATGTAATGTCCTTCAAAAAGCAGGCTTTGATGTTTCACGTGAATATTATATAAATGATGCGGGAAATCAGATTAATAATCTGGCAAAATCAGTTGAAGCACGTTATTTCCAGGCGCTGGGCCAGGACTTCCCTATGCCTGAGGATGGATATCATGGAGAAGATATTATTGGCATCGGCAAGAAATTGGCTGAAGAACACGGCGATAAATTTGCACACACAGATGAGAAAGAACGCTTTGAATTTTTTAGAAAATACGGCCTTGAAGTAGAAATGGAAAAGCTGAAAAAAGATCTAGAGAATTTCCGCGTTCGTTTTGATGAATGGTATTCAGAAACATCTCTTTACCACAACGGGAAAATAGATGAAGCATTGAAGGTTCTGCAAGAAAGAGGACATATTTACGAACAGGATGGAGCAACGTGGTTCCGTTCTACCGAGTTAGGCGATGACAAAGACCGTGTTCTGATTAAACAGGACGGTTCATACACCTATTTAACTCCGGACCTTGCGTATCACCGTGATAAGCTTGAGCGCGGCTTTGAAACAATCATTAATATCTGGGGAGCAGATCACCACGGCTACATTCCAAGGATGAAAGCGGCCATTGAAGCTCTTGGCTATAACAGAGAACAGCTTGAAGTCGAAATCATTCAGCTTGTGCACCTGTTTAAAAACGGTGAAAAGATGAAGATGAGTAAGCGTACTGGTAAGGCTGTTACAATGAGAGACTTGATTGAAGAAGTGGGACTTGATGCAGTTCGCTATTTCTTTGCGATGAGAAGCCCTGATACCCATCTTGATTTTGATTTGGATCTTGCCGTTTCCGAATCCAATGAAAATCCTGTGTATTATGCTCAATATGCTCATGCCAGAATTGCAAGCATTCTTCGCCAGGGAAGCGAACTTAATCTGGATTATACTTCTGGAGATATTGATTACACTCAAATCTCTTCAGAAAAAGAATATGATCTGCTTAAAAAGGTAGGCGACTTCCCGCAGGTCGTGGCGGAAGCTGCCGAGAAACGCATTCCTCACCGAATCACGAACTACATCAACGAGCTGGCTGCAACCTTCCACAGCTTTTACAATGCGGAAAAAGTATTGGATCCTGAACAGTCCGAGCGCAGCAAAGCCCGCCTAGCCTTAATCAAATCCGTTCAGATCACGATAAAGAATGCTCTTGCCTTAATTGGAGTATCTGCACCGGAAAAAATGTAATAAGAAAAGCCGAATGAAGTGAGCTTCATTCGGCTTTTCTGCAATATGGGCTCGGCGGAAGAGGAAATCCTCTTAGGAAAAACGCTCTTAAAATCATGAAAATCCTCTTAAAACAAATACACGCCACTTAAATTGTTCCTTGTGTATGTCTGCCTAGTGTTTTTGTTCATACAGCACTTACCATTTTATACTTCCTCCGCTTATGCGTTTAATTCCGCGAATTTTAGACACATCCTCTACAAGCTGTAGAAGAGCTTTGTCCTTTGTCTTCGCCTCTATCATGAAATCCGCGTCCAGATCCATTTCTTTCAAGGTTTTGAGAAGGGGCATGATGAAGTCCAGGTCAACATAATCAGCATGATGCCGGTAATCCTTTTCGTTCTTTGGAGAGGAGATATGGATTTTAGGTACGCGTTTAGTCCGCTCCCAGGTCTGGTAAACTCTAGAGAGAATATCTTCAAGCGGCATTTCAGAAGGATTTGCCATATGGTGATGGTAGTCAAAGGCGAGCGGTATATCTTCCTTTTCGCATACGGCCAGTGTTTCCTGGGCTGTATAGGTTTTATCATCGTTTTCTAAAGTCATAACCTTTTTAATATGAACGGGAAGCTTATTTAAATTTTCATGAAATCTTATTATGCTGGTGGGTTTATCACCGTAGGCTCCGCCAACGTGAATATTAATATTGGAATTATGCTGGACACCCATTGCTTCGAGCATTTGATAGTGGTAAACCATATCCTTAACAGAATTAACGGTGAGTTCCTCTCTTACGCCGGTGAAAAGGGTATACTGGCTCGGATGGAAACTCACACGCAGGTTATGATCCTTAATGATGCTGCCCAGCTGCTTCCATTCGTCTTTAAAGGGACTTATAAAATCCCACATAATTTCCGGATGGGTGGCTAATGGAACCAGCGAGCTGGAGAATCGGTATACCTCTATTTCATGGGCTATATTGTAATGGATGATCCGCAGTGTATTTCTTATATTTTCCCGGGTAATTTCTAAGAGTCTCCTGTCGCCCTCTTCTTTTCCTAATTGTCCATATCTTTTAAATGTGACAGTCCTGGAAGGGGAAGCTTCCCATAAATTGAGGGCGGTAGAAACATAGCCAAATCTGATTTTCATAGGCGGCTCCTTTAATGCATTGATACTTGTACATAGCCATTTCAACCAGTGCCTAAACAAAGCTTTTGCTTATAAGAAATGAGAAATAGAAGAGGCGATCCACTCTTTTGCCGTTCTGACAGGATTAAACGTTGAAATATGCTCCAAATCTAATGCGGTTGAATTTTGCAGGTCATTTTCTAAAGCCTTTTCAAGCTGGTTTATACAGCCAGAATCATAGATATAACAGTTTAGTTCATGATTTAAAAATAAGCTCCTTTTATCAAAATTCGAAGTCCCTACATCACATAGCTGATTATCTATCAAAATAATCTTAGGATGATAAAAGCCATTCTGAAATTGAAATACCTTGGCACCTTTTGGGACAAGCTGGCGAAAATACTTGTAAGAGGCCTCTTTGACAAAAGGATGATCCGCTCTTCCGGGTACGATAACTGTTAAATCGATTCCTTTTTCTAATGCCTTTATAAGCTCGGAAATAAGTAATTTACTCGGAATAAAATAGGGTGTGCCAATCACAATTTTTTTCCTTGCCATCCTGATAAGCTTTGCATATCTTTCTTCTAGAAAGACCCCTTCACAGGGAACAATAAGATGCTTGCATTTGCCCTTTTCAGGTTTCAGGTGAAACAAATCGGTTTTGCGGTAATCTTTCCCGGTTGCCTCAAACCAATCCTCCAGAAATTCCTCCTGAAGATCGCGTACTCCTTCGCCGGAAATTTTTAAGTGATAATCTCTCCAGGGAGAAAGCTTTTTGTCTTCATTGATATATTCTTTTCCGATATTGAACCCTCCCAGGTAAGCGGTTTTTCCATCAATGACGGTTATTTTGCGATGATTCCGCTCCTGGGATGAATAAAACAAATAAGGAAGCTTTGGAGCCTGGCAGAACGAAATTTCAATACCCTGCTTTCTCAATCCGCGGATCGTTTTCTTTTTTAAGCCAAAACTGCCCATCCAGTCCAGAAGAAGGCGGACTTGTACACCCTGGGCTGCTTTTTCTTTGAGCAGGGTTAGAAATTCCTTGCTGAAGTGATCTTCTTTTACAATATAAAAAAGGATGTGAATGTGAAGTTCTGCAGATCTAATATCAGAAAACATATCCTTAAATAAGCTGACCCCATCCGTAAAAAGTTTGATATCACTGTAACGAAAAGGGAAATCCCTTCGATGTGCATGTTTTAAATGTTTCATGCGTCCTAATTTAAAATCGATCCAAATCCACAGCACCAAGAGGAGTAAAGCGAGAATTACATATAAAATTAATTTCATGGAATTCTCCTCCTTTTTCTGGGTATCCGATTATTTTAGTGTGGCACAAAAGGATTTAAAGTATGATGAGAAAAGGGTAGAAGCGGAAATAAAACGCGGAGTGTCGGTAATAGAAAACAGTTGACTGAATGCTCATTCATTATATAATGGAACTAAGAATAAATTCAGAAAAATTATACTCTTCTGTCGTCTCAGAGAAAGGGGAAACACCAGTGAATATTTTACTATGGATCAACCTTGTTGCATTCCTTGCTGTAACCGCTTACGCGATAAGCCTTTTTGTGTATTTGATCAAAACGAGAGTCGCGTATATAAAGCTCGGAAAAAAAGAGGAATTTGACAGCAATGTGAAAGAGAGGCTTCATAAAGTCTGGGTCAACGTCTTCGGACAGAAGAAACTGTTGAAGGATAAAAAGAGCGGTATCATTCATGTTATGTTTTTCTACGGCTTTATCCTTGTGCAGTTTGGAGCGATAGATTTCATCATCAAAGGTTTGATACCAGGCGCTCATCTGCCGCTTGGACCCTTATATCCAGGTTTTACTTTCTTCCAGGAGATTGTAACTCTAATGATTTTGGTTGCCGTAGTCTGGGCTTTCTACCGACGTTATATTGAAAAGCTTGTGCGCTTGAAAAGAGGGTTTAAATCCGGACTTGTTCTACTATTCATCGGCGGATTAATGCTTTCGGTTCTGCTTGGTAATGGCATGTCCTTAATCTGGCATGGCGAAGAGGGAACGTGGACTGAACCCATTGCATCACTGGCTGCAGGTGCTTTTGGCTGGATTGGCAAAACAGGAGCCATTACGGTGTTTTATATTGCCTGGTGGATTCATTTGCTCTTCCTGCTCGCATTCCTGGTATATGTACCGCAGTCCAAACATGCTCACTTGATTGCCGGGCCGGCGAATACTTACTTTAACCGGACAACTACACCTGGAAAACTAAGAGCGGTAGACTTTGAGGATGAAACTCAGGAATCCTTTGGAGCGGGAAAAATTGAAGATTTTACCCAGCTTCAGCTGATTGATTTGTACGCATGTGTAGAATGTGGAAGATGTACAAATATGTGTCCGGCTACTGGGACTGGAAAAATGCTCTCGCCAATGGATATTATTTTAAAAATGAGAGATCATTTGACAAATAAAGGCGCAGCCATCACCTCAAGGCAGCCTTGGGTTCCAACATTGGCGTTTGCCAATACTCAGGGAAATCAGCTTGCTCTTGCAAGCGCTACCCAGGGAGCGAAAGAAGCGGCTGCAGCAGTTGAATACAATCCAGCTTTAGTTGGTGAAGTAATCACGGAAGAGGAGCTTTGGGCTTGTACAACCTGCCGTAACTGTGAAGACCAATGTCCGGTTATGAACGAGCATGTAGATAAAATTATCGATATGCGCCGCTATCTGGTTCTTACAGAAGGGAAAATGAATCCCGATGCACAAAGAGCCATGACCAATATCGAACGCCAGGGAAATCCGTGGGGATTAAACCGCAAAGAGCGCGAAGACTGGCGTGAAGCACGCGAGGATGTATCCATCCCAACCGTGAAAGAAGTGAAAAAAGCAGGCGAAGAATTTGAATATTTATTCTGGGTTGGCTCTATGGGATCTTATGACAACCGAAGCCAAAAAATTGCGCTGTCATTTGCGAAACTTCTAAATGAGGCAGGAGTGAAGTTCGCCATTCTTGGCAACAAAGAAAAGAACTCCGGTGATACTCCGAGAAGACTTGGAAACGAATTCTTATTCCAAGAGCTTGCGACAAAAAATATTGAAGAATTTGAGAAAAATGAAGTTGCGAAAATCGTAACCATTGACCCTCATGCCTATAACATTTTCAAAAATGAGTACCCTGACTTTGGCTTGAAGGCAGAGGTTTATCATCATACAGAATTACTTGCCAAGCTTGTAAAAGAAGGCAGACTGGTTCCAACAAAAGAAGTAAATGAAACGATCACCTTCCATGATTCCTGCTACCTGGGAAGATACAACGAGGTCTATGACGCACCGCGCGATATTTTGCGCGCGATTCCGGGTGTCAAACTGGTAGAAATGGAACGAAACCGTGAAAATGGAATGTGCTGCGGCGCCGGTGGCGGCTTAATGTGGATGGAAGAAGAAACAGGCCACAGAATAAACGTAGCCCGCACAGAGCAGGCGCTTGCCGTGAACCCATCAGTTATCAGCTCAGGATGTCCTTACTGTTTAACCATGATCACAGACGGCACTAAAGCCAAAGAAGTAGAAGATGATGTAAAAACCTACGACGTAGCTGAGCTTCTCGAAAAATCCATTATCGGTGAACAAACTACTGTCGCATAATAATTAACCAATTGTGAAAAGCTGCCTGGATCAATGCCGATGACGGAATACATTCAGGCAGCTTTTACTTTTGCTAGTGTGTGCAGCTCACTGCTGGGAGCACTGTCGAGTGTGTGCTCATAAATTTTTAATTACAGCAAAAATATTTTCAATAGCGGCTCATTCATTTTAATAATCCGCTCATAAAATTTCGATAACCGCTCATATAAGCTTTGGTTGGGACCTGGCACTAGCCGCTAACCTGGAAAAGAGCGCCTATCCTTAATAAATGCCAAAGCGATGCAAATATAATGATTTGGCGCAATCTTCTTATGTAAACCACAATCCATTCAAAGGCAAGATCAAGTTAAGCAAAAACGGCCGCATATCTTTTAACAGATTTACCTAACGACGCAATTATTTCCGTATAGCGGGCAATTATTTTATTATACGAAGCAATTAATTCCGTATAAGAAGTAATTATTTTCAAAAACGGCGCAATTAATTTCAGCAGCTCCACCGTATAAAATTCAACACACTTCCGTTATCCATCACATTCATTTTTTTACTAATAGTTGATAAAATATTTTGAATATCCAGCCAAATCAGTTAAGATATGTATGTAAAGCGCTTACATAATCTATTTATTTTTTTGGGCTTGCCTTGAGCGAGCGTTCAGTCAGCAAAGCAGCACCGCAAAAGATAACACAAAAAAAATGCAAATATAGGAGGAATTTAAATGAGAAGAACAGTGATCGTCAGCGGGGTTAGAACTCCTTTTGGTAAATTTGGCGGCGGGCTGAGCAGCTTCACGGCTTCTGAACTTGGCGGCAAGGTGATCAAGGAGGCTATTAACAGAGCCGGCATTTCACCTGATTCTGTGGATGAAGTCATTATGGGAACGGTTTTGCAGGGAGGACAGGGACAGGTGCCTTCGCGCCAGGCAGCACGTCATGCAGGTCTCTCGTGGAGCATTAAAACGGAAACGATTAACAAGGTATGTGCATCTGGTATGAGAAGCGTTACCCTGGCAGACCAGATTATCCGTTCAGGTGATGAAGAGGTCATTGTTGCTGGCGGAATGGAGTCCATGAGCAATGCACCATATTTTATGCCAAAAGCCAGATGGGGCCTTAGAATGGGCGATTCTCCGATGAAGGACTTAATGATTCACGATGGGTTAAGCTGCAGCTTTACCGGTGCGCATATGGGGACATATGGAAACAGCGCGGCTGTGGATCTGGAGATTTCTCGGGAAGATCAGGATCAATGGGCATTCAGAAGCCATCAGCGGGCCATTAACGCGATTGAAAAGGGAATTTTTGCAGAAGAGATTATTCCAGTTGAGGTACCACAGCGTAAAGGTGAACCTATTGTGATAGCAGATGATGAATCCCCAAGAAAAGATACGTCCGTAGAGATCTTAGCGAAGCTGAAACCTGCTTTTGGGGCTGATGGGACGATTACAGCTGGCAATGCCCCCGGTGTGAATGACGGTGCAGCAGCGCTTGTGCTTATGAGCGAGGAACGCGCAGAAAAAGAAGGCAGAACACCGATGGCCTATATCATTGGCCATGCGGAAGTGGCGGTTGAAGCTAAAGACTTTCCAAAAACTCCGGGCCTTGTAATTAATGAAATTTTGAAGAAGACCAAAAAATCAGTGGAAGAAATTGATTTGTTTGAAATAAACGAAGCATTTGCAGCGGTTTCTCTTGCCAGCAGTAAAATCGCAGGGCTTGATCATGAGAAAGTAAATGTGAATGGCGGGGCAGTGGCACTGGGCCATCCTATTGGTGCAAGCGGCGGCAGGGTGATTATCACATTAATTCATGAGCTAAAGCGCCGTGGCGGCGGAATTGGTGTGGCTGCGATTTGTTCTGGAAGCGGCCAGGGAGATGCCATTATGGTAGAGGTGCCTAAAGAAGCGTAAGAGATTTCCAGATTGCAAGAGAGGCGTGATACAGATGGGAATTCAAAAGGTAATGGTCATCGGTGCGGGACAGATGGGTTCTGGGATCGCCCAGGTCTGCGCGATGAGCGGATATTCTGTCATTTTGCATGATTTAAAAGAGGAGTTTGTAGAGCGGGGCATCAGCACGATTAACAAGAACCTGAGCAGGCAGATAAATAAAGGAAAACTCACTCAGGAAAAGATGGAAGAGACGGTTCAAAGAATCCAGAAATCCTCGGACCTCCAAAATGCTAAAAACGTAGACTTAGTAATAGAAGCAGCCGTTGAGAATATGAAAATCAAGAAGGAGCTATTTGCTGAACTGGATAACATTTGTCCAGAAGACACCATTTTAGCAACCAATACGTCATCACTTCCTATCACCGAAATCGCTGCGGCAACTAATAGGCCGGAAAAAGTGATTGGGATGCACTTTATGAACCCCGTGCCTGTTATGAAGCTGGTCGAAATCATCAGAGGGCTGGCTACAGCTGATGAGGTATATCAAACCGTTGAAGACATGGCGAAGGCGCTGAATAAAGTGCCAGTCGAAGTGAACGATTTCCCTGGCTTCGTATCCAACCGGATTCTCATGCCGATGATCAATGAAGCGATTTATACGCTGTATGAGGGAGTAGCATCAAAGGAAGCAATAGATGAAGTGATGAAGCTGGGAATGAACCACCCGATGGGACCGTTAACTCTTGCTGATTTCATTGGTCTGGATACATGTCTTTATATTATGGAAACACTCCACGAGGGCTTCGGAGATGACAAATACCGCCCATGTCCGCTTCTAAGAAAGTATGTCAAGGCAGGCTGGCTTGGCAGGAAGTCGGGCAGAGGCTTTTACAGCTACACGTAATGAAGAAGGCTCAGGCTGCAGGGTTCTTTCTAAATGATTTCCTAAGAATCACCTTAATGGGCTGAAAATAATAAATGTAAGTTTTAAAAAAGAACGAACTCCAGGAGGAGCCAGCATGAATTTTCGTTTTACGGAAGAACAAGAAATGATGCGGAAGATGGTTCGTGATTTTGCGCAATCTGAAATTGTCCCGTTTGTAGAAAAGATGGAGCAGGGTCATTTTCCAAGAGATATTATTAAGAAAATGGGCGGGTTAGGGCTGATGGGAATTCCCATCCCTGAAAAATATAATGGATCCGAAATGGACTACATTTCTTATATTATCGCTGTAAATGAAATATCCAGGGTCAGTGCAACTATCGGCGTCATTCTGTCGGTTCATACATCGGTCGGAACGAATCCTATTCTGTACTTTGGTACGGAAGAGCAAAAGAATAAATACATTCCAAAGCTTGCCACAGGAGAATATCTTGGAGCCTTTGCACTGACTGAACCTTCCGCAGGTTCAGATGCAGGCAGTTTAAAAACCAGGGCAGTAAGAGACAAGGACCACTATATCTTGAATGGCTCCAAGATTTTCATTACGAATGGCGGAGAAGCAGATACGTATATTACCTTTGCTTCGACCAGTCCGGAAAAGGGTTCAAAGGGAATCACAGCTTTTATTATAGAAAAAGATACTCCAGGACTTATCATCGGAAAAAACGAGCACAAAATGGGCCTTCACGGATCCCAGACTGTGTCGCTGACCTTTGAAGATATGCGGATTCCAGCAGAAAATGTCTTAGGTGAAGAGGATCAGGGCATGAAGGTTGCATTGGCAAATCTGGAGGCTGGGCGCATCGGAATTGCCGCTCAGGCTCTCGGCATTGCAGAAGGGGCCTTTGCTCATGCAGTGAATTATGCCAAAGAGAGACATCAGTTCGGCAAGCCTATTGCCGCTCAGCAGGGAATAGCCTTTAAGCTTGCTGAAATGGCCACCAATATCGAAGCATCAAGAATGCTGCTGTACCGGGCAGCCTTCCTAAGGTCTGAAGGCATACCATGCAAAAAAGAAGCATCGATGGCAAAGCTTACGGCATCAAGGACGGCGATGGACACAGCAATAGAAGCAGTCCAGATTTTCGGCGGCTACGGTTATTCAGAGGAATATCCGGTAGAGCGGTATTTCCGGGATGCTAAAATAACAGAAATTTATGAGGGAACAAGTGAAATTCAGCGAATTGTCATCAGCAAGGAGCTATAAAACGACTAACTGAATGCTGGGGGATTATTATGCAATTTAAACTAACAGAAGAACATGAAATGATTAGAAAAATGGTCCGCGACTTTGCTAAGAATGAAGTAGCTCCCACTGCGGCTGAACGTGATGAAGAAGAGCGGTTTGACCGTGAAATTTTCGATAAGATGGCTGAGCTTGGACTGACAGGAATTCCTTGGCCTGAAGAATACGGCGGCATTGGCAGCGATTATCTGGCTTATTGTATTGCGGTTGAAGAGCTTTCACGGGTATGCGCTTCGACAGGAGTAACACTTTCCGCTCACACATCCCTTGCTGGCTGGCCAATCTATAAATTCGGTTCAGAGGAACAAAAGCAGAAATACCTTCGTCCAATGGCAGAGGGTAAAAAGATCGGCGCTTACGGATTAACGGAGCCAGGATCAGGATCAGATGCAGGCGGAATGAGAACAACTGCAAAACTTGACGGTGATCACTATATCCTAAACGGCTCAAAGATCTTTATTACAAATGGAGGCATCGCTGATACGTATGTTGTATTCGCTTTGACAGATCCAAGCTCCAGGCAGAAAGGAACAAGCGCCTTTATCGTAGAAAAAGACTTTGAAGGATTTAGTGTCGGTAAGAAGGAGAAGAAGCTTGGAATTCGATCATCGCCGACAACAGAAATCATTTTTGAAGACTGCAGAGTTCCAAAGGAAAACCTGCTTGGTCAAGAAGGCGAAGGCTTTAAGGTGGCCATGATGACCCTTGACGGCGGCAGAAACGGAATAGCAGCACAGGCTGTAGGGATTGCTCAGGGAGCTTTAGACGCTTCAGTAGCCTATGCAAAAGAACGTCAGCAGTTTGGCAAGCCGATTGCGGCGCAGCAGGGTATTGGCTTTAAGCTTGCGGATATGGCAACACAGGTGGAGGCGGCCAGACTTTTAACCTACCAGGCAGCATGGCTGGAGTCTGAAGGCCTGCCATACGGCAAGGAATCGGCGATGTCTAAGCTGTTTGCCGGGGATGCAGCGATGAAAGTTACAACAGAAGCTGTACAGGTATTTGGCGGTTATGGATATACAAAGGATTATCCGGTTGAACGATATATGCGGGATGCGAAAATTACACAAATCTATGAAGGTACACAAGAAATACAAAAGCTGGTCATCTCAAGAATGATTACAAAAGAGTAAGGGCAAGGGGAAGGATATTGTACCAATGTCTTTCCCTTTTCTAAGCTAAAAGGAAGTTCTTTTTAACAATCACGGAAACGGTATTCCTATGAAATAAGCAAAAAGGGCGGGGTAACCATGAAAAGGGACGTTCACGCCACGGTTAAAGATGAGCGGCTCATTCTGAAAAGAAGAAACGAAATGATTAAAGGTGCCGTTACTCTGTTTAAGGAAAAAGGTTTTCACCGCACCACCACCAGGGAAATTGCAAAAGCTGCGGGGTTCAGCATCGGCACGCTCTATGAATATATAAGAACAAAGGAAGATATTCTCTATCTTGTCTGCGACCATATTTACGAGGAAGTCCGGGACCGGCTGCAGCAGGATCTTGATACAAGAAAAGGAAACCTGGAATCTCTGAGGTTAGGCATCTTTAATTTTTTCAAAGTAATGGATGATATGCAGGACGAGGTGCTGGTCATGTATCAGGAAGTCAAGTCGCTGACACGGGATGCCCTTCCATATGTATTAAAAAAAGAGATGGAAATGGTTGGGATGTTTGAGCGGATTATTCAGCTTTGCACAGAAAATGGAGAGCTGGATCTGACAGAGCCAGAAATTAAGATGATTGCCCATAATATTTTTGTCCAGGGACAAATGTGGAGTTTTAGGAGATGGGCATTACGAAAAATGTTCACTCTTGAGGAATATGTGGAGCACCAGACCAAGCTGCTTTTTCACGGATTGCTTACGAGCGAAATACAAGAGGGGAGAGAAAACAATGACAGAAACCTATCAGCCAAAGCATCATATCCGGTTTGTGACAGCATCGAGTCTGTTTGACGGACATGATGCCTCTATTAATATCATGAGGCGTATATTACAGGGCAGCGGTGCAGAGGTCATTCATCTAGGACACAACCGGTCCGTTGAAGAAGTTGTAAATGCGGCAATCCAGGAGGATGTTCAGGGAATTGCTATATCTTCTTATCAGGGCGGACATGTGGAGTATTTTAAATATATGTACGATTTACTAAAGGAAAAAAATGCTTCTCACATCCGCATTTATGGCGGCGGAGGCGGAGTAATTATTCCAAAGGAGATTAAGGAACTGCATGATTACGGAATTGCCTGGATCTTTTCGCCTGAAGACGGCAGGAAGTACGGCCTTCAGGGAATGATTGATATGATGATCAAGGAATGTGATTTTGCGACCGCATCCTCAGATCTGCTTGAAAAGATGGAATTGCTGAAAGAAGGCGACCATCGAACGATTGCACAGCTTATCACCCTTGCAGAAAATAGAGTGGGAATCCAGGATGAGGTGGCTGCTGCTGCAGAAAAAATCCTTGATGAGGTCAAGCAGCATGAACAAAATATCCCGATTGTCGGGATTACGGGGACTGGAGGAGCAGGAAAAAGCTCTCTGACAGATGAGCTGATCAGACGCTTTCTGAATGAAATTCCAGAGAAAAAAATTGCTATTTTATCCATAGACCCGACGAAGAGGAAAACAGGCGGCGCATTACTTGGCGACCGTATCAGGATGAATTCTATTTTTAATCCGAGAGTGTATATGAGAAGTCTTGCTACAAGAGACTCTGGTAGTGAAATTTCTCTTGCTCTTAAAGATGCGCTTGCCGTTGTTAAAGCTGGCGGTTTCGATTTAATCATTGTCGAAACAAGCGGGATCGGACAGGGTGATGCAAGTATTACAGAGGTAACGGATCTCTCGATGTATGTAATGACAAGCGAATTTGGAGCCCCTTCTCAGCTAGAAAAGATCGACATGATCGATTTTGCCGACCTGATTGTGATTAATAAGTTTGAGCGTAAAGGGTCAGAGGATGCTAAGCGCCAGGTGCAGAAGCAGTTTCAGCGCAGCCGGATGCTTTTTGACCAGGATATCGACCAGATGCCTGTATATGGGACGATCGCGAGCCAGTTTAATGATGTGGGAACAAATGCGTTATTCGCAGCGCTTGTTGAAAAAATCAATGAAAAAGCTGGAAAAAACTGGGTGACTCGTTTTTCAAAAGAAGCAGATGTGAAAAAGCAAAACATCATTATCCCAAATGACCGTCGTTATTATTTGCGGGAAATAACAGAGACAGTAAGAAACTATCACTCCAAGGCAGAAGAGCAAGTAAACATTGCCCGGCGTCTGTTCCAGCTGGAGGGTGCAATTTCAGCTGTAAAAGAGAAGGAATTGAATGGGGAAGTTCTCTCTTCTCTTGAAGCATTAAGAGAAGAAACACTTACCAAACTGACCGAAGAATCAAAAAGGATTATCTTCGGCTGGGATGAATTTAGAAGCAAATATGCTGGGGATCAATTCGTCAGCAAAGTCCGGGACAAGGAAATTGTGACAGAGCTTAAGGTTAAGTCGCTATCTGGCCTTCTAATCCCTAAAGTCTCCCTTCCGAAGTATGTGGATTATGGAGAAATTCTGAAATGGGTGTATAAAGAGAATGCGCCGGGCTTCTTCCCTTATACAGCAGGAGTGTTCCCGTTCAAAAGAGAAGGGGAAGATCCGAAACGTCAGTTTGCCGGCGAAGGAACCCCTGAAAGGACGAACCGCCGATTCCACTATTTATCCAAGGATGATAAGGCTAAGCGCTTGAGTACAGCTTTCGATTCCGTAACGTTATATGGAGAAGATCCGGATCACCGGCCGGACATTTACGGCAAGGTTGGAGAAAGCGGAGTAAGCATTTGTACACTCGAAGATATGAAAAAGCTTTATGACGGCTTTGATCTATGCCATCCATCTACTTCGGTATCGATGACCATCAATGGTCCTGCACCGATCATTCTGGCTATGTACCTAAACACGGCCATCGAACAGCAGACAGCTAAAAAAGAAGAAGAGTTGGGAAGAAGGCTCACTCAGGAGGAATATGAGCAAGTGAAGGCATTTACCTTCCAGTCTGTCAGAGGAACCGTGCAAGCCGATATTTTAAAAGAAGATCAGGGACAGAACACATGCATTTTCTCTACTGAATTTGCGCTTCGTTTGATGGGGGATATTCAGGAATTTTTTATAGAGAAAAAAGTAAGAAACTATTATTCTGTATCGATTTCGGGCTATCATATCGCCGAAGCAGGCGCTAACCCGATTTCACAGCTGGCCTTTACGCTGGCGAATGGTTTTACGTATGTAGAGTACTATTTAAGCAGAGGCATGAATATTAATGATTTTGCACCAAATCTGTCGTTTTTCTTTTCCAATGGCTTAGATCCTGAGTATACGGTACTCGGCAGGGTGGCTAGAAGAATATGGGCCGCCGTTATGAGAGATAAGTACGGTGCAAATGAACGGAGCCAGAAATTGAAATATCATATTCAAACCTCCGGACGTTCTCTGCATGCTCAGGAAATCGACTTTAATGATATCAGGACTACATTGCAGGCGTTAATGGCTCTTCAGGATAATTGCAACTCACTTCATACGAATGCCTATGATGAGGCCATTACAACTCCAACGGAAGATTCAGTCCGCAGGGCCATGGCCATCCAAATGATTATTACAAAGGAACTGGGCCTTGCAAAAAATGAAAATCCGCTTCAAGGTTCTTTTATAATAGAAGAATTAACGGATTTGGTGGAGGATGCTGTCCTTCAGGAATTTGAACGCCTCAATGATCGGGGAGGAGTTCTCGGCGCAATGGAAACGCAGTATCAGCGTGGAAAAATCCAGGATGAGTCCATGTATTACGAAATGAAAAAACATTCAGGGGAACTGCCGATCATCGGGGTAAATACGTACCTGAATCCTAATCCTCCTTCAGAAGAGGAATTGGACAGTATGGAGCTTGCGAGAGCCTCCAAAGAAGAAAAAGAACAGCAGATCCGTAATCTGATTAAATTTCAGGAGCTTCATAAATCAGAGCTTAATGAGGGGCTCGAACGGCTGCAAAATGCTGCTTATAGCGGCGGCAATATCTTTGCTGAATTAATGGAAACCGTGAAAACAGCAAGTCTTGGACAGATTACGAAAGCCCTTTATGAGGTTGGCGGGCAGTATAGAAGAAATATGTAACTAAAACCAGGCTGCACCAGGTACTATCAAATGGGGCCCTGCTTAGGATACCCCCTGCCAAGGCTGATTTGGCAGGGGGTATTTTAGGTAAAAACGGTCTGACCTTCATAAAATTTGGGTATTATGGGAAAGAGGAGAAATAAAAGGCAGGTGGTATAATGCATGTGAAAAAGATGATGCAGGCGTTTATAATTTGTATGATTGCTGCTTTTACCATATTCTTATATCAGAAGCAGCTTGGAGCGGTCCCTTTTCTTTTGCTCTCTTACTACTGTTTTTACAATGCATACAGGCAAAAGAAAGGAAGTAAGAAGAGAATACTTCAAAGGGATTACAAACTTGAAAAACACAGAGAATCTATAAGATTGAACTAGCATAAACTCAAGGATATTGTTTATAATGTTATATATGTCTAGCAATATCGCTTCACAAACTAACATTTTACCTGATAGGAACGTATTTTAGTTTATAATCCTCGAGGATCAGAGAAAACTGACGGCCGTACTTTAATCTTGTGCGGGGTTTAGTGTAAACCGTTTTTCTAATCATAGCCATAGAGCTAATGCAGCATACATATAAAGTTCTGTCCTATCCTGAGGCAGAAATATTGATGGTGCCCCATTATAGAAAGGAAGTGCAGAGGGTTGAGTTTAAGCCAATACTCTAAAGAAGAATTACAAGAAATGTCCCTGCTAGAGCTTGCTTATGAATACTTGGCAAGTCAAAAACAGGCAGTTCCATTTACCGAAATGGTGCAGGAGATCAGCCGCCTTCAAGGATTATCTAAAGAAGAATTGAACAGTAAATTATCCCAATTTTACACAGACTTAAATGTGGATGGCAGGTTTACATCAATTGGTGAAAACCGATGGGGCTTAAAAGCCTGGTATCCTGTAGACCAAATTGAAGACGAGGTTCTTCCAGCTGCCAAACCGAAGAAGAAAAAAGCGAAAAAAGCAGATGAAGAATTGGAAGACTTTGATGAAATTGAAGAAGAAGATTTGGATTATGATGATCTGGATGACTTTGAAGAAGAAGAAGAGGATCTTGTTGAGGAAGATGATGATCTTCTGGATGACGATGATGATGATGATGATGATGCCGAGGAAGAAGATCTTGAGGAAGCTCTTGAGGAAGGCGGCTTCATAATCGATGAGGAAGAGACTGATCTTGACGAGGAAGAAGACGAGGACCTCGATGATGAAGATGAAGAGGATAAGCTTTAATTTCTAATTAGAACTTGACTTTTTATATCGATATTTGTAGAATCATTTTTGGGCTCCTTAAAAAAAGGGCACAAGAAATGACGATACCGCTCCCTTACATTTGTAAGCGGAGCGTTTTTATTTTTCCGGGATGATTGTTCGTTTCAAAAGATTTTAAACCAGTCAATCTTTATAGAAAAATCATCCTATACATTAGTCGGCAGGACTCGGAAGAAACTAGGTTTTTCTAAAAAAATCATAAGTTTTCTGGTTTGTGGCAAACTTTTTCATAGAATGTTTTTTATGTGGGCCAACCTTAGCTGGTAATAATAGAAGCATTAAATACAGAAGCTGAATTTCTTATAAGTCCGTTCAGGATTTCTCTCATATGGAAACTGGTATTATTCATTTTATTCTTGGAAGTATCCTTTTTTCGCGGAAGTAAGAGGTTTAAAGTTGATGTGTCAGATTGATTTGAAGGGGGAAGTAAACAGATGACAAAGTATATTTTCGTAACAGGCGGTGTAGTTTCTTCTCTAGGTAAAGGGATTACAGCTGCGTCATTAGGCAGACTTTTAAAGAACAGGGGTCTAAGTGTAACGATCCAAAAGTTTGATCCATACATTAACGTAGACCCGGGAACTATGAGTCCGTATCAGCATGGTGAAGTATTCGTTACTGACGACGGAGCCGAAACAGATTTGGACTTAGGCCATTATGAGCGTTTTATCGATATAAATTTAGGAAAACACAGCAACGTGACTACAGGGAAGATTTACTCTACTGTACTGAAAAAAGAACGCCGCGGTGACTATTTAGGCGGAACTGTACAGGTAATCCCCCATATCACGAATGAAATTAAAGAGCGTGTGTTCCGTGCCGGCCGCGAAACGAATGCGGACGTAGTTATCACTGAAATTGGCGGGACAGTAGGGGATATCGAGTCACTTCCATTCCTTGAAGCAATCCGCCAGATTAAGAGTGATATCGGCCGTGACAATGTTATGTACATTCATTGTACGCTTGTTCCATACATCAAAGCAGCTGGAGAAATGAAAACAAAACCAACTCAGCACAGCGTAAAAGAACTGCGCAGCTTAGGCATTCAGCCAAATATCATCGTGGTACGTACAGAAATGGCGATTTCGCAGGACATGAAGGATAAAATTGCCCTATTCTGTGATATTGATACAAAAGCAGTTATAGAAGCTCGTGATGCGGAAACTCTATATTCCATTCCATTGACCCTACAGGAACAGAATATGGATCAAATTGTTTGCGACCACTTGAAATTAAACTGCGAGGAAGCTGAAATGACAGACTGGACAGCTCTTGTAGAAAAAGTAACAAACCTATCAAAGGTTGCAAAAATTGCGCTTGTAGGTAAATACGTAGAGCTTCAGGATGCCTATATTTCTGTGGTGGAAGCTTTAAAGCACGCAGGCTATCAGTTTGATGCGGATATTGATATTAAATGGATTAACGCAGAGCTTGTAACGAGAGATAATGTGGCAGAATTGCTTGATGAAGCAGATGGAATATTAGTTCCTGGCGGATTCGGCGACCGCGGTGTCGAAGGAAAAATCCATGCCATTGAATATGCACGTATCAACAAAAAGCCATTCTTCGGAATCTGCCTTGGAATGCAGCTGGCATCTGTTGAATATGCCCGCAATGTGCTTAATTTGGAAGGAGCTCATTCTTCAGAGCTTGATCCAGAAACGAAATACCCAATTATCGACCTTCTTCCAGAACAAAAAGACGTGGAAGACCTAGGCGGAACTCTAAGACTAGGATTATATCCTGCTAAGCTGACAGAAGGAACGAGAGCTTTCGAAGCATATCAGGATGAAGTGATCTATGAGCGCCACCGTCATCGTTACGAATTCAATAATCAATTCCGTCAGGATATGGAAAAAGCCGGATTTATCTTCTCGGGTACAAGCCCAGATGGCCGCCTGATCGAAATTATCGAGCTTGCTGACCACCCTTGGTTTGTAGCATCCCAATTCCACCCGGAATTCACATCCAGACCTACACGCCCGCAGCCGCTGTTCCGCGACTTTATAGAGGCATCTTTAAGATTTAGCGAGAAACTTTAAAAGCGAAAGCGCCTTGGTCAGCCCCGAAAAGCATAAGACGAGCAGGCCGTGAGAAGCGGTTTTCCTTTCCATGGACTGATCGGCTTATGGGCCTCGAGGGGCTAGTAGGCGCTGTAGCTGGATACCAAACGAAAAAAGCTGAACCGCCTGGTTCAGCTTTTTTTATTTCCCTATTCTTCGTTATACTCTTTGATAATTTCTTCGATGTTAAATTTTAGTCCGTGGTAGGCAAATAAGGCTGCCATGAGGGATGGGAAGCCGAACCTTGTGCCTGATTCGTCAGGAAGGAGGGCTCTGGTCAGCTTGGTGTCGATATGTACATCAGCGAGTTCGGCAAGTTCATTCGTCCCGTCTTTTTGGATAGCGGAGACCGCAACAAAGGATATATCTCTTGCCTGCAGCTCCTTTGCAAGGGAAACGGCTTTCAGATCATCAGCAAATCTAGTGAAAACGAGCACTCTGTCAGCAGGCGTAATGTCTGAAATGTTCACAAAAGGCTTAACAAAAGCGAGGGGTTCAGCTCCATCAATTGCTTCGTGTAAAATTCCCTGCATTTCACCAAATCCTTGGAGATAAAGCGTTCCTTCACTAACAACAGCCTGGCACAAAAGCCTTGCTCCGTCCTCCATTGTAAATTCTTCTTGATCTATAATTTTTTTGTACACCCCAGTAAGCTGGGTGGAAAATATTTTTAGCATGAATAAAACCCCTTTAAATAGACTCTATCTTCCTATATATCATAACCCTTTATATTTCGCACTAGTTGTATACTGAAGTAGAATGTATCATATCAGGCGCTATTTTTTATAAAACTCTCTCATTGTTGCAGGAATTTTGAAGAATTAGGGCGAAATAATTAAGGTATGCTCTGCAGACTATGGAAATATTTACATATACTACCGGCGCCTATGCGATATTTATACAGAGAAAAGGGGTAAAAGGAATGGCTAGAAGAGTACTGATTGTGGATGACCAATTTGGTATACGTATACTTTTAAACGAAGTTCTTCAAAGAGAAGGATATGAAACCTTCCAGGCTGCTAATGGACCTCAGGCACTGGATATTGTCAAAAAATACCCGCCTGACCTTGTGCTTTTGGATATGAAGATTCCTGGGATGGATGGAATAGAGATCTTGAAAAGAATGAAGCAGATGGACCAAAACATTAGAATTATAATCATGACGGCCTATGGAGAACTGGATATGATTCAGGAAGCACGTGATCTCGGAGCGCTGACTCATTTCGCTAAACCATTCGATATTGATGACATCCGAAAGGCTGTAAGAGAAAATATATTAGTGTAAGCCCTATCAATATTTGTAATTTTCTAGCAGTGTTCACATTTCAAGAAAAAACCTTAAATTTAGTAGAACGGGCATGGCTAATTTGTTGCTCATTGCACAATCAATTGATATGCTTAGAATGATTTTTAAAACCCTTCTGAATTCTTAGCGTATAGCAGCCTTTCTTTAAAGGTAAAATTTTAGAAGGGAACTCTGCATTTGCATGTAATATATAGTTCTACTTTTAAGGAGGAAACAAAATGCCTTTAGTTTCTATGAAAGAAATGCTGAACAAAGCACTTGAAGGTAAGTATGCAGTCGGCCAATATAATATTAACAATCTAGAATGGACACAAGCCATTTTAGCAGCAGCTGAGCAGGAAAAATCTCCGGTTATTCTTGGTGTATCCGAGGGTGCAGCACGCCATATGGGTGGTTTCTATACTACTGTTATGATGGTAAAAGGATTATTGGAAGATATGAAAATTACCGTTCCAGTTGCTATCCATCTGGATCACGGTTCAAGCTTTGAAAAATGTAAAGAAGCGATTGATGCTGGTTTCACATCAGTAATGATCGATGCTTCACACCATCCATTTGAAGAGAATGTTGAAACTACTACTAAAGTGGTTGAATATGCTCATTCAAAAGGTGTTTCTGTTGAAGCAGAACTTGGTGTTGTCGGCGGACAAGAGGACGATGTAGTAGCTGAAGGTGTTATCTATGCAGATCCAAAAGAGTGTGCAGAGTTAGTTAAGCGTACTGGCGTTGACTGCATTGCTCCAGCACTAGGATCTGTTCACGGACCATACAAAGGTGAACCAAACCTAGGCTTCAAAGAAATGGAAGAAGTTCGTGATTCAACTGGTATTCCATTAGTTCTTCACGGAGGAACTGGGATCCCGACTCACGATATCCAAAAATCTATTTCTTTAGGTACTTCAAAAATTAACGTGAACACAGAGAACCAAATTTCATTCACGAAAGCGGTTCGTGAAGCACTTAATAAAGACCAGGAAGTATATGATCCACGTAAATATATCGTTCCAGGCCGCGAAGCAATAAAAGAAACAGTTGCCGGAAAAATGCGCGAATTCGGTTCAAGCAACCAGGCATAATTTGACAAGAATCGAAACCACTATCCAGTGGTTTCGGTTTTTCATATAAAGCAGACTTAGCAAGGATTCTATCCTTTTTATTTTTGGTGTCATATGATTGAAAATTTCGACAAAAAGTGAGGGAATACAATGAAATTCTTTATTGATACTGCTAATATAGAAGAAATCCGTGAAGTTCACGCTCTTGGTCTGTTATCTGGTGTGACTACCAATCCATCTCTGGTAGCGAAGGAAAAGAATGTCACCTTTCACGAAAGATTAAGAGAAATCACGAGCCTGGTAAAAGGTTCAGTAAGTGCAGAAGTTATTTCATTGGATTCAGAAGGCATGATTAAAGAAGCAGAGGAACTAACTGCCATTGCACCTAACATCACAATCAAAGTTCCCATGACACCCGACGGCCTAAAAACCGTTCATCATTTATCCCAGCAGGGAATAAAAACGAATGTAACTCTTATCTTCAATGCCAATCAGGCACTATTAGCCGCTCGAGCCGGCGCTTCTTATGTATCTCCTTTTTTAGGCCGCCTGGATGATATCGGCCAGGATGGGCTTCAGTTAATTTCTGATATAGCTGATATATTCAATATTCATGGTCTGGAGGCAGAAATCATTGCTGCATCCATCCGCCATCCTCTTCATGTTACAGAAGCAGCCATCAGAGGGGCTCACATCGCAACGATCCCATATAAAGTTCTCATGCAATTATTCCATCACCCGCTTACAGATAAAGGAATTGAAGCATTCCTGGCTGACTGGAAATCAAGAGAGAGCGTTTAAACGCTTTCAAAATAAACTGATTTCGCTTAGACTGTTGTATGTAGTGAATGAAGAGTATATACAGTCTGAGCTTTAGAGCTCTTTTCTTACTAGTTATGTTTGCTGGTAACAATCCCTCTTATTCAAGGGCAGGAAGAGAGCCTGATTTATAACCGTGTTATTCCTTTCCTGGTGATTTCATTTCAAAACGAAGCTCGAGGCGGATCTTGTGAGTAAATTATAATTTTTGGTAAATATTTATATTTTCGTTACATGATTTTTCGTTTTTTGTGTAAACTAGACCATAAAGAATTCTGTCGTTTTATGTAAGTTTCGTATGGAAAAATATACCTCAACACAGGCCGCTTTTGCAGCAATAATTACTGCTTTGGCATAGAAGGGAGTTAAACCATGGAAAAACTAAAAATCGCTGGCGGTTATCCACTAAAAGGATCAATTAGAGTGAGCGGAGCTAAAAATAGTGCTGTTGCCTTAATCCCAGCTACCATTCTGGCAGATTCGCCGGTTACAATAGAAGGTCTTCCTGAAATATCTGATGTAGAAATATTAAAAGGGCTGTTAGAGGAAATTGGAGGCAGCGTCACGTTTTCAGATAATGAAATGAGCGTAGATCCTTCTACTATGGTTTCTATGCCGCTTCCAAATGGAAGAGTAAAGAAACTGCGTGCTTCTTATTATTTAATGGGAGCCATGCTTGGCCGTTTCAAGAAAGCTGTTATCGGGCTTCCTGGCGGCTGCCATTTAGGTCCCCGTCCCATTGATCAGCATATAAAAGGGTTTGAAGCACTTGGTGCCCAAATCACAAACGAACAGGGAGCCATTTACCTGCGGGCTGATGAACTTCGGGGCGCGAAAATTTATCTGGATGTTGTCAGTGTTGGTGCAACTATTAACATCATGCTCGCAGCTGTACTTGCTAAAGGCCGCACCACGATTGAAAATGCAGCAAAAGAACCGGAAATAATCGATGTAGCGACACTTCTTACAAATATGGGAGCGCGGATAAAAGGGGCAGGAACGGATATTATCCGCATTGATGGAGTTGAAAGCCTTCACGGCTGCCGCCATACTATTATTCCTGACAGAATTGAAGCAGGGACCTTCATGATTCTGGCCGCCGCTGCAGGCGATGGCATCTTAATTGATAATGTTATTCCGCAGCATCTAGAATCACTTACTGCTAAACTTAGAGAAATGGGAATAACTGTGGAAACCGGCGATGACCAGATCTTTGTTGCTCCAGGACCGAAGCTAAAGACAGTTGATATTAAAACACTGGTATATCCAGGTTTTCCAACAGACCTGCAGCAGCCATTTACAACTCTGCTTACAAAGGCAGCAGGCTCCGCGGTGGTTACGGATACGATTTATGGCGCGCGCTTTAAGCATATTGATGAATTAAGGCGCATGAATGCCAATATTAAAGTAGAAGGACGTTCAGCAATCGTAACGGGTCCTGTTCAGCTTCAGGGCGCTAAAGTAAAAGCGAGCGACCTGCGTGCGGGGGCCGCTCTTGTTATCGCCGGCCTTATGGCTGAAGGCATTACAGAAATCACAGGCCTTGAACATATCGATAGAGGCTACAGTATGTTAGAAGAAAAATTAACCGGGCTTGGAGCCACGATCTGGCGGGAAAAATTAACACCAGAAGAAGCAGAACAGCTAAAAAGCTCTTAATGAGGATACAGATTCCGTTGAATGTGTTATAATTAATTGTATAATGTGTTATACAATTAAAATTCTATAATAGATGTAACGCAGGGGGAATCGCAGTGGAAAGAAGTTTATCGATGGAACTAGTCAGGGTGACTGAGGCAGCAGCCCTTGCATCTGCAAGGTGGATGGGAAGAGGCAAGAAAGACGAAGCAGACGGTGCGGCCACTTCGGCTATGCGTGACGTTTTTGACACCGTGCCCATGAAAGGGACTGTTGTAATCGGCGAAGGAGAAATGGATGAAGCTCCCATGCTCTTTATCGGTGAAAAGCTTGGCACTGGATACGGGCCAAGAGTCGATGTCGCGGTAGACCCGCTTGAGGGAACGAATATTGTTGCTTCAGGAGGCTGGAATGCCCTGGCAGTTTTAGCGGTAGCAGACCACGGGAATCTGCTTCATGCACCTGATATGTATATGGACAAGATCGCTGTCGGTCCTGAAGCTGTCGGGCAGGTCGATATTAATGCCTCTGTTATGGACAACTTAAAAGCTGTGGCCAAAGCCAAAAATAAGGATATTGAAGATTTGGTTGCTACTGTGCTGAATAGGCCGCGCCATCAGGATATTATTAATCAGCTTAGAGAAGCAGGAGCAAGAATTAAGCTCATTAATGATGGTGATGTGGCAGGTGCCATTAACACGGCCTTTGACACTACTGGTGTAGATATTTTATTTGGATCTGGGGGAGCCCCGGAAGGAGTTCTTGCAGCAGTCGCATTAAAATGTTTAGGCGGCGAAATTCAGGGGAAATTATTACCTCAGAGTGATGAAGAATTAGCCAGGTGTTTGAAAATGGGCTTAGATGTCAATAAAGTACTTAGGATGGAAGATCTCGTAAAAGGCGATGACGCCATTTTTGCGGCTACCGGTGTTACAGACGGCGAGCTGCTTCGCGGCGTACAGTATAAAGGTTTTTATGGAGAAACTCATTCATTGGTTATGCGCGCCAAATCAGGGACGGTCCGGTTTATTGACGGCCGCCACAGCTTAAACAAAAAACCTAATCTAGTTATTCGATAAACAAGGATAAGCGGGCGGCTTCGCTCGCTTCCTTGATTTTAATAGGTCCGCGGTAATTGTCGTAAACTGGCTCACGATCCCCATACAGCGGGAGCAGGAAAAAATCTTTTGCCAGCAGAATACTAGAAAAGAATAAGTTTCTGCTGATAATAGGGTCAGGAAACTGCTGGAAACCCTCTAGCGTAGCAATCCCTGCTGCTTTTGAATTAGCAGAAACTTCTAACGGTTTTGGAATCTTTCAGCTAATCAAAAATAGTTGAATATTTATTTTAAAGCAAGTAAAATAAAGCTTGTTTTTAATCCTGTGAAATTTCTTCAAACTTACTCCAAGTTAAAGAACCTTCCTTCAATTTTCTTTCCTGGTGTTAGCTAATCTAAAAAGAGTGGTGTCATAATGAATTTAACAATTTCAAAATTAGAAACGATGAAGCTTAAAGAGCTTTATGAATTAGCGCGCGAATTTAAAGTTTCCTACTATAGCAAATTGACAAAGAAAGAGCTTATTTTTGCTATTCTAAAAGCGAGAGCTGAACAAGATGGACTGTTGTTCATGGAAGGCGTATTAGAAATCATTCCTTCTGAAGGATTTGGCTTCCTGCGCCCGATCAATTATTCGTCCAGCTCTGAAGATATATATATATCAGCATCACAGATCCGCCGCTTTGACCTTCGGAACGGGGACAAAGTTTCAGGTAAGGTCCGCCCTCCAAAGGAAAATGAAAGATATTACGGCTTGCTCCATGTTGAGGCTGTAAATGGCGACGATCCCGAATCTGCGAAAGAACGGGTGCATTTCCCTGGATTGACTCCTCTGTATCCGGACCGCCAGATGATGCTGGAAACGACCCAGAAGAATCTTTCTACCCGTATTATGGACTTGATTGCTCCAGTTGGTTTTGGCCAGCGCGGATTGATTGTTGCGCCTCCAAAAGCTGGTAAAACAATTCTTTTAAAAGAAATTGCCAATGCCATTACAGTGATCCATCCAGAGGCTGAGCTAATCGTTCTCCTGATCGATGAGCGCCCTGAGGAAGTAACCGATATTGAACGTTCGGTTGCCGGTGATGTTGTAAGTTCAACATTTGATCAGGTCCCTGAAAATCATATAAAAGTGGCTGAATTGGTATTAGAGCGTGCGATGCGTTTAGTGGAGCATAAACGGGATGTAATTATCCTGATGGACAGCATTACCCGTCTTGCCCGTGCCTACAACCTTGTAATCCCGCCAAGCGGCCGGACATTGTCCGGTGGTATTGATCCTGCGGCCTTCCATAGGCCGAAGCGATTCTTTGGAGCAGCACGTAATATTGAGGAAGGCGGAAGCTTAACCATTTTAGCAACTGCGCTTGTAGATACAGGATCCCGGATGGATGATGTTATTTATGAAGAATTCAAAGGTACAGGCAACTTAGAGCTTCACCTGGACCGCTCACTTGCTGAAAAACGTATTTTCCCAGCCATCGATATCCGCCGGTCTGGAACACGTAAAGAAGAGCTTCTTATTCCTAAAAATCATTTGGACAAATTATGGGCGATTCGTAAATCAATGTCCGATTCACCTGATTTTGCAGAAAGATTCTTGCGCAAGCTCAAATCTACTAAGAGCAATGAGGACTTCTTCAGCGTCTTAGATGAAGAAATGAAGAAAAACCAAAACGGTTCTTCAAAACGCTCATTGTAAATTTTTGATAGACTCTTGCAAATTACATCATACCTTGCTATAATAAAGCTAATGTGTTTTGAATAAACATGTGGCGGGCAATTGGCCAGCCGCATTCTAACGTAATAAACTCTGTTTCAGTATGACTCAGGGCGGAAGGAGATGAAAAGAATGAAAACAGGAATTCATCCAAACTACAATAAAATTACCGTAACATGTGCTTGTGGTAATACTTTTGAAACTGGTTCTGTAAAAAATGATATCCGCGTAGAAACTTGTTCAGAATGTCATCCATTCTACACTGGACGTCAAAAATTCGCTGAAGCTGGCGGACGTGTTGACCGTTTCAACAAGAAATACGGCATTAAATAATCAACAAAAATATGTACAAACAGGCAAGAACTTTCCTTGCCTGTTTTTTTAAGGCTTTATTTACATATTTCTGCTGTTTTTATGCCTATTTAGGCTATAACGAAGTTGAATATAATTGAAACCCGCCGGGGTGGCGGGTTTTCATTTTTACAATGATGAACCCGTCATTCATGAATCATGGGGGACGGGGAATAGTAATGGTAAGGATTATTTTACCGCTGAACTTATAAATAATAACTGTTAACATATAGATTCAAAGTGTGGAAGGGAGAGCCTAGTTCATGTATGTAATGAAACAAACAGGCTGGATGGAACTCATTTGCGGAAGCATGTTCTCGGGGAAATCTGAGGAGTTAATCAGAAGAGTACGCCGCGCACAATTTGCCAAACAAAGGATTATCGTTTTCAAGCCTGCTATTGATAATCGATATAGTGAAGAATCTGTCGTCTCTCATAATGGCTCTTCTTTCACAGCAAAGCCTATTTCAAAATCAACCGACATTTTCAAGGAGATCCATCCGGATGTAGATGTAATCGCCATTGATGAGGTTCAATTTTTTGATGAGGAAATTATTCAGGTTGCCCAGCATCTTGCTGACAGCGGCTATCATGTCATTTTAGCAGGACTCGATCAGGATTTCCGCGGTGAGCCCTTTGGCCCTGTGCCGATGCTCATGTCTCTGGCTGAATCAGTCACAAAGCTTCAGGCTGTATGTGCTGTCTGCGGTTCACCCGCAAGCAGAACTCAACGGCTGATTGATGGCAGGCCTGCCTCTTACAATGATCCGGTCATCATGGTTGGAGCCTCTGAGGCTTACGAGCCGCGCTGCCGCCATCACCATGAGGTGCCTGGAAAAGAAGATGTCCTCAAAGAACATACGAAAACAATCACTAAGTCTTTTTAACTCTGTGAAGGGAATGCTCCTTCATACAAACAGGAGCGGTCCCGATGAGTCAAACATATAGGGGCGGCTCCTTCTTTTATTTTTGGCTCTGTTAAAGCTCAATGCTGATATTGGCACTATGTTGATCTTCGCTGCAGGCGCGAGACTCCTGCTCAGAAAAGTGAGGATTGTCCAGTTCCGGACTGACACCTTCGGTCATAAGCCCATCGCCGTCAAAAGGCAAAAAGCGCCTTTCACCGCCGCTCGTCTTATGCCTGTCAGGTGTCTGACTTTCTATGTAATGTGATCTTTTAAAAGAGTATGTTCATCACAGTTCTTTTAAAAGAACATCTGAAAGTCACCCTCCTCCGCTTTTCTATTAAGGGAGACCCCACAGGCGTTTCACGCCGAGGAGGCTCCCGGACCGCCCGCGGAAAGCGAGTGCCTGCAGCGGAAATCAACAGCCATGTTTAAATGTTTAACAGAACTTTATTTTTTGTAAAAAAATGACTGATGTTTCTATTAAGGGTTTCTGTCCCAATTCCTCACACATTTTTAGTATAATTCTGGTAATTGCTAATTTCAGATAGTAACCCTCCCTATTTTTGGAAACAATAATAAGAGGAGGTGTGCGCGGTGAAAAAAACAGAAGCATCAGTATGTGTCTCTTTTACTCAGGAGTATAAATCGTCCAAGGAAACACATTCTTTTTTTAAAAAGCAAAAGGGCCTTCTCCTGCCTTTTAAACGAAAGCAGACTGAATATGAGAGAATTAAAAAGATTCTATCGTCAGCTGCTGATTATACGCTGGGTCCTCTTTTTATTAAGGATGATCAGATGTGGGTAACTTTTTATGAAGGAAGCAGAAGGCATATCGGGCACAATCTGGCTGAAGAGGAAGACTTGCTTAAAAAACGATTGGCACGAAAGCTTGCAAATTATTGTATAACAGTCCGGATAGAAGTTCGGTAAGCCTTAAATGGTTTTGACGTGTTTTATCTGCCATAATATAATGGTAATGGTAATTATGTTATAAATGGCAAGGTTAATAGATTTTGTTTTACATTTAAGATTTCAAGCGCCTTATAGGCTCTTTGATATAAAAATTTGAGGTGAATATCGTGTTAGATCGTTTACAGGCAGTTGAAGACCGATATGAAAAATTAAATGAGTTGCTTAGTGATCCGGCCATCATAAATGATGCGAAAAAATTAAGAGAATATTCTAAGGAACAGTCAGGTATTCAAGCAACAGTGGAAACATACAGGGAGTACAAATCGGCCCGTGAGCAATATCAGGATGCGAAACAGATGCTGGAAGATAAGCTGGATCCCGAAATGCGGGAAATGGTAAAGGAAGAAATGGGAGAATTACAAGAACAGCTAGAGGGTTTGGAAGCAAAGCTGAAGATTCTTCTTGTACCTAAAGATCCTAATGATGAGAAAAACGTAATCATGGAGATCCGCGGTGCCGCGGGCGGAGATGAAGCTGCATTATTTGCAGGTACCTTGTACCGTATGTACAGCCGTTTTGCCGAGGTTCAGGGCTGGAAGACGGAAATTATCGATGCGAGCCCTACAGGACTTGGCGGATATAAAGAAATTATCTTCATGATTAATGGGAACGGCGCTTTCTCAAAGCTGAAATTCGAAAATGGAGCCCATCGCGTTCAGCGTGTCCCAGAGACCGAATCAGGCGGAAGGATCCACACGTCTACGGCTACAGTGGCTGTTTTGCCTGAAGCAGAAGAGGTTGAAGTGGAAATCCATGACAAAGATATCCGTGTTGATACATTCGCTTCAAGCGGACCGGGCGGGCAGAGCGTTAACACCACGATGTCAGCTGTCCGTTTAACGCATTTGCCTACAATGACGGTTGTATCGTGTCAGGATGAGAAGTCTCAGATCAAGAACAAAGAAAAGGCCATGAAGGTTCTTCGGGCCCGGGTATATGATAAAATCCAGCGGGAAGTACAGGCTGAATATGATCAAAACCGTAAAGCGGCTGTTGGTACAGGCGACCGTTCAGAACGGATTAGAACGTATAATTTCCCGCAAAACCGTGTAACCGACCACCGTATTGGTTTAACGATTCAGAAGCTGGATCAAATTATCGAGGGAAAATTGGATGAAATTCTAGATGCGTTAACCTTAGAAGATCAATCCAAAAGACTTCAAAATGAAGAAGCATAATTCATTTAGTAAGGTATATGAAGCCCTGAGCTGGGCTTCTTCTTTTTTAACCTCAAGAGGCCGGGATGCAAATGCGGGGGAATTGCTGCTGAAGCATTTCATGGATATGGATCGAAGCAGGCTTTTGGCAAATCTTCATCTAGAGGTACCTGAGGATGTAAAAGAACAATTTGTGGAAAGTGTGTATGATCATGCTCGAGGAGTTCCGGTTCAGCATATCATCGGGTTCGAAGAATTCTACGGCAGAGTGTTTCAGGTGAATAAGGAAGTATTAATTCCGAGGCCGGAAACGGAAGAACTGGTATATCATGCATTAAATAAGATTTCGGGGCTTTTTAAAGAGGAGCGAGCGGTCAGCCTCGCCGATGTAGGAACAGGAAGCGGAGCGATCGCGATCACGATGAAGCTGGAGAATCCCCGTTTAGATATTACTGGTATGGATATCGCTGAAGAGTCACTGGCAGTGGCCAGGGAGAATGCAGATCGTTTAGGGGCGGTGGTATCATTCTTGCAGGGGGATTTGCTGGGGCCGTTTATAACTCAAGGGAGGAAGCTTGACATTGTCCTGTCAAATCCGCCTTATATTCCTGTTGGGGATGAAGCTGATATGTCGGAGGTTGTGACCGCTCATGAACCGCATCGCGCATTATTTGCAGGCGTTGACGGCCTTGACTTTTACCGCCGTTTCATGGAGGAGCTTCCAAAAGTATTGAACGAAAAGGCACTCGTTGGCTTTGAAGTAGGAGCCGGGCAGGGAACAGCCGTCCAAAACCTCCTGCAGCAAACCTTTCCTCAAGGACAAACAGAAATCCAATACGACATAAACGGTAAAGACAGAATGGTCTTTGCCATCTTGGGAAATAGGGACTGACCCCTATATTAACGGGAAATGGGGGACTGTCCCCATTTCCCGTTTTTTTTTAGAAAAATAGAAAAGAACTTTCCTAACGCATAAGAAAAACTTCGCTCTAAAGGACTCGGATAAAAACCGAGTTTTTCTAATTTTACTAGTTTAAGATTCTTTATTCCTGGACAGAATGAGTGGTGTAAGGGAGGAATGGGGAAAATGAAATTACTTAGAAAACATATAGCATTGGTGTATCTATTATTGCTGGTGATTGGTACGGTTCTTAGTTTATATATACCGAAAATGGATAGTGCTCAGGCAAAGGACACGGTAATCATACCAAGTGATGCGATCAGGCTTCGTATCCTGGCTAATAGTGATAAAAAGGAAGATCAGGATCTTAAGCGCATGGTAAGAGATGAAGTGAATAAGGAAATTACAAACTGGGTGAAGGATTTAACGTCCAAGGAAGAGGCCCGCCAGGTTATAGAGGGAAATCAAAAGCGGATTCAGGAAATAGCAGAGAATCTTGTAAAAAAACAAGGTGTTAAACAGGATGTAAAAGTAAAATTTGGGCCGGCAAAGTTTCCTACTAAATTATATGGTCAATATATGTATCCCGCTGGAAGCTATGAAGCTATCGTTATCACTTTAGGAGACGGAGAAGGAGCAAACTGGTGGTGTGTGTTATACCCGCCGCTGTGCTTCCTGGATTTTTCTAACGGAACCGCAGTAAGTCAAAGTCCGATGGAGGAGGAAGAGCCAGTTGAAGACCATGTTGTGCCTGCTGATTCAGATAAGCTTGATGGAGACCAGGAAAACGAAGATCTGCCAGTTGAAACAAAGCAGCCTATGCAGGAAAAATCAACTGCTGACACCTCGGAAAACACAGCAGCTAGCCATTCAGAAAACACAACACCCCAAAGTCCAGAACACACTGCTCCAGTATACACTTCAAAGGATGAAGAACCGGTTAAAGTCAAATTCTTACTAGTAGAATTGTTCTCCGATTTCTTCAGTTAAGAAAAAGCCGCTATCCGAATGATGGCGGCTTTTGGGTTCGAAAGTTCTATTAACTCTATCTTTTGCATATTAGTTGAAAAAGGATATAAGAGAGAGGGGCTAGCGGAATGATTAGATGTGCTAAAAGAGAAGATCGTGAGTTCATTGAACGATTTCTGGCGGAGGCAAACTTAAGTACAGAAGGAGTTAAAGAAAACATAGAGCATTTTTTGATAGCGGAAAATCAGGCAGGCAAGCTGGCCGCTGTTATAGGCATCGAACCTTTAAAGGAGACAGGATTGCTGCGCTCGCTTGCTTTTTCACCAGAATTTCACACCCGCAACCTGCCAGCTTTATTTGAACAAGTATTTTTTTTAGCTAGAGAAAAAGGATTGAAAATTTTATATTTAGCAACTAATAGTGAATCTGCCATTGGCTTATTTCAATGGCTGGGTTTTGAAAGCGTCCGCAAACCGAGTATTTCTGCCGATTTAGAGTTATCCACCCATGGAAAACACCTATTGGGGATAACTTCCTGTGAATTTCTCTGTAAAAGGATATAGTTATTCAACATATCCACAAAGTTACCCACAATTTTAAAGTAGTTATGCACAATTTGTGGATAACGCTTGAATTGACCGCCAACATCTTTTATACTTTCAAAGTACCTTTTTAGCAAGATGTAGGAAAAAAGGTCTATAATTTTGATAAAATAAAGACTTTTACACATAGATATAGAAACCAAGAATGAAGGTGCTGAATATGCAGACAAAATACTGGACAGTGGATAAACATGTGGACAACTTTAAAAGTTATTCACAGATTGAAGAAGCGGCAAAATTACTAGAACAGAATGAGACGGTCGCTTTTCCTACTGAAACAGTATACGGGCTTGGTGCCAATGCAAAAAATGATGAGGCTGTTAAGAAAATTTTTGAAGCAAAGGGACGGCCAAGCGATAACCCGTTAATTGTACATATAGCTTCTAAAGAGCAGCTGAAAGATATTGTAGAAGTAATACCTAAAAGAGCCGAGATATTAATGGAGCGATTTTGGCCAGGACCGTTAACCCTTATTTTTAAAAAAAAGGAAAACACTTTATCTAATCTGGTTACGGCAGGGCTTCAGTCAGTGGCAATCCGGATGCCTGACCATCCTGTTGCTCTAGATTTAATCAAAAAAAGCGGCCTTCCAATTGCAGCACCAAGTGCAAATACATCTGGAAAACCAAGCCCGACCACGGCTGGTCATGTATTCCAGGATTTGAATGGAAAAATAGCTGGCATCGTTGACGGCGGTGCTACCGGAGTTGGAGTCGAATCAACTGTGCTCGACTGTACGGAGGCTGTTCCTGTCATATTGAGGCCAGGCGGGATCACTAAAGAGCAAATCGAGGAAGCGATAGGACCGGTATCCTATGACCCTTCTCTATCTAATGTAAAAGAAGCACCGAAATCGCCGGGAATGAAATATACCCACTATGCTCCGCGGGCAGAGTTCACCTTAGTTAACGGCAGCCCCCAATTTCTACAAACCTTAGTGAATCAATCTAAAGCAGCCGGACTAAGGGTTGGTGTGTTTACAACCGAAGAAAACGCAGCATTTTACGATGCAGACCATGTGCTGTCTGCAGGTGCGAGGAAAGATCTATCCACTGTTGCAGCCGGGTTATATGATACTTTAAGAAAATTTGACAGTCTCGATGTGGACCGTATCTTTGGAGAAGTCTTTCCGGTAGAAGGCATTGGCCAGGCAATCATGAACAGGCTGACAAAAGCAGCCGGCCACCGAATTGTTAGAGAGGATGAATGAGGGTCCTATTTATGGATCCTTTTTTTGTTGGGCGTACTTAATGAAAGTTTGTTGAAAAAAGGAGGGGATTTTGGCTTTCAGTCTGGCGGGAAGTAGTAGCTTGAGTTAGAGAAAAATCCTTCAAAAAGGAAATAAAGGACAAAAACCAGTTAGTGAGTTGGAGAAAAGTCTTTCATAAGGGAACTGAAGGACTAAATTTAGTAACTGAGTTAGAGAAAAGCCCTTCCTAGGGGAACTTGGTTGAGTAGTCAGGAGATTCGGAAATTACGCGAGCAGCTTTTCCAGAAATGCGAGTTATGGATGCGAGCGGTATTCGAAAATGCGAGCAAAAATCATAGAATGAATAACCAGGGCCTGCCAGGCGAAATGTGAACTTACGAGCAGCTTTTTTTGGAATGCGAGCAAGATTTTTATGAGTTGCGAGCAGGTATTCGAAAGTGCGAGCAAATACTCACAGGTTGCGAGCAAGACCAGGTCTGCCAGGGAAATTTCAGAACTTGCGAGCAAACCCAGACCAGCCTGCCAAAAATCCATCCCGCACCCTCCGGGAAATAATCCGGGAAATGGGGACAGTCCCCATAGTGTGTGTGTCCCTAGTTCTATTTATAGTGGGACGGGCATATGCTGAAGTAGGCTAGTCCGAGGGGGTAGGGAGTTTGTGGCTATGATGGGTGAGTTATTTGCCTTGATGTCTATGGCGTTTGCTTTAGGGATGGATGCGTTTTCGATCGGCCTGGGCATGGGGATGTTTCGAATGGGTTGGAGAAGGGTTTTTTTGATTGGGATAACAGTAGGTGTTTTTCATATATTGATGCCGCTTCTGGGTATGGCTGGAGGACGGTTTTTGTCGGGGACTTTTGGAACGTTTGCGGGATATGCGGGCGGTATTCTGTTAATGATTCTCGGAATCCAGATGCTGATCACTGGTCTTAAAGGAAGCGGCGAGTCTTTAATTGCTCCAGTAGGATTTGGTTTGATCGTTTTTGCTTTAAGCGTCAGCCTGGACAGTTTTTCTGTGGGGCTGACACTTGGAATTTATGGGGCCAAGACCGTAATGGTGCTAGTCTGCTTTGGAACGGCTGCGGCGCTTTTAACCTGGGCAGGGCTGCTGCTTGGTAAAAAAGTTCAGGGGATGCTGGGTAAATACAGCGTGATACTCGGCGGTGCGATATTATTTGCGTTTGGTTTTAAGCTTTTAGGGCTGGAGAGGTTTTTTTTCTGATGAAGTAACTTAACCGGATAAAATATACATACTATAGGGTATAAAATGGACAGCTGAGACAAGCTGTCTAATTTTTTTATATAATGTTTTACAGGAAATAGTTAGAGGAGGGCCAATACGATGAATATATTATTTGTCTGTACAGGAAATACCTGCAGAAGTCCGATGGCGGAAGCTATTTTAAAAAATATGAACCTGCCTGGAGTAGAAGTTAAATCAGCCGGAGTATATGCGATGGAAGGGCAGGAGGCCTCGTACCAGGCTAAGCTGGTTATGGATGAACATTCAATCAAACATAATCATTTTTCTAGACAGATCAATGAACAGGACTTGAAGTGGGCCACATATATCCTCACCATGACTGAGAGCCACAAATCTGCACTGCTCATTAATTACCCGGATGCAGCAGGCAAAACGTTCACTCTAAAAGAATTTGCAGGAAAAGATAAAAAAGGCTCCGATATAGTTGATCCTTTTGGGGGATCTGCCGATATATATAGAGAAACCTTTTCGGAATTGCAGGCCGTGATTAAAAGTATTGTTCACAGGCTGCAGAAATAAATCGGCATTATTTGGGGGAGAAGAGATTGGCTGGGAACAAACGGTACAAATTCGGATTGCGGAAAAAGCTTGTTATTTTTACAACGCTCCTTGCAATTATTACTTATTCTACATCTGCGTTATTCATTTATGGAGTATATCCTTTTGTAAGCAACTATCTGCATGAAGGATTATTTAACTTAATTATTTTAGCATTAGGAATTGCCTGGTCTGGTGTGCTGGCGTTCTTTGCAGCCCGTTTTTTAACAAAACCGCTGCAGGTATTGGAAAAGGCCGCCATAAAGGCAGCGAGCGGAGATTTAACAGAGGATCTAGCGCTGTCAAAGTCTGACGATGAAATCCGGTCTTTAGGGGAAGCGTTCAACCATATGCTGTTTAACCTGCGGGATATGGTTCAGAAAATTGATAAAAACTTTCAAGAAACAAATGAAAAGGTTATATATATTTCTCAAGAATCATCTAGAGCTTCTGAACAGGCGGAAACCATCTCAAGAGCCATTAGAGAAATATCGCTTGGAGCGGATAACTCAGCTGCATCCATTCAAACAACGGCTGAGTCGGTAGAGGATGTAATCACAATCGCACGGGATGTGCAGAATAAGGCAAACTCTTCGTCTGATAAATCATCAGAAATGGTGCAGGAGTTAGTGGAAAGCAAACAGGTTATTCATTCTTTAATTTCAGGCATTCAGCAGCTGGCTGATGACAGCATACATTCTCTTGAAGCAGTAAAGCGGCTTGAGGAGAATGCGAAAAAAGTCGAACAGATCATTCAGCTTGTGGGTGACATTGCAGGGCAGACTAATTTGCTGGCTCTGAACGCATCTATTGAAGCGGCCCGTGCCGGCGAACATGGCAAGGGGTTCGCAGTTGTAGCAGAGGAAGTAAGGAAGTTAGCCGATGAAAGTGCCAAGGCCGTTCAAGGAATTTCTTCACTCATCCAAAACATTCAGCAGGATGTGCAGGGTGTGGTAAAACAAATTACGGACCAAGTTGATTCTGCAAAGACCGAAGCTAACAAAGGAACGAAAACAAATGAAGTGATTGAAGAGATGACTGTATCTGTTAATAATGTAGCAGAGGCAGTGCGTGATATTACAAAGCTGGTAGATCAGCAGATGGAAAGTATCCAGGAAACCTCAGCGCAGTCCCAGGAAGTAGCGGCTATAGCGGAACAAACTTCCGCTGGAGCTGTACAAGTCGCCTCAGCGACAGAGGATCAAGCCCGAGTGATTGCAAAAGTAGAAGGTCTTGCTGGCGAACTGAAGGTGCAAGCTGAGCAGCTTAAACAAACGATTACTCATTTTCATATGTAAAAAAGAAGCCTGAATAAAGGGGATATTATTCTTTATTCAGGCTTTTTATATTCCATTTGCAGAATTAATGAAATCAATAGAAACCCGAGTTCCACAAGCTTTATATTTTCAGAGAGCTGTGGCAAAATAAATGTAGGATTGATAGAACTATATCGGAGGGGACAGCATGAAGGTAGCAATTGCTTCAGATCATGGCGGTATCCAAATTAGAGAAGAAATCAAGAAATTATTGGACGAAATGAACATTCCTTATCAAGATTTTGGCTGTGAATGCAATACATCTGTTGATTATCCAGACTATGCGCTTCCTGTTGCTGAAAAAGTGGCGAATGAAGAATTTGACAGGGGAATCTTAATTTGCGGAACGGGAATTGGAATGAGTATTGCCGCAAATAAAGTAAAAGGCATCCGATGCGCCTTAGTTCATGATACCTTTAGTGCAAAAGCTACGCGTGAGCACAATAACAGCAATATATTGGCGATGGGTGAAAGAGTCATTGGCCCTGGTCTCGCACTCGATATTGCAAAAATATGGCTGACAACTGAATACCAAGGTGGAAGGCATGAAAACCGTGTCGGAAAGATTACCGTATACGAGGAAAAAAATCTGTAAGCCTTTGCAAGTTACTTCAGGTAAGGGAGGCCGTTCTGAATGGTTGATAATAGAATAGCGGACGAAGAGCTGGCTCACTGGCAGCGGCAGCTTCTAGAGGCTCTCGATGATTTACAGGAACATGCGGACTTAAATGAGAAGAAGCTCCTTGTGGTTGGCTGCAGCACAAGTGAGGTAATCGGAAAACATATCGGCACAGCCGGAACGAATGAGGTAGCCGAAATACTTTTTAACGGACTCCAGAAGTTCCAAGAGAGGACAGGTGTGCAGCTTGCCTTTCAATGCTGTGAACATCTGAATAGAGCTCTTGTGATAACGAGGGAAACAGCCGAACAAAGAGGGCTTGATGAAGTGACGGTGATTCCTATTAGACAAGCAGGCGGTGCTTTGGCCACTTGTGCCTTTAACAGATTAAACAATGCTGTGGTCGTAGAGTACATAAAAGCGGATGCAGGGATCGATATCGGAGATACCTTTATCGGCATGCATTTGAAGCACGTTGCCGTCCCTGTTAGAAGCCGGCAGAAGCAGGTAGGGCATGCGCATATCTCTATGGCAAGAACAAGGCCGAAGCTGATTGGCGGAAATAGGGCCTGCTACTCCTGATTTAGTACATACTTTTATTAACGAGTAGTGCAGCCGCCGGATATCAATAAGCACTGTCCAGACTGTTACATTAATGGTAAAATGAAAGTGAATTGTAATAAAACACGCACAATATTAAGTGGTTTTAAAAGAAATGTGCGGGTTTACTGATTATTAGCGGAGAGATGAGGGGGATTTACATGAAACATTTAGCTCAGCAAGATGAAAAGGTTTTTAGTGCCATTCAGGATGAACTGAAGCGCCAGCGGACGAAGATTGAATTAATTGCCTCTGAAAATTTTGTCAGTGAAGCAGTAATGGAAGCTCAAGGTTCCGTTTTAACCAATAAATATGCAGAAGGATATCCTGGTAAACGCTATTATGGCGGATGCGAGCATGTTGACGTAGTTGAAGATATCGCCCGTGATCGTGCAAAGGAAATTTTCGGTGCAGAGCATGCAAATGTACAGCCTCATTCAGGAGCACAGGCGAATATGGCCGTGTATTTTACGATTCTAGAGCCGGGTGATACGGTTCTCGGAATGAATCTTTCTCATGGGGGCCATCTTACACACGGAAGCCCGGTAAATTTCAGCGGGGTTCAATATAATTTCGTGGAGTATGGTGTGGATGAAACCACTCATCTCATTAACTACGATGATGTATTAGAAAAAGCACGCGCGAATAAACCCAAGCTGATTGTGGCTGGAGCCAGCGCCTATCCTCGGGAGATTGATTTCAAACGTTTCCGTGAAATTGCTGATGAAGTGGGAGCTTACTTGATGGTAGATATGGCTCACATTGCCGGCCTTGTCGCATCTGGCCTTCACCCGAGTCCTGTGCCTCACGCTCATTTTGTTACAACCACTACTCACAAAACGCTTCGCGGGCCTCGCGGCGGTATGATTTTATGTAAAGAAGAGTTTGCCAAGAAGATAGATAAATCCATTTTCCCTGGAATCCAGGGCGGCCCGCTTATGCATGTAATTGCTGCAAAGGCTGTATCTTTTGGTGAAGTTCTTCAGGATTCTTTTAAAGAATACTCCGAAAATATTATAAAAAATGCAAAACGCCTTGCAGAGGGTCTTAAGAAAGAAGGCTTTACCCTTGTTTCTGACGGCACAGACAATCATTTATTACTGGTTGATGTCCGCTCTATGAACCTTACAGGTAAAAAAGCGGAGCATGTTTTAGATGAAATTGGAATTACGGTTAATAAAAATACAATCCCATTTGATCCGGAGAGCCCGTTTGTTACAAGCGGCATCCGCATCGGAACGGCTGCGGTCACTTCCCGTGGATTTACGGAAACCGATATGGATGAAATTGCATCCATTATCGCTCTTGCCTTGAACAATCCAGAAGACGAAGCAAAGCTAAATGAAGCAAGCAGCAGAGTTGAAAACTTAACAAGCCAATTTACGCTTTATAAAGAATTGTAAAATATAAGCCGGCCTGATTGATAGGCCGGCTTTTGTATATGATAAAAAGGTATGGATTTTGAAATTTTCCATCAACAGGTAAAGATAGAGCCATTTTTTATAAAAAGAAATGTGTCCGGCAGAATGCTCGCAATTTCCCCTATGCCATCTAATCTACTTATTGGCAAAGTCTAACAAGACATGCAATCATAAGATTTGACTTCTCATTTTAGCAACTTTACCGGCATGATTGATGAAATGGTTTTTTTTCTGTAAAATAGGTCGAGGCATAGCAAGTTAAAATAATCAAAAGGGAGCGATCTCCATGGGTAAGGTTTTTGTATTTGATCATCCGTTAATTCAGCACAAGCTTACATACATTCGTGATAAGAAAACAGGTACAAAGGAATTTCGTGAGCTGGTAGACGAAGTAGGCTCATTGATGGCCTTTGAAATAACACGTGAACTGCCATTAGAAGAGGTTGAAATAGAAACACCGGTTCAAAAAGCAACATCTAAGGTGCTGGCAGGAAAAAAACTAGGGCTGGTTCCGATTCTACGTGCAGGTATTGGCATGGTCGACGGCATGCTGAAGTTAATTCCAGCTGCTAAGGTTGGGCATATTGGGCTTTATCGAGATCCGAAAACCCTTCAGCCGGTAGAATATTATGTAAAGCTACCCAGCGATATTGAGGAAAGAGATTTTATCGTGGTCGATCCAATGCTTGCAACGGGCGGATCAGCAGTGGCTGCCATTAATTCCTTAAAAACGCGTGGTGCAACAAGCATCCGGTTCATGTGTCTGATTGCTGCCCCTGAGGGAGTAGATGCATTGAAGGAAGCGCATCCTGATGTGGATATATATATTGCAGCACTTGATGAAAAGCTGAATGAAAAAGGATACATCGTACCTGGACTTGGAGATGCAGGAGACCGTTTGTTTGGCACAATGTAACAAAGAATGGGGAAGATACAGATGAAAAAGCCTATAAAGGTAATGACCATCTTTGGGACAAGGCCGGAAGCTGTCAAGATGGCGCCTCTTGTCCTCGAGATTGGAAAGCACCCAGAAAGCTTTGAATCCATTGTGACCGTTACAGCACAGCATCGGCAAATGCTGGATCAGGTGTTAGATTTGTTTTCGATTACACCTGATTATGATTTAAACATCATGAAGGACAGGCAGTCACTGGTGGATATCACAACCAGAGGCCTTGAAGGACTGGACCGGATCATGAAAGAAGCGAAACCGGATATTGTCCTGGTTCACGGAGATACCACGACAACATTTATTGCCAGCCTTGCAGCATATTATAATCAGATTACAGTAGGCCATGTGGAAGCAGGGCTGAGAACATGGAATAAGTTTTCGCCATTTCCTGAAGAAATGAACAGACAGCTGACCGGGGTGATGGCAGATTTGCATTTTGCCCCTACGTCTAAATCAGCCCGAAATCTTCTGGATGAGAACAAAAAAGAGGAAAGTATCTTTGTCACGGGAAATACAGCAATAGATGCCTTGAGCACCACGGTAAGAGACAATTATGAGCACAGTGTTCTAGGCAAGCTTGGAAACGACCGGCTGGTTCTTCTCACTGCTCACCGGAGAGAAAATATCGGGGAGCCGATGGAGAATATGTTCCGGGCAGTGAAGCGGATTATAGAAGAGCATGAGGATATCCAGGTTGTGTATCCCGTTCATCTTAATCCGGCAGTTAGAGAAATAGCAAACAGCATCCTGGGCAATGACTCACGTATCCACTTAATTGAGCCTCTTGATGTGTTTGATTTTCATAACTTTGCTGCACGAGCGCACCTTATATTGACTGATTCCGGCGGAGTTCAGGAGGAAGCCCCTTCCCTTGGTGTGCCTGTGCTGGTATTAAGAGACACCACAGAGCGCCCGGAAGGAATTGCGGCTGGAACCTTAAAGCTTGCTGGAACAGATGAAGAAGTCATTTACAGCATGGCAAATGAACTTTTAACAGATGAAGCGGCTTATCAAAAGATGAGCCAGGCTTCAAACCCATATGGCGATGGCCAGGCATCCAAACGCATCTGTGAAGCCATCCGCTACTACTTCAACCAAACCAATAAACGCCCTGAACCCTTATCACTATAAAAAAACTGTCCCTCTCCGGGCAGTTTTTTTTTGTGGGGACTGTCCCTATTTCCCAAAAGAAAACGCCGGTATATCAACAGGAAATGGGGGACAGTCCCCATTTCCCGTATAGTCTTAGAAAAGGTGCAGATTCTATGGGGAAGGAGGGGTTCTTTTGAAGAGGTGGCTGGTTGTGTGTTTGTTTGTTTTTTCTTGGTTGTTAGAGAGTCCGGCATCGGGTGAGGTTAGAATTCCTCCTCTTGGGGGAGAGTTCGCCGAGGAACGTATTATTGCGATTGCGCTATTCAATGAAACTTCAGTTAACCGAGAAAACGTCCTGGAGAAGTATCCCTCACTAAGGGTTAGAAAGGTTTTTTCCCACGCCCTGAATGGCATCTCTATAGAAGGCAGAAGAAAAGACGTGGAACAGCTTAAAAAGGATTCAAGGATTGCTAGTGTAACGGAATCAACTCTTTATCAGGCAGATATAGATAACAGCGTCCCTTTTATTGGCGGAGATGCGATACGAGGGTTATTTAATAAAAAGAATGAGCGGCTTACTGGAAGAGGTGTGAAGGTAGGCATTATTGATACAGGTATAGATTATCAGCATAGAGATTTAAGGCGTTCCTATAAGGGAGGATACGATATTGTGGATCATGATTCGGACCCGATGGAGACGAAAGGAAAGAACAAGACCTTACATGGGACACATGTTGCGGGGATTATTGCAGCAAACGGGAAACTGAGGGGAGTTGCACCTGAAGCAGAAATATATGCCTATAGAGCTCTTGGTCCGGGGGGATCCGGAACAACGGAGAAAGTACTGCAAGCCATCGAAATGGCAATCAAGGATAAAGTGGATGTGCTGAACTTATCCCTTGGAAATAGTGTGAACGGACCGGACCTCCCGATCAGCTTGGCGTTAGACAGAGCTGTAGCCCTTGGAATAACGTGCGTTGCCTCTAATGGGAATTCAGGACCGGATATGTGGACAGTCGGTTCTCCCGGCACCTCCTCCAGGGCCATCTCCGTAGGAGCCTCCACACCACCCGCAAAAAAGCCGTATATTACTACAGGATTGGGAGGGGGTAGAAAAAGCATACCCATTTATCCTATATCTGGATCCAAACCATGGCTTGCGAATTACTCTGGCAGGTTAATTGATGGAGATATCGGCCTGCCGGGGCAGCTGAAAAAGGCAAAAAACAAGATAGTGCTTGTAAAAAGAGGCAGGATTTCTTTTGCTGAAAAGATAGCGAATGCGGCAAAAGCCGGAGCATCGGCCGTTTTGATCTACAATAATACAAAGGGCAGCTTCTATGGAAAAGTTGAAGAGAAAGGTGAAATTCCAGCAGCAACACTCTCAGGAGAAGAAGGAGAGCAGTTGAAAAAAACAAAACCGTTTTATATACATACCGTTATGAAAGCAGAGAAAGAGTTGATTGCTGATTTCAGTTCAAGAGGCCCTGTAACCTCAAACTGGATGATTAAGCCTGATATTGTTGCTCCGGGTGTCGGGATTAACAGCACTATCCCCAGTGGGTACCTCAGCTTAAATGGAACCAGTATGGCGGCTCCTCATATTTCCGGTGCCTGTGCATTGTTAAAACAGGCTCACCCTGAATGGACACCGGAGCAAGTCAAATCTGCATTAATGACAACGGGCATACAGCTGAAAAACAAGCAGAACCAGCAGTACCATACATATGAACAAGGAGCCGGAAGAGTGCAGCTGCAGCAAGCGGTCAAAGCAGATACCTTTTTTTATCCAAGTTCTTTAACGTTTAGAAACGACCATAAAAAGAAAACCCTGTCAGCGTCAATCATTGTTGAGAATACGGGAATAGCAGCAAAACATTATAGATTTACACAGCCCGGTCATCAGCCGGGAATCGTCTGGAAAATGCCTTTTTCTTTTACACTTCAAGCTAAAGAAAAAAAGAAGCTCACGATTGAGCTTTCACATGATACGAGAAAAAGAAAGACTTCCATTTATGATGGCCGCTTGACCATATTGGAAGGAACAAAAAAAATTCACCTTCCATATTTATATGCGATCAATGAACCCCAATACCCAAGAGTGATGGGATTTGAATTTGTCCCCGGAGATTCTAAATCAAATTATAGATATGAACTTTATCTTCCAGGGGGGGCAGAGGAGATGGGGATTGCTTTATATGAAAAAGAAAGCTATAGATTTGCAGGATTCTTAGATTGGTCTGCTAATGCGCCAAGAGGGCTGATCAGAAAGGAAATAAGAAAAGAAAAGCTCCCTCCTAATGGTGCGTACATTGCCATTATTTATGCAAAAAAAGCGGGCAGGGAAGACAGAATTGAACGAACTATTTTAATTGATTTAAACAAATAATTGAAAAAATGATAAAAATGTGAACAAATGAAGAAATTCAGGTATACAGGGGGATTTTTAGCCTATCATTCATTGACATTAAAAGTCAGCTATTGTATGCTTACAAGGGTATAAATGGTAGGGTTTTCATGGGGATTCCCCCTTATTTGTCAAGTGTAAATTTCTGCCTTGAAATACAGTTCTGCCCACTAATAACCGCGAGGATTCAAAGATGAGCCAGAAAGAACGCCACCCATTCAAAGCGATGGCTCTAATGTCTGCCATCCTTTCTCAATTAGTAGGTTCCGTCGTGATAGGCGTCTTCGGGGGAAGATGGCTGGACCGTACGGCAAATACCGAACCGCTTTTTCTAATCATTGGCCTTCTTTTAGGGCTTGCAGCCGGAATTTATTCCATGCTCCGCACAGTCCGGCACTATTTCTCGGGAGATTAAAAACCAAATGTTCGATCTTGATGAAATGTTCTACAGAGAGCTTAAGTACATAATCTACCTAGTAGCTTTTTATGTATTAGGCTGGGGGTTTACGCCCTATAAATCTGTCTTTCTCGGATTAATTTTCGGTACATGCTTGAGCCTGTTCCTCTTATGGACCATGGTCAGCAAAAACAGAAAACTGACTAAAGCAGCTATGGAAGGCAAAAAGATGAAGTCCGTAGGAACGCTGTCCAGAATGGCAACCGCGGCCCTTGCTGTAACGGTAGCTCTGCAATTTCCGGATGCTCTGCATCTTGTCAGTGTAGTTATTGGATTAATGACGATTTACTTTGTCATTATTATAGATTTTTTTATCCAACACTTACGTCAAAAGTAGATAAGAGAGGTGAATACTGTTGAATCATGAAGCTCCTATGTGGGAATTTATGGGACTTAACTTCAATCTGGCAAATTTGCTGATGATTACAATTGCAAGTCTCATAGTCTTCATTATCGCTCTAGCTTCTACTCGCAAACTTGCCATGAAGCCTACCGGCGCCCAGAACTTTATGGAATGGGTAATGGATTTTGTTAAGGGACTTATTAATAGTACTATGGATTGGCAGACAGGCGGTCGATTTTTACTGCTGGGAATGACATTGCTGATGTACATATTTGTTTCAAATATGTTAGGCTTGCCATTTTCTGTTGTAATAGGCCATGAGCTTTGGTGGAAATCCCCTACAGCAGATCCGGCAATAACGATGACGCTTGCTACTATGGTAGTAGGATTGTCACATTATTACGCAATCAAGATGAAGGGTACTAAAGCTTATTTGAAAAGCTATGTAGAGCCGATGAAATTTTTGTTTCCGATCAAAATTATCGAAGAGTTCGCAAATACCCTTACAATGGGTCTGCGGCTATACGGTAACATTTACGCAGGTGAAATCCTGTTAGCTTTGCTTGCCGGAATGGCAACAAGCGGAATTGGAGGAACACTTGGTGCCATCCTTCCAATGCTGGCATGGCAAGGATTCAGTATCTTCGTAGGTGCAATTCAAGCGTTTATTTTCACTATGTTAACAATGGTTTATCTTGCCCATAAAGTGGCGGAAGATCATTAATTATAAAACTGTTCAATTCTGAACAAATGCAACAAAAAATACAAAACTATTATTTATTTTCGAGGAGGAAATTTTATCATGACAGGTTCATTAGGTCTTATAGCAGCTGCAATCGCAGTTGGTTTAGCAGCAGTAGGTGCTGGTATTGGTAACGGTCTTATCGTTGGTCGTACAGTTGAAGGGATCGCTCGCCAGCCAGAAGCTCGCGGAATGCTTCAAACTACAATGTTCATCGGTATCGCACTAGTTGAGGCACTTCCAATCATCGCGGTAGTTATCGCGTTCATGGTTATTGGACAATAATTAAATTTTAAGACGTTGGGCAAATGGCGAAGATCATTCCATGAGAACCTTCGCCATTCCTTTATGCCCTAAAAGTGGTTTCCAGATAATCCTTAAGGTCTGTCTGGTTGAATGATCAAGTATCCTTAGAACTCATAGTAGAACGACTCTTGAAGGGAGTGAACCCAGGGTGTTAACAGAAAGTTTAGTACTTGGTGAAGCTATGCACTTTAATGGCGGAGATATCATTTTCCAATTAATCATGTTTATCATATTGCTGGCATTGATTAAGAAATTTGCGTTCGGTCCTTTAATGGGAATCATGAAAGAACGTGAATCTCACATTGCAGGCGAAATAGAAGCTGCTGAAAACAGCCGTGCGGAAGCTAAAAAGGCTTTGGAAGAACAGCGCGAGCTTATCAAGCAATCTCGTACAGAAGCAGCACAGCTTATTGAAAATGCTAGAAAACAAGGCGACGCACAGCGTGAAGAAATCATTGCTGCTGCACGCGCTGAATCGGAGCGAATGAAAGAATCCGCTAAGGTTGAAATTGAGCACCAGAAAGAACAGGCAATTGCTGCACTGCGCGAGCAGGTTGCATCTCTGTCTGTAATGATTGCTTCCAAAGTAATTGAAAGAGAATTGTCTGAAGCAGATCAGCAAAAGCTTATCAATGAATATATCAATGGGGCAGGAGATCAGCTATGAGCAATACAACCGTAGCACAGCGCTATGCGGTTGCTCTCTTCCAAATTGCGAAGGAACAAAATCTTTTGGTTCAGTTTGAAGAGGAACTGCGCACTGTGAGAACAGTGTTTTCTCAAAATAGCGAACTTCAGGGCTTTCTAAGCCATCCTAAAATCACAATTGATCAAAAGAAACTATTTATTAAAAACGTTTTTGGAAGTGTTTCTGCAGGCGTGCAAAACACATTGATGCTCTTAGTCGAGCGTCATCGTGAAAATATCATCACTGAGGTTGCAGATGATTTTATTAATCTTGCAAACGAAGAACGCGGCGAGGCGGAAGCGAAGGTTTACTCCGTACGTCCGTTGACAGATGAAGAGCGCCAGGCTATTAACTCTTCTTTCGCTAAAAGAGTAGGCAAACAATCATTAATTATTGAAAACATTATAGATCGCAGCTTACTGGGCGGAGTGAAAATCCGAATCGGCAACCGTATTTTTGACGGCAGCGTGAGCGGAAAGCTTCAGCGCCTGGAAAAGCAATTACTAGTTTAACATTCACAGTTAGGGGTGAAATTCATGAGCATTAAAGCTGAAGAAATCAGTGCGCTGATAAAAAAGCAAATTGAAAGCTATCAGTCTGAAATAGAAGTAAACGACGTGGGTACGGTAATCCAGGTTGGTGATGGTATTGCGCGTGTTCATGGTCTTGATAATGTAATGGCAGGGGAACTTGTTGAGTTCTCTAATGGTGTTCTGGGTCTTGCTCAAAACCTTGAACAAAATAACGTAGGTATCGTTATTCTTGGTCCTTTCTCTGATATTCGTGAAGGCAGTGAAGTACGCCGTACAGGAAGAATCATGGAAGTGCCAGTTGGCGAAGAGCTTATTGGCCGTGTAGTTAACCCGCTTGGACAGCCAGTTGATGGCTTAGGCCCAATTAATGCGGTTAAATCTCGTCCTATCGAAAGCCCTGCAACAGGTGTTATGGATCGTAAATCGGTTCATGAACCGCTGCAGACAGGTATTAAAGCGATTGACGCACTTGTTCCAATCGGACGCGGACAGCGTGAGCTTATCATCGGTGACCGCCAGACTGGTAAAACATCTGTAGCGATTGATACGATCTTAAACCAGGCTGACCAAAACATGGTATGTATTTATGTTGCAATCGGCCAGAAAGAATCTACAGTACGTAATGCAGTTGAAACTCTTCGTAAGCATGGTGCACTTGATTACACAATCGTAGTTACAGCATCTGCATCCCAGCCGGCTCCGCTATTATTCTTAGCTCCTTATGCTGGTGTTACAATGGGTGAAGAATTCATGTTCAACGGTAAACATGTTCTGGTTGTTTATGATGATCTTTCTAAACAAGCATCTGCATACCGTGAACTTTCCCTATTATTACGCCGTCCTCCAGGCCGTGAAGCATTCCCTGGTGACGTATTCTACTTGCATTCACGTCTTCTTGAGCGTGCTGCAAAGCTTAATGATACTCTTGGTGCTGGTTCTATCACAGCTCTTCCGTTCGTTGAAACGCAGGCTGGAGATATCTCAGCATATATTCCAACAAACGTTATTTCTATCACAGACGGACAGATTTTCTTGCAGTCTGACCTGTTCTTCTCAGGCGTACGCCCAGCCATCAACGCTGGTCTTTCAGTATCCCGTGTAGGTGGTTCTGCACAGATCAAAGCGATGAAAAAAGTTGCTGGTACACTGCGTCTAGACCTTGCGTCTTTCCGTGAGCTTGAAGCATTTGCCCAGTTCGGATCTGATTTAGATAAAGCAACTCAGGCTAAGCTTAACCGCGGTGCCCGTACAGTTGAAGTACTAAAGCAAGATTTGAACAAGCCGCTTAAAGTTGAAAAGCAAGTTGCGATTCTTTATGCATTAACACGCGGACATTTAGATGACATTCCAGTTTCAGATATTCGCCGTTTTGAAGGAGAATTCCACAGCTGGTTAGATCAAAACCGCCAAAACTTGTTAGATCATATTCGTACAACCGGCGATCTGCCTAAGGACGAAGAAATGGTTTCGGCCGTTACTGAATTCAAGAAAACATTCGTTGTTTCTGAATAATAGATCTTAACAAACTCTTTAAATAGGTGGTGAGAACTAATGGCATCTTTACGCGATATAAAAACTCGTATAACATCAACCAAAAAGACGAGCCAGATTACAAAAGCGATGGAAATGGTTTCTGCTGCAAAGTGGAACCGAGCTGTACAGAATGCAAAGTCGTTTCAGCCTTACATGGATAAAATCCAGGAGGTGGCAGCGAGTGTTGCAGCAGGCAGCAAAGGTGTAAACCATCCCATGCTGGTATCCCGTCCTGTAAAAAAGACAGGCTACCTGGTAATCACTTCTGACCGTGGATTGGCTGGAGCCTATAACAGCAGTGTGCTGAGACATGTGTTCCAAACCATTAAACAACGCCATAAATTTCAAGATGAGTATGCCATCATTGCCGTTGGCCGTGTAGGCCGCGATTTCTTCGTGAAGCGCGGAATAAATGTAGAACTTGAAATTGTCGGTCTTCCTGATCAGCCTTCATTTGCTGATATCACTGACATCACAGGACCTACAGTCGGCATGTTCTCAGATGGAACCTTTGATGAATTGTATATGTATTACAACCACTATGTCAGTGCCATCCAGCAGGATGTTACAGAGAGAAAGCTTCTTCCTTTAACGGAAATAGCTCCAACAGGCAAAATGGTATCATACGAATTTGAACCTTCTGCCGAAGACATTTTGGAAGTATTGCTGCCACAATATGCGGAAAGCTTAATTTTTGGCGCAGTCCTTGACGGGAAAGCAAGTGAGCACGCTGCTCGTATGAGTGCAATGAAAAGTGCAACAGATAATGCAAAAGAGCTTATCAATTCTCTTTCACTGCAATTTAACCGTGCTCGTCAGGCAGCTATCACTCAGGAGATCACCGAGATCGTCGGCGGTGCAGCTGCATTAGAATAAAAATGAATCGGGAGGGGAAGCACGTACGATAGGCTTACCCCCCATTATATATGGTTTCGTCTTAAGTAATGATAGGAGGGAAAACGATGAATAAAGGACGCGTTACCCAAGTCATGGGTCCGGTTGTTGACGTAAAATTCGAAAGCGGACAGCTTCCTGAACTTTACAACTCACTTAAAATCCAACAAGCGGCGTCTGAAAATGGTGTGGCAATCGACTTAACCCTGGAAGTTGCCCTTCATTTAGGTGATGACACTGTACGTACAGTAGCTATGGCTTCTACTGACGGTTTAACTCGCGGAGTAGAAGTTACAGATACGGGTGCTCCGATTTCTGTACCAGTTGGTGATGTAACATTAGGCCGTGTTTTCAACGTATTAGGAGAAAACATTGACCTTGATGCTCCAGTACCTGCTGAATCACGCAGAGATCCTATTCACAGACAAGCTCCTACTTTCGAGCAGCTTTCTACAACAGTAGAAATCCTTGAAACAGGAATTAAAGTAGTAGACCTTCTTGCTCCTTATATCAAAGGTGGAAAAATCGGTCTATTTGGTGGTGCCGGTGTAGGTAAAACGGTATTGATCCAGGAACTTATCAATAACATCGCTCAAGAGCATGGCGGTATTTCGGTATTCGCTGGTGTTGGTGAGCGTACTCGTGAAGGAAACGACTTATTCCACGAAATGAGCGATTCTGGCGTTATCAAGAAAACAGCCATGGTTTTCGGACAAATGAACGAGCCGCCTGGCGCACGTATGCGTGTTGCCCTGACAGGTTTGACAATGGCTGAATATTTCCGTGATGAGCAAGGACAGGACGTTCTTTTCTTCATCGATAACATTTTCCGTTTTACTCAGGCAGGTTCAGAGGTATCAGCCCTTCTTGGCCGTATGCCATCTGCGGTTGGTTACCAGCCGACACTTGCCACTGAAATGGGCCAGCTTCAAGAGCGTATCACATCTACAAATGTTGGTTCTGTAACATCTATCCAAGCGATTTATGTACCTGCCGATGACTATACGGATCCGGCTCCAGCTACAACTTTCGCTCACCTTGATGCGACAACGAACCTTGAGCGTAAGCTTACAGAGATGGGTATTTACCCGGCAGTGGATCCTCTTGCTTCAACTTCCCGTGCATTAACACCAGAAGTAGTAGGCGAGGAGCACTACAATGTTGCCCGTCAAATTCAGCAGACTTTACAGCGTTACAGAGAACTTCAGGATATCATTGCCATCCTTGGTATGGACGAATTATCCGAAGAAGATAAATTAGTTGTTCACCGTGCACGCCGTGTTCAATTCTTCTTATCTCAAAACTTCCACGTAGCGGAGCAATTTACTGGCCAAAAAGGTTCATATGTTCCTGTAAAAGAAACAGTAAAAGGCTTCAGAGACATTCTTGATGGCAAGTACGATGACCTGCCTGAAGATGCTTTCCGTCTAGTGGGAAGAATTGAAGAAGTAATTGAAAAAGCTAAACAAATGGCGTAGGTTAGGGACCTAGGAGGGTATGAAATGAAGACATTACAAGTCAGTGTTGTTACTCCCGATGGCCCAGTATATGATGCAGATGCAGAAATGGTAAGCACCAAAGCCCAGAGCGGTGACCTTGGTGTCCTTCCTGGCCACATTCCAATGGTAGCTCCGCTTGAGATTGGTTCTGTCCGCCTGAAAAAAGACGGAAAAACGGAATTTATCGCAGTGAGCGGCGGACTATTAGAAGTGCGTCCAGACAAGGTAACCATCCTTGCTCAATCTGCTGAAAAAGCTGATAATATCGACCTTGCTCGTGCAAAAGCTGCTGCAGCTCGTGCCGAGAAACGTCTCCAGGATAAAAGCGACCACGTCGATGCCCGTCGTGCCGAATTATCTCTAAGACGTGCCATCAACCGCATTTCATTGGCGGAAAGAAAATTCTAATATAAAAAGCCAACACCTCTCGAGACTCTTTTAGAGTAGCGGGGGTGTTTTTTGTTTGGTTAGTAGACTTTTTGCGGGGCACTCTTTTTTCATAGCAGGAAGTGTGAGCTCTGGATGAGTTTATGTAAGCCCTCAAATTGATATACACTAGGAATTAGTAGTGGACAAAGATAAAATAGCAGCTTAATAGTATTTGGTTAGTGAAATAGCCAATTTACCTGTCGGAATAGCGCTTTTCTAAGAAAGAGGTGAGACCTGACAGGCCCGGAAACTTACTTTTGGAAGGAAAATTTATATTTAAGATCCCATGGCAGTTAATTAACTATAAGGATTAAAAATGCATTTCAAATACAGCCAAGCAAAACCACACAACCGCCTCAACTCTAAAAGTAAACAAAGTTAATATAATTCCAAACAACTAAAATAAACTCCCTGCTCAATGAATAAAATGTTAATAAAGAGCCAGTTTTAAGGCTGAACTGCACTCTTTTTAACGAATACAGTGCTTTTTTAAGCCGGTTATTAATAAACTAATTAGACCGGACAATCTGTTATTAAACTTCCAAAGAATGGTTCGGGGTATTATCGACACTGAAATGTAACAGTGATATAATGAATACGTTTACATGAATAGTTTGAGAGTTCAAAATAATTAAAAATAACGGAGGGTTGGCATGGATCTATTGAATAGTTATCAGAATAATTATCTGATAGTATTTGTGTTTCTGTGTCTGGGCATTCTGCTGCCGATCGTGGCACTTTTTCTAGGTAAATTGTTAAGGCCTCATAAACCAGAAGAGGCTAAGTATACCACGTATGAAAGCGGTATTGAGCCCTTTCATGATTCAAGGATTCAGTTCAATGTCCGCTATTATATCTTTGCCCTGATGTTTGTTATTTTTGATGTGGAAACCGTTTTTCTTTATCCGTGGGCAGTCGCTTACGATAAACTTGGCATTTTTGCGCTGATTGAAATGCTTATTTTTGTCATCATGCTTGCCATTGGTCTTATCTATGCTTGGAAAAAGAAGGTGTTAAGATGGATGTAAAGTTAGAGGGATTCACAGAAGAAGAAATGGCAGAGCTCAGGAGGAATGTATTTCTAGCGACACTTGAGCAAATTAAAGCCTGGGCGAGAAGCAATTCTCTATGGCCAATGACATTTGGACTTGCCTGCTGCGCCATTGAAATGATGGGAGTTGGATCTTCTCATTATGATCTGGACCGATTCGGATCATTCTTTCGTACTTCGCCAAGACAATCTGATGTGATGATTGTTTCAGGAACAGTGACGAAGAAAATGGCTCCAATCCTCCGCCGGTTATATGATCAGATGCCTGAACCAAAATGGGTCATTGCCATGGGTTCCTGTGCAACCGCTGGTGGGCCTTATGTGAAATCCTATTCGGTTGTAAAAGGTGTCGACCAAATCGTGCCTGTGGATGTATACATACCCGGCTGCCCGCCAAATCCCGCGGCCCTTATTTATGGCATCAATAAATTGAAAGAGAAAATTCGCTACGAGGCTAAAACCGGGAAGAAGGTGATTTAATCGTGAGCGATGAAAAGGACATAGAATTAGCCAAGAAAAAAGCCGCAGCGGCCGCCAAAGCCAAAGCTGCAGCCATGGCGAAAATGAGAGCAAAAGAAATACAAAAAGCAGGCGGGACTGTGCCTGTAAATTCAATGGGCCAGGATCAAGAAGCAAATCAGCCTGAAGCAGAGCTTGAAGGTCAGGCAGGCCAATCTGATTTAGAGCTTGCCAAGAAAAAAGCCGCAGCGGCTGCTAAAGCTAAAGCTGCAGCCCTATCTATGAAAAAAGAAGCCGAAAAGGCTAACCCCATATCTTCAGAACAACAAGATGCAGAAAACTCCACACCAGGACCAGAAATCACCACAGCCGAAAAAGATTTAGAACTAGCGAAGAAAAAGGCAGCAGCAGCGGCGAAGGCAAAAGCGGAAGCGGCGGCCAAAGCAAAGGCGGCGGCACTTGCCAAAAAGCAGGGAGATGCTCCATCCGAAGAAGGAGACGAGAAAGCAAAAGCCATTGCGGCAGCGAAGGCGAAAGCGGCAGCGGCGGCCAAAGCAAAGGCAGCGGCACTCGCCAAAAAGCAGGGGGATGCTCCTTCCGACGAAGGAGACGAGAAAGCGAAAGCCATTGCGGCAGCGAAGGCGAAAGCGGCAGCGGCGGCCAAAGCAAAGGCAGCGGCACTCGCCAAAAAGCAGGGAGATGCTCCATCCGAAGAAGGAGACGAGAAAGCGAAAGCCATTGCGGCAGCGAAGGCGAAAGCCGCAACGGCGGCCAAAGCAAAGGCGGCGGCACTCGCCAAAAAGCAAGGAGATGCTCCATCCGAAGAAGGAGACGAGAAAGCGAAAGCCATTGCGGCAGCGAAGGCGAAAGCGGCAGCCGCCGCCAGGGTCCGTGCAGGAGGAAAAGCAGCCGTCAGCAGCGAGGCAGCTGAAGAGAAGAAGCCTTCTGTTAACCAGCCGCTTCTTGATTCATACATAGAAATCATCGAAAAAAATCTGGGCGCTGATGTATTAGAAGATTCCTATATTAATAGTCTTTCTAAGGATGTACCTACAATTGTGGTAAAACCAGAGGCATATTATAAAACAGCCCAGTTTTTAAAATATAATGAACGCTTAAGCTTTGATTACTTATCAGAGCTTCATGGAACGGATTATGAAACGCATATGGAAGTGTATGTTCATTTATTCTCCTATAAAAACCGCCATTCAGTGGCCCTTAAAGTCAAAATAGACCGCATGGAACCGGTTATAGAATCACTTGCTCCTTTATGGCAGGGGGCAAACTGGCCAGAGAGTGAAACTTACGATCTTTTAGGAATTAAGTTCATTAACCATCCGGATTTAAAGAGAATTATGCTCGGCGAAAGCTGGGTAGGATATCCGCTGCGCAAAGATTATGAGCCTTATGATGTGGAGGTGTAGCCGATGATTCGTACAGAAGAAATGCTTTTGAATGTCGGGCCTCAGCATCCCAGCACACACGGGGTTTTTCGGCTTGTTATTAAAATTGATGGAGAAGTCATAAAAGAGGCGACACCGGTTATCGGCTATCTGCACCGAGGCACGGAAAAGCTGGCCGAAGACCTGCAATACACTCAAATCATTCCATATACGGACCGGATGGATTATCTGTCAGCAATGACTAACAATTATGTAATCTGCCATGCTGTCGAAACGATGATGAACATTCAGGTGCCGGAAAGGGCGGAATATTTAAGAGTTCTAGCCATGGAGCTTGGCCGGGTGGCCAGCCATCTGGTCTGGTGGGGAACGTATCTTTTAGATATAGGAGCAGTCAGTCCTTTCCTGTATGCCTTCCGTGAAAGAGAAATGATTATCAATCTATTAACGGAGCTGTCAGGAGCAAGGCTGACCTTTAACTATATGCGCGTTGGCGGTGTGAAGTGGGACGCTCCTGAGGGCTGGATTGAAAAGGTCAGGGAGTTTGTTCCATACATGAGGGAGCAGCTGAAAGGCTACCATCAGCTGGTTACTGGAAATGAAATATTTATGAAGCGGGTAAAAGGGGTTGGCACATATTCGAAAGAGGAAGCCATCAATTATTCGCTAAGCGGTGCAAACCTCCGCTGCACAGGCGTGAAATGGGATCTTCGCAAAGATGAACCATACTCCATTTATGACCGCTTTGATTTTGATGTGCCGGTCCGTACGGAGGGAGATGCATGGGCCAGGTACGAATGCAGGATGCAGGAAATTGTCGAGTCGCTCAAAATTATAGAACAGGCTGCTGCACAGTTTCCGGCTGAAGGAGAAATTATGGCCAAGGTGCCGAAAATCATTAAAGCCCCAAAAGGAGAGGCGTATGTCCGGATTGAGTCGCCCCGTGGGGAAATTGGCTGCTATATCGCAAGTGACGGAAAGAAAGAGCCCTACCGTCTAAAATTCCGGCGTCCGTCCTTTTATAACCTGCAAATACTTCCTAAGCTGTTAAAAGGCGAAAACATGGCCAACTTAATTACGATTCTGGGTGCCATTGATATTGTTCTTGGGGAGGTAGATGGATAATGGTTGAAGATCTGCTTGCATCGTCTCCTGGTCTCTTAAACTTCGGAATTTTTTTCTTACTGGCGACCGTATTGCTTTTAGTAATATTAGGTTTTGTTACATACGCCATTTTGGCAGAGCGCAAGGTAATGGGCTTCATGCAGCTGAGGCAGGGTCCGAATCAGGTTGGCGGCAGATGGGGCCTCCTGCAGACGGTGGCGGATGTATTAAAGCTATTAATCAAAGAAGACACCATACCAAAGTCTGCTGACAGGCCGCTGTTTATCCTGGCCCCTGTTATCGCCTTTGCTCCTGCATTTATGGTTGTCGCCGTTATTCCATTTACAGATAAGCTGCAGTTTGCCGATATAGGAGTCGGCCTGCTGTATTATATCGCCATATCAGGCATCTCTACAGTAGGAATCGTAACAGGAGGCTGGGCGTCAAACAATAAGTATGCGCTTCTAGGAGGCATGCGTGCCGCTGCCCAGATGATTTCTTATGAAATTCCCCTTGTTATGAGTGTGCTCGGTGTCATTCTGCTTGCAGGAAGCCTCAATTTAAATGATATTGTCGATGCCCAAAGCAGCGGCTGGTATATTCTTAAGCAGCCGATCGGATTTATTATCTTCCTCGTTGCTTCTATAGCAGAGCTGAACCGGACACCCTTTGACCTTCCGGAGGCAGAATCAGAGCTTGTAGCCGGGTTTCACGTCGAGTACTCAGGATTTCGCTGGGCCTTTTTCATGCTTTCTGAATATGTCTATCTCTTTGCAATGGCCTCGCTGACTACGGTCTTATTTTTAGGAGGATGGGGTCCTCTGCCGTTCATGGATTTTATACCGGGCGCCGTCTGGTTTAGTTTGAAATTCAGCTTAATTGTATTCCTTCTCATCTGGGTCAGGGTAACTCTTCCGCGTTTGAGAGCCGATCAGCTGATGGAATTCGGCTGGAAGGTTCTGCTCCCAGTGGCATTGGCCAATATCTTCCTGACTGCGCTGCTAAAGGAATTATTTAATTTTATGTAAAAATACCCAGGAAATAAAAAGGGTCGGCAATAGTATATAAAAGCAGGGCCGGTCCAGCTTCTAATGAAGGGGTGATCACTATGATAGGCTTGGCAAAAGGTTTCTCATATACCCTGAAAAACCTAACCCGAAAAAAAGTTACCTATGACTATCCGAATGAGCCGCTGCCGCTGCCGGATCGTTTCCGAGGCATACAGAAATTTTATCCGGAAAAGTGTATTGTCTGCAATCAGTGCTCCAATATCTGCCCGACAGACTGCATTCAGCTGACAGGAAAAAAACATCCGGACCCTTCAAAAAAAGGGAAAATCATTGACACATATGATATAAATTTTGAAATCTGCATTTTATGCGATCTATGTACAGAGGTATGTCCGACAGAAGCCATTATTATGACAAATAACTTTGAACTGGCTGAATACAGCCGTGACCAGCTGTTTAAGAATCTAGAATGGCTGGATGAAAATGACGAAAATAAACGGACGGTGAATAAACCATGAGTCTCTCAGGTGAAATGATTGCGTTTATCTTACTGTCCCTTGTCGCCATTATAGGTGGAATTTTATTAATCAATCTTACTAGAGTGGTCCATATGGTGATTGCCCTGGTATTCACCTTTATCAGTGTGGCCGGACTGTATGTACTGCTTTCAGCTGAATTCCTGGCTGCCGTACAGATCCTCATCTATTCGGGAGCGATTACGATCATCATGCTCTTTGGAATCATGCTGACCAGACATAATGATACAAGTGAGAAAACGGCGGGCGTATGGAGAAAATTACTGCTTATAGCTGGAATAGCCGGCTTCGGCCTTGCGTCGTATGCAGGAATATATAATCTGGACATTCCGGTACAGGAGACGAAGCTGCATGAAGATAACACAAGGCAGATTGGGATGGCATTATATTCTGATCACATGATTCCTTTTGAATTGACATCGGTTCTTCTGCTCGCTGCCTTAATCGGAGCGATCATCCTCGCGAAAAAGGATGATGAAAAGAAGGAGGGAGAAGAATCATGAACTCTGTGCCTCTTTCAGCTTATTTAGTTCTTGCCCTCATTCTTTTTTGCATCGGATTGTATGGGGCTTTAACCAAAAGGAATGCAGTCATTGTTTTAATATCCATAGAGCTTATGCTGAATGCCGTGAATATTAATCTGGTTGCTTTCAGCAAGCTTGGGCCTGCTCCTTCTATTTCCGGCCAGATTTTTTCACTCTTTACCATAACGGTTGCAGCAGCAGAAGCTGCAGTAGGACTCGCTATTTTAATGTCACTGTATAACCGCCGCAAGACGGTTAATGTAGATGAGATGGACCAGTTGAAACATTAAGCTGGCACTATAAAGAATGTAATTCATTAAGAAAGCGGCATACGCTTTCGAATAATGAAATGGGGAATTTATGCCATGATGGAGAATGCATGGATTATACCGCTTTTCCCGCTCATATCGTTCCTGCTGCTTCTTCTGCTCGGTAAAAGGCTGAAGGAATCCAGTGCATATATAGGAATCGCTTTTACACTTTTTTCTTTGCTATTTTCTTTACTGGTGTTATGGGAAAGATTTACGTCACCTACCTATAAGATCGGAACAGAATGGCTGAAGATAGGGGATTTAAGTATTACGGCGGGCATGGAAGTGAACCAGTTGAACGCGCTGATGCTGGTAATTGTGTCACTGGTCAGTTTTCTTGTACATATGTATTCAAAGGGATATATGCAGGGAGAAGAGCGTTTTTCCGTCTTTTATGCTTATTTAGGATTATTCACGTTTGCTATGCTGGGTCTGGTGCTGTCGCCAAACCTTTTACAGCTCTACGTATTCTGGGAGTTGGTAGGCCTCGGATCCTTCCTGTTGATCGGTTTTTATTTTTATAAAGAAGAAGCCAAACAGGCAGCTAAAAAAGCGTTTATTATGACCAGGATCGGCGATGTTGGTTTGTTTATTGGCATGATCCTGCTGTTTTGGGAAACGGGAAGCTTTGAATATGATGCGATTTTTAAAGCAGCAGCAGAAGGAAGCATAAGCGAAGGCATGATTACCTTAACGGCGATATTCATTTTCATTGGTGCCATGGGTAAATCTGGGCAGTTTCCGCTTCATACATGGCTTCCGGATGCCATGGAAGGGCCTACGCCTGTATCCGCATTAATCCATGCGGCAACGATGGTAGCAGCTGGCGTGTATCTAGTAGCAGCCATGTTTCCATTATTCTCTGAAAGCAGCACCGCATTGCTCATAGTAGCGGCAACAGGAGCGTTTACGGCCATTTTTGCAGCAAGCATCGGCCTTGTCCAGACCGATATCAAAAGGGTGCTGGCTTATTCCACGGTCAGCCAGCTTGGATACATGATGCTAGCACTCGGTACGGCAGGATATGTGGCCGGAGTGTTTCATTTAATGACTCATGCCTTTTTCAAAGCACTTCTTTTCCTGGCAGCAGGAAGTGTGATACATGCCGTGCATACACAGAACATCGAGGAAATGGGAGGCTTGTGGAAGAAGCTCAAGATAACGGGCCCATTATTTTTAATTGGCACACTGGCTATATCAGGGGTTCCTCTCTTTTCGGGATTCTTCAGCAAGGATGAAATTCTTGTGTCAGCTTGGAATCACGGGAATTATATTTTATTCTTTTTGGCGCTGATCGCCGCTTTCTTTACTGCCTTTTACATGTTCCGATTATTTTTTCTTGTATTTACCGGTAACCAGAAAAAAGAAGCACAGAATGTTCATGAGTCACCCGCCTCAATGACAATCCCCATGCTGATCCTGGGTTTTTTAGCGGTTGTCAGCGGATATGTGAACACACCGTGGTTCGGAACCTTCCTTGGAGATTGGCTCACAAAAGGAAATCATTATCTCGAGCATGGCCACGAAGACAGTCCAGTCTGGATTATGCTTGCTGCCACCCTTGTTTCACTGGCGGGAATTACACTGGCATACATGATATACAGCAAGCGTTCGATTTCAAGAGACTGGCTCGGCGGTGAAGGAAGCATGATGTACAATATTCTTTATAACAAGTATTACGCAGATGAATTTTATAACCTTTCTATTGTAAGACTGACTGGAATCATAAGTGTGTTTTTCAGCTATATCGATAGATTCATTGTAGAAGGGCTCGTAAACGGTGTAACAGGAACCGTTCAAAAGCTGGGCAAAATTGGCTCACGTATGCAGACAGGCCAGGTTCAGCAATATGGAACGATTGCGTTTTTTGGGCTTGCTGTTTTACTCATTATATTTGCGCTCACAGGGGGGATCTTTGAATGAATGAAATCTTGCTTTCAGTCTTAGTATTCTCCCCGCTGATCGGCATCCTGGCGTTATGTTTTATTTCCAAGAACCAGGAAAAGGCCATTAAATGGGCAGGTATTCTGGCAACAGTCCCAGCACTGGCGCTGTCACTTTTCCTTTACAGCTATTATTTAGGCGGGAACAATTTATCCGCGTTTTCAGAAAAAGTACGCTGGATCCAATTTGGCAGCATTGCCAATGCGGATTCGAAATTATTTGCCGTAGATTATGAGCTGGCGCTGGATGGATTTGCCCTGCTTATGGTGTTATTGACAGCCGTTCTTTCCACTTTGTCCGCGATCGCCTCCATTTCTATTAAGAAAGAATGGAAAGGGTATTTTATGCTATTCCTTCTGCTTGAGACAGGGATGCTCGGGGTTTTTATGGCACAAAATATGGTGTTATTTTTCATATTCTTTGAGATTACCTTAATCCCGGCCTTTTTCCTGATAGGAAAATGGGGATATATTGAAAAAGAGAAGGCGGCCTTCAGCTTTTTAATTTACAATGGATTCGGTTCAGCCGTTTTACTAATTGTAATTATGGTACTTTTCGCAAGGGCAGGGACCTCGAATATTGAGGCGTTGAGATACATTATAAATGTCGGAGGAGTACCGCTCGTTTCCCCAATCACTGAAGGGATGAAATATGGGCTGTTAATAGCGCTGCTGATTGCTTTCGGTGTGAAGCTCCCAATTTTTCCGCTGCATACCTGGATGCTAAGAGTCCACGTACAGGCGCCTCCGCCTATTGTTATGCTGCATGCGGGAGTGCTCCTGAAAATCGGCGCCTTCGGGTTAATCCGCTTTGGACTCGGAATTTTTCCGGAACAATTTAAAGATTTATCAGTCATTATTGCGGTACTGGGTGTTATTAATCTCCTATATGGTGCATTTCTGGCATTCATTCAAAAAGAGTTCAAAATGGTGCTTGCCTACTCATCGATTTCCCATATGGGGATTGTGTTAATAGGGCTAGGAGCGCTGAATGAGTCCGGAATTCAGGGAGCTATTTTCCAGGTTGTATCTCACGGATTAATTGCGGCTCTGCTATTCTTTCTCGTGGGAGTGATCTATGAAAGAGTACAAACCACATCATTATCTAATCTTGGCGGGCTTTCCAAAGCGATGCCGCTCACTTCTGGTTTCCTCTTGGCAGGAGCAATGGCATCCCTGGGACTGCCAGGCATGTCAGGCTTCATCAGCGAATTTATGGCTTTTCTGGGACTGTTTAAAACGGACCCGCTGCTCGCTGGCATCGGTGCCCTCGGGATCATCATAACGGCTGTCTATTTATTAAGGGCCGTGATGGGAATAACGTTTGGAAAGCAGGGTGTATCTGTTAGAACCAAAGCTATGAGGGATTTGAATAGTGTTGAAATGGTGCCAGTGCTTGTACTGCTTGCATTTATAGTCATAATTGGCATTTACCCATCCATCTTAAGCAATCCATTAGAAGATACGATTCAATTAATCATGACTGGGCTAGGGGGGCAGGCAGGATGAACCTAGATACACTTCTTTCATATGAATGGGGTCATATGGCTCCGGAATTCATTATCCTTGCAGTAGCAGCCCTTTTGTCTCTTCTCGATCTATTTCTGCCTAAGAGCTATAACAGAAGGTCCCTTGCCTGGATTGCCCTTGTGGGGATATTGGTAGCGGTTGTATCTCTGATCGGGCTTCTTGACAGTAAATCTGTTTCCATTTTACATGATACCTTCCGGCTGGATTCATTCGGAAAAGCATTTAAACTGATCTTATTGATCGGAGCTGCCTGTGTAATTTTACTGGCAGAAAGCTATGAGCCGAAGGAAGGGCTTAAAGAGTATAGAGGCGAATTCTACTATTTATTCCTTACCGGTCTGCTGGGAGCCATGGTGATGACCTCAAGCGGAGATTTGATTACCTTGTTTGTCGGCCTGGAGCTGTTATCCATTTCTTCCTATATACTGGCGGGAATGCGCAAGAAAAATCCAGGATCAAACGAAGCAGCCATGAAGTATGTGATAAACGGCGGCATTTCTACAGCGATCACCCTTTTTGGCATGAGTTATCTATATGGATTGTCCGGCACGACTAACTTAAAGGAAATGTCGGGGGCCATGTCGGCTCAAGCCGCAAATGGGCAGTTCCTTTATCTGTATGGCCTTGCATTTTTTATGGTGCTGATCGGGCTCTCCTTTAAGCTTGCATCTGCGCCTTTCCATATGTGGGCTCCGGATGTGTACCAGGGATCCCCGACACCGGTAACAGCCTTTCTGAGCGTTGTTTCCAAAACGGCTGGCTTTGTGATTTTGCTCAGAATCATTTTAACCCTTTTTCTCACAATGCCGGGAGACGACACTCAAAAACTCTCTTTTCTTGAAACACACAGCATATATATATCCTGTCTTGCCGGAATATCCATTATCGCCGGAAACGTGATTGCATTAAGGCAGCGAAATATAAAAAGAATGTTTGCCTACTCAAGCATTGCTCATGCCGGCTATATTTTAGTCGCGATTTCAGCACTAGGTTATTTCACCTTTGATGCGGTCTGGTTTTACTTACTGGCCTATCTTTTAATGAATCTCGGGGCTTTTGCAGTCATTCAGCTGATTACAGATTCTTCACACTCAGAAGATATTGCTGACTTTGCAGGGCTTTACCGGAGGTCGCCGCTGCTCGCAGCCGGGTTTGCCGTCTTTATTTTGTCGCTCGCAGGCATTCCTGGCACAGCCGGGTTTATAGGTAAACTTAACATCTTCATGAATGCTTTAATGACAGACCCAGGACATTTTGTCCTCGCCTCTATCATGATCGCAGGAACGGTCATATCCTATTTTTATTACTTCGGGATTATGACACAGATGTTTTTCAGGCCAGCTGCGAGCACCGAGAAAATTAAAGTGCCGGCGGGCATTGGCGCAGTGGTCGTGTTAGCACTGGCAGGCACGATTCTCTTTGGAGTCGCACCAAATACCGCTTTGGACTTCCTGCACAATAACTTTGGAAGCTTTAACGACTTTTTAAAGTAGATGAAAAGAACAAGGACCGGATGGTGGTCCTTGTTTTTTGCCACCTGAAAAATTAATAAGTAAATACGGCGGAAAGATCCCCTCTTATTATTTGCTATGAATGTCGCAATGTTCGTTATCAAGTAAAGGGCGTTTTTGTACCAAGTGCTCTGTGGATGAGGTTCTGCAGGCGTAATAAGAAATTGGACAGCCCTGCACGCTTACGCACACGCGGGATAGAGCATGTCGCACGAACGTACTGGACACGAACATTCTCACGATTTGATAATGATGCTATTTATAAAAGTTGCTGTGTACGCAGCTGCACAGCTGATCAGATACATAAATATTTGAAGATCCGCATATATTCCTGAAGGAAATCATAAATACAAAAAGATAAGCATATGTACCGTAAGATAAGAATAGAACAGCTTCACATAATCATAAAACATCGAAACTTAAGCATTAATCTAAAAAACATAAGCATAAAACTTCGAAACATAAGCATAAACTGCCAAGAAGTCGCTCATAGACTCTATAACTTTATTAAATTGCTAAAAACATTACCTTTCAAGGACAATGGAGCGGTTTTTTGTTCGAGTTTTGCATTAAAAAGGTAAAATTTTGTTAACAAAGAGATGTTAGATGGTATTTAAGAAGTTTTTATGCTCTAGGTAAATCTTAACTAGACATTTAGTCCAGGTAACCGTCCTCCACAGCAGTCCCCCAAAAATTTCATCCCTTAAATTACCTCTTAAAGTTCAGTTTAGCCCTCTAAAAGTCGCGTTACCCATAAAACCTGCCAATGTCCTTCACGTAGTGTTGATCCGCAGGGTCAAATTTCTCACGCCGATAATGTTAATCGGAATTTTTTTATTTCAGAATTTGGACATGTCCCCGCCATATTACTTCTTTCGGATGGGTAACGAGGGGGCTAAAAGCTGCCAGACTGTAGAAGCCGCTCCATCAGAGTTCGGCGGTTAGATTCTGTTGAGTTTCTATTAATTATTTAAATACCAACATTCTCACCTGAAAAAATAAAATTCTTGAATTTGTAACCTCCACGGGGCTGCCCTCGTCTAATTAAGTGGTGCCGGAAGTGGGGACTTTAGAACTCTTGGAAATTTTTGTAACAAATATTTAACATTTTCGAAAAATAGTAGAATCTTCATGAAGAAGATGCCCCTATCCTGTGTTAAAATGTAAAAATGGTAATCTTTATTGTTAAAGGAGCATGAACATGGTTTCTACGATTGGACAGCAGGCACTTATGGGCATTACAATACATCTACTTTGTTTTGCACTTACGTGGTGGGCATTGCAGGCTTTGAATTTTGACAAGATGCTTAGGTCAAACAGGGTATTGCAGGCACGCGTTCTTTACATACTCCTGACTATTGCCATTGGTTCAGCAGTCGCTGGCTTTCTGCTAAACTATTTATTTTGGTCAAACCAGCTTCCTTATTTTATGGACTAATTTTTAGCCTTGGAATTTTTGTGAAAAAAGTCACAGAGTCACACTCAACAGGCCGTTGTCATAAAATGGCGACAAACGCCCGGTATGAACTTCCCCCTTTCGGTAACAATGTTACTAATGAGGAGGAGTTGTACCATGACAAAAAAATATATTCATATATTGATATATGTGTCCCTGGCTGGTTTTATATACCTACTTAGTGGGAATACTACGACTATAGCAAAAAATGACATTGATATAGCAAAAATGATAAGGGTTTTAGAGTCTCATCAAGAAATGCAGATTAAGGAATGGTCTGTCTTTGCAAGAGGAATAGATGAACAAACAAACACCATTGATCAATACGATCAAAAAGTAAAAGACTTCAAGAAGCTCTATCCCGAGTTTGATTGGCAGCAGGCAGAAAACGACAATTCTCTCACAGCCTCAGGAACCAGGAAAAACCAGCAGACAGGGACACTGGAAACCATAAAGATCATGATGACCCTCACAAAATCCACTCCCACTACGTATATCCTATATGAGGTAAGGGGAAATAAGTGGACAAAGGACAGCCTCATCTATATAAAGAAAGATTTTTTTGGAAAGACAAATGACATTTTTCGGGAAAATCCTTCAATTTTCACTTGTATTAAAGGGGAAATCAATGATAAGATTGGGAAGGTTTTATCATTTTATGTAAAAGAAATGGTAGAAGAGTTTAATGCGCATGAAATAGAGAGCATCAAAGAAGAGAATTTCATATCTGTTTCAGCGCACTCGACACAGTTTGACAGCTATTTGACCAAGGAACAAATGAATTTGCAGCTTGCCATGAGAAAAGAAGGATTGGGCGGTAAGACTACCTTTGTAGTTGGCACACCCATAATCACATTTGAATATTAATATAGAGAAATTGGACGCGGAGGGGAATACTTTTGGAAAAAATCATCGTCCGCGGCGGGAAAAGGCTTAGCGGAACCGTAAAAGTTGAAGGAGCAAAAAATTCCGTTTTACCTGTAATCGCTGCAACACTATTAGCAAGTGATGGAAAAAGTATCTTAAAAGACGTGCCAACTCTCTCCGATGTATATACCATCAATGAAGTATTGAGAAAGCTGAACGCTGACGTAGCGTTTGACAATAATACAGTAACAGTGGATGCATCAAGAGAGTTATTGGAAGAAGCACCATTTGAATATGTACGCAAGATGCGGGCATCCGTTTTAGTGATGGGATCCCTGCTCGCTAGAAACAGCCGTGCACGCGTTGCACTCCCAGGTGGATGTGCAATCGGTTCACGTCCGATAGACCAGCACTTAAAGGGCTTTGAAGCAATGGGCGCAAAAGTGAAGGTAGGAAACGGGTTTATCGAGGCTGAAGTAGACGGTAAATTAAAGGGAGCCAAAATCTATCTGGATTTCCCTAGTGTGGGCGCTACAGAAAACATTATGATGGCTGCAGCTTTGGCTGAAGGTACAACCATCCTTGAAAATGCAGCAAAAGAGCCGGAAATAGTAGACCTTGCAAACTTCATTAACAAAATGGGCGGTAAAGTAAGAGGTGCTGGTACAGCTACTATTAAGATTGAAGGCGTTGAAAAGCTGTACGGTACGGAACACTATATCATTCCTGACCGTATTGAAGCAGGTACATTTATGGCCGCTGCAGCTATTACAGGTGGAAATGTGCTGGTAAAAGGAGCAGTGCCGGAACATTTATCTTCTTTAATTGCCAAAATGGAAGAAATGGGTGTAACCATTATCGAAGAAGAAGAAGGCCTGCGAGTTATTGGTCCGGATCAATTAAAAGCGGTTGATATCAAAACGATGCCGCATCCAGGATTCCCGACAGATATGCAATCACAAATGATGGCATTGCTTCTGCGTTCCACAGGAACAGGGATGATTACAGAAACGGTTTTTGAAAACCGTTTTATGCATGTGGAAGAATTCCGCCGTATGAATGCTGAAATTAAGATTGAGGGACGCTCGGTTATTACCAACGGTCCGTCTAATCTTCAGGGAGCAGAGGTTATGGCGACAGACCTTCGTGCAGCTGCTTCACTAATCCTGACTGGACTAGTTGCAGAAGGTGTAACAAGAGTAACTGAACTGAAGCATTTAGACCGCGGTTATGTGAATTTCCACGGAAAACTAGCGGCACTTGGAGCCGATATTGAACGTGTTAATGATGAATCTGTACATGAAAACGAATCTATTGCGGCCGAGAACGCATAAGAAGTGATCATAGTACTTGCTATTACTTATATGTAAATCAAAGCTGAACCTCCCGGGGTTCAGCTTTTTGATTACTAGCAGCTTTTAGGGTAAGAGAATCTAGTGATTATAAAGAGGAATGAAGTTATAATTGCTAGCAGGCCGCCATACATATAAGTAAGCAGCATGTGAAATCGGGCATCAACGCTGCCACATAATTGTATAGGGGGCGCCATTGTTGAAAGCACTTAAACCTATGATAATTCTTATTATCGTCACAGCAGTTATCATTCTAATGATCCCAGCCATTCTCGTGCTTCCTTTTTCAAATGAATCAGCGAGCGGCAAATTGGTAGAAAAGCTTGAAACTAGCAAGAAGGTGAACAGCGTGGAAAAGAACACAGGACCGGCTCTTGAAGTATCTGTATACCGGGAAGCCGCACAGAGCATCGAGGATGTACCTCTAGAGGATTATGTAAGGGGAGTGGTGGCCGCAGAGATGCCGGCAGACTTCGAACCGGAAGCCCTAAAAGCACAGGCCCTGACGGCCAGAACGTATATTGTGAAACAGCTGATAACAAAGAATGTGAAGGACGCACCCAAAGGGGCTAATGTAACAGATACAGAATCACATCAGGTATATAAAAATGATAAGGAATTAAAGAGAATATGGGGATCAGACTACAGCTGGAAAATAAAGAAGATCAAAACGGCTGTTGAAGAAACAAATGGTCAGATTCTTACCTACGATTCAAATCCTATTGAAGCTACCTTTTTTTCAACAAGCAACGGGTACACTGAAAACTCAGAGGATTATTGGCCAAATAAAATACCTTACTTAAAAAGTGTAGAAAGCCCGTGGGACAAAGATTCCCCAAAATTCTACAGCCAGCAGGTTATGTCGATAGACGATTTTCAAAATAAATTGGGCGTCCAGCTGAGCAGCAAAGCAGCAATCGGCACCATCACAGCAAAAACAGCCGGAAAAAGAGTCGCTAAAGTAGAAATCGGCGGAAAAGAACTAACAGGCAAGCAAATAAGAGAAAAGCTAAACCTAAAGTCATCCGACTTCTCCTGGATCCGCAAAGGAAACCAGGTAATCATCTATACAAAAGGCTTCGGCCACGGCGTTGGAATGAGCCAATACGGAGCCAACGGCATGGCTCAGCAAGGCAAAACCTACAAAAACATCATCCAGCACTACTACAAAGGGGTCCAAATCACAGCCGCGGCCCCCTACCTCACGAAAATCACAGCCAACAAATAATTGCCGGGGACTGTCCCCATTTCCCAGAGGGCAATTCGTACGGCTGTAAGGATCCGGCAGGGGGCAAGCCCTTATTTCCCAAAAAAGCCTGAGCGCTAATATTATGCGCTCAGGCTTTTTTACGTCTTTTTAGAATCCAATAGGCGGCGGCAACGCCGGTGATATCTTTGACTACATCTATTAGAGAAGAGCTCCTTGATGGTATAAAGGACTGATGAATTTCATCAAGGACGCCATATAGGCATGCTGCCACAGCAGCAGCTATATTGAGGGCTGGAGTTAGTTTCCCATTTACTTTCAGCGCAGCTGCTAATAAAACGTATAAAATCGCAAATTCAATCAAATGCAGGGACTCTTTAAAGTAACTATCCACTTTAGATGAATTTAATTCGACGACCATGTCATCAGGATTGCTGGACATAAACCAAATCAGCCCCATATATATAAAAGGCAAAACGGTTATCACGGATTTAACTATTTTATTCACATTGATCCTCTTTTCTTTACATAGAAGGTTTTTAAAGTGCGAAGCGGGAACACGGTTCCCTGCAGGCGCACACACAGTCTGCGGCATCTACTGCCGCTTCATTTCCATCTCTTATTGTACCAGAGAAAAAAACAATGCATAATTCATTTGTCTTAGATTAAAACTAAGTGGAAAAAAATTTATTTTACCAAGATGTATATATTTTCTGATTTCTGTTCAAAATGGCTGATGAGGTGATAAACATGAGAGAGGAAGAAAAGAAACGGACTTCTCAAAAATCAAATTTCCAACGTATTATAAAGAAGCGTTGGGCACTTCCAGCCATCTACATCTTAGTTGCAGCAATCGTTTTATCAGCAGCATTGTGGTATCAAAATGCAGGCAGCAATTCAGCTAACCCGGACGATCAAAAATCAGCCGAGCTTGGCAAAAATGACAAACAGCCTGCAGTGGAAGCAAACCGCAGCCTAGAGAATTTCTCCATGCCGGTTAAAGACCAGGACAATTCAGTAGTGAAAAAAGACTTCTACGATGAAAAGGCTTCTAAAGAACAGCAGGAAGCAGCACTTGTATTCTACAACAATACGTATCAGCAAAATAAAGGTATGGATTTTGCCATGAAAGATGGCAAGGATTTTAACGTAATTGCTTCATTAAGCGGCAAAGTCACTAGAGTCGAAGAAGACTCCGTTCTTGGAAATGTTGTTGAAGTTGAGCACAGTAAAGGAATTGTGACACGTTATTCCTCCGTACAGGGTATAAAAGTTGCGGTTGGAGACGAAGTTTCTAAAGGACAGGCTATTGCCAAGGCTGGACAAAGCTTGTTAAATGAAGAAGCTGGCACACATGTACACTTTGAAATTCGTAAAGACGATGTAGCAGTAAATCCAAAAAGCTTTTTCGAAAAATCTCTTGCTGATCTTCAGGAAACAAATGTAGCTCCTGATGAGTCAGAAAAGATCACAGAAGAAGACCAGGCAGATGCTGAAGGTACACAAGAAGAAAACGTTACTGAAGATTCTCAAGCGAAAGAAGAGAGCCAGTCTCAAAAATCCGAAGACAAAGGCACTCCTGCTGAAGAAAAATCAGAAGAAAATACAACTGATTCACAAACTAAAAACAATTAAAACGTCAAACTTTCCCGTTTGAATAAAACAACTGAACGAAAACCCGCCGAGAAAGGCGGGTTTTTGTGCGTTACGGATCGAAACAGCAGCTAAAGCTCTATTGCAGCTGCCTGGTGTATGGAAAAGATGAAAGAAATAGTAGACATCTGTTTTCGGCTTGATAAGTAAATAATAAATAGGGCTGTTAATCCTAATGTAAGAATAGGAATATTCCTAATCCTATAACCATTCCCCCTAGACTGGCTCCCTCAGCCTCTTCGGAATAAAGCAATAATTAGGATAATCATAAGGTTAAATAGCGTAAAAAAATTAAACAAACTATGAGGTATGGATACGATGCTTATTGCCAGTTTCATTTGATTATCCTTTAGAGATGTATTTCCTTTTTGATTCTGCACAGATGAACCAAATTCTTTTTGTTGCCTCTGTATATTTTTCGACAAATTTCCAGGGAAATAAGCTCGTATAAAATTCTGATTTTTAAAAAAACTTTATCTTAAGCTTGTCCCTATTGCGTAATTCGTGCATATATCTTAAACCAAGCTAATAAACTGTTACAAACCTTACAAAACTTATGAGCAGAGAGGTCCTGAGGTGAGAAGTCGCCCGCCACCCGTGTATTTAGCTGAAGATACATTCACTTGCTTTTAGGGAAACCACTAGTTTATATAAATAGCGAAACCTCATTTCACACTTCTCACTTCAATTTAGGGAGGGCGAGTGGTGTGCACGATTACATCAAAGAAAGAACTATCAAGATAGGAAAGTATATCGTGGAGACAAGAAAAACGGTTCGCGTCATTGCGAAGGAGTTTGGTGTATCCAAAAGTACTGTCCACAAAGATCTTACAGAGAGACTTCCAGAAATAAGTCCGGAACTTGCCAACGAAGTGAAAGATATATTGGATTATCATAAATCCATCCGTCACCTTCGAGGCGGAGAAGCAACCAAAATGAAATACAAGAAGCCAGAGTTTGAAGAAGAGACCGTTAAATAAAGTAAAAGAGAAGTGCCGGCTTTCGCCCGGCATTTTTGTTTTGGGAAATAAGGACTGTCCCCAGCAGGAATGTAAGCCGGGAATGAGTTTCAGGTCCCAGGAAATGGGGACAGTCCCCATAGGGAATGGGTAGAACTTACTAATAATCTACAGGATGTTCACAATTATTCGATACTTTTCTACTTCTTTAGGGTGCGTTGTGATAAAATAGTAAATTAGGACAGTGCTTGAAATATTTAGAAGCCGAGTAAGTTTTAAGGAGGATTATAGCGTAATGTTCGCAAGAGATATAGGAATCGATCTTGGGACTGCCAATGTACTTATACATGTGAAGGGTAAAGGGATCGTATTGAATGAACCGTCTGTAGTTGCCATCGATAAAAACACGAATCGTGTTCTTGCGGTCGGAGAAGAAGCAAGAAGAATGGTAGGGCGTACTCCTGGAAATATAGTGGCAATCCGTCCGCTGAAGGATGGAGTTATTGCTGATTTTGACATCACGGAATCGATGCTTAAGCATTTTATAAATAAATTGAATGTAAAAGGGTTTTTATCTAAGCCCCGTATTTTGATTTGCTGCCCGACGAATATCACAAGTGTCGAGCAGAAAGCAATTAAAGAAGCAGCAGAGAAAAGCGGCGGCAAAAAGGTTTACCTTGAAGAAGAGCCAAAGGTTGCTGCAATCGGTGCGGGAATGGATATTTTCCAGCCTAGCGGTAATATGGTGGTTGATATTGGGGGAGGCACAACGGATGTTGCCGTTCTTTCTATGGGTGATATTGTAACATCTTCATCTATTAAAATGGCCGGAGATAAATTTGACGCGGAAATTTTGAACTTTATTAAGCGCAAGTACAAACTATTGATCGGTGAACGTACTTCTGAAGAAATAAAGCTTAAAGTAGCGACTGTATTCTCTGGATCACGCCAGGAAGAAATCGACATCCGCGGACGGGATATGGTATCCGGACTTCCAAGAACGATCACAGTAAGATCAGATGAGATTAGCGGTGCTTTAAAAGAATCGGTTTCTCTAATCGTACAGGCAGCAAAAAGTGTGCTTGAACGCACACCGCCTGAACTATCAGCAGATATCATCGACCGCGGAGTTATCTTAACCGGCGGAGGAGCCTTGCTTCATGGAATGGATCAGCTGCTGGCTGAAGAATTAAAAGTACCTGTATTAGTTGCAGAAAATCCTATGGATTGTGTAGCAATAGGTACAGGAATGATGCTCGACAATATGGACAAACTGCCAAAACGCAGATTTGTAGTTTGAATGAATAAGGGCCTGGTATTCTTTTTAAGGAAAGGCGCGGAACCAGGGCCCTTATTTTTTAAGGTATTTACCACAAAGCATCCACGGTTAAACTATATCTGCTAAAAAAATCCCCCATTTTCTCTTATCTTCTGAAAAAACGTAATTTTACGGTAAAATACTCATGCTGTGCAGCCGATAATTACCTTATAATAGAATTAACTATGTCTTTGGAACGTTTTTAAAAATTTCTCATTCTACATGAGGTGAATATATGCTAAGAGGCTTTTATACAGCGGCGTCCGGAATGCTTTCCCAGCAGCGCAGGACAGAAATGCTGACGAATAATATATCAAATGCGAGCACGCCTGGATTCAAGGCTGACCAATCTTCAATGAGGGCATTCCCTAAAATGTTCTTAAACAGAGTAGAAAGCCTGAACATTCCTGTGGAAAATAAGCTCACCCTTCCAACCAGCAAGAATATTGGAAATCTGAGTACAGGAGTTTATATGCAGGAAGCTATGCCTGACTTTGGCCAGGGAGATATAACCGAAACCCAAAGAAGTACAGATATAGCGCTTCAAGATATGACAACAGAGATTAACCCAGAAACCGGCCGTCCCGGGACGGCTTTGTTTTCAGTCTCGAATGCGAATGGGGAAATCAGATACACTCGAAACGGGAATTTTACACTTGATGCCGCAGGCTTTTTAACAGCACCAGGCGGCAATTATGTTCTCGATGATACCGGGAACCGGATTCAGCTGCAAAGTGAAAATTTTACAGTAGGTGAAGATGGCGTTATTCAAGAGAATGACCAGAGAGTTTCAAGGCTTGGTATTATGTATACGGATGATCCTTATGGGCTTGTAAAAGAAGGAGACGGCCTGTTCAGGGCAGAGGGCGGCCAAAATATCCAGAGTGCATATGAAATGGAAAATGTTCCATTCAAACTGCAGCAGGGCTTTATTGAGCAATCCAATGTTGATGCATCTAGGACGATGACCGATATGCTGACAGCCTACCGTGCTTTTGAAGCAAACCAGAAAGTTCTGCAGGCATATGATAAAAGCATGGATAAAGCCGTGAATGAAATAGGGCGGATCGGTTAACATTTACTTTTCAGCTTATAAAAACTGCTTCCGGCCGACTTTGAGAATTGCAGCATGCCCTGTGCATGAGGGGAGAAAAAGCAAATGAATAGAGTAATGTTTACGGCAACGAATACACTAAGCCAGCTTCAAAAGAAGATGGATATCATAAGCAATAACCTGGGGAATATAGAAACAACCGGGTATAAAAGAAAAGAAACCTACTTTAACGACCTTCTCGCCCAGGAATTCAAAAACCAGGGCCGTGATGATAAAGAAAAAGGCAGGCTTACGCCTATTGGGATCCGCATGGGTACTGGCGCTAAGATCAGCCAATCACGTTTAGTACTTACACAAGGAAGCCTTAAAACCACAGACAGGAACCTCGATGCGGCCCTGACAAAGAATGATCAGTTCTTTAAAATAAGAGGCGATCAAAATACGGTCCAGTTTACACGAGACGGTGCCTTTTATTTATCACCGACAGATGCCTCCGGAAATTCAATGGCACTTGTAACAGGCAATGGCCAGGCAGTTCTCGATGAGTTCGACAGACCTATTGTGATAGGTGGCGAAATCAATAACATTTCCTTCACTGAAAATGGACAGCTGAGAGCGGCCACAGAAAATAGAGGAGTACAAACCTTTGAACTGGGTATTATTTCTGTAAAAAAGCCCCAATTTTTAGAGCAGAAGGGTACGAATCTATATGCCCTTCCCCAGGGACTAAATACTCTCGGCGTAACAGAAGAGGAAGTTTTCACTAGATTAGAAGGCGGACTAAGAGGAGAAATCTCCATGCAGCAAGGCGTTCTAGAGAACTCCAATGTCGAGCTTTCAAAGGAAATGACCGATCTCATGAACGTCCAGAGATCCTACCAATTCCAGGCGCGTACCATTACAATGGCTGATCAAATGGCAGGCCTTGTAAACGGAATCCGCTAAATAGAGCCGGGCTAAAAAAACCGCAGGCCTATTAAAGAAACAATCCTGATTAACAAAAGCGATCCAGACAGGTATAATAGACCGGAAAGCCGGGTAAGAAGGAGAGGCATCAGAAGGATGGAACCAATGAGCGTATCTAGAGAAGAATATAAAAAAGAAAAAGAAAAAAAAGAAACAAAACCCCAATCAGGCCGAAAGATCAGGGTCCGCCTCATCCCGATATGGCTCCGTCTTATTATCATAATAGCGTTAATCGCAGTCTCCACTATTGCAGGAGCTTTAGTAGGCTACAGCATGCTGGGTGACGGCAGCCCTGGCGATGTATTTAAAAAAACAACCTGGACCCATATTGGGGAACTGGTGAATAAAGACGCACAGTAAGAGAGGGATAACCTCTCTTTTTTATTTGGCGATTTTTGATTTGATGCATAAACAGAAACGATTTTATTAAATTCCGGTCGCATATCTTCTATATCTTCTGGTCTTTTACCAATTTTTTCAGGATAGCACGTCGCAAGAAAAACTTTATAATTATAGAGTTAATAAATAAGAGGATGTGACACGATGAAAAAAAAAGCTTTCAGCTTTTTTGCTGTACTACTAATCTTTCTTCTTTCAGTTGGAAACTTTGCACAAGCAGCACCTTATACTGTACAATCCGGGGATACTCTCTGGAAAATTGCATCAAAAAATCGTATGACTGTCGAAAAGCTGGTAAATCATAATAAGTTGACTTCTACGTTGGTAGGTGTGGGACAAAAATTGGATATTCCAGAAGCAAGCATATACAAAGTGGCTTCGGGGGATACCTTTTATAAAATTTCTGTTAAATTAGGAATTTCTGCATCACATCTCAAAGAGGCAAACCTGCAAATAACAGATCCGAATAGAATTTATCCAGGCCAGATTTTAAATGTTCCGGACAAATCTTACTCAGGTATGATCTATATGGGCCCCAGCAGCAAAAAAGTTATCGCCCTTACCTTCGATGATGGACCAGAGGACGTTTATACCCCTCAAATCTTAAATATATTAAAATCCAAAAATATAAAGGCAACCTTCTTTGCGATGGGACAGCAAGTAAAGGCATATCCTGACTTGCTAAAACGGATTAATTCAGAAGGCCATGCCATTGGCAACCATACATGGTATCATCCTAATATTACATCTTTAACGGATTCACAGTTAATTCAAACCGTACAGTCCACTACCGACGAGATTGAAAAAGTTACAGGAGTTAAGACAAACTTTTTCAGACCGCCATACGGGGCAATCAATGATAATCAGATTGATACCCTAAATAATTTAGGATATCAATCCATTTCATGGACGATTGATTCCTATGACTGGAGTGGTGCTTCGGCAAATGTCATTTTATCAAGGGTTAATGCAAGAGCCGTACCAGGCGGAATTGTTTTATTACATAACTTTAAAGATGCTCGTAAATTAGATGGAATGATAGAGGCGCTGCCTAAAATGATTGATAACTTACGTGCACAGGGATATCAATTTGTTACAATACCGGAGCTATTAGAAAAATAAAAATCAGTCTTTAAACACCGTCCTGTTTATCTCATAAATTAATAGGACGGTTTTTTTCTTATATATCTAAAATCATAAATTATAATTTCACCTCATAAACGGCAAGATGGAGGCTGACAGAGTCCGAATGTAAAACCCTTTTTGACTCTCCGATATTAATTCCTGGAAGTTAGCACATAAGGATGCACATAAATGTTTAAGCTAGCCACGTAAATAACCCCATAAACTGCAAATTGGCGGCTGGCAGGGTCCAGATGTAAATCCTTATTGGCTCCCAGCCATAAACCGGAAGTAAGCCCCGATTAAATAAAGACCTACTACATAATTAACATTTTTGGAAAACCAATTTTTCTTACCCGAACGACCTTAAATACTATTCAAATTAAGCATCATCCAACACAAATCCACTAAAGTTAGTACTTAGTCCTAAAACCAGCTTTTAGTTTTTTCTTTATTCATGTTAAGATAGAGAAAATGAAAACCGTTGGAGGTTATACCATGCTTGATGTGTCGCAAATTAAAGAAATCATACCGCACCGCTATCCTTTTTTGCTGGTCGACAAAATTATAGAGATGGAAGAAGGAGTCAGGGCGGTTGGGATTAAGAATGTGACGGCAAATGAGGAATTTTTTAATGGCCATTTTCCAGACTATCCGGTTATGCCAGGAGTATTGATTGTTGAGGCTTTGGCTCAGGTGGGAGCTACTGCTATGCTGATCAAAGAAGAAAATCGCGGTCGCCTTGCTTTTTTTGCAGGGATTGATAGCTGTCGTTTTAAAAAACAGGTGAGACCTGGCGATCAGCTGAGGTTAGAGGTAGAAATCGTACGTCTTCGCGGTCCGATTGGCAAAGGCAAAGCTGTTGCTAAAGTCGATGGAGAAGTGGCTTGTGAAGCCGAAATTACGTTCGCATTGGGAGAAAAGCAAGAATAAATTTTTATAAAAATTTTTCCAGAAATACTGTTTAGAAGTGCTACTTTGGTGATATTATAGGAGTGTAGGTTAATAGCAAATTCATTTACTCAACATGAAAAAAAATATGGTCTGGTAAGCCATAGATTCTCCCAAAAAAGGAGCTGGTCTGCATTGCAGGCCAGCTTTACTACTTTCTAAAGCGAAAAAGGGAAGGGGCATATATGCCTCTTCCCTTTTTCGCTTATTTAAGGGTTACCTTCAACTCATAAGGTTTGACGGATGAATTGCCGAAATAATCACGGACTTTGATATGGTAAGTACCTTTTTTCAGAGTTCTTACCAGCGTCTCATTATCGCCTTCAGGGTAATAGTCAGCCATATTCAGCAGCTTTCCGTTTTGAAATAGAGACAGCGACATATCTGATTCAATTCCGGCGGACAGGTCGATTTTTACAGAAGTGTCCTTTTTAAGGGTAAGCACATACCAGTCTTCATCACCGAATTTGACGCCTGCATTTAAATAGCCGCTGGCTTTAAGCTCTTTGCTATTCACTGCTTTTAGGGCGATCGGTTTAGAAGGTTTGTTATTTGTAATAACAGATTTTGCATCTTCATCTGCTGTTTTGGCTGCGGCAATAGTCAGGTTGTATGGAACCAGGCTTAATGTGCCTCCATCAATATATTGGTCTAACACGATAAAGTATTTCTTACCAGCTGCTGCCTTAAAGGAACCATAAGTGGTTCCTGAATCGGCACCTGAATCGATGATGGAATAGTTCTCATAGTCAGCGCTGTCATATTTTCTGTTGCGGTTCACGTCTTCAATAATAACTGGTATTTTGTAAACCTTATTAAACAATTCCTTTGGCAGCTTAGCCTGCAGTGCAGGATTGACTGTTCCGTTTTCAGCCAGGACGCTATAAACGCCTGTTTTAGCAGGGGAGAAGTAAAAAGCATCGGTATCCCCAGGCATTGCAAAGTTACCTGTTACTTTTCCATCTGCCGGCAGGTTTTTCACCTGATCCTTCATTAGATCATTGTCTTCATATTTATCTGATTGATCAGCATAAATGTAAGAAGAGGAAATGTTGTATTTTTGATAAGAAAAGTCGTTTTCAAAGAAGTTTGGGCTGACCTGCAAGAAGTAGGTTTCACCTTTTTTTAGCCCGGTCGTGATCTGGCTGTTCAAACTTCCCATGCCGCTCCAGTTTAAATTATCACCCACATAGGCGAAAGTTGGAATGACTTTTCCATCCTCCAGCTTCTCGGTCGTTAACCGCATGATTTCGACTAAGAAAGACTGGCCATTTACCTTTGGAATATTAAATTTGTATATCCCCGATTTTTCAGCCTGGAAAGTGAATATATCAGAATCATTGTGATCTTGCAGCGTTCCGGCAGCCGATTGGCCTAATGTATATGGACGTGCTGATTCCTTATATTGCTCAATTCTTCTCTCGAAATATAGGATCTCATCTTCCATATCATATCTTCCATCTCCGTTTAAATCGCTATCTCCTTCTTCGCCTTCTTCACCTTCTTGAATCGGGTAGCCGTCTTCGTCAGGAGTAAACTCAGATGAAGATAAGCTTAACGTATAAGGAGTCAGAGATGACTCTGGTTCTAGATTGGTTTCAAAAACAGGACCAAAGAAGAAAAAGAAGTTTTCCTCTGTTAATTCAGGTTTATTAGATACCTTTACAATGTATTTCATATCTTTTTCGCCTTTGAAATATAGAGATTCTCCTTCACCAGCTCCGCCTCTGTTGCTGGTAAAGTCACCAGGCATTCCATTTTCGCCTTCCAGCATTTCCTTCAGCATCTGCAATTTTTCTTCATCATTCATAACTGGCTCTCCGGGTTCTTGGGGAGGAAAAAGGGAATCTTCACGATACACATTGATAGAGCTGTTTACTCCGGCCACTCCAGAAACCTTAAGGTTGAACAGATTTTCGCCGTCAGCCTTGAAGGTGAAATAATCATGATCGATTTTGTCTGCTCCGGCAAACGTATGATCTGAATTGCTGAATGGCACTGAAGTGATGGCAGTCATATTAGTCAGTGTGGATGCATCCTCAGGAAGTGCGTCTGATTTTGAAACCTGCAGCGTATAATGATTTTTCTTGGCTGAAGAGCTGTCATAATTGCCATTTACATCTTTTACGCCGATCGCCATGGTACCTGTAAACGGTGCTTTAATGAGTTTAGCCTCACTTTTGCCATCCCGAACAGAATCAAGCATAAGGGTTTGTGACTGGTTGGTTCCGAAAAATTTGACTGTCAGCTTATGGTCATATTGAGCCGCGGTTTTTAGGGCAGTCTGAATATACTCTCCTTCTTTTACTTTAAATTGAATCCAATGCTGTTCGGCAGGCTGAGTGAAAGCTTTCGTAACAGCAAGTGGCTCTGAGGTTCCAACAGAAGCTGCCTCATTTAAAATTTCTTTATCTGTCCATGTTTTAGTTACAGTTTTCGGAACAGATTTAACATTATAAGCTAAAGCGGATACAGGATTCACAAGTCCGTTTCCAAATTTTGTATCATAACCTTTTGCTCCCATGTCCTGGGCTGTCGTTTTCAAGATAAACTCGACCCCTGCAGGTGTAAGAGAAGGGTTTTTCGCTAGGACGAGGGAAGCGACTCCGGCTACAACAGGCGAAGCCATGGACGTTCCGCTCATATTTCGGAAGCTGGACAATTTTTCTGCTTCATAAATGGAAGAATACACTTCTTCCCCAGGAGCTACGATGTCAACAGTTGGTCCAAAGTTAGAATAAGAAGAAAGGCTCTTCTTGCTATTTATGGAGCCAACGCTAATAACGCCTTCATAGGAAGCAGGATAGCTCGGCATATCCCATGCTTCATTTCCGGCAGCAGCGACTATTGTAATGCCCTTACTAATCGCTTTCTGGACAGTTTCCTCGAGCAGAGGAGAAGGTGCATATGAACCGAGGCTCATATTAATCACTTTAGCTCCCTGCTCGATCGCCTTATCTATGGCTTGAGCTATCGTGTAATCATTGGTCGACCAAGATCTTCCGAACACATCTATGGACAAAATATCAGCGTTAGGATTGATACCATAGCCGCCGACTCCGTTATTCTTTTCACCAGCGATAATACCCGCTACATGTGTTCCATGGCTGTCAGGCTGCCCTGGGTTGGCAGGGTTTAATATGTTAACGCTGCTGATGACTTTACTTTTCAGCTCAGGATGCTTAACATCAATCCCTGTATCAATGACGGCTACCTTAACCTTCCTGGTTCCTGCAAGGGATTGTGCCTTGTTGATCTGCAGCATGGAATTTACATACTGCTTGTACGCTTTCGGGTCCGGATTGCCGAACTTTTGAAAAAGCACTGATGGCTGGGCAGAAATGACTGCATCATTTTTCAAGTAGGCTTTCAGTGCCTTTTCCTGTGCTGCTTTATTTTTTACTTTTACCACTACATATTTAAGAGAGCTATCCTGCTTTAGAATCGTTGCGCCTAGGCGGGAGTGCTGAGTTCTGGATAGAGGATTTTTATATTTAATAATGATGGTATCTTCACTAAATTGAGGTTTTTGTTCCTTTTCAGATCCAAGGCTGCGGGCATCCGATATGGATTTGAATTGCCGCGTACCGCTATCATACTTTCCTGAAAGGACATTTTTTGATTGATTTAAGTCCGTTTGAAGGCTCGCGCTGGCTGCTCCCGGCAGCAATAGTCCGGCGCAAACACTGAAGAGAGCCATATTTTTTACTAATTTTTTCATAATCTTCCCCCGAAATATAATTTTTGAACAGAGTAAAGTCTATGTAGATATCTTAGACGTTAAGCTCCTCTCTTTCTTTTAAAAGTAAATGTACAACTAATAGACGTGAGAAACTGGAAAAAGTTTCATGTAATTTAAATTCTACATATCTTTTGGAAATTCCTGTATTTTTATTTCGGCATATTTACCTATTTAATGCATTTTGCTTAATATTTTTTATTCCAACCGGAAACGATAAGGAAAGACCAAAAAGGTCCTTAACCTTGGTGAAAGGAGGTACACATATGTTTAAAAAAATAATGGCAGTTCTTAGTGTTTCTGTACTTTCGGCCGTTCTTTTAGCAGGCTGTAATAATAATGATGACAGAAACCCGCCCCCTGAAGATAACAATAACGGTGTGGTGAACGATAGAGACCTCGATCAGAATAATAAGAATAGGGAAGACGTGGATTTAAACGATACGAATGATATAGATAATGGCAATATAAGAGACCATGACAGAAATGATGATGACGGACAGGTTCCGGGAGATGCAGACCCAACTGACAACAATCATAACAAAGATAATAAGGGCAAAGATAACGACGATCCGTTTGATACAAGATACAACGATGAGAAGAAAAAAAATGATGATGTGCCTGACAGCAGGTAAGTGATCATGCAAAAAAGACAGGAGCCATGTGGTGCGCTCCCGTCTTTTTTGTTGAGAAATAATATATAAGCTGTTTAAAAAGTGTATGAGCTGTTATCGAAAATAAATGAGCCGTTTTTTTAAAAATATGAGTCGTTTTTAAAAATAAATAAGCGGTTATTGAAAAAATATGAGCTATCGCAGAAAAAGACTATTCTCTTAATGCAGCAATCGGCTTCGACCGAATTTTGTGTTTGAATTCATCGAGCAGCTGGTCTCCCTGCAGTCCTTTATTAATAAGGTCCTCTAATAGAAGCTCGGCGTACTTATTTCGGCCTTTTTTAATGACTCCTTCTAATAGAAGAATAATTCCGCCATCCACTTCCGCGGCGGAGCATATGGTTGTTTCAAACAGAACAGGGTCATTTCCTTCTTTAGAAATAACGGCCAAGACGAAAATCTTTCCCTCAGGATTTAATTCTTTTTCAATAGATGCAAAGGATTCTTTACTAATAAAAGCTTCAATAAGCCAACGACTTTGTTCATCTTCTTTATTGATAATCAAACCGTCTTCCAAATTCACTGAAATTAATTCCTGCTCGTCAGTAACCAGCTGAAAGGACATCAATCTAAAGGTTTTCATCATTAGCCTCCATTTCATCAAAAGTATGAGTTGCTGCATTCGTGCGGACTGATTTCATTCATTATAACACAACAAAGATAATGCCCTAAAATTTAAATGAGAAGGAAGATATTGTCGAATTTTATTTGTAAAAAAAGCTCGAAATAACAAAAAAGCTATTTTTAACGTAAATAGGCCTTGAAAAACCGATTTCTCTCTATACCAAAAAGATATTTTAAAAGCAGAAAACAGCGTAATAAGTCATTAGCCCTATTTTACGAGAAGGAGGCAGTTTTTATATGATGAAAATACAACAGAGAAAGGAGGGAGGCAACAGATGATTAACCAGGTAACATTGGTAGGCAGGCTCACTAAAGATCCTGAGCTTAGATATACGCCGGAAGGAAAAGCAGTATCTACTGTAGTATTAGCCGTGAACCGCAACTTTAAAAACGCACAAGGAGACTTCGAAGCAGACTTTGTCCACTGCATCCTCTGGAGAAAAACAGCCGAAAACACCACACAATTCTGCAAAAAAGGCTCAGTCGTGGGAGTAACAGGACGCATCCAAACCCGCAACTACAACAACCAAGAAGGCAAAAAAATCTACGTAACCGAAGTCATCGCCGAAACCGTCCGATTCCTAGGACCCAGACCCGTCATATAAGGGGAACCGCTTCCAAGCTTGTGGGGACAGTCCCCATTTCCCAGATTATTTCCCAAGGAGGTGAAAGGATGGGGTGTGAGGGTTGTAAGGAGTGTGTGACCCGAATTAAGCGGGTGGAGGAGCTGCTGACGGATTTAATTAAGTTTGTGGGCAGGACGAATGTTAAAACGTTAACTGGGGCTGAACAGCTGCAAAGCTTTCACGGCCTGCTTGAGAAAGCTGAAACAGAGCTTGGACAAGTTAAGTTTCAAAATCGGCATATAGAAGAACGTCTGGCAGCACTGGAACATGCATACTTAAGAAAAAAACTAAACCAAAGGATGTTTCTCGCAGAAGGCAGAATGCATTATTCCGAATTCGCAGCTTCTTGCGAGACGTTTGAGTGAAACAGTATTCATAGCAGGGGATCGCAGCCTTCGATAGCAGTCCTTCCTAACCTCTGAAAAAACAAAGTCAATCCAGCTCAGAACCAGTTCAAAACCAATTCAAAACCAGTTCAAAAACAGTTCAAAACCTATCAGTAAAAAAGTAATCTCATCCAAAACTATATTTCCCCAATATTCCACGCAAGTCAAAGCCTCGCTTTAATCTTCTAGAGAAAAAGAATGAATGATAAATAAACCTCATTGCGGACTGCTTCCACAGCGGTCTTTTTCTTATGCACTTAACTCTTCCTTAATAAGGCAGGTTTGTTCATAAGGCAATCAGGGAATACGCATAGTATTATTAAAGGAGGTCAAACTCATGAAAAAATTAATTTCTACTGCCATTAAATGGGCACCTGTTGTATACCCGATTGTTAAAAAAATGCTGGATCAGCGTAAAGGCAAAGTTAGATAATCATATTAGCTTTTGGCTGGAAATCACACTCTCCTGAATGCAGGGGAGTTTTTTGCGTCCTCTGACAATCGCAAAAAGTCAAAAACATTGCCCATACACACGCATATGTGTTACATTATGTGTATGAAGGATTTGCCAAAAAAGGAGGCGCAGCATGTTAAGCACAAAAGAGATAAGTGAAATGTTAAATGTTTCTGAGGAAACCGTGCGCAGATGGATCCGCACTGGAGAGCTTGAAGCCACTCAGGATGGAAAAAGCTATGTAGTGGATGACAGCAAGCTGGAAGACTTCGTGGAGAAAAAATCTGCCATTCCAGGAACATCTCTATCCAAGATGCAAAATTTGATCGGACTAGTGGGTTCTAATATCCTTGCAAACCAAAAAGCAAAAGATATGGCTGGACTTGGCGTTGAAATTTTAGCGAAGAGCCTGAGCAAAATTAAAAGCTCTGATTTTGGCTACACACCGCCCGAAGATCAAGGCCCTGAGGATTATGAAGCTAAGATCGATTCTCTTAATAGACAAAAAAAGAAGCTTGAATTAGAGTACCAAATGAAGCTTCTTGATATTGAGGATGAGATTGCTAAATATCAGCGTTTGGCGAAAGATTCTAACAGACAATCATAACACCATGGAAAGCAGCTAGAATTCTAGCTGTTTTTTTATACTCAAAAAAAGCCTGCCCCAGGGATCCCGCCTAAAATGCGAGAATACGGGACAAGCCTAATACTGAACTTTGTCCTTCAACGCTCTGGTGAAGGACCTATCTCTAATGGATCTGCTGAATTTTGTCCTTTAACATCCGCATGAAAGACTGTTCTCTAAGGGACTTGCTGAACTTTGTCCTTCATCATCCGGATGATGAAGGACTTTCCTCCAGGACATCTATGCTACGAAAGGGCAACCAGATCAAGAAGCTCTTTATCACTAAGCTCTGTCAGCCAGGTTTCACCCTGTAGAATTTCGTCATTCAATGCCTGCTTTTTATCAAGCATTGCATCGATTTTTTCTTCCAGTGTGCCTGTAGATACTAGCTTATGCACGTGCACAAATTTCTTTTGGCCGATGCGGTATGCGCGGTCTGTTGCCTGATTTTCAACAGCAGGATTCCACCATCGGTCATAGTGGATCACATGGTTTGCTGCCGTCAGGTTAAGACCCGTACCGCCGGCTTTTAAGGACAGAATGAAAATAGGGAATTTCCCTTCCTGAAAATCAGCGATCATTGTGTCACGCTTGGCCTTTGGCATGCTTCCATTTAAGAAAGGCACCTCTAGCCCGAAACGAGCTTCCAGCAGATTCTTCATCATATTACCCATACCGATATACTGGGTGAAGATCAGGCAGCTTTCCCCCTGCTCCTGTACCGCATCCACCAGTTCAAGCAGTTTTTCAAGCTTCCCGGAGCGCTCAGCCTCATTATGCTCCACGCCTTCCTTTAAATATAAAGAAGGATGATCACATAGCTGTTTAAGCTTTCCGAGCAGAGATAAAATCAACCCTTTGCGCTCAATAGCGGAAAGTTTTTCAATCTCGGAGAACGTGTCCTTAACCAGCTGTTCATATAGGGAAGCCTGTTCTCCTGTGAGCGGCACAAATTCTTTTTGCTCCAGCTTATCAGGCAGATTCAGCGCTACATCTTTATCCTTTTTCGTACGTCTTAATAAGAAAGGCTGAATTAAATTCTGCAGCTCTTTAATTTTATCCTTCTGCTGCTCACGCTCAATGGCTGCCACATATTTCTCCTGGAACTGTCCAAGAGTGCCAAGATAGCCTTTGTTGATAAAATCAAAGATCGCCCAGAGCTCGCTTAAGCGGTTTTCCATCGGTGTTCCGGTGAGAGCGATATGGTGGGTGCCGCGGAGCTTCCGGACAGCCCTCGATTGTTTAGTGCCGGCATTTTTTATATTCTGCGCTTCATCCAGAATCACACTTGACCAGTGGGTGGATTCCAGCTCTTCAGAATCCTGATGTGTGATTCCATATGAGGTAAGCACAACATCGTATCCGGCTATAGCTTTGTGAAAATCGTCCCCTTTAGGGCGGTTGCTGCCGTAATGAAGAAAGACCTTCAGATTCGGCGAGAACCGCTCCAGCTCTTTCTGCCAGTTTCCAAGAACAGACGTCGGGCAGATGATTAGCGAGGTTTTTACAACCGACCGTCCATTTACTTCAGCTTCAGTTATGACAGATTGTTGATTTTCCTCCTGAACTTTAAGAAGATAAGCGATAATCTGGACGGTTTTCCCAAGCCCCATATCATCTGCAAGACAGGCGCCGAAGCCGTGTTCACGCAAGAAATACAGCCAGCTGAGACCCTGAATCTGATAAGGCCTTAAAGTGCCCTGAAGATGTTCAGAGGGGCTGATCAATGGAATAGACTTAGTTTCCCTTAGGGAAGACATAAGCTTTCTTAATTCCTGGTTCAGTTCGAACTGAATTTTTAACATTTCAGCCGGATCATCGGTTTCTGTATCTTCCTCATCTTCTGCAGAGGACAGCTCCTGATGAAGCAAATCGCTCAGCTGCAGTCCCTTTTGGTCCGCTGTTTTCATCATTTCCTGAATCTGGCGGATAAATGAAGGATCCAGTTTGACCCATTGGCCTTGCACGTAAATCAGCCGTCTTTTTTCCTCCACCATCTTCTGGAAGTCTTCCTCTGAAAAATCAACACCATTCATGGAAAAACGCCAGTCAAAGTCCATAAGAGCCTGAAGACCAACATAAGAAGGGCCTCGTGATGAAGGTGTGCTCTTCACGCGGGCTTTAATTCTGAAGGAAGCATCCCGAATGGCCTGCCACCAGGAAGGAAGCAGAATTTCTGCTCCGAGAAAAATGAGCTTTTCACTTTCGTTCGTTAAAAACTCCCATGCTTCACTTTCCTCAAGCTCGCGCTTAAAAGTATCACCTTCTTGGAGGGAAGGTACAACACTGGCCCATCCTTTTACCTCTTCTTCAGCCTGCGGGAGGAAAGGCTGCCAGCTTTTAGGCGGCTTTTTCCCTTTTCCTCTGAATGGAATCAGTACAGATTCGTCTTTTTTGGATCTGAGCATCGTTTCAAGAATCCAGGGTCCATCCCCATCAGGAGGCTCCGTAATTCGCAGGCAGGTGGTGAATGGCTTTTCATCTTCTATTAACTTCAGCCATTTCTGCCAGCGGTCTTCTGTAAAATAAGCCTGAAGCACTTCAGGATCGAGCCTTGTTTCGGAAAATTCCAGAACAGTCCGTTTCCAGTGGTCCTGGCTCATGGCATGCTTCGATAAATACTGGGAGACCGCAGCGTTGTACCAGCTATCTAAAAAGTCCTTCGTTTTTTGCTTTTGCACTTTATGTGCACTTCCGATGGAGGCCTGGGGAATAGCGATTGCTTCTTCCCAGAAATCAGCATCAAACTCATCCAGCATCGATTTGGGCAGAGCCCATCCCGCTTCATCATTTTGAAGACGGGCAAAGTCGGGAACAGGCACTCCTTTTTCAAACCCGTCCAAGAGCAGATGGGCAGTTGATAAACAGAAGCTGGCAAAGTCGCTCCATTCCCATTCTACAAAGCTATTGAACGTTTCTTTGCCGAAAACATTCAGCAGGCTCCAGGCCTCTACAGGCACTCCGGGCATTTTTTCAAAGCCCTTTGTATCCAGCATCGTTCCGTAAAAGCTTGAAGAATCCCAGGTGAAAATGAGCTTTCTTAAGGAATTTATGGAGATGTTATGATTATTTTCGTCTTTTCCTATGATGATAAAATGTCCGTTATCATGCTGCTGGACATCTATATGAATTTTAGTTTTATTCAACATGAATGAGCTTACCCCTTTGCAATTCTTCCTGAAAGGCTCGTAAACGCTTAGTCGATACCGAAAGATTTTCGATATATTCGGTCCATCGGTCTTCCTGCTTTAATTTTTTATAGATCGTCTTAAGCTTTTTCAAATGGCGGACAGCTGTTTTATAAGCCTGCCTGTTTTTCAGCTCAAGACTTGTGAAAACCGCATGGTGATACAAAGGAAGAAGAAGGGAAGGGTCTTTTGACTGCAGAATTTTAACCGTATCATTCCCGATCATGTTCAAACCTTCTCCGGCAAATACCTGCAGTTCAACCCATTTGTGAAATTCTTCCCGTTCAAATAATACTTTAGAGTATTCCCAATAACTATAAGGGAGAGTCTCCCGGTAAAATTTCTCGAGCAGCTCCGGCCGTTTTGTTTCCTGGCAGAAAACCCGGATCGGCATGGAAAAGGTCCGGACAAAATCCGTTCTTTCATAATAGGAGGCCAGCGCATTTAAGAACGGGTTAACCCGTTTGATCACATGCTCAATAAAGAGCGCGGCCCGTTTTTCATTCCCGGTCTCAATGGAATATTGCAGCCAGGCATATAAAAAGGGATTAGCCGATGGCGGAAGTCCGCCCAGCAGCTCCATCGCCTGATCATCACGATTGGTTAACAGCGCTAAATGGATAAGGGCAATTTGATACGAAGAGGTCTGAGCCTCAGAATGCCTTTCATTTAGAGTCTCTTCAAGCCGCTCGATCTCCTTTAACCGCCATTTGGAGCTTTTAAACAAATATCTCCAGAGCGAACGGTAAAAGTCGACTCTTTCATATTGCAGGGAAGAGCCGCCCTCGAGCAGGCGCCATGCTTCATCCTTAATGCCCTCCAGGAACTCATCAAAAGCAAACGGCTGTGCCTGTCTGCCGATGGAGGGAATAATCTCCTGAAGCTCTTCTGCTAAATTAGAAGCCAGGTCATGGAAAAAGGACAGCGATACCTTAGGACTGGGATCCGATTTTAACAGCTTTAAGCAATTGAGGAGAACCACATACATCACAACAAAATCGTAAAGATGGCGCCACTCCCTTTCTACAGGAGCTCTTTCTTTTATTTTCTGATTAAAGCTGCCCCACATCCGGTCCAGCATATATTCGGGCATGGTATTATTTTTCAAGATATAGCTGTGAAACGTTTTATCGATAAAGCTCTTCCAGGAAGAGAAGCTTCTTTTAAAAGCTGACTTTTGTGTTAACACATCTCTTGCACTGATTAGAGAAGGCTTCTCTTCTTCAATAGGTGCAGCTTCCTGCTTGCTTTTCCATCTATCAATCCATAAGTTCACACTTGCTCTAGTGGAATAAACAGCGAGGAACACAGCCATCTGGTGGCGGCACAGCATTCCCTCATCGCAGGAACATGAGCTGTTTGCAGGAGAATTTATATCCAGAACAACCTTGGCGGGAACCAGATCCTGAACCGTAGCCGTCACATGATCCTCAAAATCCGCCAGCCGATACACAAGCCCCTGGGTATACAGCATAAACCCACGCTGAACAGCCTGCTGGACATCCTCATCCCGATGATCCAAAACATCAAGAAAAACCTCCCCAACCATCAAAACATCCACACTAAAACCTCCCGACAGACAGCCCCCCTATTTGTGGGGACTGTCCCTATTTCCCGAGCTCAAAACCCTATTAAACTAACATTCTTATGGGGACAGTCCCTATTTCCCAAGGGCTGCCCGGTTAAAAAGTACCTAATGGAAAAGGAGAAATAAATTATGGCTAGAAAAAAACGAGTCTGGTATCCGGGTGCAGCTTATCATCTCATCTGCCGCGGCAACCGCGGTGCGGATCTGTTCCTTGACGATAAGGACCGGAACACCTACTTAAGTATGTTAGAAGAAACAAGGGAAAAATATGAGTTTTTCCTTCATTCCTATTGTTTAATGAGTAATCATGTTCATTTATTGCTGCAAACCATTAGTGATCCAACAGGTTTAATCATGAGTAAATTAAATACCCGCTATGCCATTTATTTTAACAAGCGCTATCAACAGGATGGACATGTTTTTCAAGGAAGATACTATGCACAGATGATTGATTCCATTGAATATCTGGTTCAGGTCAGCCGGTATATCCACCTTAATCCGTTAAAGGCACAGCTTGTTGAAAAGCCGGAGGATTATAAATGGAGCAGCTACCAGGCGTTTTTACAAGGAAAGCCAGACAAACATGCCACTCCTGCCAAGATCCTGCTTTATTTTAACAGCCCCCAAAACTACAAGCTATATGTAGACAGCAGAGCAGGGGACACAACAGAAACCCATTAAAAGAACGTATTTCCTCATTATACTACATTTCAAACGGCAGACCCATTCAAATGCAGCATTGGGAAATAGGGGACAGTCCCCGCCTGAGAATGTGTCAAAAGCTTAATGCAGCAGCAAAAAAAGGGTAACCTGAGCACTCGGGAAATGGGGACAGTCCCCACAAAAAAAGTTTTTAAAGTTTTTTGGTTTTTATGTTTAGTTTTGTTAAGGGCGGGTAAAAGTGAGTTATAGGCATCTTGTGCGGATAAAAAAGAAGCAGCTGAGAAAACAGCAAAGGGGATAGCATATTGAAGGCTTTTAGTGGATTATGTACGTCTCGTTCGAGAGAGACGAAGAAACCTTTATTAAAAGAGTACTTGACTAGTGAGAAAAGGCTGACGAAAGAATTTTTAGACAAAATGAAACGTGTTAATTATAAATAAAAAATTCCTGAGCTGATTAGACCGCCCAGGAATTTTTTTTGTCTTTTAGCCTTCTTTGATTCCCGTTAAGAACGGAATCAGCCATTTCTTGTCTTCAAACATATCTATAAATTCACTCATACGCACTTTACCTGCATGCAATGGAGTGAAAAAAGGACCTTTGTTCTCCACAACTTCCTCCGGCTTCAGCACGACCGCATCTCCAGCCTTCAGCCCTGACTTGACCTCTCGTTTGCCGCCGGATGCAGCCCCAGCTTCAACCTTCGTTTTATGCACCAATCCGTCCCGTCCCAGCACATATACATAGTGCTTTTTCTTCTCTTTAAAAATAGAGTCTTTCGGTACAATGATGGCATCCTTAACTTCTTTCGTGATAATTTGAACCTCCACATGTGAGCCGATCAGTGTGAAAGGCTTTTGATTTTCAATGGAAGCTGTGTACGTATATTGGCTTTTCTTTTTAACATGTGGTTCCATTTCGGGAGTGGAGGATACATCGGCCAGTTCTCCGGATGATTTTCCTTTTCCTTTTTGGGCTGAAACTTTTACCTTCATGCCTTCTTTTACCGCTTTACGGTGGTTTTCTGAAAGAATTCCCTCAACAGAGGCAGCTGAACTGGAAACCGTAATGAGCGGATTTTTTAGATCCTGGCGAATTTTTTGTACGGTACCGTCTATTTCACTCTCTACTGTAACTTCAGATTCGGAAGTGCCGAGTGAAGAAAGCTGTGTATCAATGCTTGAAAGCTTGGACTCTAATCGCGACTGATCCGCTTCAAGCTGATAGATCTCCTTTTCAATTTCAAAAGCTTTCAAATCATCTTTGTTCGTCTCTGCTTCTACAGTGTCCGAGGCAGCTGGCGTATTGCTTTCGATAGAAGACTGATAGCTTGTCAGACTTTGTATATGTGTTTCCGTACTATCAATCGCACCCTGCACAGCCGTTTTTTCCGCCTCTAATCGGGCAGCGAGCTCGTCACTGTTCTCAGGAATAAAAGAATACAGAGGAGTACCTGTCTTTACTTCCTCTCCTTCCTTCACAAGAAACTTATTAAAGCTTCCTTTTTCAGGATCATGCTGGACGAATTGCTGCTCGGAGGGGACCACCACACCTTTGGAAGGGAGCGTTCTAGCCAGATCTTCTTTTTTAGCCTTTTTCCATGTTTGCACATAAGAGGTGCGCTTTATTTTATTATCTTCTTTATATAGTAAAAATAGATTGAGCCCAATAAACAGGGCAAGGACCGCCGCAATTAATATCTTAAGCGTTTTATTCACTGAGTTCTCCTCCCTTACAGAAACTTTCCAAGATTAATAGCTAACAAGACAGCTTGTATGATCCAGAACAACATATGAAGAAGAATGAGAAGCAGCAGGATGAAACCTGGCTTTTTCTCCGAAAGTGAACGAAACATATAAAATTGGAAAGCGATAATCGCAATCTGGAAAACGGATATCTGCCCTAGGAAAAATCGCAGCGGATCGAAATCCGTCAGATAATGTCCGATTACTCCAAATGAAAGAGGAGAGGCAGATGTTCCTATTCCTGCAAAAATAGCCATTAGCATAGAAACAGCCTTACTTACAAGTCCGATCGTAAGCGCGATCAGCTGGACAGCCAGAATTTTTTTATATTCGATATCAAAAAGGATGTGAAAAAATAACCCGAAGAAAAAGAGAATAATACCTGCATATAATAACCCGGATAAAAGCTGGCCGCAGAGAAAGACTAGCTTGGCTGTCTCAAATTCCGAGGGTGATAGTCTTGTAATCTGGCCGGAAAGCGATTCGGACCCTATACCGAGAAATCCGCTTAATGTGAATAAAAAAGCACTTGAGAGAAGGGCGAGGATGATCCGTACCCATAACCCTGATAAAGCTTCGGCGCTGCTTAATCCATAACGGAAAATATTGGGCTCCGCCATACCCTTTAAAACTCGCACACGATACACCATGTTGAACTCCTCCGTATAAACGGGCACTTTGCCCTAAATATCAGTTCTCTTTTAAAGCATCAATCCTGTTTTTTATGTAGTCGATATGATGCAAATACTTTTGCACCTCAAATATAAAAAGGGAGCGCTCATAATAATAAATAGCCTTTTCAAATAGTTTCATTAATTCGTAATTATACCCCATATTATAGGAAAGTTCGCCAAGAAGATACATATAATCACGCTTAATCAACCATTCTATAGCTTCCTCGCAGCATGCGATCGATTTCTCATAGAGCTCGGCTTTTGTTAAGGCCTTTGATAGATTAAAGTGAAGTCTCGGTATGAGGGTCCAGTCTTTCAGATTCAGACGATTATTCATATATCTCTTAGCCCGTTTAAACGTTTCAATAGCCTCAGGTATGCATTTCTCATCCATATATATAACTCCGATAGACATGATGATCGCCAGCTCATCCTCTGTCCATACATTATCATTACTATGACTAAGGCTCAGAGCTTTCTGTAAGGTTTCGAGCGCCAGTTCTGGGTTGCGGTCCAGGCTGTACTCGTAGACTCCTTTATTCCATAGAAGAAGCTGCTGATTTTCTTTGCTGCTTGTAAAAATAGGATTGTTCATTTCAGATTTTACAATCTCTTTAACGTCTTCATAATTTTTGTTCCTTCGAGCCGCGGCAAGTTGTTTTTTTACTTCTTCCGCGTAATCCTGGCGCTGGCTTAAGCCGCTTTCAAAGAAATAGTTTAGATCGAGACCAAGTCTTTTGGTAATTTGATAGAGTGTTGGAGCAGAAGGATATACCTCCCCCTTTTCAATCTTGCTGATTTGTGCCTGACTGCAAATGCCTTCGCACACTTCCTTCTGGGAAAGGCCCAGGTGCGTTCGCACCTCACGTATTTTATGTCCAATTAAGGAAAAGTCCATTTTTGAACATCTCCTCCCTAATATTCATATAATTATATAATAGTGGATAATAGGGTATAAACTACCAAAAAACAACCCTATTACAACTTTAAAGTGTAAATTTCGGTAATTAATAGAGTTTTGCATAAATTTTAAATTATGATTAAATAACAGTAATGATTCGTTATTTCTTCTATTAACAAAGGAAAGATGAAATTTTACTCTTTCTTCCATGTTAATCTAATCCAGCTTTTATGAAAAGCAGGATGCCGGGAAGAACTAACAGAGTCACAAATCGCCTTTATTTGTAGTTAGTATTTGTTCTTCAAACCCTTAGTTTTAGTACTCGACACTTGGAACAGGCGAAAGTCTGTCCCACTTGCCCGCAGGCAGCGCTCCTGCGGGATTTTTTATGCCCTTTTGCGGGGACTGTCCCTATTTCCCTTATTTCCCGAACACAAATCCTGATATACCAACGGGAAATGGGGGACAGTCCCCATTTCCCGTTTTAGCTTCTGGTTGAAAGGGAACACTGTTAAAAATGGCGGTAACGGGAGGTGTATAGGGATGTCTAATTTTACGGAGAGAGGGAATGAGATTCAGGATTTGGTGATTCATGAGTCGCTGGTTCAGCTGGTTTTTCCTTTTACAATTGAGCGGACTTTGTCTGAAAATCTTGTGGATGAGCTGATTCGCAAGGATTATCGATTTTTTCAAATTCAGGATGGGGATATGGAGACTGCCTTTTATGGCAATCACCGAGTTTCGCATCGTGCGCTTGAGAAGAACTTTCTCCCCAATATTGAACCGCTGCTTTACCCTCCTTCCTATAAAGAACGTCATGCCTTCCGAAGATTCTCGAAGGTGATCAACCTTGATTGCGAAATGATTTCGGAGCATGTTCAGACAGCTTTTAAAATTCTTTCAATTGATGTGATTATTTGTCCATTCAAAATTGGAATGATTAACATGCGAGTGGAGCTTCCGAAGGACATGCCGATTTCAGAAGCACTGGAATTCGTAGATATCATCCGCGTGATGGAGCCTATTCTTGAACCGGAAATGCAGACAGACATTGTGTACCAAGGACATACATATAAGAAAATGAAGGACTTTATATTCGAAGAGGTCTGTCCCTTCCTGATCGACTATATGGATACATATCAAGCGGGATCTACTTACTTCGGAAGTCTTCCTTTTTTTATAGACGAGCGGATGTATGTGGTCGGATTCTTTGCCCTTCCGGAAGAGTCCAAAATCAGCCCGCAGGATCTATACCGCTTCGGACATGTGAACGGGTTTGATACAAGAGGCGAGCCATTCATCGGAGCTTCTAACCTAGACTATATTAAAAGCTATCTCAAAAAGCATACATATGACAGGTGGGCGGACGAAACCTTTTATCTGGTGAGCGAATATATTTTCGCCTGCATTTCCACAGGAAACAAAGGTTTAAAGAATATGCTGGCGAGCCAGATGTATGGAGAATATTATTACGCCTTCCTGCTGTTTTATTATTACAGAATTGCTCTTATGAAATTAACCTACGATCAGTCGCAAATCAGCATTGAAACAAAGGAAACAGGAATAGAGGACTTGATTGTCAGCATCACAGATTTCTCCTCCAAGTTCTATTATCCAGAGGTAAACAGCAGGGTATCCGGCCGGGAAATCTTTGCAAAGGTAAAAGAAATCTACAACATTGAAGAATTATACAGACAAGTCAAGAACACACTGAATGACCTTTATCAAAACCAGGATAAGCTCACCACGAATCGAAACAATTACCTGCTGCAAATCCTTACAACCTATACAGTCATAAGCGGAATCTACGGAATGAACCTGGTTATACAAGACTGGGAAGGACGAATCAAATGGAGTAAAATTCCGAAATACTCCTTCTTCGAATGGATCTCCCTCATCGTCGCCATCTCCGGAATAGCCATCGGCACCATGCTCGCCTTCCAGGCACTCTGGAAATACCTGGCGGAAAAACGCCGGCGGAAGAGGAAGGTCGTATAATCCGATCCGCTAAAAAAGTGGGGACTGTCCCTATTTCCCGAACCGCCAAAAAAACCGCTATCCCTTGAGAGATAACGGTTTTTCTTTATGGGGAATGGGGGACTGTCCCCATTTCCCGAGGGATGTAGAACTTTCCGCCGCCATAGACGGTTATGCCAGTCTGCTTTACTGCTTTGCCGTTGTTGTAGTGGAAGTTTTTGTGTGCCGGGTAGGTTAGTTTAACGCCGGGTCTTTCGGCCACAAGAATTGGGTTGGCTGAGTCAGTGTCATCAATTCGCACGCTATAGCCTTTATTCCGGTAAAAATCGGCTGCAACTACAAACTTCTCTTTACTTAATGCGGCCAGATCAATTCCCCAAAACCCTGCCACCAATGGAGCGATATCAATATTATTAATTAAGCCAGTCGGTCTGCCGGGTCCAAATGCATACAGAAACACATCTTCGCCTGTATGCCCATAGGTTGTAAATCCAAGCTTAGCCCGTTTTCCTAACAGCCGTGTCAATTCCTTGCCGACCTGAAGGTCACTGCCAGCACGCTCCAGCCGCTGCCACTCATCTCTAGATAGATGGTCAAGCCCATACATGCCGGCCACTTCACGCAGATTAGAACGGTCCTTTTTCAGGAGCCACATCGCTCCCTCAAGCGTTATCTTGGCTTTCTTCAAGGGCTTAATAAACGCTGAAGGCTCACTCACTGCATACGTCTTGTCTGTTTTCCGGCTCCCGATCGTCAGCCCGCTGTTGCCATGGTCTGTCACAGCAATAACAAGGGTTTCCCCATCTTTTTTCGCAAAATCAACCGCTTGCTTCACCGCTGCATCAAAGCTCAGGATTTCGCTGACCATGCCGACCGGATCATTCTGATGTGCGGCCCAGTCCACTTTGCTTCCTTCTACAAAAAGAAAGAACCCGTCTTTATCCTTTTTCAAAGAACTCAAGGCCTTGCCTGTCATTTCAGCCAAACTGGGCTGCTGAGGAAAAAACTGCTTCCGGTCAAACTCATTAGCGATGGCCGTCGGAGAGAAGGCGCCCCATAGCTTTCCAGGGCTGGCCTGTTCCATCATGCTTTTCTTGTCTGCAAACACATACCCGCTGTTAAAAATAGTTTTTACTAAATTCTCGCCATCGCGGCGGCTCTCTGGCAGCAGATATTGCAAACCGCCGCCAAGAACTACATCCAGCCCCTGGTAAACCTGCTGTTCAGCAATATCCTCCATTAAGGAACGATTCGCCACGTGTGTTGAAAAGGCAGCAGGGGTCGCATGCTGGACAGGGGAGGTGGCTACAATTCCTGCTGCTTTGCCTGCCTTCTTTGCCGCTTCCAAAATCGAGGCTGCCGGCATCAGACTCCGCCCAAGCTGTTCTGGACTTATCGTCCTTTCTTGCTCCTTATTTCCGTTATTTCCATCACTGATCATTCCCCTTCCATCAGCAGGCGCCATACCGATGGAGTGAACAATCGATTTCCGCCCCGTCGCCAGGGCAGTGCCGGCTGCAGCCGAATCAGTAATGGCCGAGTGGTAGCTGTACGTCCTTGCTCCTCCTGCCAGAATGTCGTCCAGTGCAAGCTTCCCGCCTTTATACCATCGAGCCAGGGTCACAGCATCTGAATTGGTTCCGTCCATCACCATCATAATAAAATTTTTTGGCTTTTTTGCTGTATTTGCCTCCGCATCCATATTTCTGGGAACACAACCGAATAACAAGGCAAATGTCAGAGAAAAAATGACAAACCGTTTCATTCACCATCATCCTTTTATTTACAACATGTTTGTGTTTATATTTCGAAAAAAATGGTAATTTTATTCACTTTTTCTTAAGTGGGAAATCGAAAACAGAAGAGATGAAACCCTGGTTCATTTATCTGGTTAAAATAAAAGCTGGCGGCTGCAAGAGCGATCTTGGAGAGCACAAACTATAGCAGGCAAGACTTTGAAGTATAAACCCCGAGGTTAGAGGGTGAGCTAATTGTTATTCAACGAAGACCTTTTTCAGGAATCTAAACTAAATGTAGAAAAAATGAGTAAATAGTCGGAATATGTAGATTAATATTATTGGGAATTTAGTTATTTTTACCAATACATAGGGTAAATCTCCTAATGAATACGTTTGAGAAAAGCAAACCTATTGAAAGGTAGGGACGCAAAACCACAGATCTAAAGCAAAATGCCAGGATGGCTGGGTTGCCGCGAAAAGGAGAAAATAGAATGACTCTGCCGAAAGAAATTGATCAAGATTGGGTTGCTTTAATGCTTGAGGCCAAAAAAGTGGGTCTGTCTCTTCTAGAAGTTCAAAGTTTCATCCGGGGCGGCCATCCATTAGTCTTATCCAGTGAAGAGAAGGAAAATTCCATTCAAAGAGAGATTGTTACTTCTGCCTTGTGATTCAAAATTATGCAGCCATTTATTCTTATACGAGTATTGAGCATTCATTTATTTTCTACATAATTGCTTCTTGTCAGGCTGCTAAACCTTATGGTTACTAATTCCCAACACCTCTAATGCCGTTATAACCAATACGGCTGCTAGAGGTGTTTTTTCTTATGCAGAGGGAAGCCGGTTGATTTTCAAGTAGTATGTAAGAAATATAGAGTAACTACTTAATAATTCTAATATGCAGCCGATATCTATTTGTATTAAATCAATAGAAAAGGAGGTGCCGAAAAACAGGTTATTCATACGCTTAATCCATCAAGAACTAATAGCCGCCCTTGTCTTCTGGAATAAATAATGGGGGAATAAATGATGTCAGCTAAATGGTATATTCCTTTTTTTATAGTTATCGCTATATTTTTTATAAAGCATCCCGCAGAAACAAATGCGGAAGAAAATAAGTTCATAGGACAAGAAACTTTTTCAGATATAAATGAAGCACAAACAGACCGAGTGATCATTAAATTTAAGGATCAGCCAGTACAAAGTTCATTAAGAGGTATGGAAGTTGAAGATAGCCAGGTTGGAAACAAGCAGACCATTACCGTAAATGTTCCGGAAGGAAAGAGTGCGGAGGAACTTGCAGAAAAGCTGGAAGAGAAAAATGATGTGGTCTTTGCAGAACCGGATTATTTAGTTAAATCTGCATACACGCCGAGAGATCCCTACTACCCTTTCCAATATCATCACCAAGCTATTGGAAGTGAAGACGCGTGGAATTGGGCAAGCAGCTTAAAAGATGTTACCGTAGCAGTCCTGGATGATGGTTTTGACTTGAACCATCCAGACCTGGCCCCAAATATTAAATCTGCATATGATACAGTAACTAACCGCACGAATGAGCTGCCCATAAGTTCCCACGGAACACATGTATCAGGGATTATTGCGGCTGGCATGGGTAACGCATATGGCGGTTCAGGTGTAGCCCCGAATGCAAATATATTGGCAATTAATGTGTTTTCAGGAGAAGACGCCTATATATCGGATGTAATTGAAGGGATTTATTATGCAGTAGCGAACGATGCCAAAATTATTAACATGAGCCTGGGCGGCTATGAATATTCTTCTTTATTCAATAATGCCATCCAATATGCGTACCAGCAAGGTACAGTGATTGTCGCCGCAGCAGGGAATGAAGCCACAAGTGAGTTGCATTATCCATCGTCCTATGAAAATGTTATTTCGGTCAGCTCAACGGACCGATTTAACAATCGTTCCACATTTTCAAATTACGGAGAGGCGATAGATATTGGAGCTCCGGGCACATCCATTCTCTCTACTATCCCGGAAAACCGATATGCCTATATGAGCGGAACTTCAATGGCGTCTCCAGTTGTGGCAGGGGCAGCGGCTTTAGTTTGGGGTGCGGAACCAGGCCTGACAAACGACCAGGTGGCACAGCGTATTCTGACTACGGCTGTGGATTTAGGTCAGCCCGGGGAGGATTCCTTTTATGGCTATGGGCTCTTGAACGCAAAGGCTGCTCTTAATGTAAGGAAATTAGAAGCTCCTTTCGTCAATCAGGTTTCTGACCAGGACACTTCAGTTACTGGGTACATGCAGGTTCCGGCAGTCAAAGGCCGCGTGATCGTGAGTAATGGCAATCAGACCTTAGCCCTCGGCAGCGTAAACGAACAAGGCCAGTTTTCAGTATTCATTTCCAAGCAGGCAGCAGGTACAGCTTTGTATGTAAAAGTGGTTGGCGAAACGGGAAATGAGAGTGCTGCTGCCAGCATAATAGTTACTGATAAAACGGCTCCCGCCGCACCCACAGTCAATGAAATCTCTGATTCAGCCGTACAAATAACTGGAAAAGCAGAACCGGGCGCGAGTGTGGAAGCGAAAGCGGACGGAAAGGTCTGGAAGGGTTTTGCAGACAAATACAGCCATTTCATGATTGCTATTCCTAAACAGAAGGCTGGAACGAGGGTCGATATAACGGCTGCAGACTCATATGGGAATAAAAGCGGAAAAACCACAGCGGTAGTAAAAGATCGAACCGCCCCTGACGTATATATGAATAAAATGACAAATAAAGATTTAGTAATGACTGGCACCACAGAAAAAGATGCTGTAATTACCGTTGTGATAAGCAAAAAACCATACAAGGCAGCAGCAGATCAGAATGGTCGTTTCAAGCTTAGCATTCCAGTGCAGAATGCCGGCACGCTTATTTCATATATTGCTAGAGACCTAGCGGGGAATCAAAGTAAACCGAAGACAATAACCGTAGTCAAGATAGCTCCCAATAAGCCGGCAGTAAACAGCGTTTCCACTTTTACTACTCTTATTACAGGCAAAACAGAAGCAAAAGCAGAGGTCCATATAAAAATGGGTTATAAAACTTACAAGACCAAAGCTGATGCCAAAGGTAATTTCAAGCTCCGAATAGCTAAACAGAAAAAAGGAACTAAAATCAGTATCTTGGCCAGGAACGCGAGTGGCCAAATCAGTATTTCGAATATTACCATAGTAAAATGATTAAAAGCATCGGACCTGTTTCCGATGCTTTTGCTATATCATTGGATTTTCCGGCAGCCAATACAGGTGAACCTACTAATAAAATAAAAATAAAAAGCCCGCCTCCACAGAAAAGGAAGCCGGGCATGTATGTTTTAATAATGAAATTATTCCGCTGCTGGTGCTGGCTCTGCAGGTTCACTAGATTCTGCTGGGGGTGATGTTTCACCGGGAACAGCTGAATCATCCTTTGGAGAGGAAGCTTCAGCTGCCAGCGTTTTAACTCGCTCTATTTCAGAAGCAGCCAGTTTTTTAAGCTCTGCGGACTTAGCAGCAAGTGCATCGAACTCTGCAGCCGCATTCTTATTCTTTTTCTTATCAGCAGAGATCTGTTTATCGATAGCTTTTAATTTATTGATCTCGGCATTTAATTTGCCTTTATAGCTATTATATTTGGATGAAGCAGTCTGTTTCGTTAGATCTTTTTCAGGTGTTCCTTCTTTATTAACATCAAAATAGCTATTAATAGACTTGATGATGTTTTTTATAGAAGAATCCACTGTATAGATCCGCTTTTCAATGGACTTGCCCGCAGTTGTTTTTACAGTAATTTTCTTCTTAGGTTTTTCAGGAGTCTTGCCCTTCTCAACAACTGGCTTTTTAGCTTGTTCAGGCTTATCTTCTTTTTGTGTTTCTAGGGTTTTTTCTGAGCCCTTTGCACTTGCCATTGACACAGTTCCTATTGTAAGCGCCAATGCAAATAATGCTGTTAATACTTTTGAAAACGATGTTTTCATTACCTGTTCCTCCTTTGGTAACGGCAGCTGGCTGGCATAGATCAATCCTTAGCCCCATAGCTTTGTGACACCAAGTTTCCCTGGTTGTACCTATTGCCCTATCATATACCAGTATTTAGTTCATTTGGTAGGGGAAGTTTTATAAAATAGAAATTTGTTTAAAATTATGTGAAAAAGGACATGGAAGAATAAATATTACACGTTTCTAACCGATAAACTAAAAAACCTCTTTAAGAAGGATATAAAACAAACTTACAAAAATTTTTGTTTTATACGAAACCTTAAATTAAATAAATACCTGGAGAATGGGGATTGTCCCCAAAAAAGGGACATAGGCAAATCTATATTTTTCTATCAATTTTTGTTATAATTAACAGGGGAATTTATTTAGTATAGACATAAAAAAGCACGGATGGCTTGATCAAGGGTGCATTCTATAGTCAAAGTGAGGGTAAGATTATGACAATATTGGTAACAGGGGGCGCGGGCTACATTGGAAGCCACGCGGCTGTGGAACTTTTAGAAAATGGGTACAACATCGTAGTCTTAGACAATCTATCAAATAGTAATATGGAATCGATTAATAGAGTAAAAGAACTTACAGGAAAAGATTTTCCTTTTTACACGGATGATTTATTAGATCGTGAGGCGCTGGATAATCTGTTTAAGAAGCATGATATTGAAGCTGTTATGCATTTTGCCGGGCTTAAAGCGGTTGGGGAATCTGTCGAAATTCCTTTGAAGTATTATCATAATAATTTAACAGGCACGATTAATCTGTGTGAGGTAATGGCTAAATATAATGTGAAGAAGCTGGTTTTCAGTTCTTCTGCAACCGTGTATGGCCTTCCGGAAAGTAATCCGATCGACGAATCTTTCCCATTGTCAGCAACGAACCCATACGGCCGGACAAAGCTGATGATCGAAGAAATTTTACAGGATGTATATGTTTCTGACAACAGCTGGAGAATTGCCCTGCTGCGCTACTTTAACCCGGTTGGCGCGCATGAGAGCGGCAGAATTGGGGAGCATCCGAATGGAATTCCCAATAACTTAACTCCATATATCACTCAGGTAGCAGTAGGTAAACGTGAAAAGCTTGCTGTGTTCGGGAATGATTATGAAACAGCAGATGGTACTGGGGTACGCGACTATATACATGTGACCGACTTGGTAAAAGGACACTTGAAAGCGCTGGAATATCTAGAGAAAAATGAAGGCGTGGAGACATTTAATCTTGGAACAGGTACCGGCTACAGTGTGCTAGATTTAGTGAATACGTTTAGCGATGTAACCAACCGCGAGATTCCGTACGAGGTAGTGGGACGGCGCGCCGGTGATATCGGAGTCTGTTATGCAAATCCGGAAAAAGCAGAAAAAATGCTTGGATGGCGTGCGGAGAAGACGTTAACGGATATGTGCAGAGATTCCTGGAAATGGCAGTCAGATAATCCTAATGGATATGAATCTTGATAGATAGAAAAAACAGGCCCTATTCCGATGAGGATAGGGCCTTTCTGATGCTTATTTTTTATCTGATACAGGACTGAAGTTTGTTTGCATTCCTTTTTATGGGAATGATGAGGCAAGCGTGGTCTGCCGGGGTTTCCGGGCATCTAGGCTAAATCTATATTTTTCTGAGTGATTCGGTTATAATTACAAGAGTGTTTAAACCGAATCATACATGATCTTTCAAAAACTGACATGACTTATACATAGAAAAGGATGAAATGTTAAACCAAAAGAATGGTCCATTCTTTTACTATAAAGGGGTTGTCATCATGACTATATTGGTTACTGGAGGCGCTGGCTACATTGGAAGCCACGCAGTTGTAGAATTATTGAAAAATGGATATGAGGTTGTCGTTCTAGACAATTTTGCTAACAGTCAAATGGAAACAATCAATCGAGTGAAAGAAATTACCGGCAGGGATTTCTCGTTCCATTCATGCGACTTATTAGACCAGGATGGACTGGATAACCTATTTAAGACGTATAATTTTGATGCTGTCATTCATTTGGCAGGCCTTAAAGCAGTTGGTGAATCAGTAAGTATACCTTTGAAATATTATCAATCGAATCTAACAGGAACCATCAATCTGTGCGAGGTTATGGCCAGGCACAATGTGAAAAAACTGGTTTTCAGTTCTTCAGCTACCGTTTACGGACTCCCGGAAACAAATCCCATCGATGAGTCTTTCCCGCTTTCAGTGACGAATCCTTACGGCCGGACTAAGCTGATGGTCGAGGAGATGTTACAGGATCTGTATGTATCAGATAACTCCTGGCATATTGTGATGCTGAGATATTTCAATCCGATAGGCGCCCACAAAAGCGGCAGAATCGGTGAGAACCCTAACGGAATTCCGAATAATCTGATGCCGTATATCACTCAGGTTGCCATTGGAAAAAGAGACAAGCTTTCTGTTTTCGGCGATGATTACGAAACAGAAGATGGTACAGGTGTAAGGGATTATATTCATATTACGGATCTTGCGAAAGGGCATGTTAAGGCGCTTCAGTATGTGGAGAAAAACGCCGGGGTTGAAACCTTCAATCTCGGAACCGGCACAGGCTACAGTGTGTTTGATTTAGTGAACACCTTCAGCGAGGTCAATAATGTGGCGATCCCTTACGAAGTGATAGACCGCCGGCCGGGAGATATTGCCGTCTGCTATGCAAATCCAGAAAAAGCAGAAAAACTGCTTGGATGGCGGACAGAAAAAAGCTTAGCTGAAATGTGCAGGGACTCCTGGAAATGGCAGTCTTATAATCCAAATGGATATACAGGATAAACTGCGAGTAAGCAAGCGGCTGTTAATTAAAGGAGAATAGGTATGTTTAATATATATAAGGAAATGTGGGATCGCCGGAAGATGATCCATGCATTATCCTTGCAAGAGATCAAAAAAGAATATGCAGGGACCGTTTTAGGTTCTGTATGGGGCCTTGTGAATCCCCTTATGAGAATAGCTGTTTATTGGTTTGTATTTAGCATTGGTACCCGGGCCGATAACCCGGTAGGCGGGGCACCTTATGCGGCATGGCTGGCGATCGGAATGGTGGCCTGGTTTTTATTGAATGACGCCTTCCGTCTTTCCCAAAAAGCCTTTCGGAGCAAAAGGAGCATTATTAAGAACACTCCTTTTCCAATAGCCATCCTGCCTGCGGTACAGATTACCTTTTCATTTTACACTCATCTCATTTTACTGGTTGTCATCCTCATTGCGATGGCCTTTGCTCTGCAGACAGTATCTGTCTATTGGCTTCAAATCCTTTATTATGATTTTGCAGCGCTTATGCTGCTATTAGGCCTTGGGTCTGTGACCGCACCGCTGGTTGCGATCAGTAAAGATTTTGGACGCTTCTTAGATACAGTCCTAATCTTTCTTTTTTGGATGACTCCTATTTTATGGCCTGTAGAAAATGCAGGCCCGCTCGAAAATGTAGTAAAACTGAATCCTTTCCATTACATTGTTCAAGGATATCGGGATTCTATTTTTTATCACTCCGGTTTTTGGGAACATCCGCTTTACACCTTGTATTTCTGGGCCTTAGTATTGGTGTTATTTATTCTGGGCAATTATTTATACAAGAGGATGAAGCCAATATTCTTGGATATCATGTGATTTTTTTTTCGTGAAAGGCTGATTGAGTATGGATATAGCAGTAAGCGTTAAGCATCTGACAAAAAAATATAAATTATATCAAGATAAATGGGGCCCCATTAAAGAGGTTGTCTCGAAAAAGAAGCTTCATAAAGAATTCCTGGCACTAAATGATGTTTCCCTGGATTTTCCTAAAGGAGAAGCGATTGGTGTTCTGGGCACAAACGGGTCTGGTAAATCTACTTTGCTGAAAATTATCACAGGTATTGCGGACCCTACATCAGGAACTGTAGAAGTAAATGGAGCACTTGTATTTTTAGATGTTAGTTCGGGGATAGATTCTGAATTGAGCGGGTATGACAACATCTTTATGAAAGGTGTGCTATTAGGCTATTCAAAGGAAGAAATGATGGAAAAGGCTGACGATATTATCGAGTTTTCGGAGCTCGGGGATTTCATTAACCAGCCTGTAAAAAACTATTCTTCCGGTATGAAAGCAAAACTGGGCTTTGCGATATCAGTGAATGTCAATCCTGATATTTTAATAGTGGATGAGGCACTGGCAGTTGGTGATTCTATGTTCAGAGCCAAGTGTATGAACAAGATGAATGAATTTAAGGAACAGGGTAAAACCATTATCTTTGTCAGCCACGATAAGAATGCCGTTGAATCGTTTTGTTCAAAAGCCGCCTGGATCAACAAAGGGGAGCTCATTGCCTATGGCGATTCAAAGCATGTAGGATCTATTTACAATGAATTTATGAGCGGCAGGAAAAAACTTGAGGAAATCCGCACGGAGCTTACACTGAATCATAGTATTGAACAAGTATACCAGCATGTAACAGATGAAGGCCTTTCCCTCGAATTAAAGGGCTATCTCTACGGAACCAAGGCTGATACTTCATTTGACTTTGTCCTTAAAGAAAACCGGACAGGTGAATATATCAGCAAGCCCCTTGAAAGAATTGCGTATAGCGGACGTTCTTCTCTTCCAGCAGATGTGGCGGGAGATGCTGGATTTGCAATTTCTATCAGTGAAAGGGAATATCCAAACTTTTTAAAGCCTGGGGCATTCACATTTTTGGTCCGCAGCAAGAATGAAAACGGTGAATGGGTCCAATTTCCTTTGTGGGCCGGCAATGCAGATTTAGAGGGAGCCGTAGACCAGAAAGGCCAGTTTTTATATAAAGCTAAGGTAGAGAACAATCAATTGATCCTAAGAGTCGATAATCTGGAGAAAGTCCAAGAACAGGTTAATAAAATATGGCTTGAGGGAAATAACCTGCATATTGAAGGAGTCGCTTTTGTAAGAGGCTATGAAGCCGGTTCACAAGAAGATGTTTCTATCCGTATGCATGTGGTGGACTTAGAAAGCTTTGAAGAAAAATCTTATCCTGCTGTGGTGAGTGAGACAGAAGAAATTACAGAAAACCCTTCTTTCAATCCGCAGGGAAAAAATTACAATTTTGCCCAATTCAAAACTGTGATCAATCTAGATGAATTTAACAAAGGCAAATATGAATATAGAATGAAATACAAAATGAATAAAGAGCCGTTTCACGAAATGTATATCCTGGTCTGGGCATCCAATAGTAAAGAATATCCCGGCGGGGCATTACAGCTCGGCGATAAGGAAGTTGAAATCCAGACCGGATCCAAGTACCTTAGAATGGAAGTCAGGTAGAGCTGTTTTCTGACCAGGTATGTTATGTATGCATGGGACGGAACGCGGAAGATTTCATGCAGTTTCTGTTAAATTATGTGAAACTCCCCACAATTAAGCCAGCCGGGGGTTTTACAATCAACACATGAAAAAGACTGTGGTAAATGTTCGGCGTTGATCATTGCACTTTGTGATCTTCGTCCCAGGCGCGGGACTCATTCTGGAAGAGAGCGTTCAAGGGAGATCTTGCTATACGTCAAGAAGGCTCCCTTGAACGGGAATGTGCAGCGGAAATCTAAACAGGCAAACAGATTTTTATTATAAATAAGCAAACTTCTGCTTACCCGTCAGATACGGGGTAACAGTGAAAATACATGGGGAACTTTAGTTTTTTGCCCGTTCCTCTAAGCGGACTAAAGAGGTCCGGTTCCACCCGAAAGTTTCCATGGAAGGATCTCTAATACGATAACGAGGAGTATAGGCATGCCAAAAAGAAATATCGTTTTTGTCATAAATGAATACAATGGCCATGGCGGCGCCCAGCGCGTTGCTTCAATCTTAGCCGAAGATTTTGTTCAAGATGGACACAATGTGGCCGTCTTAAGTATTAATGAACAAAAGGATGAATCGAGCTATTTTTCCCGCCGTATACCGGTAACAGTGTTGCATCAGGATGGTTACAGGGCGCCCATCGCTAAGGAGCTTTCTTCTAACCTGAAGGCGCTCAAATTCAAAACGGTAACCAAAGAGTTAAAGCGCCGCCGCCAGCTGTCTAAGAAAAGGAAGGAAATCCAGAAATTCTTTGATGCCTACGGACAGGAAGAAGTCTTTGTGATCGTTATTCAGGTCTGGGGGATGCAGTGGATCCAGCATCTATTGTATCAGCCTAATATTAAAATTATTGGCCAGAGCCATGAAAGTGTTGCTGCAGCTAAGAGCTCACACAGATATAAACGGATCCTGCGCTATTACCGGCAGGTTTCCAAATTCTTGCTGCTGACGGAAAAAGATGCAGAGTATTTCCAAGGACTGGGGTTCTCGAATGCAGGAGTTATGTACAATCCTTCTCCTTTCCGCGAAGAGATCGAACCTGACGTTTTATATAAAAATAAAACAATTGTTTCCACTGGAAGGCTGATTGATGATAAAGGCTTTGATGTCTTAATAGAAGCATTTGCGAAGGCTTCTCCCGATATGCCTGGATGGAAGCTGCATATTTATGGCGAGGGGCCGGCAAAATCATATCTTCAAAGTTTAATCCATATTTTAGGAATGGAAGACCATATTACCTTAAAAGGCCAGACAGCTGATACTCAGTCTGCCTTGACAGCATCCAGCTTCTTTTTGCTTGCTTCGAAAGCAGAAGGACTACCTATGTCATTAATAGAAGCGCAGGCTTGCGGACTGCCATGCATTTCAACTGACTGTGCACCCGGCATACGTGAAATCGTTGGAGAGTATAATAATGGCCTGCTTGCTCCGGTAGGGGATGTTCCTCTTCTGTCCCGCCATATAAAACGGCTGGCCACAGATTACGGCTTATTTTTCTCATTCAGTAAAAACGCATATGAGCACAGCAAGATATTCGATAAACAAGTGATCAAGAACCAGTGGTATGATCTTTTTGCAGAACTGGGAGGACAGCAAGATGGTAAGTAACCTGAAGCACGTTCAAAAAAAGCCTAAGCTATCGGTCGTTGTGATTGCTTTTAATAATGAATTATATATAGAAGAAGCTCTTGATTCTTTATATGATCAGACCTTCAAAGATCTTGAAGTGATTGTCGTTAATGATTTTTCATCTGATCGGACGGGAATTTTGATTGACCGCTATGTGGAAGGAAAGCCGAACTTCAAGGCGGTTCATTTGGAGCAGAACAGCGGAGGGTGCAGCACGCCGCGGAATACCGGTATTGCCCATGCACAAGGAGAGTATATCATGTTCCTTGATGGGGACGATTGGTATACGATTGATGCATGTGAAAAACTGGTTGCCGCTATTGAAAGGACAAATTCAGACTTTGTGGCAGGACAGGCAATCCGGACCAATACGTATGATATTTGGTATGAAAAACAGATTTATTCTATCGAGCGTGTGAATATCAATATCCGTGAATTCAACTTCCTGTTATTTGATAGTTTATCGGTAAACAAAATTTATAAGCGTTCGTTTCTGGATAAACATAACCTTCGATTTCCTGAGGGAATCCATTACGAAGATGTTGTTTTTACAGGAAAAGCATATTTCCTTGCTGAATCGGTAAGTATCATACCAGAACCTGTTTACTATTGGAGAGTTGTTGAAAATGCGGATGTTAAGTCGATCTCAAACCGCCGCTTTGAATTTGATAACTTCCGAAACCGTATTGTTGCCCACCGGCAGTATGACAAATTTCTTAAGGAAAGTGGATTCATCCTGTATCAGGGACACAAAAATAACCGGTTCCTGCGCCATGACTTAAAGCTTTACACAAATGACTACCTCGAATTTGATGAGGATTATAAAGTGAAATTCCATGCACTTATCCAAGAGTATATGCATGAGGTAATGGACGAATATGCCTTCATAAGGCTGCCCGAAAGAGACCGGATCATGTACTATCTTCTCTATATCGGCGATAAGGCCGCATTCCAGGATTACTTGTCTTACCTAAATGGATTGCCTGGCAGCATGAACCGGATCTATGCTGAAGGGGAGTCATACTACTTCAGGGCAACCAAGCCTGGATTAAATGATAAGAAGTTCCTTGGAATTAATGAAATTGAGATAAACTATCGAATTAGTGATATAGCTTTAGACAGGGACCAATTCTCCTTTAATGTGGATGCACATGCAGAATCCGTCGACCCGTCTGAGGTGAGTTTCTCCTGGGTGCTTAAGAACAGGCAGACTGGGGACACCATCCAAAGGCCGGCTGTGGGGACTAGGGTTGTATTCCCGCTCAACAACATGGCTCCGGGAAATTACTACTTATTTTTATATGTGAGTCATCAAGGCAATCTTCATAAAAGGCTTATAAAAAAATCGGTAATAGAAGAACTGCCGAATCTCAAGGCCAAAAATGAGTCTTTATCTAAGGAAATTTTTATCAATCATAAAAACTCTTTTGCCATAAAAGTTCTTCCATTACGAAAAGTGGATCAGTTAAAATTCGCGATTCAGAGAAGAAGGAAGAAATATAAATCAAATGAGAAGCTTACTGGATTAAAAGAAGTTCTAAGCAACTACGCCAAAGGATTGTTTGGAAAACTTCCGCTTCAATCTAATTGGGTTCTGTTTGAGAGCCATATGGGTAAACAATATAGTGACAGCCCCAAGTATATTTATGAAGAATTATATAAAAACCGCAGCAAATTTAAATATATCTGGGTCTTTGAAAATCCTGATGCTGTCCAATTTCCCGGCCCTGCGATAAAAGTAAAGAGAAAAACGCTTCGTCATTACTATTATCTGGTCCGTTCGAAATTCTGGGTTGATAATCAAGGGATGGCCCGTTTGGCACCCAAGAAAAAACAACAGGTGTATGTACAGACCTGGCACGGCACCCCATTGAAGAGAATGGGCTATGATCAGAAGAAAACGCCAAGTGAAGCAGCACTTGAACATCTAAAGACACATACAAGTGCATGGGATTATTTTATTTCGCCAAATCCTTATAGTACGGCTATTTTTAGAAGAGCCTTCAGGTATGGCGGCGAGATCCTTGAGACGGGATATCCTCGTAACGATGTGTTAATTAAAAAGCCTGAGATAATCTCACAAAAGGTGAAAGAATACTATCGGATTTCCCCGGAGAAAAAAGTGATTTTATTCGCTCCTACATTCCGTGATTGGGATCCAAATTCGTTCCAGAAGACGCTGGCAGATATTAAGACGCTTAGTAAATCAATTAATCAGGATTCAGTTGTGCTGTTAAGGCTGCATTATTTATTATCTGATAAGATTCACGATAGAGATCTTCCGGCAAATATCAAGAATGCTTCCACCTATCAGGATATTCAAGAGCTTTATCTGGCATCAGATGTATTGGTGACCGATTATTCATCCGTCATGTTCGATTATGCCTTATTAGAGCGTCCGATCATTCTTTACTGCTATGACTTAGAGGAATATCTATCACGCAGAGGAACTTACTTTGACTTTATCGAAAAATCTCCTGGTCCAGTTTGCGAAACCATTGATGAGGTCATTTCCTATCTTGGAAATCCGGAGAGTTTAACTTCATACAATCAAGCATTGAAACAGTTCGCTCAGGAATTTGGAAAGTTAGAGGATGGACAAGCAGCCCGCAAAGTAATCGAACGGGTTTTTGATTAACGTGAAAAAAGAGTCGCTCTCATGCTGCTCTTTTTTCATTTATTACTAAATGGAGGTGAGAAGTATGTCTGAACTCGTTTCTATAGTGATTCCGGTTTATAATGCTGCTCCCTATTTGGATGATTGTTTACGTTCAGCTGCAAATCAAACCTATAAAACCATAGAAGTGATCATGATCAATGATGGTTCTACCGATCATAGCGAAGAAATCCTGAAGAAATATGAAGAAGCCGACGATCGCTTTACTCTCTATTCCCAGGAAAACCACGGATTAGGCTACACAAGAAATAAAGGAATAGAATTAAGCAGGGGACAGTATGTATTCTTCCTGGATGCAGATGATGAATTGCCTAAAGGGGCACTGAAAGCCTTGATTACAGCCATGGCGGAGGGTGGAGCCGATTATGCAGCAGGCAAGGTTCTTCGTCTGACGGAAGATTCACAGTATGCACCTAAAAGGCATTCGGAATTTAACTTATATGAGAAAAAGGAAATGACTACTATTCATGAGAAACCAGAAATGCTCCAGGACAGCATTGCCTGTAATAAGCTCTGGAAAAGGGAATTTCTATTCGAGAATGAATTATTTTTTACTGAGGGAAAGTATTATGAAGATCTGCATATGACTTTGAGAGCGGCAGTCCTCGCAAAGGCAATTGCCGTCACCAGCCAGGTAGTGTACCTGTGGAGGGTGAGGGAGAATGAAAACAAGCCATCTATCACACAGCAGCAGATGAAGCTCAAGAACACACAGGACCGGCTGAGTGCCCTACTGTTGAATAGAGACTGGCTAGTTCATTCAAAGGCTCCCCAGAGGATTATTTCTGAACATGATCTGAAAAGTCTGCTGGATGTTTTACGGCTGCACGTCATTAAATATGCTCTTGTCCATCCTGAGGAAAGAGACGAATGGCAGAAAGAAATAAATAAGTTTCTCGATTTAATACCTGATGAAGAAGCTGTCAGCCTCCCCCAGAAAGAAAGAGATCTATATAACCTTCTGAAAGAAAAGAATTATAAGGATCTGCTGCTTTTTTCACAGATGTATACAGACACAGAGACCCGGCCAATAGTGACTCAGCAGGGACTTCACTTTGAGCTTCAGGGGGAGAATAAGTCGTACGATGTTTCTAGATATCTTAAACCTAGTATCACCGTTACAGAAATAAACATGAAACAAGCAGGGTGGGTGCTGAAAGGGACATTAACGATTCCAAAGGCTTCACACCCAGCTGAAGGAACTCTTTATGGTTCTATACGAAACAAAAATGAAACCATAAAGGCTGGCCGGCTTGTCACTAAACCAACTGGCCAAAACCATCTGTACCCTTATGAGCATCAAGATTTTGAGATCAGTATGGATCCTGAGACATTCGCGGCTAACGCTGTTTATGATTTCTATTTTAGGCTGGATGGGAAGGAACCTGCCCGGGTGAAATTTTCTTCCACTCTTCAGAGTCGTTATGAACAAAAGGCTGGGCGAACAAGGCTGTCTCTCTACCGAACGAAGAGGGGCAATCTAAGTTTACAAGTCCGAACAATTTCAATAAAACACATGTTGAAAACGATGGTAAAAATGATTTTCAGATAGCTGGTATAGACAAAGCTGGAATGACCGCGCTTTATATAAAGCTGTCGGTTTAATGTTTTCAACTCAGGTTAAAGGATGCTTCAGCTGAAGCATCCTTTTTTTCGCTGATAGATAAGCTGCTGGAAGGGGCTGCCTAATTGGGCGTATTTTTTTCTTGCGGCTGAATTTAGCCTAAATCTTTATCATTTTTAAATAATTTAAGATCCATATTTTTTGTTATTTGGTTTTGAACGTGTTCGAAGTATTTATAATTATTCTGGACTTTAAACAAATAAGAAGCTTCCAGCATGGCTTCGCGGCTCCTCTGATATTGATTTAATTGTAATAATATTAATCCTTTTTGATATTTCAAATCTCCTAACAGATATAAAGAGTCTATCGATATACACTTCAAAATTGCTTCATTAACATATTTAAGGGATAGGGTATATTCGCTGCGTCTGTACAACAGCTTTGAATAGTTATATAAAACACGAATATAAATCGTTGTTTTGACAGTCTTCATAGATAATTCCTTAATGATTCTTATTGCTTTTTTATAGGATTCTTCTGCCTGTAGATAGTCTTTACTATCATTATAAATATTCCCGATACTGACTAGAATTTCTACCTCTCTCTGAGTAAATTGGGTTTCTTTTTCATAGATATAATACAGTCCGTCTGTTAATAATTGTAACGCCTTCTCCAAATCATTATGAAGATAGAAAATGCAAACTCCTTTGTGCCACATGAAAAATTGCTTGTCGGCCTTTGAGGTTAACAGCGGATTCTTTACTTCTTTTTCAATCAAATCTAGAATTGCTTTAAAATCACTTTCCTTTAGTTTTTGTCGAACAAACAAATCTATGTCATTAAAGTAATCTCTTCTGATAGAATCCTTGTTCAGGAAAAAATCATTCATACTTATCCCCATACGAATGGATATTCGGTACAAAAAATCAGCAGAGGGAATGATGAATCCACTTTCTAATTTAGAAATATATGCTTGAGTACAGATTCCATCTGCTAATTCTTTTTGGGTATATTTTCTGGCCTTCCGAATCTCTTTAATGGTTTTTCCTAGTTCTAGAGTATCCATGCTTTCTCCTAATATAATTATATTTATATTATTATTAATAGTAACAAAAGCACTTAAAGAAAAACACTATTAATTACCTAAATTGTAAAAATATGAAATAAATTGACATTTTGATTATTGTTTCGTCTACTATATATTTTCCTTACAGCTTCACAAAAAAAGGAGAATACTTTAAATGAAAAAAATTAAATGGTTGATGCTACCGATTCTGATTATTGTGCTTTCCTGCAATTTATTATCTAATGCTAACTCTATTAATGTAGCAGGAGATGAGGAATTGCCCACTGCTGACTCTGTAAGAATAGATGTGTTGTAGGTGATAAAGAAATGCATTAAACACTTAATAAATAAGCCTATGGAATAAATACATGACACCACTTATATAAGGAGTCAGGCGTATGATATTGATTTACTCCCCGTTAAATGGGGAGTTTTTTTGTTCTTTCGCTTAGATTGCTCTGTTTATCTTAGTTAGCTGGAATGAGTTGTCCTGCATAGTATCATGTTCAAAGATTGTACTTATATAAGTCCATATACCCGTCCGCTTTTATGCCTTTTGGTTCAATTCTTTATTTTCCGATGGTTTATGGTGGACTTGCGTTCCGTTTCTCTCTATTTTGGAAGTAGAGTACTAGATTCGACATAATACTACATAGATTTAGGGAGGAAAAAGTATACATGATTGACTCGACAAAAAAGGAAGCAAAAGGTTCATCCCTCGGAAAGGTTTTCGCAAAGGGAATCATCGCTGCCTCAATCCTCGGAAGTACGTTACTGTCCCCTCAATTACCAATATCCTCATCTGACCAGGGTGTTGTCAATGCTGCGTCACCAGCCTATACAGTTACAGCCTCGTCTTTAAATGTACGTTCTGGAGCGGGTACAAACTATTCAAAAATCGGGAGCCTGCCGAAGGGAAGCAGTGTTCAAGTGATTCAAAAGCTGAGCAATGGCTGGTACAAGATTTCATATAGCGGGATGACCGGCTATGTCAGCGGACAATATGTTAAATCAACGGCCTCTGCCCCTACATATAGAGTGAATGCAACATCCCTTAACGTCCGCACAGGACCAGGTACCAACTATGCAAGAATCGGCTCATTAAAAAATGGAGCGGTGATACAGGTTATCAAGAAAGAAAGCAACGGCTGGTATAGAATTAACTTTAACGGAAAAACCGGCTATGTGAGTGGTGAATATGTGACAACAGGCACGGTGACCAGTTCAAAAAGACTGAACGTTCCACTGGTTGCCCAGCGGCCGGAATTACCAAGCGGATGTGAGGCAACAGCTCTGACCATGGCACTTAACTACTACGGTGTAAAAGTAAGTAAAACAACGGTTGCTAAGAAAATGCCATATGATCCTACCAAACTGGTACGAAATGCAGAAGGAACGATCAAAATCTGGGGAGACCCGGATGTCGGCTTTGTAGGAACACCATTTGGCAATGGATATACCATCAACCCGGGACCGCTCAAGAAAGTGCTGGATCAGTACCGTTCAGGCGGTGTGAATTTAACAGGAAAAAGCTTTTCGGAAGTAGAAAGATACATATCTCTTGGAAAACCAGTACTGGTCTGGTTCACCATCAGCCACGAAATGCCTTCTAAGCGTACCTGGAAAACACCGAAAGGGAAAACCATCAATGGTGCAAGACCGCTGCACTGTATAGTAGTGACCGGATTTGACGGAAACTACGTATATTTCAATGACAGTGAAGCGCGAAAAAAAGATATGAAATTGTCTAAATCAAAGTTCATCAGCATTTATAATGCTATGGGTAAACGGGCGCTAGTAGTAAACTAAGCAAAAAGCATGTATGGGAAAACTCTCGTACATGCTTTTTTTGATGTATATACCGAATGAATATGGGTCATTTCAGTCATTTTTACAATTTAAGGAAATAAACGTTTAAATGGTGGTTTGGCGGGAATTTTAAAAGTGTCTAGTTCATGTAAAGTCAGCCTATGGAAATATTCCGAAGGAGTGATTGAAAATGATACCGATGACAATGAGAGAACTTGAAAGAATTCGCGAGGATTGTAGAAAACTAGTGAATAAACGCGCCTCCGCTTCAGCGGCCGCGGCCGTGATACCCCTACCTGGAGTTGACGTCGGTGCGGATATAGCGATAATGACTGAGCTGCTGCAAAAAATTAACCGGAAATTCGGATTATCTGAAGAACAGATCGATCACTTAGATGCTGCGACCAAAGGGCAGATTATGGTAATTGCAACTTCAATTGGGAGTGAAATAATAGGCAAGGTTTTAACAAAACAGACCATTATGCTTTTATTAAAGAAAGTAGGCGGCAGGGTTGCAGCAAAACAGGTTACGAAGTTTATCCCCTTTGTTGGACAGGCGGTTGCTGCAGGCATCAGTTTTGGAGCCATGAAGATGCTTGGAAATTCACATATTGATGAATGCTTTGAGGTTTGCAGGCGTGTGATTGAGGAACGAGGTTCACAATCTGCGTAAGTGTCAGTCAAATATCTGCTAGGAGGTGCCTTTCCTAGATGAAGAGGCTTTTACAAAAAGCAAACGAACATCTTAGCAAAACGGGTGAGGATGGAGAAAGCAGATATACTCTCATCCAAAATAAATTGGGTGACAGGGGAATCAATATTCCCATAACTGCTGATATTTTGAAGTTTATGATCCAAAATAAACAGCCTCATGAGAGTATTCATAAGATGGATGTAGAGTTTTACGAGTCCTTCTTAAGATTCAGCGGTAAAGCCAAAAAATTCCTTATGGAGATAAAGTTTGAGATTGATCTGCAGCCGCTTAAGGCAGAGAAGAGGGTTTTATTTTTTGAAGTCAAAGAAATGAAGCCGCTTAATCAGGATTGGATCAAGAGCAGAATATTTAATAGGCCGCCCTTGCTGTCTTATATAGAAGGAAATATGATACTCGATCTCAATCAATTGGAGGCAGTCAGAAAAGTTCCATTAGGGAGTATAAAGCACTTTGAGCTTAAGGATGATAAGCTGTGGGTCAAACTAGGTCTCTAAAAAGGGTGTCAAATAGCATCATCGGATATTGTTTTTTTGCAGAGATCAAAAACCTTTAAATGAAGAGCAGTTTCCTTTTTTAAATGCAGCAGAAAACTAAATCATAGGAACGGCCCTCTACTTCAGAGGGCCGTTTTTACGAATAGTATAAAATTCAGGGTCATTGTGATCCACAATTCCTAATGTTTCTGTATCCACATCATCTAAATCCATACCTAGCTCATATTCAATGGAATCATCTTTAAATAGGCCTTCATAGATTTTTTTAAAAGGATTCATCATATAGCACCTCTTGATTGTAATAACTGTTTTAATTATGCCCAATATTATGTTTCTTAATATTAATCTCAATATGCTGTTGTGAATTTTTCTTCCTGCCGCTACGGGGTAGGCTAGGTTAAAAATAAATATACAAAAAATGTAAGAAAAATTATAATAAACAAAGAGAGAAAATATATCTTTATTAGGGTGGGTTAAATGGAAATGAATTTATGGAGAGACGATACAGACGAATTTAAGTTAGAACCATTAACAGATGAAATGGTTAAAAAAGCAGAAGAAGAACTGAAAGTAAAGCTGCCAGAGTCATACATAAAGATTCTTAAGGAACAAAACGGAGGATATATAAACTACGACTCGCATCCTTCTGATACTCCAAATTCCTGGGCTGATGACCACGTTAATGTAGAACATATACTTGGTATAGGCGAGGAAAACGGTATATTAGAGAGCGCATATTTAATTGAGGAGTGGGATTTACCCAAGAATGTAGTTCTAGTCACTGGGGATGGACATAGTTGGATTGCTCTTGATTATAGAAACACCAAGGTTGATCCTCCAGTCATTTTTATTGATGTTGATCTTGAACTGATTTTTGAACTAGCTCCAAATTTCGAATCATTTTTAAATGGGTTGACGACATGGGAAGACGACGTAGATGTAGAAGAGCCTCATGAACCGCAGAAAAAAGGCTTTTTTGGTCGATTTTTTGGGAAATGAATGAGCGCTAGTATTCATAAATATTGAGAGATGTTATTTAGGAGCAGGCCTTTGGAGGCCTGCTCCTTATTCAATTTAAAATATGGTTATACGGCACGCTTTTAGAAGTGAAGCTTGCTAGATATTAGTGGTGTTTCCTTTTATTGTGCAAATGATCATCTCCATAGCAAAAACAGAATAATTCTCTAGACGAAAGTAAAAAACTGAAAAAAAAAAGACCGCTAAATAGCGGTCCTGTAATAGAAAGTCCTTACTTAAAGTTTTGGGATGCAATAAACCAGAGCCCGGTTTTGCCAGGAATCTGGACCTGATACCAGTTAAATAGGTTCGCGTGGTTATAGGTATCTTCTACGCCAGCCTTTACGATTTTAACGGTAGTTCCTGCTGGTATAGACACTCCCTTATTATTGTAGGTTGTGGCCACAGTCCTTGCAGTTACTGCACCCTTAAAGGTATAGGACGTTCCTGCAGCATGCATTTGTGTGGATCTTGTTTGAATGCTGGTTTTATATTCAGCTTCAGCATCGATATACCAGCCGCCCGTGATTGAATTTTGGATAAGCTTCACGTTGCTTTTATCCAGAATCTGAGGCTCCACCTGTGCCCACTCGATCATATATTTATAAACACCTAGCTGATAGGCAGTAGTGTATTTGTTTGGATCATTTGCGGCCGCAATGCCATTATATGCAAGAACCGCAAAATACCAATCTTCTAAAATGTTTTTGTTATGGCCGTTAATCTTAGGAATCTCTATTCCTGTATAATCCCATTTTTCTAAAAGGATTTTGATTCCCAGGTTAATATTTTCATCTATGTTATAACGTGCTTTGTCCAGCTCAGCGCTAGCTGCCCCTGTACCTGGTGTTACCTGCATGATCCCGAATCCGCCGTCATTATGGGAGGTGTTCATGAAGGGTTTACCCGTCGCAATATCAAATTGCTTAAATCCACTCTCTTTAAAAGCAATGGCCTTTACAATTTCAGGAGGAACTCCATTTTTAATAGCGGCTGCGGTTAATTTTTGTTTGATCTGCGCCGGCGATAATTCCATCTGCTTCATTATAGAAGTGAGTCTTTTATTTAGCAGAATTTTATCTGCAGCGGTAAATGAGCTGCTGCTGATCAGTTTTGAAATGGATACTTTTAAATCAGGTACTTCCTTTGCCGAAACTCCTGGATTAACGAAGCGGTCCAGCTGTACCATTTGCTTTTCGAGTTCGTAATAAGTAACGAGCTTACCCGATCTTTTCTTAGTCGCTAATGTGCTGTACAATTTGTTGAATTCATCGTTTAAGGCTGTTTTGTAGGCTGTTTGCGGGACCTCAAGACGGTTAACCATTGAATATTTATAGTAAGGAGCAATACTATCAGACGACTGTTTAATTCTTTTGTTAGCTTCATTGATATGCTTTTTCACATTATACGCTTTTGAGAAAGTGGTCTGAGTTTCTTTAGCTTTTTTAGAGTATAAGCTATCAATCTTCGACTTTATGGCAGCAGGGGATACCTTGCTTAACCTGACTGTCTGGCTGGTGACTTCATTGTTGAGAGTCACGAGCAGATTAGTATCGGCTTTTCCTGCTTTCGTGTTGGCTTCAATCTGTTTTCTATACGTATCTAGTTTGATACCGCCCTGTACAGCCGCGGTATAAGAGTCGCCGCGGTAAATAGAGGCATTAATAGTCTTAAGTGTGGATGCGTACGTCTTTTCCTGAGCTGCGGTCATCTTTTTAAGAGCGTCAGCCCGCTTTGTCTTGGCGGTATTAAGATAGGTTGTTGGGATGTTTGCGCCGGTGGCACCTTTTCCACTAGTGTAATAGTCTAATTTTTTTGCAGCTGCAGATGCATCTGTTAGAACCTTAGGTGCTGATGCTGCACTAGTACGATCGGGAGAAAACACAAACGCTGCAAGTAAAATAAGACTACACAGCATGTATAATCGATTTTTCTTCAATTTCCAATATCCTCCTATTTATCATATTCTCTCATTATACGGTAAACACTGTACAAAGTAACAACCAAAACAACAAATCTCTAAAAATAGTAATCGAGCACTACCCGGGAAATAGGGGACAGTCCCCATCTAGAAATAGCAAAAAACCGCTATTCCATTAGGATAGCGGTTCTGGGAAATGGGGGACAGTCCCCATAATTAATTAAATTTTTGTCGTTTGTCAGCCAGGGTTTTTTCGATGGCTGGGTATAGTTTGGGTTTGTTTGATTGGAGCTGCAGCTGGTCGAATGCTGCAATTTTTTCTTGGACAGCTGCTTGGTTTCCTGTGGCCAGCTGTTTTTCTGCTTCTATTAATAGTGCATGTCGATCTAGTGCGAATTTGCTTGCAGCGGAGATGGCTGCAGTTGGTGTTATATATTTTTGGCTGTGCAATTGTTTAACATGATTTCCGTAAAGAGCGGTCTGTGCCGTTTGTGCGTTTACCACTGCTGCAGCAAGCTGCTTGTGTAAGGCTGAGTCAAAGATTCCGCCTGTTAGCTTGCTTTCCTGCAGCTTGCCAAGGTGGACCGCGGTTTCACCGTTATCGATTGCTTTAATAAAGCTTGCCGATCTAGAAATATATAGATTAATTTCATTTACTAGTGGTGCAAGAGCATTTCGGTTCTTAGCGGGAAGCGGAGCGACCAATTTTTGATTAGCAGCTAAATCACTCTTCGTTTTCCCGTATAACTGTACAAATGCTTGATCCTTCCGCAAGTCAGCAATTGTTTTCACATTTGTATAATAGTAGCTTTGCAGCTTCTTAGCAGAGTTTCTGATCGAAGTGAGCTTTGTCTTAAGAAGCGCTGCCTTTGCATCCATCCGGACACCATACATTTTGGCACTTTCAGCTCCTGCAAAAAGGCCGGCTGCCTGATTCTGGCTCCATGCGCCCTTAAATTCGGAAACAGCTGGATTCGTTTCATAATAATAAGGAGAAATCTCAACCGTGATAGCAGTCCGCAGTTTTTTGCGGGAGAACCAGTCGCTGAATCCGGCAGCATTTTTGAAGCTGGAAGGAGTATACATACGATATCCAGTCATAGTGCTTAATTTCTTGGCAAGATTTTTATCTCTAGTAAGACGAGACCCAGTTTGTTCATAATTCCAGAATAGAATTTTTCCAGTTGTATGGTAAGATAATGCCATATCAGCATCAATAGAGTTCACCAGGCTTAGAACGGCCTTCACTTCTGAAGCTGTATGCGGAGCTTTCCCTTTATAATCCTTATAGCTTGGAGCTTTAGGACTTTCCGTTCCGGCCCATTTCGCATCATACTGGCGGTTTAAGTCTACACCTTTAGCGTTTGATTTCCAGCGTTTGAAATTTTTACTTCCATTGTTCATCTTAATTAAGCCAGCATGAGAGGAAGCGGGGAAAGCTTTCAATCCTGACTGCTGAAGAGTCACTCCATCTGGATTAACCATCGGCACAAACCATAGAGTAGAAGAGTTCAATACCGTTCTTACATTATAGCCCTTGATGCTGGTGCCCCTTTTGTACGCATCAGCATACCGGTTGAGCATGTACATATTAAGGTTGGTAGTCAGCCATTCGCGGGCATGATGGGAGCCGTTTATAAAGGCAGTGGCTTTTCCCTTGCCCAGACCAACCGCATAAATGTTTCGGCCAAACTCCGATTTCCCAATCACTTTCACTTGAATTAAATCAGGATAAGCTTTCTTCAATTTAGAAATATCAGAAGCCATGTGTGAATAGGTATACGTTTTATTCGGGTTTACAATCGCTGTGGCAGCAGATACAGGATGGAACGTAGCGGATCCAGCGAATAGGAATACAAAAGTTAACAGCACGACCAAGATCTTTTTCAATACAGGTCCTCCTTGTTGGTAAAATATTCTGATTCTATTAAACTATAAGTAGGAAGGAAATCAAATCCTACTAATGTATAGATTTTTCGGGCCAGGGAGTAGGTTATATCACTTAGGAAAAGGGAGATCATTCCAAGAGAACAAAATTTATATTCATAGGAGGATACTATGAGATACATAAAATATGTACTATGTTTGTCGTTTTTACTGCTGCTTGCTGCCTGCAGTAATGAGCCGCAGCCTGAAGATCGCATGGAGAAATATGTGCAATTGTGGAATAAGCAGGATTATGGAAAGATGTATGACTATCTCTCCAAATCAGCAAAAAAGGAAATTTCCAAAAAAGAATTTACAGAACGCTATAAGAATATCTATGAAGGCGTCGAGGCTAAGAACCTAAAAGTAACGTATAAAAAGCCGAAGGAAGAAAAAGAACATAAGGATGATAAAAAGGTTTCCCTTCCTTTCTCAGTCAAAATGGATACAATGGCAGGAGCGATTTCTTTCAATCAAGATGCTTCTCTTATTAAAGAAGAAAAAGATGAAGAAACTAACTGGTTTGTGAATTGGAATCCAGGTTTCATTTTTCCTGACTTAAAAAAGGGAGAAAAAGTATCTGTACAGAACCTCCCTGCGGTGCGTGGAGAAATATTCGACCGAAACGGCAAAGGCCTGGCTATCAACAGTGAGGTATATGAAGTCAGTATGGTGCCGGGAGAAATGGAAGACGAAGAAGCCATATTGAATCGAGCTTCTAAATTAATGAAGCTGTCTAAGGAAGAAATTCAAGCAAAACTCAATCAGAACTGGGTTAAGCCAACCTATGCAGTGCCAATCCTAAACATTCCTGCCGATCAGATCAAACTTGCCCAGGAACTGGATTCCATCCCATCCGTATATGTAAATGATAAAACAGCGCGCGTGTATCCATATAAGGAAGCAGCGGCTCATTTAATCGGATATATAGGATCCATAACAGCAGAAGATTTAGAAAGGCTGAAGGATAAAGGCTATACAGATAGTGATGTGATCGGCAAACGAGGCCTCGAGGAGCTGTTTCAAGAACAGCTAAAAGGCGAATCCGGAGCACGAATAGTCATTCAGGATAAAAACAAAGAAGAAAGAGTCTTAAAAGAAAAGCCTGCTAAAGAAGGCGAAAAGATTCAGCTTACAATAGATGCCGAGCTTCAGAAAAAGATTTTCCTTACATATAAAGGGGATTCAGGCTCAGCGGCTGCCATACAGCCTAAGACAGGTGAAACACTTGCGCTCGTCAGCAGCCCATCCTTTGACCCAAATAAATTCATTCTAGGTTTGTCTAAAAAAGACCGGGCAACATTAGAGAACAATAAAAACAATCCAACCTTAAACCGATTCAGCTCTCTGTACGCACCAGGCTCGACGATCAAGCCGATAACCGCAGCGGTAGCACTTCAATCCGGTATTGATCCGAATAAAACCATGAACGTCAGCGGCCCTAAATGGCAAAAGTCAAAAAGCTGGGGTAATTATTATGTAACAAGAGTTCATGATTACGGCAAACCGGTCAATATGAAGGATGCCATGGTATATTCTGATAACATTTATTTTGCCCAGCAGGCCCTTGCTATAGGAAAAGATACATTTACAGAGGGACTAAAGAGCTTCGGCTTTGATGAAAAGCTTCCATACGACTATCCGATACCAGGTTCAAAAATCGGGGCCTTGGATAACGAAATCCAATTAGCGGACAGCGGGTACGGTCAGGCACAGATTCAAATGTCTACCCTTCACCTGGCAGCTGCTTATACACCATTCGTGAATGAAGGAAACCTCATCAAGCCAAGCCTATTATTAAATGATCCAAAAAAGGGAAGTGTATGGAAGGAGAAAGTTATAGAACCCGTACACGCAGCGGCAGTACTTGATACGATGAAAGCAGTCATTTCCAATCCGCGGGGAACCGGACACTCTGTTTCCAATCTAAAGATCCCGCTAGCCGGAAAAACAGGCACGGCAGAAATTAAACAAAAGCAGGGAGAGAAGGGTGTGGAAAATGGGTGGTTTGTGGTAACTAACCCAAATAAACCGGATATGATTCTTGCGATGGTTGTTGAAGGTGTAGAGAAAAAACAGGGAAGCAAGCATGTGGTGGATAAAGCTAAATCTATTCTAAAAAGCGTAAATAGGTAAAGATAAGGACTGCAGCCACAGACTGCAGTCCTATTTTATTGCTCTCTATTCCTATAACTCTATAAAAACGCCTCCAGGCGTAAGCTTTATGCAATGCAGTTGTAATGAGGATGCAATAAACATGGAAGGGATTTCTAATGTGTAAGGCTGACGGATTGCATCTATTTATCTATAAATAAGAATGATTTTCCAAAAGTGGAATATATAAATAAGGTGGTTTAAAACGGGTGTGTTTACAAAGAAAAGTAAAATTGGTAAGTTTTACTATGTGTAAAAACTCAAATATCTGCAAAAAAAGCTAGAAATTGTTAAAAATATGTATTATTATAGGTTTACAAGAACGAATTGGAAAATCAAATGTTGGTTCTTGGAAGTTATGGAAGATTTAGATTGGTAGAGTTCAACTTTGTAGAATTCTAGCGTCTAGGTCTAAAGTTGTGTTTTATGTAAGTCATTGAAGTTTTGTATATTTACCAAGTACATGATTCCAATGCACTACTTTTTCATATTCGAAGGGAGAATACTTACCACATGAGTAAAAAGAAAGCTATTAAACTTGCAACCGCTACAGCAATCGCTGCATCTGCATTCGCAGCAGTAGCACCAGTACAATCAGAAGCAGCAACATCAAAACTAAATGAGGTTGTTCAGAAGTATGAAGCATCTGCGAAAGCAGCATACACTGCATACTCTTCAATGCCTGTTGGAAAACTTGCCAGCGGTACTGAAATTTACAAAAAAATCGTTCAAGCTGAAAAAGATCGTAAAGCAGCTGTTGATTTCATCAACGCTGGTAAAGGATATGACACGAAATACAAAAACGGAGCTCTAGCTAAAGTAACTGCTGCAGACGTTTATGTAAACCGTGCAAAAGCTTACAATAAAGCTCTTGGGGACACTCAAGCAGTTCAAAAGGTTGCTAAGGATGCCCTTGCTAACCCAACTGATGCTAAATTAGCTGCAGCACTTGAGCTATTAAAAGATTCTAAAAACTATGCATTTGTATCAATCAGCAAAATCTACGGAAAAACTGCTCGTGAGAACGTTTTTAACGGTTTCTCTGCAGGAAATGCAAAACTAATTGCAGCTCTTGAAGCAGCTCAAACTCCTAAAGTTCAATCAGTAAGTGCGATTAACCTTAAACAAGTAGTTGTAACATTCAGCAAAGATGTTGATGCTGATCTTGCTGACGTTAAAACAAATTATTCTTTAACTGGTGGTTTAACAGTTGCGTCTGCTAAATCAGAAGGTAAGAAAGTTGTTCTTACTCTTACAGCTGCGGCTGCACAACAAGCTAACGTAGAATTAACAGTTGAGAACTTAAAAGATAAGTCTGGTAAGGCTATCGACAAAACAACAAAAGAAGTTAAATTCTTTGACGCTACAGCACCTACAACAACATCTGTTGAAGCTACTGGTCCAAGAACACTAAAAGTTAAATTTAGCGAGCCACTTAAAACTGCACCAAGTGTTAAACTTGATAACGGCACACTAGCTGTTGTGGGAATTACTTGGAATGAAGGTGACTCTGAGGCTACTTTAACCCTTGGTACTGATTTATCAGAAGGGTCTCACTCACTTGAAGTATCAGGCGGAACAGATTTCGCTAACTTTGGTATTGAAAAAGCTACTTCTACAATTAACTATGTAAAAGACATTACAGCGCCAACAGTTACTGTGAAATCCGCATCTGAAACGCAAGTAGTACTTCAATTCAGTGAAGATGTATTAAATGCTAAAGATGGTAATGTGGAATTCTACCACACTTTTAAAACAGGATCTTACAAAGCTACTGATGTAGCAGTTGATGGTAAAGAAGTAACTCTTACTTTTGCAGCTCCACTTCCACAAGGAAATGCTAAAGTTATAATTGCTTATGCTAGCGAAAATGGCGCTAAACTACAAGATGCTTCTGGTAATAAAGTAGCTGCTCAAGAATTAACTGGTAATGTTGTAGCTGATACAGTAGCACCAACTGTTACAAAAGTTGAATCAAAGAGCAATACTCAAACTAACGTTACTTTCAGCGAAGCTGTTAAGTCTTCTACTGTAACAAATACTGCTAACTACAGCGTGAAAGATGCAGCTGGAAATTCTGTAGGAGTTACTAAAGTTGAACTTGTATCTGGTAACACATATGCAATCACTACTCCAGTATTAAATGGCGGTTCTTACACACTTGCTATCAAGAATGTAACTGATAACTCAATTCGCGAAAATAAAATGGCGGATTTCTCATCTACAGTTTCAGTTAATGACTCTGTAAGACCAGAAGTTGTTGGAGCTAAGAAACTTTCTGATACGAAACTGAAACTAACTTTCAGCGAAGTGATGGATGCTGCTTCGGCTACTACAAAATCTAACTATCAATATAATTCAGCTGCTTTAGCTACTGATGATAAAGTAGAATTAACTGACTCTAATAAAGCAGTTATCATTACAATCGCTGCTGGCGTTGATGATACTAAAGGTTTAACAGTAGGTCATGTTAAAGACGCTGCTGGAAACTTCATTGAGAAATTCGAAACAGCTGTAGATATTGAAGCTCTATCAACTATTGCTGCTTCTAGTGTTGAAGCTACAGGTAAAAACTCTATCTTATTAACTTTTGATGAAGTTATTACTAATGCTACAACTAAAGATTTCCAATATACACTGGATGAAACAGCATTACCGGCAGTGGCTTGGAAAGAACCTTCTCAAATTTCTACTTCTGTAACTGGCGGAAAGACATATATTACTTTAACTACAGAAAATAATGTAGATACAACTGCTGCTAAATTAGCTGTAAGAACAGTTGATAAAGATGGTAAAGCTGGAGCAACAGTTGGCGCACAAAATTCATTTGGAACAAAAGTTGTAGTAGCTGATTCAGTAATCGTTGCTGATAAGTATGCTCCAACATTAGTAGGTGCAACAATTGCAGATACTACTGCCGTTCCAAATGCAAAATATGACACAGTTACTTTAACATTCTCTGAAGCTATGTATGTAGCATCTGTTCAGGAATCTGATTTCACAGTAGAGGGATATGAAGTTACTGGAGTTTCTACTTCTGGATCTACTGTAACTCTTACTGTTAAAGAAAACGATGCTAACCTTGCTAAACCAACAGTTAAGGTAGTTGGAGAGGTTCAAGACTCAGCGCGTAACGCTACTAAATCTACTCAAGAATTTGTTGTTACTGGAGATACTCCTGAAGTAAAATAAACGAAACGTTACTTTATAAGCTATTAATTTAGCGAAAAAAGTGAAAAGACGCCTCACGTTGACTTCACGGTTAATACCGTGAGGTGTTCTTTTTAACTATTGTTACTAAATTCTGGGTTAAATTCCTAGACTTGCTAAATAGTTAGGGGCAAGTGCCTAATCCTCCTGCGTCCAATGAGGTTCTAACACAACCGAAGGGGTGAAGTCAGGTGAAGTCGTACTCATGAAGTTGAGGCGGGGTTCCATAAAAGGTGGCTATGGTTAGGAGACGAATCCATGCTTAGGCAGGGTGAGGTAGTGAACATTACGAATTGCTAGGAGTTTAGTGTTCATCCTTAAACTTGAGATGGTTTAATGGAGATCAGCGAATTAACTATTAACCTGGTCTTTCTCATACCTGAATAGTGGAGACCTACGGTCATCAAAAAGAGGGATGGTAACAATGGAACGTTTGAAGTCTTGCTAGAAGAGGTGGGTTAGCACCTAAGAGGCTGGCAGGATGGCGGCGGGTTCGTAGTAGTGTGGATTACTAGCCGTTTGTATTACCATGGTAACATGGTTAGAGGGTAAAACTAGTAGGAGCGAAGGAACCCAGTCAGTAGTAGAGCTGAAACGGCTTATTTCCCCAAGAGATTGTCGTATAATTTTATAAATGGAGTAGCCAATCATCTTCGTATGATTGGCTCTCATATGGCCTTTACATGGTAAAATATAACTACTAATAAATACTTTACCATTAGTATATTTGGACTACTGTTGATAGCACGCCGTGTGCGCTGAAAGGCGCCCGCACGGTGTAGGCTCGAAACGAAAGCCGTAAGGTATAAGTCGAGAATAGCTATATTAAAAGCGCAACGTTAGCTGAGCTAACAGATACACAAAAAGAGGAATTATGGGGATCAACAGATTACAATGACACTACTATCTACTGGGCAGAAATAGCTTATGTAGATTCATTAAAAGGTAATAACTTTACTGATGCAAAAATTAAACTATATAATAACAGTTCTTTACTAGCTACTGTTACTGCAAATGCCCCAAGTTTAACGGCAAGCTATGGTGGGTTATCAGCATACTTTGAAGCTGATACGACTCCTGAACAAGCAGCAAGTGAATCTGGGCTTGACTCATATTGGGATTATACAGCTTATGTAGGAACAACAAAAGCAAACAGAATGGTTGTTGAGCTGACTGACAAAGACGGTAAAAAGACAATAAATAGTTTTGTAGTAAATCCTTAATTAATATATACAGCTGCAAGGAACCCTAAATCATTTCGAGTTAGAGTTATTTCTATGCAGTTCTATTCAGAGCAAAACAAAAAACTGCACCTCCACTTGTTAGTTGTGTTTGACAAGTGGGGTGCAGTTCAATTTCTAGGAGTTTTTTATTATAAATATTTAAAGGGTTTATTGCAGTGTACACCTCATAATTGCTATGATGTGGTGCTCCCTTCACGCATACACATAATTGTGGGGTGTAAAATAAAACAGAGAGTATATTTGCTCTCTGTTTTTTAATCTAAAGAAGGTACACTATTTGAACCATTTATCCCGTAACTCGTGAAAAAGCAAGTTATACTTAAACATGATAAGATAGCTAAAAGCTAGTACAAACAAAGACATTGTTTCAATTGGTTGTTGGGTGATTAACTTAACTATTAATGTATAGGTAGAGGCAACCGGGAAACAAATCCCTAAAATAAATATGTATAATACTAATTTATTGAAATCCACTTAAATATCCCCTTTAAAAATAATTAATTTTATCCTCTCCAATTTTTTCGTTTTATAAAACAAAATATTTCTATCATTTGAATATTTCTTCTTTCATGTGTCTATAATCGTAGTATAACTCTTTCAACATAATTCTATTTTAGTTGAAAGAGTGAAACGGAATACTTAATCATCGAAATGGCAGCAGAAAAAGTAAAAAAATACTTTAGGGTTATCGTGGTCTAGTGCGGTAGCTCTTTTTCCCGTGCTTACGTTTAAAAATGGAAAAACTGATAACAATGATACTATCACATCAATGTCGGAAGTATCACAAGAGTATAAAGAAAGGAGGTTAATAGGATGAGCACTTCTCAAAATTATTGGCATAGCACAAACGAAAATATTCCATTGCAAACCAGATCGATTTTAAATGATTACTTGCTGAAGTTGAAAATCGCTAATAAAGCGGAAGCAACCATTACGAAATATCGATGGGTTTTAGAGCGTTTTTTCAGTGAATGTAGATTTTCGCTTGGGGAGCTAACATCAAATCATGTTCAAGAGTGGCTCAATGAATTTTCTAAGGGGAAAAAACCAAAGACAATAGACTTGTTTCTATCAGTTCTTTCTTCCTTTTCCAAATTCTGCCTGGCTGAAGAGAAAAAGGAATATATGGTTGTTAAGAAAAGATGGAGACCAAAAATCCCCCAATCATTACCCAAATATCTGAATGAACAGGAGTATTCGAGGGTTAAAGTAGCAGCAGAAAGCCTTTCCCTTCGAGATAGGGCGATAATTTTATTTCTTTTCTCCTCAGGATGCCGTAGAACGGAACTGGCGAATTTATCTATTGAAGATGTCAATATAGATCGGCGAACAGCTAGAGTGAAGGGAAAAGGGAAAAAAATTCGAGACATCCATTTTTCCCAAGAGTGTGCACTGGTTTTAACAGAATATTTACGAATAAGGCAACATGATGGGACAGGTCCTTTATTTATGGGACGGTATGGCCCTCTCAAGGGACAAGGAATCTATCAGATTATTAAAAAATTAGGACAGGCAGCAGAGTTAACCCAATCATTACACCCACACTCCTGCCGTCATACGTTTGCTACTAACTTGCTGGCAAGGGGGGCAGATCTTCAATTTATTGGGGATGAAATGGGACATGCCAATTTAAATACAACCCGGATATACGCGCGGATACCTACAGAGGACATGATTTTGGCTTATCAAAATAAAATGGGGTGAAGGTTAATGAGTAAGGAAGCAGTTCAGTCTTTTATAAACGATAATCAGGCTCGTTTCAGCCCGGATACGGTTCGAAGTTATAAAAGTTCTCTGACTCAATTCTTCAACTTTTGCAACAAAGACTTAAACGATGTAAAAGCGAATGATATTCGAATCTGGCTCGGATCAATGGAAGAGCAGGGATTAAAACCGCGTACCGTCCATGTGAAATTGAGTGCGTTGAAATCGTTCTATCAATATTGTAGGGAAGAAAATCTTACAAAGAAAAACCCAACTTTAACTGTAGACACACCTAAAAAAGAAGATTCCCTTCCATATTATTTAAGTAAACGTGAAGTGGCGCTTCTGCAGGAACTAACGAGAAACGATCTCCGGGATAGGGCTCTTGTTGAAGCTCTATATACCACAGGAGTTAGGATTAGTGAATTAATTAATATCAAGCTCGAAGATATCAAATGGGACACAAGGCAAATCTGGATACGAAAAGGGAAAGGGAATAAAGAAAGGTTTGTACTTTTTACACATGACTGTGCAGTACGCCTGAAAGCATATCTTGAAAATAGAAAAGTAAACAGTGAATACTTGTTTACAAACAGTAGAGGAGGAAGATGGAATCGCACGTTGATTGAAATCCGCTTCCAACAGTTTTCGGAGACATTAGGATTTAAAGTTAGACCGCATACCATGCGCCATACGTTTGCTGCGCATTTGGCTGAAAAAAATATGCCGCAGAGCTACATTCAGGAGCTTCTTGGACATGTGAATATCAACACAACACGAATCTATACCCGCTTATCGGAACATGCCAGGAAAAAACAATATGATCGTTATAACATTTAAATAACTTGAAAGGAGTAATTGATTTGGACAAGAAAAAAGAAATCGAGAAAATCCGCCAGGCTTTATGGCATCCACAACGGATTCGCCATATTAGTGAAACCGAATTACTAACCAAGGGATCAGACATTCCGTTTATTAGTGTAGAGTTGGAGCATGCCGATTTAGAGACAACTAAAATTTTTACTAGAATTCACGATACGACTAATAATACGGAATAATAATACAAGGAAGGTAAATCAAATGGATAATTATTGGGAATTGACAAAACAGTTACCGAATAAAGAAAATCACGAGATGGTGAATGAGTTTTTACTAAGCTTAAAATTGTCCAAGCATAGTGAGAACACCGTTCTCTCTTATAGAAGGTACCTCTTGAATTTTTTCGGTGAAATAGAAGATACGTATTCCTCGCTATCATCTGAGCGAATATTAGAGTGGTATCAAACAAACAAAGGTCATTTGAAAGAATCAAGCTTCAAGCAACATTTAAGTGTGGTTTCATCCTTTTTCAATTTCTGCGTAAAGGAATCCCAGATTGAGCGCTCACCAATCAAGAAACGATGGTTTCCACGTCCACCAAAAGCTGTTCCTAAATATTTAGACAAGGGAGAAATCGCAAAAATACGACAAGAGAGCGAAAGGACTTCGCTTAGAGACCAAGCATTGATTGAATTCATGCTGACATCGGGATGTCGTATAGGAGAAGTGAATTCACTTAATATCGAAAATATTGACCTTGAAAACCGTACCGCACGTGTTGTAGGAAAAGGTAAAAAAATTCGTCATGTTCACTTTTCTGATAAATGTGCAATCCTCTTAGGACGCTACCTAGAATCCCGGCAAACAAAGGAAACCTCTCCAATTTTCGTAAAGTTTGAGTCGGAAACCCGACTTGGTATTTCGGGGATACATAGGATTATGAAAAAGATTGGAGAGAACGCGGGACTATCTGGTAGTTTGCATGCTCATCGATTGCGTCATACCTTTGCGACGGAATTACTGGCCAAAGGTGCAGAGCTTGCATTTATAAGCGATGAGTTGGGGCATGTTGATCTAAGTACAACACAAATCTACGCCAGGCTCCCTAATCATGTCATCATCTCACAATACCGAAAGTTTCGGGGATAGGAGGGAGTCAAGTGCTTACGTCAGAAGCATGCATCAAACAATTCAGAGACGACTATAGTTTAAGATTGTCTAAAACACTGCTTAGCGTCTATGAAATATCAATCAGGCAAATGATAAGTTTTTGTGAAAAACCTTATAATGAAGTCACTACACGAGATATTCGAAGTTGGCTAAAACATTTATATGAAAGTGGTTACAAGTCCAGTTCCATTAAAACTAAAATGTTTGGATTGCGCTTGTTTTACAAATACTGTTTGGAAGAAGGGCTTATCACTCATAATCCTGTTGAATCAATTCCTCTTCCTAAAGATCGGGATAAACTACCCCACTATTTGACCATCGAGCAGCTGGTCCAACTTAGACTTCTTTGTGAAGGAGACTTGAAACTACGAGCGATTATAGAGGTATTTTATGCTACGGGTGTTCGAGTAAGTGAATTGGTTAATATGAGGCTGGAGGACATTAACTGGTCAGAGCGAATGATTCGAATTCCAAAAGGGAAAGGGAAGAAGGAGAGAATCGTGTTGTTTACAAATGAGTGTGCAGAACATTTAAACTCCTACCTACAAGAACGAAGAGATGAACTTCCGTTTGTTTTTGTAAATAGATCGGAGACGAACGCGGTTACTATATGGTCAGTCGGGTATTGGCTTAGACCCTTTGGTGAAAAAATGGGCGTTCATCTATCTCCTCATACGTTGCGTCATACGTTTGCAGCTCACTTAGCACTTAAGGGGATGCCGCTAGCGAGTATTCAAGCTTTACTAGGACACGACAATCCCAAAAATACAATTATATATACCCGTTTGCACCAAGAGGCGCAAAAACAAATGTACGAACAATGGATGTAAGGATCCTTTCCGATAAATGAGCAGGAGGGGCCGAGTTCACCGTGAACAGACCCCTTGGTAAGAACACAATCTTTCAACATTAGCCATACTTTAAAGCTGACACTTAAAACGCCACAAATCCAACATTACCAAGGGTTTTCGGCGTTTTTTAGTGTCAGCTACTAGGAACGGAAAGTGCGATTAACGCTAAAACAATCAAAGTTGAATTCAGCAAAGCTGTTGACGACACTAAAGCTAAGTTTGAAATCAAAAAAGATGGAGTTGTAGTTAACTCGGCAAAAACTACATTCTCTGCTGATAAAAAAGTTGTTACTTTAGAACTTGCTTCAAAATTCTTCGCAGGAGAATATGCAGTTAGTGTTACGGGTCTTACTGAGTCCCCACTATCTGGAAGTGTTAAAGTTACTGATGAAAAAGTAAACAAAATTGAATTGCTTGGTGAAGTAGCGCCTCTTAACGCAGATGGTGATATCCAAGTTGGTTATAGAGTGTTGAACCAATATGGTGAAGATATTACTAGTTCTATCCTTGCAAGCGGTATTGATTGGAATGCTTCTACAGTTGGTGCAGCTGGAGCAGTTGACAACGACAAAGGTGTGTTAAATATTGATACACCAGCAGGTACAGCAGCATTCAAAACTGGTGATAAAGTAGCTGTAACAGGTATCGACAAGTCTTCAAGTGTTGTTGTAACTGGAACTGTAACAGTTAGCAATAAATCAATGGTAAGTGATGTTGAGTTTAAAGGATTTTTCAATGCTGAGAACAAAGAATTGTTCACAGATTCTGATTTTACTAAGTTCACTGCACTATTTGCTGGAAAAGATCAATACGGAAATTCAGCAAAAGCTGCACAACTTAACCAAGATGTAACTATTTTCTCTTCTAACGAAGCTATTCTTAAAGTAGATGCTGTTACTCCATTTGTTGATGGTCAAGGTGCTAATAAAGACCAAGTTGGTGTAAAATTCGTAAAACCTGAATCAAATGTAAGTGGTAAAGTTATTCTTACAGCTGTATCTAAATCAACTGGTAAAGTAGCGCAAATTGAAGTGAATGTAAAGGCTTCAGCTTCACTTGATACTTTTAATATTTCTGCTCCTAATTCTCTAGTTGCGGCTAAAGATACTGTAGAAATTCCATTTGTTGCTGCAGACCAATATGGTAATGCATTAACAAAGTACACTGATATTGCTGGAAAGGTAAACTTACCAGAAGGACTTAGCTTAACTAAATCTTCAAATGGTGCTGCTGTACTTAAATATACTCCAGCTACAAAAGGAGTAAAGGTTCTAGTTGTTACTACTAACACTGGTAAAGTATCTCAATTAACATTAGATGTTAAAGAAGAAGCTAAACCAGCAACTATTGAATCTCTAAAAGATGTTTCTACTTCTGTAGCAAAAGATGGAGAAACAACAATTGATTTCTCAAATCTTGTTGTAAAAGACCAATATGGCCGCTCTGTAACTGCTGAGAAATTCTTCGCTGCGGGATACACAGTTGCTGGTGAAGAAGTAACACCTGCTGATACTGTTGTAACTGTTTCTGGAACAATTGCGGATGCTGATGATGAAATCACTATTTCTGGTGATACAAAAGGTAGCACTAACCTTAAATTCACAGTATTAGATTCTGCAGATGCACCTGTTGCAACAAGTGTATTAACAAAAGAATTTACTGTAATCGACAAATCAGTTTACGCTTCTTATGAACTTGCTGATGTAGGTACATTGTATGCTGATGGTGCAGCAACAACTCACAACCGTGCAGTAAAAGTATATGGAGTTAAAGCTGACGGCTCTAAGGTATTAGTTCCAGCTTCTTACTACACAGTACTTGTTAATGACGATTTATTAGCTTACAGCTCATCTACTGGTTTAAACTCTAAAGTTGCTGATAATGCTGAAGACACATTCGATACTAACGGAAATGTTGCTACAAAATTAACAGTTATTGTTGATGGATATGAAACTCCAGTAACGTTAACAAAAGATCTTACAATTTCCAAGGCTGCTCCTAAAGCAAACACAGTTGAGTTTGTAGAAGATACTGTATCTAACGGTGTAACTGAGGTATCAGTTTCTGCACTGTCTGGTGCAGATGATACTGCTGCATTTACAGATATTCTTGAGGTTACTGATCAGTATGGAGTAGCTATTGCAGCTCCAACACCGAGAATTACAGTAACAAATGTTGTTAACTCTGATGCATCAGACACTGATGCTAATGTTATCGCTGTAACAGGAAGCGGCACTACAGCTATCAATGTAACTAATGCAGAAGAAAATGACACTTTCAACGCTACTTATGTTCTTGATGGAAAAACTGTAGCTGTGAAGTTTGCAGTAAAAGCCTCTGAATAAGAAAAAACGAAACGTTATTCTATAAGCTAGAAAATTAGTGAAAAGAATGAAAAGAACACTTCATGTAATAACTTCATGGTTTAACCATGAGGTGTTCTTTTTAACTATTGTTACCATATTATGGGTGAAATACCTATACTTGCTAAATATTCAGAAGCATGTGCCTAATCCTCCTGCATCCAATGACGTTCTAACACAACCGAAGGGGTGAAGTCAGGTGAAGTCGTACTCATGAAAAATTGAGGCGGGTTCCATAAAAGGTGGCTATGGTTAGGAGACGAATCCATGTTTAAGCAGGGTGAGGTAGTGTACATTAAGAAATTGCTAGGGGTTTAGTGTTCATCCTTAAATCTGAAATGGTTTAACGGAGATCAGCGAATTGACTATTAACCTGGTCTTTCTCATACCTGAATAGTGGAGACCTACGGTCATCAAAAAGAGGGATGGTAACAATGGAACGTTTGAAGTCTTGCTGGAAGAGGTGGGTTAGCACCTAAGAGGCTGGCAGGATGGCGGCGGGTTCGTATTAGTGTGGATTACTAGCCGTTTGTAATACCATGGTAACATGGTAAGAGGGTAAAACTAGTAGGAGCGAAGGAACCCAGTCAGTAGTAGATCTAAACGGCTTATTTCCCCAAGAGATTGTCGTATCATTTTATAATTTGAGTAGCCAATCATCTGCGTATGATTGGCTCTCATATGGCCTGTATATGGTAAAATATAACTACAAATAAATATTTTACCACTAGTAAATTTAGACTATTATTGATAGCACGCCGTATGCGCTGAAAGGCGCCCGTACGGTGTAGGCCCGAAACGAAAGCCATGATATTTGTGGTATAAGACGGGAATAGCGTTCATATGAATGATGAAGCATTAACTGCTCAAATTTATTCTGGAGACAGTGGAACTGGTTGGGATTTATTCTCTAATCCTGCAGGTCACTGGCTAACAGCTGCTGCTTCTATTGATTTTAATACAATACCTGCAGCAGATATAACAAGTGTTTCCTTCGAGTTATTGAAGGATCGTATTGTAGTTGCTAAATGGGTTAATACATCGCCAGCGGCATTTATGAGTGCCTATGGGATTAGCGGAACAGGGATTAAGACTTGGGAGGCATATTTCCCATCTACAGATGTGGAAGGTATCAGTGGTAATGTAATTCCTGATGATACAACTGGCACAACAATAACTAGGCCAGAAAATTTCACATCTGCTAATTACCAGCTTTCAACTCTAGATTTGAAAGTTACTGTAGAGACACGTACAGATGTATATGTTAGTAACTGGACTAACTAATAAACAAGATTAGAGAAGCAAGCCTTCAACGAAAAGCTCTGTGGAGAGAAATCTCTGCGGAGCTTTTTTTATATAGATATTACACTCTGTAATTGAACAGTATATGCATTGCTCTCCCTTCACGCATACACATAATTGTGGGGTGTAAAAGAAAACAGAGAGTATAGTTCATGTTTTTCTTTAAACATAAGAATCAAGCCGAGTCACCAATTACCTTATAAAAACGTAAAGTTATGTACAACATAAAAAGGAGGACTTGCGCTAACAAGTTCCCTAACAGATAGCTGCCTGCATGAATTGCAGCGACTGCCGTGTTATGTGAGCAAAAAAACCTTTCCCTATTACACTGGTTGGTGCGGGGGGAATTTTCGGTTACCCTATTAAAATTCAACTTATACACCAAATTTCTGCTATACATCTTACTTTTATCATAAAAGGAAGGTGTGCTTTATTAATGTCCAATACTAACAGATTAGCAATAAGCTATTGTAGAAAATCAACAACAATTAAAGGTAAATCAGTAGACTAAAGCGTAGGATACCAACTGCAAGCCATCAAGGAATATGAGAAATATTATGGGATTAGTATAGTTAGGGAGTTTAGCGATGTAGGGTATTCTGGTAAATCAGTAGAACGTCCGGAATTACAAGAGATGGTTGAATATCTTAGAAATACTGATAAAAAGATAGTTGAGTTGATTATCTACTTTATTAATAGGTTGGTAGGGACTTACAACACAATATTCAACAGATACTAGAAATTTTGCAATTGGTAAACAGGGTGTATTTTGTAGCCGAAGAAATTAAAAACCTAGATATAACAATCTTGCTAACCAACAAATGTAGAAAGTACAAACCATATTTACTATGATTTACTTGATCCTATTTCAGATGTACTTAGTTATAAAACACAAATTAGAGATTATATTACTGTTATTGTGAGGATATATATAAGTTTGTTGAGCGTTTATATTGATAAGTTACATGAATGATATTCTAAGACTGGCTGGCCATTCTCTTCTTTAAATTCTTTTGGATACTTTCACCGTCGACTTTATGATTCAACTGAAGTTTATCCATTGTGCAGGTTAAGTCTATTGAAAGAGTTATTAGACCAATGGGCTGTACAAGACATTGTTGTCAATCTTATAAAACATAACGAAATACTTGAAAACATTATTACGGAGTTCTCAATATCTATAATGAAGTCAGGTCATTATTTTAGAAAGTTAGATTCCGTCAATCTTTCAAAAATACCATCTCAATTAAATAACGCAATTAAACATTTAAGATACCATTTTATAATTAAAATAATTAACTTTATTAAATAAAATTAAAATTCAGTAATAGAGACTGGCGCTTGGTAATCTCTCCTCCTATCACGGGTGTTTTAGTTGGAAGTAGAATATGTGAGGCTCGCCATTGGATCTGCAGCAGATGACGCCAAAAAACAAATCTTTATTTTGAACGGCTATATAAATATATGATTGTTTTTCCGATATAAAGAAAAAGACTACGAGGAGGACCTATGAAGATTAAACGACCCAAATCATTAAAGCGCACATTTACATTAATATTAATAAGTTTTATTATTACTCTATTTTTATTAAATAGTGTTATTATCCTATTAAATACAAATGCATCCATTAATCACACAGTCAAATTTAATAGTACCCTGCACGCCGAAAGAGTTGCGAAAGCCATTAATCCGGACATGTATAAAGAGTTTATGAATAATCCTGTGGACAATGAAGTTTATCAAGAGTTACGAACACAGCTTAATGACTACAGAGTTAAAATGGGGGCAATGTATGTATATACGATGGCTGTCAAGGAGGATCACTCTGTTAATTTAATGATTGACGGTCTTCCGCGAAAAGAAGCTGCACCTATAGGTGAACCAACCACAGCTACTAGTTATAAGGATATCGAGACCACTTTATCAGGAAATTTAAGTAGTACGGATATTGTAGATGACCCTGAATATGGGGAGTACATGTCTGCCTTTGCACCTATAAAAGATGAAACTGGAAAAGTAATAGGGATATTAGGCGTAGATATAGAAGCTGCTCAGGTAAGGGGAATTACCAAGACGGTGTTTAAGGAGTCTATTCCAATTCAACTTGGAATTTCCTTTATATTTCTTGCTGCTATTTTATTAAGCTTGAATTATTTCTTAGGAAAAAAGCTACGGCCGTTGACTATTCTTACCGATGTTGCGAGAAAGATAACTGAGGGTAATCTTGCGGATGCTAAAAGGGCTTTAAACTCTATACGTATAAACACCCACGATGAAATCGGCCGTTTACGTGATTCAATCAATGACATGTGCAGCATTTTGGAAACGATAATACTTAATATGCAATTAACAGCGGAGAAAGTAAATTTAAAAAGTATAGACTTAAGTCATGGATCTACCGAATTATTAGAAGGTTCCAGCCAGATTGCAACTACAATGGTAGAAATGGCTCAGGGCGCCGAAACACAAGCGCAGGTAACAACCGATCTAGCAGGAAATATGAAGGAATTCTCGGAACTAGTTGATATAGCAAATGCTATTGAAAAGGAACTTGCCACTATAAATAATGAAGTTAGTAAGCATACAAGCTCAGGATTTCAGTTAATGCAGCAATCTGTAAATAGCATGAATAATATATTTCAAGTAATTGACCGATCGGCAGCAGAAGTGAAAGATTTTGCAGTTCAAACTAAACAAGTGTCTTCAATCGTTTCTTTAATTCAAGGAATAGCCAATCAAACAAATTTACTTGCTCTTAATGCAGCAATTGAGGCAGCGAGAGCAGGCGAACAAGGAAAAGGTTTTGCCGTCGTTGCTTCGGAAGTAGGGAAACTTGCACAGGAAGTTTCCTCCGCTGTAAAGGAAATACAGGATATTGTTGGAGAAGTAGACGCTAACGCTTTACGAATAGTCCACAGTCTTGAAGAAGGACTGCAAACAGTGGAGATTGGCCAATCCAATATAAAAAACACAGGAAATACCTTTAAAGAAATATCAACCTTGATTGAAAAGATGAATCAAAAAAATATAGAACTAAGTAAGCGTATGAATGTTATCGTGGAACAGCAAAACAATATCAGTTTATTAATAGAAGAAATAGCTGCCATTGCTGAACAAAGCGCTGCCGGAATCGAGCAAGTCTCTGCTTCTTCCCAGCAGATGAGCGGATTTACTGAGGAAATCAATAGTTGGGTCCAGGAACTTAGCCAAACGTCAACAGAATTGAAAAATGAGAGTGAACGTTTTAATGTGTGATGAAGAAATCGAATACCTCTACGTTTTTTGGAGAACAATAAAGTCCCCTATTGGATGGGCCCTTTAAGCAATATATTCTTTGTAGAAACATGAGTTGCTGCGGCAGCTCTTTTTTTGCAGGCAAATAGAAGTTTAATCAGTGCAATAACCAACGTCCACCTGTTTTCACTGGTGGTTGTCGCGGCAACTTAGACGAATTTGCTCCTAATGGTTTTGAGACGGATACAAACCATAATAGATGAGGTATTAAACTAACAGAGAAAGTTAAGAAAGAACTGAGTGAAAAGTACAGAATAAAAATGTTACTTTCAACAACGGCTCGAAGGTATGCAAGGGGCAGTATATAAATAGTTTTGGCATCAGTGGATTTCTGGCAAGACTGTTTCATTAATAAAAAAGGGAGGATAGCTGAAGTAGCTATTATTATTCCATATTGAATATCAAAATGGTACAAAAGAGGAACAAAAAATCGGATTTCGAGGTTTATGAAAGCAAAGGTGAGAAGATGGAAATATATGCGATTGATTATTTAACGGAAAGTGTGCAGACGGCAAGCATGTAAAGGTGCTGCGTTTGGGGTTACCGGTAATGCTCCTTATGAAATTTTACTACACGGATTATGTAACAAGTAATAAAGCTAAATGGATTATGGACGTTAAATAATTAAATTCGAGGAAGAGGCATCCAATAGTGTTGAGATGCCTTTTTTGAGTTACTAAAATAGTAAAAGCAATAACTAAAAAATAAACTTTAATTAAACTGAATGTACCCATAAAAAATAGGCTGCTTACTGCAGCCCATTGAGATTTTTTCGTTTGAATTCTATTTTTTCTTCTTCACGCTCGGTACCAAAAGAGCTATATATTCCAAATAATTAAATTGCTCATTAAATGCAGTCGAAAAATGGATCTCAACTTCTTGATCATTTTCTTCAAAGCTCATTAGTTGTTCGTCCAGCTTCTGTTGAAATTCTTTTCGATCACTGTCTGAGATGATAAGACTTCTTTGTCTGGGCATATGCAAGTTCCCCCTATTAATGCTGGTGCTTGTCTTTTCTAAATAATCCGATGATGTTTACAATGATAAAGAAGGAAGCAAGAGTGAGGCCTGCGCTGCTGAACTCTTGGTTATTGACTACTTTAACGATGATAATGGAAAAAGCGGTGAGCAGCAAAAGTACATTTAGCCATTTAGCGGTATTCATAATTTCTCTCTCCTAATGTTTTATTCGTATCTTAGTGCCTCTAAAGCTGTCTGTTTGGATGCTTTATAGGCTGGGAAGAATGAAGCAAGTATTCCCAGTAGTGCGCTGAAAGCGATAATGGCGATTAATTGGAACGGGTTAAATAAGAATATACCTAGGTCGGGTTTGCTTAAAAGGTCTGTAATGATCCAATTCGCAGCTTTCCCGATTACGTATGCTCCGCCTGCTCCCAGGAGACCGCCCAACAGACCAATCACTACTCCTTCAGTAACAAAGATCTTTCGTATATCCGATCGGAAAGCACCAATCGCTTTTAAGATGCCGATTTCCCTGGTTCTTTCTACAACGCTCACATAGAGGACAATTCCAATCATTAAAGAAGAAACAATTAGTGATATGGCCGATAGCATGCCAAGACCTACAGTGGCCATGGATACATAGCCCATTAATTCATTCCCGCTTTCTCCTTCGGTTTGAGCGTTAAACCCTTTGGCAATGATGGCTTTTTTTAGAGAATCCACTTTTTCATCAGACGTTGGGATAACCGTATAAGCCAGAGACTTGCCATTTATTTGGTCGTTATCCTGTATGAGCTTTTGAGAAATGTTGTAAGATAAGCCAACGGTATCAAGAAGGGGAATCGATTCATTCTTTAAGATACCGGAAACGGTTGCTTCTACCTGCTGGGTAGGGTACAAGTCATCCAGTGACATTAATTGAGCTGTAATGGTCACCTTTTTGCCAATCGCAGATTTCGAGCTTCCAAATATTTCGGCTGCCATTCTCGCTGGTAAAACAATTTCACTTTTTTTAGAATCAGGATATGATCCATCCTTAAGATATTGTTTGCCATAGATATGCTTATGAGCTTCAGGTACTAAGCTTTCTGCTGTTCCTGATGTTTTCTTGTTGTTGCCAGCCTTAATACTTGCCTGGAAAGGATTATACGGATAGACTTCCTCAACATCCTTCAATGCTTGCAGTGTGTGTAAATCTTTTTTGGATAAAAGTTCAGCTTCGTCCTTACCGACGCCGATTGAAGCATTCGCGGTTTCAGTGTCAACAGAGCTTGAAATTTTTTCATTTACCCCGTTACCAAGTGCACCCATGAGTACAATTCCAAATACTCCAATCGAGGCACCCGCTGCAGTTAATATACTTCGCCATTTTTTGTTTCGAATATTTCGAACAGCTAGTTTCATAGTCATATTCCAATTGATCTTATTGCGCTTTCGTTTCTTTTCAGTCATGTGCGAAGAGGGCTTAATAAGCTGTTCATTTGTATAGTCCATCTGATTAATAACTTCGCCGTCGCGCATTTTAATAATTCGATCGGCATAATTGGTTAACTCTTGAGAATGAGTCACAACTAATACGATTTTGCCCTGATGTGCAATGTCTCTTAAAATTTCCATAACCTGAATGGAGTTTTCCGAGTCTAATGCACCAGTAGGTTCATCGGCTAGAATCACATCTGGATCGTTAGCAAGGGCCCTGGCAATGGAAATCCGCTGTTTTTGACCGCCGCTTAGTTGATTTGGGAGATGATGTGCCCGATCCGACATACCCACTAATTGAAGAAGCTCCATAGCCTTCTTTAGGCGTTCGCTTTTAGATTTTCCTTCTAAAATCATGCTCATTTCAATATTTTCTATGGCCGTTAAATGGGAGATTAAATTGAAGTTTTGAAATACAAAACCGATTCTTTTTCTGCGGAAAAAAGCCCAATCCTTTTCCGTGAAGGTACTGACATTCTGCTGGCCAAATAGATAGGTGCCTTCACTGTATGTATCTATGCCGCCAATTATATTTAAGAGTGTTGACTTTCCGCAGCCCGATTCACCAATTAAGTATGAAAGCTGTCCTGGATATAAGCTTACATTAATATCTTTTAGCACAGGGATTTCCTGGCTGCCCAGTTCATAATTTTTTTTAATATTTCGTAACGAAATCATGTTTATCTTCCCTTCAGTGTGAGCTTCTTCTGTTTGAATAATTTATATAGGAAGTGTCCGAAAAAGATTAAGGTCAATGTATACATAAGGATTTCAATCGTTAGAGCTACATATTTGAAAGTTCCCTCAAGCTTGGTGGACAGGAAATAAATACCGAAGAATCCAAGAATGATAGAAACAAAAACAAAGGATATATTAAAAATTCCAAACAGTTTTATGAATTTCTTCCTAGAAAGTTCATGTTGATTAAATAAGGTCTCATCCTTATCCGTTCCTAATGCTAACTTCAGAGACTTTTCATATAGATTGGGAACTTCTATTAAATTAGATAGAATCCAATATCCATCCAGCTTAATGACGGGAATGATATTAGAAAGGACCATAAGCAGGTTCCAGCCTACAAATGTAGCGAGCCAGGTAGAATATCCAAAGAAAAAGTAATATAAAATAGAGGAGCAGGCAAAGATAATAAATTGCACATAAATACCAGCAAACAAGGTAATAATTTTTTCTCTTTTCTTTTCAAATGCCCAGATTCCGCTAACATCACAGTAAAGAGCCGGCGAGAAAAAGATGAGTAAAAAACCAATTTCTTCAACCTTGCCACCGTAATATTTACAGGCTATGGCATGACCAAATTCATGGATAAACACTGCCGTTATCGTAGCGAAGTAAAAAATAAAATATTCCTTAAATCCGAAGTTTTCTAAAAAACTTGAACTAATTTGTGAAAATTTGAAACCAAATAGCAATAAACCAAGTATAATAACTAAGTTCAAAACGATAAAAATCGTTTTAACAATGAACTTATTTTTTAAAAAGGTATGAACTAGGTTTGAAAGGAATAGATCTGGGTTAAACATAGGAACACGGTAAAAAAGGAAATTTTGTTTTTCTTTGGGAACTTCTCCTATTATACCAGTACTTTCCAATGCGCTCAAAAAGCCTTTTAATTCATCCAATGGCATGTTGTATTTTGCAAGGATGGCTGTTTCATCTCTAAGTGTTACAACATCCTTTAACATATGTCCTTCGTTTTTTCCTAGACGGAAGTACTTTTTAAAACGTTTTATGATAAAGTGGTCTTCTTTTTCAATAAATTCAATGCCTTTAAAATTCATAGTATCCAGATTCATATTTTCCCTCCTGCTGTTCTTTTTCTGAAAGCACAAATAGGTAGTTATAATCTCAGAAAAAGAGAGGAAGATCTTTATTGGGGTAAAGATCTTCCTTCTAGCAATGAGATATTATAGACCTAATAATCCATCCATTAGTCCGTGGAAGAAGTCTTTAATAGCTTTTAATTTACCAGGAGCAGCTACAGTTTCTAAAGATTCGATTTGGAATTTCAAAGTTTTCACCACCTATTATTTATTTTCTTAAATTGAAAGATTAGCCGATAAGACCGCCAAGTGTAATGGCCCAGTTAATTGCTTTTCCAGTGTAGTAGCCAGCTTTGTAAGCAAGAGATCCTTTACCAGGAGCAATCACCATTTCTAACGTTTCGATTTTGTAAGTAGCAACCATTTTCATTTCCTCCGTTTCACCTATTTTTATTAAAAAACTCTTGCGCGCATTTGAATTATATTATGGGGAAATAAGGAAATACAAGGCATTTTTACCATAAAAAGTCTCCGGAATGGCCATTTTAGAGTGGAAAAAACCGCATTTTTTAAAGAAAATCATCCCTTTTCTCCTAAAAGCTACTATAATCGTTTTTTACCATGGATTTAGGAATGTAGAAGATAAACTCTATTAAAATAACATTTTCCTAAAGCAGCTAATTGATAACAAAAAAAAAGAGGGGAGCACTCCCTCTTCTTGGTTATATTCTTCATTCTGTTTTGATTAATAATTCTTCTATGTGTTTAATATAGTTTGGTTTATTTGTCAGCTTAAAGATCGTTAAAGCATAATTAAAGTATTCACTATAATTTTCTTCGTCTTTAATTAAATAGTAATTATAGCCGGCATGATAATACAGTTCTCCTAATAAATACAAAGATTCATTTTCCAGGCAGATCTTGATGCCTTCTTTTGCAATATGGATAGACTCATCATTATGTTCCAGGCGGGTTTGTGCTTTTGCTAAATTATAATAAAGGCGAACTTTTGTTTTCACTGAGTAATCTTGAAAAGAGTTTTGTTTGATAAAATGTAACGCCTTATTATAAATGTCAACGGCTCTTTCATGGTCACCTGATTCTGAATGTATAACTCCTATACTATTCAAAATTGAAATTTCTCTTTGATTGTAAAATTTATCATGGGCACTTGTCATCTTCAAAGCGTCATTTAAAAGCTTTAAGGCTCCTTCTTTATCATTCTTTACATAGTACATACAAATTCCTTTATGCCATATGAGAAATTGTTTATGGTTTACATGGTTAGTTATATTTGGATTTTTTTCTTCAACCAGGATCATTTCAAGTAAGGAAGTATAATCCTTTTTCCTTACTAATTCCCTAATCATCGAAATCACTTCAAAACTGTAGTCCATCCTGTGGTTGGCTGTCATTTCGAAAATTTGATTGACTTCTACACCTAAACGCATCGCCAGTAGATAAAGTGTTGTTGCTTTAGGATAAGCCTCTCCATTTTCTATTTTGCTAATCTGTGACTGGGTACAAATACCCTCGCACAATTCCTTTTGGCCTATATTCAGCTGCTCACGAAGATCTCTAATAATCATACCAATATGAGAAAAGTCATGTTTTGTATTCATATCGTACCTCTGTGTAAGATTTTTTAAGTAACAAATAAAACTATATTCCTATAAGAATACAAAATAAAGTAAAATTTGTAAAAAAGTAGAAAAATAGGACTTTTTACCTTAAAACAGAGCGGCAATCCATCTTACTACATTACCTTTACAATCTGTATTCTGGTACATTTTAATTATATTAATACATAAAAGGGATGTGCCAGATATGAAACGAGTTTTGATTTCTTTATTTTCTTTTATCATTTTAGTGTCCGGAGTAGCTGCGACTTCTACTCATACTAAAGTAATAGACGATATCAGGTTTGAAACAGAGCTTCCGTATGAACATTAAAAATCAAACAATAATTATTCAAAATGGAAGGCTCGCTTAACAGCGAGCCTTTATTATATAGAAGGAACCTGATTGTTTAATGGAAGATGAGGCTGATTATAGATAATATTTGTTGGGGTCGGGCCTATTCGTGGGTTTAAAAAATACACACAAACATCCATTCTTTTATTCTTGAATTGACGAGAAATAATAAAGAATGGAGCTGCGTGTAAATACATTTATATTTTAGCAGAATAATAGATTCCTTTTACTAATCCTACAACTGTTTGCCCTTATTTAGGAAACCTTGAGTTACATATATCCTGAATAATTTCATTCATCCATTGCCTCAGGAAAATCTTCAGATGTAGTTACAGATTTTACAATCTCTTCATCAGGATCCACATTCGATGTAAAGGTTAAAGAATCTCTTTCCCCATTAATATAACCCTTAACAAATATAGTCCCAACGGGTGAATACTCAGTTTCTGTAATATCAACTGTTTTAATGTCGTTAAAATTGCTCTTTAAGTATTCTACTGTTATCTTAGAAGCATCATTATATGCTTTTTGATTCTGATATACTTTCATACCTAACATTCCTAGTACTGCTGTTATGATCAATAGAAATATGACATAGATCCGCTTCATGCAGTCCACCCACTTACCGTTAGATTATTTTGCTTATTAATTTATAATGTTATAAAAAAGAAAGGTAGTCATGTTATTTAAGTCCTATAACTGAAACATGGGATACTTCTGGAACATCAGATTAAGAATAGATTAAAAATGGAACTAGAACAATTAAAAGAACTGATAAGTTTCAAGTAAAAAATTTAATCAAAGGGATCCTGAATATAAAAGAAATAGTAATGTGCGTTTTTAACGGAAAATCACAGCGAGCCTTAAATAGCCGTCTAGAGGAAAATTTGGCTTTGTTAAGCTGAACCCAAAATGCCTGGGGACAGTATATCAATAGTTTTGGCTTCAGTAGATTTCTAGCAAGACAGTTTCGTTATAAAAAAGGGAGGATGCTGCAAAGCATCCTCCCTTTTTTACGTTTTCATAGCCTAACTTCAGATGATCATTCAACTAATTAATACAGCTCCATTTTAGGATTATTAATTTCAGCTTATAAATCAAATTCCCTGAAATTTTAATTACAAAATAGAGAAAAAATGGTATTATATTCCAAATTAGTAAAATAGTAAATATTTCACTCTCATCTTACATAAAATGTTATTTTATTAGACAAAACTTCTTAGTTTTAGACAATTTACGTCTATTTACGGTTCAAATTAAGGATGTTAAGCTTAATTAATAATTTGGAAGTATAAGGGGAATCGTTGATGATTGATATTCACTGCCATATCCTTCCCGGGGTGGATGATGGCCCTGAGAGTAATTATAAGAGTATTGATTTAGCTAGAGTGGCAGTTCAGCAGGGAATACATACCATTGTAGCCACACCGCATCATATACCTGGAAGTTATACAAACACGAGAGAAGAAATTATCAGGAAAGTAAATAGTTTCAATGAGCAGTTAAAGAGTGAGAAAATTTCTCTTACCGTGCTGCCTGGCCAGGAGCCAAGGATTAGTGGAACTCTAATGGAACAATTAGAGCAGGGAGATATTTTAACGCTTAATGACAAACAAAGCTCGCTGCTAATTGAATTTCCTAAGGATCATGTTCCTAAATATACAGAGAAGCTATTTTATGACCTTCTATTAAAAGGGATATCGCCCATTATTGTTCATCCAGAACAAAACCTAGAGATTCTTGAGAATCCAGAAGTGCTGTATCAGTTAATTAAAAGAGGGGCTTATGCTCAAGTGGATGCAGAGAGTGTCGCTGGTAAGATCGGGCGGAAGGCCAAAAAATTCTCCCTTGAATTAATTAAGGCAAAGCAGGTCCAATTTATTGGCTCTAATGCTCATAATACGACTAAACGCTCGTTTAAAATGGAACAGGCTTTAAAGGAACTAAAAAAAGGGTTTGGAAATGACATGATAGACATGTTTATGGTAAATGCTGAAAAGGCCATCAGTGGGGAACCGGTATTCAAAGAAGAGCCAGATAGGGTTAAAAAAGTCAAAACATTTGCACTATTTAAATAAAAAATATTATGGGATTAAATGTAATAAATGTGCAATGCCGATTGATTTTTCCTTTTAGTTTTCCTTGTTTTCTGACATTAGGATTCAGGCCTAAAAGAAATTGATCTCATTGATACCCGTTATCTTGTGCGAAACTCTTCAATTCCTCAACTTGAGAAGGATAAATTGCAGCGTTTGGAATTGGATGGGCAGGCAGCAATATAAATTGGGTGTTTTTTTTGGAGGCTGTCGCAGAATTTATCATATCGTGAAAACTTAAAAGGGAAGCTACCGTCGAAACATATCCTATATTGTTTAAGTGAAGGGGTTTAAAGAAGACGTTATCCGGTTGTTCCTGAAATGAGACCAGTACCTTTATTCTGCTGAACATATTTTAAGGAAGTCAGAGGCAGCTAGGTGTGCCGCTTCTGAGGGCTTCTAATCATAAAAACTTTAATAATCTTGTTTATACAAGTTCAGGAGGATCAAATGGAAGAAACCATTAGTTTAAAAGAGCTTTTTGACGTGATTCGAAAGAGGATCGGCTTAATCGTGTCGATTACTCTTGCCGCAGTTCTTGTCAGTGGAATTATCAGCTACTTTGTTTTAACACCAATCTATCAAGCTTCTACACAGCTGTTAGTCAATCAAAAAGAAAGTAAGCCGACACTCTACAATGGCAATGAAGTACAAACCAATTTACAGCTGGTGAATACGTACAGCGAAATTATAAAAAGCCCGGTCATTTTAGATAAGGTGAAGGAAGAGCTGAATCTTCCAATTTCCACAGCAATACTTACAGGAAAAGTGACAGTTGGCAATGCAAACGATACACAAATATTAAATGTTTCCGTACAGGATATAGACCCAGACCAAGCCGTAATTATCGCGAACAAAACAGCTGAAGTGTTCCAGCGTGATATTAAAAGCATTATGAACGTTGACAACGTGACGGTACTTTCAAAAGCGGCTGTCGGCGAAAAGGCTGCACCTATTAAACCGAAGCCGTTATTAAACATAGCGATTGCCATGGTAGTAGGCTTGATGGCAGGAGTGGGACTGGCATTCCTATTTGAATATCTGGATAACACGATTAAAAACGAGCAGGATATCGAAAGCTTATTGGAGCTCCCGGTTTTAGGCTCGATCGCAAACATAGAAGAAACGAAGGAAAAAAGCAGAGTAAAAGACAAATCAGTTAGAGGTGATTCAATTGGCGCTTAAAAACAAGAAACAGCTGCTGCAAACCAAGAGAAAACTGGTTACTCAGATTAGTCCTAAATCACCGATTTCAGAGCAATACAAAACGATCCGGACCAATATTCAATTTTCAGCCATAGACGAAGAAATGCAAACGCTGCTCATAACCTCCCCTGGACCTGGCGAAGGAAAATCGACGACCGTTGCTAATTTAGCTGTTGTTTTTGCCCAGGCAGGTAAAAAAGTGCTGTTAGTGGATTCGGACTTAAGGAAACCGACTGCGCATTATACATTCTCGTTTACGAATACCTTCGGACTAACGAATGTATTAACGAAGCAAATGTCATTTGAAAAAGCAGTGAAAGTGTCAGATGTTGAGAACCTTGATATTTTAACGAGCGGCCCAATCCCGCCAAATCCTGCTGAACTATTAGGATCCAAAATTATGGGGGAGCTAATGGGAAAACTGAAAGGAATGTATGACATCATCCTTTTCGATACACCGCCAATATTAGCTGTGACTGATGCCCAGGTATTATCCAATATGTGTGATGGAGTCATAATGGTAGTCTCCAGCGGCAGGACTGAGAAGGAAATGGCTGTTAAAGCAAAGGAGCACCTGCTGGGTGTACAAGCAAAAATAGCAGGTGTGGTCCTGAATAACAAAGACATTAAAGAATCGTCTTATTACTATTATTATGGAAAAAAATAAAGCAAGGCAAAATCATTACTTTCACTATAGAAGGTATATTATTTTTCCTAAACCGTGTAAAAAATTGGGGGTTTATTAGGATGATAGACCTGCATAGTCATATATTACCTGGTATAGATGATGGAGCAGACTCTTTAGAGGAAAGCGTAGAGTTAGCGAGACTTGCTGTTAAAGAGGGCATTCAGACCTTGTATGCGACTCCTCACCATAAAAACGGAAGCTATGAAAATAGCAGAATTTCTATTTTACAATCCGTTGACACTTTAAACCAAGTATTACGAGATGAACAAATCCCATTAAGAATAATGCCCGGCCAGGAAATAAGAATACATGGAGAAATGGCAGAAGAAGTCGAAAAGGCGGAACTGCTGCCTATTGGAATTAAGGAGGGTCAATACCTGCTGGTTGAACTCCCATCCGGACATGTTCCCGCCTACACGAAAAAGGTCTTATTCGATATTCAGCTGCAGGGAATCACACCTATCATTGTGCATCCAGAACGAAATGCAGAAATTATAGAGAGACCCCATGTTCTGTTTAACTTGGTAGATAAAGGAGCACTCACACAGGTGACTGCTTCAAGCTTAGCTGGATACTTTGGCAAAAAAATCAAGAGATTTTCACAGGAGTTGATTGCAGCAAACCTAACTCATTTTATCGCATCAGACGCACACAACATTAAAAACCGCAGCTTCAACATGGTCCACGCCTACGATGAAATAGAAAAAGAATTCGGAATCGATATGATTTATTTCTTTAAAGAAAATGCAGAATCAGTATTGCTGGGAGAGTCGGTCTACAAAGAAATGCCGCAGCAAATTAAAACAAAAAAATTTCTAGGAATCTTTTAGGTGTAACAAGGTGATGCCTCCTTGCCTTTATCAAAGGAGACACTCGGTCATACTGTGGGAATTAATCCTTAGACGCTTGTCGTCGTTAGTATGATGTGAGGATGGGTTAGATGCCCGCATTTTTATTCTTTAATAGATATCTAATGAGAGTATGTGTCAGGATACATGCATTTTCATTAGATATTTATTTTGTCTGCATCTTTTACCCATTAAAGTTATGAAAATGAATTCAGCTTTTCACTCAAAGGGGGAATTTCGGTTGGCGTACCGAAAACGGTTAACGGTTTTAGCACTTTTAGATTCTCTAATTGTATTATCGGCTATTTATGTGAGTTATTTAATTTTGCATCCTTATCTGGAAATCTTTAAACTTTATCCACTTTTGGTCAGTTCTATTACGCTGCTAATCTGCCATCATATTTTTGCATCTATTTATAAGCTTTATAATAAGGCCTGGGAATATGCAAGTGTAGGTGAACTGTTATCTATTTCCAAAGCCGTAACGTTTTCCGTTGTTGTAACTGCAGCAGTACAATTATTAATTTTCCACAATATATACGTTAGAGCTCTAGTTTTAACATGGATGCTTCATGTTTTATTGATTGGTGGATCACGTTTTTCATGGAGAATGTTTAGGGGAAGGTATATTAGTACCCAGGGAGTAAAGAAAAGAACATTAATTATAGGAGCAGGTTCCGCCGGAACTATGGTTGTGCGTCAGTTATTGAAAAACCCTGACTCAGAGCTATGGCCGGTAGCTTATATTGATGATGATCCTAAAAAGTTTAAGCTTCACTATTATGACATACCAGTTGTAGGTAACTCAAAATCCATTGTTGATATAGTTGAAAAGCTTCAAATAGAAAATATAGTGATTGCTATACCCTCGCTTAGCAAAAAGAAATTAAGATTAATATTTAATGAGTGCTCTAAAACGAATGTAAAAACACAAATCATGCCCATGCTTGAAGATCTAATGCTAGGCAAAGTTTCTGTGAATCAATTTAGAGATGTACAAGTTGAGGACTTACTTGGCAGAGAACCAGTAGAGTTAGATATTGACAGCATCTCTGGTTATGTGACAAACAAAACCATTCTTGTTACAGGGGCTGGCGGGTCGATAGGCTCCGAAATTTGCAGGCAGATATCAAGATTTTCGCCAGGTAAACTTGTACTAGTAGGACATGGTGAAAATAGCATCTATCATATTGAAATGGAATTAAGAAACAAATTCAAAGATTTATTTCAAATTATTCCTGTAATAGGTGATGTTCAGGATCGTACAAGAATGTTCGAAGTTTTTGAGGAGTATAAGCCAGATGTAGTGTATCATGCAGCGGCACATAAGCATGTTCCTCTCATGGAATATAACCCAAAAGAAGCTGTTAAAAATAATGTAATAGGAACGAAAAACGTAGCCGAGGCAGCAGATACTTTTGGAGTTAACACCTTTGTTTTAGTTTCATCTGATAAAGCTGTAAATCCAACTAATGTAATGGGATCGACAAAGCGGATTGCAGAAATGGTTATCCAAAAATTAGATAAAGAAAGTAAGACCAATTTTGTGGCGGTGCGATTTGGTAATGTACTTGGAAGCCGAGGAAGTGTAATACCGCTGTTTAAAAAGCAAATACAGGCTGGGGGTCCGGTTACGGTTACACACCCAGATATGACGAGATATTTCATGACAATTCCAGAGGCATCGAGGTTAGTTATCCAAGCGGGTTCTTTGGCTCGTGGTGGTGAGGTTTTTGTACTAGATATGGGTGAGCCGGTTAAGATTGTTGACCTAGCAAAAAATTTAATCAGGTTATCAGGCTATACAATAGAAGAAATAGGGATGAATTTTTCTGGAATAAGACCCGGGGAGAAAATGTTTGAAGAATTGTTAAATGAAAAAGAGGTTCATCCTGAGCCTGTCTTTCCGAAAATTTTTATTGGGAAAGCAGTTTTGGAACAAGAAGCAGAGATTACTTATCTGCTTGATCGGTTTGAAAACTTGTCAGGTAAAGACTTGAAGGAATATGTTATTAACTTGGCTAACCGAAGAAAAAACAAGATGCTTTCGCATGCTAAATAAAAGGGGGAATTAAGAAGTGAAAAAGGTACGGAAAGCAATTATTCCCGCTGCAGGGTTAGGTACAAGATTCTTACCAGCAACAAAGGCAATGCCAAAGGAAATGCTACCGATTGTTGATAAACCAACGATTCAATATATTGTCGAAGAAGCAATTGCATCGGGGATCGAAGATATTATCATTGTAACTGGTAAAGGGAAACGTGCAATAGAGGATCATTTTGACTTTGCACCAGAGCTTGAACAAAACTTAGCCGAAAAAGGTAAGTTAGAGCTCTTAGATAAAGTACGTTATTCTACTAACCTTGCAGATATTCATTATATAAGGCAAAAGGAACCAAAAGGTTTGGGACATGCGGTATGGTGCGCGAGAAACTTTATTGGTGATGAGCCATTTGCTGTACTACTAGGAGATGATATTGTCCAAAGTGATACCCCTTGCTTAAGGCAGCTTATTAGTCAATACGAAGAAATACGTTCTTCGGTTATTGGAGTACAGACAGTACCCGATTGTGAGACACATCGTTACGGAATTATTGAACCTTCAGTTAAAGAAGGAAGAAGATATCAGGTTGAAAATTTAGTGGAGAAACCTGTCGCTGGAACAGCACCTTCTAATCTCGCAATTATGGGAAGATATGTACTTACGCCAGAAATTTTTATGTTCTTAGAGCAACAGGAAACAGGTGCTGGCGGAGAAATACAATTAACCGATGCCATACAAAAACTCAATCAAATCCAGCGAGTATTTGCTTATGATTTTGAGGGAAAGCGGTATGACGTTGGAGAAAAGATAGGGTTTGTTAAAACAACCATTGAGTTTGCATTACAAAATAAGGAATGTAGGACTGAGTTGTTAAGTTATCTTGAAGAATTGTTACAAAAAGTTAGTGTGAAATAAAAAAGAAATTAATAGGCTCTTATTCATTGTAGTTTTAATAAGTAGGAGCCAATCTTTGTTGAATAATGTTATCAAGATATTTTCAACTAGTGTTTTAGTAGGTTAGTAGTTAATTGGGGGCAAATCGTTTGTTAACTCCAAATAAGTATTAACCAACTAAGAGACTAATATCTTAGAAATAATGCACTTGAATTTGAAAGGAAGTTTAAGATGGGAAAAAGAATATTTCTTTCTTCGCCACATATGAGTGATGAAGGCTATGAAATGCAATATATAAAAAAAGCTTTTGATACAAACTGGATTGCACCCCTTGGGGAAAACGTTAACAGGTTTGAAAGAGAACTGGCTACTAAAGTGGGTTCACATGCAGCTGCAGCACTCTCTTCTGGGACTGCTGCCATTCATTTGGCTCTAAAGGCAGCAGGAGTAGGAGAAGGGGATATTGTATTTTGTCCAACTCTTACTTTTTCAGCCACAGCTAATCCAATTATTTATCAAAATGCAATTCCTGTTTTTATAGATAGTAACTATGAAACTTGGAACATATGTCCTAAAGCTTTGGAAGAAGCTTTTGAGAAATATCCGGAAGTGAAGGCTGTTATCGTAGTTCATTTATACGGTTTGTCAGCAGACATGGATCAAATAATAGATCTTTGTAAGAAACATAATGTTGTTTTAATAGAAGACGCTGCAGAATCTTTAGGTACTTATTATAAAGGAAAACATACAGGGACCTTTGGTGATTACGGCATTTTCTCTTTTAATGGTAACAAAATAATTACTACGTCAGGTGGAGGTATGCTTGTCTCCAATAATGAGGAGAGAATTGCAAAGGTACGATTTTGGGCAACACAAAGTAGAGATCAAGCAAGGCACTACCAACATAGCGAATTAGGGTTTAATTATCGAATGAGTAATGTAGTTGCTGGGATTGGTAGAGGGCAGCTTAAGGTATTAGATAAAAGAGTTGAGAAGAAAAAATATATCTATGAATATTATAAAACAGAGCTTGATGAACTTGAGGGTATTGAGTTTATGCCAAATAATGATTGGAATGAGCCGAACTATTGGCTAAGCTCAATGACTTTAAGTGGGAAAATTAGACCGATAGATATTATGGAAGTTCTTGAAAAAGAGAATATTGAATCAAGGCCGATTTGGAAGCCAATGCATATGCAGCCGTTTTTTGAGAAGTATGACTTTGTTGAAACGGATGTGTCTAGACTGTTGTTTCAGAATGGTGTTTGTTTGCCTTCTGATACGAAGATGACGGATGAAGATTTGGAGAGAGTTGTAGATATTATTAAAGGATTGTGGTTAAGGTAATGAATCCTTCTAAAGGTGGTATATATAGAAGATTTATTAAACGGCCAATGGATTTCATACTATCCTTGATTGCGATTATAGTTCTTTGTCCCATACTTTTGGCTGTTACTTTGCTTGTAAGAGTAAACCTAGGTAGCCCAGTTTTGTTTAAACAAAAAAGACCAGGGTTGAATGGGAAGATTTTTATGATGTATAAATTTAGAACAATGACGGATGAAAGAGATGAGAATGGAGAACTACTTCCCGATAGTGTGAGGTTGACGAAGTTTGGGGAATTTCTACGTTCTACTTCACTTGATGAATTGCCTGAACTTTTTAATATTCTATATGGGGATATGTCCATCATAGGACCCAGACCATTATTGGTACAATATCTCCATCTTTATACTGAACATCAGAAACGTCGTCATGAAGTAAGGCCAGGTTTATCTGGTTTGGCACAGGTAAGCGGAAGGAATACGATCTGTTGGGAAGATAAGTTTAATCTCGATGTAGAGTATGTAGACAATGTTAGTTTAATTGGAGATTGGAGTATTATTTTTTTGACCATTAAAAAGGTTTTCGTTAAAGAGGGTATTAATTCAGAGACTGCTGCAACAATGGAACCCTTTAAAGGGACTAAAAAGGATAGAGTGGAGACATGAAAGAAAAACTTTTGATAATAGGTGCTAGTGGACACGGTAAAGTAGTTGCTGACATCGCATTGAAAATGAAAAAATGGAAGACCATTACTTTCCTTGATGATAATTTCAGTATGCAATTATCAATGGGTATACAAGTCAGTGGGAAAACAGTTGATGCTTTTACACATATAAATGATTGCGACATATTTGTAGGTGTTGGAAACAATGCTACAAGAGAGCAGATTCAGTTGAAGCTTGAAGCTGAAGGTGCGAGCATACCTACTTTGATTCATCCCAGTGCTGTTATAGGAGAACAAGTTGAATTGGCATCAGGAACAGTAGTCATGGCTGGAGTTGTGATTAACTGCTGCACGAGAGTCGGAAAAGGATGCATTATTAATACTGGGGCTACTATAGATCATGACAATTTAATTGAAGATTATGTTCATGTATCACCAGGTTCACATTTAGCCGGTACGGTGAAAGTAGGACTTGGATCGTGGTTAGGTATTGGTAGTGTGGTTAGCAATAACATTAATATTACGAGCAAATGCATAGTTGGTGCAGGTGCGGTGGTGGTTAGGGATATAATGGTGGCTGGGGTTTATGTTGGAATACCAGCTAAAAAGATATGAGGGAGAAACCATAATGGAATTATTGTTGCAAAGCCTATTTTACTTTAGTGGATTTATTATTGTATGGGCGATGGTAGGTTATCCATTATCACTTAAATTTATAGGGGAAATTTACAATAAACGAGAGTTAGAAAAGGACTATTCACATCAACCCACTGTTACCGTTATGGTGGTGGCGCATAATGAAGAAAAAGTAATTCTAGATAAAATGAACAAAATTTTAGATCTTGATTACCCAATTGACAAGATAAACTTCTTAGTTTCATCAGATAACAGTACTGATAAAACGAACGAAATTGTTAGACAGTTTATTGGTGAACATAAGGAAAGAAACATCAGACTATATGAGGTTCAATCACGCAAAGGCAAAACAAATGCTCAAAATGAAGCACAAAAGACTGTTACTACAGAGTATCTGGTATTGACAGATGCAAATTCAATAATGGACAAAAATTCCATAAAAGAATTAATGGCTGCCTTCACTTCAAATGACATTGCATATGTTTCAGGGAGACTTAAAATCATTAATCAAGATGTAAGTAATATCAGTAACTCTGAGGCTAGTTACTGGGATAGCGATATGGTAGCTCGTGAGGTGGAAGGTAGAGTACAAACTATTACAGCGGGGAACGGAGCAATTTACGCCTGTAGGAATAGTGATTATTTTGATTTCAACCCGATTCAATGCCATGATAGCGCAATGCCATTATACTACGGACTCCAAGGTAAGAGAGCGATATGCAATCACGATGCCATAGCTTATGAAAAGGCTGGAGAGGTTATCGAAGATGAGTTTAAAAGAAAAGTACGTATGAACCGTATGATACTTAAACAGATACTACCAGATTTAAGAATTCTTAATATATTCAAATACAAATGGTTTTCATATTTTTATTTCGGTCATAGGACGTGCCGGTATTTACTTTGGATTTCACATCTTATAGTATTTATGACTAATGGATTTTTGATATCGCAGTCGTGGTTTTATGGTAGTACATTTGCATTCCAGGTGTTGTTTTACTTGTTGGCAATGCTAAAGTTGATTACACAGGTGGACAATAAAGCACTCAATATGATTTATTACTACTGTGTAACAGTAGTTGCACAATGGGGTGGAGTGATAACCATTTTAACAAGGAAGGCAAGGCCGTTTTGGGAGAAGGCAGAGAGTACGAGATAATCAATTATATGGGTACTAACCTGCTGTTCATTAATTGTTATTAGGGGGCTTAGAAACATTGATTGAGTTGATACGGTTGAAGAATTTTGTTAACAAATTATATCTCAGCTCTCCGTTCCTAGTAAAGAGGATATTTGCAAACGCAGAAGCTTTAAGGCGTGATAGGTATAGAAGATTTGATAAATCAGAGCAGGTAGACTTCCAAAAAAACATGCTTGAACGCACCTCATACTTTAACGTAGAACAAATTAACGATTTTATTAAGGATGCAGCAGATAACGTTGAGTATTATGCATTTCTAAGAGGGTGTAGAATAGAGTCTGTTAAGGATTTTGAACAAATCCCGTTGTTGACAAAACAAATAATAAGAGAGGCAATGGAAAAACTCATCTCAAAAAAAGTTAAGAACAAAAAAGAATTATGGGCAGGTTCCTCAAGTGGATCAACTGGCATGCCGTTGAAATATTACCGGGATAAGCAGAGTATTAATATAGAACGGCTTCAGTACGATGCTTTTTACAAATATTGTGGTTGCGACACAAATAATAAACGTGTGAGAATATCTGGCGTTAAAGTAGCCAAGTTCGACCGACAAAAGCCTCCATTTTGGTTGTATATAGACAAATACAAACAGTTGCAGTGCAGCGCCTATCATATATCCGAAAATTCCTTCAGAGATTATATTAAAGCAATTAAAAAGATTGGTCCTGCTTTTGCCACTGGTTTCCCATCAGGATGGGCGGCGTTAGCAGAATTAATGATAGAAGATGGATCAAAGTATAATGGATTTAAAGCCATCATTACAGATAGTGAAGGTTTGTCAACTGAACAGCAGAAAAAAATAGAAAAAGCTTTTAATTGCCGAGTTTACCAAACCTACGGGTTGGGTGAAGTTGGAATGTGTGCTGTTCAGTGCGAGAAATCACATTATCATATTCTGCCTACGTATTATGTAGAAGTAGTTGATAATGAAGGCAAAACTGTTGAAGACGGAACCGAAGGTGAAATCGTAGTTACGGACTACTATAGTCGTAGTTATCCATTTATTAGATATGGTACAGGTGATTTAGGAATAATGCGTCACGATGACTGTGGTTGTGGAATTAAAACCCCTTATTTAACAGAAATAATAGGCAGGATTGAAGATTATATTTTAACAAAGGATGGTAGGAAGGTTAAAAGGTTGTCACTAATTGTGAAACCGGCAATTGGTATTAGAGAAAGCCAAATCATTCAGGTTTCGAAGGATCAAATCGTCATAAATGTTGTCCCTGATGTTAATTTCGATGAAGAGTCGATGAAGAATGTTATTGAAACCGCTAAAGAATTTGTTGGTGATATGAATATTTCATGGAAAGCGGTTGATAAGTTAGAGCGGATGCAGAGCGGTAAATTGAAATTTTTAATACGGAAGTTTTAAGAGTTAGACAGTTGATTTATCCTTCAAACTACCTGTCCCTTTTATTCCCCATTATTATATATTCATCATTATAAAGGTACAATAACCTACCAAAGGTATAATTAGAAGTTTACTTAATTTAAAAGTTTATTTAATGTACTGCTGATCTAATAAACTATGTTTATGCAATGCTATAAAGGAGATTTCAAGATAATTATACTTTTAATAGTAAAGAAAATATATAGTTTATTATATTACGCGGTTAAAGTTTATTATTCGAAATCATCGGAGGGTATATGAGTAAGATTGCTATAATTGGTCATTTTGGTGGAACTAATGACTTTTCAGATGGACAGACGGTAAAAACAAAAGAATTATATAACCATATTGTCTGTGAATATATTTCAGAAGTCTTTGTTTTAGATACCTATCAAATTACAAAGAATATTTTTAAGTTGGTTGGCCTTATAAACGATATTTTAAGAAATAACGAGAAAGTTGTCCTTGTTGTGTCATCACGTGGATACAAGGTTCTTTTACCCATTCTTATTTTACTTAATCAGATATATAAACGAGATATATATGATTTTGTTATAGGTGGGTATAGACAGAATCATTTGAAAAAAAATATAATTTTACGATGGTTTTCAAGACAGTGCAAAATGATTTATTTGGAATCTCATTCACTAGTTAATGATTATAAGTCTCTAAAAATATCAAACTGTATGTATCTCCCAAATTTTAAAAAATTAAATGTCGTTTCTGATAGAGATTTGAATAGGAAAATAGAGAAACCTTTTAAGTTGTGTACATTTTCAAGAATACGGAAAGAAAAGGGTATTGAGGACGCAATTGAGGTTGTTAAATTAGTAAATACTAAGCTTGGAGAAGTAGTATTTGAGTTAGATATTTTTGGTGTAGCGGATAAAGGGTACAAAGAACGCTTTAAAGATCTACAAACTAAGTTTCCATCATATATTCGCTATGGTGGATTGATTGATTATAGTAATAGCACAGACGTTTTAAAAGATTACTTTTTATTACTTTTCCCAACTTATCACAATGGAGAAGGATTTCCTGGTACATTGATAGATGCGTTTGCTTCTGGTTTGCCAGTGATTGCTTCTGACTGGAATTGTAATGCTGAGATTATCGAAGATGGTAAAACGGGACGGATAGTTCCTGTTAAAGATATATCGACGTTAAGTGAGCTGCTTCTATATTACGTTGATCATCCTTCTGAGGTTTTATCGCTCAGAAAAAATTGCGTGGACGAAGCCTATAAATATACACCGGAATATGCACTAAAACCATTTATAGACGATTTAAAGGGGCAAGAAAAGGGGGGATATCAAGAATGAAAAAAGTAGGGTTATATATTCCACACCTTAGTAATGGCGGTGCTGAAAGAGTGGTTTCGCGATTATCTTACATCTTACAAGATTACTATGAAGTCTATATTATTTTGAATGAAGATAGCATTAAATACGATGTATTTTGCGAAGTAATCAATTTGAAAATGCCGGCACAACCAAGTGTCATTAAGAAAGTTTTTTTACCAATTTGTAGGGCAAGAAAATTAAAAAATATTAAGCAGAAATATCAGTTAGAATGCATGATAAGTTTTTTAACAAGCGCTAATATAGTGAATGCATTATCTGACACACGAAATACATCCACCATATTATCTGTGAGGAATTTCTCTGAATTAGAAAAAAACAAGTCAAAAATAAGTAAAATGAAAAACTTTCTAATGAAATTTTTGTATAAAAAAGCAGATTATGTGGTTCCTGTGTCATTAGCTTTAGAAAATAGCTTAATAGAGAATTACAACATTCCCCCCAATAAAATCAAAACAATTTATAATCCGTATGATATTGAAGAAATTTCTAAACTCGCAAAAGCCGATATTGAGAATGTAGAGCATGCCAATTTCCTGAAATCTGGAAAAGTGTTTGTCACAGTAGGCAGGCTAACTTATCAAAAGGGATATTGGCATTTAATAAAAGCTTTTTCTATGCTTCCTACTGATTGTGATGCTAAACTTTTAATCATTGGAATTGGCGAAGATCATCCAAAAATAGAGCAATTAATAAAAAAGCTTAATATAGAAGAAAAAGTACTATTTACCGGCTACCAGAAAAACCCTTTTTCGTATGTGTCACGATGCTATGCATATGTATTAGCGTCCCTATTTGAGGGATTTCCTAATGCGATGGTAGAGGCAATGGCTTGCAAATGCCCAGTGGTTGCTGCTGATTGTAAGTCAGGTCCACGCGAAATTTTATTTCGAGATGTAGATTTGAAAAGAAAGATAAGTGACAAGGAGTGTGCAGATTTTGGTATTATTGTACCTGCACTTTCTTTAAAGGAAAGCTGGGATGCTAAATTACTCAATAATACCAATGAAGAATATTTAGCAGGGGCAATGATAATGTTATTAGAAAATGAAAACCTAAGGAATGAATTAAGTGAAAAGGCATATAAACGGGTTAAGTTGTTTAATTATGAAGTATGTAGAAATAACTATATTAAGGTAATAGAAAAATGAATGAGATCATACAAAAAAAGGCTTCTTTATCTATAACTAATAAAGGTGGAGTAAGTATAAGGCTATTTTGTATACCATTATTATTTATATATATTATTTCTCTTTTTACTTTTGTAAACAATCCTGATCTTGTAATAATTTCAAGAGCGCTTTTCTTACTGTTTGTCACTTTTTCAACAATACAAATAATGAAGCAAAGAAAGTTTTATTTTGACAAAATAATGCTGAGCATCATTCTTTTCTTATTATTTTGTGTCATCTCTTACTTTTGGGCAATTGACCCAAGTGATGTACTACGAAAAGTAGTTTTATTAACTCAAATGACTATACTTTCATTTTTAATTTCTCAGATCCTACTTTCAATAAAACAAATTAATCTTATTTTAATGGGAATAGCCATTTCAGGGATTATCCTTTTTATTTATGGAGTAGGTATTTACGGTTTTGAACATATATATCAATCAATTTTAACTGGGGAGAGGTTAGGACAGGAAATAAGTCAGGAGAACATAATGGGTCGATTGGCGTCAATTTCAATAATTGTCTTATTTGTTTATGGTATCGAAAAAAAGAATCTTCTTTACTTCGGATTAATGCTTATGCCCTTTATGATGGTTTTAGCCAGCGGCTCTAGATCAGCTGTTATTATATTAGTATTAGGGATGGCCATTACTATTTTTGCTAAAGTTGGGCTCAGGAAGAGCTATAAATTATTATTGTTGATACCCGTTATATCAGTTGCTTTATATTATTTATTACAGTTAAGTATATTCAACCCTATTAGTTTGAGATTTCTAGATTTATCATCATCTCTATCTGGCAGTGGTGGTGATGCGAATATGCGAATTAACATGATAAAGTGGGGGTTGGAATGGTTTTTTGATCGACCTATTTGGGGCTATGGCATTGGGAATTACGGAGATCTTTTAATGAGAAAAATTTCATGGGAAACATATTCACACAATAATTTCATTGAATTGTTGGTTGGAGTTGGTGTTATTGGTTTTATTTTATACTATACGGTCTATATATACATTTTTTATAGCCTTTTCAGGTTAATAAAAAAAAGGGATCCTCATGCAATAATATTATTTGCTGTATTTTTTACATGGTTTGCGGCAGAGACTGCCGCAGTAAATTATACGAGTAGAATGACGTATGTTCTCATAGGAATTTGTATTGCTTTTATTAGGCTCAAAAAATATTCATCAACGAACCTAACAAGCTCTTAAGATACAACTAGTTACAAATTCAGTCGCGCTTCTCCATGTCTGAAAATTGAGAACTTTATGATGTAAATAGGTCTTAAGAGTTGGAAAAATAATATAATTTAGAAATATAAACTAAATAGAGAGCAAACTTGTTTTAGTTTTAAACACAATTGACTCTTTTTCAGAGGTAAAGCATATGAACAACACAGATTTAAAAGGAAAAATGATTAATGCTACTAAGTGGTCCTCCATTACAGAAATAGCTTCAAAGCTAGTTATTCCAATTACAAATTTGCTTCTGGCTCGTATTCTTGTTCCTGAAGCATTTGGTGTAGTAGCTATGGTAAGTATGATAATTAGCTTTGCAGATATGTTTACAGACGCCGGGTTTCAAAAATACCTAGTCCAACATGAGTTTAAAGATGAAAAAACAAAATATAAACATACGACAGTTGCATTTTGGACAAATTTAGTGATGTCTTTAATTATTTGGGGCTTTATTTCTTTATTTTGTGAAACATTAGCTTCAGTTGTAGGAAACCCTGGATTGGGAAAAGTCATTGCTATTTCCTGTATTCAATTACCCCTTACTTCGTTTTCTAGTATACAGATGGCTTTGTTTAAAAGAGATTTTAACTTTAAGACATTATTTCATGTTCGAATGGTTTCGGTTATTTTACCATTTGTTATTACTATCCCCTTAGCAACAGTTGGGCTCAGCTATTGGGCTCTAATAATTGGTACATTGTGTGGACAGCTTTCTAATTCAATTATTTTAACCGTAAAATCACAGTGGAAGCCAACTTTTTTTTATAGTTTCAAGATATTGAAAGAAATGCTTTCATTTAGTTTATGGTCACTTGTTGAAGGAATATCTATTTGGTTATCTACATGGGTTGACATTTTAATAATCGGCAGTATATTGTCTCCGTATTCTGTGGGGTTATACAAAATATCCTTAAATATGGTCAATTCTTTGATGATGATTATCACAGCTTCAATAACACCAATACTATTCTCTTCACTTTCCCGTCTACAAAAAGATGAAAAGTCTTTTAATAATGTTTATTTTAAATTTCAAAAAATAGCAGCATATTTTCTTTTTCCGTTAGGTTTGGGTTTATATTTTTATAGTGATTTCGCAACTCAAGTTATGTTAGGAAATCAATGGACAGAGGCAGGTTTCATTATTGGATTTTGGGGTTTGACTTCGGCAATTAAAATTGTTCTATCTGATTTTAACAGCGTGTGCTATAGGGCAAAGGGAATGCCGAAATTATCTTTTCTATTACAAATAGTACATCTAATATTTTTAATACCAACATGTATTATTTCTTTAAGATTCGGCTTTGAAACTTTAGTTTATGCCAGAGCATTGATTAGGTTTCAACTTGTGATTACAAGTTTATTAGCTATGCAGTTTATTCTTCATATTTCAATCAAGAAAATAGTTGAGGGCCTGTTAAAGCCTGCAGTACTAACTATTATAATGGGTTTAGCAGCCATTTGTTTTAGATATTTATATAATAATACTATTTGGAATCTAGTCTCAATTTTCCTGTGTATAATTATATATACATTTTTAATATCTATTTTTGGAAAAGAAGATTTTGGTATAATACTTGAAAAAATTAATAGTAAAAGAAAAGGTAATAAAGTGAAATCTTTCTCAATTAAATAATGATTGATTAAATTATAACCAACTTTCTAAAGGGAATATTCCAGTAAAACAGTTTTTTAATTTAGTAAGTTTACTGTTAATACACATTATATTGTTTTCATAGTAAAGGAATTAAAGAATGACGAAAGCCTTTTATAAATATAAAAATAATTACTATTCAAATAAATGAAAGGAAGAAATATATGTACAAAATAGCAGTAGCAGGAACAGGTTATGTTGGTTTAGTAGCAGGTGTATGTTTTGCTGAGGTTGGACATCAAGTTACCTGTGTTGATATTGATGAAAAAAAAGTAAATAAAATGAAGTCTGGTGTTTCTCCAATCTACGAACATAGATTAGAAGAATTGATGCAGAAGAATTATGCAGCACGGAGAATAGAGTATACGACAGATTACAAGTCAGCTTACGAAGATGCTGATGCAATATTTATAGGTGTAGGTACACCTGAGCAAACAGATGGTTCAGCAAATCTTTCATATATCGCTACTGTAGCAAGACAAATTGCAGAATCTATCAAGAAAGACTGTCTTGTAGTTGTTAAATCTACAGTACCTGTTGGAACTAATGATAAAGTTGAGCAGTTTATAAATGATTTTTTAATTCATGATGTAAAAGTAGAAGTAGCTTCAAATCCAGAATTCTTGGCACAAGGTTCTGCTGTTATAGATACTTTATATGCAGAAAGAATTATAATTGGGACTGAAAGTAAATGGGCGGAAGAAATATTAATGAAGATCTATCATCCCTTTAAATTACCAATAGTTTCAGTCAATAGACGATCTGCAGAGATGATAAAATATGCTTCAAATGATTTTCTAGCTCTTAAAATATCATATATGAATGATATTGCAAATCTTTGTGAATTGGTCGGAGCAGATATTCAGGATGTTGCTAAAGGAATGAGCTTTGATGATCGTATTGGGAGCAAGTTTTTAAATGCTGGTATTGGGTTTGGCGGGTCATGCTTTCCTAAAGATACAAAAGCATTGGATTATATTGCAAGACAGAATGGTTATGAGCTTAAAACAGTTAAGGCCGCTATTAATGTGAATAAAGAACAGAAAACGATGTTAGTTAAGAAAGCAAGAAAAAGACTTATTACATTTAACGGTCTTAAGGTTGCCGTACTAGGTTTAACTTTTAAACCTGGAACAGATGATTTAAGAGAAGCTGCATCTTTAGAAAATATTCCATTATTATTAGAACAAGGTGCTGACATCTATGCGTATGATCCTGCTGGAGCGGGTAACTTTGCAAAGATCCATCCAGAAGGTAAAAACGGTAAAGGTAGTATCACGTATGTTTCTAATATCAAGCACGCTCTAGAAGGTGCAAATGTATGCTTTATTTTTACTGAATGGGGAGAAGTTAAAGCAGTTACTCCTGAAACATATGAGAAACTAATGAGAACTCCGTTGGTTTTTGATGGAAGAAATATTTATGGAGTTGAAGAAATGAGTCGGGCTGGAGTAGAGTATCACTCCATTGGAAGAAAAGCATCAGCAAGATCTAGGAAAACGGTTCGAGAGGGGATAGGTCAGATTGCATCAAACAAACAGCCAATTAGACAATAAAAAAACCTATCTTATTACCGGAGTTGCAGGTTTTATAGGCTTTTATCTTTCTAAAAAATTCCTTGAACAAAATTGTAACGTGATTGGGATAGATTGTTTAAGTCATTATTATGATACCAATCTTAAATATACTCGACTAGAACAATTAAAACCCTTTGAAAAGTTCTCTTTTATACAAGGTGATATCTCTGATAAGGAGACTGTTTCTAAACTTTTTGAAGATTACAAGCCTAATTTCGTTATAAACTTAGCTGCCCAAGCGGGTGTTAGATATTCTATAGAGAATCCGGATGTCTATATTCAAAGCAATATTATTGGCTTTTATAATATCTTGGAAGCTTGTAGACACTACCCTATTGACCATCTTGTTTATGCATCATCCAGCTCTGTATATGGTGCAAATAAAAAAATCCCATTTGAAGAATCTGACTTAGTGGATACCCCTGTCTCCCTATACGCATCTACAAAAAAATCAAATGAGTTAATGGCCTATACCTATAGTCACCTATACAGTATACCGTCGACCGGGCTTCGTTTCTTCACCGTATATGGTCCGATGGGCAGACCCGATATGGCGTATTACGGTTTCACTCAAAAATACTTCTCAGGTGAGCCAATCAAGATCTTTAATAATGGTGATTTTAATAATGATCTTTATCGAGATTTTACCTATATTGATGACATAGTAGAAGGTATTGAACGACTTCTAAGCAACCCTCCTGTTGGAGGGGAGGGTGTTCCTCATAGAGTGTTTAACATCGGAAATAATAATCCAGAGAAATTAATGGTATTCATAGAAACCTTAGAAAAATGCTTAACTAAGTCACTAGGAAGAGAAGTAGTGTTTGAAAAGGTATTCGAGCCTATTAAACCTGGTGATGTACCTGCTACCTACGCATCAACTGATTTACTGCAGCAGGCGGTAGGGTTTAAGCCAAAGACCTCTATTGAAGAGGGCTTGCAGAAGTTTACGGATTGGTACTGTGAATATTATAAATTGAAGTAAGACCTCTGCGCGTAATTAAATCCACTAAAAATACCGCAATCTTCGGATTGGGGTATTTTTTTGTATCTATCTCAAAAAGGGGTTACTAAGGGCAATGAATATCTCTAAAGATGAGTTAACTTTAATTAGTTTGTAATACTTGAATTAATACAAAAAACAAATAACCTAACAGTCTATGAAGTGATTGAAGAAATAACAAAACGATTGATGGATGCTTATAGAAAAGAGGAGTTAGCAGAGAGTAATCAAGTGATACAAAGAACTATGGTTTGATATTTAAACTTCATCAATATAGAGAAATTTATATAGGTCCTCTTTCCTGTTTTTCATTTATACGTTTAGTTTATATTTTACTACTCTGTGCATATCTACAATTACTCTCTCTAATACTAATTTATTTCCTCCTTGTCAAAAACTAAACAAGCTTCCTTTAGGTTAAAATTATAGTGAAATAAATTAGTAGTTATCGCTATCATCCTCTAGAGGAGTAATGACTTCTTTGTTGTATACCTTCTATGAGGAGAGGTTAAAGTGAAATATTTCTTCGTGTATGTAACTTTCAAGGGCGGAAATACCACTGAATTTTTGTTTAAAAGTAGGTCATCGCAACTGCTAGAATCTCAGCTTAGCAGATATCCAAATGGATTGATAGCAACCAACAAGTTCGGCATACAGGCAAATAATGCTATATCTTTATTCATTAGTGAAATTGATTGAGATCTCTTTGCTTATATCCCAAAAAACAACTTTGCACAAATAAATGAAAACCGATGTCTCAATGAAACTAACTTAAGTTAAGACGTAATGGAAGAGGTGGATTTCAAAAAAATGAGTGTGAAGGAATCTCATAAGTAGAAAATTCTTACCGGAATAAACTTTGTCAAAAGTGTTATTCCGGGTATTTTTTGTATAAACTTAAATGCACTAAAGCTAGAGTAGTTAAAATTGAAAATATGGCCAATTCAATACAGGTCGTAGATAAGGAAAAAATAAACCAAACAATACCTTAGATTACTCAATAGAATTCTCCATAAAAAGAATAGTATTGTCAGGTTAAAATGCTTTTTTTCTTCGAAAACCCCCTTTTTATTCCTTACCATTTATATGAATAGTTAACGGATGACTCCATGTAAAAGACCAAATTGCTCCCCATAACTTTTTTCAAACACATGAAATACAATCTAAATAGATTCATTTCTTGATTAAAAAGGAGGACTCTATGTGTAAATTATTAATTAACGAGGGGCCAGTGATGATTATTCCTCACTAGCCGTAACTATTGGCATGAACGAAGCGATCATTTTACAGCAGATTCATTATTGGCTGGTGTCGAGTTCCCTTGAGATTGAGGGGAGAAAGTGGATTTATAATACGTATAAGGATTGGCAGAAGCAGCTGCCTTTTTGGTCGGAGAGTACGATCAAAAGAGCGATGAAATCACTGGAGAGCCAGGGGCCAATTGTGACATCAAATTTTAACCGTTCGAAAATGGAAAAAACCAAATGGTACAGCATTAATTATGAAAAGCTGGTCCAGTATGAGAAAGGAATAAACGAATCTAATAAAATGAGAATTGATTAAAGGCTATCTTACCGTATGTAAAGAAAAAAAGACACCATATGTTAAGGTGTCTACTAAACCACTGCTTTATAGAGTAAAGCTTTAATGTTATGTTTTTCAAGTTTCTTATATAGCTTGCTACGCAGCTCACGGTCAATACAATCCTTAATAATCATTTCGATTTTTAAGGAATGAAATCGATGCCAGGCATAACGGCTCTGGTTTAATAGTTTTTTCATACAAAATTCCCCCTTGATCGCACAAATCGGACGGAGGTCCGTATTCGGCAACTGGCTGGCTTAGCTGAGCATTAGCCCCTTTAGTTTTGCGTCCCTGCTTTTCAGCAGGTTTGCTATTATCGTACGATTTGTTTGTTAGTCCAATCATATCAATTCATCGCTTATAATACAATACTCCTAAAATTATTAGGTATTGGGGAAAAATCAAAAGAAATTCGGAAGAAAAGTCCCAAAAATTAGAAGAAAAATTAGGGATTTGTAGGAAGGAATATAGGAGAATTAGGTAACGAGGTTCTTTAGTACATGTAAAAGTAGGGAGAATTTCGTGGAAAATGTTCCTTGTTTAATTACCTGCCCTAAAAGTAAAAAAAAACTCCTTACAGGCTGGTGAAGGAGGTTATTTTTCTAATTCATCTTTTCAATTTTTTCAGTAAGATATATACCATCCAAACGCCTAAACAATCGATGACCACATCATAAAGCCGTCCATCCCGTCCAAAATAGAGCTGTAATATTTCTGTAAGGAAGGCGAGAGCGACTGAAACAACCACTGCGTTCCTGTGATTTCTAGTCAAATTAAACATTAACAAATCCATGATTGCAAAGCCAAAAAAATGTCCAAGCTTTACTATGATGAAATATTGATGAATGAGTGCTATATCAGTTAGATAAAAGAAGGAAATAAAATCAGGCTTGGCGACCCATGTGAAGGTGATCGATTGGTTCGTTAATAAAGCTCTTAAATTATCTGTCCACGTATGCAGCCCCAAAAACAATCCCCATAAAATAACAAGCAGCAGTTTACCGTTCAATTTCTATCACCACATCAAATATATTCTTTATATTATTTCATATTATCTTTTGGTCAGCCATATGAATCTTCGAAATTAAAAAATCACCTTTGAGCAGGTGATTTGGATACTACTTTATATAGTACTGCTTTATCTTTATGATTTTGAAGCTTCCGTTGGAGCCTGCTTCGGAGTTCAGGGTCAATACAATCTTTAATAATCATTTCAATATGAAGGGATTGAAAATGATGCCAGGTATATCTGAACCGATTTATTAGTTTTTTCAAAAGTATTTTCCTCCTAACATCTGTATAAATCTCAAGAAGTCGTAAAGCTAGGGACTTTAGCTTTTATGAAATAGGTGCTCGGAAGGAAGATTAATAAACTTCCCATTTTTTTCATATCTTTAATTGAGAACCTTGCATAAGGAGAGATTTATGTATAGAAAACGAAATGCAGCCATTATATTCATCGCTTTTGTTGTCGCTCTGCTGTTACTTATTTTATCTGTACGCATATTATTTTCGCCGGTTAATGGTGCTAAATCAACTGTGAATGATTTTTACCAGTATGAAGCCAAAGGAGAGTACTCCAAGTCGTGGTCATTCCTTCATCCTTTAATGAAGGAAAGATGGCCAAAAGCAGCCTATATACAGGACAGGGTCCATGTATTTATCGGTCATTTTGGAACTGACACCTTCACATTTACGATTGATGGCGGAGACAAAATCAAAAAGTGGAAAATGGCAAAAGGTATGCCGCCTTTCAAGACTGTCTATCAGTTTCAGGTTACCCAGCACTATAAAGGGAAGTACGGCAAGTTTAAGTTTATTCAGGATGTTTATATTGTAAAAAATAAAGGAAAATGGGAAATTCTTTGGGACTATAATCAATAGAAGGAACAAGGCCAGCTAAAGTTGGAAAAATAGCTTTTCAAAGCTTTACCATTAGACTGAGAATCAAGTTCTCTTTATAGGGTTTATCGCTATGCTTACATTCGATAAAGCAATACTGGTAAGAGCGCAATTAACCCTAGAACTAATAGAACCATACATACATAAGTAAGCCGCTTTTTCCTTACCTTTTTCCTATACATTTCTTCAGGCGTCAAGAACCTAGTCATCGCTGTTCCTCCAAATCAACTATCTGCCTAATGATTTATTATTATTATCGGAAGAATTCATACATTATTTAACATTATTACTTCTTTTGTCTAAAAACAAAAAAGCCTCTAGAAGGTCTAGGGCTGGAAATGAAAATCAATTGAAAGGAGTTCGTTCAAGCGGCAAAAATCCATAAGCTGTGCATAAACAAAATGGAGATATAAAGAACGAACGCTCCATACATGAGAAAACGAATAGAGAAATTAGACAGAATAGGAATCCGGGTTCTTTGAGCATATAAGTAGAGCAGACATATAGATAAAAGCATCTTAATGAGTAAAAAGAGGAAAGGATGCTGGTTCCAGAGGGCAGCCATTAATGGGTTGCCCTCTTGTATGTGGTGAAGCGATAATCCGAAGTATGTACATAAACAGTCAAGGGCATTTAAAATAGCTAAAAGTAACAGCAAGAATGAACCTCCTTACTTCCATTAGATATTTCTATGTTTGGATCACAGGCAAGGGGATATACATTTTTACATATATTAGAAAAAGAAAGCCCAGACATCTAAGGCTTTTTTGTTCTTTATATGAGTTTTATTCTATTCAGTGAACTTGATATTTAAACAAGTATACATATTTTTTAACGAACAATAATGCTAGTTTGAGTTCAATATAAGAAACCGTAATGTTCTGTAATTCTAATAAAATGGAAGTATTTTCAGTTATAATATCACATAAGTTCGTTAAAAAGAATTTATTTTAAATTTTTGTTCTTAATTAAGGTTTATCTTTTTCCTGAAAGGCTATATATTAATTAGTTCTTAATAAAGAACGAAACAGCCGGAAAGGAAGTGAGAAAAAGCCACAATGAAGAACAAAAAACCAAAGCTACTACATAGATTTATTAAATTGGCGGCAGCTATCGTGTTCATGGGGTTTTTCTTCGAAATAGTAACTCCTCATAATTCTCTTTCATCTAGTAATCTCCAAAAAAACCAAAATGAAAAACAAATCAGGAGTCCCGAAATAGAAAAGCCTGAAAGTAAATTACCGTTGGAAATTCCAGCTGTTAAGCAGCCTGAATGGGATTTAATCTGGAATGATGAGTTTGATGATTCCGCGCTCGACTTAAGCAAGTGGACGCCTGAAGATTGGGCAGCCACTAAAAATAATGAGCTTCAATATTACCTGCCTAATAATATTTTTGTCGATAGCGGATACCTGCACTTAACGAGCAAGAAGGAGAACTATGGCGGAAGGACATACACATCGGGAGCCATTCAATCGAGTCATAAATTTAACTTCCGGTATGGAAAGGTAGAAATGAGAGCTAAGCTGCCTGCAGGCAAGGGAGTATTTCCGGCCTTTTGGATGATGCCAGCTAATAAAAATGCCTGGCTTCCTGAAATAGATATTGTAGAAATGGTGGGCCACAAGCCTGAAGAAATATGGATGGTTCATCATAGAGCTGACTCGACAGGGAAGCTGGCAAGTGAGTTCACATCCTTTAAGGGGAAGGACTTTTCAAAGGATTTTCACACCTTTGCCCTTGAATGGTCGCCGCAGCATTTAATCTGGTCCATTGATGGCGTAGAAAGATTCCGTACAGATTCAAATATACCTAATGAGGAAATGTATCTGTATGCTAACACCGCCATTGGAGGAAATTGGCCGGGCAGCCCTGATGCTTCTACTATATTCCCTGTTTCCTATGTTATTGACTATTTCAGAGTATACAAGAAAGCGGGGGAAGATCGTCCATGATAACAGCAATAACCATCGTTTTATTCGTCTTATTCGTTGGATTTCAAGTTCTATACATCTTTATCCCCTTGTTTTGTGTGAAAAGTCCGGTGAAACCAAGCAAACGAAGTGAAGAAGCGGGGATTACAGTACTAGTACCAGCTTATAATGAACAAAATATCATCTTAAATTGCCTGCAGGGAATTCTTCACCTTGATTATAAAAACTGTGAAACGATTTTCATCAATGATGGTTCCACTGACCATACACTGGAGCTGTTGGATCAGTCACTCACATTGAAAGCGGTGCACCGGCTGCCAGCTTATAAATTGTCATATAACGAAGTAAATGCTGTATACCAATCTGAAAGATATCCTTCTATATTTGTCATAGATAAACATAATGGCGGCAAATCCGATGCATTAAATACGGGTACCGATTATGCGAAGCATGAGCTGGTGATTACGCTGGATGCAGATAGTGTGCTGGACCCGAATGCCCTTACCGAAATAAATGAGGCTTTCTTAGATGAAAAAGTACTCGCTGCCGGCGGAATGGTACAGATTACGCAAGGGTTCAGGGGGGATTTCAAGCGGCCCACACCTGTATTCAGCATCCCGTGGCTTATCCGCTATCAGATTCTGCAGTATTTAACGAACTTTTACCTTCATAAAACAACTCAAGCCAGACTGCGTTCCATCACTGTAATCGCAGGTGCATTTGGCGCTTTCCGAAAATATGCTTTGTTCGAGGCAGAAGGCTATCGAAAAACCGTTGGCGAAGACATGGATATTACTCTGAGAATTCAACGCTTAATTAAAAAGCGTTATCGAGGCCACAAGCTGCTGTTTATCCCTACTGCAGTTTGTTATACCGAATGTCCATCGAATTTCAAAAGCCTCTTCAGCCAGAGATTCCGCTGGCAAAAGGGCTTCATAGACTGCATATTCAACTTCAGAAAATCCTTCTTTAGAAATCTTGGCTTCTCGGTTTCCACTTACCTTTTATTAGATTCACTGATCCTTGGAACTATAAACGCTTTTCCTTCAATAGTGATTCCAATCTTTCTGATCTTTAATAAATCCTATCTCTTTGTGGTAACTCTCTTGCTCATTACGATTCTATTAGCTTATCAAAGCATTGCGGCCATGATAATCAGTACGAGATATGGAGTGAAGTACAGCCGATGGGATTATGTGAAAATTGCCCTCTTTATACCTTTTGAAATCGTCAGTTATCGGCTGCTCGGCATCCTGTTTGTTACGATTGGCACCATTCTTTATTTTAAGGACAAGGAAGGGTGGCATTCATCGGAGAGAATAGGAGTGAAATATCAGACGTTCAGCGAAGACATAAATCTACCGCAGGAAAAAATCGTGTAATATAGAGGTGGAGTTTTTGAAAAGAATCACTTTTAACTTAGGATTCACAATCATATTTACGTTAACTTTCTTTCTCCTTATTAATACCTTTTCGAATGTGTTGGTTCAGGCGTTACCTACAGAGGAAGCTCCTAAGCCAAAACCATTCCTGCCTGGCGAAAGCCTACATATTTCGTCCTGTCAGAAATGGTCAAGCCATATAAGAGATTTCAAGGTGAAGGATGGAGAAGAAGCCAAGCAGATAACCATCTTGCTTTATCACAGAATCATAGATGACTCTGCCATAAAAGATATCCATTATACAAAAGAAGGGGAATTATATCCGACTATTGTCTTGAAATCAGAATTCAAGAAACAAATGCAGTATCTGAAAGATCAGGGCTATACCACTTTAACTAATGAAGAACTCAAGCTATTTATTCAAAACCGGCATAAGATTCCTAAGAAAAGTATTGTAATCACCTTTGATGATGGCTTTAAAGACAATTACGAAGAAGCATACCCAATCTTGAAAAAACACGAGTTTACCGCTTTAAATTTTGTAATCGCAAGTTACATCACTAAAAACACCATGGAGTATAAAGAGGGAGAGGTTCAATATTTTAGCGCCTCAGATATAAAAAATAGCTGTGATGTATTTGAATTCCAGAGTCATACCTATAACCTTCACAAAAGAACGAAGGAGGGTGTTGCTTTCTTAGTAGATCGAGACCAGCAGCAAATCAAGGAGGATTTAAAAACGAGTATTGAAGTCATAAGACCTGTCAGACCAACTTTTGCCTACCCATATGGTGAATATGATAAGGAGGCGAGGAATGCTCTTAAGCAGCTTAATATTGGAATGGCCTTCACATCCGAATTTAAAGACACCGGACCGAATATCAGTATGCTCGAAATTCCTAGAAAACCGGTGTATCCGACTGATACTATTGAAGATTTTAAGAAAAAAATAAAATGATTACCCGTTTAAGAGGGAGTATTTGGATAGTGGTGCTTATATTATTATTGGGTATGATGCTGGCGGCGATTATAACTTTGCAAAAGTGGGATAAGGGAGGAGGGGAGTCAATAAAATTCAGCGGCTATGATTGGTATGTGAAGGACAGCGGCAATGCGAAATGGGGACCAGGGCCGAATGTTTGGAGCAAGGATAATGTCTGGATCGACCAGCAGGGACGATTACATTTAAGAATCACCAAGAGACATGGAGTCTGGACATGCCCCGAACTATATAGTGCTGAAACGCTTGGCTACGGAACCTACCGTTTTTATATCGATGGAAGAATCGATAATTTGGATCCAAACGCTGTCCTGGGGCTATTTACACATGATAGTCTTTCAGAAGATGCGAATGACGTTCATTATCGGGAAATTGATATTGAATATGCCAAATGGGGAAATGCAGGCAATAGAAATAATGCACATTATACGGTACAGCCATATAATAAAGAAGGAAATCTCCATTCCTTCCATTCACCGGCTGTTACGCAGTCCATGCATAGCTTTACATGGAAAGCGGATGAAATCACCTTTAATTCCAGTACCGGACATGTTACTGGGAAGGGGACGACCATACAGGAATGGCGTTACAGGGGAGACGATATCCCTGACAGTAAAAACGAAAGAGTTGATATCAATCTGTGGCTGTTTAAGGGGAAGGCACCTGCTTCCAATAATGTTGAAGTGATTATCCGTAAATTTGAGTTTATTCCGTGGACAGGCTCAAATTCCTAAATATAGAATGTTACCGCCTGCTGATCAGCGGGCGGTTTATTTTAGATACAAATAATCCACTTTATTTTGGCGGTTGTCATTTTTTAAAAAAGACAGGGTTTGACCCTGCCTTCTAATTTCATTAATCTGCTTCTTTAAGTGTTTTTGAATTTGGTAAATCCTTCATATATCCTACACCTGAGACATCGTAATTATCTCCTTGATTGATTGTGACTGTTATTTCATTTTCTTTATCTGCCTTATCATAACCATCTACATCCACTACTCCCATAGGGGTAAATTCAACACTTTTTACGACAAAATCTAAGCCGTATTCCCTCTTCATGTACTTAATGGCAACCTGTTCAGAAGTATCTAATATTTCCTGCTCCTTCATTTTTTCCTCGGTGCTGCATGCGCTAAGAATCAAAAATATCTGAAAAACAATGATTATATTTTTCATTAATTTACCTTCCACTGTTTATTCTACACGTATGAATGAAAATCACTCTAGAAGGCTGCTAATCTGGCTTAATCTATACTTTAAGTGTTTTTGGCTTTGGTGAATCCTTTGTTACCCAATACCAGAGATATCATAGATGGCCCACCAGCCCCTTGCGGTAATTCGTCAATCACCACTTTGGCCTGCAAGACAAAAAAAAATTACATTTAAAGGAGAGAGGGAGATACAGCGAAGATCTACAATGTGCAAATCTAGTTTTTACTTTTCGTTTTTAACTTCATTTATCGTTTTTGGTTTCGGTAAATCTTTAACAGAATCTACACCTGTAACATCATAATTGTCATCCTGATTAATTCTAACCTGAATTTCATTTTTCTTGTCGGCTTGATCATATCCTTCTACATTTACAGCGCCCATAGGACTGAAACCTACATCCTTGACCTCAAAATCCACTCCAAATTCGTCCTTCATGAATTTTATCGCTACTTGTTTAGACGTATCGAAAATCTGCTGTTCCTCCATTTTTCCCTCCTTGTTACATCCGGATAACAACAATATAAGCGTTACAGATATTATTAGAAACCGTTTCATAAATTTACCATTCCCCTGGTTTTTTTGTATACTTATAGTATAGAGGATGGAAGGAAGGAGGTACAATTACCATGAGCAAAGTAAAAGACCAAGTGTATTGGGAACTAAGTGATTCTGCCTATGATACTAAATACACAATTAAACGTGTCAAAGTTGGAAATGAATTTCAATACTGGGAACCAATCAAGATTAAAGATTTTATCTTCACCGACCAAACGGGTTTTAATGCAAAAGTCTATAAACTAAATGATGATATCGTTATCGCCTTTCGAGGTACAGAAAAGACACGGCTTCAAGACATTGTTACAGATGCCGCCTATATAGCAAATACGAAAGCAAAGCCGGATGTAGTGCTGCCTTGGTTAGAAAAAGTGGATAAATATGATATAACTGAAAAAATCGCAAAGGTCGCTTCTCGTATACCACATCCAGCTGCCCAAGCAGCTGCAGTAGCTTTACCCCATCTAAAACAAAATCAATTTGATAGCGCTGAGCAATTGGTAAAACAGGTCAAAAAAGAATATCCTAATGCTCATGTATCAGTAACCGGCCATTCCCTGGGCGGAGCCGAAGCTGGTTACACGGGAGCTGTATGCGATGTAGAAGCTGTAACCTTTAACGCTCCGAGTGTTGTCCATCTTCTCCCGGAGGACATGCAAAAGAAAGTAAAAAAAGAGTATTATGACAGACAGATCGTGAATTATGTGAATCCTAAAGATTCCGTTGGAGCGGGGGCCATTAATCCATATGAACGGCATATTGGCTCTACGTATTACATTGGAACCAATTTTGCATTAGAAAATGCGAATTCAACAATGTTGGGGAGGGCTCGTGATTCCTTTACTGGTCCGGCTCGACATAACCTTAAGCATTTTACATTTGACGCTGTAGGTAATATCAGCAATCCCTTACTGACAAATGCGCTTACTGGACATTTTGAATATCAGTCGCCACGCTTTGGAGGGGAAACGGCAACGATTGATGTAACACCCGAACACCTGGAAGACCTGTCAACTAAACTATTAGAAGCGGCACAAGGCGTAGAAGAAGCGACGACCCGGATTAAACAGCTTGCATATTCCTTGGATAGTATCAAAATTTATGCAGGTGTACAGAATGATGTTCTGCAGGAATCCCACTTCTTCTATTCCTGGTTTGATCATCAAACGAATAAAATGGCGAACGATATGAAAGCTGCTGCAGACTTATTTGTAAAGGCGGATAGATTGCCATGATGACTAATGAAAAAATCTTGGAGCAATATGCTGAATTAAGCGATTTAAAAGCTCTGGAAGCGGGCCAAAGCAAGTACGTCTCGGAGTTGCGTGCTGAACAAGCAAAAATAAAAGGCGTAATGGAACTCTCCTACTCTTGGAGATCCGGAAAAGGATATGAAGCCTTCAGTGAAGAACTAGAGCAGTATTTTCAGGACTTTGCATCTAAAATTGATGCATTACAAGCCCTGATTGGTGAAATCCAGTCAGCCATCCATGATATTGAAAGACGCATACAACGCGCTATGCGAGAATTAATGAATAATGTAAGCACATAAAAAAGCACTTGGCATGTTTAGCCGAGTACTTTTCCTGTTAAAGAAATTCTCTTTAATTGAAGTGCGCATCTTTGATTCCTGCCATAGAGCTTGGGGTTTAAGCATTCCAGCTCATAATAGTTTTATCTGCAGAAGTAATAGCTTGAATGCTCTCTTTTAGTGATTCAAAGACAAGATTTCTCCTGTCTTGGTTCGATTATTTATCACTTCCAACGCCTTCTACTTCAAAATCGTTGACGTAGTCGATCATAACCGTCATTTTATTTTTCTTGTCTCCCTTTTCATATCCTTCAACAAAAACATTCGTAAGTTCCTTGCTGGATGTAAAATTAACTTCTTCCACTACAAAATCTACCTTTTCTTCCCGTTTTAGAAAATCAATCGCTACTTGTGAAGCTACCCGCTTAATTTCCTTTTCATCCATTCCATCAACACTCCTGTCACCACACCCGCTTAGTATAAATAGAAGTACGAAACTCACTGCAAACAACCACTTCATCAAATTCCCACTTTTCTGGATTTTTTTGTATAATGTAATTATATCTCATTACAAAGAGGTTGCTTCAATTTACACACAGCTTTACATGGAAGCCAGATGAAATCTCCTTTAAATCGATTACCGGCCATACTGTTGGAAAAGGAATTGAGACCCGGTATGATTGTAAGGGGAGTCAAGGAAATCCCGCTTACTTTATAAGATACAGAGATTCTATTGGCCCCAGTTATGTTATTCCTTTTGGAATGAATTTTCAACTGATAGTCGAGGCATAAAGTGAAAACGAGCCAGGGCAGAATTGGCTGGATATCGAGCAAAATGGTAATGGAGGTTTAAAGAAGCTGCATATACGAGAAGAGCAAGGCCGGGGGCCTTGCTCTTCTTTAGGTGCGCCCGGCATAAGGAGTAATATATAAAACCTAATGCCTAGAAACCCTCCTTTATCCCTAATAACCAAGGTTTTTCATGAACTAAATGGCTAGGTAGTAAGTTGGGAATTATATGGTTAACTAAATCAACACTTTAGATAAACAATTCGTTTACAATCCTGGCTTATGATAGAAAAAGTGGTTAATGGAGCCACCTCATATATTGAAAGGAGAAGAACAAACTACATATCAAGCTCAAATAACTGTCAGGAGGAATTAAGAGTTGAAGAGAAAATCCGCCATAATATACTCTGCTGCTTTAACGTTTACCCTGTTGTTCTCTTTTCTGTTCGAACCAATACATACTCCTGCCGAAGAAACGAGTAAAAGTGATTCAAATTTGGTGAATCTCCAGCTCCTTGGCATTACCGATTTTCACGGATATCTCCAGGCGTATAACGACAAATCAAATGGCCAGATTTGGTCTCCAGAAGGACAGCTTTTTGTAGGCGGAGCAGCGTATAATGCAGCTCACCTGAAACGTCTTAAGGAAGGCCATAATAACTCAATCGTGCTCTCTGCCGGCGATAATTTCAGCGGCTGGCCCTTTGAGGTTGCTGCCCACCGGGATGAACCTACCATTGAATTTATGAATGCAGTCGGCGTGCAAATGTCTGCGGTTGGCAATCATGAATTGGACGAATCCGAGGACTTTCTATTAAAACACATAGATGATGGAAAGTGTTTTGGAAAGCGGGACATTGACAGCTGCTTTAAAGACTCTTCCGGCCAACCATTCGATGGAGCAGATTTCCCATTTATCTCAGCAAACGTCCGCGATGCCAAATCCGGCAAGCTGATCACTAAGCCTTATATCATTAAACAGATTCCAGATGGGAAAGGCCAAGACATACCAGTCGGATTTATAGGATTGACAATAACTGATACGATAACCGGAACAACGTCTTTTCAGGAAGGAAATCTTACAGTCGATCCTTTACTCGAATCAGCGAATCGATATGCAAAGGAATTACAGAACCTGGGCGTTGAATCCATCGTAGCTGTTGTCCATGAAGGCGGTTCCGCAGGAGGCTATTACCAGGGGTGCAGTAATCAGCGCGGACCGGTGTTTGATTTCGCCAGGGATGCTTCTTCTGCCATTGATGCCATCTTTACTGGACACTGGCATGCGGCCTTCAACTGTTCAATTGATGATCCAGAGGGAAATCCCCGGCCAGTCATTGAAGGCGCTAACCATGGAAAGTTAATCAGCGAAATCAGCCTTTCCATTAATCCATCTACAAAGGAAGTTGTCCGCAGTAAAACGATTGCAGTCAACCATCCTGTTACACGTGATGTAACACCAGACCAAGAGGTTGCAAAAATGGTGGAGTACTGGGTGGAACGTGGAAATCAGCGGTGGGCTGAGCCGGTTGCCAAAATCACAGGAGATCTAACTCTTGCCCGTAATGAAAATGGTGAAAGCAGTCTCGCAGATGTAGTGGCTGATGCCCACTATTCCGCTGGAAGGAAGGCAAGAATGCCCGCTGATTTTGCATTGACGGCCAGCAGTCCATTGCATAAAGACCTGCTTTATGCAAAAGGTACAAACAGTGCTGACCAGGATGGCCAGATCCTGTTCGGTGAAATGTGGAACGCCCATGGGTATGCAAACCCAGTCGTGGTCGTGACCTTAACCGGCCGGGAAGTTAAGCAGATTCTGGAAGAGCAGTGGAGAAAGAAAACAGATGGGACTGAAGCTTTTTATCCGCTTGCCGTTTCACATAATGTACATTACTCTTTTAGCAAAAACAATCCGCCCGGCCAGCGCATTGATCCGGCTGATGTAATAATTAATGGCAGAAGCCTCGATCTCGATAAGACTTACCGCGTAGCCGCATTAGCTTATTTGATCCGTGGGAATGACGGGTATCCAGCCTTTTTGAAATATACGGACCCCGTCCGCGTAGAAAGCGACCACTGGGCTTTCTTGAATTACTTAAAAAGACAGGAAGTTATAAAACCGCCAGAATTGAATCGCGTTAGTTCAACAAACTGAATGAATATGTAAAAAAACTGTGATGAATACATCATGGCTTCAGGCTTTCTCGATATCCTCGGGAGCTAATTAATGTTAGCTCCTTTTTTTCCTTTCAGTCACTGGACTATGATATTCTTCATCATTTTGCTTCCATTTTCATCTACCCACTTGACTGATGTAAATAGGTGTATGGTTATCATCTTTTTTCTTAGTTTCCAAAACCTTCACTATTCCGTTTTTTCTCCAAAAATAATATGACCATTTGTATCATAAGCTGTTACTTTTACTGGCAATTTAACTTTATCTTTGTGAAAAGTAACATACCAAACCCACAGGTTATCCCGAACGAAAAACTTCTTTGGCTGTATATCGCCTCCACTATGTATAATGATGGTCTTTACATCTTCATTGGCAAATCCAATTATCATGGAAAAATCCTTTTGGACATTATTTTTAGCTTGCCAGCTGAGCGGTCCTCTCTCCTGTTTCTCCTCTTTGAACTCCTCGAAATCCAACATTGGATAAATAAACTTTTCTATCTCAGTAAATCTTTTATTTGTAAGGATAGGAATGATTCCTGAACTGCTCTCGGCGAAAACTAAATTTGACTTTTTATCAATAAAAGCGATTTTTTTGCAATCCCCAAATTGTGAAGAGACTCTTACACAGATTCTTTCTTCAAAGGAAGCAGCAGGGCTAGCAGGACGTGATGCCGAAAAATAAATGACCACAATGAACCCCAAACAGAGTAAAGCAACAAGCAGTTTTTTACTCATCCCAACGCCCCCAATTGCTTGCGATTTTATATTAATGAGATACAAAAAAATTATAAACCATATGCGGTCTTTAGGGGATACATACGAACTTATATGTATATATACATTCGTACAATGTGAATATGATCTTTCAAAGAATAAAGAAATGAATGACTACCTTATTGTGACAAGCAAAAGAGTTCTATTTGTAGATCATAATCAGACTACGAGCCGGAAATTCAGGTATCAAACCATTCGGGATGTATCCTTGTTTAAAGATGGGGTGTTAGAAAGAGGGCTTTACATTCATTATGGCGGCAAGCGCCTGGAGTTCGATGAAATATATGATTCTGCTCAAATGAAAAGAGTAGGCAATCTCATTAAGCAAATGTCTGCTCAAATTTCATAACATACAAAAGCTGCTTTACAAGGAGTGTACAAAGTAAACAGAGAGCTGCCTAGCTCTCTGTATTAAAATTCTTAAAACAAGACAAGGATTATAGGCCAATCCTTTGATTATGGAAGTAAAATAAAGGAATTATTAAAACGGCATCCAGTTGGATGCCGTTTTTGAATATGTTAATAAACTTGTAAGCATTAGTTGATGTATTTGAAACCGATTTTATACTTATGACATCATTTACCAGTGGAAAACAGGCAGTATTAAGGTGGAGGATAAAAGTTATTTTAAATAGTTTACCAAATTTTCTTAAAATGTTGATTTTTAGAACTTTATTAATTTAGTTAAATATTTACTATAATTACCGATATTAGTTATCGTGAGATTGATTGGGTAATATGACATACGTCTAAACGCCCGGAAATATGAAAAAGGCAAACTTATCGAAAGGTAAGGACGCAAAGCTTTGGGTCTAAGGCATGAAATGAGTGCTAGGATTGCCAGGCCGCCGAGTAGCCCAATATTAAAGATGGCTATTCCATGCAAAAGGAATTTGCTGTCTTTTTTTGTTTGCTTTTTATAAGGAGGATGTAAAGAAGTATAAAAATTAATGAGCACTCTGGGTGAAGGAATGTAATGTTTTCACATTCGAAACAAAATTAAACAATTAAAGGAGAAAGTCATGCAGCCAAGAAGATTACTAACCGTCATAGCTTTAATTTTTACCCTAATTTCTGTTGGGGGGTATCAATGGCATAAATCAGAATACCCTGCCCTAGCCAAAGCACCCAATATGGAAACAGTAAACAAACCGTTTAAGGCAGCATCGGTGCAATTTAATCCGATCTTAAATGAAAGAGATAAGAACGTGGATGAACTGCTAAAAGTAACAGAAGAGGCTTTCAAAAAAGGTGCAAGACTGGTAGTAGCGCCTGAGATGTCCACGACAGGATATTATTACGCAGACCGCGAGTCGATCAAGCCCTTTGTTGATACAATTCCAGGGAAGACTACCGCAGCTTTTGAAAAAATAGCAAAGAAATACAATTCCTATATTGTATTTGGGATGCCTGAAGTAGATAAAAGTTCGGACCTTTACTATAATTCAGCTGCTTTAGTAGGGCCGGAAGGATACATTGGAAAGTACCGCAAAACACAAATGTGGGAATCAGAAACTCATTGGGGAGCCTGGGGGGACCTTGGTGTTCCTGTCTTTGATACAAAGCTAGGTAAAATAGCGATTAATATCTGTATGGACTCCGCCTATTCAGAGACTGCTAGATTGGCAGGAATTCAAGGTGCTGATATTCTTGCATTTCCTACGAATTCATCAGCTCAGGCTATTTCTGCTCTACCGGCAAGAGCCCAGCAAAACGGGATGTATGTTGTAAGTGCCAATCGATCTAACACTGAAAATGGGTTCCATATGATCGGCGGGAGCGCCATCTGGTCTCCGGAAGGAAAAAAACTTGCGGAAGCACCTGTGGTTATGACTCCGAAGGAAGATGTTAACGAAACAACTGTTACATATGCCACGATCGATCCAAAACAATACGAGAATGAAAACAAACAAATGCTCCAGAAAAGAAGGCCTGAGTTATATAAGGAGCTTATGCAGACAGTAGCGCCATGGGATTATACAAAAAATACAACTCCCCATGATATTACAGCGGCCGCACTTCAATACGAGCCTGTGATTGGAGATAAAGATCGTAATAAAGAGAAGATCACAAGCTTGATTAAGGAAGCAAAAACCGAAAATCCTGAGCTTAATTTAGTCGTTCTGCCTGAACTTTCCTTAACTGGTCCCGTTACCGGCATGGATAAAAAAGAGATTGGGCCGCTTGCAGAGGATACATCTGGAGAAACGGTACAATTTTTTGCTGGACTTGCTAAACAATATCAAGTATCTATTGTAGCCGGCCTTATTGAAAAACAGTCCAATAAACTGTTCAACTCGGCTATTCTCTTCTCGGAGGACGGCAAAATTGCGGGAAGCTATCAGAAGACACATTTAAACAAGAGCGATGAAACATGGGCAAGTGCCGGTTCGTCTCTTCCTGTTTTCAAGACAAAAGCATTAGGAACTATCGGTATTCTAGTGGGTGAAGATGCTGCATATCCTGAGGCAGCGGGTGTCTTAGCGGTTAAGCGGGCTGATATCATTGCCATACCTTCAGCATGGAATGGACAATACGGCGGTGAAATGGAGATCAATAAAATCGTATCTGCCAACCCATATCCAGAAGGTTCCATGGTTACCTGGGATGCAGTTGCCATTGGCGCACAAGCTTATACAGTAGTAGCAAATTATGTGGGTACAGATAACAAATATTTAGGCAGAAGCAGCCTTTATACACTTGATCCTCTTTATGCACTGGATCAGCCAGCCGCTGCATCCGCAGATAAAGAGGAGGCGCTGGTTGTGAAGTTTACAACCATTCAGCCGACAGCCTGGTTTAACCAGGAAATGCTGATTCTTTCAAGACAGCCGGCATACTTTAAACCATTGATTGAAGAATAAAAAAGAACATAGGAAAGGGCAAACATTTGCCCTTTTCCTTTAAGAAAGGCATTAAAAACATGAAAACTATTAAATTCTCATTTAAAGCTAAACTGCTTATCTATTCCCTGCTCCTCTCCTTGATTCCCATGCTGTTGATCGGATTTTTTGTTGATCATACCGTCTCTCAGAAAACAGAAAATGATTACATCAATTTTAGTGAACGTGAAATTAAACAGGTTGATAATTCTATTTCTGTCTATTTTCAATCCATTAAAGAAAATGCCAAACTTTTAGCAACAAACCCGGCAGTCCTTTCCTCTGATAAAAGTATTACTTCTTATAAACAGGAGACTGAGGGAGACTCCATTAATATGACTCCTTCTAAAAATGGAAAGAAAGAACAGGCAATTTTCAATGTGTTTTCTCAATTTGGCAAAACCCATCCAAATGCAGCCTATGTGTATATGGGCACCGCGGATGGAGGTTATATTCAATATCCTGAAGGCCCGACAACTCCTGGCTTTGATCCAACCCAAAGACCTTGGTATGGGGCAGCTGCTGAAAGCCCGGGAGAAGTCACTATGACAAGTGCTTATGCAGCAACAGGATCAGATTCGATTATTGTGAGTAACGTCGTAACTATTGAACAGAATGGCATCCAAAAAGGCGTCTTAGGCCTCGATGTAAGTCTCGAAGGATTAACAAACCTCATTAAGGATATTCACATAGGGAAGAATGGATATGTCATTCTTGCACAAAGCGACGGCACCATACTGGCACATCCGAAAAATTCAAAGATGAACTTTAAATCTATCTCTAAACTTAATATTCCAGGGTTAACGAAATCCACCAAAGATGGTTCTTTTGAAGCGGAATTTAATAATAAAGATTATGTGCTAAACATAGTCAGCTCTAAAAATGCAGGATGGAAATATATCACTGTCATAGAAAAGAACGAATTGTCGGCTACAGCAAACCAGATCCGCAGTGCGATTTTCATTTTAGGAGCAGTAGTGGCAATCATCGCAATCCTGGTTTCGGTATTCATGAGCCTGCGCATAACCCGCAATATTAATAAAATTAGTGATCTATCTTTATTAATGTCTAAAGGTGATTTGACCCAGCGGGTATCTATCAAGACCAATGACGAAATAGCTGCCATGGGTGAAAATTATAATAATATGGCTGATAACTTAAAAGAGATGATTACAAAAATCTCTGATGGCTCCCAGCAGTTGTCCGCTACCTCAGAGGAACTTGCGGCAGGTGCGATTGAAAATCAAACAGCTTCGAATCAGATATCCGGATCCATCCAGAGCGTGGCTGCAGGAACAGAAAAACAGAATGATGCAATGGGGGACTCTGTAGAGATTATTAATCAGATAGCCAGTCATGTTGATAAAATTGCGGAAAGTATGCACCAAGTCAGCAGCTTGATTCATTCGTCCGCAGAATCTGCTAATCAGGGAACAGATGTCGTAAATAAAACGGTTCAGCAAATGAGCGAGATTGACCTTCATGTAACCTCTACGGCAGATAAAATTGGTGAACTAAATGAAAAGTCCAATAAAATCAGCCAGATCAGCATGATGATTCAGTCCATCTCTGAGCAGACGAATCTATTGGCGTTAAATGCTGCAATTGAAGCTGCCAGAGCAGGCGAACACGGAAGAGGATTTGCAGTTGTGGCAGATGAAGTACGTAAATTGGCTGAACAGTCCAGCCAATCGGCTCTTCAAATTAATGATATTGTAGTTGAAATCAATGAGGGCATTCAGGACTCCATGAATTATGTAGATAAAGGAGCCCACTCTGCAAAAGAGGGCCTCTCACTCGTCAACAAGAGCGGCTTAGCTTTTGAGGAGATTAAAGATTCAGTCATAGAGGTATCTACAAGTGTTACTCAGGTCGGACAAGCTATGGACACAATGAAGGGCCATATGAAGAAAGTAGCTCAGCATATCGAAAGTGTTTCGAAAACAACTCTCGATGTAAACGACCATTCCCAGAATGTAGCGGCTTCATCTCAGCAGATGAGCGCTTCAATGGAAGAGATTTCAATAGCGGCTCAGGAATTAGCGAAAATGGCTGTGGAGCTCGAGGAAGCAATTGCGCAATTTAAACTGTAAGATTCCTTATTAAGACATTTAGACTTGATTAAAAATAGTCCTTTTAAAGGGAGGCAGGTATGGAATCTGTGAAATATGTTGTTTTTTTAGCAGGAGAAGAGGAGTTTGGGATCCCGGTTTCTCAAGTAATCTCTATAGAAAAAATAGGCGAGATTACCGAAATGCCAAATTGTCAGGACTTTATGGTCGGAGTATCGCTCTATCGTGAAAAAGTTATACCTGTTATAGACATGATTCGTGTTCTATACAAAAGAAGCTATACGAGTATGAATCCAAGCAATAGGATGATATTAATAAATATCAGAAATAGGGCTGTAGGGCTAATCGTAGAGGGAGCAAAAGAAATACTAGACATCCTCCCCGAAAATATTAAAAAAAGAGACGGAATTATTAGTCAGAATACCAATTATGTACAAGGGTTTGTATCAACGGATACGGGCTTAATAACCCTGATTGATCTGGAAGTACTCTTTGATAACTTAGAAAAAGTAGACACTATTCAGGACTATGCTAAGAATTAGTCTTAAAAAGAAATACTATGTTAGAGATCTGTTTGTAGTGGCTGCAAGAAGATAGACAGTTATATGATTAGGTAGGTTGTAGGGCATGAGCCAGGAATTGAGGCTCATGCCTTCTTTTGACTTATTTGTTGTATTTAGGTTGTCAATTACCTTGCTAGTTCTTGCTTAGAATGCAGAACAAGTCAAAGTCCTTACTTTAAACACACGAAACCCTCGATAACTCCTGCTGGAATCATCGAGGGTTTAAGAATCTATATTCTCGTTATGAAATTTCTGCATTATCATAATGGTACCGCCTTATACCAGCGGTACGTACGGTGGTGTGGGATGTCGGGGGTTGGATCCATTATTTAATGTGAATAGGTAATGTTTTTTAACAACAAGAATCTAAAGGCAAGATTGAGTGTAATAAAATGGCTGACAACAATGAATTAATTTATATTTCCAAATGCTCTCTCAAACGACTGGTAACAGTCTTCCTCTCTTCCTCAGGCACGATATAATAAAAGATTCCATTTACACGTTCATTCGTACCATTTATTTGAAATTGTTTAATATTTTTGCGGGCATCTCCATAATTCTTTTGAATATCTACCATCTGATCAAAGGTTAAGTTCGTTTTAAGATTATTCCCTAAAGCTTTTAGGATCTTATCATAATTATTTACAGTGGAAAGGCTCGCACCCTCATTTATTACAGCCTTCATTACCTGCCGCTGGCGAAGCTGTCTGCCGAAGTCACCTCTTGGATCCTGATGCCGCATGCGGGAGTATACCAGTGCCTTTTTCCCATCTAATTCAATAGGTCCTTTGTTAAAGTGATAGCCTTTATCGCTGAACTCCAAGTCATTATGGACTGTTACACCGCCGACTGAATCTACTATGCTCTGAAATCCTTCCATGTTGAGCTCAACATAATAATCTATGGGAATATCAAGAAAGTTTTCTACGGTTTTGATGGACATCCCTATGCCCCCATAAGCGTACGCATGGTTGATTTTGTCCTCGGTGCCTTTTCCGATCATCTCTGTTCTTGTATCCCTTGGTATGCTCATCATTTCCACTGATTTTTTAGTAGGGTTTACGGTCAGCACGATCATTGTATCCGACCGTCCACTGTCATTTTTACGCTGGTCAACACCAAGCAGCAGTACCGAGAATGGCTGTTGGTTTTCAAGGGTTACTGCTTTTTGCCTCTTATCAGACTTACTATTATCGATGGGACTATGCATGGTCTCCACTGCAGCTGCCAGGGATTTGTAAACTGAGAATATATAAGTTCCCCCACCTATTAGGAACATTAGAAGCAGTAGACTGACTACTTTTTGCCATCTTAGTTTCTTTCTTCTTCTCGATCTCATGGTAACCTCCCTATCTAAAAATGAATCTAGACTAGAATAACATGTTTACTAAGTTTTGCAATTTGGGTAAAACTCCAATTTTTTGCTCATGTTCTTTGTTATGTTAAGAAACTATAAATACCATGACAGGAAAGTAAATGCTTGTTTCAAGCCCAATCCACATTCTTTCCTTATTATATAACCCTCTCATTACCTGCAGCCTGGCTTTACACAATCTTTAACATGCCAACTAACTTGATAAATTGTTAGAAAAATCTTAACAATCCTTACAAATGATTTGTAAACTCTCAATATCCACTTCATGTACGGCCTCTATAATTCGACATGTCAGATTAATTAATGTCGCTGGGGTGGTGTATTTGTGAGTACAGAAAAGGCCTACAATATCTATCATGATTATGCAAACGTCCAAGAATCCTCCAATCTCTCACTTTCAAGGCATGCACTTCAATATCTCTATTTAAAGAGAGTGATTGATCTTATTATCGCAGGGATAGGCATTGTGCTTTCGCTGCCTGTTATATTATGGTTTGCACTGCTGATCGTTCTTGAGACACCTGGATCTCCTTTTTACTTTCAGGAGCGGGTGGGGAAGAATGGAAAAACCTTTAAGATTATTAAACTCAGATCTATGAGAATAGATGCTGAGAAACAGGGCGCAAGATGGGCTGCTAAACAGGATTCCCGAGTTACCAGAGTAGGTGCCTTTATCCGGAAAACACGGATCGATGAGCTGCCGCAATTACTTTTGGTTTTGAAGGGGGACATGTCCATCGTAGGGCCGAGACCTGAAAGGCCCGTCTTCGTTAAGCAGTTTAATCAGGAGATTGACGGCTTTGAAAAGCGTCTTCTTGTTAAACCCGGGCTGACAGGGCTTGCTCAGGTTAACGGGGGATATGATATTACACCAAAAGAAAAATTGAAATACGATCTGGAATATATTCAAAATCTGGCGTTCAAAAATGAAATGAAAATTATGATTAAAACTTGTAAAGTTCTTTTTACCGGTGAAGGAGCACGTTAAGGCGGGAGAAATGATGACAATCACAAACCAAATGACAAAAGGGGCAAAATGGACTGGGATTTCAACTGCGGCCATTACCATTATACAGATCGTCCAGTTTATCTTCCTTGGAAATCAAATGAGTGTATCCCAATTTGGTCTGGTAGGGATGCTTACTACCATTATGGTATTTGCCCAAATTCTGCTCGATGCCGGTTTTGGTTCAGCCGTGATCCAAAAAGAAAAAATTTCTAAACCCATGCTTTCAACATTATTTTGGCTGAATGTGATGGTTGGCTGCTCCTTGTTTATTCTCTTGTTTTGTACAAGCGGGATGATCGCAGGGTTCTTTCACCGATCTGAACTAAGTGAATTAATAAAAATCTTGGCTGTTCTGTTCCTGGCGGCACCTGTTGGCCAGCAAAGCCAATATTTGCTCCAGAAGGATCTGCGGTTTAATCACCTTGGCAAGATCGAAATGGCCTCAAGCTTTGTTTCGTTTTTACTTTTAGTTATTCTCACATTTGTGATGAATCCTATTTACGCCTTTGTCATCTCACAGGTCGTTTTATATGGGTTAAAAAGCATTTTGTACTTTGTGAGCTACGCCAGAACATGGCGGCCGGGAATGGTCTTTGAGTTGAAGGAATGCCGGGAGATCTTATCCTTTGGAGCCTTTCAATTATCATCTAGGCTTGTTAACCGGATCGGCTCCAACATCGATGTCATTTTAATAGGGCGGTTCATGGGTGCTGAAGCACTTGGTATTTATAATCTGGTCTATCAAATTGTAACGATCCCGGTTTTACGGATCAACCCGATTATGACAAGGGTTGCCTTTCCGGTTTTCTCGAAAAACCAGCATAGCCATTCAGCGTTGAATGAAGGGTTTTTGCATATGACGAAGCTATTAAGTCTTATTACATTTCCGATGTTAATGGGATTAACAGCCGTAGCCAATGTATTTATTCTCACTTTTTTCGGCGAAAAGTGGATAGAGGCCATACCCATTGTACAAATTATGGCGATTGTCGGGATTTTGCGGGTGTTAATGAATCCTAGCGGCAGCATCATTCTTGCAAAAGGAAAGGCGGATATTGCTTTTTACTGGGATTCAGGCATGCTCCTCCTTTACGGCGGGGCGCTGGGAGCAGCCGTCACTACAGACAGCTTAGAAATCGTTGCCTGGACTTATGTTCTGGTCAGCATAGTCAACTTCCTCTTAGGACGCTGGCTGCTGTCGTGGCTGATCGGACTCGAGTGGAGCCGGTATTTGAGGACGGTGGCTATGCCTTTTGTATTATCGCTACTGATTTCCTTCGCAGCTTACTTGATTAATAAAGGCTGGACCTACTATTTTTCGGAAACTACGGTGTGGCCTCTAATTATTTCAGTAACAATCAGTGCAGCGATGTACTTGGTTCTTTTATATAGGTTTTATCCTCAGTATTTTTCAAGGCTGTTAAAAAAACGGACTGGAGGCAGGTCGCTATGAAGGTTTTATGGATAACGAGTGTTTACCCGAGCTCGGAGCAGCCTGGGTGCGGCGTGTTTCACGAAACACAGGTGCAGGCTCTCGTTCGTTTAGGGATTGAAGTTACCGTCATCTGCCCGGTGCCACGTAATCCAGCCGTGATTCAATACATGAAAAAGCAATATCGTGCCAATAAACATATCCCGCTTATATACGAGCGTAAAGGTGTAACGGTCTACCGGCCGCCTTATACGGCGCTTCCCGGACAGCTCAGGTGGGCGCAGCCTGATAAAAGGATCGCTGCTGCAGTCCTAGAGACGATGGCCGAACATAACATGGAGCCTGATTTAATTCATGCCCACTTTGCCATGCCTTCAGGAGGCGCAGCAAAGCGGGTTGCAGAAGTAAAAAATCTTCCCTGGATCCTCACGCTGCATGGAAGTGATGTAAATGTGTATCCGCACTACAGTAAAGGTGCGATGAAGGCATTCCTGCAGTCTATCAGATTGGCAGACGAGGTCGTATCAGTAGGCAGCAATTTGAAGGAGAAAGCAAAAGATTTAAGCGGAAGAGACAGCACAGTTCTTCCAATCGGGGTCGATTTATCCCGGTTTCAGCTTCCTAAACAATTTAAGTTAGAAGTAAGAAGGCAGCTAGGTCTACCTCTGGATAAAAAAATTGTATTGTTTGTCGGTCGGTTAATGGAGGCAAAAGGTGTTTTCGAGCTTGCTAAAGCGCTGGAAAGCCTGCCGGAAGAAGTGGCTGCTGCCTATGTAGGTGATGGCCCGGCTTATGAAAAGCTGAATTCCCATCCCCAATTTAATAAGCGGATTTTCTTGACCGGGCAGGTCGAGAATTCTAAAGTAAAAGATTACTTGTTTGCCAGCGACGTGTTCGCCCTCCCATCGTACCGGGAAGGAATGCCAACCGTTGTGATCGAGGCGCTTGCGCTGAAGGTTCCGGTGATTTGTACCGCAGTGGGTGGTATGACGGAGCTGTTTGGGCAGCACAGTAAACTCCTGATAGAGCCGAAATCAGCTGCAAGCCTGTCGGAGCGGATTAGCGATTATTTATACAGAGATATCAACCTGACAAAGATTGGGCAGGAGCTGTATTCCCATATTCAGGAACACTATGATGCGTCAAAGAATGCTTCTGTTTTGCGCGACATCTATCAAAGGTTGCTGAAATCAGATGGCCGTTTAAGCAAAAATACAAAATGAATGCACAGAAGGAGACGATGATTGTGAAGAAAATAGCGGTAATTGGAACTGGTTATGTTGGCCTTGTATCGGGAACATGTTTTGCAGAGGCTGGCAACCAGGTGACATGCTGTGACATAAACCAAAGCAAAATATCGAGTCTCTTACAGGGAATTATGCCGATCTATGAACCAGGCTTGAAAGAGCTTGTACAGAAAAATGTGGAGAGAGAAACGCTTGCGTTTACGACCAAAATTGATGAGGCGGTACGGGCCGCAGAAGTGGTCTTCATTGCAGTCGGCACGCCGATGTCAGCAACTGGGGAAGCAGATTTAACCTATGTAAAACAGGCAGCTGAAACAATCGGCAGCAATCTAAATGGCTATAAAGTGATTGTAACCAAAAGCACGGTTCCGGTTGGAACTGGCAAGCTGGTAGAATCCATCATACGTAAATCTGCTCCTAAAGGGCAGGCGTTTGATATTGTCTCTAATCCGGAATTTTTACGCGAGGGAGCAGCTATAAAGGACAGCATGAATATGGAGCGCGCCGTGATTGGTGCAACAAGCGATAAAGCCTATGAAATCATTGCTGAACTTCATATACCGTTTACTTCAAACATTGTAAAATCTTCAGTCGAGAGTGCAGAGCTAATTAAATATGCAGCTAACGCCTTTTTAGCAACAAAGATTTCATTTATTAACGATATAGCTAACATCTGCGAACGTGTAGGTGCTGATGTAACCAAGGTTTCTGAAGGAATAGGCCTTGACAGCAGGATTGGGAGCAAATTTTTACAGGCTGGAGTTGGGTTCGGCGGATCTTGCTTTCCGAAGGATACGTCAGCGCTTCTGCATATTGCACAGGACTCAGGATATGACTTTAATTTAATCAAAGCGGTCATGGAAACAAACGAAGGGCAGCGGGCTCAGGTAGTTGAAAAAATAATGGCTGCTCTAGGGTCATTAAAAGGAAAGACCATCAGTGTCCTGGGACTTGCATTTAAACCAGACACAGATGACGTTAGATTCGCACCAGCACTTGATATTATCCCGCAGCTGAAAACATTAGGAGCACAGGTAAAAGCATTCGACCCGATTGCAATCGGTGAGGCGAAAAAGCAGCTCGGCAATCAATGTGATTATTCGGATGATCTGTATGAAACGATTAAACATACAGATGCGTGTATCGTATTAACAGATTGGAAGGAAGTCAAGGGTCTGGATTTAGTTAAGGTGAAGCGCCTGTTAAAACGCCCTGTTATCGTCGATGGGCGCAACCTGTTTGACCTGGATGAAATGCACGATCTTGGATATACCTATATTTCCATGGGAAGGCCTGCTGTTTATAACGAAAAAGTATTGGTGTCACATGTTATTTAATTTAATGGGCTTTTATTAAAGCACACTCTTAGTTTAATCACTGCGTTGATTGGAGCGGAGGGCGCGAGACTCCTGCGGGAGCAGCGGCTCACGGGAGACCCCACAGGCGTAAACGCCGAGGAGGCTCCCGGACCGCCCCGCGGAAAGCAGTGCCTCTCGCTGCAATCAACAGACCAGGTTAGATGTAGATAAAAGGAGAAGGAAAGCGATGGAAAGCAATTTCACAATCAAACAGGCAGCAGCAACATCGGCTTTCCTTTTAGCTGGGCTATTAGTAGTCAGTTACTTCGCAGGAATGGGGGCTCAGTTCCTCGTCTTTTTAGGGGTATGGGCTGTTATCATCCTGGCTGCATTGGCAATGCCGCACGTCAGCTATAAGCAGATTTCTGTTTCTGCAATGTATATACTGTTAGCTTCCACCTTTCTCAACCAGACTCTGCTCAGCATTAAGGTGGGTTTCTTTACCTTATTCCTGTACAGACTGATCCTCATTGCTGCGGCATTTATATTCATGGTGCATGTGGCGCGGGACCGGGAGCTTCCACGGTACTGGAGCGGAGTACAGGTAAAAGGCGTCATGCTTTTTCTCTTGTTCTGGCTTGCATATGGCGGTGTGTCGCTGCTATGGGCAAAATCAGTCGTGGATGGAATCAAATATTTATTTCTGCTTGGGATTGGCGTGGTGTTTGTGTTTCTCGCCGTCTTCACGTTTACAAGCATTAACCGGCTTTTAATGGTATACGCAATCTGGATGCTGATGACGGTCTTTCTGATGATAATCGGCCTGGTTAATCACTTTTTCGATTTTCAGCTACCGACCTCAACGCTTTATGGAGGGCCCCAATACAAGCTGTCCTATCCGACATCGGTATTTTTCAACCAGAATGACTTTGCTACCTTTTTAACTCTCTCGTTCTTCTTTTATTTAGCGGCTGCAAAGAACAGTACACATGCAAGTGTGAAAACTATATCGATTATGCTGGCATTTTTGGCCGTTTACCTGATCTATTTAACCGAATCCAGGGCAAGCCTGCTGGCAGTCATTGCAGGGCTCGGCGTGTATTTCTTTTTAATCCTTCCAAGAGGGCTTAAGAAAATAACGGGATGTCTTGGAGCAGCTGTAGCCACACTTGCGATATTCATGATGTTCAGCAAGTTCGAAAAGCTTTTTTCTCTTCTTTTCTCGCCTTCCGGCTATCAGGCAAGATACGAAGCACTGCCATCCAATGAGGCCAGATTAAATCTATTGAAAAACACGATGCATTATTTGGGAGAATCATTCGGCTTCGGGGTCGGGGCAGGAAATATTTCATTCTATTTAAAAAATGAGCCCGTCTTCCATACCAATTATGTCGTTGAGGTTCATAACTGGCTGGCAGAAATTCTGGGTAACTTCGGACTTATTGTGTTTTTGGGATATGCTGTGATGTACTTATATCTGTTTTTCAGTCTTTTTAAAATGTATGGGACTGGCGGCCGCAAGGAAAAGACGCTGATTGAAGCGTCTATGCTGGCGATGGTTGCATTCCTTGTATCCAGCATCAGCCCGAGTACCATGATCAACCTCTATTTTCACTGGGTATTCCTCGGCTTTGTCATATCGGTTGTATCCGTAATGAATACTGCGGGGACTGTCCCAAACCCGCGGAAATGGGGACAGTCCCCATATAAAAATATTGTCTAAGGAGCCACTGGAATGGAACTCGTCGTTAAAAGATTGACTGCAAGAACAAAGAAATTTTTCCTTTTATTGTTAGCGTTCCCCATTATTCTCGGTGCTCTTGGCTGGTTTCTTCCGGTGGGGAAAACGGGTTCGGATGCTCCTGCAGAAGCAGAGATTTCCCTGGGGAGCTACGAAAATCCGAATTTAAATGACCCCAAACAGGTCATCGTTCTGTTATCAAATCTGCCATTTTACCAGGAGAATTTACCTGATGTTTTAACTAAACACAGGGAAGAGATCATGCGGGATTTGAGTGTAACTCCTGTAACGGAAACAAATATTCAGATCTCCTATAAGAATCACCCTAAGGAAGAATCTATCCAAATGGTCAACAGCATTGCCGATGCGTTTATGAAACTGGATAAACGGGGCTTTGAACAAAAGCAGACCATTATGAAAGAGTCGATTGATCGATTAAAGAATGAACAAGTCGGGCCTGACGCCAAGGTTGACCAGCAGCGGTTTTTGTATGAACTGCAAACGGCGGGTCTTACGATGAAGAAGGCTGTATTACTGAAAGCACCGGATGAAGAGGGATTGGGAGAAAACGCCGTTTCGTCAAAAGCGAGAGCGGTTCTCGGTGTGTTAATGGGCTTTACCCTTGCCCTGTTATGGATTGTCATACCGGAATTTGTACGCGACCAAAAACAATAGGAGGTGGAAGGCCGTGGAACGAAAGCATCCTCTAGTATCAATCATTACTCCATCGTATAATGCCCACAGGTTTATCGGCGATACAATAGAATCTGTCCAAAAACAAACGTTTCCAGACTGGGAAATGATTATTGTGGATGATTGCTCAACCGATGATACACGTGAAATTTTAAGGATCTATGCTAAGAATGATCCCAGGATCCGTGTAATCTGCCTTGACGAAAACGGCGGTGCCGCTATCGCCAGGAATAAAGCCTTGGAGCACGCATGCGGCAGGTATCTTGCTTTTCTGGACAGCGACGACAGCTGGAAGCCTGAAAAACTGGAAAAACAGCTGGGCTTTATGCAGAAGCATAATCATGCTTTTACTTTCACGGGCTATGAGCTTGTGAATGCGGATGGAATTCCAGTAAATAAGAAGGTTTTAGCACCGGAACAGATTTCATATGATCATTTACTGAAAAACACGATCGTCGGTACGTTAACCGTTATGATTGACAAGGAGCAAACCGGGCCATTTGAAATGCCGAATATAAGGACCAGGCAGGATCTCGCTACATGGCTGTCTATTTTGAAAAGAGGTTTTACGGCCCATGGCTTAAATGAAATTCTCGCCCAATACCGTGTAGGGAATGCCTCTATTTCAAAAAACAAATGGAAGGCAGCCAAAATGAACTGGTTTGTCTATCGCAAGGTGGAGAAATTAAACGTCGTTAAGGCCTTCTGGTGCTTCTCACATTATGCCTGCCATGCTTTTTTAAAAAGAATGTAAGGGGGGAAGAAATGAAAAACATTCATATCATTGTGGCAACGGGCGAATGGGGCCAGGACAATCTGCGATACCGAAGGCACCGGCTAGCCGAGTTTCTGCAAAACGAGCCCGATACCAAAGAAGTAATCTGGTTATGCCCAACCCCTGATCAAACCGATTCTTCCATGAGCAAATTACCAAATGGAATCAAACAATGGGCGGTTCAGGATCTACTGCCCCAAAAAGTGTTCCGCTTTGGCCGGTATGTAGACAGCTTTTATAAGAAAAAAATAGAACTGTTCCTTGAGTTTCTAAAACAGTCAAGGGAATCATTCAACCTTATTCTGTGGTATACCTTTCCAGGCTTTCCGCTGCTTGCTGACCTCTTTTCATGGGACAAGGTCATCTATGATTGCAGCGATCTATGGGCTGCACCAATCAGCGGTTCAAAATCCGTGGTATCAGCCTTCAGGCAAAAAGTGATTTCATCTGCCGAAGACCGAATTGTGAAAAGAGCTGAGCTGATCTTCTGCACATCCGATTACTTACAGAAACAAGTTGTACGGAAGTTAGGTGTCTCAAACACTGGACACGTGCATACATTTGAAAACGGTGTGGAATATGATTTGTTCGCCGGTGAAAAAGAAATAGCGGATGTTGCGCCAGGATTTGATGGAACCATTTTAGGATTTATTGGCGGCATCAAACCGAAGCTTGATTTTGCTTTGATTACAAAGGCAGCCCGGCAGAAACGGGAATGGCTGTTCCTATTTGTCGGACCAGATGGAACTGGCGGCCATCCTGAATTTAAAGAGCTTTTGCAGGAGCCCAATGTGTTATGGACAGGAAGCGTTCCTCCGCTAGAAGTTCCAAAATATATGAATCTAGTTGATATTGGCATCATGCCATACAAACCATCACCTTATAATGATGCGGTATTCCCATTGAAGCTGTATGAATTTCTCGCTGCCGGCAAGCCTGCCATTGGAGTTCATCTGCCATCCACAAAGAAGTATGCAGAGGAAATGGTGTATGAGCATGTGAATCATGTTGACGGCTTTATTGAAGCCTGCGAGAAGGTTGAAGCAGTGGTGTATGATTCCGTTTATGCGAACAGGCGCAGGGAATTAGCAAAAACAAAGGACTGGAATTCCGTATTCAGCGGAATGGCGGATGTTGTATTTGAAAAGAGAAATTGGCCCCTGCTAGTGTGGGCTGACACGGATCAACTGAATTGAGACATCCACATCTATGGTTGCATTATGGAGGGTGATGGAAGTCCAAACCGGGCAAATGGGTTAGAGAAGCGTCCTTCATAAGGGTGATGAAAGACCAAACCGGGGCAAGTGGGTTGGAGAAACCAACTTTATGTTGATTTTGTACCAGCAGGTGCGAGTTAACAAAACATTAACATTCAGGTAACTATCTCTTATCATGGGCCGAGTACACTGAAACTGTAGAAATCACAGGCGTCATCTATAACCAGTAATACCAGTTTGTTTTTCCTAAATTCCTGGTAGGAGGTAAGAGATGTTACACATACTGAATATCCTGTTCCTGGTCTGTTTGTCGGTGTGTTTCAGTGCAATTTTTTATTATTCATTTATTGCCCCTCAGTCGAAGTGCAGTCCTCAGTCCCAACCGGAGAAATATTCATTACGTATAACAAAACTCTTCAAAATCATTCTAAAGGGATGTGGTTTTAGTGAAAAAAGTGCGTAAAGCAATTATTCCAGCAGCTGGACTAGGAACCAGATTTCTGCCGGCAACAAAAGCAATGCCTAAAGAAATGCTGCCGATCGTCGATAAGCCTACCATTCAATATATAGTAGAAGAAGCGGTTGAGTCGGGAATTGAAGACATCATTATCGTAACAGGTAAAGGAAAGCGAGCCATAGAGGACCATTTCGATAGAGCTGTCGAGCTCGAGCAAAACCTTATGCTTAAAGAAAAATACGAACTGCTCCAAAAGGTGCAGGCAACTTCACACGTTGATATCCACTATATCCGTCAAAAGGAACCCAAAGGTCTAGGACACGCGGTATGGTGTGCCAGAAATTTTATCGGGGAAGAACCGTTTGCCGTGTTATTGGGGGATGACATTGTAAAAAGTGATATGCCTTGCTTAAAGCAGCTGACTGACGTGTATGATGAAACAAGAAGTTCTGTAATTGGTGTTCAGCAGGTATCGGACAGCGAAACTCACCGCTACGGAATCATCGATCCAGCTGAACAGGACGGCCGGCGCTATCAGGTTGCAAACTTTGTTGAGAAGCCTAAGCCAGGAACCGCACCTTCCAATATAGCCATCATGGGCCGTTACATTTTAACACCGGAGATTTTCATGTTCCTGGATCAGCATGAAACGGGAGCTGGGGGAGAAATTCAGTTAACAGATGCCATCCAGAAGCTGAATCAAATCCAGCGTGTGTTTGCCTATGATTTCAAAGGCAAACGCTATGATGTTGGGGAGAAAGCAGGTTTTATTAAAACCACAATTGAATTTGCCATGGATGATCCTGCGCTGAAGGCCGAGATCATGCCGCTGATGCAGGAGCTGCTCGAGGCGGAGAAGGTATTGGAATAATATCATAAATGGAACTGCACCCCGGTTTAGCGGGGTGCTTGGGCATGTTGTATTCAAATAAGGTTGTCCGTATAAATGGTCGATTTGACGTGAGGATTATTCTCATAAACGATGGAATAGAAAGACAGCCGCAGGATTTATATCTAAATTCTAAAAAAATCAAAGCACCAAACCTATTAAGATAACTACACACCACTATAAGATTGAAATAATCCTCAATATCCTCCTGATAAAATTTCTATCAAACTCATAAATACACAGATATAGACTAGAAAAACACCTGGACAATCGATAAGATACATAAGCGGTCATGCCGCCCAAAGAAGAGCAGTAAAATTTCTGTGACATAGGAGAACGAAACTGAAACAGCAATAGCTTTCTTATGGCTTTTTGTTAAAAGCCAGAGAGTCTATGACTGCAAAGCCAAAAATTGCCCAAGCTTCACTATGATAAAATCCTAAAAACGAAAGAAGATACTTTCAATTTTTTAGATAGAATTAACTTAGGAAGTCCGGCTTGAAACCTATTTCGGTATATAGCTGGGGTGTCTTCATACTATACCACCAAAATGGGTTTATAGAGATCCTTACAGTATGATAGATAGTAAAGTATAAGGTAACTATTAAAACTAAGGTAAGATATTATGTTGTCTGGCAACGGGTTCGGAAAATAGTGGCAGAACGTTTCTATAAAAGAGTTAAGGGTGGGAAACACGGGTGAACGTTAATAAAGACATAATCATTTATATTGTTTCTGGTCCGTGTGGCGTAGGTAAATCAACTGTAACAAGAGAACTTACTAAAAAATTAAATCATACGGCTCTGATAAGCGGTGACATTATTATGAATATGCTTGGTGAAGACCATTTAGCCTGGGATGAGAAGCTTAAACTTACATGGATCAATATCTTGTCGCTATCAAGGAATTTTGTAGAGCATAAATTAAATGTAGTGATTGATTTTGTTGTTGAAAGTGAGCTAGAATGGTTAGTCCAAAATCTTTCAGAACTGCCAGTCAAGATAAAGTACATAGTATTGATAGCTGATGAAGATACATTAAAAGAACGATTACATAAACGAGGCGATCCTCAATTGCTGGAAAGGTCCCTATTCTTACTGAAACAGCTTGGAAATTGTGAAGTAAATAAGAAACATTTATTCGATGCGAAAGATAAAAATCCATTAGACATTTCAGATGATCTCATTCACCATTCAGGATTTTACATACATAATTAACTAATTTCCTATAAATCTAGATAAAATAGTAAATGAAGAGGAATGTAATAAATCACGAAAAGGATTTTTATCAAAGCTATATATGATTAATTCTGCCCAGAGCTGGTTGTAGTCTCTGGGCTTTTTTTCAGTGATAAAAAAAATGACCCCAGCATACCTGGAGTCATTTCCAAAAGAAAAGGGCTATGATTTAATGCTTGTCGATTGCCGGACGAGAAGTTTAGGAGATAGTAATACTTCCTGAAAAGGCTCCTCTTTATGTTGAATTCTCCAATAGAGCTGTTCCACTGCTTTTTTTCCAAAAAAATTTAAATCAATATCCATAGTTGTGATTTTAGGTGAAGCATATTGAGAAAATTGCCCATTATCAAAGCTGCAGATTGATGCTTCTTCTGGAATGGCCAGCCCTTGATGCTGCAGTGAAGACAAGATGTGAAAACCAAAACCGTCATTTACACAGAACCAAGCTGAAGGCAGCTCTTTAATATTTGCAATCAAATGGCTAATCTCTGTTTCGTTTTCTTTCACATTTATAAACATTAACCCTGGGTTCGCTTCAAGGTTATTTCTTTTAAGGGCTAATAAGTATCCTTCTAATCTTTCTTGGTAGCTAGGAGAAATATCTGTATTGCCTATATAAGCGATGTTTTTATGTCCTAGTCGAATTAAATGTTCTACAGCTATATACGCACCATAACGGTTATTGGTTAAAATAGCGTCTGCATGCAAAAGTGGATCGTGATGGTCTATTAGAACCGTCGGAATCCCAGTCTTAATTACGGCCGAAATGTATTCTGTGCTGATGTGGGAGAGAATTAGTATACCATCTATCTCATGGTTACTTAGCAATTTTGGAAGTATCAAGTTTTCTTTGTCATCCGAATTAATTGATTCTATAAATAAATTCATTCCTCGGTTGTGGACTTCTTTTTCTATACTGAGATAGATCTTGCCAAAGAAGCTAGTTAAAGAAAACGCGTATTCAGAAGCGATTAGCGCAATATTTTTAGGAGAGTTCTTTTTCGCTGCCTTTCGAACAGTTAGATACTGATAGCCTAAGTCTTCCGCTGTTTTTTGTACAAGCATTCTTGTTTCATCGCTTACTCCCGGTTTCCCGGACAGAGCCTGGGAAACGGAGTTTTTGGAAATTTGTAATCGATCTGCGATATGCTGCATCGTAATTTTCTTTCTATCATTCATAGAATCGTCCTCATTTGTTTTATTATGAGTTAACTTTTTACTAATTCAGAGTTTATACCAATATTGTAACGTTACAGAATTAACATTACAAGCTGTTTGCAATACTAATTATATTAATTTTAAAACTGAATGATAGTGAAAAAATGTAAATTTACGTTTGACTTTGTAAAGTGATGATGCAATAATGGATTTGTAAGGTGATTAAATACATTACAAATTATATTTTGTAATGTAGTGAAACTTGGTAATAAGAAAAGTCTTAGAGATCTATCATTTCTACATAAATTATAATTTTTTTGACGGTGAATGATAGCGCTATCATAAAGCGGGCTTCTTCTAAAATATTTAGTAGTTTCATAGCGGGTGTTTTAGAATTTGCGGGAATAATCCAGAAGAATCATTTAAATAATGGAGGAATAGAGGATGAAAATCAAAAAAGTTGCATCAATTATGTTTGCGGCGTCATTGACAGTGTCCGGCCTTGCCGGCTGCAGCACAGGGAATGACAGTAAATCTAGCACAACTTCTAAAAATGGAGAAACAACGATTGAATTCTGGGCGGCTCCAAACCCTACGCAGCAGGTCTATTGGAAGGAAATTGCTGATGAGTTTACAAAGGAAAATCCTAAAATCAAGGTAAAAGTAAGTCCGATGAAAGAAAGCCCGACATCTGAAGCGAGCATTCAGTCTGCTATTGCCGGCAAGAGCGCACCCACCATGTCTGAAAATATCAACCGGGGCTTTGCAGCTCAGTTGGCTGAAAGTAAAGCACTTGTACCTTTAGATACGTTAGATGGATGGGATAAAGTAAAATCAGATCGTAATATGGATAACACGATGAAGGGCTGGGAGTTTTCTGACGGCCACCAATATGTACTGCCAATCTACTCCAATGCCATGTTATTCGGCTGGAGACTTGATATCTTAAAGGAGCTTGGGTACAATGAACCACCAAAAACATACAGTGAAATGCTGGATGTAACCAAGAAATTAAAAGCAAAATTCCCGGATAAATATGTTTGGGCAAAAGCAGATATTGCAGACCCTACAGCCTGGAAACGCTGGTTCGATTTCTTTATGCTTTATAATGCAGCATCAGGCGGCAATAAGTTCATTGAAGGAAGCGAGTTCACTGCTGACGATAAAGCAGGTGAATCTGTCCTTACCTTTGTAAATGACCTGCGAGAAGAAAAAGGGTTATTAACAAGACAAGCAAAAGACCCATTTGAAAGCGGTTTAGGAATCTTTACCGATATCGGGCCTTGGACAATTGCCTATTGGAAAGAAAAATTCCCTAACATGAAATGGAACGAAACCTATACTTTAGCAACACCGCCAGTTCCAGATGGCATGGATACATCAAATGTAAGTACTTTCTCTGACACAAAAGGTATAGTCGTTTATGCATCTGCCACAAAAGAACAGCAAAAAGCAGCTATGAAATTCATTGACTGGGTTTACTCAAATCCTGAAAACGATTTGAAATGGCTTGAGAAAACAAGTCTGCCGCCTGCACGTGATGATTTAACAACTAATGATTCCTTTACAGAGTTCTTTGAAAAAAATCCAGCATTAAAACCATATGCTGCGGCCGTTCCAAACGCTATCCCTCCTATGGATAACGCAAAATACAATGATCTGCAGACATTGATCGGCCAACAGGCTTTCAATCCGGTTGTTAAGGGTGAAAAAGATCCGAAAACAGCTTGGGAAGATATGAAGAAAGCCATTGAGGGGGCTCTCAAGTAATGAAGCAGAAAGGACAAGGAAGATTGGGCTGGCTATTTGCCAGTCCTTATCTTGTATATGCGGTCGTTTTCTTTGCAATACCGCTGATCTGGTCACTTTTCTTATCTTTCACAGATTGGAATTTAATTGCGCCAACATTTAATTTTACAGGGTTTTCGAATTACATAGAAGCTGTGAAAAGCCCTGGTGTACAGGCAGCATTTTTTGTAACGTTTAAGTTCATGTTTTTGTTTGTACCTCTAGTTATAGCATCATCTATTGTTGTAGCCTTAATCATTCATGGATTACCGAAGTTTAAGGGATTGTTCTTAATTGGATTTTTCCTCCCTTATCTTGCATCTGGGGTTGTATCTTCTTTAATCATAAAAGGAATATTATCCTACAACAGTCCGATTAATGAATTTTTACGAAAAACCCTTGGATTGGACATTGACTGGCTTGGAAATCCGTTTGCGGCACTGTTTGTAGTTGCTTTGATTATCGCATGGAAATTCACTGGATACTATGCGCTCATTCTAACATCTGGATTTGAGAGCATCAGCAAGGAAGTATATGAAGCAGCCATGATTGATGGAGTAAATCCATGGCAGCGTTTTTGGAAAATCACCTTCCCGCTGTTATATCCAGCGCTATTTACTGTAATGATTTTATCAATCGGTGTAACGTTCGGAATTTTTACAGAGGTCTACCAGTTAACTGGCGGCGGTCCAAACTATGCGACAAACACATGGCAGATGGAGATTTTTGCAAAAGCCTTTACAAATCTTCAGGCTGGATATGCATCGGCAATAGCTATCATTGCGTCGATCGTAACCTTTATTTCGATTTTCATAATCCGAAAACTTTTAGAAATGTGGGGTAAGCGAAATGGATGGGCGTAAGAAAAAAGGATTGTTTTTTCGGTATTTAATTGCGGTTATTCTCTTGCTGATCATGATTTTTCCATACATTTACATGGTGCTTACTTCGTTCGCGGATTGGGACCAGGTAGACAAGAAACTGATTCCCACTGACTTCACTCTAAAATCCTATCAGTGGCTTTTGGGTGGAGGGGAAGCCGTTATCCCAAGACCTTGGCTTCATGCGTTTTTCAATAGTTTCGTAGTTTCCGCAGGTTCGACCCTGCTTATGATGGTTTCCGGGGTTATGGTGGCCTATGCGTTAGCAAAAATTCCGTTTAAAGGCAGAGACACCATTAACAACTTTATTCTGTTCCAAATGTTTTTCCCGGCTATCATCTTGCTGATTCCTACTTTCCTTGTTATTCAAAGAATCGGCATGTACGACTCTTATTGGGGAATGATTCTGCCTAAAGCGTTAAGTCTATGGGCAGTGTTTATGTATGCCAATTTCTTCAAAGCGATCCCCGATACATTTATTGAAGCGGCCAAATTGGATGGCGCAAACGATTTTCAGATTTTATTCAAAATTGTTCTGCCTATGTCCAAGTCGATTACAACCGTTATTTTCCTGTTCCTGTTCATGGAAAGATGGACCGAATTATTATGGGATATGCTGGTTACGAAGAGCGACAGCATGCTGACACTCAACGTTCTTTTATCACAAATGTTTGGACCTTACGGTGGATATCCAGGGCCGATGTATGCTGCATCTGTTCTGCTTACCATGCCGATCATCATTATTTTCCTGATTTTTTCGAAGAAATTCCAGGAAGGCATGCAGTTTACTCTTAAGTAAGGCGAATCTTAACTTGTTTAATTACATCACCATACAGGCAGGAGTTTTAACACGATGACGAACTGGTGGAAGCAGTCTGTTTTTTATGAAATATATATGCCCAGCTTTAAGGATGGCAATAACGATGGAATCGGTGATTTTTCCGGAATTGCCTCCAAGCTGGATTATTTAAAAGAACTCGGGGTTGACGGGCTGTGGCTCACACCCTTTTATCCGTCTCCAAAAATCGATAATGGCTACGACATTGCCGATTACTACGATATTGATCCTAATTATGGGACGATGAGCGATTTTGATTCTTTTATTAGTGAAGCACATGCACGGGGCATGAAGGTTATTGTGGATTTGGTACTGAATCATACATCATCAAAGCATCAATGGTTTCAGGAGTCCAGATCCTCCAAAGATAATCCCAAGCGCGACTGGTACATTTGGAGGGATGAGCCGAACAATTGGGAATCCTTCTTTGGCGGGACAGCCTGGGAGTATGATAAGGCAACTGGCCAGTATTATTATCATGCCTTTGCCAAAGAACAGGTCGATTTAAATTGGGCGAATCCTGAAGTGAAACGCGCAATGTTTGATGTGATGCAGTTCTGGCTTGATAAGGGAGTAGATGGATTCAGGCTTGATGTGATCAACTTCCTAAAGGTAAATAATACGTTTAAAGATAATCCACATGATGCAGAAAAAAATGAACAACTGCATCTGTATGACAAAGACCAGGAGGGCATCCTGGAAGTTATTGAGGAGATTTCGGCTTTTGTTCATGAATATCCGGGAGCATTCCTTGTCGGTGAAGTTGGCTCAGAAGATCTGGATATCTTAACGCAGTATTCTGGCCTTGATAAATTAGATGTGGTGTTTAATTTCAATATAGGAAGTATCCCTAAGTTCGACCTAGATAAGCTTTATGATCAGCTGGCAGAGACGGATAAGATATACGATTCTGTACAAGTTCCAACGTTGTTTTTTTCAAGCCATGACATGCCGCGCTTTATCTCAAGATTTGGTGGCAGCAAGGAACGGGCAAAGCTGATAGCTGCGCTCATGCTTACTGCAAAAGGTGTTCCGTTCATCTATTTTGGCGATGAAATCGGCATGAGTGATTGGGTGACAAATGATATTTCCAAAATGAAGGATGTTCAAGGTGTTATGGCCTATCAATCAGCGATCGAATCGGGCAGTTCCCAAAAGGAAGCGTTAAAGGCAGCTAATGTGAAATGCCGTGATAAGTCGCGAACTCCGATGCAATGGAATTCAAATGAGCATGCTGGATTCTCAGAACACACACCATGGATTACGGTACCGGATGAAACATCCATTATCAATGTTGAAGACCAGACAAACGATCCTGATTCTCTGCTTTCATTTTATAAAAATCTTTTAAAACTGCGAAAACAACATTCGGCGCTGCAAACAGGTGATTATGAGTTTTTCCAAAAAGAAGAGGATTTTGTGTATTTCGTAAGAAGCAATGATTCAGAAAAAATATTAGTCGCCTTGAATTTTGGAGAGAAGCCGAAAAGTGTGGATTTAGCGGATTATGAACTGTTGTTTTCCACCCATAGGGAACGGGTTAGAACTGGCGAATCCATAACAATCCTACCCAATGAGGCAATGATTCTAAAGGGGGATAAAAAATGAGAAGATTAACCAAAGGTGACGTGAAAACCTGTGAAGCGCTTTTAGAGGAGTTCACATCGCAGGCACAGCCGAGACAGGCCGAAAAAATCGTGTTCACTGGGATCGGCGAAAATGATGTGTATAACATTACAGCTCCTTTTGCTGATGAAGGGGAGCTTGTGATCGCAGGGCGTGTGGAATCGCGCGACAGTGAGCATTCCAATGTGTATTTTTTTGTGCAGCGGAATGGAGAATGGATACCTAGAGAAAACGCTCCAGTTTTAGAGCTTCAGGATCCGTTTTTTACAAGAGTTAAGGGAGAGCTTGTGCTTGGAGGAGTACAAATCTTTCCTCATCCGACGACTGAGGGAGCACTTGGCTGGAGAACGGTGTTTTACAAAGGCGCATCTATTTCTGATTTAAAGGAATTTGCTAAAGGGCCGGATGGAATGAAGGATCTCCGTTTAGTGGAGCTTGCAGATGGCGGGATAGGCGTGTTCACTAGGCCTCAGGGTGAAAAGGGAGGCAGAGGTAAAATTGGCTATACCCGTATTGCTTCATTAGAAGAGCTTACTATAGACATCATTAATGAAGCTCCTCTGCTTGAGGGACAGTTTATAGAAGAACAATGGGGCGGAGCGAATGAGCTGCACGTATTATCCAATGACTTGATTGGGGTTTTAGGCCATATTGCTTCCTTCGATACAGAAGGGAACCGACATTATTATCCAATGATTTTTGCCTTGAATCCGGAAACAGCAGATATATCAGACATCCAGCTTATAGCGGTTAGAAGCAATTTCTTGCCGGGGCCGTCTAAACGTCCCGATTTGATTGATGTAGTATTCAGCGGCGGTTTAGTCCGGAAACCCGATGGAATGGCAGAGCTTTACGCCGGCATTAGTGATGCAGAAGCGCAAAAGATAACCATAGAAGATCCTTTCTTACAATATGAACAAGCAACAAAAAATAATTAAATAAAAGGAGAATCAACCATGAATGTATATAGATATGAAGAAAATCCGCTGGTAACACCGGCAGATGTAAAGCCTCACCGTGAAGACTTTGAAGTGATTGGAGCCTTCAATGCAGGAGTAACAACGTTCAACGATGAAATTATTATGCTTCTTCGTGTTGCGGAGCGTCCAATCAGCGAGGATCCAGATATAGTCAAGGCACCTGTTTATAATCCTGAAACCAGAGAACTAGAGATTTTAGAATTCCATTTAGATGATCCGAAATATAATTTCTCAGATCCACGCTTCTTTGCAGAAGTTGGCGACTCTCAAAGCTTCAAATATTTAACTTCTTTATCCTACTTAAGAATTGCCCGAAGTAAGGACGGCCACCGTTTTACTATTGATGAAAAGCCTTTTGTTTATCCTTCGAATGAGTTAGAAACGTTCGGAATTGAAGATCCGCGCATCACCAAAATAGAGGATACATATTACATCTACTTTAGTGCTGTATCATCGGTGGGGGTTGGTGAATCTTTGGTATCCACAAAGGACTTTATCAACATTGAACACCACGGAATGATTTTTGCACCTGAAAATAAGGATGTCCTCATCTTCCCGGAAAAAATAAACGGAAAATATTATGCCCTGCACCGCCCTGTTCCGAAAAGTGTAGGCAGGCCCGAGATGTGGATTGCTGAATCTACTAATCTTATACATTGGGGAAATCACAAATATCTATTGGGACTGCGTGAAAATATGTGGGATAACGGCCGCATGGGCGGCGGGGCTGTTCCAATCAAAACTGAGAAAGGATGGCTTGAACTCTACCACGGTGCCTCCAAAGAAGACCGCTACTGCATGGGGGCAGTACTGCTGGATTTAGAGGATCCATCTAAGGTTATTGCCCGTTCAGACAAACCAATATTAGAGCCTGAGGCTGATTATGAGGTAGAGGGCTTCTTCGGTAATGTCGTGTTTTCATGCGGCGCCATTGTAGAAGGTGATGTGGTCAAAATGTACTATGGTGTTGCCGATACTTCCATGGCCTGTGCTGAGCTAAGCCTGCAGGAAATACTAGATTCATTGACCTATGTAAAATAATTTTCCAAAACTTGATCAGGGTGACTCAGTGAGTCACCCTCCTTTTTCTGTCATCAAGGAAATTAGTAATAAGGGACGGTTTATTGAAACTGAAGGAAAATTGGAAAATTCGTCAATTCAAGTGGTGGATGTTTTTTCATTTCATACAGGTTCACGATTTGGACCCCTGAAGCTATGGCTGATTATCCTGACCTGAGAGTTACAAAAGCAATCATAACCATTTAATTGCAGATATGTGCTTGGTTATGCAAAAGGAGAGCACAGGATGTTTAGCATTTTTAAATCTTTTTCTACTGAATTAAAGTTTTACTTAATCATGAACACATTTTTTTCGTTCGGGAATGCTCTCTCGGGAGTTTTCTTAAGTGTATTCCTGTGGAAACTGGATAAATCGTATTCCCTGCTGGCTAATTACAGCCTGTATTGGTCCATTTCCATTATTTTTAGCTTTGGGCTTTGTGCATGGCTGGCCCGCAAGACGAGTCCGATGATTACCATGCGCTATGGGTTCGTGAGTTACCTGATTACGTATGTGATTATGCTTAGTTTTCACGAGTCGCTGGATCAGCATATTATTTTATTGGGTGCAGGCATGGGGCTGTCCATTAGCTTATACAGTGTTGGTATGCACATGGCGATTTTAGATCTAACAACGAATGATAAACGCGAGCAGTTTCTATATATAGAGGGTATCTTATCAACAATTGGCGGAGTAATAGCACCGCTGTTATCCGGAATATTAATCTCGAATTTTCATGGAATGGCCGGATATTATGTCGTGTTTATTGCGACTTGCGTCTTTTTTGTATTGTCCTTTGTATTTTCCTTAAAAGTAAAAGGGAAACATATCCCTGCAAAAAGCTACTTTTGGGAAGTGATCAAGAATCCCTCACCTGAATGGAAGAAGATGTACGTGATTATGGTCGGGGATGGAATTGTTTCAGGTGTTTATTTTACCTTTCTGATTTCAATGATCACCTACAAGGTAGCAGGAGGAGAACTGAATCTTGGTATTTATAACACCATAACCCAAATTGTCTCAATCATTGCTTTCGCGATTCTTGCAAAGTATTCTAAACCTGAGTACCGAATTGCGATATTTGGGATCGGTGCTGTCAGCTTATTACTGAGCTCCGTTTTTCTATCAGTGTATCCTGTTTTAATTGGGCTCATTATTTTCGGCTTAATGGAACCGATCGCTAGTAATATGATTATAACGACCATGAATGCAATGATTTATGCATCGATTGAAAAGGACCCTCAGTATAAGGAAAAACGGTTGGACTACATCATTATCCGAGAAATACCTCTGGGTCTGGGAAGAATTCTGGGTGTTGTTTTATTTTTATGGATGAGAAAATATTTTGATTTCGATCAGCTTTTACCAGTTTCGTTTAGCTTGTTTCCTATTGTTTTTGTGCTGATGGTTCCATTATTGTTTATCGTGTGGAAAAAAAGCGGACACATGCATCAAAACGTAAATATACCTAAAGGATAAGTCTAACGACTGAAGGAACCTTGTTGTACAGATTTAGAGAACGAATATGTCTTGAACAAATTCCGATAATTTCTTTAGAAGAAATACATGGTAAGGACGAGTGTCAATATGGAAAATATAGGGATGTGAGTGGTCCCGAAGACGGGTGGGGAATATAAAAGCTTTTCTCCATATAAATGAAATTCCGTCACATCTTTTACATCACTTAAGGGTTTTCCGCCTGGAAGACACGTTATATGATAAGTGCCTTCACCTACTTTCCCACAATAGGGCGATACTTTTTCATTCGCACAAGACATTTTAATCCCAGCTGAGTCATTAAGCGACGGCTTGGTTTATGATTCAATAAAAGACTTTTTTGCATGAACAGTGCTATTTTAGTATCCAAATTATATTTAGTGTTCAAAACTGCACCCCAATGGTTAGCTATGGGTCTCGATTGGGGTGAGTTCATATTAATATCCTTTTGTTCAATTCATTCTTCCGCTATCGTACCCGTTTAGCTGAACAAGAACATCTATTTAATCGAGTTTGAGTGCAAATTTTCTTTGTGTTTTTTCTGATTCGTAATCATCTACTATTATTTTAATAATTTTATAAGATTCTTCTGCTATGGCTTTGTTAGAATTTTTATTACCATTGTAGGTTATTAAAGCCTTCCATAAAGCCCATCCTCTTGCTCTGTTCCAAGTTTCTTCATCCATTTTTAATACACTCTTGAATATCTTTCTACTATTATCATCAAAAAATGTCCATGCCATTGCAGCATCACAGGAAGGATCTCCTACACCTAATATTCCAAAATCAATAACTGCACAAAGTATTCCATCCTTAACTAATAGATTTCCCGGTGCTATATCGCCATGAACCCAAACAGGATTAGAATTCCAATTAGAATCTAATGCCAGTTCCCAAATTTCTTTTAATAAGTGTTCATTAAAAATATCCTTATTATTCTCAATTGCTTCTCTAGACTCTTCATCGTATATTGACAAAGGTCCACCTCTATAAAAATTATGCTCCCCAGCTAAAGGACCTCCGCTGGCATCAATCGATTGTAATTCTATTAAAAATATCCCCAAGTCTCGTGCAAATTGATTAATATCATTAATATTTCCAGGAGACACTGTCTCCCCCTCTAACCACTTGTTGATAGACCAAGCCCATGGATATTCGTCGCTAGGATCACCTTTAGCTAATGGAATGGAAATTGGGAGAGAAAGTTGGTTGGCTAATATTGGCAGCCATTTTTGTTCTTTCTCTACTTGAGCAGCATAACATGCAGCGCTCGGTAACCTTACACTCATGTGATCACCTAAATGAAAAGTTCTATTATCATTTCCACTAAATTTTACAGGACTGATTTCTAAATCCGCCCATTGTGGAAATTGTTCTTTTATTAATCTAACTACTAAATCAACGTTGATATTTGTCATTAAATACCTCTCCAAAATATTATTTGTCACCCAAAATTCAAAATTACTGTTTAATCCTTTTGTCTTGTTGACAGCCTTGTGAAGTATCTAGGGCCTGTCGTTTCCTTCCTGTTGCTTTACCCTCCACCAACCATCCATAGAGCTGCCTTAATTAATATATAAAATTAATAAGATCTTCAACAATCCGGCCCTGTTAATCACTAATTCAGCGCAAAACCTGTGCTGCACCCATGAGAATGAAATTTTCAAAGTCGTCAATACTGATTCTTGGTTGAGGGAGGAAGGTAGACAACTATGGTACCTTTCCAGCCCATTTAGGCTGACTCCAACGACCACGATGCACCATAGACTGTCTCTCCCTTCAGGGAGAGACAGTCTATGGTAGATTAATATTATTTTATTATTGTACCAGGCCCAAATTTATAAGCTAAAGATAAAAATTTTTCAGTTCCATTAAAACTGTATTCTATTACAAATTGAAGAACGGGCCCGATAGCCAATCGGATTCAAAAAACATTAGAAGGTGATAATTTCAAACTGGGTTCTGTCTTTTGGGACATTTATAGGCTTTTCATCTAACTATGATTCGTGCGATTGCAGAGGATGAAGAAAACCCTGTGAAACTAGTGAAATTCGTGCGTCGTACCATGAAACAAAAATCGATCTGATGCTTTTCTTCTATTCTATTTCGGGGTAGACACTGGTAAAACGTAAAACCTTAAAGGTGTGCCTCTTGAGCCTTCAGGAAATTTGCTTTATTTGAAAGTGAAGGCTCCCACAAAACCGTCGGGGAAGGCATTGATATAACACTCAGAATCCAGCAATTAATCAAACAGAAAAACCGAGGCCATAAATTGTGGTTTATTCCAACAACGGTTTGTTATACAGAATGAATGCCCCTTTTAGAGAGTCTCTGGGTTTCGCTGGCAAAAAGGGGGGGATTTTCACTAACAGCTTGATTCAGAGGTTTTCAGGGATGAAGCTTAGTATCCCGTTAGATGAATTAGAGTGGAGACCCGGTATGATTGTGAGGGGAGTTAAGGAAGTACCCTTTCTTTATAAACATACAATTAAGAAGAACACTGCCTTGTGTTCTTTTTGTTTTGTTTTCGTTTAGGAAAATAGTGTAAGAAAAAGTAGACAGATAATTCTGATTGTAATAATCTGTAAGTAAGCTTTTCTTAAAGTGCATTTCATAAGTCTCCTCAGATATACATAAATTTTAGAATTATAGTATATACGTTTAAAAGAGGTGAAGGATTTTTACCAGATTGTAAGCGCTTATATTAGTAAAAAACGGGGGTAATTTAGGATGAAGAAAAAACTTATATTGGCCTTATCGCTGCTGCTTGCGTTCTCAATGGCGCTAGCAGGCTGTTCCGACTCTTCTTCTGGTGGAAAAACAGAAGGAGGTTCAAAGGGAAAAGAAGATAAGCTTGAAATTTTTAGCTGGTGGACTGGGGCAGGGGAAGAAGATGGATTGAAAGCTTTATTAAAGCTGTTCAAAGAAAAAAATCCTGATATTCCTGTACAAAATGCGGCAGTAGCTGGCGGCGCTGGAACTAATGCAAAAGCCGTACTGGCCAGCAGAATGCAGGGAGATGATCCTCCAGCGACGTTCCAGGTGCATGGCGGAGCAGAATTGAATTCAGGCTGGGTTGCGGCAGGGAAAATGGAGCCGCTTAATGATTTATATGAAAATGAAGGCTGGAAGGATAAATTCCCGCAGTCATTGATAGATATGGTAAGTAAAGATGGCAGCATTTACTCTGTACCAGTTAACATTCACCGGGGAAATGTACTTTGGTACAACAAGAAGGTTTTTGCTGACAATGGAATCACACCTCCAAAAACCTTTGATGAATTCTTCGCAGCTGCAGATAAGCTGAAAAAAGCTGGAGTAACACCATTAGCATTAGGAGACAAAGAGCCTTGGACCGCAACCATGCTTTTTGAAGATATTCTTTTAGGGACGATTGGCGTAGAAAACTACACAAAGCTTTGGACAGGTGAAGTACCTCTGGATGACCCAGGTGTGGTAGAAGCCGCAGAAACATTTAAGAAAATGCTTTCTTATATCAATGATGACCATAGCTCACGCAACTGGCAGGATGCCGCTCAAATGGTAGGCAAAGGCGAAGCGGCGATGAATGTAATGGGGGATTGGGCAAAAGGTTACTTTGTTAATGACTTGAAATTAAAAACGAATGAAGACTTTGGCTATATCACAACGCCAGGAACGGAAAACAGCTTTATGGTTATCACAGATACATTTGGATTGCCAAAAGGCGTTAAAAATCCTGACGATGTGAAAAAATTCTTGTCCGTTTTAGGATCCGTGGAAGGGCAGGATGCCTTTAACCCGTTAAAAGGATCTATCCCGGCTCGTACGGATGCAGATCAATCGAAATACGATGAATACGGAAAACAGACGATTGCTGATTTTGGAAAAGCTGAGTTAGCGGCGAGTCTTGCGCATGGTTCAGCTGCTCCAGAAGGATTTGTTACCAAAGTGAATCAAGCGATTAATATTTTCGTTACGCAAAAGGAAGTTAAGCAGTTTGTTGATTCATTAAAAGCTGCGTCTGGTGATCTCAAAAAATAAAAAGTTTCGGCGAAAAGAGGAGGAGACACAGCGTCTTCCTCTTTTTGATTCATACATAATGAATTTGACACGAGTTTGGCGTAATTATTTAGTAATTTGATAAATTAATTTAGTTATCGCTCAATTAGCTGCAATAAAACGCCATCTAAAAATGAAGAATTTGGGTTTGGCGCAATTATTTTGTTATAAGCAGCAATTATTTTGCTATGTGATGTAGCTATTTTTTTATACAGTGCAATTAATTTTTAGCAGGGGCTCCCAGGCGGTCCGGCTGCTGATTCTAACAGATTCAATGCTCATTTTAAATTAGCAAGGAGGTTGTCACGATGGAGCCGAGCATAACTAAACAGGAAACAGTAGTATTGCCCGCAGCAAGAGCAAGGAAGAAAAAAAAGATGACAGCTGACAGGCTGCTGGCATTCTCCTTCATTCTGCCATCTATAGTGCTGGTAGCTATATTCGTATATGGCTTCATTGGATGGACAGGGTATGTAAGCCTAAGTAATTGGAATACGTTAGTACCTGACTTCTCGTTTGCCGGATTGAAGAATTACATATTCTTATTCCAGGATTTCCGTTTTCAGGCTGACCTGCGCAACACCTTGATTTTTACCATCCTGTTTATCGCGGTCGTTGCCATAGTCGGTCAATTATTAGCTATTTTTCTTGACCAGAAAATCCGCGGCGAATCAATCTTTAGAAACATTTTCTTTTTTCCCATGGCCTTATCCTTCGTTGTGACAGGTGTTGTGTGGCAATGGCTGTTAAATCCAACAACAGGCGTCAATCTGTTCTTGAAAAAATTCGGACTTGAATCGATGTGGTATACCGATACGAATATTCTAGCTGGCTTTAAAGTAGGCAAGATTGAATTTGGGGTGCCTGTAGCAATTATTGCCGTAGTGATTGCGGCTGTCTGGCAGATGACCGGATTTTCACTTGCCATGTATTTAGCCGGGCTGAGAGCGATTCCTGAGGAATTGAAGGAAGCAGCCAGAATGGATGGAGCCTCGGAATTTACCATTTATCGCAAGGTAATTATACCTTTGCTAAAACCGATTACGGTCAGCGTGATCATTATCATGGCCCATATATCTCTTAAAATATTTGATTTAATTTATGCCATGACTGGTCCCGGTGCGAACTTCGTTACCGATGTACCTGGTGTATATATGTTCGAAGCGACATTCCGGGGCAATTATTATGCCAATGGTGCGGCCATTGCGATCATCATGCTCCTTTCGGTTGCCATCTTCATTGTTCCATATCTTATTTCCAGCAGAAAGGGTGAGTCGTAATGGCACTGAGCCGACTAAGCAAGCCGTTGTTATATGTGCTTTTAATTGCCTTATGCCTTTTTTTCCTCATGCCTATATACGTCATGCTGGTTACAAGCTTAAAGCCTCTTGATCAGGTCACTCTTAGTGAGATGTGGAAGCTGCCAACAGTTCTTGACTTCAGCAGCTATTCGACTGCATTTGAGAAGCTGCTGCCGAACCTCTTAAACTCGTTTTATTTAGTGATCCCGGCCACAGTTATCTCTGCATTATTAGGGTCACTGAATGGTTATGTATTATCAAAATGGAAGTTCAAAGGAGCCGACATCCTATTCACTCTGATTTTGTTCGGGATGTTTATTCCTTATCAAAGTATATTAATTCCGATGATTCAGTTCCTGCGCGATGTGGGGCTGTATAACACCATTCCGGGACTTGTTTTTGTCCATGTAGTGTATGGAATACCGATAACCACCTTAATGTTCCGGAACTTTTATGCCAGCATTCCTGATGAAATGATAGAATCCGCCAAAATCGATGGTGCAGGGTTCTTGCGGATCTTCCGCTATATCATACTGCCGCTTTCGATTACAGGCTTTGTGGTTGTAGCAATCTGGCAGTTCACGAATATATGGAATGAATTTCTTTTCGCTGTGACGATCACCACATCCGAACAGCAGCCGATCATGGTAGCCCTGCAAAACCTATCAGGCAGCCAGATCGTCCAATGGAATGTACAAATGGCAGGCGCCCTCCTGGCAGCTCTTCCAACCTTACTAGTATATATATTCCTGGGCAAATACTTCGTAAAAGGCCTGCTTGCGGGGTCCGTCAAAGGATAAGTGCTTGGGAAATGGTCTGGGAAATCGGGGACTGTCCCCGGATGCTGGGAAATAATCAGGGGAAATCGGGGACTGTCCCCAAGGGGTAAAAGGAATTTAAAAATAAAAGCTGACCAGCTTAATTCCTGGGTCAGCTTTTTTCATCATTATTATTGTCTTCACTAGATGCCTGTTCAAATAGGTGGGAAATGTAGCTGTTTAATTCAAAACCTTCTTCATGAGTAAAATCGGTAATCTGTCGCATATGTGATGCCTCCTATAATTTGTTGTTAGATTCATTATTCCCCGTCTATGAATCTTTTATTCATCCAAATTATAGAATTAACTTATTTTTTAGTAGAGATCTGGCAAATTCACCATTTCCCAATGACTAATTGTACGGATAGACCTCTATCAAACTCTCTTTCTTCCACTATTACAAGATCATTTGATTGTATCAGCTGGACAGTATTGCGGGTTAAACAGCAGCCATTCTTTATAGTTCTAAATGTTCCTTCAATCGGTTATGAAGGGAGAGCCGCTCACTTTCAGGCACTAAGAAATAGTAAATGTGATCGATCTTAGTACCTGATCCTTTTATTTGGTTTTGTTCGATATGACGTTGAACTCCTTTGTAGTTTTTCTGCAAATCGACCATCTGATCAAATGTTAAATTTGTTTTAATATTATTGCCCAGCGTGGTAAAGATCTCGTCAAAACTTACGAGGGAAGAAACGCTGGCTCCTTCTTGAATAATACCCTGAATAATTTGGCGCTGGCGCATCTGCCTGCCGAAATCTCCTCGTGGATCTTCGTATCTCATCCGCGAATATTTTAATGCCTTTTCGCCGTTTAAAGTAAGGCTGCCCTTTGGAAAATGTACGCCTCCAGACGTAAAATCAAGATCATTATTTACGGTAATCCCGCCAACAGAATCTATAATTTCCTTGAATCCTTCCATGTTCATTTGGACATAATAATCTATCGGTATATCAAGAAATTGTTCAACCGTATCCATGGCCATTTCGACTCCGCCAAAAGCATAAGCATGGTTAATTTTATCCTCTGTCCCTTTGCCGGCAATTACCGTTCGGGTGTCTCTGGGGATACTAAGCATTTCTATCGAATTTTTATTTGGATTAACAGTAAGCACAATGATCGTATCAGAGCGGCCGCTATCATTCTCCCGCTTATCTACTCCAAGCAGCAGAACGGAAAAAGGATCTTTTTTCTCAAGAGTAACGGCCTGTTCACGTTTATCAGAAACCTTTCGTTCAATAGGCTGGTGCATCTGGTTTACGGCAGAAGTTAATGATTGAGAAAAATAGAATAAATAGATACCTCCGCCTAAAATCAGTAAAAGTAAGGCAATGCCAGCAAACTTAGCCCATCGGCGCCTTTTTTTATTTTTCTTCATAATAACCTCCAGATTTTCGGTAAACTATTTTAAGAATATCATGAATTTTATGAAAAAGGGAGAGGGGATAAGAGCAAACGTCGGTGATTAATTCCCAAATAATAGAAAATTTGTTCAGGGGAAATAAACAAATTCAATAGATACTTGTTTAGGGGATTTTGAATGTTACATCACAGAGAGAAGCAGTTTAATCCAGCCAAAGATCGCGAGCCATAGTGGAATGCTTAATGCCGTTCCCCATAATAGTCCTTTAGCAAAGTTTTCTGATTCAGAGGAGAAATTCATAATATAACCTTCTTCTAATAGATTTTATTATAAATTCTCTCCTGTTTATGAATATATAATCATACTGAATTGAAATCTATATCAGAAAATTTTTGTTACATTAAATATATATGACGCTTAGTGAAAAATTAGCCAGGTATATTAACCTTTTATTTCTCATACAGCTCCAAAGGCAGTCTATCTGGATCATGAAAAAAAGTAAATTTCTTCCCTGTGACAGGATCGATCCGAATCGGTTCCGCTTGGATGCTGTTCGCATCCAGCTCACTTACAGCCTCTTCTATATGATCCACTTCAAAAGCGAGGTGTCTAAGTCCCTGAGCCTCAGGGTAACTCAATCTCTCAGGGCTGTCTGGAAACGAAAATAGTTCGATCTGATATTCGCCCCCGGCCATTAAGTCTAGTTTATAAGAATTCCGTTCTTCACGATACGTTTCCTTCAACACTTCTAATCCCAGAATATTTACATAGAAATTCTTTGATCTTTTATAATCGGAACAGATTATTGCAATATGATGGATTTTATTAAGTTTCATCTTTTGCCCGCCTATCGTTAATTTATAAACTAATTCTAGCATTCTTTCTTGTAACTTATGTATTACCGCCTGCATTTGAATCGAAAAAACGAGCCGCAAGTCCTTTGTTTATATCCATGGTTTTAAACAAAACCAATTCCTTTTACCCTTAAACATCCCTAATTAATATATAAAAATAGTATATATTCTTCATAACAAATGTCCTTTTATTTGTAAAAAACTAGAAATAACAAGCGTTGGAAATTATTAATCGTTGTTAATGCCTCTCTAATAATGATATTTTATTATAGTTATTTTTAATAAAATACTAATTAGAAGGAGGCACACTATGATTAACGAATGGAATGTATTGCGGACAGTTGCTTGTCTCAGTATCGTTTTTCTTCATAGTACAACCATGATCGGCTCTCCTAATATAGAATATTTTGATCTGTTCAGGGCCTTGTTATGTTTTGCAACACCCACATTTGTTGTTTTATCTGAAATTATACTAGCGAATCGCTATCCTGATAAACTTCCAGAGAACTTCTGGTCCAAACGCTTTCAATGGATTTACCTACCGTTTCTATCCTTTGCGATCATCGATGCTTTGGTGGCTAAAGATCTCTATCCAAATCTTAATTTAAGCCAGAAGATGATTGAAAATGCTGTGTTCGGTTTATTTGGGGGATATTTTGTATTGATCATCTTCCAGTTTTACTTGCTGCACTATCTGGTGATCCGTTTCAAAATATCTATGAAACTACTCTTTCCCCTAAGTTTAATCATCATGTTCGCTCATTTATATATTCTGAATGGGAAACACCCATTTGTGGTTGAGTATAATAAAATGTTAGTCATGCCCTTTACTGCATGGTTCGCTTACTTTACAACTGCCTTTATCATAGGCAAGCATTATAAGAAGATTGCTGCCGTTCTATTGAAATATAGATGGTTTACGATTATTCCTGTAGTTCTCTCTGTTGCGCTTGTTTTTTACTTTTATCAAGAAGGAAATACCGCTGTTAATTCTCGCCGTCTTGATTTGTTCCCGGTCGTTATTTCGGTCAGCATGTTTATTCTTGCGTGGGGTCAGCGGCTTCCTAAATTACGTCTGGTAAATATAATCAGCAATTATTCATTTGGGATTTATCTCGTTCACTGGCAGGTACTGAAATACCTTTCGCCGTTTGTGTCTCAGTTATTCCCAAGCAAATCCTTAAAAATTATAACTCTGTTTGTGATCACTATAACCATCTCCATAGCCATCATCAAACTTGTTTCCCTGCTGCCTAAGGGGTCGTATATCGTCGGCAATATCAACCGCCGGCGGAAAAAGGCTGTTTCTGTACAAAGAACGCAGGCAGCATAAATTTCGAGCAAATCTTTTTAACAGAGGGTTTGCTTTTTTTATGCCATTTTGCTTGCTAATTTACATTTTTTGCCGATAATAAGAGTAACCTCAAGATTAAGGAGATGTCTGTTTGAAAAAGATTATGTTTATTATGGCGGTATTAACTGCTATTCTGTCGACGCAAACGCTTGATACAAAAGCAGCTTACCCAACTTACACCATTACTCAATCCAGTAGCCCGATTAATAAGTCCATGCTGAAATTCTCCACTTATAATACATACACAAAGCAATATTATGTATTAAGATCTTATCTGGAGGAGTTAGAGAAAAAGGGTGGAGGCACACTGGTTTTAAACAGCGGCACCTATACGATAACCAATACCTTATATGTACCTTCTAATGTTACTCTCCGATTCAAAAACGGCGTGAAAATTATGAAAGGAACTGTTACAGGTACCTCACAGTTTCAGGCGGCCAAATCCGTTTTCCAATTAATTCGGCCTTCCCGTTCAGGCAAGACAGGTGTATATGGGAAATATGATGGTGAGAAGAATATTTCGTTTATTGGTGAAGGAAAAGTATTGTTTGATATGAAATATTTTAAAGATGGAATAGCGATCATTGCTGGCCATAATCAAAATGTTAAAATCGAAAATATTGAATTTCATAATATGCAGTCAGGTCATTTCATTGAAATGGACGCCACTTATAAAGTGGTTATCAAAAATAATGAGTTTATTGATTCAAAGGCATCAGCAAATCTAAATAAAGAAGCGATCAACCTGGATACACCGGACAAAGAGACACAAGGCTGGAGTCAAAAATGGAGTAAGTATGATAAAACTCCCAATAAAGATGTTTTGATTGAAGGAAATCTATTCAAAAATCTCGATCGTGCCATCGGTACTCATAAATATTCAGAAGGAAAATTTCATGAAGCCGTTATTATTAGAAAAAATGTGATTGATAAAACCAGGAGGGATTCTATACGTGCCATGAACTGGTCGAATTCTATCATTGAAGGGAACACCATCCGCAATGTAGAAAGAAGCGGTAATTACAGCGGCATCCTAGCAAGCGGCGTCAAGAACCCTCTGTTCAGGAACAACAGCTTTGAAAATGCGCCAAGGCCTATTCAGATCTTCCCTTGGAAGAATAGCGGACCAGGCTCCCGATATGCGGTGACCTATAATGTTATGAATTCGCCCAATATTAGTGCCCTTTCAACCAATAAAGTAAAAAATACAACAGAGTCCTTTATTAGAGTCAACTCGGTTTATAATGAGTACACCAAAAATACCATTAAAGTGAACTGTATGGCTTACTAATAAACTAAAACCCGAATCGTGGATAATTTTGAATTGTCCATGATTCGGGTTTTTAATTTTTTTTAGAAAAATCAGATAAAATAAACCGTTTTTGGATGTTAATTTGTTGTAAAAATAGTAAAATATTACTATTAGGTACGAAATCTGAAAACGGAGATAGACGAATGAAAATTGAAAGCATAATAAGCATTGTAAACAAAGCCTGCAATGATGAGAGATATACTAGGGCAAGACAGATTATGAGTAAAGAGTGGAATAGACTGATTGAAACTCGAAGCTATCAGCTGCTGAATGATAATGCCAAGCAATTAATCAAAATTATCGTGGAAGAAAAGGAAAAAGGCACCTTCGAGGCGCTGTCCCATTCTGATAAAAAATTACTGAAGTTAATGAATGATAGTGTCAGGGAAGTAAACCTTCCTTTTGCAAAGCGAATTTATATAGAATACATAGACCTTTTTGAAAGACAGGAAGCACAGGGATGGCTTTCTTCTGATGCCAGATTTGTTTGTGATGCCTGGAAAAAAGCAATGGAAGTGAATACCTAAAAAGAAGCCTTTTGATTAAGAGGCTTTTTGTTAAACAATCTATGATTCCAGCTGCAAATGCTCTTTCAAACGATCAGGCCTTCTTCCAGAACATTATAATAGCAGACTCCAGCAAGCTTTGTTCCGCCCCTTACCGATATCATTTTGTACAACATTGTAGGTCGTCTGAATAACCTGCTTAAAATTATTCTTCCTTCTTAGACAAACACATAATTCTGAGATGAAAATCAGATAGAAAAATCAAACAATTCCTTGAGATTACTATAATAAGTAGTTAAAATTGAAACAAGAAAAGTATAGATACTTCGTGTTAAAGCTCAGCAAAGCAATTTTACTACTACATGTAGGAGTTGAAGACATGTCAAACATAAGTTCAGTAAAAATTAATGGAGAAAACATTCACCTTTTTGCTTCAGATCTATACATTAGACAAGAAAACGGCTATGAAACTTTATGTTTGCAGATCGTTATGGGAGAAGAGGACCAAGAGTCCAACTCTTTATTAAAAGACGCGGTAGTAAAAATAACGTTAGATGATCAAAGGGTCTTCACTAAAATAATGAAGATTGAAAAAGTGGGTTATTATCATCTTCCTGGATTGCTTCTTGCTGGTAAGATTGAAAATTTTCATGAGTTTGAGGGAATTGATATAATCTCGGAAAACGAATCATTACGAACTCGGATGGATAAAGAAATAACCCTGGATGATATTCGGAAGGTTAAAATGCCGCATGATGATGATGAGTTCAGGCTCCCAGTAGAACAACTAGAATGGTTATCTGAATTTGGTGCTGAAGAGAAAAATGAAATTGTTAAAAGAGCTATATACGACTATATGGAAAAGTATGCGTAGAGTATAAACCATACCCTTAATGGTGAGGAATGTATATCCTAATCAAACGCGTACCGCAAGTTAGAGCATCGGAAATTCATACCGATGCTCTTTTTTAAATAATCCTTCAGATCTTTGTATCAGGGAAAAATTCTAAAAATTTGCTGCGAAAATATATGATCAGTTATCAAAAATATATGATCAGTTATCAAAAATATATGAGCTGTTTTCAAAAATATATGAGCTGTTTTGGAAAATAAATGAGCCGTGCTCGAAAATAAATGAGCCGATATTCAGGGCCGCCGAAATAATGAGCGGCCCAATCTTGATTTGCTTTTTCAAATCAAGTAATCGGGTAGTAAGTACATTTATGCTCGGTTGAAAAACGATGTTTAAGGTAATATTTAAGCCTCTTCAGAGTCATTTTTGATTCCCCATCCCTTTTTCAAAAAGACGCTCTTGACCACAATTTTTCATGCAGAAAAAGAAAGTCGTCAGGATGCGGACTCTCCCTTTAAAAGTATGAGCTATCAAAACAAAAATTTAGGTGCGTTACACCTTTCTGCTAAAAACTCCCAAAATTAATCCGATACTATATATAAAGTACTAAAAATATTAAATGAATTAAGTGTCGATAAGATTTCAGGGCTGCTGGGACAGAAGGGATTTTGCTAACGTGAGTATGAATAGTAGTATGGAATTTTACTTAATAACTATAGGAGCTTTACTGTTCATTATCGTCGTAAAACTGTATTTAAGATTATTGATAAAAAGAAAGCTGGGAATCAGTTCATATAAGTTTACTAGAAAAAACGATTCTATTTTTTATTTAGTCATTATCTGCCTGTTCATTGGCGGAAAGTGGTATGAACACTACTTGGGGGAAGAGGTGCACACGAAGTATAAAAGAGATTCTGAATATATCGGGACCCTTTTTTCTAAAGAATTAAGGCAGTTGAATCATCAGCTGATTGACGACCAGACTGCTTCTGGTATGGCGGTATATCATAGAATTTACAATAAAATGCTTGATTGGCAGAACAGTAACCCCCAGGTAATCAGCATCTACACACTAAAGAAAAACGAACAGAAGGATAACTACTTTGCGGTTGGTCTCGAAACCGACTACAACCGGGACGGTATCATCAGGGGAGATGATGAACTAAAAATTCCGATTGGAACTCTCTATGATGAATACATACCTGAACTTGAAAGGGCATTTACCGGGAAGTACTCTATTCAGGAGTATCCAACTAAGGATGAGTGGGGATACAGCCTTTCTGCTTTCTATCCGATCAACAGCTCTGCGGATAGTACAGATGCTGTTCTCGGCATCGATTATGATGGGGACTCCTTTGTGAAAGCAATGGAGCAAAATCAATGGAGAGTATTTGGTTTTCTTATCCCTGCTATTATTGCTGTATTGTTAATTTTTGTAGTCAGGATGTATACGAAAATAGAGCGCCAAGCCGAATATTTGCGCCGTAAAGAAATAGATAAAATGGCCTATTATGATGATTTAACAAATCTTCCTAATCGAAACTTTATTTTGGATGTAATAGATTCTTATAGTAAAGAACATCCGGCATTTGCCGTGATGCTGTTTGACCTCAGGGGCTTGGATTCTATCAACAACCTGCTGGGCTATACAGTTGGAGATAATTTTTTGAAAAAAGCCATAAGTAAAATTCATGCCGAATTAAGTCAAGGCCAGCTGTTAGGGAGATGGGGAGGATGCGATTTTGTCTTGATTGTTCCTGACTATCATTCCGAAAAGCAGGTACTGGCTATTGCAGAAGATATACTTAATAAGCTGAAAAATCCCATTTTGATGGATGGACGGGAGTTTCAGCTTTCTGCTCAATTTGGGATAAGCACATACCCTAAAGATGGAACTGATGGGAAAACTCTCATTAATAACGCAGATATGGCGAGGACTCATTTATCAAAATATGATAACAGGCATATTCAGTTTTTTAACGAACAAGTGGTAAACGAGGTTCACAAAAAACTCAATTTAGAGATAGAGCTGCGTAAAGCTCTTCAGAGGAATGAGTTCGTATTATTTTATCAGCCGCAGCTAAGTGTAAAGACAGGGGAAATGATTGGAATGGAGGCCCTCATTCGATGGATTCACCCTGAGAAAGGGATGGTTCCTCCAAACGATTTCATTCCCCTTGCAGAGGAGCTAAAGTTAATAGAGTCAATCGGCAGATGGGTGATTAAAGAAGCCTGCGAGCAAACCATGCTTCTATTCGAACGAACCAGACTTCCTTTAACTGTTTCCGTAAATCTCTCACCTATCCAGTTTGAAAATGAAAGCATCGTAAGCGATATTCAATCGATATTAGAAGAAACAGGACTTCCTGCCCGGTATCTTGATTTGGAAATCACAGAAAGTGCGATCGTCAACTATCAGAGATCCAGCACATTATTGAAGGGTATAAAAAGCCTGGGAGTCCAAATCAGCTTAGATGATTTTGGAGCCGGCTACAGCTCTTTAAGCCATTTGAAAAATCTCACGATAGACCGATTAAAAATAGACCGTTCCTTCCTAAAAGATATTCCGGAAAAAGATGATACGATTCTTTCCTCGATTATCTTGTTAGGCCATCATCTACAACTAATCGTACTGGCCGAGGGTGCTGAGACGAAAGATCATCTTGAATTTCTTAAGAAGAGAGACTGCGACCAGGTTCAAGGCTATTACCTATCAAAGCCGATTCCTTTTGCAGAGATAGAAGAGTATGTAAAGAATTATCAGAGTCAGCATATCTCTAGAACCTCGTGAGTAAAAGATGTCCTGAACTCTAAAATCACAAATATAAGGATGACTCCGGCATTTTAGCTGGAGTCATTTTATTTTAAGTCTCACGAGATAATCGACAACATTTTTAAAGGTTTTTTGCTAAAAAGATTGCAGTAACAGTAATGAGAAGGAATTTAATCAAACAATTGATTAAATAAATTCGACAGCATCATCGAGCATTTCTGTGTCTTTTTGGTGAATTTTAAAAAAATGTATGAGAATCTATAGGCAGGTATTAGCAGCATTAAAAAGAACGGATAAATAGTAAACGTCTTCCCGCCGCACGATTAATCATTAAACTATTATAGTGTCTTTTTGTTAATGAAAAGAGGGGGATATCACATATTTTCACGGGAGACAGTGTGTTTCTATTGAACTTTTTTACAGAATAAAAAAGGGATCTTTCCCATTGTGTTGAACTGTCCTAAAGGGGATTACAATTGATTAAGGTGGTATTCGAACAAACTATGAAAATTCCAAATGGATTATTATCGTTTTTACTTACCGCGCTTTTATCTTTTTTGCAGGGGCTTCAATGGCAGAGGGTGATGAATTAAACAATTCAATGATTGCGGCTGCCACAGCCATTGCTATGACCTTCATCGTTAACTTTCCAATTGCCTGGATCGTTATTCATTATATTGTTAAAGGTGTAAGGAAAAAGCCAGGGAATTAAAAAAGGACTCCTGTGCTTGGAGTCCTGCAAATAAATATTATTTATTGTCTTTGTATTTTGATAATGCATATTTCGGATACAGTTGGGCCGAAGGAGTGTGCTGCATGCTTCCATTTGAAACCTACACGCAGGAGGAGTAGAGAGCCCTTAATTTACCATGTTTTTAGGGGTTCATATATTAGTTATTGGCCTTCTTCAGATAATGGATCTTCTCCATTATAAGGATCCTCAGGTTCTGGATAATATTCTTCTGTTCCTTCTCCTTCTTCAGGCACAGCCTCGTAGCCTGGCTCATCTGTTGGTTCTTCATTTAATTCATCATCTGAGACAGCCGGATCTTCCTCTTCAGGTGTTATATATTCTTCTGCTTCGGGGTCGGCAGTTTCATAGTCACCATAGCCGGAGGAATCGTCAGAGTTATAGTATTCTTCATCTGATTCAGATTCTTCTGGATAGCTGTCTGTTCCTTCTTCCTCAGAGTAATCATATGTACTGTCCCAATCCTCTTCATAAGCTTCATCCGGAATATCCCATACATCTGTATCACTGTAAGTATTTCCATAATCATATAGCTGGTCTAAATCCATAGGATTCTGAATCCAGCTGTCAATCAAAGGTACTGCCTGCTGAATCGGAATAGAGAAGCCAAGTGCTTCTTCATTTATATAAGAAGCGCTGTTAATAGCCATAACCTCACCGTTGTCTTTGTTTAATAAAGGACCTCCGCTGCTTCCCGGCCAAATGGGAGCTGTAGTCTGATAGATATTTTCATACACAAAGGGAGGGATTTCAAAGCTGCGGTCAATTCCGCTGATAATTCCTTCCGATACAGAATCCTTCAAGCCTTTGGGGCTTCCGAAGGTGATGACCTCCTGCCCTTTTTCCGACATAGCGGCGGCAGTTTGTAAAAACCCTTTTCCTGCTAATTCGGGTACTTCAATGACGGCAACATCAAGAGCTTCACCAATACCAATTACGGTTCCGTGAAGCGAAGTATCATCAACGGTCAGGACTTCTACATCCTTATATCCTGCGACTACATGGGCGTTTGTGACGATATGGCCTTTATTGTCATAAAGAAATCCAGATCCAAGACCATCTGGCGTTATAATTTGAAAAACTTTGTCCTGGGAGTCCCGGATAATATCCTTCAAACTTTTTTTCTTTGGCTCCGCCGTTTGTGCGGCAGGCACCTTTTTCTCCACGACCTGCACCGTTTTAACTTCTTTCAAAATCGTTTGAGCCGGCCCCGCCTTTGTTTGTGTTTCCTCTTTTTGCTGCAAAAAACTGCAGCCTGACAGCATGGAAAAAGCTAGTATACTAAAGATGCTTATAATGACTTTTACGAAATTCATTCATTTTTCCTCCTTGCCAAATAGTGAATATGTCCTATGATATATCGGATACGCACAGAAAATTTAAAGGATAATCATTTAATTTTGATAAAATATGGAAATTACACTTTTAATTTTAAATATTAAATGAATAAAAGTAATGATGGAACCGAAGGCAGATCTTCTTCGTCTAAAGTTTGTGAAAGAGAGGAGGATATGGATGCAAGTGAAGATGATGAGAAAAGAAACTTTCTGCCCGGCTGAGATCAGCCATCTGTCTAAAGAGCAGCAGCTCGTCTGGCTGATGGAGGAATACGGCGATATGATCGTACGCCTGGCTTATTCATATGTGAAACAAAAGCAGGCAGCAGAGGATATTTCGCAGGAGGTCTTTATCAGCTGCTTTAACAGTCTGGATCGCTTTCAAAAGAAATCCAGCTACAAGACCTGGCTTTACCGGATTACTGTTAATAAATGCAAAGATTATGTGAAAAGCTGGTCTTATAAACATATTCGTTATAAGGATTTCTTCAGCAGCATTTTAATGAAGAATCCTTCACCTGACATGCAGGGAATGGACCGGGAGGAAAAAGAGGTTATTTTTAGTAAGGTGCTGTTTCTTCCGATAAAGCTGCGGGAGGTAATTATTTTTCATTATTATGAAGAGATGTCGGTCAATGAGATTTCAGACCTGCTGTCTATTAACTCAAACACGGTAAAGACGCGGCTCCATAGAGCAAAAAAGCAGCTGAAAGGTTTACTGGAAGGAGACGGAAATGATGGAAGATAAGTTAAAATACCCAGAGGATCAGGGCCTACGTTTTAATGAAAAGCATAAACAGAATGTCTTGTCAGCCATTAAGAAAGGTAACGTCATACACTTAAAAAAACCAGGCTCTGTGAAAGGCAGGAAAATATGGTATTACACGATCGCAGCCGCTTCTTTGTTTCTAGCGTTTATAGCCTCATCTTATTTTTCCCCTGCGATGGCAAAGGTCGCGGCAAACATTCCTTATTTCAGCTTATTTATTAAGCAGGAAGAATATAAATATGCGATTTATGCCGTGCTTTCTGATGTAGTCCAGGACAAAAAATATGATGTATACAACATGGAGGTATCCGTGCCAGACCGGGAGATCACTCTTACAATGATCGGCCCTAAAGATCAATTCAAAAACATAAAGCCTGACGTTATCAAAAACGTAAACGCCGAACTAACTGCCCAAAACTTTGGGAAATATGAAATCACAGTGAAGCGGGTAAGTCCGGACGTTAGAGAGCCGGCACATGACTTGACTCCTGAGGAAAAACAGAATGAGCAGAAATCAAATGAGCTTCAGGCGAAGGTAGAAGAGTACCTGAAGAAAAATAAATATCTAACACCTTTCCCGCCTCAGGTTCGTATTAATAAAATGGAGCATTATATGTATGTGTCCATTGCAAAGACGGAGAAAAGAAAGGCTGAGCTGGAACAAGCGGTGGGCGACCTTTCCAGTCCTTATGGAGACAAGTTTAAAATAGACATCCGCAAATCAGATATGACAGCCCGCCAGCAGGAAATAAGATGGGGAAAGAATAATATTATCGGCATTCTAGGTTCGGGGTTAAGGGAAAACAAGGAATTTAAAGTAAGGGGCTTCTCTTACTCCTTCCATCCGCTGCCGCTTCAGATTGAAGTGAAAATCTCTCTAGAATCGTACGATCCAGAAGCGAGGGAGCTGGCTGAGAGGATTAAGAGTGAGATTGATACCTTCATTGGGACAGATGAGATTACAAAGGAAGTGCGGAACGACCCATACGAGGTGACCGTGATTGGTAAAGATAAGAAAAAGATTCAGTAAATGCTGCTTAAACGTCCTTTCTTATGAGAGGACGTTTTTTCTTGAGCACCGAATGATAGGAACTACTTCTAAAAATGAGTCTAAACACATATGTTTTGAGTCGAATTTTGATAGATAATTAGGATAGTAATTTTTATACATAAGAGTATAATGGTTCATAATTAATCTTTATCTGGAGGACGTACATGTTAGGTACATTTTATAAGTTGATGGCACCCCTCGCTCTTACGACAGCACTCGTTTCTATTATCCCTCAGGTAACTCTTGCAGATGAAAATGCCGATCGCCGGCAAAAGACGTTTTATTCTGGAAAAGAAGTAAGGACTCAGGCAAGCGCAGCCGATTTAGCGTCCGTAAATGACCGGCAGGCTATCATTAAGTCTTCCAAGCCTATAAAAGGTTTGTTAGCTGCGTATAACCTAACATTGGTGAACCAATTTAAGAGCGGTCATGAAACTCTATATATCATTAAAATACCAACCTCACATAATTACAATTTGGTACTTAAGAAGGCTCTGCAGTATCCAGGTGTAACTACCGCTGAGCCAAACTATGTTAAGAAGCATTTTGCTGCTGCTGCGCCCAATGATAAGTATGCGGCCGCACAATGGTATTTACCGAAGCTTGGAATACCTGATGCATGGGAGTCTTACACCTTTACTCATCCAGTAAAAATAGCTGTTCTGGATACAGGTATTCATTATGATCATCCAGACTTTGCAGCAGGCCAGATTCTGCCCGGATATGATTTTGTAAACGATGATGCCGATCCTCTGGATTATGCAGGCCATGGAACGATGGTTTCCGGGGTTATTGCAGCGCAGGCAAATAACCAGATCGGAATCGCAGGTGTAGCAGCCAAAAATACCAATATAAAAATACTGCCTGTAAAAATAGGCAGTGCTAAAGGTGCAGAAATAGGAACTGAGATCCTTGGGATTGATTATGCGATTAAACAGGGAGCCGACATTATTAATATTAGTTTTGGAAGTGAAGAGCCCAGCCAGGCAGAATATGATGCTATCTCTCGTGCTGTTTCGAAGGGGATATTAGTTGTTGCTTCTGCTGGAAATGAAGGGGAATATAAATTTCCGGTTAGCTTTCCTGCGGCATACCCCGAAGTGCTTAGTGTGGGTTCTACCGACTCTAAAGACAAGCTCTCCACTTTTTCGAATACTGGTGAAGCGCTTGACCTGGCTGCACCTGGAGAAAATATTGCCGTTCCAACCAGGCGGGGAGGGTATGATTTGAAGGCAGCCGGCACATCATTCTCAGCTCCCATTGTCAGCGGACTGGCAGGCTTGATGCTATCTGCTGATAAAACGCTTGAGCCCTATGAAATTGAGTATCTATTAGAAAGATCCGCTAATAAGCCGCCAGGATATACGAGTTTTTGGAATAAGTACACCGGATTTGGCCGTGTGAATATCATGAAAGCTATGCAGACCAGCCTGCCTGTTTTGAGTAAAGATACCGGCGACCTGCGTACTAGAGCTAAAGCAGTTTCCGTAAATAAAAGCTACATAGATAAATTTGATACGCCTCTTGATAGTGACTGGTATGTACTGAAAGCTGTCAAGAACATGAAAATAAAAGTGGATGTGAGCGCAGTATCCTATACAGACCCAGTTATTTGGACTGACCGTCTTGTTAGTGGAAAGCCTGCTGAAGAAAAAGAGCATGATGCTAAACGAATGAGTTCAGGTGAAAGCTTTACGATCAGCATCAAACCTGGAAGCAATTACTTCCAGCTCTTTGAAAAGAACAATCATTTTTCACCAAACTCTTATTCATTGAAAATCACAGAATTAGATACAACAGCACCAGGAGCACCATATGTGTATACAGTGAATTCCAAATCTACCGTAATTAAAGGAAAAGCAGAAAAAGGTTCCACTGTAAGAATCTATTACGGAACCAAACTGCTCCGTACAACCAAAGCAACAACAGCAGGCACATTCTCCACCGCCATCACCAAACAACCCGCCGGCCGAATCCTAACCGCAACCGCCACAGACCTCGCCGGCAACAAAAGCAAAACAACAAAAATCACCATCAAAATATAAATGGGGACTGTCCCCATTTCCCGGATTATTTCCCAAGAAGAGCGGCTCAGGTGGAGCCGCTCTTTTTTGTGTTGACGGTTAAATTGTGTGTTGAGGGTACACCGCTTTTTGGAAGAACCAATTTATTGACCTGCTCTGCGGAATAATTTATCACGAAAAAGGCTTAGCCACATAAATTCGTGTTTTTGCCACATAAAACTCTATCTTGGCCACATAAACCGGCGGGAGCACGCGCTTTCTGCTAGCAAGGATGCATCTTTGACGCCAAATAATAAACCTTCCGAATTAATATCCGGAAGGCTATTCTTTATGCTGCTAGTTTGATATTACTAACATTTTTCCTGGAACGAAGCAGAGCAACGGCTGCTGCTAATACGGCGAAAATAGCGAGATAGGCAATCAATATGCCTGTATTGTCCCAGATAAAGCTTGAATTATTTAGTGTAATGATCGATTTGAATCCGCCGATTGAATAAGTCAATGGCAGGAAGCTGCTTAGCGCACGAAGGTTCTCAGGCAGCATGTCAATCGGCAGGCTTGAGCCTGTTGTAGACAGCTGGATGACCAGGAGTGCTAAAGCAATGAATCGGCCGATATTGCCTGCTGCTGATACTAGGAAGAAGACGATCGTCAAGAAGGTAAGGCTTGCAAGAACCGAGAATAAAATTAATCCTATGCTGTTTGAGAAGTTCAGTTTTAAGAACATCAACGAGAATAAGCTGATGATTAGGGCCTGTGCAATGGCAAGTAAAGCCATGCTGCCAAATCTGCCTGCATACCATCTTACTCCTGAAACAGCGGCTTCTGCAGGTTTTCTTAAGTCAAAGAAGAAGCTCATGACGAGAATGCCTACAAATAAAGCAAGAGATAAAATGTATGGTGCATTTGCGTATCGGTAAAGCGGGAACTTTTTGATCACTTTGCCGTCCAGTTCAACAGGAGAAGCGAACATGGCAAGGTTTTTAGCATCCGCATTAATGCTTCCTGTCTCATCTGCTCCTGCCTTGAGGCCGGATGCTAGCTGGCTTGTTCCATCTTCCAGCTTTCCAACTCCATTATCCACCTGGGCTACGCCATCTGTAAGAGTAACCCAGCCTGTTTTTACCGTCTGAGTTCCATCTGAAACCTGCTTCATTCCGTTGTTAAGCTCTCCGGCGCCAGCCGTTAAGGTTTTCCAGCCAGAGTTTACCTGCTGATTGCCGTCACTGATCTTCGCAGCGCCGCCCTTCAGCTGGGCAACCGAACTAGTAAGAGTACCCCACGATTTGTTAACTGTAGCATTTCCATCAGCAAGCTGAGCTGCTCCGGCAGCCAGTTTTTGAGCGCCTTTATCAAGCTCTGCCTGCTTCGCTGCAAGCGTGCTTACACCGTCAGAAATCTTGGCCATGCCGGGTGCTACCTGGTTTAAAACGCGTGCAATGTCTTGGGCGCCTTTTTTAAGTAAAGGAGCTTGACCGGCTATCCTATTGAGATTATCAGCAACGACTTGCTGTGTGCCTAGAATCGTTTGGAAACCAGGATCTGAAAGAAGCGCTGGATTTTTGGCGGCCATTGCCTTCAAGCCATCCAGTACACCTTTGGCAGCACCAGCTAAAGCAGGCGCTCCGTCAGCCACTCCCTCAACCCCTTTGGCTAAGGACTGACTTCCCGGCGCTAATTTATTGTTTAGGGCAGCACTGATATCTTTTACAGGACCTTGTACACTTTGAATGCCGCCAAGAATTCCTGCTGTTCCGGCTTTCAGGGTATCAAGCCCAGCTTTCATATCCTTTGCACCATTAGATAACTGATTAATTTTTCCGGAATTATCCTGGAGGGATTTTAACAACAGGCCAGTTCCGTTTTCCAGGGTTTTGGTTCCCTCGGCAAGCTCTGAAATAGAGCCTGATTTGGCTTGAAGAGATTGAACCATTTCCTGAGTACCGGCCTGAAGCTGCTGGGACCCTGCAGCCAGCTTATCGATATCAGGAGATTTTTCTTTTAATGAAGAAAGAATTTCCCCTGTGCCCGCGCGGAGCTCTGCAGAACCGGAATTTAACTGAATAGAACCATCAGCGGCATTTTTGAAACCGCTTGCAATTTTATCCATGTTTCCAAATATGTTCTTCACATACGATTCCGTAATCTTATCGCCAAGCTGTTCCCGCAATTTTTCAGTTGCACCAGTTGTTACTTTTGCGGCGAGAAAGTGCAAACCTTCATTTTGAACATATTTAATTTCTGGCTTTTTTGGATTTTCATCCATCACGGTAACTGCATCCTGTGAGAAGGTCTCAGGAATTTCAACAACCATGTAATATTTCAGGTCCTTAAGGCCCTGATCAGCTTTGCTGGCATCGACAAAATCCCAGCCAAGAGCCTTGCTTTTTTTCAAGTCTTCTACAAGGTCTCTCCCAATATTAATGTCCTCATCACCAGACTTCGCGCCTTTATCATTGTTGACTACAGCTACAGGCAAATTGGAAAGATTGTCATACGGTCCCCAGCTAGGAGTAAGAATAATTGCTGCATAAATAAGAGGCACCAGTAAGACGGCAGTAAGAGAAATAATAACACCTTTCCTGCTCATAAGCTCAGACAACTGCGACCCAAATCCTTTCATAAACAACCCCCTTGTACCATTTTTTACAGCAAAAAATGAACAGTCATTCATTTTTACTGCTAATACATTATATTCTTAGTAATAGGTCGAAATTCCTGCTGGTGTGGAAAATATTCATTTGATAGATAGAGAGTCCGGTTACTCTCTTGAAAATTTTTTGATTTTGAATCGCGGATCGGGTCTCTGTTGATATGTAGCTTCGGAAAAGAGTGAAATGAAATCCCCTAACTGTTCAACTCCGTAAAAGCGGATTTACCCTCGAAAATTTCAAAAAGCCCCCGTAAAAATGAATTTACCACTCGTAAACGTGGTAGACCCTTCAACGAAGGTATAACTAGAGGTCTAAATAGTAGAGTTATCGATTTAACCCGGCCATGAGTACCACTTTTTTTCTACAGCCAGTATCTAAATATAAAAAAAGAGCTGCCTCACATTTTGAGGCAGTCTCTATGTTCATTTAATAGTTAATGCAATTTCGCCAGAACTTTTTTCTTTTTTGCAAAATATCTTTTTTCCTTCGTCTGGAAGGAATGCTCGATTTCTTCTAACGAACGGCCTTTTGTTTCCGGTACAAATTTTTTTACGAAAAGCATCGATAGTATACCAAAGCCGACAAAGATTAAGAAAGTAGAGGATAATCCAAGCGCGTTCAACAGCACCGGGAATAACAAGCCTACTAGGAAATTCATGCTGAAGAGACAGAAAACAGTAATTCCCATTGCTAATCCTCTTAAGTGAAGCGGGAATATTTCTGACTGCATTAGCCATGTTACCGGAGATACAGCACCCTGCTGGAAGGCTAGGAATAGTACGGTCAGCCCTAGAATGATAAATGGAAGGGCCGCACTATCTTTTAACGTTACTGAAAAAATACCGATCAGCAGAAGAGATGTACTAGTACCAAGCAGGCCGGTAAACAGCATAGGTCGTCGTCCTACTCTATCTAACAAGGCGATCCCTGCAAATGTTGCTATAACAGAGATTAAGCCATTTGCGATATTCCCAATCAACGCTGCTTTTGTTGAAAAACCAGCATCCTTCAGGATTTCTGTTCCATAATACATGATAGAGTTAACTCCAGTCAGCTGCTGGGTCATGGCAATTCCAATTCCTATTAAAAGGATTCGGCGTACGTGAGGCAGTTTAATATCCTTGAAGGTTGCCTTTTTCATTTTCCCTTCCTCTTCAATGGTTACTTTAATAGCATTTAATTCAGATTTTGCTCTTTCATTTTTACGAACCTTCTGAAGCACTTTAAGGGCCTCGCCAAATTTTCCTTTTGATGCCAGCCAGCGCGGGCTTTCCGGAACAAATATCATTCCAATCCATAAAATAACGGCTGGAAGTGTAGCGATGACGAGCATATATCTCCATACATGTGCCATTTCGCCTAATGAATTAGCAAGCACGGCATTGAAAGTATAAGCAAGCAATTGTCCGGTTACAATCATTAGCTCATTGATTGTCACTAATTTCCCCCGGCTCTCGGCAGGTGCAAGCTCTGCCAGGAAGGCAGGAACTGTAACAGAAGTCGCTCCTACAGCAAGACCGAGTACGATTCGCCAAAACACCATCACGCCGACGCTTGAAGCAAATGTACATCCTAGTGTAGCCGCGATAAATATGAGCGACACACTGAGGATCGTTTTACGTCTGCCTTTCCGGTCAGAAAACCTGCCGCCCAAAACGGCACCAAATGCAGCGCCTAATAGAAGGGAGGAAGCCACCAGCCCCTGGGTAAAAGGAGTTAAATTCAGCTGATCGGTTCTTGACATATAAGGCAGGGCACCGTTTACTACTCCCGTATCATATCCATATAAAAGTCCGCCAAATGTAGAAATAAAAGTTATTAATTTTAAGAATGCTTTATGAGAAAATTTCTGTTTGGGGTTTTCAGCCGCTGTGCTTGCTGAAGTAGTGTTGTCATTAAATGAGGAACTTGCTTTCCCACTAACCAATTTAGGATCATCTTCGTTGATTTTCATTCTCGTTTCTCCCTCTCTGCTGTAGTAATGATATATGATAATAACTTTATGAAAGTTTTAGAAATCTGATTTTCAAGCAGCGGCAGCATCGCTTCCTTCTAATAGTTTTGTATGTTACCTATTTCACAAATACAATCTATACTTATAACTACCACACCTCCAAGCCCTCCTAAACCTCTTTTTTTTTTGGGGACTGTCCCCCATTTCCCAGCCCGGACCCTCTTGATACTGCTGGTTTTATTGGGGGACAGTCCCTATTTCCCAAAAACAATTTTTGATATAATGAAGTTAAAAGTCGGAATTTTCGGAAGGTGAAGGAATGGAGAAGTGGTATGGTTCGGCGGGTGTTTGTGTGAAAGAAAAAGGGCAAGTGTTGATGGTGCTGCAGGGAAGGCCGGATGAGGAAAAAGTATGGTCGGTTCCTTCAGGCGGCTTAGAGGCTGGTGAAACCTTTGAAGAATGCTGTATACGTGAAGTGTGGGAAGAGACGGGTTATCGGGTGGAGATTGTGAGACCACTGTACATTAAAGAAGGTACAGCCTTTGGGATAGAAGTTGAGGTTCACTATTTCGAATTAAAACTTATAGGCGGGATGTCTGTAATTCAGGACCCTGATGAGCTGATTCACGATATTGACTGGAAATCTGCGGACGAACTAAGAGAGCTGGATTTATCATTCCCAGAGGATCTGGAAAACTTATTAGGTTTTCTTAGGGAGTCTGAGCATGAAAATGAAAATGTCATATAAAAGCTTTATTACAATAAAAAAGGACAGCCGCAGCTGCCCTAAATAAAAACAATTAAATTTTTGGTTTTACAGAAACAGCCTTAGGCAGTCCAGTCCGTGTCCAGGAATGGTCATTATCCACTGTAGAGTCAGGAATGAGGAAATACTTGTAACTAAGCATTGGCTTGCGGTTACTCGCGATCGGATCATCGAACGTTGCATCGACGTGATAGTATTTCCCGCTCACTTTTACGAGGTTCCAGGCATGAGGCCCGCCGTTAGCATAGCCATTCACTTTGATTGCCCATAATCCGGATTTATTCAATAGAAGCTTCATTGCCTTTGCATATCCGTCGCAGACCGCTTTCTTATTAATCAGGACCCCGTAAACGGAATAAGATGAGTCTGGAATCGTACCCTTCAGGTAATTATCATAATCATATTGAGCTGAATTTACGAGATAGTTATGAATATATAAAACTTTTTGCTGCTCTGTTTTCTTCGTTTTAGCTGCAGCCACAATGGAATTCACCTTGGCATTTAGCGTTGTTTTCATAGTGGTAATCTGAGCTTTTGAATATTTATAGCTTAATAGAAGCTGAGCCGTTGAACCATTCGAAGACACTCTATAGCTGTTCGGTGCGTAAAATAGTTCCGGACGCTCATTTATAACCTGCTCATAGGTCTTCTTGACTCTATTAAAATCAGTTCCGCTTTTTCCAAGCGAAATAGTTGTTTGTACATTGGTTATTCCAGTGACGATCGAATTGTAAAGTGGATCACCAGCGGCCTCTGCATTACGCAGATTGTGTGAATCTATCAGACTAGTCAGCAGCAGTAAAGAAGCCATCAAAAAAACAATAGATATTTTTTTCATATGTTCCCCCTTGTTAATAACAAAGCCTATATTACATAAAATCCCAGTCTGTAGGAATAGGTAGTAAGTCCTAATGAGGGGATTTTTTTAAAAGTATCATAAAGTATAAAGGTAGTGGTAATTATTGCCAACAATTAAAAATTTTACATATTATGATATAATTCTACTAGTACAACACTTATTGGTAACGGGAGAGACGCTGAATGATTACTAGAGTAAAAGGGCTGTTCAATGATAGCTCAAAAGACCTGAAAAAGTTACAAAAACAGGTTACCCAGGTCAATAAATTAGAAAAAAAGTATGAGAAATTTACCGATGATGAATTAAAAAATATGAAGAATATATTTCAAGAAGAATTAGCAAAAGGAAAGAATCTACTGGATATCCAGCTGGATGCCTTTGCAGTTGTCAGGGAAGCAGCAAAGCGCGTGATCGGGCTGAGGCATTATGATGTCCAGCTGATTGGCGGCTTTGTGCTGAATGACGGAAGCATCGCTCAGATGAATACAGGTGAAGGAAAAACGCTGGTATCTACGCTGCCAAGCTATCTTCATGCTTTAGAAGGAAAAGGGGTTCACGTTATTACCGCTAACGAATATTTAGCACGCCGTGATAAAGAGCTGATGGGACAAATACATGAGTTTCTAGGTTTAACGGTAGGTCTAAATATTTCACAAATCGATCCTCAAGAAAAATTGGCTGCCTATCAAGCGGATATTACTTATGGAACAGGCACCGAGTTCGGCTTTGATTTTCTTCGCGATAATATGGTCAGTGATTGGGAGAGCAAGGTACAGCGCGGGCATCATTATGCCATTGTCGATGAAGTGGACAGCATCCTGATTGATGAAGCGAAAACTCCTCTTATTATTGCCAGCAAGAACAGTGAAGGGGCAGAGCTGTTTTATATCACGGCAGATATTTTAAGCAAGTTTGTAAAAGACGAAGATTATGAAGTGTTCAATGAGGCGAAGCAGGCCTTTCTTTTAGATAAAGGTGCAGCGAAAATCGAAGCTGCCTTTGGAATCGAGAATCTATATGATGCGGACCACCAGGAACTATTGCATCACATTATGCAGTCGCTAAAGGCCCAAGTGTTAATGAGAAGAGACGTTGATTATATCGTAAAAGACGGTCAAGTTATAATCATTGACGGGTTCACAGGCCGGATGATGGAAGGCCGTACGTTCAGCGATGGGCTCCACCAGGCGATTGAAGCAAAAGAGGGCCTTGAAATCTCTGAAGAGAATGAAACACAGGCTACCATTACAATCCAAAATTACTTCAGACTTTATGGAACATTAGCCGGCATGACCGGAAGTGCGACGCCATCAAAAACGGAGTTCTGGGAAACATACCGCTTGAAGGTTATTACTATTCCCACTAACAAAGATATTCAGAGAATTGACATGGAGGACCTGGTGTACAAGACAACCGATTCCAAAGTCAAGAAGATCGTTTCTGAGGTTCAGCGGCTCAATAAAGAAGGGCGTCCGGTACTGATTGGAACTACTTCTATTGCTCAATCGGAGGACCTTTCTGAGGAACTTAAAAAAGCAAAAATAAAGCATCAAATTCTAAACGCTAAAACAGAAGAAGATGAGGCAAAGGTTATTTCCCTGGCCGGCCAAAAAGGGCAGGTTATGCTCGCGACCAATATGGCAGGACGCGGCACCGATATTATGCTGGGTGAAGGAGTCAGGGAATTAGGCGGCCTTCATATTATTGGAACCGAGCGCCATGAGAGCAACCGGATTGATATGCAGCTTAGAGGACGTTCCGGACGCCAGGGAGATCCGGGTTCTACTCAGTTCATCATTTCACTAGAAGACGATCTTTTCACTTATTATGATGAAGATGAAAAAGAGAAATTTGAGAAAAAGGTGAAGGTTGATGAGACGGGACTTGTGATTTCACCTGATCCTGTTAAGTATGTGAAAAAGGTGCAGGAAACGATAGAGAATATGTTCTATTCTTCTAGGAGCCACCTGCTGAAGCTTGAAAATGTCATGGATGAACAGAGTAAAGTGGTGTACTCTATGCGCGACCGCATTCTTACGCTGTCTCCTGAGGAAATGTTCCAGGAATTGCTGGGCTACATGGAGCGATATGTGCGCTTTGTGATTGCAGAGGCCTATCCGGAGGATGCTTCTGCATGGAATCCGAAAGGGCTGCTTGAGAAGCTTTCTGTTGTTTTCATCCACTCAAGTGTAACGCTCGAAAGCATCTCAGATTTGGAGCCTGCTGAAGTGGAGACTGTCATGATTGCTGAGCTTGAGAAGCTGAATGATTTTGTTCTTAGCATGCAGGAGGATGAAAATCTCGGTGTTCAGTTGAAGCAATTCATGCTGCAGCAGATTGATTTTAATTGGATTCAGCATCTTAATACAATGACTCAAATGAAGGATGGCATTCAGCTGAGAAGCTACAGCCAGGAGAATCCTTATATCCTGTTTGAAAAAGAGGCTCTTCACGAGTTTAATGGTTTGATGCTGAATATCGAATCGGGCATAACCATTAGCTTTATGGAATTTGTAAAAAGTCAGTTTGAATTTAAGGAAGTTGCAGCTGATGAGGAAGAAGGAGAACTAGAAGATGGCACTTTTTAAATTTAAGAAGAAAAAAACGGAAGAAAAGCCGGCAGAAACTCCTGCTATGGAACAGCAGGATCTGGGTGCGGAAAAAGGCGTCCGTACAGTCCTTAATTTTCACCCTGAATGGGAAATGTCTAATTCTGAGCGCTACATCTACCAATACCGCCATCAGCAGCTAGAAAAACTGGAACCCAATCAGCTTTCCATTTATGGATTAAAATTATCAGAATACTATGGGGATATTGTAGTAGTGGCCTTCCTTAGAAATACACTTCCAAAACCCATCCGTTTTGAAACAGTAGATTTGCTGCTGCTTGACGAAAATGGCCAGCCCATTGCAAGGCAGCAGTTTGAGCTGGACAATCTTGGAGAGCTTCCGGCCATGAGCTGTACGCCATGGAGATTCTTGTTTGAAAGTGAAAACATCCTGGCTGCGGACATTCCCGAAAAAGGCTGGAAAATTGCGTTCGAATTGAAGAAAAAGGCTGAGCCTGCAAAGCATTCACTTGACCTAGAAGCAAGCTGGGAAGACCAGATATCGCAAATGCAGCGTGAGAAGCTTTCGAATCTGGTAGCCGGCCTGCCTCATTTAGCTCCTGGTGAAGTAAACTTCATGGGCATCGAAGCCGTACCTGCGCCTGATGGTGCCTTTGCCGTGACCGTTCTGATTCGAAACGGCAGCGAGAAAAACATCAAGCTCGAGCAGATTCCACTAATCGTTGAAGATGCAGAAGGCGATATCATCTGCCGCGGCGGCTTTACGCTCGATCACTTCGAAGTAAAAGGAAATACCAGCAAGCCATGGACCTTTGTATTTCCAGCATCGTTAGTCATGAAACAAAACCCGGACTTGAGCAGGTGGAAGGTGTATCCGCCGAGCGGGGAATAAGAAGTTAATAGATTTGGAAAGAGCATATTCCTGTGGGATATGTTCTTTTTTTATAATTTTTTCATAAAAGTTGGTGTGTTTCTGAATAAATTAAAACTTTTTACTTTATTTTTCATCTGCTGATGGAGGATTTGTTGATGAGCAGACATGGAATCCATGTTTATGCTTAACTTTTAAAGATTTATGCTTGAGTTTTTAATATTTACGCTTATGTTTTCTAGATTTATGCTTCAGTTATTAATTTTTATGCTTATCATTGCTTGCATAAGTACGTTTACGCTTTTGTTAGATGCTTTATGCTTATCATGCGATATAGGGGACTTCCAATTGCTTTAATTGAGATGCTCTCTCAAACTCAAAAAAAAGGAAGTGACTCCAATCATGAGCCACTTCCTTTTCTATTTGGGAAATAATTCGGGAAATGGGGACAGTCCCCACAATTAATCTTTCTTTTTCCCTTTCTCCTTTTTATCCTTACCTTTTCCATTGCCAGGTTTTTTGCCCTTGGAAGAAGAAGCCTTTTCCTTGCTCTTGGACACCGCTTTTTTCGTTTTTGATTTCGGTTTTGGAGCAGGAGGGATCATGTCTTTTTTGATACCTTTTATATACAGCTCATTCCGTACTTTTTCAACGGATGCTGGCTGTGCAAAGCGTTCGGTGCCAGCCGAATAGTTCTGCATCATCGTTTTAAATATAGTATGGGATATTTTCGTATCTGTTTTATTCATATAGTTTCCCGGTCCATTTTTGGCGTAGCCGGTCCATACGGTCATCGTATATTTAGTGGTGTAGCCTGAAAACCAGCTGTCGCTTGTGCCATCTTCTGGATAGCCGAATTTGCGGATGACATTTTCGTCGAAATTGGTAGTACCCGTTTTTCCGGCTATATCCGTGCCTGCGACAGCAGCCATCTTCCCGGTCCCATTAGGAGCGTTGATGACTCCGCGAAGCATGTCTGTAACCATATAAGCCGTGTAGTCCTGCATCACTCGCTTGCTCTTAGGCTTAAAGTCGATTACCTTACCATCAGGCATAACCACCTTCGATACAAAGTGCGGCTTGGTGTATACCCCTGTGTTGGCGAAGGCGCCATAAGCTCCTGCAAGGTCAAGAGGAGATACCGAGTTGCTGCCAATCGAGTAGGATTCATATACATGGCCGTCAGGATAGCTAATGCCAAGATTCTCAGAAAATGCTTTTGCTTTCTTTAAGCCGACACTTTCCAGCGTTTTTAAGGCAGGTATATTTCTCGACTCCACGAGTGCATTACGAATGGACATTTTACCTTTATAATTCTTATACGAATTTCGGATCGGGTCTCCTGTTGAATACTTATAAGGAGCGTCCACAATCTGATGATAAGTCGACCATTTTAAATACTCAATCGCAGGGCCATAGTCAAAAATCGGCTTAAAGGTGGAGCCTGGCTGGCGCTTTAGAGTTGTCACCAGATTATGTCCGCGGAACGTTGTTTTGTATTCATTCCGGCCGCTGCCGACCGCCCTGATTTCTCCTGTTTTAGAATCCATAAAAGTGAAGGCAGTCTGAAAGCGTTCGTTAGGATAGCGGACCAGGCTGCCAGAAACGATGGAATCAGCAAGCTGCTGTGCCCTCGGATCGAGCGTCAAGTGAATCTGCAGCCCATCCTCGCTAATATCCACATCCTTTAGCCGGTCTTCAACCTCTCTTACAGCAGCATCTAAAAACGCTTGATAAGGCATGCCATTTTCAGCTTTATCGGTAACGATACCCTGGGTGACCGGCACTTTTTGGGCAGCAACCAGCTCTTTCTTAGTGATATATCCATGCTTGTTCATTAAGGTTAAAACAATATTGCGGCGTTTTGTTGCAGATTCTACGTTTTCTTTTTTAGAAGGATCATAGTTATTCGGACTTTGGGTGAGGCCGGCAATCATAGCGGCTTGCGGCAGAGTCATTTTGCTAAGGTTTTTTACCTCTATGCCGTAATAGTTTTTTGCTGCCGCCGCCACTCCATAGGAACGGTTTCCAAGATTGATTTTGTTCACATACATAGCAAGGATTTCCTGCTTGCTATACTGCTTTTCCAGCTTATAGGCCAAATACCATTCCTGAACTTTGCGCTTAATCGTTTTTTCTGGAGATAAGAAGGAGTTTTTAATCACTTGCTGGGTAATGGTACTCCCGCCCTGGCTTCCGAAGCCACCTGTAACGTTCTCCATAATCGCTTTCGCTGTTCTTTTTACATCTATTCCCTGGTGCGTATAAAATCTGCTGTCCTCCGTGGCAATGATCGCCTGTTCCAGCACTTTGGGAATATCATCATATGTAATTTTGGTACGCTGTTCCTTCCCATATTCGTGGATGAATTGGCCGTCTTTGTCATAAAACTTGGAGGATAATGGATCCTGCAATTGCTGTTCATTAATTTCCGGCACATCTTTAATAAAAGCATACCCGGTACTTCCTATTACACCCAGGCAAAAAAAGCCTAATAATAGAAAGCCGATCAGCAGCTTTTTAAAAAACGGCTTCGGCCGCTTTCGCTTGTTATGTTTTTTCGCTTTTTCAGCGAGTCTTCGTTCTTCCCGGGTTCGATATGTAACTGTCATGTTGGTTTTTTACCTGCCTTTGCCGATGTAAAGGCTAAAAGTCTATGAGCCTTCATTTTTTAAAGAAAGTCTTATTGTATACTATTAGCTTAGAAGATTCAGTTGTAATGATTTAATTCCCATATTTTAGATGGGGCAAACAAACCGTGTAACTTAGTAGGGTAATAGAATTCTTTAATAGAGCGATGGACTTGGGAATCGCACAAAGGATCCATGAAATCGCGCGTAGAACCACTGGAATCGCGCAAAGCCTCCAATAATCGCGCGTAGAGTAACGAAAATCGCGCAAAGACCTCTCAGAATCGCGCAAAGTCGCCATTAATAAGACCTCCTGCAGAGCTGAAGCTACCCTGCAGGAACTTTCCACCAATATGAACTCATATTCAAATCTTATTCAGTACGCTTTTCCAATATTTTTATAAAAAGGGAACCATTACATACATTTCTCATCTATATAGGCAGGGAGGGAGGGCGGCAGTTATGCTGAGCGCACGTAAAAAGGAGAAGGAATCACAATTGGACTAAATTAACCTTGATTTGGAATATGAAGGAATACGGACAGAGCAGTCTGGCTGGCGTATCATATTGAAGGATAAAAGTATCGCTGAAGTATCCCGTAGCAGGTTTTAACGATTTTACTAAATCTCCAAATCATACGGATTAGTAAAGAGTCAGCAGTATAACCTTATGATCTAAAGTGAAGAAATGAAACAGCTGAATGGACAATGAAAGGCGGATATCTTCTAAGGAAAGCCGCCTTTTTTATTCGGCCAAAAAAGCCAAAAAATAGGAAAATAAAAATCTTTTGTTATCTTTTAATATTTTGGGGTATTTATATACACAAATAACCTTTTAGGAAGGCAGGGATCGAGATGAAACACGAATACAAATCCAATGGAAATAATTCAGACCAATATGGAAAAGGCCAGGCAGAATATATCATGGACAAGGACGCGTTGAAAACTAGGAAAATCCTGACCCAGGCCCACACGGAATATACAAAAGGAGCTACAAAACTTATCGAAAATGTGCAGCGTGAATTCCTTAAAAAGCAGCGCTATATTGAAATTGACAAAGCGCTGGACGAAAGAAACGAAAAAAGATTTATGGCCTTAACATCCAAGGGATGGGAAAAGGTGCTATGAACATAGAACTACCTATATAACAGCTGACTAACATATTATTTTAAAATATGTTAGTCAGCTGTTTTTTTTGTTTTGGGAAACCCCACAAAAAAAGTCCTGCTCCGCCAATGGAAGCAGGTTGTGTCTATATTATGTGAAGTCGGGCCAGTTTACTTGGATTTCGTCGCCTTCGATTTGTTCGAGGGTGCGGTATTTGAATGGTGTGAGTTCGGCTTCTTCTTTCTTGATAAATGCTTTTGCTATTTCGAATGGAAGAAGTTCAAATTCTTCATCACTTTCAGAAATGAAGTAGGCACCGGCAATTTGTCCTTTGTTTGTCATGTCCAGGGTGATAAATGCTGGATAATAGGTTTCATCCTTTGCCTCCAGTATGGCTTTTGCAGTCACTGTAGATCCGTCCGGCTCATGTTCAACAGAATCATTGCTTATTTTATCGAGAACCTTTAGCGCCCAGCCCGGCTTTTTGTAACCCCCAATGATCTTTGGCGGGTTATTCTTCAACTGTTCTAATAGGTCTTTGTTTTGATTCTGGGTATCCATCTTAACTAACGCCTCCATTACTGCATTGAAATATGAAATTAAAAATCACTTCAGTATTTCTGCTGTCTCTCTATATATATGAAGATATTCAAGAATATTAAAGCAACATAAGTCTTTTTGAAAAAGTCTGTCTATTTCTATAATTTAGTATAAAAGAAGTTTCAAAACAATGTCAAAGGTTACCATGAAAGTATTATATTAGAAAACCGTTTAATTTACTAGAAGGATAGCTATTAGACTATGACTATTTACTTATATATTTCTTAAAAACGAATAGACAGGGCGTACAGCGATCACGCTGGTACTGCCCTGTCCAGTTAGAATAACCTTTTATAGCCTTTTAGTCTGGTTTTATAGTAATTCATGCTGGTGGAAGTAATTTCAATTCCCTTACCGGAACTGGCGTGGATAAATTGTCCGTCTCCAATATACATGCCCATATGGCTGATGCTCGGTGATCCTTCTATGGTAGAAAAGAAGATCAGGTCGCCCGGTATCGGTTCTGTTACAGACTGTCCAAGACTAAAATAGCTGGCAGATGATTGTCTCGTTATTTTATATCCAAGCTTATTAAAAATATAGTAGACAAACCCGCTGCAATCAAATCCGCTTGGTGTACTTCCTGAATATACATATGGAACGCCAATATGCTTTTTTGCTTCATCGATGACAGCTTGTATTTGGTTAGGATTTTTTTGAGGAACAATAATAGGAACAGTTGTTGCTGGCTCTTTACCTTTGCTGATTTGTCCTTGTGGAATCTGAAGCGCTTGTCCAGCGACGATACCGTTTTTAGTTAATTTGTTAGCGGCGCTAAGAGCTTCAACAGTAACGCTGTGTTTAGTTGCAATTTTCCAAAGGCTATCGCCTGGCTGAACGATATAGGTGGCTGGGGGTGATAGCTTATCTTTAGGGTTTGCTTTCTGTGGGACATCTGCTGCCGGAGTTTTAATGGTATTAGTAACCAATAGTTTTTGGCCGAGCAGGACCTTGTCACTTTTTAGGCTGTTCCACTTTTTGAGATCGGAAATAGACACTTTAAGCTTCTTGGAAATTTTATCGAGTGAATCACCTTTGACGACTATGTATGTAGACTGTGTCTTAGCAGGCTGTGTAGATGAAGTTTTTGTATCCGGTAATTGAAGCTTTTGGCCTAAGAAAATCGAATCGCTTTTTAGCTTATTCAATTCTTTTAGTTTAGCAATTGTTGTTGCGCTGTTTTTTGCTATTTTACTAAGTGAATCTCCGCTTTTAACGGTATATGTACTCGCTGATGCTACTGAGATAAAACAGCTTGAAAGCATGATAGAAGCTGTTAATGCCGCAATCGTTTTCCTCAAAATCTACACCCCTAAATTTTCCTCTTTTACATTATTCTACATAAACATCGATAATATGAATATTACAATTGTGTTACAAAAGTAGGGAAATAATGACTATCTCTTATTTTTTATTGATATACCAGCATTTCTAGCTTGGGAAATGGGGGACACTCCCCCTATTAATCAAGCGTTTAGTTAAATAGGCTGAAATGCCTGTTGTGCCGGTCAATCGGACTATTTTTTGCTGAGAAATGTGTAAGGTGTGGTGGCGAATATTGTCTGGGAAATAAATGTTAGATTTGGGGAATTGCCTTTTATCCTGTTTTTTCGTTTTTAAACTAGGTAATTCGACCTTTTTTTCAAAAACTATTAACATTTATGTAATTTTTTTGCATACTAGTTAGAGTATGGATAAAAAGAAATAAAAAGGGAGGATTGTTGGCTATCAAACTTAAACTTCTATTTGCCTCAATTATTACTATGTCACTAGCTATTTTTCTTTCAACTTTCGCTTTAGTATCTAATGCTAGCGCAAGTGAATCTACGTGGAGCGCCACTTATTATCCTCGTGTAGACTTTAAAGGCACAGCTGTAAACGCAACTGTCAGCCAGCTTAATTATAACTGGGGAGCCAATTCACCAAATACCAAGATTCCAAAAGATAATTTCTCTGCGGTATATTCTAAAAAAATAACACTCTCCAAAGCTGCTAAATACCGCATATCAGGAAAAGCAGATGATGGTCTGCAAATCTTCGTAAACGGTGTTAAGCAAGTAGATTACTGGAAAGATGGATCTCATTATTTCAACAAAGAACTTACGTTAAAATCCGGTACTAATACTGTACAGGTTAAGTATTACGAGCGGGGATCAAATGCTTATGTTCAAGTGAATATACAGCCTATCGAGGATCTTCGAACTGATAAATGGATTGCTCATTTTTATCCTAAAATTAATTTTACCGGAACACCAGCGAAACAATATTATACTGATCTAAAGTCTGTCTGGAGCGGTTCCCCTGCATCGGGAATACCTGCAGATAACTTTTCGGCAACATTTGAGCGGAAGATGGTCATTCCAAAAACCAATAAATATAAATTTTCAGGAAGAGTAGACGACGGAGTCCGTATTTACGTGGACGGAGTCAAACAGATCGAATACTGGAAAGATGGAGTAAGCAGCTTCAATAAAGAGATCTCGCTTTCAGCAGGCACTCATACTATTAAGGTAGAGTACTATGAGAGAGGTTCAAAAGCATCACTGGACTTAAACATTGTGCCTGTCCAGATCCAGCCTGCGATTCCATCAGACAAATGGCTGGCAACCTATTATCCGAAAATTAACTTTTCAGGTACACCAGTCAATCAATACTATAGCGACCTGGAGCTGGTCTGGAGCGGTTCACCAGCAGCTGGAATCCCGGCAGATAACTTCTCCGCCAAATTCGAACGAAAAATGGCGGTCTCTAAAACTGGAAAGTATAAGTTTTCAGGAAGAGTAGATGACGGATTCCGGATTTATGTGGACGGTGTCAAACAGATCGAATACTGGAAAGATGGAGTAAGCAGCTTCAATAAAGATATCTCGCTTTCAGCAGGCACTCATACTATTAAAGTAGAGTACTATGAGAGAGGTTCAAAAGCATCACTAGACTTAAATATTGTGCCTGTCCAGGTTCAGCCTGCAATTCCTTCAGACAAATGGCTGGCAACTTATTATCCGAAAGTTAACTTTTCAGGTACACCAGTCTATCAATATCCTAACGACCTGGAGCTGGTCTGGAGCGGTTCACCAGCAGCTGGAATTCCGGCAGATAACTTCTCCGCCAAATTCGAACGGAAAATGGCTGTCTCTAAAACCGGAAAATACAAGTTTTCAGGAAGAGTAGATGACGGAGTCCGTATTTACGTGGACGGTGTTAAACACATCGAATACTGGAAAGATGGAGTAAGCAGCTTCAATAAAGAGATCTCGCTTTCAGCAGGTACTCATACTATTAAGGTAGAGTACTATGAGAGAGGTTCAAAAGCATCTATCGATTTAAATATTGAGCCTGTACAGATTAAGCCAGCGATTCCATCAGACAAATGGTTGGCAACCTATTACCCGAACATTAACTTTACAGGAACGCCAGTCTATCAATATCCTAACGACCTGGAGCTAGTCTGGAGCGGTTCTCCCGCGGCTGGAATTCCGGCAGATAACTTCTCCGCCACATTTGAACGAAAAATGGCAGTCTCTAACACTGGAAAATATAAATTTTCTGGAAGAGTGGACGATGGTGTCCGGATTTACGTGGACGGTGTTAAACACATCGAATACTGGAAAGATGGAGTGAGCAGCTTCAATAAAGATATCTCGCTTTCAGCAGGCACTCATACTATTAAGGTAGAGTACTATGAAAGAGGCTCAAAAGCATCAATCGATTTAAATATTGAGCCAATTATAGCCACTGATCAATGGACAACGGCGTATTATCCTAACGTGAATTTTACAGGAACGCCCGTATCCGGAACCGCTGATACACTTAACTTCCAGTGGGGCGCTGGGTCACCCCATGCTTCTATACCGTCTGATTCTTTCTCTGCCAAATTTACAAAAAATGTGTCTATTCCTACAGCAGGAAAATATAAGTTGTCCGGACAGGCAGATGACGGAATTAGAGTTTTAATTGATGGAGCAGTAAAGGTTGACAATCCGGCAGAAGGCCTCAAGAATTTTAATGTGAATGTTGATCTACCCGCCGGCGTTCATACCATCGAGGTAGAATACTATGAATCAAGCGGTAATGCCATACTAGAAGTTAACCTAGATCGAGTAGAGATTACAAAGTCCATTCAATCTACAAATTATTCTTATACTCTTCAATCTGCAGTTGATAAACAGGTGAAGTATGCGAGTCCGCAGACCGACCTGAAATATAAGGCCTATATCAGCGCAGATGCTTTTTCATCTGTAACAACAGCGGGAACCGTTACTACAGGGACAGTAAAATCAGGAACAAATGACCCTGCTACCTGGAATGTAAGAAGCGGTCCTGGTACTGATTATTGGGCTTGGGGAAGTTTAAGCAAGGGTAAAAAGGTTCCAGTCGTTTCTCAAAAGCTGACGGCGGCGGATGGAAGCTACTGGTATGAAATTTCTTACAGTACGACATGGAAAAAAGCCAACCCTTTAGATGTCAAATACTATATAGACCCAAATAGTTTCAAATCAGATTCCCAGACTTTCTACCAATTCTTGAAACTTTCTGGCAGTGCAGGGACAAATGCTTATGAAGTAAATGATAGAATTCTAACTTCAGAAAAAGCTGGGGTATTGAGCGGCAAAGCTCAGGTCTATAAGAAGGCGAGCCAGGATTATAATATTAATGAGGTGTATCTCATTTCCCATTCGCTTCTTGAAACGGGGAATGGTAAGTCTCAGTTGTCATCAGGAGTAAAAGTAAGATATAGCGTTGATGAAAACGGGCAGCGAATTTATAAAGACGGAAAACCACAGGTCTCAGTTGTCAAAGATTTGGGCACCTATGATGCTGTCGTATATAATATGTACGGTATTGGAGCATATGATGACTGCGCACTAGAATGTGGAGCACAAAGAGCGTTTGATGAAGGCTGGTTTACTGTAGATGCTGCCATAATAGGCGGGGCAAAATTTGTGGCTGAAAACTATGTTTCTAAAGGCCAGGATACGCTTTATAAAATGAGGTGGAATCCAGCAGCTCTTATGGTTACGGCAGACGCAAAGCCTACTCACCAATATGCAACAGATATTGGGTGGGCCAGCAAACAGACTACTAGATTCTACGAGCTGTATAGTACACTCGAAAGCTATAGCGCGATTTATGATGTACCAGAGTATTCAATATAATTAGGAAGCATGGCCTGCAATTTTGGGCCATGCTTTTTTTATTTGGAGCCTTGGCCGCACTATTAGGGAAACTGAGCGAGAGGGAGGCTGCTTAAGGTTAAAGTGGACGTTAAGCTTCCTTAGATGAAAACATTCATTCGGGGTCACCAGCCCCAGGGCTGGACCACGTAAAAAAGCCGCTTCAAAAAATGAAGCGGCTGCAAGTTTTTTAAAACAGAAAATCGACTAGTTTTTTGGCAGATGATCCGGTGGAATACTCGTTCCATTTGTGTTTAAACTGATCCAATATTTCTTGGTCCATATTATTTTTCATTATTTCTTCCACAATAGCATCTGTCGAAAAGACCACTGGACCTGGCATTGTTGAAACGTAATCCTCCCAGAAGCCTCTCTCTTGTTCATATTCCTCTAAGTCATAAGGATAGAAGATCATGGGTCTTCCAAGCAACGAGTATTCGAATGGGATGGAAGAATAGTCTGTTATTAGTAAATCGGTTATTAATAATAATTCGTTTATATCATGATAGTGGGAAAGATTATAAAGAAAGCCGGGATAATCATTTTCAAATGAGGCAGAGACCGTAACTGCAGGGTGCAGCTTTAGTAAAAGGACGCAGCCTTCGTTGAATAGCTTTTGATGCAATACATCAATATCAAGCGATAATGTATCTGTATTGAGCTGATCTTCACGATATGTCGGTGCATATAAAATGGTTTTCTTCCCTGTCAAATCAGGATATTTATTTTGTAAGGAATGGATGGCTTCTGATTTGGCTTTTTCGTTAAAGAAGAAATCTGTCCGCGGAACACCGGTTTTCAATATATTCTGATCCTGAAGTCCGAAGCTTTCTTTATAGATATGAGCCATCGATTCAGAGCCTACAGTGGCATAGTGAAACTGTTTATAGACCTGTGAAAAACGCTTGTTGGCACGACTGCTTCTATTTATATTAGAAGGATCTTGTAAGCCGAATCGTTTAACAGCACCCGCTGCATGCCACACCTGTACGCATTTCACTTCAGGCTTAAAGGATGCTGCTGAAAGGAAAGCAAAATAGTTATCTATGATAATTACCTTTGCCGTCGCAAGATGATAGACAGAAGCTAACCAATGCAGTATATTGGGCGTTCCGTAATTAAAGACGATGGTTTCCCCATCGCCTTCAATGTTTGCCTTTGATTTTTTTGCTTTTAGGAATACCGTCTTATAAGGGATGTTCTGCTGTTTCATCTCTTGTAAAATAATACTGCAATTATCTCCAAAGGATGAAACAAAGGTTGCTTTGTTTTTCAGGGGGAACATTCTGAATAGAAGAAAGAACACCTTGAATATAAAAAGATAGATGCTTATAGCAGCTTCCCGGATCATCACTTAACTTTTAAGAGGTCTTTTTTAATTTTGGTGGTTGAGATACCGACTGTTCTCGGAAGATAGACAACCTCACAATAATCCCTTAATTCATCGAAATGACCTTCCCAGTCATCTCCCATAACAAAAACATCCACGCCTTCACGGATAATATCTTCTTTTTTTTGTGCCCAGTTTTCTTCTGGAATCACTTTATCCACATAACGGATTGATTCAAGAATTTTTTTTCGGTTTTCAAAGCTATGGTATGCTTTTTTATTTTTAATATCGTTAAATTCGTCTGTTGAAATAGCAACAATCAAGTAATCTCCTAATTCTCGTGCACGCTGTAGAAGATTAATATGGCCCCAATGAAGTAAATCGAATGTTCCGTAAGTAATTACTTTTTTCATACGAACTCCTCCTGTCCTGCTCATTTGCAATATGATTCCTATAAAATAGGCTGTTTTTCATTCAGGTGACAATATGCGACAAATTCCTTATAGTATATAATTTTTAATAGCTCATTATATTACCTATATCCGTTTATTTTTCAATTAAACAAAAATTGGCTATAAATCTATACATAAATGATATTTTACTTGTTTTTCGGGATACATACAAGTAAATCCATGATAAATCAAAGGGCAGAGCTCATAAAATGCTGGAAATGAAATCAATTTTTTCAAGTGTGATTTATATTATTTTTTATATTGTATCCGCATTTTTCTACAAAATCCCTTTAATTTTTTAGCAATATTTAGATATTGATTTAGTAGAAGAATTACCAGCTATGTATATGCAATGGAGCATTCGAGTGATTAGGCTGTGTGATTGTTATATACTTAAATATCCGAAGGAATTGTATGGTAATATGTAAGATGACTAAAATGATATTAAGGATTGTGAAAAACATGGAAATTGCAGTAGATGACAAAAATAAACAAAAACCTTTAATAAATAAACCTTCTTTTATTTCTAGAATCGTGTCTTCTTTAATAAGAAGAGCAGGCAAGCTTATACAAAGGACATTCAAATATACATTTCGAATTGTTGGAAAACTGCCTGTCCAAAAAAACCTGATTATTTTCGAGAGCTTCCTTGGAAAACAATACAGCTGCAATCCAAGAGCCATTTATGAATATATAGAGAAGCATTACCCTGAATACGAAATGTACTGGAGTGTCGATAAAAGATATACAAGTATGTTTGATCAGGAAGGAATTCCATATCTTAAACGTTTCTCAATGAGCTGGCTTCTTAATGTACCAAGAGCACGGTACTGGGTCTCTAACAGCAGAATGCCGCTTTGGATTCCGAAGCCAAAACACACAACCTACTTGCAGACATGGCATGGCACACCGTTAAAAAAATTAGCTGCGGATATGAAGGAAGTTCATATGCCGGGAACTAAGACGGAAAGTTATAAAAGAAATTTTATTGCTGAATCCAGCAAATGGGACTACCTGATCTCGCCAAATCCCTATTCCACGGAGATATTCTCAAGAGCCTTTCAAGTAGACAAAGAAAAAATTATAGAATCCGGCTACCCTAGAAACGACATTCTATATACAGGGCTGAACACTGAAACCATTACGTCAATTAAGAATAAACTAGGAATTTCCCAGGATAAAAAAGTGATTTTATATGCCCCTACCTGGAGAGATGACCAATTTTATTCGGTCGGAAAATATAAATTTGAACTTCAGCTCGACTTAAATCGGATGAAACAGGAGCTAGGGGATGATTATGTGATCCTGCTGAGGCTTCATTATTTAATTGCAGACGATCTAGATTTATCTTCGTTCAATGGTTTTGCTTATAATTTATCAAGACATGGCGATATTAACGAACTGTATTTAATATCTGACTTATTAATAACGGATTATTCCTCCGTGTTTTTTGACTTCGCTAATTTAAAAAGACCGATGATGTTTTATGCGTATGATATCGATACCTATAGAGATAAACTTAGAGGCTTTTATTTCGATTTTGAGGCGCAGGCACCCGGCCCGCTTGTAAAAACAACAGAGGAAATTATTTCGGAAATTAAACTGTTTGAACAAAACGGCTTTCATCCAGGAGATGAGATAGAGGAGTTCAATCGCAAGTTTTGCGGTTTAGAGGATGGAAGAGCGGCTCAAAGAGTTGTGGAAAGAGTATTTCAGGAACAACCATCCAAACAGGTAAGTAACAACTTCTAATTTGAGCTGGTCCTATCGAGGGCCGGCTATTTTTTAAACAATTAAGGTATTGTTAAGAAAAGTGGTTTATCTTTTTAGTATGTAATGAAGGAATGAGAAATATGAAACAAGAAACTGTAAGTATTTTGGGTCTGCCATTTATAAACGGGACAAGGGTTAAATTTGTTCAGGGTGACCTGAAAAGCAGGATTATGAACAAGGAAAAAGTTTTTATAGTGACAGCAAATCCTGAGATTGTCGAATTTGCGATTGCCGACAATGAGTATAGGAAGATGATTGAAAAAGCTGACTATATTGTTCCAGACGGGATCGGCATCATTGTTGCCTCCAAAATGCAAAGAACGCCGCTGCAGGAGCGCATTACCGGCTTTGAAGTGATGAAAGACCTTATGGAGCTGGCGGACAAGCACCATTTAAACGTGTATATGCTGGGCGCACAGGAGCATGTGGCTGCACGGGCTGCGGCTCAAGTGAAAGAGGAATATCCGGGTCTAAATCTGGTGGGGTATCACCACGGCTTTTTTGATCTGAAAGATGAAGCTTTTGCAGAAGATATAGCACAACTGCAGCCAGATCTCATTTTTGTGGCAACAGGGGCGCCGAGGCAGGAACAATGGATTTCCATGCATTATGATAAATTCGCTAAGGGTATTTTTATGGGAGTCGGCGGCTGCTTTGATGTATTAGCTGGTGAAGTGAAGGGTGCTCCGGAACTCTGGAAAAGGTATCATGTCGAATGGCTGTACCGCCTGCTCCGCCAGCCGTCCAGATGGAAACGAATGCTTGCGATTCCAAGGTTTCTGATAAGAGTTGCTAAAAATAGAAGTTAAATCCAAAAAAATGAAGTAATGCAGAAGTGAAACTTTTATAAATCATCTTCGTCAAATAGTAAGGAAGCTGCATAAATTCAGCCGATATATAAAGTAGCAGGCGCTAAACATAATTTTGAATCCTTGGGTTAAGGTAATAATGGGGAAATCCTTGGAACCAGGCAGGTATAGACCACTCTGCCCGGGTTAAATGAACCTCTCTCTGTTACAAAAAAGTCGATTATATGACATAGTTAGGAGTATATCTTCAAATATTTCTCCTTTGTCAAATTTTCGTGGAGAAAAATGCAAAAAGCGTTTATAATGTATATTTAGATACGAATTAAAGAGTAATGGTATAAAACACCATTTTATGTTAATATGTTACAGATTGCGAAATATGGGTAATTGTGTATATACATTCAAGAAAAGAGGTGGGTACCTTGTTGCTGTTAGCTTTCTGTTTAGCCTTAATACTATCACTGCTTATTACGCCGCTAGTCATCCGTTTTTCATTAATGGTAGGGGCTGCAGATAAACCTAATAGCCGCAAAGTACACGCTAAAGTGATGCCTTCTGCAGGCGGGCTGGCTATCTTTATTAGTTTTGTCGCCGTATACCTTATTATGACCCCTTATTTTCCATTTGAGGAATATAATCAAGTCGCTATCCTGGCCGGTGCCTTTGTCATTGTATTGTTTGGCCTCATGGATGATATCCATGAAATGAAAGCAAGAACCAAGCTCATCGGACAAATTGCAGCAGCACTGATCGTCGTGTACTGGGGCGGGATTCAGGTTGAATATATTAACCTTCCGTTCGGAGGACAGCTTGATTTTGGCGTACTGAGTATTCCTATAACGATCATATGGATTGTGGGTATAACAAATACAATTAATTTAATCGATGGATTAGACGGCCTTGCTGCCGGTGTTTCATCATTTGCACTGCTTGCTATCTCAGGCATGGCCTTGATCATGGACGACATGTTTGTTGCGATCATAGCCCTAATAGTAACTGGAAGCACACTCGGCTTCCTTAAATTTAATTTCTTCCCCGCAAAGGTATTCATGGGTGATACAGGAGCACTATTCCTTGGCTATATCATCTCTGTCCTATCGCTGCTCGGATTTAAGAACGTAACGTTCATCTCATTAGTAGTACCGATTATAATCCTTGGAGTACCGATATCTGATACATTCTTTGCAATCATCAGAAGAATCGTCAACAAGCAGCCGATTGCGGCACCAGACAAATCACATCTGCATCACTGCTTACTGCGAATCGGTTTTACACACAAACAAACCGTACTGCTCATTTACGCCATTGCAGCATCATTTGGATTGGCAGCCTTTATCTTCACCATGTCAACCGTATGGGGAGCGATGCTTTTCATAGCAGTCCTGATCCTTGCCATTGAACTGTTTGTAGAGTCTATTGGTCTTGTTGGACATGATTACCGCCCTCTCTTAAAGTTCATTGCTTCAAAAAGCGTAAAAGACCGGCCATAATAAAAAGCCCCATTCAGAATTTTGTTTCTGAATGGGGCTTTTTTTCATCCGGAAATTAGCTGGTACGCTCGATTTTGGTGAGGGTACGCGTGATGGGCTTAGCCAAGGGCAGGTCATCCAAACCGAGATAATGCAAGTTCAGCAGCAGGAACGCTCTATTTTGGTCCCTATACGCGCGATTCTGAGAAAATACGCTCGATTTTGGTTGGCCTATGCTCGATTGTAAAAATAGGTGCGATGGACCAACTGAGGGCAGGTCACCCAAACCAAGCCTAACTGGAAGTTCAGCAGCAGGAACGCTCGATTTTGGTCTCTCTACGCGCGATTCTGAAAAAATACGCTCGATTTTGGTCTCCTACGCTCGATTTTGAAAAAATACGCTCTAATTTGGTTGGCCTATGCTCGATTGTAAAAATAGGTGCGATGGACCAACTGAGGGCAGGTCACCCAAACCAAGTCTAACTGGAAGTTCAGCAGCAGGAACGCTCGATTTTGGTCCCTATGCGCGCGATGACCCTAGCCGAGGACAGGTCACCCAAACCGAATCTGACAGCAGGCCCGCAGAATGAAATTTCCGCAGACTTTTATAAAATCATTGATAATTTAAGCTGAACGTTCTATGATGAAACAAAGATAATTAATTAATTTAATTAAGTTAATCATATATGTTAATTAAAATGAGGTGGACTCGGATGACAATCTATCAATCTATTCAAAGTTTATTAAATTACGGAGTTCAGCAAGGTTTGTTGGAAAAAGAAGATCTTATTTATTCACGCAATCGCATCATGGAAGTATTAGGTTTAGATGAATGGGAGGATTGCGGGGGAGAAGAGTCTTCTTTAGAAGTTATTCTTAAAACCATTTTGGACTGGTCAGCTGAACAGGGTATTCTAGCATCGAATACGGTTACTGAACGGGATATTCTGGATACAGAAATTATGAATTGCTTGATGCCGCGCCCGTCAGAAGTGGTTCGTACATTTAAAGAGAATTATACAAAGAATCCTGAAGCAGCTACAGATGCCTATTACCATTTATCGCTGGCATCGAACTATATCCGTAAGGACCGTATAGCAAAAAACAAACAATGGAAGAGCCAGACTCCATATGGTGAAATAGATATTACCATTAATTTATCTAAGCCTGAGAAGGATCCTAAAGAGATTTTACTTTTAAAAAGTGCTCCTCAGGGAAATTACCCTGCCTGTGCATTGTGCCGGGAAAATGAGGGCTACAGAGGAAATCTTTGGAACGCAGCAAGAGCGACACATAGAATTATCCCATTAACACTGAATAATGAAGGCTGGTTCCTGCAGTATTCTCCTTATGTTTACTATAATGAGCATTCCATTGTTTTCCGGCAAGAGCATCTCCCTATGAAAATATCCGGAGATACTTTCACAAGGCTGCTTGAATTTACGGAGCAGTTTCCTCATTATTTCATTGGTTCAAATGCCGACCTGCCAATTGTAGGCGGTTCCATTTTAACTCATGACCACTTCCAGGGAGGAAGATATGAGTTTGCCATTGAGAGAGCAGAAACGGAAGAATCCATCAGCCTCGATCGCTTCCCTTCTGTGACGCTTGGGATCGTGAATTGGCCGATGTCCGTGATCCGCGTGCGAGGTGAGAAGAATGAAGTCCAAGCTGCATCGGAATTCATCTGGAAAAGCTGGCAGACGTACAGTGACAGAGAAGCCGATGTATATGCATTCAGCGGCGATACGCCGCATAACACAGTTACACCGATTGCCAGAAGACGAGGCGATTTATATGAGATGGATGTTGTTTTACGAAATAATCAGACATCAGAGGAACATCCAGACGGCATTTTTCATCCTCATGCTGAACTTCATCATATTAAGAAAGAAAATATCGGTTTAATCGAAGTAATGGGTCTGGCCGTCTTGCCGGGGAGACTTGCCGAAGAATTAGGGCTTGTTGCCGAATATCTTCTTCATCCTGTTTCTAAAGAGGAATGGGATGAGTCGGTCATTAAGCATTGGGATTGGGTTCAGAACCTATCAGCCAAGTATGACGCTATTACTAAAACAAACGTGATGGATATTATTGAAGTGGAAGTTGGTGCCGTATTCCAGACGGTTCTTGAACACGCTGGTGTTTTTAAAAGAACAAAAGAAGGAAAAACGGCTTTCTTAAAATTTTTGTACTGGCTGGAAGAGAACGCAAAGTAATAGAAAAATAGATTTTATGCTTTAAAAAATGAAATCGGAAAGCGGGTTGTGTATATGAATGCGATTCAGCTAAGAGAATTATTTAGAGATCAATATGGCTATGAAGAAGGCGTAAGAATTTTCTTCGCTCCGGGGCGGGTGAATTTAATTGGCGAGCACACTGATTATAATGGGGGTTATGTGTTTCCAGCAGCTTTAACGTTCGGGACCTGGGCGGCAGCGGCTCCCCGTAAAGATAGAGAGTACAGGCTGGCTTCTGCTAATTTCCCTTCGACAGCAGCCTGTTCAGTAAAGGAAGAGCTGGTTTATAAACAGGAGGATGACTGGGCTAACTATCCAAAAGGCGTATTGAAGGAGCTACTTCAGCTAGCCGGGCAGGATGGCAGTGAACAATATTTAGGTGCCGATGTTCTTTATTATGGCAATATACCGAATGGGGCAGGGTTATCGTCTTCTGCGTCCATTGAGCTTGTAACTGGGCTTGCGTTAAGTAAGCTTGCCGGATTAGAGATTCCAATGATTGAACTGGTAAAAATCGGCCAGAATGCCGAAAACCGTTTTGTCGGAGTTAACTGTGGAATCATGGATCAGTTTGCGGTGGGCATGGGCAAGGAAAACCAGGCGATGATGCTGAAGTGCGACACGCTGGAATTCAAATATGTACCCGTGAAAATCAACGGCTATAAGCTGGTTATTATCAACACCAATAAACGCCGCGGACTTGCTGATTCCAAATACAATGAGCGCCGTGCTCAATGTGAGGAAGCACTTGCAATTATCCAGCAGCACCTCAAGGGTGTTCAAAACTTAGGAGAAGTAAGCGCAGCTAAGTGGGAAAACGTAAAAGGATTTATTGAAAACGAAGTGATCCGTAACCGCGCTGAGCATGTTATCGCAGAAAACGAACGTGTACTTGCGGCAACTCAGAGTCTGCAGGAAAATGATATCCTGGCCTTCGGAGAATTGATGAAACAATCACATGAATCTTTGAGAGATTTATATGAAGTAACAGGCTTTGAGCTGGATACACTCTTTGAAGAAGCATCAAAAATAGAAGGCTGCGTGGGAACACGCATGACAGGGGCCGGATTTGGCGGCTGCAATGTGAGCCTCGTTAAGGAAGAAGCAGTGGATGAGTTTAAAGATAAAGTAGCTAAAAATTACACAGAAACAACGGGCCTTGAACCGGCTTTTTATGTGTGCAAAATAGGAGATGGCGCAAAAGAGATTTTATAAGGGGAATAATGGCCATTTTAGCTACAGGCGGTGCATGCTGCATCAGCCATAGCTAAAACAATCCTTGAAACAGCCTGGCACTTGCATAAAGCTAATCTGGAGGGATACCAGGATAGATAAACAATCAGCCAGGCCTTATGGCGAGGAGCTTATTTGCCTTCTAATCACGAATTACATCAATAAGAAAGGCTGGCCCAAAAGGCCAGCCTTTTTACTATTACTTCAACAGGGGCGCATCCTGTAGCTTCTCACCCGGCTCCTGGTTTTTGATCTGCGGCCAGCCATCCTTCCAGAGGATCGGATCGATCATGAGCGGCCTGCGGGTAACGCCGCTGATCATTTTTGGTTCTTTTTTATCTATAGCATGATAGACGAGCCAATCTGTGCCTTTTTTATCTGTGATGATGGCATTATGTCCGGGTCCGGCGAATTTCTTGCTGCCCGTGAGAATAACGGTTCCTTCCGTTGACACAATATCGTTTCCGCTTTTATCAAGATAAGGGCCTGTTATGGATTTAGATCTTGCCACTGCAACATGATAGGTGCTATCCTCACCTTCACAGCAGGAGCCAGAGGAAAGAAACATATAATAAAATCCCTCGCGCTTTACCACATACGGAGCTTCAAAAGCGTTGCCGGCAACCTGAAATGGTTTGCCTGATACTTTAAAGCCGTCCCTTGATAACTTGACTCCATAGATTCCATGAAAGCTTCCCCAGAAAAGATAAGGAGTGCCATTATCATCATAAAAAGCAGGATCAATAGAATTTTCGACACCGATTATTTGGCTGCGAAATAATGGACCCTCATCGGTAAACGGACCTTCGGGTTTTTCGCTCGTTGCAACTCCGATACCTGGGTCCATATCTCCCCAGGTGGACATAGAGTAATACAGATAATACTTGTCATTATAGTAGGAAATATCGGGAGCCCAAATGCCGCCTTCCTTCCAATTAGGCTTGTCGACAGCTTGAAATGCCTCGCCGATATACTTCCATTTTACCAGGTCTTTGGAGCGGATTACTGGAACATATTTCGGGCCTTTTCCTTCACCCCAGTTATCTTCTGTTCCATATACATAAAAATAGCCGTCTTTACCTTTTATGATCGACGGATCAGCAATCACTGGCTGGAACACAGGATTTTTATATTGAGAGCTCTTTGCTAGTTCCTTTCCGGGAGCTTTCGAGCATCCACCTAATACAAGCAGACTCGCTAAAAATAGAACTATTAATCTTTTACCCACTCTTTCCACAACCTTTTCCCAGGGGGACCCTGTTTCCCTTTATTAAATAACTTAACTTACCTACTGAGATTCTATCTTAGTTTATTTCAGGCTTCAATATATTTCCTTTTATAATTTAAGTGGATAAGGGAAGAAAATGAGAGGCAGTTGGAACAGATATCCATGGATAAATCACTTAAATTAAGTCTAGTAATCTTAATATTTTTTAAATTGAAAGCGTTGACAAAAATAGGCTATGAGATTATGATGAATATACAAAGTAAATTAATTTAACTAACTAATTTATTTCGTCAATTACCTAAGCATTAAAGCTTTAAATGAAGCTATTAACTCACATTTACCCAAGGGGGAAACACAAGATGAAGAAGAAGAAGTGGCTTGGCGCTGCAATGACAGCGGCACTTGCGATTGGTTCTTTAGCTGGATGTTCCGATAAGGAAGCAGGATCTTCTAAAGGCGGCGGCGATAAAATTACTTATTGGGCTCCATTCTCAGGTGCAGATGGCCCGCGAATGAAGAACATAGTAGCCAACTATAATAAATCTCAAGATAAATACGAAGTAGACTTACAGATTGTTCCTCAGACAGATTACTATAAAACAGTTGACCTTGCATTCTCAGGCCAGAAAAATGCTCCGGATCTTATGATCATGCATACGGATCAGCTTACAAACTATGCTGAGAAAAATCTATTAAAAGATATGTCAGATACCGTTAAGAAAAATAATGTTAAAGCTGAAGATTACTCAGAAACTGCATGGCAGGGAGGAACAATTGACGGGAAGCAGTATTCCATTCCTTTAGATATTCACCCATTAGTCATGTACTACAATAAAGACATGTTCAAAGCAGCCGGTTTAGATCCGGAGAAGCCGCCAACCAACCGTGAAGAGTTCGTTGCTGCAGCTAAAAAGCTTACAGATGAATCTAAAAAGCAATATGGGTTTGTAGTGCCGACTCTATGGCCGAACCAATTCATCTATCCAACTGTATTCTTCCAGAATGGCGGCGAATTGCTTAAAGACGGCAAACCTAACTACAACAGCCCTGAAGGTGTTGAGGCTTTAACTTTCTTAAGAGACCTTGTTCAAAAAGAAAAAGTATCACCGGCTAACGTTCAGCAGGATGGTGAAGTAACCTTATTCCTTCAAGGCAAAAACGCGATGCAGTTAAACGGTCCTTGGATGATGGAACAATGGGATAAAGCAGGCCTGAACTATGGTGTAGCTCCAGTTCCTACATTAGGTACAAAACAGCAGGCAGTTTATGCAAATGGACATAACTTTGTTATCCCGGCTTCTGTAAAAGATTCAAAGAAACTTGAAGGAATCTCTGATTTCTTGAAATATACGGCAGATAACACAATGGAGTGGGCAAAATCAGGCCAGGCTCCAGCTTCAAAAGCCATTTATGAGCAAAACGAAGATTTCAAAAAGATGGTTCAGCAGCCGCAAGTTGCGAAACAATTTGAATATGCTAAATTTGCTCCACGCGTTGCAAACTGGGGTCAATTATCAGAGCCGCTATGGGCTGAAGTAAACCTTGCTTTACTAGGCAAGAAGGATCCTCAAAAAGCTTTAGACGATGCTAATAAAAAAGCAGAACAATTATTGAATAAATAAGCAAAGCAAAAACAGGGAGGCGGGACAGGTGTATAGTGAAAACTAACCTGCCCGTCTCTTCTTTATCAGAACGTATTTACAAAAACATTTGAAAGGGGGAGAGGTTACATGTACAAAACAAGCTGGAAATCTAAGCTGACTTCAAGTTTGTTCGTGCTTCCATATTTGATTTTGTTCACCATTTTCCTGTTTATACCCATCATCTATGGCGCATGGATGAGCTTGCACAACTGGGATTTATTGAATCCTGTCCATGAATTTGTCGGATTAAAAAACTATATGAAGATTTTTGACTCTTCTTCTTATCTAAATAACCTGTTTTTTGAAGGCTTAAAGCACACTCTCCTATTTGTTATCTTTAGTGTGCCATTATTAGTGGTGGTCGGCCTTGGCCTTGCCCTCTTGATAAACAGCCTCCCAGGCAGGCTTAAAGGGATATTCCGTACGATGTACTTTATTCCTTATTCTGTATCTGTATCTGTTGTAGCGATTATCTGGCTCTGGCTTCTTGATACGAACAGCGGATTGATCAACCAGTACCTGCAGGTTCTTCATCTGCCGATTATTCCATGGCTTACGGACCTGCCATGGGCTTGGGTATCAATCGTTATTGCAACCCTCTGGTGGACGATTGGTTTTAATATGGTTATTTTCATAAATGCATTAAATGATGTGTCTGAAGAATTATATGAAGCAGGTTCTCTTGACGGGGCCTCAAGATGGCAGCGCTTGATCTACATTACACTGCCGAGCATCAAACCGACGATGCTGTTTGTTTTGATCACCTCCACCATTGCTTCATTTAACATCTATGGCCAGCCATACTTAATGACAAGAGGCGGACCGGGAACAGAAACAAAGGTTTTATTAATGAACATTGTCGATGAAGCATTTAAACAAAGACAATTAGGAAATGCAGCAGCGATGTCGCTTATGATGGCCTTAATCATGATCGTCATTTCAGTCGTTCAGCTGCGCATCACAAATCGAAAGGAGTAGTGGAGCATGCAAAGCAAAGCAAGTAAAGCGGTTATCGTCATCATAGGCATTCTGATAGGCCTGATATTCCTTGTTCCAATCTTCTGGATGCTGGCTACTTCTTTCAAAAGCGACCAGGAAGCGTTTACGGCAGGATTAAAGTGGCTGCCGGAAGTATTTACTCTAGAAAACTATCAATATGCTTTTCAAGGAGACGGAGAAACTCCCGTCTTAGCATGGATGGCCAACTCACTTTTTGTTGGTATTGCCGGAACTTTAATTGTCTTGATTGTTGATACATTGGCTGCATATGGACTCGCACGATTAGATGTTCCTTTTAAAAAGCTGTTCATCGGCATGTTCATCGGATCTTTAACCATTCCATGGGTTATTACATTCCTTCCATTGTATATGGAATTCAACACTTTCGGCCTTCTCGATACGTATGCCGTCTTAATACTTCCTTATTCAGCGAACGCGTTTGGTGTATTTCTTCTATATCAATATTTCAGAGGATTCCCAAAAGAGCTGGAAGAAGCGGCATTCCTGGATGGAGCCAATAAGTGGCAGGTATTCACAAAGGTTGTACTGCCATCTGCCCGACCGGTTATCTGGACACTGGCAATCTTCACATTCATGGGAATTTACAACGACTTCCTATGGCCTTTAGTGACAACGAATTCTCCGGAAATGCGGACAATCACCACAGGTATTGCCATCATGCAACAGGGAAGCTTCGTATCTTCGCCGGCAAAATTAATGGCATTAACTTCAATAGCGACGATACCAGCGGTGCTTCTGTTTGTGATCGGCCAGCGTTCGTTTATTAAAGGTGTAACACAGTCAGGAATAAAATAATTTTAGTTTATAAAATTGTCCAGCTCCAGCACCCAGTGACTAGCGCTAACCGGGTGCTTGCGCATTTAATTTAGGAAGGATTGAGTATACAATGTCTATTCCCCGCAATGAATATCCTAGACCCCAATTTGTCCGTAATGAATGGCAAAACTTAAACGGTCAATGGGACTTTGCTTTTGATGATGGAAATAAAGGTCTTTCTGAAAAATGGTTTGAGCAATTTCCAGCAGGGCAGACCATTACTGTTCCGTTTGCATTTCAAACTGAGTTGAGCGGAATAAATGACCCTGGCTTTCATGATGTAGTATGGTATCACCGCAGAATTGCCGTTCCAGAGAAATGGTCTGGCAAGCAGATTCACCTTCATTTCGGTGCAGTGGATTACCGCTCATGGGTGTATATCAATGGCAATCTTGCCTTTCATCACGAAGGAGGAAATACTCCTTTTTCCGTAAATATCACTCATTTATTGAAAAAGGACGGCAGTGACGATGAAGTAACGGTACGTGTGGAAGATCCATCTGAAGATGTGACCATCCCAAGAGGGAAGCAGTACTGGCACGAAAAATCAGAGTCAATTTTTTACACGAGAACAACCGGAATCTGGCAGACAGTGTGGATGGAACCAGTTGATCAGGTTACGTTAAGCGGCATTCGCTGGACACCTGAAATTGACCGCGGGGACATTGATCTCGAGTTTGAAATCGATGGCGGTTTAATTGAAGGGCTTTCACTGTCTGTTGAGATTTCCTTTAAAGGCCAAAAAATCATCACTGATTCTTCGAATATCTATGAAATATACAATAAGCGGAGCTATAATCTGCGCAACCGCTTTACAGACCGCAGCAATATCCATGGACCTGGCTGGTACTGGTCTCCGGAACACCCAAATTTATTTGATGTCACACTTACCTTAAAAAATGGGGAGCAGATCCTTGATCAGATTGAGACCTATTTTGGAATGAGAAAAGTATCCATCGAAGACGGTATTTTTATGCTGAACAATATGCCTTATTATCAAAAGCTTGTCCTGGATCAGGGATATTTCCCGAAGGCACTGTTAACAGCTCCGACAGATGAAGACTTAAAGAAAGATATTGAGCTTGCCAAAGAAATGGGCTTTAACGGGGCGAGAAAGCACCAGAAGGTTGAAGATCCGCGTTTTCTTTACTGGGCAGATAAACTTGGATTTCTGGTATGGGGAGAAATGGCGAACGCATCTGAATACAGTGAAGAAGCTGCCCGCCGCTTAGCAACTGAATGGTTTGATGTAGTAAAGCGTGATTACAGTCATCCATCGATTATCGTATGGCTTCCGCTTAACGAAAGCTGGGGCATCTCAAGAGTTGCATACGACAAGCAGCAGCAGGCACATGCTACATCCATGTACTGGCAGACCAAGTCTATTGATCAAACTCGTCCCGTGCTTTCTAACGACGGCTGGGAGCACACGATTTCTGACATCTGCGGCATTCATAACTACCGCAGTGCTGAGGAAATGGCCGAAGCTTACAAAGATGTGGAAAGCGCCATTTCAACTACACCGGCAAACCGTGTGATTTATGCTAAGGGCTTCTCCTATGGCGGAGAACCGATTCTTATCACAGAATATGGCGGCATTGCTTATAAAGTGGACGAAACAGAAGGATGGGGCTACTCAGCCGTACAATCCGAGGAAGACCTGGTAGAAGAATACCGCAAAGTAACGGATGCGTTATTTAACAGTAAGGTTGTACAGGGCTTTTGCTATACTCAGTTAACCGATGTTGAGCAGGAAATTAACGGACTGCTGACCTATGATCGTGAACCGAAATGTGATTTTAGCAAGATAAGAGAGATAAATAGTAAGAAATAATGGTGTTGAAGATCCCTGTGCTCCTGTGGAGAGTGCGGGGATTTTTTTTGGAGCTGGGCTGCGGTAGATGAGGTGCTAATTTGAAGTGCTGAGGGCTGAGTTTTGATGAGGAACAGCTAATGGCAGAACGGTGGAAAAAGCGAGGCGGAATGAGCTGCTGTGACGGCGGAGAAACTAGATGGGGTGAAAGTTCAAAGTGGTACGGGGTGTAGCGCAGAACCGGTGAGGATACCTGCCTAGTTTCGGCTCAATTATCTTGTTATCCGCACAATCTTTTAATAAAGCCACAAATAATAAGGGATTCGGCGCAATTTTACTCTATGAAGCTGCCATGGAAATAAGTTTTATAGTCATTATATACGTTTGGCGCAATTATTTTTTTATATGATGCAATTATCTCAAAAAACGGCTCAATTATTTCTCAGGGACCCTCAGTATGGCTTCAGCCACACACGCCTAAAAAAACAGCCTCAACTCAAAGAGCAGAAGCTGTTTCAGTATTCCTTGATGTAAACAATTCAGCCAAAATGAGTGCGACTGCCCCCATGGCGGTTGCGTCATCACCGAATTTAGAAAGGATGATTTCGGTTTCTTTTGCTGGCTGTGTCAGAGCACGCTGCTTAACGGTTTGTGTGATGCTTTCCATAATTAGATCGCCGGCATTGGAAACGCCGCCGCCGATGATAATTCGTCTTGGGTTTACGGTATGGATAAGGTTGGTTAAGCCAACTCCCATATAGCGTCCTGCCTGCTGAAGGGCTGTGCGGCATAAGCTGTCGCCGTCCAGGGCCGCCTTGTAAATTAATTCGCCTGTCACGTTGTCGAGATTGCCTTCGGTAAGCTGGGACAATAGACTGGATTGCCCAAGCCGCATTTCTTTTTTTACTCGATCCACAATAGCAGGGCCCGAGGCGAATGTCTGCAGACAGCCGTAATTGCCGCATGTGCATTTGGGGCCATCGATGTCTATGACCATATGTCCTATTTCGCCGCTGATAAAATGGCTGCCATGATAGAGTTTTCCATTCATAATGATTCCAGCGCCGATTCCACGGCCGACATTTATACAAACGAAGCTGTCGATGCCGGCTCCGTTGCCAAACCATAGTTCCCCGAGGCTCATGGCGCGGCCGTCATTCTCCACTTTTACAATCATATTAAACTTTTCTTCAAGCACTTCTTTAATCGGGATATTGTGTAAATGTAAATTAGGAGCAAACACAGATATCCCTTGATTGGCATCCACTATTCCGTGCATTCCTACGCCAATGCCGACTATTTTCTCTTCATCGATCTCTGTATCATCTAAAATGCTTTGGACAGACTGTATGATTGCTGAGAGAAGAGTTTCTCTGGTACTCTCAGCCGGGAGAGGGACGATCGAGTGTTTGATAATTGACCCGGTAATGGTCGTGAGGATCGTCTTTATGTTCTGGGATCCTATATCCATCCCGATGACATGAAACATTTTACTGTTTAATGTTAATAGAGTGGGTTTGCGCCCTCCGCTGGATTCGCCCAGGTTTCTTTCAATTACAATTTCGGCCTGAAGTAATTCTTTAACAAGGCTGCTTACTGTTGGAGGTGTCAGCTTTGTCAGCTTTGCAATTTCAGCCCTTGATATGGGACCTTTTTCTCGGATAATATTTAAAATTAACGAACGGTTCATAGATTTCATCAGCTTAAAACTGCCTCTGAGAAGGTTCTTCACCATTTGTATTCCCCCGTCTAAGTCAGTTATTTGTTACTTAATTAAATTTAATTATAAACTATTTGGCTATGTTAATACATCGTATAATAGTAAAAGGAACTATATTTAGACAAATTTCGGCAGAAACATATAAATGATTATTCTGACCCATTTTACAAAATAACATTTAAAGGTAAATAAATAATAAATTACCATACTCACCTCATATTGACACTCCATTCTTTTTTTATTAGAATTCTTGCGTGAATACTGGCTTTTTAAAGGGGTTATTGTGGGGAACTATTAACAGGATTTGACAGAAAGGGTGCAGAGCATTGAATAGTGAAATTACACCTACATTGCCTTATGAAACCGGAACTCGGCTGACCAGAAATGAACTTAAGGATATACTTGATGATAGTATTAGTTCATTTAAGGATCTATCTATTAAAGTAGCTGAACAAAACGAAGTGAAATTAAGCAAAGTCAGGGCTACTAATATTCTATTAGATGGGCTTAATAAGCATCAGCTGGTGGATATTATTAATCAGCTCTATTTAATTAACCAGAGAAATTCAAATGAAATTTCTTTTCTAAAATTTATTTTAACAGGACTTCTGAGTGAACAATCAAAGCAAAATTAAAAAATGCCATAGAGCCCAAAGGCTCTATGGCATTTTTTAATTATTCCTGAATGGTTGGTTCCTCTTCAGCTGCGGCACTGAACTTAGCTGTTTCTTCAGGAGTCAGGTCAAGGTGTGTTTTTAGCGTGTTTCTAATTTCCTCCACTGATGCATCATCAAGCTGGTAATAGTACACTCCTTCAATGCGGCTGTCTTCGCCTTTGAGGTCCAGAGATTCCAGCTGAAGGCCATCGCTTGACAGCACATAGTCCAGGAATGCTTTCATTTCAGAGAAAGTCAGGTTGGTTGTCATATTGTCGCCGATCGCGTCAATTACTTCGGTGTACTTAGAAATAGCACCTGCTGAAGCTGCTTTGGCAGCGATAGCCTGCATCACTTGCTGCTGGCGCTTACCGCGGTAAATGTCACTGTCTTGATGTCTTGTACGGACAAAGGCAAGAGCTTCTTCACCGTTAAGATTCTGCTCGCCTTTTAGAAGGTGGATTGCATCTTTACGGTCTTTGGAATCCTGTTCATACATTTCATAAGGAACGTCCACTTTTATTCCGTTAAGTGCATCAACAACATCCATAAAGGCATTGAAGTTCATTTTTACGTAATAATCAACGGGCACCTGCATTAATTCTTCAACCGTTTCTACAGTTGCCTTAGTGCCCCCGATTGCGTGTGCATGGGTGATTTTGGTGGTCGTATCATTTTCTGGGATGTGAACATACGAGTCACGCGGGATACTGACCAGTTTTATCGTTTTTTCTTTTGTATTAAAGGTTGCCAACATCAGAGCATCTGAGCGGGTATTCCCTTTCAGCTTTCTCTTCTGGCTGTCATCAATTCCGATGAACAATACGCTTATATTATCTTCACTCGGATCGACTGCGGCAACCCGCTTTGAAGATTTTCCGATAGATTCAAAGGTTCCGCTGAATACATTTTCTGCTTTATTATATAAGAAGGCAGCATAGCCCGTTCCTACTAATGCAAGAACAAGGATAGGAACTAATATAAAGGAAAGAAGCCTTTTACGCCTTCTTTTCTTTTTGTATACTTTATAAACTCTTCTTGTAGAAGACATGGTAGTTTCTCCTTTTATGGATTGTGTAAAGGCTCTGTTAATCTTTATCGGCAGTTTACTTATCATATTTTACAATTTATCACAAATTTCGTAAACAACATTTCTTCACGGGGACTTTGCCCTAATTAATTGAATATATTAACGAGATACCCATATTCATAGAAAAGCATTTATTTATGAGCTTTTTCCAAATAAAGAACTTCACCTTTTGAAATGCTCCCCTGGCCGTTAGTCAGCTCGGTCATCCAGTCTGTAAAGGCATCGATTGCTCCCTCTTCAACATATGCTTCAATTTCGACAAGGTCGCTGTAATGGATTTCTTTAAGAGTGTAAATAGAGGACCTCAGTTCGTTTTCCAGTTTCCCAAGCCAAGTATAATCGACCTTTGTATGCATAACCCGCATTAGTTTTCGTTCTACAATACCGGTTGCTTCAAGCCCTTCAGAGACTGACTTTCCGTAAGCACGGATCAATCCGCCTGCGCCTAGTTTAATACCGCCGAAATATCTCGTTACGACAACTACTGTATCCTTTAAATCTTTCTTTTTAAGGACCTCCAGCATAGGAACTCCAGCCGTACCGCTTGGCTCGCCGTCATCATTCGCTTTTTGTATTAAATTAGTTTCTCCTATTAAATAAGCCGAGCAGTTATGATTCGCATCCCAATGCTGCTTTTTAATAGAAGCAATAAACTCCTGGGCAGCTTCTTCCGTTTCGGCACGCTCCACATAGGCAATAAACCGAGACTTCTGAATCACAATCTCATGCTCGCCATACCCTTTAACCGTCAAATAACTAGCAAGCATACAATCACCCTTAATGGGGACAGTCCCCAATTTCCCGTGGATATTATTGGTTTTGTTAAGAAAAGTGAAATATTTCCCAACTTCCTAATCATTTATTATAATGTTTTACCAGGAATAGAGCAATGGAGGAAGTTAGGAAAGCTGTTAAAGATTAATAAAGCTGGAATTTTTCATGAAACGACATTTTTCGTAACTTGATTTATGCAAGATTGTAAAGGAATTTTAATATTACTAAAGACATAGCGTGTTATAATGAAAAATATTCTAATAGATAGAATTTATTATTTTACAATACATAAGTTTCATTCCGTTTTTCTTGAAAATAGCGGAAACCAGGGTTTACGGCGAATAGGTTAGAGGGCGAGATAGTTAGAAAGATATACGATCGAAATTATTATAAGAAAATAGTTCTATGCATTTTCAGATGATCCTTTAGGTCCTTTTAACTCTTTTACCCATACACAAATTTTCCCAACCTCAAAGTTCGTTGAATTCTGAAAATTTCTGTTACAATATAGATAGGAAAAACAGCTAAATAATAGAGATTTTGGAATATTATGAGAAAAATACATAATGGTATCTAGTAGAATAGTTGAGTGAGTAAATTAGGTAAAAAAGATTAACAATTACTTTGATTCAGAAGACAGATCTGAATCCGTAAATCATGGGGGATAAGAATGCCTTTAAGCAAAGTGGATTCCAATGTATTAGACTCTATATTGCAGACAATGGTCGATACTGTCGGGCATAGCAAAAACGAAATCTTCCAGATTGGCGAGCAGTGCCGCCAGGATTACGTATCTCTGTCCACTGAATTAAAAGAAATTAAAACGACAGTTCTTAAGGTTATTGACCAAGGCGATAAGCTCGAGATCAATGCCAGATTTGCACGTAAACGGCTGTCTGAGGTCAGCCGCCATTTTAACCAGTTTAACGAGGAACAGGTTCGTGAGGCTTACGAGAAAGCCCATTCCCTGCAGGTGGATCTGCAGATGAACAGGCAGATGGAAAAACAGCTTCGTGCAAGGCGTGACGATCTGGAACGGAGAATTCTTGGGATCCAGGAAACCATCGACCGCGCAGAACAGTTAAGTTCTCAAATTTCAGTTGTCTTGAATTATCTGACCAGCGATCTGCGCCAGGTTGGAGAAGCACTGGCTGATGCCAAACGAAAACAAGAATTCGGCCTGAAAATTATTGAGGCGCAGGAAGAGGAACGCAAAAAGCTTTCACGTGAAATTCATGACGGACCGGCTCAAATGATGGCTAACGTTATGATGCGCTCGGATTTAATTGATCGTGTGTTCCGGGAAAGAAGTATTGAAGAAGGGCTGAAAGAGGTTAAGGACCTGAAACGGATGGTGCGGAATGCTTTATATGAAGTGCGCCGGATCATTTATGACCTTAGGCCGATGGCTTTGGATGATCTTGGATTGATTCCGACCCTAAGAAAATATCTGCAGACAATCGAAGAGTATAATCATACTGTTAAAATATCATTTACTAATCTGGGTGAAGAGAAAAGGCTTCCTTCCAAAATGGAGGTGGCTCTGTTCAGGCTCATTCAGGAATCGGTACAAAATGCATTAAAGCACGCTCAGCCTCACCATATACATATTAAAATGGAAAGCCTCAAGGATCGGGTTACAGTCGTGGTAAAAGACGATGGAATTGGATTTGATTCGAAAGCTAAAAAAGAAGGCAGCTTTGGTTTAATAGGTATGGGAGAACGAGTGGAGCTGCTGGAAGGCAATTTGAGCATTGATTCGAGTATTGGCGCCGGTACAGTGATTGTGATTCAGGTGCCGATAAAATCGACAACGGCTGTTAATATATAATTTTGAAGTTCTCCTCTAAAGGAGTTTCATATAAAAATAACCAATACAAATAAAAAGTACTTTTAAACAGGGAGGCGAAGGCGTTGACAACAAAAATCATCATTGTAGATGACCATCAACTATTTCGCGAAGGGGTTAAGCGAATACTAGATTTTGAACCATCATTCGAAGTTCTTGCAGAAGGCGATGACGGCTCTGAAGCTATGGGATTAGTTGAAGAAAATAACCCGGACGTTGTAATTATGGATATTAACATGCCGACTACTAATGGAATCGAAGCAACACGTCAGCTGGTAGAAAAGTACCCTGAATCAAAGGTTATCATTCTATCGATTCATGACGATGAAAACTATGTAACACATGCTCTGAAAACAGGTGCTAGAGGCTACTTATTAAAAGAAATGGATGCCGATGCATTAGTAGAAGCAGTCAAAGTAGTCGCTGACGGCGGATCTTACCTTCACCCGAAGGTTACACATAATCTTGTCGCAGAATACCGCAGACTGGCTGCTGAAGAAGGTCAGGGGCAGGATCATAGACGTTCTTACGATATCCGCAGACCGCTGCATCTATTAACACGCCGCGAATGCGAAGTTCTTCAGCTGTTAGCTGACGGACAAAGCAACCGTGGAATAGGCGAAACCCTATTCATCAGTGAAAAAACCGTTAAAAACCATGTAAGCAACATCCTGCAAAAAATGAACGTAAACGACCGTACCCAGGCCGTCGTATTAGCCATCAAAAACGGCTGGGTCGAAGTAAAATAATAGAGAGGGCGCCTTCTTATCGAAGGTGCCTCAGGCTGTCGACAAAGTCGACAGCTATTTTTTAATAATATTTAACCCTCAATATATAGTGCTTAACTCTAAAAAAAGCCACCATATATGCAAGAAATAAATTGACAAACCTCTTCTTCGCAACAAAGTTTGTTTGAAATTGATTTTGTCTACACTCTGGGGCGCCTTCTTATCGAAGGCGCCTTTTTCTATAAATTTTAAACAAACGTTTGATTAAGTTTGTGAGGGAGAAGTCTCATAGTGGGGACTGTCCCCCATTTCCCGAGGGGTGAAACCCATGGGATACTTCAGTTTTGTAGGGGGAAATTCTTTATTTCTAGCTTATTTTGCTAATCTCTTTTCCGGGAATAATAGAACCTGCAAACATGGATTACGGGATTTTAGGGAGTTAATGCGGAAATCGTTCATACAGCCTAATATAAAGCCCCCGCCAACCGCGCCCTTTTTATGGGAAATAATTTAGGAAATGGGGACTGTCCCCATTTCCCGTTTTGGGATAGAATGGGAATATAGTAAACTGTTAAATAAAATAAGGCAGGTTTTGCGATGAAAACGGCTGTCGTTACGGATAGTACAGCGTATATAGCTCAGGATGTTCTTGAAAGATACAATATACATATGGTTCCGCTGAATGTGATTTTTGGTACGGAGTCTTACCGGGAGGAAGTCGACATTACGGCCGAGCAATTTTACGAAGAGGTGAGAAGTCAAAAGAAGCTTCCGACGACCTCTCAGCCCTCAATCGGCCAGCTTGCTGAAAAGTATGAGGAGCTCTCTATAGAATTTGATGCAATCATCAGCATTCACTTATCGAGCGGAATAAGTGGCACGTATCAAGGGTCGGTTACGGCCGGAAGTATGGCTGAGAATATTAACGTGTATAGCTTTGATACAGAGGTCAGCTGTATGGTTCAGGGCTTTTATGTGATCGAAGCCGCGAAAATGGCACAGGAAGGCCGCGGTCCAGAGGATATTATAAAGCGCCTGAATGAAATGAAGCAGACTTCGAATGCCTATTTTATGGTGGATGACCTCTCAAATCTTCAGCGGGGCGGCCGCTTAAGCAGTGCTCAGGCTATGATTGGGAGCCTTCTGCAGATTAAGCCTCTATTAACCTTTGAAAATAAGGTGATCGTTCCTTCTGAAAAAATAAGGACCCGTAAAAAAGCGATGAAGAGAATAGTAGAATTACTGCAAGAAGCTCAAACGGGAGAGCCGATGCGGGCGGTCATTATTCATGCTAACCGCGAACAGGGAGCAAAGGACTGGGTATCCGAGCTTACACCTCAGTTTCCACATGTCGAGTTTTCGATCAGCTACTTCGGTCCTGTAATTGGGACTCATCTTGGCGAAGGTGCAATGGGTCTTGGCTGGGTAAAAAAATATTAGAGGAATTCAGAAGCAGGTGCCGAACTATTAAATGTTGGCACCTGAATCTTTTTGGAGGTGAATTACCTGAGTTTATTTAAACGATTCTTTTCTTCGCAAGATACCATTTTCGACTACTCTTCCTTAAACAGAAATCCTCTTTCCTCCTTTGACTTTTCCACGAATTTGCAGCAATTTTTATCAGGCAGGGCTCTCCTCTTTGAAGAACTTTCTGAATTTCATGAGATTTTAGAAGAACATATTGTACACGGCTATGCAGGATGGTTTCAGGGCCTTTCGGTAAAAAATGGCCAGTATATCTGCGGCCGGTGTGGAAATTGCGACAAGCATTTGTTTACTGAGTTTCCTTGCAGCCGATGCAGTCATTCCTGTGTATATTGCCGAAAGTGCATCATGATGGGGAGAGTTAGCTCCTGCTCCAAGCTCTTTACGTGGACCGGACCGACATTTCAATTTTCGCGTCAGCTGAACCCTCTTGCATGGGAGGGTACTCTATCCGAAGCACAAAATTCTGCGTCTCAACAAGCGGTAGAGGCAGTGGAACAAAATAAAGAGCTTCTTGTCTGGGCTGTATGCGGGGCGGGGAAAACTGAAATCCTGTTCCATGCTGTTGAAAAAGCATTGCAGAATGGAAAAAGAGTCTGTCTGGCCACACCCCGTACAGATGTAGTCTTGGAGCTCGTGCCTCGGTTTAGGACGGTGTTTCCTCAAACAGAGATAGCAGCTCTATACGGCGGAAGCGATGAACGGCACCTCGCCGGGCAATTGGTGATCAGCACAACACATCAGCTATTTAGGTTCCAAGAAGCGTTTGATGTCCTCATTATTGATGAAGTGGACGCCTTTCCTTATTCAGCCGATTATTCCCTGCAAGCCGCTTCTCAAAAATCCCGTAAAAAAATCTCCTCCCGCATTTTTCTAACCGCAACTCCGTCATCCCTATTAAAAAGCCAGGTGAAAAGAGGAAAACTGAATTCCGTCATCATTCCTGCGCGTTTCCACCGAAAGCCAATACCAGTTCCCCAATTAGTGTGGAGCGGCAGCTGGGAGAAAAGCTTCAGAAAAAAGAAAATACCCCCAAAGATGCAACACTGGATTTCCTTTCGTCTACAAAACTCGATTCCTTTCCTTATTTTCTTTCCTGCGATAAAAACTATGGAACAAGCACTCCCTCTATTTCAGAAACTCCATAATGACATAGCGGCTGTCCACGCCGAAGATCCAGATCGTAAAGAGAAAGTAGTTTCACTAAGAGAAGGAAAGGTTCCGGGCCTGTTGACCACCACGATTCTTGAGAGAGGTGTGACCATACCAAGGCTGGAGGCTGCTGTTATTGGCGCGGAAGAGCTTATTTTTACCGAAAGTGCTCTTGTCCAAATCGCAGGCAGGGTAGGGAGAAAAGCTGATTTTCCGACCGGGGATGTTACCTTCTTTCATTACGGGAAAACAGAATCTATGCTCTCTGCGGTGCGCCATATAAAAATGATGAATAAGCAGGCCAGGGAGAAGGGGTTAGTGGATGAATAACTGCTTGTACTGCACCTATGAGCTTGAGAGCAGCATCACCTGGTATACAATTTTGAAACGGGAAAGCAGAGAACCCCAATTCTGTGAAGAATGCACCTCCAGGTTTGAGATTATTTCAGGTGCGAGGTGTAAGGTGTGCAGCCGTTCTTTATATCATTTGGAGGAGCAATTTGTTATCGATGGTTTATGCCTGGACTGCCACCGCTGGGAGCAGAATCCAGAATGGCAGAATGTGTTATCTAAAAACCTCTCCCTATATACCTATAACGAGTTTTTACAGGATCTCATCGCCCGCTTTAAATATAGAGGTGATTACATTTTGATAGAAGGCTTTAAAAAGATGCTCCTAAAAGTCTCAACCGAATTAAACTTTGATATAGCTGTGCCTATACCATTGAGCAGTGAGCGGCTTTTTGAAAGAGGCTTTAACCAGTCAGAGGCCGGGCTGGTTTCTATGGGCTTAAAGCCAGTACATGCATTATCCCGGTCTCATTCGGAAAAGCAGTCGAAGAAAACCAGGCAGGAAAGGATCCATCATGAGCAAATTTTTTTACTCGTGGATGGCATGGATTTAAAAGGGAAAAGCGTCCTGATATTCGATGATATTTACACGACAGGCTCTACATTGAGGCATGCCTCCAGAATTTTAAAAGAAGCAGGTGCAGAAGAAGTTTCTTCCATCACATTAGCTAGAGGGTAAACATACAGATGCTATTTGCCGATATTAAGGATACCTATTGTTAAGGGGAGAGATATCATTATGGCAGAATTGTTGAATTGTCCGCACTGCGGCTCCATTTTCGTACAGAATAGTGTCCGGGATGTGTGTGAAGCATGTTATAAGGCAGAACAAATCCAGTTTGAAACCGTTTACACTTATATAAGGAAAAGAGAAAATAGAACAGCTACCAGTGAGCAGGTAATCGAGGATACTGGGATTGAAAAGGAGCTGCTAATAAAGTTTATCCGAACTGGCAAGCTTAAATTGGCTCAATTCCCTAATCTCGGCTACCCATGTGCTAAATGCAGCACTTTAATTAGAGAAGGAAAGCTATGCGGAAGCTGCAACTCGAATCTTAAAGGGCAGCTGGATACTCTTGCGAAAGAAGAAGCGAGAAATCAAAGTGTGAAATCTGGTAATACCTTTTTTATAAAACGATAATATTCAATACCTGCCAGTTGTGTGCAGGTATTTTTTATTACGCCGTAATATTTCTGCAAAAATTGTCAATAAAAAGTAACATAGAAAAATTTAAAGTTTTGAAGTGCTATCCGATAAAATAGATAGGGAGAAAATTGAACGGTTGAAAGAGAGGTCAAAATTATGAAAATCAACCAAGTCGGTTCCGCAGGAATGAACCCATACAAACGCCAGTTGAATAAAATGGACGAAGTAAAACAAAGCTCATTCAAGTCAGATAAAGTTGAAATATCTACAACTGCAAAGGACCTTCAGCATACATCCCAGATTCCAGCCCAGCGTGAAGCGAAGGTAGAGGCACTAAAAGAACAGATTAAGAACGGAACCTATAAAATAGATGCCGATGAAACGGCTAAAAGCATTATTAATTATTACTTTGAAAAATAAATCAGGATGAACTCAGTATACGTTTTTTACATTCCTAATGAATAAAAGAAAAAGCAAGGAGGAGCGGAACATGTCTGCCCAAAACATCATAACAGCCATGGAAAAGCTGGTTAAGCTTCATAAAAGTCTATATGACCTGGCTGAGAAAAAAACTCAAATCATCAAAACGGGCGACATGGATGCCCTCAACAAAATCATGATTGATGAACAAAAGCATGTGAAGGCGATCGGGATGATCGAAAGAGAAAGAGAGCAGTCTGTATTAGAATTTCTACAAAGAAACAATTCTGCGGAGCTGGTTCCCAACTTATCATCTTGTATTGGACTTGCCGAGGATTCGGAAAAAGAAACGCTGAATGACTTAAAACAAAGCCTAGTAGAAAGCGTGCTTAAACTAAAAGTGGCCAACTATTTAAATCAGCAGTTAATCTATCAGTCTCTTCAATTCATCAATCTATCGCTCGATATGGTACGGCCTTCGCCGAAAGCCTTTAATTATGAAAAGCCGGTGCAGCAAAAAGGGCAATATCAGGCTGGAAATAGATCTTACTTTAATTCGAAAGCTTAACAAACGGAGGAACATCCTATGATTTCTACTTTTCATGGCCTAGAAGTGGCTAAGCGCGGAATGTCTGCACAGCAGAATGCCCTTTATGTCACCGGCAATAATATATCAAATGCAAACACACCAGGTTACACCCGTCAGCGCGTGAACTTTGAACAAACAGAAGCCTTTCCGCCGCCTTCCATGAACCGGCCGCAGATTCCTGGTCAGATGGGAACGGGAGTGAAAGCAGGAAGCATTGAGCGGATTAGAGAGGGATTCCTCGATGTTCAGTACCGCAATGAATCTACCAAGCTAGGCTACTGGGAAACCAGGGCGGATGCACTTCAAAAGATGGAAGAAGTGATGAATGAACCGTCTGAATCAGGGTTGTCTGTTGTTATGGACCAATTCTGGCAGTCGCTTCAGGATTTATCCATAAATCCTAATAATTCAGGTGCGCGTTCTGTTGTAAGGCAGCGCGGGATTGCCGTTGCCGAGACGTTTAATTATCTAAGCGATACTCTTAAAGGCGTCCAATCAGATCTGAAAAGTGAAATTGATATTTCTGTAAAAGAAATTAACTCTCTTCTGAACCAGATTAATAATATCAACCAGAAGATTGCAGACGTAGAGCCTCATGGGTTACTCCCGAATGACTTATATGATCAAAGGGACCTGCTGGTAGATCAACTATCGTCCTTAGTCAATATTTCTGTCAAGACCACCCCGACTGGTGGAATGTCTGCGGCAAAGCCTGATGGTACTCCAATGGCACTCGGAAAATATACCATTGAGCTGGTTACTGCTAACGGATCAAGACCCTTATTAAGCGGGGATTCCAATACCGTTAATGAGTTTAAGGTCAATTTTGACGATACTATAAAAATGGTAGAAAGCATTACAATTGGTCCACGCATTCTAGATGCAAATGGAAATCCAACTGACGAGGTAAATGGTACACCTATTGATATAGGAAGTTTTAATGCCGGCGGTAAATTACGAAGCTTAGTTGATTCTTATGGATATGAAACGGCAGGGAACGTTAAGGGATTATATCCGGATATGCTCCACAAGCTGGATCAAATGGCCTTTCAGTTTGCTAAGGAATTCAATTCTCAGCATGAATCTGGATGGGACCTTGCCAGTATAAAAGCTGAAGTGAAATCGCCTAAAACATTTTTTGATGGAGTGAGCACTGCAGAAGGTGCAGCAAGTAAAATCAAACTGCACCAGCATATAAAGGACTCTCTTGATCATATTGCTTCAGCTGGCAAAGATAATATGTCAGTGGGCGATGGCGCCAATGCATTGCTGCTTGCTGTAGTAAAAAATAAACCATTGACCATTGATGGCCAGTCCAGCACCATCCAGAGTTATTATGAAGGAGCCATCGGTGACATGGCTGTCCAATCCCAGGAAGCGGCAAGAATGACGAACAACAGCGGCATTCTACAGCAATCTGTGGAAGAACGCAGACAATCAGTCAGCTCCGTTTCTTTGGACGAAGAAATGACAAATATGATCAAGTTTCAGCATGCTTATAATGCAGCTGCAAGAAATATAACGATAGTAGACGAAATGCTTGACAAAATCATTAACGGCATGGGAACCGGCGGAAGGTAAGGTGAAAAATATATGCGCGTGACACAGAATATGCTAGCAAACTCTTCACTTAAACATATCAGCAGCAGCTACCAGCGTATGGATAAATATCAGGATCAGCTTTCAACCGGCAAAAAAATCACCCGGCCGTCTGATGATCCGGTTGTTGCGATGAAGGGTATGTTTTATCGTACAAACCTGACTGAGGTAGAGCAATATAAGAGAAATCTTTCAGAGCTGAATTTATGGATGGAGAACTCGGATGCAAGCTTGGATCAGGCGAATTCGTCCCTTCAGAGGATTAGAGAACTTGTTCTTCAAGCTAAAAATGGTACCAATACAGTAGATGAACGTACTGCAATAGCTACTGAGATTGACCAGCTAAAAGAGGATTTGGTCAATGTAGCGAATTCCAAAGTAGCAGATAAGTACATCTTTAATGGTACTGACGTAGATAAAGCACCAGTCACTTTAACAAGCGGCATAGCTATAGTTAATGCTAATAACGAAGATTTTTCTGTTGAGGTCGGGCCTGGTGTGAAAATAAGGGCAAACGTACATCCAGGGAATGTGTTTTCTCCTAATCTATTTAGTGATATTGAAAAACTTGTGACTGATTTAAAAGCAGACAATACCGCAGGACTTGATGATACGCTTACTAAGTTAGACGGCCACCTTGATAATTTGTCCTCCGAACGAGCTGACTTAGGTGCACGCTATAATCGTCTTGAAATGGTGAGTTCCCGGATTGATACACAGGAAGTGTTCGCAAACCGTGTTCTGTCAGATAATGAAGATGCTGATATCGAAAGAGTGATCACTGATTTGAAAACACAGGAAAGCGTACATCGCGCGGCCCTAAGTGTGGGGGCGCAGATTATACAGCCAACATTAATGGACTTTTTAAGATAAGCTATTCACTATGAATAGCTTTTTTTTCAATTTTATAAGAGGAGTGACGATATGAACATTCCACAAATACGGCTTGAATCCACAAAAGGGCAGATTGAGATGAGGACGATTCAGCCAAAACAGATCATTGAACAGAAACCGGCAGAGCTTTCTATTGAACAGCCAAAAGCCCAGCTCCAAATAGAAACCACTCCCGGGAAGCTGACAATTGACCAGACAAGGGCCAGGGAAGATGTAGATTTGAAGAGTGTATTCAAGCGTACGGAAGAATTTGCACAGCAGGGATATAATGATTGGTTAAGCGGCTTAGCCCGGGTTGCCGGTGATGGAGACGAGCTGATGAAAATTGAAAATGGATTTAATGCACTGAAAAGCCAGGCAAAACGAAACAGCGAAAACCCTATTTATGATTTTAATATAGGATGGATTCCTTCGGCGGGTAGTGTCAAAGTTAATTACGAGCCTGCTAAAGTAAATATCGAAGCTGTTCCCCAAAAGCCAAGAATTAACGTGAAAATTAATAAACCTATTCATGAGTACATACCTGGTCAAACAGACATATCTCTAAAGCAGATTCCGTCCCTTAATATCGATTTTACAAATGTTGAACCTATACTAGATAAAAAATACTAAGGAGAAATCAAAATGCTCATTAATACTAAGTACCACGAACAGTTAGAAGTATACGAACAAGAAGTCTTACATTTTCAAGATGGAATCCCAGGATTTTTACAAGAAAAGGAGTTTGTCCTTCTTTCATTAGCTGAAGAAATACAGGTGCTGCAGTCAATAACAACGAGGGATATCGCTTTTGTTGTGATTAATCCTTTTATTGCCTATAAGGAATATGATTTTACATTAGATGATAAAACCATTGAACAATTAAAAATAGATAAGGCAGAGAATGTCCAGGTGTATACAATTATGCACGTAAAAGATCCCTTTCATAAATCGACTGTTAATCTAGCTGCTCCAGTAGTAGTAAATGTAGTCAATAGAAAAGGGAAACAGGTAATATTACAAAAAACCAACTACTCTATTAGAACGCAATTACCTGAACTAGCATTAGGCCAAAAGGGGTGAACATCTATGCTGATACTTACTAGAAAAACAGGTGAATCCATACAAATAGGCTCAGATATTGAGATAAAAGTTATTTCAGTGAGCGGAGATCAAATAAAAATTGGTATAGAGGCACCTAAGCATATAGATGTTTTTCGAAAAGAGCTGTATCTAGAAATACAAAATGAAAATAAAGAGGCCATCTCTTCAGAAGAAGATTTAAGTGTTCTGATAAATTCTATTAAAAAAAATAAATAATTTTCCATATACTATTAAAACTCTTATACCTCCTCCGATATTAATATTGTAAAGGTTGAAAGGCGGCCGACTTCTTCAACCTTATAATAGGGCCCACAAGGACGTGAGCCATACAATTCAAGGAGGAATTTTATAATGAGAATTAATCACAATATCGCGGCGCTTAACACACACCGTCAGTTATCAAGTGCTTCTGCAGCACAAGGTAAATCAATGGAGAAATTATCTTCAGGTCTTCGTATAAACCGTGCAGGAGATGACGCTGCAGGTCTAGCTATCTCTGAAAAAATGCGTGGACAAATCCGTGGTTTAGATCAAGCATCTCGTAACTCTCAAGATGGTATCTCTATGATCCAAACTGCTGAAGGTGCTTTGAACGAAACTCATGACATTCTTCAACGTATGCGTGAATTATCTGTTCAATCAGCTAACGATACAAACACTGATGGAGATAGAAAGAATATCCAGGATGAAGTTAATCAATTAGGTAAGGAAATTGATCGTATTCGTGATACTACTCAATTCAATACTAAAAATCTTCTAGATGGTTCTATGGATAAGAGTACTACAGCTACCAAGAATGTTAATACCGGTGCTGCTTTACAAGGTGCAGCTAATCCTGCTGTTGCAGCTGACCTGTTGACTGGAATGAAAGACGCCAATGGTAACAGCTTAGGTATTGCGGTTGGTGATAAAATTGATGTTTCTTATGTTATTAACGGAAATACAAAAACTGATACAATTACCGTTTCTTCTACATCAAAGCTATCTGACCTATATTCTGGTACAAACATGAATGCTGATACTACGGGTGCTGTGAATGCTACTACGGGTGCATTAGAAATTACCGCAAAAGCTGATGGGTTCACAGGTGCAATCAATGGCTTGACTATGACTGTTAAAGATTCAGCTGGTAACGTGAAAAATGGTGCATCAAATTCATTGTCTTCTTTCACTGAGACTACTCAAGCAGAGGTTACACATGCTGATGGTCAAGCAACATTCCAAATTGGGTCTAATACTGGACAAAATATCCAGTTAGCGTTTAAAGACATGGGTACTTCCGCACTTGGCGTAAAAGATATCAAAGTTGGTAACCAAGGTCAAGCAAATGTAGCAATTAAAGCTATTGATTCTGCTATCTCTAAGGTTTCTGCTGAGCGTTCTAAATTGGGTGCTACTCAAAACCGTTTAGAGCACACAATCAATAACTTGAATACATCTTCTGAAAACTTAACAGCTGCTGAGTCTCGTGTACGTGACGTAGACATGGCGAAAGAAATGATGACTCAAACCAAGAACTCAATTCTTTCTCAAGCTGCTCAAGCTATGTTGGCTCAAGCTAACCAACAACCACAAGGTGTACTTCAACTTCTTCGTTAATCTTCGCCCGCGGTTTAGATTAACTAAAAAGAAAGAGACTCTAGGAATTTTCCTAGGGTCTCTATTTATGCACGTTCATTCCCTGATATTGGCTGTCTTTAGACTATTTCATTTTTCATTACTAGTAATTACTATAATCTATTAGTCTTCATTCTACATACACAATCGAATGTTTCTTCTTACGCCCCTCAGTTGATAATACTCTTACATAATCAGATTAATGTCTTTTAGAAAGAGAATACCATTCGAACATAGTTGCTTATATATTTAGCGTTGTATGTTACAAGATAAACATTTGATGGATATGCGTATGAGAGCGTTAATAACATGAGTTTATAGTACTAAATTCTGCTATATTTATCTCCTGAGTCAAAATTAGAACATACGTTTTAGAAGTTTTATTCTAATAATCGGTAAAAAGGTTAATAAATAAATAATTCTACCGATATTAAATGTAGAAAATTGATATCTATTTGCGGAGGGAAATTATGATTGATCGTCTCTTATCAAATCCTTCACCTGCTGCATCAAGACCCCCAGAAAACATACAAGTCGAAGGTGTCATTACTATAGAAAATGAACCAAAAAAATACGCAGAACCTGTAAATCGGGAAAGTCCGGAAATTTCAAAAGAAAAAGTAAATGAAATGGTTGAGACATTTAATAAATTCTTAAATCCGGCAAATACAGCATTAAAATTTGAATTCCATGAGAAGCTTCATAAATATTACGTAACCATTGTAGATAGTGAGACAAATGAGGTAGTCAAAGAAATACCTCCTAAAAAGATGCTGGATTTATATGCCCAAATGGCCGAATTTTTAGGCATTATTGTAGATAAAAAAATATAGCGGAGCTGAACCTTCATGACAAGAATTAGCGGGCTTGCCAGTGGCATGGATACCGATCAAATGGTTAAAGATCTAATGAAAGCAGAACGTATGCCTCTGGACAAGCTTAATCAAAAAAAGCAATACACGGAATGGCAGCGCGATGATTACCGGTCGATGAATAAACTTTTGTTTGATTTAGATCAATTTGTTTTTGATGGAATCAGCAAACAAGGGACTTATACAAAAAAGACTGTAACTGTTTCCGATCCGAGTGCTGTGACAATCAAAAACATTAATTCTACTTCTGAATTTAGCGGCACTGTTAAAGTTAACTATTTAGCTGAAGCTGCTACCATGTTCAGCACAGCTGCTAAAGATATAGACCCTGCTAAAACCCTAAATCAACATGTACCGCCCGTCCTAAGCCAAACCATCTCTATTAAAGCAATAGGTAAAGATGGCAAATTAGAAACTACCGGCTTTAGTTACACAATTGATCCAAGTAAAGACACCTTAAATAGTATTATTGATAAAATCAACAAAGAATCAGGCGTTAACATGTTCTACGACACTGTTACACAAAAGGTATCCATAACCGCGAAAAATACGGGTAATGCCGGAACAGATGATAATTCGGACATCGAGCTATCTGGGGATTTTCTAATCAATAATCTTTCCTTAAGCAGCAATAATGTGGATGCAAAAAAAGCTGGATTTGGATCATTAGGGAAAAATGCGTCTTTTGAAATTAACGGCCTGCCAACAAGCCGATCAACTAATAACTTTCAAATCAATGGTGTTGATTATACCTTAAATAAAAAGACTGATACACCTGTCACTTTTTCATCTAGTACGGATACGGACGCCATACTCGACACCATTACTAAATTTGTTACCAAATATAATGAAACCATTAGTAAAATTAATGAAGAAATTTCGGAAAAACGTTATAGAGAATACCAGCCTTTAACCAAAGAACAAAAAGACGACATGGATGAAAAGGATATTGAGAAATGGGAAGAAAGAGCAAAAAGTGGAACATTGCGGGGAGACAGCGCCTTATCAAATGGACTAAATCAGTTGCGTGCCAACCTTTATTCTGCCGTTCCCGGTGCTGGATTTTCACAGCTTTCCCAGATCGGGATTACCACTTCGTCCAATTACCTTGAAAAAGGAAAGCTGGTTATTGATCCGGATAAACTTAAAGCGGCTATTTCAAAAAATCCTAATGGAATTTACGAGCTGTTTCAGAAAGAAGGAGCGACGCCTGCTGATCAAGGAATTGCTCGGAAAATGCGTGCGTCCATTAAAGATATTATGAGCAATATCGAGAAAAAGGCCGGCAAAGCAACAATGACTAACCAATCATTTACGATTGGACGATTGCTGGATACAATGAATAATTCAATAAACCGATTCGAAGATCGCCTTCTACAAGTTGAAGACCGCTACTACCGTCAGTTCACAGCCATGGAAAAAGCAATACAAAAATCCAATTCTCAATCTACATACCTCATGCAGCAATTTGGCGGAGGTCAATAAGAAAGGATGTTCTAAATGGCTTTGCATAATCCTTATCAGGCGTATCAAAACAATAGTGTGAATACAGCATCTCCTGGGGAACTTACATTGATGCTATATAATGGGTGCATTAAATTTATCCACCAGGCCAAAATGGCAATCAACGCAAAACAAATCGAAGCAAAAAATACGAATATCCAAAAAGCCCAGAAGATTATTCAGGAGTTAATGGTTACCTTAAATATGGATCTGGAAGTTTCTAAGGATATGATGTCTCTCTATGATTATATGAACCGCCGGTTGATCGAAGCTAATATTAATAACGATACTAGCATTTTAGATGAGGTTGAGGAACTTGTGAGCGAATTTCGTGATACCTGGAAACAAGTTATTCAGGCTAATCGCCAGAAGCAGTATGTGCAAGGCGGGTCCATTTAATGAACCGCCTGATGCCTTACCGTAACCTTTCAATTGAGCTTATTGAGCTTATTAATACTTCCAGTGAAGAGAAAAGAAATGAACAGATTGCTGAGATAGAAAGAATTCTAGAACTGCGCCAGGCTATACTGGCTGAGATTACAGCCCCTTTTTCTGATGAAGAAAATATAACTGGATCCCTTTTGATCGGATTGGAAAAACAGGTTACTGAAAAACTTTCCCGAATAAAAAGGGACATACAAATCGATATAAAAAAACTTCAGTCTAAAAAAGAAGGAAATCAAAAATATGTGAATCCTTATCAGTCCCTCACGACTGATGGATATTTTTATGATAAACGTAAATGAGGAACAGCCTAAATTAATTAGAGCTGTTTTTTTTGTTTTATAAAAGTTCGACAACGTCAAAAATAAGTTTATTGTACTGGTATTTTTTAAATCTCAGAGAATTATAATGTAGATAACCCCTTCAGTTAACTCGCCAAATCGCAATAAGTTTGAAAATTCGACAAATTCTTTTGGTGTTTATGAAGGAATTGTAAAGGGTATCGTAGAAACTATATACATACCTTATTTAAAGGAGGAATTCATCGATGAATTATAACGTTCGTGGTGAAAACATTGAAGTAACTCAGGCTCTGCGTGACTATGTAGAGAAAAAAATTGGCAAGTTAGAGAGATATTTTAATGACACTCCAGATGCAAATGTGCATGTTAACTTAAAGGTCTATAACGATAAATCCACCAAAGTCGAGGTAACCATCCCGATGTCCGATTTGGTCCTTCGTGCAGAAGAGTCCAACGGTGACATGTATGCGGCCATCGACTTGATCACTGATAAATTAGAACGCCAAATTCGTAAGCATAAAACAAAAGTGAACCGCAAATTCCGTGAGAAGGGCAGTATCCAGGAATTATTTACAAGCAGCGCGAGTGAAGCTGAGGCAAGTGCGACACTGGTGGATGTGGAAGAAGAAAATGATTTAGAGGTTGTCCGGAATAAGCGATTTGACTTAAAGCCGATGGACAGTGAAGAGGCTATTCTGCAGATGAACATGCTGGGACATAACTTCTTCGTCTTTACGAATGCAGTTACGAATGTGACGAATGTGGTTTATAAGCGTAATGATGGGCGATATGGGTTGATTGAGCCTAGTTAAATAGAATAATAGAAAATGCCTGATTCCTATATGGATTCAGGCATTTTTTATGGAATTCTTTCTGCTTCAATGACATACCGGTTAGGCGCATTGCCGACAAAAGAAAAAGGATAACAGGTGGAGAGAGTGAGTATTTCCTTTGGGGACGTATCGCGGATCACTGTGGTGTTGTCTTTGTCCACTATATAAGATTTAAAGATTTTATAGCTGAAGGTTTGGGACGGCATTTTTAATTCTAGTGTGTCTCCTGTCTTTAAATCACCAAGCTTTCGGAAAACAGTATCTCGGTGGCCTGAAAGCAGAATTTGGTTGTCCTGATCAGGCAGAGCCGATGTGCTGTAATGCCCTACCCCTTTAGCAAGATCATCCTCATGAGTTCCTTCTATTATAGGAAGATCCGATTTTATTGCTGGAATGCTTAGAATGCCTATGATGTCACCAGTTTGGAAAGTTTCCATTCTTTTAGGAGGAGGAACTGATTGCATTTCTTCCTGGGCTTTGTCTTTCTGAGATCCTAAGCCTACTTTTTTATAAGCTGCTTTAAGTGTATATTCCTGCAAGTCGCTCTCATGATTCATTTTTAATAACGAAAATGCAATGAAACTTATCCCAGCTAGGATAATGAGGATTCCAACCCACAGGGAATTATTTTTTCGTTTCATTATTAATTTGAACCTTCTTAAAGATATTAAACTCCAGCCATAATCTAAATTCGTCCTTACTGATCCCCTGTTGTTTTGCCTCCATAATAAGATTCACCCACTCTTTATCAAGAGTCATATCACTGATTGTTTCTCCCATTAAGTCATCCACACTGCAATCAAGAACTTGAGCTATCTTTGTAAGAATATTAATAGAAGGATTCTGCTGAAGCCCCCTTTCTATATAACTTAAATACGATTTGGAAATTCCCGTTCTCTCTGCAAGCTGGGTAATGGAATATCCTTTTTTTATTCGCAGCCTCCTAAAAGCATTTCCATCCATAGATAAGAATCCCCTTTTTACTATATTTGTAAATTCATTATATAGAACATTCCGTTCTTTAAAAAATATGAAATACTGAGATTTAAGGAGAAAGAATAAGATATAGAACAAAAAACGTTCGTTTTTAAGAATATTTAACCAATTTTGAGGTTTTTCAAACCCGTTACCAATGAACTATACTCAAGTTACAAGTTCGATAAAACGAACAAAAAGAGCAAACTTCCAAGGGGGAGTGGTTCCTATAAGGCACAAACGATTAAAGAAATACGGTAAAAAGAACAAGAAGTTGCTGCTGTTCATGAAAGCTTTTGGAATTTGGTACATAACGATCGGTTCCTTGGGTTACATATCAGGAAACACGAATGCATCCTTTAGTGATAGTGAAGATGTTCAAGGTACTATTGCGGCTGGTATTTGGGCGAAGGAAGAGGATTGTTCAGAAGAAGTAACGCGTGATAGCGAAGAAAAGCAGCCTGTTTCTGCAGAAACGAATCAAGGTGAAAATGAACAAGGAAAAACTGAGTGTAAAGAGCCAGAAAAGAAAGATGCAGAACCTGAGAAGGATCTAGAAAAAGTTACCCCTGAAACTGAGAAAAAAGAAGAGGGTAAACCGGACCTTCCTTCAGAAAAGAAAGATAAAGAAGAACCTTCTGAAGTTGAAGTTCCTGCTAAAGAAACTACTGCTGATGGAGAAACGGAAGACAAGAAAGAGATAGAGACTACACCAGATCTCAAAAAAGAAGAAGCTCCAGACAGCAGCCAGGAGAAGAAAGAAACTAAAACTAGTGAACCCGTTTCAAAAGATAAAGAGATTTCAGAGCCTACTAATAGCGATGCAGCTGAATCAGTGCAAACTGAAGCTGCAAAGCAATGAAAAAGCAGTTAGATAATCTCATGCAGGCAGGTGTTAACCAATGAAAAAAGTCTTAAAGATACTCAGCAATACACTGACCTATGTACTATTCGCAGTGTTTCTGCTGATGCTGTTTCTAGTCATTTCCTCTAAGGCATCCGGCGGTGAACCGCAGGCCTTTGGATACCAGTTAAAAACCGTTCTCTCCGGATCGATGGAACCAACCTTTCAAACAGGCTCCATCATAGCCGTCAAGCCGCTAAATACGGATGAAAGAAAAAGCTTGAAAAAAGGAAGCATCATTACTTTCCGTGAAAGTGAAGAAAAATTAATCACCCACAGAGTTACCAAGGTATTAGGAACTGGCCAAAACGTATCCTATGAAACTAAAGGTGATAACAACGATGCTACTGACCTTCAGCCAGTCTTATCACAAAATGTGGTAGCCCAGTACGATGGCTTCACGATTCCATATGCAGGATACTTCATTAGTTATGCTTCTTCCAAAACAGGGAGCGCATTAATGATGGTGGTTCCTGGCTTACTAATACTCTTGTATGCCGGTTACACCATATTTCAGGCAATCAGGGAAATCGATTCAAAAACAAAAAATACAGAAACCACTAAAACTGCTTAACTTGGTTGAATCTCCTGTTAAAGCGGGAGTCAATATATAAAACAAAATATACATACCCATAGTTGGGAATGAGGAGGAAACAAGGAATGAGTATTAAAAAGAAATTAGGTTTAGGTATTGGATCGGCGGTATTAGGTTTGTCGTTAGTTGGTGGAGGAACGTTTGCTTATTTTAGTGATTCAGCTGATGCAAAGGGGACTTTCGCTGCTGGTACACTAGACATAAGTACTGATCCTAAAACCGTTATTGATGTATCTAATATTGCACCGGGGGATTCAATGATCAGAGAATTCCAACTTAAAAATGATGGAACTTTAGACATTAAAAAAGTTTTGCTTGATACCGCTTATACTGTAAAAGATAAAAAAGGGGATAATGCTGGCAATGATTTTGGCGAACATATTAAAGTAGATTTCTTAGTCAACGGCGATAAACTTAATGGTGTAATTTGGTCTACAACTCTAGCAGAACTTTTGGATGAAAAGGATCCGGATGCTGTAGCAAGAGGCTTGTTTGGTGAAAAACGAGGAATTAAAGCTGGAACGACAGATGACATGTATGTCATGTTTACTTTTGTAGATAATGGAGACGACCAAAATAAGTTCCAAGGTGATTCCCTATCGCTTACTTGGACTTTCAATGCTCAACAAGGCGATGGTGAATTGAAGTAATTTCTTATATGAGGTTCATGTAAAAGGTGGGGCATCCGTCCTGCCTTTTATTTAAATTATAGAATGTGAGGTTATGCAATGTATCCCAAAAAGCTTTTGGCAAAGCCTATTTTAATACTAATGACTATATTCGTTCTTTATAGTTTTTTAACGCCAAAAGGTGCATATGCCGCTAGCAGCGAAATCGATATTGCCACTGATCCGGAGAATTTTTTATTCCAGGTAGATAATTTAAAACCAGGCGACTGGATGCCAAGAGAGATCACGATAAAGAATCAGGGAACTAAAAATTTTCAATACACTGCTGTAATAGGCAGCCATAAATCACACAAAAACCTATTTGAAAATTTAAAACTTGAAGTTAAAGAAAATAGCAATCTTCTATATACAGGCCTTTTAAAGGATTTTAAAGGATTTGGTTCGAGAATTTTAAAATCGGGAACATCTGAAAAGCTATTATTCACAGTGACTATGCCCTACGAGCTGGATAACAGTTTTCAGGGTTCATCCGCAGAAGTTGAGTTTAAGTTTGTAGCAGAAGGAAGGGATACACCGCCTCCAAGCTGTGAAGAAACCAACACATGTCCAGAGCCGCCGGGCTGTGAAGAAACTAACACATGTCCAGAGCCGCCGGACTGTGAAGAAACTAACACATGTCCAGAGCCGCCGGACTGTGAAGAAACTAACACATGTCCAGAACCGCCAACGTGTGAACAAACCAATACATGCCCAGAGCCGCCAAGCTGTGAACAAACCAATACATGTCCAGAGCCGCCAACGTGTGAAGAAACTAACACATGTCCAGAGCCGCCAGCATGCGGAGAAACGAATACATGTCCTGAGCCAGAACCAAATCCTGAACCAACACCGATACCGACACCAAATCCAGCACCAACTCCAATTCCAGTACCAGATTCAACAGAACCGACAACCGATTCAAATCCAATACCCAATGCAGGAACCGGCACTAATGGCGATAACAAGCTGCCAGACACGGCTACCGACAATTATAATTACCTGCTAATCGGTGTATTTCTTACATTATCAGGTGGATCAATCTTGTTTGTAAATAACCGTAAAAGAAAAGAAAACGATGAATAGACTTTAGGGAAAGGGGAACAACAGATGTTTCGCAAAAATTGCTATAAATGCCACAGACCCTCCTTTAGCAGCTCGGAGTCCGGCCAATGGATTTGTCCGGTATGCGGGGAGGATTTAACAAGCCAGAGATTGTTTAATGCCATAACGATGGAGAAGGTGGGAATGCGCATCGGAAGTTTTCCTGTACCTAAAGAGTCATCGAAAAAGAATTGAGTGCTTTCCACGATTCTTTTATGGTTAATTCGACCCCAGTAGACAAATAATTTTCGGTATTTTTACCTTTAGTGATTGTTTTTACAAAAAATGGGTGAAAAATGAGGTTTTCTGAAGAAAAAAAGTTTGAAAATTTAGTTTTCAACTGACATAAAACAACAAAGTAATTCGTTTGCCTTGTTTATAATCAACATGTGAGATAAGTACTACAGAAAAAGGCAAACTTGGCTGAAAGGCAGGGACGCAAAGTCACGGGTCTACGGTAGTTCGTACTATGATGGCTGGGCTGCCTGAAATACAAAAGGTATTTTGGGAGGGTATTTAGATTGTTAATAACTGTACCTGAGTTGGATCAAGAGTGGGTTGAACTGTTACTTCAAGCGAAAAAAATGGGAATGAACTTAGAAGATATCAGAGAATTTTTGCAGAGTGCTCAGGAGCAGAAAGAGGTCGTTTAGCTTAAGTGGGGAATGGAAATGAAAGAAAAAAAGTACCCTTAAAAAGTGAGCTTGCCTGACAGGCTTTCTTTTTAAGGGGTTTATTTTTTTACAAAAAAACAAGGTCTCTACAGCACCTTGTTTGGTTTAGTCCTTATTAATCCTCCATTTATTGAATTCAATAAATTCGCGGAATTGCTCCTTAGATACACCAGAGCTCATGGCTTCTTTCACGATTTTCATCCAGTCTGCATCGAGGCTGTCCTGGCTGGGCTGATCGTATAGAAGGGAATCCAAAGGAACTTCTAGAACCGCGGCAATTTTTTCAAGGAACTGAATAGATGGGTTTGACTGCAGGTTGCGTTCCAGGGCACTTAAATAAGATTTCGCCACACCCGCCTTCTCCGCAAGCTCCGACATGGACATTTTTTTTTCTTTTCTAATAATTTTAACTCTGTCACCGATCATTATGAGTATCACATCCTGCGGGCTATATTATATAAGGAATTAATTTTTGTTAAAGGGAATTTAATAAGTAAATTTCATACTGCACTCTATATTAACTTACTATAATTTTTCCCATTTTTATAGTGCTTTTATGACTTTTTTTATCGATTTATGTATGCATATTTCCCTATTATTCCCCTTCGGTTGTGCCTATGTGGCAGAAGTGTTAAAATTAAAGGCAGTAGTTTACATTTTGAGAAGAGGATTTTCGTGCTTTACGGCGAATACTTTCCTATTATAATATTGTCCATCAAGAGTGCCCGCTAACCATTGGGCTCACTTACTTTTATAAAAGAGGAGCGCTTATCATGCTGGGGATTTTGAATAAGGTGTTTGACCAGAATAAACGCGAAATAAAACGCCTTGAAAAACAGGCGGATCAAATAGAAGCTTTAGCATCTGATATGGAACGTTTGTCAGATGATGAATTAAGAGCGAAAACAGAGGAATTTAAAGAGCGCTACCAAAAAGGCGAAAAACTGAATAGCATTCTTCCAGAGGCATTCGCGGTTGTCCGTGAAGGTTCACGCCGCGTGCTTGGCATGTATCCTTTCAGAGTTCAGCTGATGGGTGGTATTTCCCTTCATGATGGGAATATATCTGAAATGAAAACCGGGGAAGGTAAAACACTGACTTCCACCATGCCGGTTTATTTAAATGCGATTACTGGCAAGGGTGTTCATGTTGTAACGGTGAATGAATACCTGGCAAGCCGTGATGCAACTGAAATGGGCAAGCTGTTTAACTTTCTTGGATTGACTGTCGGCCTTAACCTGAACAGCATGACAAAGGAAGAAAAGCAGGAAGCATATGCAGCAGATATCACGTACAGCACCAATAATGAGCTGGGATTTGACTATCTTCGTGATAACATGGTTCTCTACAGCGAACAAAAAGTTCAGCGTCCGCTTTATTTTGCCGTGATAGATGAAGTCGACTCCATTCTTATTGATGAAGCTCGTACACCGCTGATCATTTCAGGTACAGCTGAGAAATCTAATGTGCTTTATATTCAGGCGAATGCTTTTGTGCGTACTCTTAAAAAGGACGTTGATTTCACGTACGATGAGAAAACAAAAGGAGTTCAGCTGACAGAAGAAGGGATTTCTAAATCTGAACGTGCTTTTGGCATCGATAATTTATTTGATATTTCACATGTAACGCTTAACCATCATATCAACCAGGCATTGAAGGCTCATACAAGCATGCAGCTGGATGTGGATTATGTGGTTCAGGACGATGAGATCGTCATCGTTGACCAATTTACCGGCCGTCTCATGAAAGGACGCCGCTACAGCGATGGACTGCATCAGGCAATTGAAGCTAAAGAGGGCGTTGAAATTCAAAACGAGAGCATGACTTTAGCGACCATTACCTTCCAGAACTATTTCCGTATGTATGAAAAGCTTTCTGGTATGACGGGTACCGCGAAAACGGAAGAAGAGGAATTCCGTAATATCTACAATATGCATGTTATTGTGATTCCGACGAACCGAGATATCGTCCGTGATGACCGTGCAGACTTGATTTACGCTTCTATTGAAGGCAAGTTTAATGCAGTGGTCGAGGAAATTGCTGAACGCTATGCCAAAGGACAGCCTGTTCTTGTGGGTACCGTTGCCATTGAAACCTCCGAATTAATTTCACAGCTCTTAACCCGAAAAGGCGTTAAGCATAATGTATTGAATGCGAAGAACCATGAACGCGAGGCAGAAATTATTGCTCATGCCGGCGAACAGGGTGCTGTTACGATCGCGACAAACATGGCAGGACGCGGAACCGACATTAAGCTTGGCGAAGGCGTGAAGGAACTGGGCGGACTTGCAGTTGTTGGTACGGAACGACATGAAAGCAGACGTATTGATAACCAGCTTCGCGGACGTTCCGGACGTCAGGGCGACCCGGGGGTTACTCAATTCTACCTTTCTATGGAAGATGAATTAATGCGCCGCTTTGGCTCTGATAACATGAAGAATCTGATGGCCCGTCTTGGAATGGATGATACACAGCCTATTCAAAGTAAAATGGTCACAAGAGCAGTTGAGTCTGCGCAAAAACGGGTTGAGGGCAATAACTTTGATGCTCGTAAGCAGCTTCTGCAATATGATGATGTGCTTCGCCAGCAGCGTGAAATTATTTATGCACAGCGTAATGAAGTGTTAGACAGCGAAAATCTTCGTGAAATTGTAGAGAAAATGATTACTACTTCTCTTTCAAGAAACTTTGAAGCCTTTATTTCTCCACATGAGGACGAGGAAGAATGGAACTTCACTGGCCTCATTGATTATATTAACGGAAACCTTCTGCAGGAAGGCGATGTGACAGAAAATGATCTAAGAGGCAAAGATCCGGAAGAGATGGTAGAATTTATTCTTGGCAAAATTAAAGACCGCTATAATGAAAAAGAAGAGCAGCTAACCGAAGAACAGATGAGAGAGTTCGAGAAGGTTATCGTTCTTCGTGCGGTTGACAGCAAGTGGATGGACCACATCGATACAATGGAACAGCTCCGCCAGGGTATCCATCTTCGTGCATACGGTCAGATTGATCCGCTTCGTGAGTACCAGGAAGAAGGTTTATCCCTGTTCGATGGCATGATTGCTGCCATTGAAGATGATGTGGCTAAATATATTATGAAGGCTGAGATCCGCAACAACCTGGAGCGCCAGGAAGTGGCTCAGGGACAAGCTGTGAATCCTAAGGATGACGGTGAACCAGTAAAGAAACAGCCTGCCCGCAAAAAGGCCGAGGTTGGACGTAATGATCTTTGTCCATGCGGCAGCGGCAAAAAGTTTAAAAACTGCCACGGACAATTGCAATAACGTCTGTGTTTAAAGGAAGGACGGTAAGCTCAAGGGTTTACCGCCTTTTTCCGTTTGTAACGAATGTTTTTTGGCGGTATAATAGACTTTTACTATCAAGATGAATGTAATAACTATAGTGATCATAAATAAATTATATAAAAAGAGGTGCTTCAGGCATGGAATTATCAGAAATTCGTAATGAGCTTGAGAAAACAGCTAAGAAATTAGCGGACTTTAGGGGGTCTCTTTGACTTAGAAGAGAAGGAAGCCCGTATTGCCCAGTTGGATAATGAAATGTCACACCCTGACTTCTGGAACGACCAGAATAAAGCACAGGTTGTTATTAATGAAGTAAACGCGTTAAAGGAAGCCGTTAACCAATTTAAAGAGATGTTCGAGAACTATGAGAATCTCGATTTAACCTTTGAATTAGTTAAGGAAGAAAGTGATGCAGAGCTTCAGGCTGAGCTTGAGTCGGAATTGATGGACCTTACTGAACAATTAAATAAGTATGAACTTCAGCTTCTTCTTAGTGAAGAATTTGATAAAAACAATGCGATCTTAGAGCTTCACCCAGGTGCAGGCGGAACTGAGTCCCAGGACTGGGGTTCTTTGCTGCTGCGTATGTACACTCGCTGGGCTGAAAAGAAAGGCTTTAAGGTGGAAACTCTCGATTATCTCCCTGGAGATGAAGCTGGGATTAAAAGTGTAACCCTCTTAATTAAAGGCCATAACGCCTATGGCTACTTGAAGGCTGAAAAAGGGGTTCACCGTCTTGTCCGTATCTCACCATTCGATTCTTCAGGACGCCGCCATACTTCGTTTGTATCGTGTGAAGTTATGCCTGAGTTTAATAATGAAATCGAGATCGAGATTCGAACAGAAGACCTTAAAATTGATACGTACCGTGCCAGCGGCGCCGGCGGCCAGCATATCAATACGACTGACTCGGCAGTACGTATTACCCACACCCCAACAAATGTCGTGGTTACCTGTCAATCCGAGCGTTCGCAGATCAAGAACCGTGAGCAGGCCATGAAAATGTTAAAAGCCAAGTTATACCAAAGAGAAATCGAGCAGCAGCAGGCGGAACTAGATGAAATCCGCGGAGAGCAAAAGGAAATCGGCTGGGGCAGCCAAATCCGCTCCTACGTATTCCATCCATACTCCATGGTAAAAGATCACCGTACCGGCAACGAATCCGGTAACATCCAGGGAGTCATGGACGGAGACCTCGACTCCTTCATCGACGCCTACCTGCGTTCAAAACTAGCATAATCTCTTGGGAAATGGGGACTGTCCCCCATTTCCCATTTTTATTTTCTGCGGGAAATAGGGGACAGTCCCCATACGGAAGTCAAGTCTGGCAATGGATTCAGCCGCTGGGAAATAGGGACAGTCCCCCGAAAAAGAGCAGGTTTTTTGCCGGGAAATAGGGACAGTCCCCATAATGGCGTGGTATACTCAATTCTGTTGTGTATGAGTATGTTTTAGGAATTTTAATAGATACTATTTGTAATAGATAATGGAGGATTTTGGGATGCGGAAGAGAAGAGGTATGGCCTATTCACACCCGGTTGTGAATAAATTGATCGAGATTGGCTATGTTCTTTTGGGTTCAGCGATTGTAGCCGTTGCTTTTAATGTGTTTTTGCTGCCGAACAAGATCGCTTCGGGCGGTGTCAGCGGGATCAGTACGATTTTGCACGCACTCGCTGGCTGGGAGCCTGCCTATGTTCAATGGGCGTTTAATGTTCCTCTTTTTATTGCAGGACTCATCTTTCTAGGGGCTCAATTTGGTGCTAAAACGCTGCTTGGCACGATATTTTTGCCGTTTGTCGTTTTCTTGACGAGTCACTGGGAACCGTGGACAACCGATCCGCTGCTAGGTGCACTGTTTGGCGGAATCGGAGTGGGCCTTGGGCTTGGTGTGGTTTTTAGAGGAAGAGCTTCAACAGGCGGAACCGATCTGGCTGCACAGATTATCAACAAATATACAGGTTTCTCGCTTGGAACCTGTGTAGCGATTATAGATGGCTTAATTGTGCTTTCCGCAGCTATTTTCTTTGATATTGAGCTGGGGCTTTATGCTTTAATTGCCCTGTACGTGACAAGCAAAACGATTGATCTTGTTCAGGTAGGGATTGGCCGTTCTAAAATGGCGATGGTTATAACTGCACATGAAGCTGAAGTAAGAAATGGAATTATTCATGAGATTGACCGCGGTGTGACCAAGCTTTCCGGGACGGGCGGCTATACGGATGATGAACGTCCTGTACTTATGTGCGTGGTGGATCAGACGGAGTTCATAAAGTTGAAACAACTCGTAAAAGGCATTGATCCCAACGCTTTTGTGGTCGTTATGGACGCTTCGGAAGTGCTTGGCGAGGGTTTCAAACGAGTATAATAAAGGTATAATGAAAAATGGGATAACTCTTTGATGCAAGGCCAAAACACCATAGAAATACTATGTGTTTTGGCCTTTATTTTAAAGATGTGTACTTCGTTCGAGGAGAGATGAACATGAAAAAAAAGCTCATTATGCTTCTGCTGGGTACTTCCCTAGCATTAGCGGCATGCGGAAATGCTGATAACGGTGAAAAAGAGAATGCTAATCAGGAAAACGGTTCAGAAAATGCCGGGTCTGTTGCAGGCAATGGTGAAAAATTATACCAAAAGAACTGTTCAAGCTGTCATGGCGGAAATCTTGAGGGTGGATTCGGTCCTGACCTGACAAATATCGGGTCTGCCTATTCGGAAGCTGAAATCACGAATATTATAAAAAAAGGTAAAGGCCAAATGCCTCCAAACATCCTAAAGGGCGATGATGCCAAAGTGGTTGCAGGCTGGCTTGCAGAGAAAAAATAAGTACATAGAAAGAAGCAGTGCATAAGATTTTTAATGCACTGCTTTTTTTAAATGGGTATTTGGATACGCCTCTAGTATGGAGAAGTATCTAGATATACACACGGGTCCGACGATGCTATGATAATCCCCATAAAAAACCGAAACCCTCATAAAATCTAAGATACCCCTCGAAAAATTATGTTTACCCCGATAAAACTCCATTTACCCCTCCAAAATTTTTGAATGCCCCATAAAGGGTTTATACCTTTTTTATAGAATAGGCTGAGGTCTTCTAATAACGATACTTACAACCAACTAAAACTATATTTAGTCTAAAAGAGCTGCAAAATAAGGGCTTTAGGTTTTTCGTAAACTAAATTATGCCTCTGCTCCTAAAACCTGACTTACCAGCCTCCTCAGTAAGTATTTCCCATCTCTTGAATTAATGCCCTACACAATAAAAATTCTAAAAAAATAAACATTATAGTTTTAGGCATGGGGCTCTGGGTATATTCAGGTTGTAGGGTGCGCACCCATAATAAGGCATAGGAGGTTTTTTATGTTTTCACATATTAAAGAACTGCAATTTGAAGCTAAACCAGACAGACCCGATCCGTTATTTGCGAAAAAATTACAGGAATTAATCGGTGGTCAGTTTGGTGAGATGTCAGTGGCTATGCAATACTTATTCCAGGGCTGGAGCGTCCGCGGTAACCAAAAATATAAAGACTTGCTTTTAGACATAGGAACTGAGGAAATTGGCCATATTGAGATGCTTGCTACTATGGTTTCACGGCTGCTTGATGGTGCACCAGTTAGCGCTCAGGAAGAAGCGGCGAAAGACCCTGTTATGGCTGCAGTTATGGGCGGCATGAATCCGCAACATGCCATTGTGTCAGGACTTGGCGCACGTCCTGCTGACAGCGTCGGCAACCCATGGATGGGTAATTATATTATCTCAAGCGGAAACCTGCTGGCTGATTTCCGCGCCAACTTAAATGCGGAATCTCAAGGACGTCTTCAGGCTGTTCGTTTGTATGAAATGAGCGATGACAGAGGCGTGAAAGATATGCTGTCCGTACTGATTGCGCGCGATTCCTATCACCAAAACCAGTGGGCCGCAGCCATTGCTGAGCTTGAAGAAGCGGAAGGGCTGCTGGTTCCGAGCACATTCCCTCGTGAAAAAGAAAGATTAGATGTAGCATATACACTATTTAATTTTTCTGAAGGTGAAGAAGCGAGCACAGGGCGCTGGGCACAAGGTCCAAGTATAGATGGGCATGCAGAATTTAAATATGAATCTACTCCAAAAGCAGAAGGAGCGAAGCCGATTCTTAAACCAGCACCTCCTGCCCTGCATAATACTCTGCCGATGGATAATATACCGAAATAATCGTACAAGCAGAATCCCACTGGGGTTCTGTTTTTTAGTAGATTCTTCCTATTATCTTCCTTCAAGAAATAGATATTTATCATCATGACTTTTTCTTCGCTGTATCTCTAATGAAATGAAATTGTAATATAATTATCCTTAAAACTGTCAAACTTGAATGTTATAATGTGTGAAGACGAAAAGAAGAAATTGCTCAGTCTTTTTCTTGGTTTTTGTCGTTTTTTGTTGTTTATCGCTAAAAGTTAAATTCATTTAGGTGAATTTTATATAGGAACATAGTTTTAAACTAGAAGGTTAGGTGAATTGTTATGATCGAAATGTCTGAAGTATCTAAAATCTATCCTAATGGAGTTTCTGCCATTAATGGGATTACTGTAAAAATTAATAAAGGCGAGTTTGTTTACGTGGTGGGCCCAAGCGGCGCCGGTAAATCTACTTTTATAAAAATGATGTACCGCGAAGAAAAGCCGACAACCGGGAGCATTACCGTTAACGGAATTCAGCTTTCTAAACTGAGAAATACGAAAGTACCGCTATTCCGCCGCAATTTAGGGGTAGTCTTCCAGGACTTTAAGCTCTTGCCTACTCTTACTGTATTTGAGAACGTAGCGTTTGCGATGGAGGTTGTAGAAGAGCATCCAAAAGATATTAAAAAGCGTGTGATGGAGGTGCTTGATTTAGTAGGACTTAAGCATAAGGCACGCATGGTTCCGACTGAATTGTCTGGCGGAGAGCAGCAGCGTGTTTCCATAGCGCGGTCCATCGTTAATTCCCCGCAGGTTGTGATTGCAGACGAACCGACAGGTAACCTGGATCCGGAGACTTCATGGGAGATTATGAATATTTTAGAAGAGATTAATAACCGTGGGACTACTATTGTGATGGCCACACATAATCGAGATATTGTTAATAATTTAAAGCGTCGCGTAATTGCCATTGATAATGGAAGAATCGTACGTGATGAGCAGCGAGGAGAATACGGATATGAGTATTAGAACCCTTCGCCGCCACTTTAGAGAGAGCGGAAAAAGCTTAGCGAGGAACGGCTGGATGACTTTTGCATCCATCAGTGCGGTGACTGTCACTCTGCTTTTGGTTGGCGTATTTTTTGTAATCATGATGAACTTAAACCATATTGCTGAGAACATCCAGAAGGATGTTGAAATCAGGGTCCACCTTGATCCGGCAGCGGATGATAATAATAAAGATTTAATCGGCCAGAAGATCGAACAAATCTCTGCAGTCGATACGGTCGCATTTTCCCCAAAGGAAAAAGAGCTGACGAACTTAATCGATGAGATGGGTGAAGATGGAAAGACCTTTAAGCTGTTTGAACAGGATAACCCCCTGAACGATGTATATGTGGTCAAAACAAAGGAGCCTGTAGACGTCGTTAAAACGGCTAAACAGATTGAGAAATTTCAATATGTCCAAAATGTAAAATATGGACAGGGCTATGTTGAAAAAATGTTTGATGTTGTCGAAGTTGCACGAAATATCGGGATCGTTTTAATCCTTGGTTTATTATTTACCGCAATGTTCCTGATTTCAAACACCATTAAAATAACAATTATTGCCAGAAGAAGAGAAATTGAGATTATGAGATTAGTAGGAGCTACAAACAGCTTTATCCGCTGGCCTTTCTTCCTTGAAGGAGCCTGGCTCGGGATTCTTGGAGCAATTATCCCTATTGCTTTTATCGCTGCCGCCTACTCGTACATCTATGATTTTGTATCACCAAGAATCCAAATTAAGTTTGTAGAGCTTCTGGAATTCAATCCATTCATTTGGCAAGTATCGCTGATTCTGCTGCTTTTAGGTGCAGTCATTGGCGTGTGGGGAAGCTTAATGTCAGTAAGGAAATTTTTAAAAATATAATGTGTAAGGCCGGCAGATTAAGTGCCGGCCTTTTTCGACGTGTTACTTAATCTCCATGAACATCCACATTTACAGCAAAATGGCTGTGAGGAAGATACTGAATGTCCAGCGTCTTTCCTGATAAATTCGCTTCGTAGTAATCCTGTGTTATCTGCAGATAATGTACATCGATGATCTGCCCGCTAAAATCCAGGTCAGATATAAATCGTGGTCCGGTGTCGTGATTATCATACTCCACATGGTCAGGAACACCTGTGATTCTTTCAAACTGCCTATTTTCGTATGTTTCTTTATCCTTGTACAAAAGAAAAGAAGTATCTAGTAAACCATAACCCGCATATCCAAAGGCTGCTGAGAAAAGGAACAACACAATTTTACCGGGCCAGCTGCGCACTGCAGTCACAACTCCAAGAAGAACAAAGCAAAATCACAGAGTCAAACAGGCTCCGCAGTATAACCCAAGCATTTTTGATAAAATAAAATGTTCTTCCGTTAACGAAGATGCGCCCCAAAAGACTAACCACAGGAGAAACATCAACATTGTTAAAATCATCAGCACCGAGCCAGTCAAGCCACTCTCATTTGTTTCACTGCTTTTTTTTATATACCTTATTTTTCCCATCATGATCATCTGCCAATTTTCACCTTACCATTATAGTACTCTTTTGAAGGACTGCCGTGCCATTCTTAAGCGGGGATCCAATGATTCAGCTTGGCCTGATTTATCACTCTTTTTCACTAAAAAACATAATAAGTCCGAGCTTCTCATATATAACTAAGGACAAGTATATGGCTATGCAGGCGTTTAGATGATTCAGGCCGGTAAAAGGGCCTATTGATAAGAGAGGAGCTTTTTATGGGGAAAAAATGGGTGCTGCCTTTATCGGTTGCTCTTTCGCTGACGACTGGAGCGGCTGGCGGGGTGTATGCAGGAATAAAGATTAATGATGGCGATATACCAGGCTTTTCACAAAAGCCCGACGAAAAAATGAATCCTGTGGATGGGAATTCTTTACTTAAGGTTCATCAGGCTTATCAGCTGATTAAGGAGAACTATGTAGAGAAAGTAGGAGAAACACAGCTGGAGGAGGGTGCGATCCAGGGAATGCTCTCTACGCTGAAGGACCCGTACTCCGTCTATATGAATAGAGAAACAGCCGAGCAGTTTAATGAAGCGCTTGATAGCTCCTTTGAAGGAATTGGCACCGAGATTGGAGAAGAAGACGGAAAAGTGATCATTATTTCTCCTTATAAGGACTCGCCTGCTGAAAAAGCCGGCTTGAAGCCGAGGGACCAGATTATCAAAGTCAATGGCGAAAGTGTGGAAGGACTGAATTTGTATGACACCAGGCTTAAGATTAGAGGGAAAAAGGGGACCGCAGTAAAACTGGAAATTAAGCGGGCCGGAGTTTCGAATCCGATTGAAATGAAAATTGTCCGTGATACGATTCCGATTGAGACGGTCGTTTCCAAGGTGATGGAGCAGCGCGGCGAGAAAATTGGATACCTGGCAATCACTTCTTTTTCTGAACATACCAGCAAAGACTTTAGAAAGGAGCTTCGGCAATTAGAAGCTAAGCAGATAAAAGGGCTCATCATAGATGTCCGGGGTAATCCGGGTGGACTGCTTTCATCAGTGGAAGAAATTCTGGGACAATTTGTGACGAAGGATAAGCCTTATATTCAGATCCAGAAGCGAAATGGCGATAAGAAAGAATATTTCACAACCCTGAAAAAGGAAAAACCGTATGAAGTGGCTGTTCTCATTGATAAGGGAAGTGCCTCAGCATCCGAGATTCTGGCAGGAGCATTGAATGAGGCAGAAGGATATAAGCTGATTGGTGAAAGAACGTTTGGAAAAGGAACCGTCCAGCAGGCTGTTCCGATGAATGATGGCAGCAATATTAAGCTGACTCTCTATAAATGGCTGACGCCGGAAGGCAACTGGATCCATAAAAAAGGAATCGAACCGACAATCGAAATCAGCCAGCCGTCTGCTTTCCAGTCTCATCCTTTAAATGTGGAAAAGCCCTTTAAAAGAGACAGCAATGATGAACAGGTCAAGCATGCACAGGAAATGCTGAAAAGCCTGGGTTTTGAAACAGGCAGGGATGATGGATACTTTGATAAGAAGACGGAAGTTGCCGTAAAAGCTTTTCAATCTCATAGAGGGTTGAAACAAAGCGGAGTTTTGGATAGCAAAACAGCAAAAGCGCTGGCAAATGCCGTGCTCGAGTATATGAAGGATGAGAAACATGACCTTCAGCTGCGGATGGCCATGAGTTACTTAACTAAATAACTTGAAAATCCTCTCATGTATGGGAGGTTTTTTTTTGTCGAGAGCCAGGAGGCGGGCTGGGGTGGAATTCAAGGTTATCCCAAGAATGAAAGATTATGCAGCATGTAAAATTTTCCGTGCATTTTTTTTATAAAATTTGAAACCTTTTATCACCCGCTTCGTATATAGTAGGCGGATGCCCGTACTACTGAGTTCCAAATGGGCTGGAGTTTACTGGTTAATGGGTTATTTATTGGAACTTGATAGTCGGAAATGATAAGATTTAGAGGAAATATCAAGTATGTCATTGTTTAAGGGAGAGTGCAGTAAATGGCCATTTCATTACAAAAAGGGCAAAAAATTGACCTTACAAAGGGCCGGGCTGGTTTAACTAATATTACTGTTGGTTTGGGCTGGGATCCGGTGAAAAAGGGAGGTCTGTTCGGCGGGCTTTTAGGCGGAGGAGCAGATGTTGACTGTGACGCATCCGTTCTTATGCTGAATGAGCAGGATAAGCTGACTGACCAGAAGGACCTGATTTACTTCGGCAATAAAACGAGTAAATGCCGCAGCGTCAAACACTCCGGTGACAACTTGACCGGTGCTGGCGATGGTGATGATGAGCAAATCACTGTTGACTTAAGAAACGTGCCTGCAAATGTACATAAGCTGTTATTTGTAGTGAACATTTATCAGGCAAAACAAAGAAAACAGCATTTCGGCATGATCCAGAACGCTTTCATCCGTGTTGTTAACAGCAGCGGCGGGGAAGAATTGATTAAATTTAATTTGACTGATGATTATTCAGGACTTACTTCATTGTTCCCGGGTGAGCTTTACCGCCATAATGGCGAGTGGAAGTTCTCAGCAGTAGGACAAGGTACAAGTGACCTGTCAATCGGGGATATTGCAAACCGTTATCGTTAAATTCTGTTTGTAATTAAGCTTGATCAAAGCTCATTTTAATTATAGGGACTGTGTTGGTTGGAGCGCCTGCAGCGGAAACCAACAGGTAAGTTTAAATAGCTAAATAAAAAATTTAAATAAAGCGAGGTTATCATTCATGGCAATTTCATTATCAAAAGGACAAAAAGTAGATCTTACAAAATCTAATCCAGGGCTTCAAAACATCGTTGTAGGCTTAGGCTGGGACGTAAATAAGTATGATGGAGGCAATGATTTCGATCTTGACTCTTCTGTATTCCTATTAAATGCTTCAGGCAAATGTGATTCTGAAAAAGATTTTATTTTCTTCAATAATCTTGTAGGTGCAAATGGTGCTGTCGAGCATACAGGCGACAATCTAACAGGAGACGGCGATGGAGATGATGAGCAGGTTAAAATCAACCTTTCTCAAGTTCCTGCTACTATTGAAAAAATTACGTTCACGATTACGATTCATGATGCTGAAGCACGCAATCAGAACTTTGGCCAGGTTTCCAATGCTTTCGCTCGTATTTTCAATCCTGCAAACGGCGAAGAATTAATCCGTTATGACCTTGGAGAAGACTTCTCTATTGAAACAGCTGTAGTTGTGGGTGAATTATACCGCCATAGCGGTGAGTGGAAATTCAATGCAATCGGTAGCGGCTACCAGGGCGGACTTGCATCCCTAGTACGCGATTATGGATTAAACGTTTAATATTCAAGAGTTTTCTTCGAAAAAGGTGCGGGCGGAATCTGCTGGGAGCAGATTCCGCCTTGTTGGAAAACAAAAACACCTATTCTTATCTGATAAACAATTGTAATATAATGTATGGGGTGAAGAATCATGGCTATTCAATTAGCGAAAGGCCAGCGTATCGATTTAACCAAAACCAACCCGGGTCTTACAAAAGCGATTATTGGTTTAGGCTGGGATACTAATAAATATTCAGGCGGCTCTGCATTTGACCTTGATGCCTCAGCCTTTCTTGCTAACGAGCAGGGGAAGGTACAAGATGATTTGGAATTTATATTCTACAATAATTTAAAAAGCCCAACTGGTGCTGTTGAGCATACCGGGGATAACCGGACTGGTGAAGGAGACGGAGATGATGAGCAGATCGTTGTTGACTTCTCACTTTTGCCTGCACATGTAAGCAAAATTGGCATTGCCGTAACCATTCATGATGCTGATGCAAGAAAACAAAACTTTGGCCAGGTTTCCAATGCGTTTGTCCGCGTCGTAAATCCGGAAAACGATGAAGAAATCCTGCGCTATGATCTGGGAGAGGACTTCTCGATTGAAACGGCTGTTGTGATCTGCGAGTTATATAAACACGGTTCAGATTGGAAATTCAATGCGATTGGCAGCGGATTTTCCGGCGGACTGGCTGACCTTTGCCGCAACTACGGATTAGAAGTGTAAGCAGTTAGGAAAGATACTCGCGAGGAGCAAGCTGATCTTTTCGTCATTGTTTAGTGCCCCAAGTTCAAAAGTAAATTTAGATGTTTGATTAAGAATATCCTTCATACTCTGGGCAATGCGATTGCCTGTTCTTTAGAATGTGAAGGATGAAACATTTAAGGCTGCTAAACTATCAAATACGTTACGGGCCATCAAGAAAAGGATTAGCCTATAAATGGAATATTACATGGCGAGCCTGTATTAGAAGGAGAATTTCAAATAAATGGAATTTATACAAGATTTATTATCAAGTTATGGATCGTTTTTCTCTTGGGATGCGGTAAAAGCGGTGTTATCCGACCCAGCAGCATGGGGAGTAATCGGTACACTAATTATTTTGGAAGGCCTCTTATCTGCGGATAATGCATTAGTTCTAGCCGTCATGGTTAAACACCTTCCGAAAAAAGAACAAAAAAGAGCTTTATTTTACGGGATTTTAGGAGCTTATGTATTCCGATTCCTGGCTATCGGTCTAGGGGTATTCTTAATTAAAATCACCTGGATTAAGATCGCCGGAGGACTATATCTGCTCTGGCTTGCCGTTTCCTACTTTATTAAGAAAAATAAAGAAGGGGAAGAAGAAGAAGTCAAAAACAAGCCTATGGGCTTTTGGAGAACGGTGCTGTCCGTTGAAATCATGGACATTGCATTCAGTATTGACAGTGTAATTGCTGCGTTTGGTGTTTCCGATCAGATCTGGGTCCTATTCCTTGGAGGTATTCTTGGAGTACTGATGATGCGTGGTGTGGCGCAGGTATTCCTTGCCCTTATTGAGAGAATTCCAGAATTTGAAACAACAGCCTTCCTTATGATAGCATTAATTGGTGTCAAGATGATTGCGAGCCCTTGGTTCCACGTGGAAGAGCTTGTATTCTTCAGTATTCTTATTGCTGTGTTCCTAAGCACTTTTATTGTTCACAAAATCAAAAAGAACAGATCATCTAAGCAATCTGAAGTAAGCAAGTAACATTCGTTTATACAAGAGGGAAGAAACGAAATTGTCTCTTTCCTCTTTTTATTTATTTTCAATGTAAAATTTTAGGAGTTTGCTGTATGGTGCAGGCAGAAGTTGAAAAGAGCAGTAAAAGTATAGTTACCAAATAGTAGATTATTAGACTTTATTAGACCAGGGGGAATGTTGGTGAAGCACTTTGGATATCTGGATAACGATGAAAGAAAGCAAGTATTTATGCATGAGCCTGTGGAGTTCACGAAGAATTCAGATAAAGAGCTGTTGTCTTATGCGCTGGGTGCCGCTCTGTACATGCCTGGAACACGGTCGCGCATTTCTAATGATGTACTATCTGGTAAATTTTTGTCCGGTGAGCATGAAGGCTTGACATCAATGGTTATTTGCCTGGAAGATTCCATTTCGGATGGAGAGGTTGGGGATGCCGAGCTGAATCTGGTCCTTCAGCTGCAGGAAATCAAGCGTGCTGTTGACAGCCATCTATTCCGGCTTCAGGATCTGCCGCTTCTTTTCATTCGGATACGAAGCGAAGAGCAGCTGCATAAATTAGCGGAAAACCTCGGCAATGCGCTGGAGCTGGTGAGCGGGTTTGTGTTTCCTAAGTTTACTAGTGAGAAAGGCGAGGCCTATTTGAGCGCCCTTTTAGAAATAAACAAAACCTATTCACAGCAGCTATATGCGATGCCCATACTTGAGACACCCGAAGTGATTTACAAAGAAACAAGGCTTGAAACTCTGATTGGGATTAAAGAACTGCTTGACCGCTATAAGGATCTGATTTTAAATGTAAGAATGGGTGCGACGGATTTCTCAGGCTTATTCGGTATCCGCAGAGACAGAGATACGACCATTTACAATATTGGTGTGATTGCAGACTGCATCACAGATATTATCAATATTTTTGGAAGAGAAAATGAGTATGTTATTTCCGGCCCGGTTTGGGAGTACTTTGGAAAGCAGCGTATAATGAAGCCGAGGATCCGCCAGACTCCTTTCGAGGTTATACATGATGGCATTAAATTAAGGGACGCTATGATCAGCCGCAATGACGATGCTCTCATTTATGAAATTATATTGGATCGTTCAAATGGCATTATCGGTAAAACGATTATTCATCCTTCCCATATAAAGGCCGTTAACTCTCTTCATGTAGTCAGTCTTGAGGAATATATGGATGCATCAGCTATTATAGAAAGCGCCAGTTCCTTTAATGGTGTAATGAAAAGTGGCTTTTCCAATAAAATGAATGAAATTAAGCCTCATTATAATTGGGCAAAGAAAATCATTCTTAAGTCAAAACTTTATGGAGTGTTTCATGAACAACAATCTTTCCTTGATCTCCTTACAGCCAGATCTGAGAAAAAATTATTCATATAATATTTTAGATAAAATAAAAGTTGAAATTGATGTGATCGATAATCCGTATAACATCCATTTGGACATGTTGTTTAGCATGGCTGCAAGGATAAATAAAAAACGGTCTTTTTTATTTGTAAGCAAGGTGCTCGGTAAGCATCTTCCAGTTGACCCTGCCGTTTCGCTGCTGACCGGTGCTGCTCTTGCAGCCCGTTATGCAGAGAAGGTGTATGGAATGGCGCACCCTTATATCGGGGAGCTGATCAGCGGTATTACAGGAGAACGCCATCCGAATGTCAGGCTCTTAGACTATCATATCGAACTTCCTGAGCCGACATTGTTTATCGGATTTGCTGAAACGGCAACAGCCCTTGGACATTCTGTGTTTGAAGTGTGTGATAATGCTGCGTTTTTTCATACGACCAGAGAACAGATTGAAGGAGTTCAGTCGGTCATTAATTTTGAAGAAGAGCATTCTCATGCTACTTCTCACCGAAGCTATGTGGATGCAGCCCTTTTAGATAACAACCATCCAATTGTTCTTGTGGATGATGAGGTAACAACAGGAAAGACCGCTATCAATATTATTGAGAGCATTCAGGCCAGGTATCCTCGGGGCATGTATACCGTTGTGTCGATATTGGACTGGCGTACCGAAGAGAATAGAGAGAGATACCGTGAGCTTGAACAAAGACTCGGAATTAAAATTCATGAGATATCCCTTGTTTCAGGAACCATTCAAACTGAAGGCCGTTCTATCGAAAGAGAGCAGGAAGTTCCGTCATTCTCAGAAATGAACGCTACTGTTGAAACGATTGATCTGTCAGGACTGCATATACCTGTATCTCCTTATTATTCTGTAAACGATCAAGATGCGCCTTATCTTCAGGATTCAGGCAGGTTTGGAATCTATGACAAAGATAAACTTGATATCTATCATTGGACAGAGCCGCTTGCTTCCTTTCTGAAGAGCCAGCGAAAAGGCGAAAGAACGTTGTGCCTCGGCACCGGGGAGTTTATGTATCTCCCTATGAAGCTCGCATCACAAATGGGTGAAGGAGTCAGCTATCAATCTACCACAAGAAGCCCGATTCACCCTTCAGACCGCTTAGGCTATGCGATTACGCATGCTTTTTCATACAGCAGTCCGGAAAATGCAGATGTCATGAATTATTTCTATAATATAGAGCCTGGCATGTATGATGAGGTATTCGTTTTCCTTGAAAGAGAAATGCCTGCAGACAAACTCGAGCCGCTTCTTTCACAGCTGGAAAAAGTGGTTCCTTCGATTCGTCTTGTGCCTATGAGTGCTTCTGAAAAGGAGGAATAATATGAAGAGCAGGAAAAAAACGTTCGGCAGCTATTCAAGAGAAGATGTTATTTTCCTGTTGAAGGATATCAGTCATGCTGAGCTGGAAAATGGGACAGAAGAGCGGGAAAAGTCCATGCAGACTGGCGGACATTATTCAGAATCTCTTCCTATTGAATATCAGCCTTCACAGGATTATATGAATCTATTTCATCAATCTCTGGACGAGCATAAATGGAAGATGGCTGCTGCCATCCGTACGGTTGCTGAAAAGATTTATAGAAGCAAAGGCAGTGATCTTGTTTTGGTGTCCCTTGCCCGGGCAGGCACTCCAGTGGGAGTTCTGATCAAGAGATATCTATCCTTTGCTTATCAAATCTCTGTTCCCCATTACAGCGTCTCGATTATCAGAGGAAGAGGGCTGGATCTTAATGCCCTCTCCTATATTGTAAAAAAGCATGGCAGCGAGGCTGTGCAGTTTATTGACGGCTGGACTGGAAAAGGAGCTATTACAAAGGAATTGATCCAATCAGTTTCCGGGTTTAATAGCGGACAACAAGAGAGTGTTAGTCATAGTCTGGCTGTTCTTGCCGATCCTGGGGAGTGTGCGGACATTTATGGAACCCGTGAGGATTTTCTTATTTCGAGTGCCTGCTTGAACTCAACGGTATCCGGATTGGTATCCAGAACCGTTCTAAACAAACAATATATCGGCCCTCACGATTTTCACGGAGCTAAATATTATCAAGATTTGGCATCACTGGATCTATCGAACTATTTTGTTGATGCCATTTCAGCGCTCTTTCCAGAGCTTTCGGAACAGACTGTCGATATGGATTCTGACGCAGGCAAAACGTGGCAGGGGCTTAAGGATATTCAAACCATACAAGAAGAGTACGGAATTGAAAATATTAATCTTATAAAACCTGGAGTCGGGGAAACGACGAGAGTTTTATTGCGGAGAGTACCCTGGAAAATTTTAGTCCAGAATTCTGGGAATCCTGAGCTGAAGCATATTTTGTATCTCGCAGAAGAGCGGAATGTACCCGTGGAAGTTTTTCCGAATATGTCATACTCGTGCATCGGTTTGATTAAACCGATTAATGGAGGAGAACAATGATTTTTGCAAGTGATCTTGACCGCACTTTGATCTATTCAAAACGTGCCTGCGGGATAGACTTAAGGGACCCCAGGATACAAGTGGTGGAAGAAACGCCCGAGCGGCAGATATCCTTTATGACAAAGCACGCCATTGAGCTGCTCCGAAAAGTTAATCAAACGTTTGATTTAATTCCGGTCAGTACACGAACCGTTGATTTATACAACCGCATACAGCTGTTTAGTAATGGAATCGTCCCTAAATATGCTGTAGTAAGCAATGGCGGAACGATTCTGATTGATGGCCAGGCAGATGAAGAATGGACGGAGCTGCTAACCAGCAGGCTTGCCCGTGAATCTGCTCCTCACCATGATATTGTGAAGAAGTTTGAAGATATTCATCATGGAGACTGGGTTCTCGGATCAAAGATATGCGATGACCTGTTCTGCTTTGCAAGCATTCAGGATGAGAAAGTACCTCTTGATGTGCTGCAAACCTTTGGTGAATGGCTCGCTGACCAGGGCTGGAGCTTTTCGCTTCAAGAGAAAAAGCTGTATATGCTTCCGAATGGTCTGAATAAATGGGCTGCAGTCGAATACCTTAAGCAAAAACTTGCTGCCTCTACGGTTATTACAGCGGGAGACTCCCTGCTGGATGTATGTATGCTCGAGGTAGCTGATTATGCGTTCACACCCCTGCATGGAGAAATTAACGAGAAAAAAATGAAACTGCCTTCGAGAGTAAAAGTAACTTCATCCTCCGGAATCTATGCAGGTGAAGAAATACTAGAAAGCGTACTTGAAATTGCATCACGAAAAGCCGTGTGAACATAGAATGAAGTGGTGTAAAATAGGGGTAGAATGATTTTTACAGAAAGAAGCTGAAACGAATGTCTAACTTTCTTTCTTCCCAATTCATTGATATTAAACAAGAGGGTTGGGTAAGTATCCTTAAAACTCCTGTGAAATCGAGAACTTCCTTCATTGTAGGGGAGCAGACTGTATACAGCCAGGCTGCAGGTGTATTCCTAGGAGTTCATCCAGATAAGGATGATTATTTCGAGTTTTTATATGAGCTTGCCCATGATCCTTCTCTCACTATATTTATATTAAGCGAACACCTCAACAAGCAAATAGAGACAGTCCGATTTCAGGCTATCCAGAGAATTTTGCTGATCCTTCAAAATGAAAAGCTTTCTATGAACCGATTCATTGCGTTTATGGAAGGGGAAAGACTTATCCCTCACTTCCAGAACCCTGAAAACACCAAGAAGATACGTGAGGCTTTCAAGCTTGTTTTTGAGCGGTTTAGTGATAACCATTCGAATGGGCTTCAGCATCCTGATTTCCGGCGTGTTGCCGTAGATATAGTCAAATGGATGTGGAATCACGCCAATGAATGGATGAATACAGAGGATTATTTGGTTTCTGCACCAAAAATCGTCTGGTATGGCGAGGCTTCAAAAAGCGAAGCTTATTTTCTCTATTTCTTAATTCTTCTTAAATTTGATGTACTGATCTTCAATCCGGCAGGCAAAAATGATTTATTGCAGGCGGACAAGGAAAAAGCTGTTCCAGTCCTGGAATTTGGGCCGGGCTCTAAAGAGGCAGAACCTTTTCCAAAAACAAAGCCAATCAGGAGAACGACCGTTGCTTTCAGGGCGTCGCAAGAAATTGATCGAGTGCTGCACACAGACGATTCGATGCTGTATAAGCCATGGCAGTTTAGAACGTATACACCGGCAGCGCTTACTCTGAAAACAACGTATGATGAATTGTTTCTATTAATCAAAGAAAAAGCATTTATCCGCCCGAATTTTGAGGTGCGAAATGAAACGGTTTGGATTCCCAATATTTTTGCCAAGGTTTCCGGAATTTCGAAAAACCGGCGTGAATATTGGGATCGTGTTCAGGGGCTGTCAGAAACAGAGTTATCGCTGACTGTGCGTTCTTATCCTTTTTCACGAGAAGTCAGGGCAAATAATTTGTTTCATTATCAAAATTCTCTGGGCAGGGATGGCTTGCTTGATCCCGAGAAAATGCTGCAGGGGAACTGGTGGCGATACAAAATGCTGCCAACTGGCCTGCAGCATGGGGTTGCCCATGCTATATCCCGGTACTGTGCAGTCCCCAAATTAAAACGGCTGCCGCATGAGGATGAACATGCGCTGCAGATGTACCTGTTTAACCAGGCGATGGATATCCCGCTGGACGCTGTAAGGCTTTTGCAAAAATTTGATTATGCGCAGGAAGTTCCTAGGATTGTGTTATTCAAATCAGAGCAGAGCGGCTCCATCTTCAGCCGCTCCGATGCTGCCCTTCTATTGCTGCTAAATGAAATTGGCATTGATATTGTTATTCTAAATCCTACTGGCCAGAATGATATCGAAATGTATGTGGATGAGGAATTTTATGATTCTCATTGGCTTGAAGAGGTCAGCTTTGAGCAGGACTTTAGGGAGCCTTCACTATTTAAGAAAATTTTTAAGAAAATCTTCTAAAAAGGGGAAATAAAGATGACCAATACTAATTCTCTTCAAACGGTTAATCTTGATAAAATCGAGGAAACTTTAGAGCAGCAGCCATCCGAACTGAAGCTTCAGCTGAGAAACAGCCCGGAAGTAACCCAGCTTGCCCGTAATATTGACCACAAAAATCAGATTGCTCTTTTAGAATTCGGTAAAGAGCCTGCCAATGAAATCTCTAATTTTTCCGGCAGAATTCTTAATACAATTAAATCAAGCAGCATGGAAGAGTCAAGCGCACTATTAAAGCATCTTGGAAAAATCATGGACAAGTTTGACAGCAAAGACTTTGCGAAGCCTAAGGGCGGCGTGCTGTCTAAAGTGTTCAACAGGGGCCAGAAGCTCATGGAAAAGGTTATGTCCAAGTATCAGACGATGGGTTCGGAAATAGATAAAGTGTATGTGGAAATCGTGAAATATGAAAACGAAATGAAAAAATCGACAACGACTCTAGAGCAGTTATACGAACAGAATTATCGATTTTTCATGGAACTGGAAAAGTACATTGTGGCCGGGGAAATGAAATCAGAGGAACTAAAGCAGCAGCTTCCGGAATTAGAAGCAAAAGCTGCCTCCGGCAATCAGCTGGCCGCCATGGAGCTGGACAGCCTGCGCAATGCAGTAGAGCTGATTGACCAGCGAGTGTATGACCTTGAAATGGCCAAGCAGGTTGCCTACCAGTCTGCTCCGCAGATCAGAATGCTGCAAAGAGGGAACACAAAGCTAATTGGTAAAATTAACTCAGCATTCGTTACAACGATCCCGATCTTCAAATCTGGCTTAATCAATGCGATCGCAGCGAAAAGGCAGAACCTCGTGGCACAGTCTATGAGTGAGCTTGACCGCCGCACAAACGAAATGCTGCTGAAAAATGCCCAAAACATTTCCCAGCAGAGCGTTGACATCGCACGCTTAGCCGGACAGCCAAGCATTAAAGCAGAGACCCTTGAAGAAACCTGGCAGATCATCATCCGCGGCATGCAGGAAACCAAAGCCATCGAAGACGAAAACATCCGACTGCGCGAAGAAGGCAAAAAACGCCTTGAGTCTCTGCAGGAAAACTTCAAAAACCGCCAGATCACTGGGTGAGTGGGACGGGGACTGTCCCCATTTCCCGAGTGTGAATCCCTTTCTGGTAAGAAATTAACGATTATTTCCCGGAATGACCCTGCCCCTTTTTAGGAGCAGGGTTTTTTGACGAATTGATACAATATACTGATTTGAGCGGCTCATCTTCGGTTTTGGGTGCTTTTTCATGTGTGTTCGCTGGGCGAGTCGTTTGTAAATTAAAAGTTCGGCACAATGAGTTTGTTAAAGGTGCAATCACCTTTTTATTGAAGCAATCATGGATTTTTCGGCTCAATCAGGGATTGGGGCTGCCTTTTTATGTACCTCCCCCAGAGCAATTCTCTAGTGATTCTTGAGTTTGGCGCAATTATTTTTTTATACGATGCATTTATTTCAAAAAACGGCTTAATTATTTTCGATTTCGGCGTAATTCTTTTAAAGAATGGCGCAATTAATTTAGCCGCCCCCCTTTATATTCGGAAATAGACGGGAAATAAGGACAGGCCTCACAATTTTTGATAAGATAGACTTATCTATTTATGTTGAGAAGGGGATGGTAGAAGGTTGTCACAGGTATATCTTGGTGAGTTTTTGGAGGGAGCTGGAACGATCCTTCTCCATCCTTTGTTTTTTGTGTCATTTATTTTATGTCTTGTAATGGGGAATGCACGGATCAAACGTGAACGAAACGACTTTCATACACGTGTTCAGGATATGTTTTTGGAGCTAAGATTCCTGCTTCCGGCTGGTATACTCCTTGGGCTGATTCTTTCATTGGTGACAATCAGCTCAGGCCTAGCAGTTCCTCTGGCTGCGATTGTTATAATTGCGGTACTATCATTGCTTGCAGCGATCACTCTCAAAGTCAGACTGCTTTCACCTGCTTATACAGTGGGGATTACGTTCTTTCTATTAATGTTATTGGTTGATAAAACACCGAATCTGCCATTTTTCAGGCAGGCTTTTAATAGTATAAATGAAGCAGTATATCCATCTGTCGCGATATTGGCCGGTTTATTGCTTATTATAGAAGGACTTTTGATCCAGCGAAACGGATACAAAGCTACTTCCCCAAAACTGATTCCTTCTAAGCGGGGTTCAATAGTGGGCGCTCATGAATCGAAAAGGCTCTGGATGGTTCCATTGTTTTTGTTTATTCCAGGAGGAGTGATGGAAAGCCCGTTTTCCTGGTGGCCAGTCTTTCACTTAGGAGAAACCGAATTTACTCCTATTCTAGTACCTTTTCTAATTGGTTTTTTCCAACAGATTCAGGGATTGCTGCCTAAAGAGGCTGTTCGAATAAATGGAAGACGCGTCACAGCCCTTGGAGTAGTAATCACACTTCTTTCTATTGCAGGCTATTGGTATCCATTGCTTGCCATCGCTGGTGCAGCAGCTGCTATTCTCGGCAGAGAGATGCTGCATATGTATCAAAGTCATTCTGAGAAAAAAAAGCCATTCTACTTTTCAAGACGCTCTAATGGATTAATGATACTAGGAATCATTCCAAAATCTCCTGCTGAGAAAATGGGATTATCCGCTGGTGAAATTATTTCAAAAGTGAACGGAATCAAAATAGAAAACGAGCAGCAGCTTTACGAAGCCTTACAGCGGAACGGAGCCCATTGTAAGCTGGAGGTCCTCGATAACAACTCTGAAATACGCTTTGTACAAAGAGCCTTATATGAAGGTGAGCACCATGAGCTTGGAATTCTGTTTGTACAGGAGCAGAAGAAGCGGAAAGCGGTTTGATTATTTAGCTAATAATAATAATACAAAGACGGAAGCAGTCAAACTTGGCTTTTCCGTCTTTATTTTTGTAGTAATTTGATACTCTTTAGATTTTGTCTCTTTTATCCCTACAATAGCCGTGATAGTTTAAGCAGCACTTGATCCTCAAGAATCAAGTGTTTTTTTTTTTTTTATCAAAGTATATTAAATTATCAAAATCGTGTAAATTTTTTATAAATTAAAATTAATTTATAGGTCTTTTGTGTTATATTATTCTAGCAATTATAAAAAGTGGAAGGAAAGTGAACTATGTCGTTTAAACGAAAGTTTAAGAGAATACTGGCGACTACTGTTGCTGCCGGGCTCATATCTACACAAATGGTTTCTCCTGCTCTAGCTGCCCAATCAAGCAAAGCAAAACCAGTTAAAACTCCAACTGTTCCATTCGAAATTTCTACACCTCTTGTTAACTTCACCAAAGGAACAAATGCATCGGTAACTGTAATACCTAAAAAAGGCCATTCAGGAGCTGAAACTGTTGTATTTCAACTGATGAACGGGAATAAATTAATTTCCCAGGCTGCTGTAGAATCAGATATCAAAAATCCTCAGAAATTTACTGCTCATTTTAATTCTGCTGATCAGAATAATTGGGTTCAAGTGTATGTAGTAGCTAGTTTTAATGAAGAAACCAATCGTTTAGGAACTAGCTTAGCTGCTCCTGTAACAAGTGCACCTTTCAAATTGCGTATTATGGAAACAACTGATATCCATACCAATCTATTAGCCTATGATTATTTTAAAGACGCTCCTTCTGATGCAGTTGGTTTTGCTAGAACGGCAACCTTGATCAAACAATCAAGAAAAGAAGTGAAAAACAGTGTTCTGGTCGATAACGGCGATCTAATTCAGGGTACTCCGCTTGGGACCTATAAGGCGAAAATCAAGCCTTTAAAGAAAGGTGAAGTCCACCCGGTTTATAAAGCCATGAACCAATTGGGCTACGACATGGCTACATATGGAAACCATGAATTTAATTATGGCTTAGATTACTTAAATGAAGCCACGAACGACGCAAACTTTTCTTATGTTAATGCGAATGTTTATGTAAAAGACAAGGATAAAAATCCGAATAACGATAAGAACAAATTTACCCCTTATAAAATTGTTTCAAAGAAAGTCTATGATGTCAGCGGTAAATCCAAAACTGTAAAAATCGGCTATATCGGCCTGGTTACTCCACAGATTACAGACTGGGATAAAGGTCATCTAGAAGGTAAAGTAACTACAAAAGGCATTATTGAAACAGCGAAGAAATATGTACCTCAAATGAAAAAAGCAGAGGCAGATATTGTCATTGCACTTACCCACTCCGGCTTTAATGCCGATACAACCAACTCAGAAGATACTGTATATGCTCTTAGCAAGGTTGCAGGAATTGATGCCATCACTTTCTCGCATACACATAAAGTTTTCCCAGCCCAAGATGACAAGACACTCGACGGTCTTTTTAAAGATACAAAAGGAAATGTACTTCCAGGCGTAGATAATCAAAAAGGTACGATTAACGGCGTTGCAGCAGTACAAGCTGGCTACGGCGGCAATACCCTTGGCATTATCGATCTTGATGTGCAATTCGTCAAAGGCAAATGGGATGTTTATAAGTCCCAATCTACAACTAAAGCTACTGTTAATAAAACAACAGGTGTCAAAGCTGCCGATGATGCTGGTGTTGTAAAAGCTGTTCAAGCTGACCATGCAGCTACAGTGAAATATGTAAATACACCAATCGGAAAAACAACGGCGCCTATACACAGCTATTTTGCCCTTGTACAGGATGATCCTTCTGTACAGGTAGTTACTGCTGCACAAAAATGGTATGTAGAAAACTATATCAAGAATAACCGCCCGCAATACAAAGACCTGCCAATTCTATCAGTTGGAGCTCCATTTAAAGCGGGACGAAATGGCGTAGAGGAATTCACAGAAATTAAAAAAGGCGATTTAACGATCCGCAGCGCCGGCGACCTATACTTGTATGACAACACGTTAAAAGCTATTAAAGTAAAAGGATCTGTAGTGAAAGAATGGCTGGAAATGTCTGCGGGCAAATTCAACCAGATTGATCCAGGCAAAACTACAGAACAAGAGTTACTAAACTCTAAATTCCAGGTATATAACTTTGATGTGATTGACGGAGTAAAATACCGGGTAGATGTAACGAAACCTGCACGTTATGATGAAAAAGGTGTTAAAATTTCTGACTCAAACCGAATCAAAGGTTTAACATACAATGGCAAGCCTGTTGATCCAAATCAGGATTTTGTTGTTGTTACAAATAACTACCGCGCATCAGGCGGCGGTAACTTCCCAGGAGTTAAAGACAGCGAGTATATAGTTGATTCTGCAGATGAAAACCGCCAGATTTTAATGGATTACATCACGCAGGCAAAAGAAATTAATCCAACTGCTGATAACAACTGGTCCATTGCTCCAATATACTCTGACGTAAATGTTACCTTTACTTCTTCTCCTAAAGGCGAAGAGTATCTAACAGAAGACGGAAATATTACGTATACAGGTAAAACGGATGATAAAGGTTTTGGTATCTTTAAGTTAAACCTGACTCAGCCAAAGCCTGACAACATTAAAGTTCAATTATTAGGAATTAATGACTTACACGGACAGCTTGATACGACTTCTGAATTTGGAGGCGTAAAACAGGGACGCGCTGATTATCTGGCAGCTCATTTGAAAAAAAGAGAAGCGGAAAATTCAGAAAACACATTGCTGATCTCAGCAGGAGATGCAGTAGGAGCAAGTGCACCTGTATCATCTAAATTAGAAGACAAGCCGACACTTGAGTTCTTAAATAAAATGGGCTTTGACGTGGGAACAGTTGGAAACCATGAATTTGACAAAGGCCTTAACACTTTATTGGCCCAAGTTAACGGAGGGAAATCTCCAACAGGTAAAGTTACATTTAACAAACTAAACTTCCCTTATGTGGTTGCCAATGTAGTTTATAAGGATACGAAAAAGCCAATTCTTGATCCGTATGTGGTTAAGAATGTGGGCGGAGTAGATATCGGCTTTATTGGAGTGGTAACAAATGCGACTCCATCCAAGGTTAATCCTGCTGGAATTGAAAAAGTAGAGTTTATTTCACAGGCAGAAGCAGTAAATAAAGCTGTAACAGAACTAAAAGCAAAAGGTGTTAAAGCGATTGTTGTCATCTCACATGATCCAGGAAGCGAGAAAGAGGGTACAGTTACTGGAGAGGCTGCGGAGTTAGCAAAGGCTGTGGACGATGAAGTAGACGTTATCTTTGCAGGCGATAACCATGCTAAGGTAAATGCGTCAGTTGACAACAAGCTGATCATACAAGCATACTCTTACGGAACTGCTTTTGATGATGTTGATCTTGAAATTGATCCTGTTACAGGAGATATTGTAAAAAAATCAGCAGAAATCGTGACTGTTACTCAAGAGGGAATGACGCCAGATCCTGAAATTAAGGCGTTAATTGACAAGTATTTGGCTATGTTCCCTGAGTTAAGCAAGCCGGTTGGAACAACAGATGCTCCAATTACACGAACGGATGCATATAATTCAGAATCTGCATTAGGAAATTTAATTGCAGATTCTATGAAGGACGATCTTAAGTCTGATTTTGGGTTTATGAATCCAGGCGGAATTCGTGCGGACCTTCCGAAAGGCACGGTTACTTTTGCCGATTTTGCGAAGATCCAGCCATTTGGCAACGTATTAGTTAAGCTATCCTTAACCGGAGCTGAAATCAAAACGTTATTGCAGCAGCAATGGGCGGTGGAAGGTTCTCCAAAAACACTGCAAATCTCTGGATTGAAATATACTGCTGATTTCAAAAAGCCAGTGGCAGAACGGGTAACGACCTTAACAAAAACAGATGGAACTAAAATCGAAGACACAAAAACATATACAGTTGTTGTAAATGACTTTATGGCTAACGGCGGAGATAATTACTTAGTTCTAAAAGGTAAACCTAGAACTTACGGATCAGTAGATTTGGATGCGTTTGTAAATTATGTTGCAAAAACCTTTAACGGCGGTAAAATTACTGCTGCTGTAGAAGGCCGTATAACCAATATTAAATAATCAAATTTTTAGTAGGCTCGGAAGATTTTTTTCTTCCGGGTTTTTCTTTTTTAGTAATTGATAATATAAAAATGAAACAGCCCTCAGCTACAGTTACGGTACAGTTTATTACTGTCTAAATATTGTAAATATTTACTAGTTCTTTTTACCTAAAGGTTTTTCCTTTACCGCCGATAGAATAAGAAAGTTCATATTCTTAATGATAGCAGGGGGCACAGGATGTTTAAGAAAATTCAAACCAAGATTATGCTGACAGTCAGTTTACTGTTAGCGGTTACACTCATTGCAGTATCTGTTCTAACGTATTTTGAGACTAAAGGGGAGATTAATCAGAGCATTAATTCTAGTTCGAATGCGTTGGTTCAGGATTTGAAAAATCAAACGGACCTTTATTTGAATTTTTATGGCAGTTCTATCGAACGTTATAGCCAGGATAGCAGGGTCATTGACTATTTAAAAGAAGTTAAAAAAGATGAGAAAAAAGGTTTGGATTCATACTGGCCCGAGGTTCATAAGGATTTTGAGAACTTTATGAAATTAAATAAAAACGTAGCGGTGATTTATGTAGGGGCAGAAACTAAACAATTCAAAACCACACCTGTTATAGAGCTTCCTGCTGATTTTGATCCTACAGGAAGGCCTTGGTATACCGCTGCTGTTCAAGCACCTGAAAAATCAATGTGGACAGAACCATATAAAGATGCGAGTACAGGTGAATATGTTGTAACTGTGGTGAAGCCTGTATTGGACCCGCAATCGGGAACTGTACTGGGTGTAGTAGGATTAGATTTAAATTTATCAGGGCTGACAGAGATGATTAATCAGACAAAAGCAGGATACAGCGGCTATTCAGTCCTTTTAGATCAAAAGGGTATGGCTCTTGTGCATCCAAAAGCCCGGGGCAAAGACCAAAGCAAACAATCTTACTTTTCAGAAATAGCAAACAAAAAATCAGGCGTAACGATATACAATGAAAAAGGTACGGAACATGAAATGTTTTTCCAGACGATGGATCAAACCGGATGGAAGGTTGGGATGGTATACGAAACTAAGAAGCTGCTTGCGAGTGCTGAAAAACTTAGAAATATCATTTTATTAATAGCCTCTATTGCTGTTGCGGCTGGCTTAGTTATTACGTACTTTTTGGCTAAAAGTATTGCGAAGCCAATTACACACTTGAAGGATCAAGTGCAGCTTGTGGCGCAGGGTGACTTAACGGTTCATGTACTTACAAAGTCGAAAGATGAAACGGGACAGCTGACTCATCATTTTAATCAGATGGTAGAAAATATGCGGAACCTTATCACATCTGTTGAAAAATCTGTTGAGAGTGTGAATGACTCATCTATCAGCCTGACAGCTGTTGCAGAAGAAACGATAGCGGCCAGTGAAGAAGTTTCCAAAGCGATCGGTGAAGTAGCCGCGGGGGCCACCCGGCAGGCTCAGGACTCCGAGGAAACGAATCATCGGGCCATAAGCTTATCTCACCAGATTGAGCGCGTGAATGAGAATGTCGAACAGATGAACAGTTTATCGAAAGCAGCTCAAGAAACCAATCAAAAAGGGCTGTCACAAATGAAAGCTCTTAGACAAAAAACTGCAGAGAGCGATGAAGTGATCAAGAATGTAGGAGAAGTGATCAGTCATCTTGCTCTGAAAGTGAAGGAAATCGAGCAAGTGATTCATTCTATTACAGAAATTTCGGACCAGACTAATCTGCTCGCACTAAATGCGAGTATAGAAGCAGCAAGAGCCGGTGAAAGCGGGAGAGGGTTTGCAGTCGTTGCTGACGAGGTGCGCAAGTTAGCGGAACAATCAGCCCGGGCTGCACAGCAGGTTAAAGCCACCATTTCTACGATTGAGCAGGAAACCAAAACGGTTGTGAAAGAAATGGAGCAGACAATAGCGATTTCCCAGCTGCAAAATGAAGCGGTCAGTCATACCGAAATTGCCTTTGATGAAATATCCCATACAATCCATGATATTGTCTCTTCGATTGATTCCATAAAGTCTGATGTTGAAAATATTAATGGATTAAAAGATGATGTTGTAGCATCCATCCAAAGCATTGCAGCTGTTGCCGAACAATCTGCGGCTGCTTCAGAAGAAGTAAGTGCATCAACAGAAGAACAAGTCCGCGCCCTAAGTTCAGTCACTGAATCAGCTATCGAACTCAATGAAGCAAGCTCACAGCTCTCGGACATGATTAAACACTTTAAAATATAGGACCAAAAAGGCTTTTCCATAACAGTGGAAAAGCTTTTTTTTGTATGAAGCGGTGCTGAAAAAACAATTATTAGGAAAGTAGAAAAATTTATCAAAAACTAGTCTATTTTCACTGAACTTTCATTTTTCTCTACTAGAATCAACTTATCAAAGAAAGGAAGGAGGAAATAGAGTATGAGTTCAAATGTTAAAAAAGGCATCTTTTGGGGGGCTATCGCTGTAAGCATCATTTTCCTGGTGCAATTTGTTATAAATTTGCTGAACAGCCTGCGTCCTTACGATTCACATCCGGGGCCGCGCCATATGGGCAGAGGACATGGCCAGGGTCCAGGCTTTGAACCCCGCCATTTTGCACATGGACCTCATCAGGGAGGAGATTTCGCCTGGATTGGCTGGCTGCTGTTCCTTGCTGTTGCTTTGGCAGCTGTTGTTCTGATATTCAAGTGGCTTCGCAAAAAGAATGATTCATTTCAATCATTTGTGAATATACCCTTAACAGGCCCTGCTGGTACTGTGAATGAGAGCAATGCGGACGTTTTAGATACATGGGAAAAAAACAAACAATAAAAAAGGAGATTGAATAATATGGGACTTTTTAAAAGAATGAAGTCTATTACGATGGCAGAATTAAATGGCGTTCTTGATAGAGTGGAAGATCCAATTGCGATGTTAAATCAGTATGTAAGAGAAATGGAGGATGACCTGGCTAAAGGACAAGAAGCTCTTTCAAGGCAAATCTTTCTTGAGAAAAAACAAAACATATTAATTACGGAGGCAAAGGCGCTGATATCAAAAAGGGAGCGGCAGGCAAAGTTAGCGGTGGAACGCGGTGAAGACAGCATGGCAACACTGGCCCTTCAGGAAAAACGTATTCACCAAAACCAGCTGAATCTGTATGTGGAACAATTCGAAGCGATTCAGCAGCAAACGGAATCCCTATACGAAAAGTTACACGAATTAAAAGGGAAATACAATGAGCTGCTGCATAAAAGAATTTTATTAAGCAGCCGGGCTAATGTGGCTCAATCGATTAAACAAATTCAAAAAACGACTGTTTCATTCAGCTCTGAAACTATCGCGAAGGGGATATCCAGAGTGGAAGAACGCATTTTATTAATGGAAGCAGAGGTACAAGCTTTCAATCAATATCCACAGCCAGGGAACACTGCAGTAAGAGGCTATGTGGATAACAGTATAAAAGAAGAGCTGGAAGAGGAACTTCAAAAGCTAAAACAAGACTTATCAAAGGAAACCGCATAAGAACATTCTAAAAAAGGAAGCACCACAAGTAGTGTGCTTCCTTTTTTTATGCTATCTTAAGCTAAAATTGAATAGATTGAGGTGAATCCGCACTAACATGAACGTGATCTGAAAAACTGTTTTTCACCTGTAGGCTAGGTTAAAGTTCATTGTTGGTTTGGGCACTATGTTGATCTTCGCTCCAGGTGTGAGACTCCTGCGCGAGAAAAGGATCAAGGGAGACCCCAAGTGTGTATGTAACCCGAGAAGGCTGCCGGACCGCCCGCGAAAAAGCGAGTGCCAGGAGAGGAAATCAACAGGCACATTTAACAGAGCTAATCTATAAAACTTTCTTTTTAAAAGTTATAATCTAGTAACAGAATTTGTGTGAAATCATGGGTAAGTCCGTTGTATTTTTGAACAAAGGAGTGTGCAGTCTATGAATATTTTGTTAGCCGAGGATGATGTAAAGCTTGGTGAGTTGATTAAATATATGTTAAAGAAAAAAGGTGGCTATAAGGCAGAATGGGTAACAGAGGGAGAGGATGCTTATTATTATGCCACTACCTCTCATTATGATGTTGTTATCCTTGACTGGATGATGCCGAATGGCAGTGGAGTTGATATATGCAGGCGGCTCCGTAAGGAAGGGTATTCGGGAGCTATTCTTATGTTAACGGCTAAGGATTCTGTACAGGACCGTATTGAGGGTTTAGATTCCGGGGCAGATGATTATCTGGTAAAGCCTTTTGAGATTGATGAGCTTCTTGCCCGTTTGAGGGCTCTTTCCCGCCGGAATTATGCACCTATATTAGAAGAGGAAATCGGTGTTCATCATTTTGTACTCAATCGATCAAGCCAGATTCTCCGCAGTGAGAGGGATGAGATCCAGTTAAGTCCGAGGGAATTTCAATTGTTAGATCTGCTGCTGCAGAATAAGGGCCACGTACTGCCGCGTGAGGTCATCATGGATCGAATCTGGGGGTATGATTCTGAAGTATCGATGAAAACGATTGATGCTACAGTCAAATTGCTGCGTAAGAAATTAGACCAGCTTGGCAAGCAGGAGCTTCTTCACAGCATAAGAGGGGTAGGCTATAAAATTGAATACTAATATTCTTTCCTTTTTGAAGGGGATGCGAAAACCCGGAAAAAAGGATGTTTTTAAGAGTACACAGAGCCGGCTTACCATGGTATATAGCGGGCTGCTTATGCTTTTTCTCGTCCTGTTCATTGTGGTTGTGTTTGCCATCCTTTACTTTGTTCTATTAAAAGATCAGGAACGAGAGCTGGAATCCATAACCGGACAGAAAGCAAGATTTATCGAGCAGTATATGCAGCAATATAATAGGAGAGAACTTTCAGACAATCAAAATCAAGAGATATTAGCGGGCGTCGACCAATTTTTTTATTATGTAGTCAGCCCTGAAGGAGAACTGCTGATGGGGAACGAAAATGTGCCTCCCCTGAGAGCGAAGCTGTTGAGTCTTATAGAGGATTGGGTTCCCGAGAGAAATGATATCCGCCAGGAGCGGCTTCAAATTGAACAAAGAGATTTTAGGATGAAAGGCAAGCGAAGAGATGAACATGACATACATGTGCCTCGCGCTCAAGATGATATACGGCTTATGATAGCAGGTCAGCCTATTATATTTAATGGCCAGCTTGTTGGAACACTCTATGTAGGCAAGGATATATCCTTTTCCTATCAATTATTTAAAATGCTTTTGATCGTGATGACTGGATTAGCTGCAGTATTTTTAGGAATCGCTGTGTATATCAGTTATCTTATGTCTCAAAAAGCGATGGTTCCTATTTCAAAGGCCTTCAATCGGCAGCGTGAATTTGTGGCGGATGCTTCCCATGAATTGCGCACTCCGCTAAGTGTTATGCTCTCGTCTATTGATGCAATGGAAATGACGATTGATACAGATGAAGATGACTTTTCCCGTAAGGTATTATTCAGCATGAAGGATGAAGTGAAACGAATGACCAGCCTTGTGGGAGATTTATTGACCCTTGCCCGGTCTGATTCGGAAGAGACCGAGCACAGGAGGGAAATTTTTGATTTTAGGCCGCGTGCAGAAAAGGCGGTCGAATCCGTCAAGCCGCTGGCTGCGTCTAAACAGATTGAACTGGGTATGAAGGCCACCGATACTGTTGTAACAAAGGGAGATCCAGAGAGATTAACCCAATTGTTATATATACTGCTAGATAATGCCATCAAATATACTGGCAGCGGAGGACGAGTCCAGCTGGATTTGTCTGCTGACGAACAGGAAATGTGCATGAAAGTCCAGGATACAGGAATAGGAATTAAATCGGAAGAGCATGCTCAAATATTTGACCGCTTTTACCGTTCAGATAAATCCAGATCAAGGCAGATGGGAAGCCATGGTTTAGGATTGGCGATTGCAAAATGGATTGTTGATATGCACGGAGGATCCATTGAAGTAGCAAGTGAAATGGGACAAGGAAGCACCTTCACAGTACGCATTCCTTTTTCTTCTACAAAAAAAGATAAAACGTAATTCGGTATTCTACATGGCCGGATTGCGTTTTTTTGTGTGGGATATCAACTTTTTTCGGTTTTCGTAAATCTTTCTTAATTAGACGCTAAATAAAGTTATCTAATTATTTTAATAAAACCTACAATTCTGACTTTGATTATATGTATTAACATTCTTAAATCGCAACCGTTATAAATAGTGTTAAATAATTTTTGAATAGGAATGATTTGGCTTGAAAAAAGTTATGGTTTTAATGGTTTTAGGATTATTGATTGCGGCAGTCAGCGGCTGCAGTTCAAATTCTTCATCTTCATCTGCTGTTAAAAAGCCAATGAAAATAGGAATTATGCTCTCAGACGCAGGGCTTGGTGATCAATCGTTTTCAGATGCAGGTTTTGCAGGACTTGAAAAAGCGCGTGATGAATTAAACATCTCTTTTGATTATAGAGAAATTAATGATACAGGATCTTATGAAAAAGGTCTGGAGGAATTAGTCAATCAGGGGAATGATGTCGTAATTGGCCTTGGCTTTTCAATGCAGGAGGCAATTGATCATACGGCAAAAAAGTTTCCTGATACCACCTTTTTGCTGATAGATTCCGAGTCAGACCTTCCTAATGTTCACACTGTAACGTTTAAAGAAGAAGAAGGGTCTTATTTAATCGGTGTTATTGCGGGCATGAAGACAAAGAGCAATGTAGTTGGGTTTGTAGGCGGAATAGATGTTCCGCTCATCAGGAAGTTTGAAAAGGGCTATACCGAGGGTGTGAAGGCTGTGAATCCAAAAGTTAAAGTGATATCTACTTTTGCCGGCAGCTTTGATAATGACAAGCAGGGAATGCAGATCGCTAAGGATATGATTAAACAAAAAGCGGATTATATCTATCCAGCTGCTGGATTTACGGGTGTAGGCGTATTAAATGAAGCGCAAAAATCAGGGATTTATACATTTGGAGTTGACTCTGATCAATTTTATCTAGCAGAAAAGGCTGTAGTAACATCCATGCTAAAGCGTGTTGATGTCGCTATTTATGATATCGCTAAAGAACTTGTGAAAAAAGGAAAGCTATCAGAAAAGAAGACTCAGCTTGGAATAAAAGAAAATGGAGTAGATGTTGCGCCTATCAGAGTGATGCCGCTTACTCCAGCAGAAACGGACAAATTAAAAGAATTTAGAAACAGCCTATCAGAAGGCACAATTCAAATACAGCTATAATATTCGGGAAGGGGCCGCTGCAGCATGAAGTTAAAACAAAAGATTTTACTGTTAGCTCTTGTTCCTTTGCTTTTATCTGTTTGTATTATTGCGTTTAACATTCTACAGCTGAAATCGCTAAAGTCTTCAACAGAGACTATTGTACAGATGCTGGTAAATGTTGAAGAATTAAATAGTTCTGCGAAGAGCTTGTCAAAGTCTCTAGGTGCATACTCTTTAAATGTTTCAGCAAGCAATGCAAATGATATTAATGAGGATTTAAAAAAGACGAAAACAGTCTACAACAAATTGGATGAACATATCACAGACCAGGAACAGAAAGAAAAGATCCAGAATATTGACAAGAAGTATAAAGAGCTAGCCTCCGCTGCTGTCAAAACAGTAACTGAAGAAAATCAAGCAGAAGCAAAACGCCAGTCTTTCCGTACAAAAGGAATGGTGAATGATGTAATAGAATTAAAAAAGATGATAAACACCGAATATACAACCATGCAGATTAACTTAAAGAACCAGATTGATTGGATGGTCACATTTTCAATTACTGCTGCTCTTATTCTTATTGCAGGCTGTGCGGCAGCCGCGTTTATATATGCAGAAAGAATCGTAAAACCGATTAGAGAAATTACAAAACATGCAGAAGAAATTGCCCAGGGTAATTTAGCTGTACATGATATGACAGTGCGTACCAGCGATGAAATTTTCACGCTGAACCAGGCTTTCCAAAGAATGTCCGGGAATTTAAGAGAGTTAATTGAGCAAGTGGGAAACAGCTCCAGCCAGGTCGCTGCCTCTGCTGAGGAGCTTATGGCGAGTGCAGATGAAACCATGCGCGGCACGGAGCAGATCACTGCGAGCATTCAGCAGGTTTCAGCAGGAGCAGAGCAGCAGACGATGAAGTCAGAAGAGTCAGCACATGCTGTATTTGAAACCACACAGGAAGTAGTGAAAATTGCCGATAATGCGGAGGCCGTTCTACATTTAACTGCTTCAGTAAACGAAAATACGAACCTGGGATCACATCTTGTGAAAGAAACTCTAAATTCAATGAATCTAATTCATGGATCGGTAGAAGAAACTGATCAAGTGCTTAATGAGTTAAATAAACGTTCTGCAGAGATTGGAGATATTCTGGGTTTAATCACGGACATTGCGGACCAGACCAATTTACTGGCGTTAAATGCAGCTATCGAGGCAGCCAGGGCAGGGGAAGCGGGCAAGGGATTCTCAGTTGTTGCGGCTGAGGTTAGAAAACTGGCTGAACAAACAAGAAGTTCGGTGACCCATATTTCCGAAATTACCTCGGTCATGCAGAAGGATACGAAAAAAAGTGTTGCATCCATTCTTTTTGTGAAGGAAAAAGTAGGAGACGGGCTGAAAGTTGCAAGTGAAACACAGAATCGATTTGAAGATATTCTATCTTCTGTCCAAAACGTGACGGAGCAAATAAAGGAAATCACATCTGCTTCAAGTAAAATCAGTACGGATGTTTCGATGGTATCTGAAAGAGTAAATGAAATGTCTGGAGTTGCCCATAGCGCCTCGCATCATGCGGTTGAAGTGGCTGCAGCTTCTGAAGAACAGCTTGCATCCATGGAGGAAGTAAGTGCTGCTGCTTCGTCGCTGGCTCATTTAGCAGAAGAACTACAGAGCACGGTTTCTAAATTTCGCTTATAAAAGAAAATCATCACCAAACTTAGAAAGGCAATGTCTATTGCCTCAGAGTGTAGACAAAATCAATTTCAAACAAACTTTGTCGCGAAAAATGAGGTTTGTCAATTTATTTCTTGTATATATGGTGGCTTTTCTAAAGTTAAGCACTATATATTGAGGGTTAAATATTATTAAAAAATAGCTGTCGACTTTGTCGACAGCCTGAGGCAATGTCTATTGCCTTTTTTTGTTTTTTATGAGCGGCTTTCGTTGAGTTCCTAGTAAATTATACCCCTGTTTTGGATGAGTTTAGAATATAATATTAAATATTCTAAATAGACAGATAAAGGATTAGGGGGAATTATGAAATTATTAAAGATCATTTTATATTATACGATGGGTGTATTCGGTATAACATTAATAAGTGTACTTCCAGGTGTGATCCAGACAAAGGGAATTTATAATATTTTTGCCTATTTAAAAGCGTTTATTGTGTTTTTAGCTGAATTTATTAACATAGATAATTGGGTGTATATGTATAAAGAGCAGCCATATCCAATTTTGGAGTTCTTAAGGGAACCATTTATTTATTCAGCCCAAATCTTTATGGGTGCGATGGCTATAGGTTTCTTTGCTGCGCTAATCCTGACGGTTCTGACTCAGTTTTTGCCAAAATCTATCACAACTGGGATCAAAAGATTACTAAGTATTTTAGAAACAGTGCCTGATTTGATGTTTGCGTTCATGCTGCAGCTTTTTGTTGTTTATGCGTTTAAAAAATCAGGTGTGGAGCTGTTTAAATTTACGGCACTGGGTGAGGAAAAGATTTACTTTGCTCCTATTCTAACTCTATCCATACTGCCGATGATTTCACTTTACAGGTTATTTCTTCTTCTAGTTGAAGAAGAATTTTTGAAAGACTATGCAGAGTTTGCCTTATCGAAGGGTTTTGGCAGGCTTCGGATCTTAATCGTACATATTTTTAGGAACATTTTCACTTCAATCTATTTCCATTCAAAGATCATCATCTGGGGTGGACTTTCAAGCTTATTCATAGTGGAGACTCTGTTTAATATGCAGGGAATCACGGCTTATATAACCGGGGATTTCCGGCCTATAGTGATAGCAGTATCTTTACTTTTGATTTTTACTCCATTTTTTATCCTGTATCAGGGGGCACAATTCTTTATAAAACAAGATTCTTCCATTGAGTGGGAGCTCATTAAGAAAGATATAGCCGGCATCAAAAAGTGGAAGCTTTGGCTCAGACTTCAGTGGGCAGGGAGCATCCTGCTCAGTCACTTAAAGAACCCAAAATTTTTTATAGGCTTTACGTTTATAACCGGCCTCCTCCTTTACAGTGTTTTATACTGTCTGCTAGCGGAGGCGCCAATAAAAAATCTCACCTTTTTAAAGGATGCGCAGGGAAAAATCATCAGCGCTCCGCCGCATCCTCCATCCTCCCAAATGCTGTTTGGGTCGGACCGTTATGGAAATAGCATCCTGGACCTGATTATAGTGGGGGCTAGGTATACGCTGTTCTTTGGTCTATTAATAGCTGTTTTGAGGGTAGCGGGGGGGTTCCTGTTTGCAGTCCGCTATGCATTTAAGCTTAAGGACCATACTCGATTATTAATAGAAAAAATCGTAGACTCTATTCATTTTCTGCCATTAAGTCTGATTGCTTACTTATTATTAAGGCCGATTCTCTGGGGGCAGGGCGTTGGCATTTGGGCATACAGCTTTACGGAGAGAATTAATTTAGAAGTGCTCATTCTTACCATTCTGGTGCTTCCGTTAACTACCGTACTAATTGGAAACGAGATTCGTCAGATATCAAAAGAAACCTTTGTTTTAAGTGCGAGAACATTGGGAGGAGACCAGAAGCATATACTTTGGACACATATATTTCCTCATCTGGCTCCGAGATTGTTTATTTTGTTCGGACAGCAATTTATTCAAGTTATGCTGATATTTGTCCATCTAGGGCTTTTCCAGTTATTCCTGGGAGGAACGATCATTTCTGATAGTATCCTGCCTGACCCTCCGTCCTCTTCAACTTATGAATGGTCGGGAATGATAGGCTCAACGCGGGAAGCTTTTCTATCGGGAAAATACTGGATTATCATCCCTGTTCTTGGAGCATTTATGATAAGCATATTCGCCATGCAGCTTATGATTCAAGGAATTAAAGAGGTACAGCAGAGAAAGGTTGGTGTCCTTATTCCGAAATTATTTAAAAAGAAAGAGCAAGCTGATCTTACAGGCAAAGCTCCAAAAATAGAGGAAGGCTCCTTTTCGCTAGTTGATTCCGGGGAACAGAAGATAGGTAATGCTGGATAGACTGGTTTGCACGAATACCAGGAATTATGCAGGTTCTAACGGAAGCGGTTCGGAAAAGCTTAGACAGGAAACGAAAAAGAATGCCACCCAGCTGACAAATGGGTGGCATTTTTTATACTTTCGTCACACGGTTAAATTTTTCTGTCGCAATATGAACTTCGTCTTTTTGTACAGGAGCTTCCGTGCTTGATGTTGTGTATATTTTCTTCCTTCAAAAATCGTTTCCAGACCGGTCTGGTTGCAAGGATGGTAAGGGCTATAAAATACAGCGGGGCCATTGGAATCCACGGATAAAGAGTTAAATCTCTGATACTTTGGCCTAAGATGCCTGCCCACTCATTTGATAAAGATTTAGGAGGACTGTCCCAGCCAGCGCCAATGCCAGCTGTACAATCGTTAAGGCTGTTTGCTTAAAAAAAACTTGTGTTCTTAGGTAAGTTCCCCCTTTATTCTAGTATATTTATTCGTTTCAATTATCGTATAATTGAAAATATTGTAAATATCGTATATTAATTCCATTTGTGATGCACTAGGACTGCAGGCTGGCAGATTGATTTAAAAGAAATGCTCTGTTAAATTTGCCTGTTGATTTCCGCTACAGGCACACGCTTTCCGCGGGCGGTCCGGGAGCCTCCTCGGCGTTTACGCCTGCGGGGTCTCCCTTAATAGAAAAGCGGAAAGCGGTGCCTTCCCCCTTAACACTATTTAATGAAACTCATGATAAGCTCATGTGTTATCACACAGAAATCTTAGGGAAGGCAGAGACCCAAAAAGCATAAGACGAGCAGGCCGTGAGAAGTGGTTTTTCTTCTCATGGACTGATTGGCTTATGACTCGTGGGTCTCAGCTTGGAGCTGGACAATACTCGCTTTTCCCGCAGGACATTGAATTGGCTTCCTCGAATTCTCACCGCACGAAGGAAATGCGAATGCATTTTCGAGGATCTCGCGCCTGGAACGAAGATCAACACAGTGCCAAAATAAACAATGATCTTTAACAAAGCCAAAAGAAAAGGAGACTTATATGGAAACTGAATTATTAGCTATTTACGATGACGATGGAAATAGGGTTGGGGCTGCTTCCCGCAGTGATGTGCATAAAGCTGGTTATTGGCATCAGGCGATTCATTGCTGGTTTATTAGTAATGAAGAAGATGCAGACTATGTTTATTTTCAAAAAAGAAGTGCAGAAAAAAAGGATTACCCGAACCTGTTTGATATAACTGCAGCTGGGCATCTGCTGGCACACGAAACGATAGAGGATGGGGTTAGGGAGATTCAAGAAGAGCTCGGTATTGAGGTATCAATCGATGATCTCACAAAGCTTGGAGTGATTAAATATTGTGTAATAAAAGAGGACATAGACTTTATTGATAAAGAGATAGCTGCTATCTTTTTATATCACTGCAGCTGCACATTGGAGGAATTTAAACTGCAAAAAGAAGAAGTATCAGGGATTGTGAGAGCAGAGTTTACTAGTTTTTATGAATATTGTATGGGTGAAAAAGACAGCATTTTTGTTGAAGGATTTGAATTTAATCTGGCTGGACAAAAGGCAGATGTCAGCCGGGAAGTGCATAAACAGGAATTTGTGACTCATGACCATTTTTACTATCCAAAAATTGCGGAGATGATTAGTAAGAATTTGAGACAACGGTAAGCTTAATTAATATAACTAGGCTCTTTTCAAAAGATTGTTGTTTTTTAATAAGTTCTGTGAACCTACCCTATTGTTAAACAGGTTGATTGGAACGTAAGGTGCGAGACTCCTGCGGGAGCAGCGGGACAGGTGAGACCCCACAGGCGAAGCCGAGGAGGCTCAGGCGCCCGCCCCGCGGAAAGCGAGCATCCTGTAGTGGAAATCAACCCCCTTGTTCAACAAAGTTTGAGAAAACAGCATAAAAAAAGAGCCAGGGGTTTCCTGACTCTTGCTCCGCCTTATCGTTCGGAAATCCGGATATCGGTAAAGGCTTCGTTAAAGAGTTCACTTCTAAGCAAAAGGCTGCCTAACACATCTCTTTCATCTTCAGCTTTTATCACATCATCGAGGATCGTCATGTTTCCGTTCTTAACAACCACTTTATACTCATTCATACCCTCACCCCTAATCAACTTGTAAGACTATTATAATGCAACTCGATATATTGTTAAATATTAGTTCTGCACAAGTCTTTCCAGTTTTATATGGCAAACTGGGTGCAGAGTTGAAGAATTTCTACAGTTATTATCCTCTTTTTCTTTGAAATTCACACCTTTTCCAAATTCTTACGTATATATTGTAAGATTACTATTATTCCTGTATAATAATAACATAACCATCACGTTATAGTTAGGGGTGATTCCGTTGGGACTGTGAAACTGAAAATTAGCGAAGTAGCTGAATTGGCAAATGTGACAAAGCGTACGGTGGATTATTATACCAATCAAGGTTTACTAAAAGCAGAACGTTCTGCTTCGAATTACCGCTATTATAGCAGGGAAGCTGTTGACCAAATCGGAGTCATTGAGCGATTAAAGCATGAGAAGCTATCACTTGCCGATATTAAAAAACGTCTAAAAGAAGAACAAGTAGAAAACGTTGACATACATGATCTGAAAACGAAGATTCAGGAGTTAGAAATGGATGTATCTGAGATTATGAACATTCTTGAAAAGCAGGGTTTAACTAAAGAAACGATTAGAAATAACCTGTCTCATGAAAGTATTTCTCTTATGCAGACATTACTGCTTCTGCTGGTATAGCATGGTATATAAATAAAAATTCTTATATTATACAGGAGGTGTACGGGAGCTGACTTGATAATCTTTTTTGATCATACTGCTTATGGGTCAGCCCCAATTTATTGGACATTATAAACTTGATATTGTTAGCAGTACTGATTGCTATGACTGGATTTTTCGTGGCAACAGAATTTGCAATTGTTAAAGTTAGAGGTTCAAGACTTGATCAGCTCGTTAGTGAAGGCAAAAAAGGTGCAGTTGCTGCAAAAAAGGTAACCACTCATTTAGATGAATATCTATCCGCCTGCCAGCTGGGAATTACAGTGACAGCCCTAGGGCTCGGCTGGATAGGGGAGCCGACAGTAGAAAGTCTGCTGCAGCCTCTTTTTACGAGGTGGAACCTAGCTGAAAACGTAAGCCATCTTTTATCCTTTGGTATTGCTTTTGCTTCCGTTACTTTCTTACACGTGGTAATTGGGGAATTGGCGCCTAAGACAGTCGCTATACAAAAAGCTGAGCAGATTACACTTGCATTCTCAGGTCCGATTATCTGGTTTTATAGAATCATGTATCCCTTCATTTGGGTTTTAAATGGTTCAGCTCGTTTTCTCACCGGGCTTTTTGGCTTAAAGCCAGTTTCTGAGCACGAGCTTGCCCACTCAGAAGAAGAACTCCGCATTCTATTGTCGGAAAGCTATAAGAGCGGTGAAATTAACCAGACAGAACTTAAATATGTTAACAATATCTTTCAGTTTGATGAGCGGATTGCGAAAGAAATCATGGTACCTCGTACTGAAATTGTAAGTTTGTTCGCTGACGACGGCCTCAGTACCGTGTTAGAAACGGTTAAAAGCGAAGGGTACACTCGTTACCCGGTTATCGAGGGTGACAAAGACCATGTTCTTGGGATCGTGAACATTAAGGAAATTATCACCTCCAGAATCTCAAATGGAACCCTCATAGAGGGAGAAGCTTCTGTAGCGCCTTATATTAAACCGGTTATTAGAGTCATTGAAACGGTTCCTATTCATGACCTCCTGCTTAGAATGCAGAGAGACCGTGCCCAGATGGCCATTCTTATAGACGAGTATGGAGGAACGTCAGGTTTAGTAACGGTTGAAGATATACTAGAAGAAATAGTCGGCGAAATCCGTGATGAGTTTGATACGGATGAAGTGGCTGATATAAGAAAAATTGCGGAAGGTCATTATATCCTGAATGCAAAGGTTTTAATTGAGGATGTGAATGACATGTTTGGCATTCACCTAACCGAAGAAGATATTGATACTTTGGGAGGCTGGGTTTTGACGCAGAAATTTGATGTTAAGATTGGAGACACCATTGGTGCAGAAGGCTACGATTTTACTGTTAAGGAAATTGACGGCCACCAGCTGATATCTGTTGAAATTAAAAAACAAAAATAAGAAAAAGGATTACTTTTAGGCAAAAGCGCTAAAAGTAATCCTTTTTTGTTTATCGGTTCATGTCAGTTATTCCAGGAGCATGCTCATTTGGTCTTTCAGGAAGCTCTGGAACCGGGTGGCCTGCCGGAGGCTGGACTACTGAGAATTCTCCGCCATTCCGGCTAGGTGATTCGCCATTTAAAATTTCGCCGATTCTGGTTTCATCTAATCTGAAGTTAAATTGAACATTATGGAAGCCCATATCTACATACTTTCGGCACTCTGGATATTTATTTATATCATAGTTAGGAACAGGGAATAGTTTAGCCCAGTCTACGCCAAGCGTTTCCAGGCCCTTAGCAAATGCATTCTGATGGGCATTGTCTCTTACGATTAGAAAAGCAACCGTTTCGCGCAAAGCTTTGTTTGAGCTCATTTCGTAAATTCTAGTTTTTTGCAGAACGCCTGTGGATTCTAAAACCAGATTATCAAGAAGATTTGCAATTAAGTTACCATGGTCATAAACGTAAGATCCCAACCATGGGTTGCCGTTAGCATCTTCAGGAAGAGAGCTTTGAGCACCCATAATAAAATGATGGGGCAGTCCATGCTTGATGGCTTCGTCAAGGGGAGCTCCATCTGCACCAGCATCTCCTGGCATCGCTGCACCCGTATCATCTAATAGAGCATTAATAGTATGCTGAACTAATTCGACATGAGCGATTTCTTCTAAGAAAATTCCTTTCAGCATATCGCGGAATTGCAATGCTTTTCCACGAAAATTACTGCTTTGAAAGAAAAACTGCAACATCGTACGCATTTCACCAAAGCGCCCGCCGAGAATCTCCTGCAGAACCTTAGCAGCAGCCGGATCTGGCTTATCAGGAATAATCGGATTTATCAACTCTTGCTTATAATAAAACATGTGTATGCCTCCATTCAATTGCAAACTTAAAACACTACACATGTATCATTTGCTATTTAGAAAATTATATTCTGTGGGGACTGTCCCCATTTCCCGAGTTATTTCCCAACAAAAAAGACAGCCCCCACTTTGGAGATTGTCCCTTTTACGATTGATTAGAAGTTAAAGTTATCTGGATCAGCGCCTACACGCTGGTCTTTATTCAGTTCATCAATCGCAGCTATATCTTCTGATGAAAGTTCAAAGTTAAAAACATCTGCATTTTCAATAATGCGGTGTTCTTTAACTGATTTTGGAATGGTAACCACTTCATTCTGTAAATCCCAGCGAAGAATAACTTGTGCAACTGTTTTCTGGTGCTTTTGTGCGATTTGTTTAAGCACCTCGTTTTCGAACAAGCCGCCTTGCATTAATGGAGACCATGCTTCAAGCTGAATCCCCTGGTCTTTGCAGTAGGTGCGGAGTGCATGCTGTGCAAGCTGCGGGTGATATTCTACCTGATCTACCATTGGCTTGATTTCTGCATCTTTTAAAAGGTCTTCTAAATGATGAACATGAAAATTGCTCACGCCGATAGCCCGGACACGGTCCTCTTTGTAAAGCTTCTCAAGAGCCTTCCAAGTGTCTTTATATTTCCCGGCTACAGGCCAGTGAATTAAATAAAGATCCAAATATTCAAGGCCGAGTCTTTTTAAGCTTGCCTCATATGCTTCAAGAGTAGAATCGTATCCTTGATCTGAATTCCATACTTTTGAAGTAATGAACAAATCCGCACGTGTTAGGCCTGTTTCTTCAAGTGCCTGGCGGATTGCTTCGCCAACGCCTTCTTCATTTTTGTAAACGGCTGCTGTATCAATGCTGCGATAGCCATTTTTTATAGCTGCCTTTACAGATGAAATGACTTCATCGCCTTCTTCAACTCTCCAAACTCCTAATCCAAACCAGGGCATTTTCACCCCATTATGTAATACAGTTGTATCTTGCAAGCTGTTTGCTGTCATCTTATGTTCCTCCTTTAAATTAGAATGCTTATGGAAAAAGTATCTACTTCCTGTTAGACTTAGTCAAATAATTTGACTGAATCTTGGGAATAAATAAAAACCTGGACCACACGGGTAAAGGGGCGCATTGAATACTTGATTTTCATTTTTGGTTTGTTTTTCATTAAATGAAGAGCGTATTCCTCAGGAGACGGCTCTGTTTTACATTTCCTTGATGCTGCTCTTACTCTTAAGGAGAGAAGGAAGCATGATTTAAGATCTTATTCCTAATACTACTTATGGTTAAAAGAGCATGGCTGGAGGAACATTTATGAACAAGCAAGAAGAATTCTATCGAGACCAGAGAATTTGTATGAATTATAGTGAGGAGTCGGAGCGATTTGAGGGGGCGGTGATTCCGCCGACATATGGGAATACGCTCTTTACCTACACTAACTTTGAGGCGTTTATCGAGGCCGAAAAGAACCAGCAAACCAATTATGTATATCGGAGGGGGACCAATCCTACAGTAGAAGCAGCAGAAAGGAAGCTGGCTGCTTTAGAGCGGGGAGAAACCTGCAAATGCTTTTCGTCCGGTATGGCTGCCATTTCGGCAAGCTTAATGGCTAGTGTGAAATCGGGGGACCACATCCTGTGTATCAGCCATTTGTATGCTTGCACCTTGGACCTATTGAAATATCTATCAAAATTCGGGGTCAAACACACGATCATTGATTCTACCGAGATAGAGGATATTAAAGCTGCGATAACTGATCAAACCAAAGTTATTTATATGGAAAACCCGACCAATACCTATGTTCGAATTATTGATCTTAAAGCTGTAGCAGCACTTGCAAAATCTAAAGGCATCCGCACCATTCTGGATAATTCCTGGGCCACGCCGCTCTTTCAAAAGCCACTCACATATGGCATTGATATTGTGGTCCATTCGCTATCTAAATATCTTGGCGGTCATAGCGATCTCATGGGAGGGGCGTTAATTACAAGCAAGGAGATTATGGAATCCATTTTTAACAAAGAATATTTGCTTATGGGCGGTGTAATGGGGCCTTATGAAGCATCACTGCTCTTAAAAGGACTGAGGAGCCTCCCCTTACGAATGCTTGCTCATCAAGATAATGCAAAGCAGATTGCCGAATTTTTGTCGTCCCATCCAAAAATTTCGGCTGTGCACCACCCGGGCCTGCCCTCGCATCCTGATTATGAGAAAGCACGTGATTTCCTAACTGGATTTTCTGGATTAATAAGCTTTGAGTTGAAAGAGGAAAGCTTTGAACAAGTTAAAATGGTAATCAATAATATGAGAGTGTTTCAAATTGGAGTATCTTGGGGCTCTTATGAAAGTCTCGTTCTTTCCCCAAACTATGGTTATAATGTCGAAAAAATAAAGGAAGAGGGAATCAGCTCTGGCATTATTCGACTTTCTGTAGGACTCGAACATGCAGACTTGTTGATTGATGATTTAAATAAGGCATTGATGGCGAGATAAAGAGAGGAAATATATACCTCTTTTTTATTTTGGGATTTTTAGTAAAATTAGGAATGTTAAGGATATGAAGGGATAGTCTTGAAACATAATTGTAATATAATTACCCTCGTTTTGAAAAAAACGGGTGCTATAATGGCATGTGTAGAAACTCATCAAATATAGTCAAAGATTGTTAATTAATGTTTATACCAGTTTAATAGATGAATATAGAGAGAGAGTACATGGGAGACGAAAGGGGAAAGCGGATTGAAGAAGTATGTCATTAGCTTGAGCACAGCAGTAATTATTGGTTTAAGCAGTTTAGCATCTGCACCTGCAAATGCGGATACTTTAAATAGTCTTAAAAACCAGCAGCAGCAAAACAACGAAAAACGTTCAGCCGTAGAATCCAGCATCACTCAGGCTGAAAAGCAGATTGAATCGCTGCAAGGAAAACAGGTTAATTTAGAAGAAGAAATTAAAAAAATAGACACTACAATCACAAGTACAAATGAAAAAATCACCGCGAAAGTGGACGAAATCCACAAAACGGAAAATGAGATTAAACAATTAAACCAAGAAATTGCTATTCTAAAAGAACGCATTAAAAAACGTAACGAACTTTTAAAAAACCGTGCACGTTCATTCCAGGAGAGCGGCGGGAACGTTGATTATCTGGAAGTATTATTTGGATCCAGTGATTTCGGCGATTTTATAGACAGAGTAGGCGCAGTAGCAACCATTATGGATGCTGATCAGGAACTAATCAAAGAGCATGAGCAGGATAAGAAAGATCTTGAAGAAAAACAGACTGCAGTCAAAAATAAATTAGCAAATCTGAAGAATATGCTCAGTGATCTTCAAGCTATGAAGGCGGACCTTACAAAGCAAAAAGCAGAAAAAGACCGTTTAATGGCGCAGCTTGCTAAAAAGGAAAAGCAAATTGCTGATGAAAAGATGAATCTTCAGGAAGAAGCTGAAATTTTGGCCTCTCAGGGTTCAGCCATTCAAAAAGCCATTGATTTAGAGAAAAAACATCAGGCTGCATTACAAGCAGCTAGAGAACGTGCGGCACAGGAAGCAGCTGAAAGACAAAAGGCAGCAGCAAGAGCAGCCGCTAGTGCAGCACCTGCAACGAAGCATACAGTGCCTAAGAGTGCGGCTGTGCAGCAGGCGCCAGTCCGCCAGAGCACTCCAGCACGAGCTGTTTCCAGCAGTAATTTCGTTAAGCCATCAGCCGGCATGTTAACATCACCATTTGGATACCGTACAAACCCTTCTCCTGGTTTCCATTATGGAGTGGATATTGCTCAAGGAGGCAGTGTTCCAGTAGTCTCTGCAGCAGACGGTGTGGTTACACGCGCTTATTATTCAGACAGCTACGGAAATGTCGTTTTAGTATCGCATTCTATTAACGGCCAGGTATTCACTACTGTTTATGCTCATTTGAACTCTATGAGTGTAAGCAGCGGACAAGTCGTGGCACAGGGACAGCAAGTAGGATATATGGGTAATACAGGGCAGTCTTTCGGCCAGCATTTGCATTTCGAGCTTCATAAAGGCGAGTGGAATGCGGCAAAATCGAATGCTGTAAACCCTGCTTCTTATATACCACTTTAATAGAATAGTAAAACTAAAAATTAACAGTTAATTGGAAATATGCAGAAGCTCTTTCATTATTGAAAGTACCTTCTGCATATTTTTTTTGAAGAGAATTATTTGATTTTTTCGAATGTTATTTACCGGGAACTTATTATATTTAGTACATTAAACAGGAGAGTAAATTAGGTATAGCTTAATTAGGAGGGGTTGAATGGAGGATATTATTCGAGACTATACAAAAATTATCCATTTTTTTGAGCAGCTAAACTCACCTCGGATGAATTGTTTTTTTCACCTATTGGCGAAAATCAATGGTCTTTGGCGGCAATTGTTTCCCACTTCATCCTAGAAGAACGATTTCCACCTATGCTGGAGGGCAGAGACCTTGAAAAAAGCGAAGTTAATGTGGACGAAATGAATAAACTTGCTAAAGAATATGCACATTCAGGAAAGTCTAAATGGGAAATATTAGATGAAGCAATCAGCTGGAGACGGAAATCGGCTTTAAAATTGGAACATGCAGATTTCAATGTAACTTTTCGAATCGGGGAAAAGCCTTTAACACTCAGACAATTTATTCAGGGAGATATCGAGCACGATGACCATCATATGCAGCAGATAAAAAAATTCATCAGGAAGTATTCTAAATGAAAAATTTTCTATTTATTAAATAGAATTGATACAAAATCTTGATATTTTTTAATCAGTTGATAAATGTAAACAATTATAGATGAAAGTTAACTAATATAGTATCAATTACTCTTTGATTATAGTAAAATCTTCCTAACAAACCTAGTAAACGGAGGATGGATACTTCATGATGAATAAGGCCTTTTTAGAAAAAAAGATAGAAGATACACGCCTAACTATGATACATACTGCACTTATTATGGGTGTCCATTCAGCCGAAACTATACAGGTCAGCCAATCGCTGGATCAATATATTGCTTTATATCAATCATTATTAAAGAACGAGTAATATATAAACAGTATACATTTAAAGGAAAAATATCATTAGCAGAAGAGGATGAATCTCGCATTCATCCTTTTTATTATTGGAAATTATTAGCTGAGCAGGGGCATTCCCCAAAATAAATAGGTTAGTTTTTTGAAGGAAGGGGTAATAAAACTACGAGGCTATTATTATATTCATAAAGTATTGGCAGGTAGAAGCCATTGGAAAGGAGAAATAAAAGCAGCATGATGAAAAAAAATATATTGCTCTTTATATCCATTCTTTTTCTCATAAGTATATTGTCTGCTTGTGCAGAGAAAGACAAGCTCGCGGATGGATCAGAGCTTGTAAACAAAGATGAATTTGTTTTTGCAGCTTCAGGCGAATTCGCTCCCTTCAGTTATATGACTAATGATATGAAAATGAAGGGGTTTGACGTCGAGGTTGGTAATGCAGTTGCAAAGGAAATGGGTTTAAAGCCTGTGCCGAAGCGGCTGAAGTTTAAAGGTATTGTCGAAGGAGTTAAAACAGGAAGAGCAGATGCAGCGGTCGCCAGCCATACGATTAATCCGCTTCGAAGTAAACACGTCGCTTTCACTACTCCCTACTACTACTCAGGTCCTCAAATCTTCACCAGACCAGACAGCAAAATCAAAACCGCCGATGATTTAAAAGGCAAAGAAGTTGCAGTCGCTAAAGGCTCCACGTACGCGGATGTAGCAGGAAAACATACCTCAAACTTAAAAATGTATGACAGTGATATAACAGCTCTAAAAGCTCTTGACGGAGGCCGCCATGATGCAGTCATAACCGATTTTGTCACCGGTAAAACCGCCCGTAAAGAAGGATTCAAAATTGAAGGACGGCAGCTCATTGAACGAAGTGAACAGGCTATCGTTATTCCTAAGGATAATCCAAAGCTTGTTAAGCGGGTAAATGACGCGCTTGAAAATCTTCGTAAGGATGGAACTCTGAAAAAGATCAGCATGAAATATTTTGGAGAAGATATCACAACAAAACCAGAATGAATTTTGTAACTATTGGATGAAAGGGAGATGGAATTCTTGCCTAGTTTTTCTCATTTTTTAAGTACTTTTGGTGAAACAAAAGGTGTATTTATAGACGCAATGATTCTGACGCTTAAGCTTACAGTCGTGTCGGTCTTGCTAGGAATTATAATAGGATTGTTTTTTGCTTTGTTAAAAATCTCAAACTTTAAAGTATTAGGATGGATTTCCGATGCTTATGTATTTCTTGTCCGCGGGACCCCTCTGATTGTACAGATCTTTATTTTGTATTTCGGTTTGAGCGGAATCTTTTTAATACCTGATTTCTGGGCTGCTGCCCTGGCACTCGCTTTCCATAACGGAGCCTATATTTCCGAAATATTTAGAGGGTCCATCCAATCCATTGACCAAGGTCAAATGGAAGCTGGCCGGTCACTTGGCATGACGCAGTCTTTAGCGATGCGCCGTATTATCTTGCCGCAGGCTTTCCGCCGCGCCCTTCCGCCGCTTGGAAACCAATTTATCATAGGATTGAAAGATTCTTCTCTTGCCGCTTTCATTTCAATGAACGAATTGTTTAACGTAGCAACTACGCTGGGATCTAACAACTTTGATGAAATGACTTATTTATTAATCGTAGCCATTTACTATCTGATCCTAGTTGCACTATTAACATTAGCCGTAAATGTATTAGAAAAGAAACTGGCAAAGAGCGATCGATAAGGAGGAACACAACGTGAAAAAAGAAATGATCCGTGTAGAAAAACTGAATAAATCATTTGGTGACTTACATGTGTTAAAAGATATAGATGTAAATGTGTATGAAAGTGATGTAGTATGCTTGATCGGATCCAGCGGTTCTGGTAAAAGTACGCTGCTGCGCTGCTTGAATTTTCTCGAAAAAAGAGATAATGGCACCATTATTATTGAAGGTGAAGAGATTAGCGAAGGTAAGCAAAATATTAATGAAGTGCGTCAGAAGGTCGGCATGGTGTTCCAGCACTTCCAGCTATTTCCGCACATGACTGTGCTGGAAAATATCATTGAAGCGCCGACTAAGGTGAAAAAGATAGCTAAGGAACAGGCGGTCCAGGAAGCTAGGGAGCTCCTCCGCAAGGTAGACCTCGAGGATAAGGCTGATGTTTATCCAAGCAAATTGTCCGGCGGGCAGAAGCAGCGTGTGGCCATCGCAAGAGCCCTTGCCATGAAGCCTGATATCATGCTCTTTGATGAACCAACATCTGCCCTCGATCCCGAGCTTGTAGGAGAAGTTCTCAACACAATGAAAGAACTGGCCAGGGAAGGAATGACCATGGTCATCGTAACCCACGAAATGGGCTTCGCCCGTGAGGTGGCCAGCCGGATCATCTACATGCATCAGGGAAGAATCGTCGAAGAAGCCAGCACCCAGGAATTCTTCACCAATCCAAAAGACGAACGCACCCAGGCCTTCCTGAGCGCTACTACTGTAAAATAAAGCATTCCCCTTAAGTTAAAGGGGAAGGGCAATTGCAGTAGGAGGTTATACATGAAAAAAGATGGTTTTCCGCTCAGATTGAGCTGGAAAACCATCTTTTTTTATGTTTTTGCTGCACATTTTGCATCTGTTTGAAGGGAAATCGGCAATTTCGAGTAATCACCGGAGCGTCCAAGCGGCCAGTCTTGCAAGTTATGCTTAGGTTTTTGAGTTGTATGCTTACGTTTAAAGAATTTATGCTTAACATTTGAACATTTATGCTTATCTTTTTAGGTTGTATGCTTATCTATGCTTAAGCTTTAAATGCTATGCTTCTCTTTTTCAATTAATGCTTATTTTTCAAGATGTATGCTTTTCTTTAAGTCGCAAGCCTTCCTTGTTGTCAACGAAGCTACTCACCGCTTCGAAGCCCGATAACCGGAGTCCTTAGCTTCCTGCTCAGAACAGAACCAGACAATGTTATCGGTTGTGCTCTCATAATGACTGCCGCCCGGTACGTGATAAATTTTCGAATTCGCATTCCCTTTTATTTTTCCTGAACAGCTTGTATTCTTCTCTGTATCGTCACCTGGTTTGTTTTCGTAGCTGCTTCCTGTAGAAGAAGACTTGACTGAAGAATCGGTGGGTGACGTTTCGTTGGCTTCTGAATGATAGCCATCCTCTTCAGCATAGTTTTCAATGCTCCAGATGCCTTTTTTTGCTTTGCGTGCTTTATCCTCTGCTTCTCTGAACTGATCGACATACTTTGTGTTTGGAGGATATACGGCAACTCTTGCCAGGCCTTGATCTATCAAAATCTGATTATACAATTTATCGCCTGCCCAGACATATGCAAGGAGCCGTCCGTATTGGTCTCTCTCCTCTGCATCGATCTCAAGCGTAACTTCACGTGCTATTAAATTGGTGGAGGTAAAAGCGGAAGCTTCCTTTCCAAATGGCTGGACTCCTAGCCTTGGATGTTTGGTTTCAGGAGTATCTACTAAAATCAATCGGACTCTTTCGTTTTTCCCGTTGGTTAATTTTACATCAATTGTATCTCCGTCTACAATATGAACAACCATAGCTTTCAGGCCTTTAACAGGTGCTTTGGCCTGGCTGCTGTCTGATCCTTTGCTGCCTGCATCCTGGCCAGCTCCTGAAGGCTGCTTTTCTTCTATATTCGTATTCTTTGTGTCATCCTGGCTTTTATGCTCCGGGGCAGATGTGCATCCTGTTAAGGTAAAAATGGTAAGAAGCACTGATATAAAAATGGATCTGAATTTCATAGTAAACCTCCCTAACTGCTGTAAAAGCGCCTGAAATATCTCATTCTATGCTACCATATAAAAAATTAATAGACTATAAGGAAAAGGGAAGAGCCTTTATAATAAGGCTATGATAAAGCTCATTGTTGTTTTTGGCACTATGTTGATTGGAGTGGAGGGTGCGAGATCCTCGAAAATGCATTCGCATTTCCTTCGTGCGGTGAGAATTCGAGGATGGTTCTTCAATGTCCTGCGGGAAAAGCGGGTCAAGGGAGACCCCACAGGCGTAAACGTGAGAGGAGGCTCCCTGACCGCCCGCGGAAAGTGAGTGCCTTTCGCTGCAATCAACTGGTAAGTTAACAGAGCCTATAATAAAGTAATGCTATCATTTGAAACATATAATAAAATAAATCTATCAAGAATATTTTTGAGGTCGTATAAGGAGTGATTACAAGCCGTGAAAGTTCTGTCTGCTCTTTTTTTCCCCGGTTTAATGGTTATGCTTTTTTCAAGAGTTACCTTTAATCAAATAGTTGCCCTGAGCCTTACCGTGGCTTTGATCGCAGTTTCTGTTTATAAAGGTTACACAAATAGCTGGCTTCTAATCGTAATAGATGCATTCTCCCTGACTGCCGGTTTCTGGCTTTCTAATAACTTCATTAAGAAAAATAAGAACAGTGCCTGATAAAGGCGCTTTTTTTATTGAAGTTAAACATGCTGTATGAATCGTCCTGGACAAAATCCAGTTTTTACAAATATTGCTTATCGAATAAACAGAATGAACGTTCGCTTTTCATTGGTTTTTTTTAGGTGCTTTGTGGTAGAATGGTTATATGGCTTTTTATCTTACAAACATACTCTTTCAAGGTATGCATCTGAAGGATTATGTCTTTACTATATTAAATAGATACAGCATAGAACGCTTTAGTTATTTTTTAGGCATCCATCCTAGATTTTATTAATAACTAGGCTTTTTTATTTTTTCATAAATTGTTGTTCTCTCGTTACCCTGATAGAAAAATTCTGCTTTCAGGGACATTTCCGTTATAGTCGATAACAGCAAATTCATAAGAAGGATTTATATAAATTGTTGATTGGAGGATTGTTCTGTGAAAAATCGATTTGAGCTTGTCTCAAAGTACAGTCCTCAAGGAGACCAGCCTGAAGCAATTAAAAAACTTGTAGCAGGTCTTCGAGAGGGCAAGGAGTTCCAAACACTTCTTGGTGCCACCGGAACGGGTAAAACGTTCACCATATCTAATGTGATACAGCAAGTGAATAAACCAACTCTTATCATTGCTCACAATAAAACGCTGGCAGGTCAGTTATACAGTGAATTTAAGGAGTTTTTTCCTAACAATGCTGTTGAATATTTCGTCAGTTATTATGACTATTTTCAGCCTGAAGCGTATGTTCCGTCGACGGATACATTTATTGAAAAAGATTCCAGCATTAATGATGAAATAGATAAGCTTCGCCACTCTGCAACATCATCTTTGTTCGAGCGCAAAGATGTTATTGTGATTGCAAGTGTATCCTGTATATACGGCCTCGGTTCTCCGGAAGAGTACAGAGAAATGGTCTTATCCTTAAGGACCGGAATGGAGATTGAGCGTAACCAGCTTCTAAGAAAATTAGTAGATATTCAATATGAAAGAAATGATATTGACTTCCAGCGCGGAACGTTCCGCGTACGAGGCGACGTGGTCGAGATATTCCCGGCTTCCAGGGATGAACACTGTATCCGGGTCGAATTCTTTGGCGATGAAATTGATCGAATCAGAGAAGTGGATGCATTAACAGGCGAGATATTAGCTGAACGTGACCATGTAGCTATATTCCCGGCATCCCACTTCGTTACCCGTGAAGAGAAAATGAGGATCGCGATAAAGAATATTGAAAATGAGCTTGAAGAACGATTGGCAGAATTAAGGGAAGACAATAAGCTTCTTGAAGCACAGCGTCTGGAGCAGCGGACCCGCTATGATCTTGAAATGATGCGTGAGATGGGATTTTGTTCTGGAATAGAAAACTATTCCCGCCATCTTACATTAAGACAACCTGGTTCTACTCCATATACACTTATTGATTATTTCCCTAAGGATTTTCTGCTCGTTGTCGACGAATCCCATGTTTCTCTTCCGCAAATCCGCGGGATGTTTAACGGTGACCAGGCAAGAAAGCAAGTTCTGGTTGATCATGGCTTCCGCCTCCCATCAGCTATGGATAACCGTCCTCTTCGCTTTGGGGAATTTGAAGAAAAGGTATATCAATCTATATTTGTATCCGCAACACCGGGCCCGTATGAAATTGAGCATACACCTGAAATGATTGAGCAGATTATCAGGCCTACAGGATTATTGGATCCAGAGATCGAAATACGTCCAATCCAGGGACAGATTGATGATTTAATCGGAGAAATCCACGATCGGATTGAAAAGAATGAAAGAGTGCTAATTACGACGCTGACGAAGAAAATGTCTGAAGACCTCACGGATTATCTTAAAGAAATTGGAATTAAGGTTCAATATCTTCATTCTGAGGTAAAAACACTAGAACGGATTGAAATTATCCGTGAATTAAGAATGGGTAAATACGATGTTCTAGTCGGGATCAACCTGCTGAGAGAGGGGCTGGATATTCCTGAAGTCTCTCTTGTTGCCATTTTGGATGCGGATAAGGAAGGGTTCCTCCGTTCTGAAAGATCTCTTATCCAGACGATTGGCCGTGCTGCGCGTAATGCAAACGGGCATGTCATCATGTACGCCGACAAGATTACCAACAGCATGGAGATCGCCATAAGAGAAACAAAACGCCGCCGGGAAATGCAGGAAGCTCACAATAAAGAGCACGGCATCACTCCAATGACGATTCAAAAAGAGATCCGCGATTCTATTCGCGCGACACATGCGGCAGAGGAGCAGGAAACTTATTCTCCAGCCGTGAAGCTTGGCAAGCTGAATAAGAAGGAACGAGAAAAAATGATTGCCGATATGGAAAAAGAAATGAAAGAGGCAGCAAAAGCCTTGAACTTCGAACGGGCTGCTGAACTGCGCGATCTATTATTAGAACTTAAAGCGGAAGGATGACACAAATATGGCTATGGATAAAATAGTTGTAAAAGGAGCCAGAGCCCACAATCTAAAAAACATTGACGTCACCATTCCGAGAGATAAGCTTGTTGTGCTGACTGGGTTATCGGGGTCCGGGAAATCTTCCCTGGCCTTCGATACTATTTATGCTGAGGGGCAGAGGAGATATGTTGAATCCCTTTCTGCTTATGCCCGTCAATTTCTAGGGCAAATGGATAAGCCTGACGTCGATGCGATTGAAGGCCTTTCTCCTGCAATCTCAATTGACCAAAAAACGACCAGCCGTAATCCCCGTTCAACAGTGGGTACCGTAACGGAAATTTACGATTATCTGCGGCTGCTGTTTGCACGGGTAGGCAGACCGACCTGCCCTATCCACAATATTGAAATCAGCTCCCAGACAATTGAACAAATGGTCGACCGAGTTATGAAATATCCTGAACGGACAAAGATGCAGGTCCTGGCGCCGGTAATCTCGGGACGTAAAGGGACGCATGCCAAAGTACTTGAAGATATCAAAAAGCAGGGCTATGTGCGTGTAAGGGTGGACGGAGAAATGTATGATGTTGGCGATGAGATCGAGCTGGAGAAAAATAAAAAACATTCCATCGAAGTAATCGTTGACCGGATCGTAGTAAAAGACGGCATACAGGGACGTCTCGCGGATTCCCTTGAGAGCGCCTTAAAACTTGGGGATGGGAAGGTAATTGTAGATGTAATCGGTGAGGAAGAGCTTCTTTTCAGCGAGCATCATGCCTGCCCGATTTGTGGATTTTCCATCACTGAACTAGAGCCGCGCATGTTCTCGTTCAACAGTCCGTTTGGGGCATGCCCTGACTGCGATGGACTCGGCTCGAAGCTCGAGGTGGATAAGGAGCTTGTGATCCCGATCAAGGAGCTTTCGCTGAAAAATCATGCAATTGCCCCATGGGAACCTACAAGTTCACAATACTACCCGCAGCTGCTAGAGGCGGTTGCAAACCACTACGGGATAGATTTAGACGTACCTGTAAAGGATTTACCCACCAATCAGCTGGAGAAAATCCTGTACGGTTCAGCCACAGACAAGATCTATTTCAGATATGAAAATGATTTTGGACAGGTCCGTGAGAATTATATTAAATTTGAAGGTGTTATAAAGAACGTAGAACGCAGATATAAGGAGACAAGTTCAGATTATATCCGTGAGCAGATGGAAAAATATATGGCACACCATGACTGTCCAACATGTAAAGGGTACCGCCTGAAAAAAGAAACACTCGCAGTTCTTATACAGGGAAGCCACATTGGGGAAGTCACAAAGAAATCTATTGAAGAATCACTTGATTTCTTTAAAAATCTTGAACTGACTGAAAAAGAAGCTCAGATAGCCAGATTAATTTTGCGTGAAATTAATGAAAGACTCGGATTCCTTGCCAATGTGGGTCTTGAATATCTTACACTAAGCCGTGCTGCAGGAACTCTTTCCGGCGGTGAAGCGCAGAGGATCAGGCTTGCTACCCAGATTGGTTCCCGCCTGACAGGTGTACTATATATACTGGATGAACCTTCTATTGGACTCCACCAGCGGGATAACGACAGACTGATCGGTACGCTGCAAAACATGAGGGATATCGGAAATACCCTTATAGTTGTTGAACATGATGAAGATACGATGTTTGCAGCCGATTATTTGATTGATGTCGGTCCTGGCGCAGGAGTCCATGGAGGGAATATCGTTTCCGCTGGAACGCCTGAAGAGGTGATGAACGATTCAAACTCCTTAACAGGCCAGTATTTATCAGGAAAGAAGTTCATTCCTCTTCCTATGGAAAGAAGGAAACCGGATGGCCGTTATATTGAGGTTAAAGGAGCGAAAGAAAATAATTTAAAGAACGTAAATGCTAAGTTTCCACTTGGAACCTTTATCTCTGTAACCGGTGTGTCTGGATCAGGAAAAAGTACCTTAATCAATGAGATTCTTCACAAAGCGTTAGCTCAAAAGCTTCATAAAGCCAAAAGCAGGCCCGGAGAACATAAAGAGATTAAGGGTATTGACTACCTGGATAAAGTGATTGATATTGATCAGTCTCCTATAGGCCGGACACCGCGTTCGAACCCGGCAACTTATACAGGGGTTTTCGATGATATCCGGGATGTTTATGCTTCCACTAACGAAGCAAAAGTGCGGGGCTATAAAAAAGGGAGATTCAGCTTTAACGTAAAAGGCGGACGCTGTGAAGCATGCCGCGGTGACGGAATTATTAAAATTGAAATGCACTTCCTGCCGGATGTCTATGTTCCATGTGAAGTATGCCATGGTAAACGCTATAACCGTGAAACGCTCGAAGTGAAATACAAAGGCAAAAATATTGCGGATGTGCTGGACATGACTGTAGAAGATTCGATTAGCTTCTTTGAAAATATTCCTAAAATCAGCCGTAAGCTGCAGACTATATTTGACGTAGGACTTGGCTATATTAAATTAGGCCAGCCTGCTACAACCTTATCAGGAGGAGAAGCACAGCGTGTAAAGCTCGCTTCAGAACTGCACCGCCGTTCAACGGGCCGTTCCTTCTATATCCTGGATGAACCGACCACCGGACTTCATGTAGATGATATTGCCCGCTTGCTGGTTGTGCTCCAGAGACTGGTGGATAACGGAGATACCGTTTTAGTAATCGAGCACAATCTTGATGTAATCAAAGCGGCAGATTTTCTCGTAGATCTTGGTCCAGAGGGCGGAGACAAGGGAGGAACCATCCTCGCTTCGGGTACTCCTGAACAAATTGCTGAGGTTAAAGAATCATACACGGGTAAATATTTACGTCCTATTCTGGAACGTGACCGTCACCGAATGGAAAAGCTTATTGAAGAAAAAGAAAAACAACATGCAAGCAGTTAAGCAAGCCGGTTAGGCTTGCTTTTTTATTTTTTTATCGCAATTAGTCGAACTGCGTTTAATCAAACGTTTAATTAAAGTATGAAGAAGATGTTTATTTCCTAGGAAATTTTGATAAAGATCCTAAAAAAACTTGTCGTTAAAGAATGTCGAAGAAATTCTAAGTTTTATTCCAGTCTGAAACCTTTTCATTAGCCATATCGTAATAAGTAAATACATAGAATGGAGTTATACTCCTCGGGTTTGATTAGGGAGTGGCCATCGATTGATTCAAAAGAGGAGAAATGATAAATGGATACAAATAAGCTTTTAGCTGCCTTGAGTTATTTTAGTATTTTTTTCGCCCCGTTTTTATTGCCTATTATTTTATATTTTGTTTCTGATGACTATTTTGTAAAAGAACACTCTAAAAAGGCATTCATTTCACACTTGGTTCCCTTTCTGGGGCTTCTGTTTATCATTTTGGGTGCGGTTGGCGACTTTACAGGAGGAGGCATACCCGTTTTTTCAATGCTCGGGTTTGTACTGTACGGATTACTATGCTTTATTGTACTGATTTGGAATATTGTCAGAGGAATCAAAGTATTAAAGTAGTAGTTTAATTTGCAGGAGGGATCTGAGAATGCAAGAAGAAAGAAAACGAGTTCTCGAGATGGTAGAACAAGGGAAACTAACTGCAGCAGAAGCTCTTACACTATTAGAACAATTAGAAAAATCGTCTTTAGAAAAATCGGTGAAGCAAGAGGAAATGGTAAAGGAACTGTCAGCGATGGTTCCTTCCAGCGCTAAACAGACAGCAGGCAAGCCAACAAAAGAGGATACATTCAATCAAAAGGTAATGGTGGCAAAAGATAAGCTCTTTGATTTTGTTGATACCGCTTTAACTAAAATAAAGGACTTTGATCTGGACTTGAATTTTGGTCCCTACAAAGAAATATCTCATATTTTTCAAATATCAGACCAGGATTTTTCAGAAATAGCAGCTGATGTATCGAATGGAAATATTGAAATCGTCCCTTGGGCCAGCAAAGAGGTTCGTGCGGAATGTCAAGTAAGGGTGTATCGAGTCAAAGAACAGTCAGAAGCAGTAAGCGAGTTTATGAAAGAAACCACATTCGCTGTTGAGAAAGGAACATTTCAATTTATCAATGATCAAAAGTGGATGAAAGTATCAGCAAAAATTTTCGTACCTGACCGCAATTACGAAAGGATTACAATCAGAATGTTCAACGGCTCGGCCCATGGTGAAAAGCTGCAAGTAAACCAGATTCATGCTAAAACGGCAAATGGAAAAATTACTCTTGCTGAATTAACGGGAAAAGCAGGCGAGTTTGAAACAGCGAATGGGCAGATTACTTTGGAACGATCCAGTTTCCAGTCTATTGAGGCGGAGACCATTAATGGGCCTATTCGTGTGAGCGGATCCTGCCAAAGAGCAGATCTGCACTCCTTTAATGGTCATATAGAGTGCAGGATAGATAATAAAGAATGTGAAAGCATCCGTGCAAAAGCTGTGACCGGCAGCATAGATCTTTATTTGCCTGCAGGCGCCGCAATTGATGGGGATCTAAAAACCAATCTAGGAGGCTTTAACATAAATCTTGGCGGAATTGATGTAGTCGAGGAAAAAAGCGATGTCGGCAAAAAAATTCTGCGGTTTAAAGCTGATCAGCAATCTGCACAGAAAATACTTGTATTAGGAGAATCTATGTCAGGCTCCATCTCGGTTAACAGAGAGTTTTTGGAAGCATAGAGTTCGAAGGGAGTATATTCAATTGAGCAAAAAATTAACAAGATCCAGAACCAACCGGAAAGTGGGAGGAATTCTCGGAGGCGCCGCGCAATACTTAGGGGTGAACTCTACTCTTCTTCGGTTAATATTCTTTATAGCGTTAATTTGTACCGGCTTCTCACTGGCTTTTGTATATTTTATTCTCATGTTCATCCTTCCAAATGAGGGGGATCAGCATTGAGATGGCTGCTTAAGTTAGTTCTTAATGCTTTCATTTTTATATTGCTGGCTCATTTCTTAAATGGAATTTACATATCAGGATTTGGGGCTGCATTAGGAGCAAGCTTGCTTCTATCATTTCTGAATATGGTCGTCAGGCCTATCCTGATTTTCCTTACCCTGCCAGTAACGATCCTGACGTTAGGACTTTTTATCCTTGTTATCAACGCTGCCACATTAATGCTGACAGACGGGCTCATGGGAGAAGCGTTCGAGATTGCGGGATTTGGCACTGCATTAGTTGCTTCACTAGTAATGGCGCTTTTGAATATAGTTATGAATAAGTTGTTAAAAGAAGATAAGTCATAAAAAGACACGGCGCTGGATGCTATCCGGCGCCATTTTTATTTGATATCCTGTCTGTTTATAATGTTGGTGTCCGCGCAGAAATCTGAATTCTCGCGCGGAGAACTGGATTACCGCGTAGAGCCGTTAAGTTTTCGCGCAGAAATCCGAATTATCGCGCAGAACCAGCTGGTTTCCGATTTAGTGTATAGGATTTCCGTGCCGAGCGGCCTGTTTTAACGAGGGTAAACTGGATTTTCACACACAGTATCCAATTTTCACGCGCAAACCAGCCTATTAAAAAAAAACCCGGCACACAAAAAAACTCCCGCCAGAGAGGTCTCCACCGGGATGCTTTTACAAAAAGCAATCATAAAATAGAGGCATCAAAGCCGGCTTTTTTTAATTGCTCTACAAGTTCTTCTGCGTTTTTCCTTTCTTTAAAGGCTCCGACTTGAACTTTGTGAAGTTCTGAAGCTGGTTCCGAAGGTTTCGAAGGGAGAGGTGCTGGAGTGGGTTTAGCCGCCGGGGGCTTTGCGGGAGCTGGTTTTGGTTTTGCTTTTAGGCCGTATTGCTGGGCTAGTGCTTTAACAATCGCTTCTGCACAGGCTTTTCTGTAGAAGTCGGAACGCAGCAGTTTAATATCCTTGCGGCTGGTCATAAAGCCGCATTCAATAAGAATTGCCGTCATATGGCTTTCCCTGAGCACATGGAAGTCAGCTGTTTTAACTCCTCGATCTTTCATGCCTGTTTTACTAATCAGGCTGGCTTGTACTTTTTTTGCCAGTTCAAAGGCCTCTTTAGGTTTTGAGGTATAGACATACGTTTCAATACCTTCAGCTGCATCTACCCAATCTACTCCATTTCCAGTAGCGTTTGCATGAATCGAAACATAAACATCTACCTCCAGTGAATTTGCAAAATCTGTACGCTGCTTTAGCGGTACATCATTTTTATCAGAATGAGCAAAATAGACGGTTACATTCTGATAAGTAAGGAGACTGGCTTTGGCATAACTGGCGACAGCACGGTTAAATTCGTATTCTTTTAAACCATCTGGGCTTCTTTTGCCGGGTGTATTATAGCCGTGCCCGGCATCGAGCATAATTTTCATATGCAAAACTCCAATCTAAAAATGACTTGTCCATTATTAATATATGAATTTTTAAGAAAAAAGGAGCCACTTTACAGAAAAAAAGGATTTCTGTCATAAGAAATCCTTCAAGGCTTATTATTCAATATTTCCTGCTAGCTGAAGTGCATCCTGGTCAGCGATGAGAGTAACATTTGGATGGTTTTTTAAAATGGAAGCTGGGAATTCCTCACTCACCGAGCCTTCAAAAAGCTGTTTGATGGCTTCTGCTTTGGAAGCGCCTGATGCAAGAAGCAGAATTTCTTTGCTTCTAAGGATAGTGGCAATTCCCATTGTAAGAGCTTCACTTGGAACACTATCTATACTGTCAAAGAATCTGGAGTTGGCTTCTCTCGTGCTTTGGTCTAGCTGAACCACATGTACGTTGGATTCGAACGAGGTGCCGGGTTCATTAAAGCCGATGTGTCCGTTCCGCCCAATGCCCAATACCTGCAAGTCTACGCCCCCGAGATCTGTAATCAGCCTGTCATATCTGAGGCATTCCTCCTCAAGGCTGTCAGCTTTTCCATTAGGTATATTTGTGTTTTGTTCTTTTATATCAATATGGCTGAAAAGCATTTCACGCATAAAGCTAAAATAGCTGTTGTGGTCGGTTTGATCTAACCCAACATATTCGTCTAAATTTACCGTGCGTACGCTGCGGTAGCTCGTTCCATTTTGGCGGTAATCTTGTATAAGTTCCCGGTAAAGGCCTACGGGAGTGCTTCCTGTAGCCAATCCTAAGACTGCAGCAGGATGTTCCTTAATAAGCTTAATCACTTTTTTAGCGGCTATTCGGCCCATTTCCTCATAATTTTCTGCTCTGATGACATGTATGTTCAATGTTTTTTCACCTCTTTTTATTTGTTAGGCTCTGTTAAACTGCCTGTTATTGCCGCTGCAGGCACTCGCTTTCCGAGGGCTGATTTGGAGCCTTCTCTCACGTTTACGCCTGCTGGGTCTCCCTTAATAGAAAAGCGGAGGACGGTGACTTTCAAAGTACTTCTTACTAAAAGAACTGTGATGAACAAATTCGTTAAAAAATCATGTAATGCAGAGACACCTGACCGACATAAGACGAGCGACAGCGAAAGGTGCTTTTGTCTTTTGATGACGCTCGGCTTATGACCGAAGGTGTCAGTCCGGAGCTGGACAATACCCGTTTTTCGCAGGTGTCCCCGTATCCGATCCAATCAATATAGTGCCAAAATCAATAATGAACTTTAATAAAGCCAAGAGTTGAAATCATTGCAGGCTATAGCCGGAAGCTCCACGGCAATAGGTGGCTGTGATCTGTAAATCAGCGTTCAAGAGGACCAGGTCAGCATCTTTTCCTTTAGCAATGCTTCCTTTTCTATCATACACTCCTAATTGTTTCGCTGGATTTTCGGAAGCAAGGCGAATGACATCTGCCAGCTCCAAGTCGGTAAAGTGCAGCATGTTTTTCACGCTGTCAACCATTTTTAAAATGCTTCCCGCAAGAGTCCCATCTTCAAGAAGTGCCTGTCCGTTTTCCACGGTGACTTCCTGTCCTCCAAGGTCATAAGTGCCAGCCCGCATGCATTTTGCACGCATAGAGTCTGTTATTAAAATAATACCCTCTTTTCCCTTTGCATTAACAGCAAGCTGAATCATTTCTGGCCTTACATGATTTCCATCAGCAATGATTTCTGCATGTAAATCCTTCATTAAAAGCGCCGCTCCGGCTACTCCCGGCTCCCGGTGATGAAGCCCTCGCATGCCGTTGAATAAATGAGTAACTTGTCTCGCACCTGCTTTTACAGCGGCTTCCATCTGTTCAAAAGTAGCATCGGAATGGCCCATCGAAGCAACAACTCCTGTTTCATGAAGAAAGCTGATAAAGGGAAGACCATTAGGCTGTTCCGGAGCTACTGTAACCAATTTGATACTGTTGCCGGAAACTGTCTGCCATTTCTTAAACAGCTCTATATCGGGAGCGATAATATGCTTTTCTGGCTGTGCCCCTTTTTTTGAGGGATTAATAAAGGGCCCCTCTAAATGGATTCCTAATACCTCCGCTTCACCCGGTTTGGACCGTTCCCCACGATAATTTCCAGCATTAATAACTGCTGCTTCGATCTCTTCGACACCCTGGGTTATGGTCGTTGCCAGAAAGCTTGTTGTGCCTTCAGCAGGCAGGGCCGAAGCTATTGTATGTATAGCCTCCGGTGTGGCATCCATGGTGTCAGCACCCGCCGCACCGTGAATATGTACATCTATAAATCCAGGTATAAGTTTTGAACCATCTTCCGCATTAACGACAATGATGTCATCTGTGAGGATGTGAGACGGATCTTGTCCAGCTTCAGCAATTTTTCCGTTATTAACCAGCACGTAGCCTCTTGGTATAATTTCTGATTCAAGGTAAATATCAGCGTTTTTAATTAAAACTGAGTTTGATTTCATTCATTCGTACCTCCTGCGGCATTGATTATCGTTTTTTCTATTTCTTATTGTACCTTAAAAACGAATTCAGGGTGCGGGGAGCTGGCTGACTTCCTATAAAGCTTGTAACAGAACTCTTTCGCCGCATATTTTTCTTCTATTATCCTCATTGTAAAAGACACTTTTTAATGAGCAAATCATTCTTTATTCCTCGTGCTTTCTTATAGGCAATAGGTTTTCATCGGGAAAAATGCTACAATATAAAGAATAAATTGATATTAAAAAATGATACATATTTAAAGTGTCTCCAGAAGGAGGAATTTATTTGGCAAAGGTCCGAACGAAAGATATTATTGAGAAATTTAACCTGGAGCTTATAAGCGGCGAAGAGGGAATAAACAGGCCGATCGTAACGAGTGATTTATCGAGGCCCGGACTTGAAATGGCTGGCTTTTTTGATTATTATCCTGCAGAACGGGTGCAGCTGCTTGGCATGACAGAAATGGAGTTTTATGACAAGCTGAGTATGCCCGAACAAAAGCAGAGAATGCACTCATTATGCAGCGATCTGACTCCATGTATTATTGTTACAAGAGGCCAGGAGATTCCTGAGTATCTTATTGAAGCTTCTGAACGCGAATCTGTGCCGGTACTGCGTGCTGCATCTAAAACGACAAGGCTTTTTAGCAGGCTGACTAATTATCTGGAATTTAAACTTGCACCAACCACTGCGGTTCATGGAGTTCTTATCGATATTTACGGCGTTGGCGTTTTAATTACTGGAAAAAGCGGAGTAGGTAAAAGTGAAACAGCTCTTGAATTAGTCAAGAGGGGACACCGCCTTGTAGCCGATGATTGTGTAGAGATCCGCCAGGAAGATGAGGAAACACTTGTTGGAAATTCTCCTGAGCTGCTGCAAAACTTATTGGAAATTAGAGGGCTGGGGATCATTAATGTAATGACGTTATTTGGGGCAGGCGCTGTCCGGAACTATAAGAGAATTTCCCTTGTGATTAACCTGGAACTATGGGAAAAAGCGAAGCAGTATGACCGGCTGGGTCTTGATGAGGAAAAAATAAGAATTCTTGAAACTGATATTACAAAGCTTATTGTGCCGGTGCGTCCCGGACGAAATCTTGCGGTCATCATTGAAGTGGCAGCCATGAATTTCCGATTGAAGCGCATGGGTTATAATGCTGCACAGCAGTTTACAAGCAAGCTTGCAGACGTAATTATGGAAAGCGACCATCACGACGAAGTGTAGAAAAAAGGAATGTTAGATAAAGAGAGGGAAAATGAGAAATGGAGAATGCATTTGAGCCAATTAGCAAAATAGCTTTTGAGCTTGGTCCTCTTTCGGTCCATTGGTATGGAATCATTATTGGTACAGGGGTTCTATTAGGCCTTCTGCTTGCCATGAGAGAATCAGAACGGCGCGGGCTTTCAAAGGATACGTTCCTTGATTTAATTTTATTTGCTGTTCCGGCTGCCATCCTTTGTGCGAGGATTTATTATGTTCTGTTTGAATGGGACTATTATTCTAAGAATCCCGGAGCGATTTTTAAGGTTTGGGAAGGCGGAATAGCTATACATGGAGCTCTTATCGGATCTGTGCTGACCGCCTACATTTTTACAAAAATAAAAAAAATATCATTCTGGAAAGTGGCCGATATCGCTGCGCCAAGCATCATCCTGGGCCAGGCGATCGGGAGATGGGGAAACTTCATCAACCAGGAGGCTCATGGCGGCGAAGTAAGCCGGAGCTTTTTAGAAGGCCTGTATTTACCTGAATTTATCGTGAATCAAATGTATATAAACGGAGCTTATTATCATCCGACATTCTTATATGAATCACTGTGGAATTTAGCCGGATTTATTCTGCTTCTCTATTTGAGGAGAGTAAATCTGCGCCGCGGAGAGCTTTTCTTAACTTATGTAATCTGGTACTCAATCGGCCGCTTTTTCATTGAAGGATTAAGAACAGATAGTCTTATGCTTACAGATTATTTGCGTATTGCACAGGTATTGTCGCTGTCACTCATTGTCATTTCGCTGGCTATATTGATTTACCGCCGTGTAAGAGGCCAGGCAGCTGAACGCTATAAGGATGCATAAAGAGAGCTGGTCCTGCTGCTTAAAGGGTGAAACAAGGCAGCAGATCACGGTTTCAGATGGCTAAGATTTCACAGGGGGGAAGAGTATTGTTTCTTGGTATGTTAAAAAGGGGACTGCTGGCTGGGTTAAAGACAACATGGACACTCGGGAAAGTGATCTTTCCTGTCACCTTAATTGTTTCTATCCTTCAATACACTCCAGTGCTTGGCTGGATTGTTAAAGGAATCTCGCCCTTTATGAAGGTGCTGGGACTGCCGGGGGAAGCCGCTATTCCGTTGGTGCTTGGTAATTTCCTGAACCTTTATGCGGGAATAGCGGGCATTCTAACACTGGATTTAACGGTAAAAGAAGTATTTATTCTGGCTGTCATGCTTTCCTTCAGCCACAATCTCTTAATCGAGACAGGTGTAGCCCTTAAAGTAGGCGTTAAGCTATGGGTGATTCTGTCTGTCAGAATTGGATTGGCTTTGGTCTCGGCTGTCCTGATCAACCTGTTCTGGCATGGAGGCGGCGAACTGGCTCAATATGGATCGCTGAAGTCACGCGGAGGCGATGTTTCCGGGGCTGTGCCCATTCTAATGAATGGAATGGAAACGGCCCTGATAGGTATTTTGAAGCTAGCAATCATAGTCATTCCGTTAATGATTATCATTCAAATTTTAAAAGAATTAAAATGGCTCGAAAAGGTGTCTGACGCCTTGGGACCTATGATGAAGGTACTTGGCATGAATAAGAATGCCTCCATGACGATGGCCTCCGGGCTGATCCTGGGCCTTGCTTATGGTGCAGGAGTAATGATTCAGGCTGTCCAGGAAGATGGAGTCAGCAAAAAAGATGCAACGCTTGCCTTTATTTTTCTGGTAGCATGTCATGCTTTCGTGGAGGATACTCTCATATTCATTCCTCTCGGTATCCCTGTTTTGCCCCTTCTCTTGATCCGGGTCATTACGGCGTTTATTTTAACATTGATTGTGTCGCATCTGTGGAAGAGGGCAGAATTGGTCAGAATACGAAAGGAAGCATCTTATGAGAACATCTAAAATTACTACCATTTTATTTGATTTAGACGGTACTTTGATTAATACAAACGATTTAATTATTGAATCCTTTATAAATACTCTGAATCTGTATTTTCCCGATAAGTATAAGCAGGAGGATGTCCTCCCATTTATGGGGCCTCCGCTTTATGACTCCTTTTATAGTGTTGATCAGCAATTGGCACATGAAATGGTAGAGAAATACCGGGAATTTAACTTAGCTAATCATGACCTGCTGGTGAAGGAATTTGAAGGTGTATACGAAACAGTGGAAGCTCTCCATAAAGCAGGTTATAAGATGGCCATCGTATCAACAAAGCTTCATGATACCGTTCTCAGAGGATTGAAGGTTGGACGCCTTGATCGGTTTTTTGATGTAGTCATAGGCCTTGATGATGTGGAACGGGCGAAGCCGGACCCTGAACCTCTGGAAAAGGCACTTCGGATTTTAGGATCGAAGCCAGAGGAAGCGATCATGGTGGGAGATAATCACCACGATATCCTGGGCGGGAAAAACGCAGGAACCAAGACAGCGGGAGTTTCCTGGACGGCTAAAGGCAGAAACTACCTGGATCAATTTGAACCTGATTATATTCTTGAAACTATGAGTGATTTGCTGGCGGTTGTTGGGGCAGAGGAGAACGAATGAGGCGTACTACCCGATATCCCGTTGAAGGAGCTAATTCCCTTTGGCATGTGTATAAAACTGTGCCTTTTTGGAAGGTAGTAAAAAACTTCGTGGTGATACAGGCAGCAAGATATACTCCCTTTCTCGCGGTGAAAAACTGGCTTTATCGTACTTTTTTAAGGATGGACATAGGAGAGCAAACTTCTTTTGCGCTTATGGTCATGCTGGATGTTATGTTTCCTGAGAAAATTTCCGTCGGACGGAATTCAGTCATCGGCTATAACACGACCATTCTGGCACATGAGTATCTGATAAAGGAATATAGGCTAGGTGAAGTTGTAATAGGCGATGAAGTGATGGTTGGAGCGAACACGACCATTCTGCCAGGGGTGAAAATTGGAGACGGTGCAATCGTTTCAGCAGGCACATTAGTGCATAAGGATGTTCCTGCTGGTGCATTCGCAGGCGGCAATCCGATGCAGATTATCTATACGAAAGAGCAGCTCCAGGAACGAATGGACTTGGATGCTTTGGATCAATAAAAAGGACTTGACGGCAATGGTGCCGCAAGTCCTTTTTGTTATAGCTCTGTTAAGCTTGCCTGTTGATTGCATCGAAGGGCACTCGCTTTCCGCGGGCGGTCCCGGAGCCTCCTCGGCGTTAAACGCCTGTGGGGTCTCCCTTAAGAGAAAAGAGGAGGACGGTGACTTTCAAGGTACTTCTTTATAGAGAACTGTGATGAACAAACTCGTTTAAAAAACTACTATATAGAAAGTCAGACACCTGACAGACATAAGACGAGCGTCAGCGAAAGGCGCTTTTTGCCTTTTGATGGCGATTGGCTTATGACCGAAGGTGTCAGTCTGCAGCTAGACAATACCGCTTTTCCCGCAGGACATTGAAGTACCATCCTCGAATTCTCACCGCACGAAGGAAATGCGAATGCATTTTCGAGGATCTCCCGCCTGCAGCGAAGATCAACATAGTGCCAAAACAACAATGAAATTTAACATAGCCTTTATTTAAGAATGATAATAAGATAGGAATACTAAGGCCTGCAGCTTCATTTTGATATTAATCCAGATAAATCTCCCTCAAGCCGTTCCATCATTTCCTGAAGAGTAATCCCTTCCTGGGCTGTTGAAGCCTCATAAGCATTCTTTAATATATCCATAAAAAGCTCCTGTTTTTGTTCTGTACTCATAACCGCTCTCCATTTAATCGAATTTTTTATAACAACATATCAATCTTTTCCTGTCTGCTCAGTCCGTGGATAAGCTCTATATTGTTTAAGACGTAAATACCCAGGGAAGGTTACACATAAACATTAAATTGATGGGGACTGTTCCGCGGTTTCTTTTTTCTTGACGATTTATAAGAGCGAGAGTAAACTACTAATAACTTCTTTAATTTATTAGCACATTAGCAAGTTAAAGGATTTTGAAAATTATAAAACTCCTTTTGATTGATTAATTCTATAAGGATGTGTGTGGTGTTGTCTATGCCGTTTATGTTTGAAAAGCCGCTTGGAATGAGGGATTCTCTTCCGTTATTATATGAACGAAAAAAAGCCGTGCGCCTAAGTGTTTCTAGTGAATTTGAGGCATGGGGCTATCAATTTATTGAAACGCCTGCACTGGAATATTATGAAACGATTGGAGAAGCTTCCTCTATCCAAAATCAGCAGATGTTTAAGCTTCTTGACCAGCAGGGCGATACAGTGGTTCTCAGGCCGGATATGACGGCTCCCATTGCGAGGGTAGCCGCATCTAAATTACTGAAGCAGCAGGTTCCTGCCAGGATTGCCTATTCAGCAAATGTATATAGAGCTCAGCAGAAGGAAGGCGGAAGGGCCGCTGAGTTTGAACAGATTGGAATCGAAAACATTGGAGATGGGACGATCAGTGCTGACTCAGAAGTCATAAGTTTATTAATTTCTTCTCTAAAAAAAGCAGGGTTTAATAAATTCCAAATCTCAATCGGCCATATCGGATTTATACAGCAATTGATGCTCGATATTTTAGGCAGGGAAGACCGGGTCAGCCTGCTTTCAAATTACTTGATTGAACGAAACTATGTGGGCTATCGAGACCATATAAATTCTCTGGCGCTTGCCAATATAGATAAGCAAAGATTAATTGACATACTAGCCTTAAAAGGGAAAGAGAATATTTTAGAGAAAGCCTCGGCACTGCTTGAGAATAACCGAGGAACCGATAAGCTGAATGAATTGGCTCAGCTACTGCAGCAGTTAAAAGAATATGGAACTGAACAATATGTAAGCCTGGATTTAACGCTAATGAATACAATTAGCTATTACTCGGGGCTTGTTTTTGAAGTATATACAGAAGGCGTTAATTTTCCTGTAGGGAATGGAGGTCGTTATAATTCTCTGTTGAAGAAGTTTGGCAGAGATACACCAGCGACTGGTTTTGCCCTTCGCGTGGACCGGCTGATTGAAGCGATGGGGCCGCTGCGGGAAAAGGCGGAAATAGAATGTGTTATATTTACACCTGAAAGAAAACAGGAGGCATTAGTGTTTGTTAATGAGCGGCGGGCAGCAGGAGATAGAATGGTTATGCAGGATCTTAATGGAGTAACAGATCTGGATTCTTTCACTAAAAATTATTCAGAAGTACACTATTTCATAGGAGCTCCCGGAAAGGATGAAACGCCATGAACGAGGTTTTGACAATGGCTATGCCAAAGGGGAGGATTTTTGAAGAAGCACTGGAATTATTGAGACAGGCAGGCTATTCTCTGCCTGAAGAATTTGAAGAATCTAGAAAGCTTATCATAGATTTAGAAGCTGAAAAGCTCCGGTTTATCCTGGCAAAACCGATGGATGTTGCCACATATGTAGAGCAAGGGGTTGCGGATATTGGGATCGCTGGGAAAGATGTTCTTCTTGAAGAGGAGCCTGACGTATATGAGCTGCTTGATCTGAAAATCAGCCATTGTTATTTAGCGGTCGCAGGGGTGCCAGGTTCCAGGATTAATGAAGCAGCCCCGAAAATTGCGACCAAATATCCGAATGTTGCCTCTCACTATTTCAGGGAGCAGGGTGAGCAGGTAGAAATCATCAAGCTTAACGGATCCATCGAGCTTGCTCCTCTAATCGGGCTGGCAGAAAGAATTGTAGATATAGTTTCAACAGGGCAGACATTAAAAGAAAATGGACTCATTGAGTTTGAACGAATTGCGGAGGTCACCTCAAGGCTGATTGCGAATCGTGCCAGCTATCGTTTAAAGGAACGGCGGATATCAGAAATGGTGCAGAGACTTTCAAAAGTTATTAATAAATAAGGACGCTTTTTTAAAGTTATTTTAAAGTCCATAGTTGGTTTTGACACTATGTTGATTGGAACGGATACGCGAGACTCATTTGGGGAAAGCGGATCAAGGGAGATCCCGCAGGCGTGTAACGCTGAGGAGGCTCCCGGACCGCCCGCGGAAAGCGAGTGCCGCTAGCTGCAATCAACAGGCAAGTTGAACAGAGCTATTTTTAAAAAAAGGATGCGGGAAATCATGAAGATTGAACGGTTGACTAAAGGGCTGTCGCTGAAACGTTCCGTTGAAAATGGGACTCAGGAGCAGAGGAATGCAGTTATAGATATTATCAGCAGTGTACGTACAAAAGGAGATTCTGCCCTTCATGAATGGACGAGGAAATTTGATGGTGCAGAGCTTTATGAGCTGCAGGTTTCGTCCCTTGAAATAGAAGAGGCTGTTAACTCTATTTCAAACGAGATGGCGTCTGTTATTAGTGAAGCGGCGGAAAATATCCGTTCTTTTCATAGTAAGCAGCTAAAGAATTCCTGGATGACTACAGATGAGACGGGCACACTTCTTGGGCAAAAGGTGACGCCGCTTGATTCGGTAGGTGTGTATGTGCCTGGAGGGAAAGCAGCTTATCCTTCGTCCGTTTTAATGAATGTGATTCCGGCCCGTACAGCGGGTGTGAAACGCATTGTGATGGTAACTCCCCCTGACAGTGATGGCAAGCTGCCTGCCGGCGTTCTGAGTGCGGCAAAAATAGCAGGAGTGGATGAAATCTATAAAGTGGGCGGTGCACAGGCTGTTGCTGCACTGGCATATGGTACTGAAACGATTTCACCTGTTGATAAAATTGTGGGGCCGGGAAATATTTATGTCGCCCTTGCCAAGCGTGAAGTGTTTGGTGATGTTGATATCGACATGATTGCCGGTCCAAGCGAAATAGCCATCCTCGCTGATGAGACGGCTATTGCCTCTGAAGTGGCAGCAGACTTACTGTCACAGGCTGAGCATGATGAGCGGGCGAGCAGTGTACTTATCACTACGTCGGCGGAACTTGCGGATGAGGTATCAAAGGAAGTAGAGACTCAGCTTTCCAGCTTGCCAAAAGAACAGATTGCTAGAAGCTCAATAAATGATTTTGGACGGATTTATGTGGCAGAAACGATGGAAGCAGCCGTTGAAGCGGTAAATGAAATCGCGCCAGAACATCTTGAGGTTCTTACAGAAAATCCAATCGAACTATTAGGTAAAATTCGGCATGCAGGAGCCATCTTCCTTGGAAGATACAGCTCAGAACCAGTAGGCGACTATTTTGCGGGACCCAATCATGTACTACCGACTAATGGAACGGCGAGATTCTCAAGTCCGCTGAATGTGGAAGACTTTCAAAAGAAATCTAGCGTGATTATGTACAGTAAGCAGTCCTTTGAACAAAACGCTGCTAAAATAGCCGCATTTGCAAGACTAGAAGGATTAGAAGCCCATGCGAGGGCGATTGAATCGAGACTTGGAAAATAAGCACGGGAAAGGGGGACTGTCCCCCAAAAAAACAGGCAGAACGCAGGGATAAAGGGACTTTGTTCGTTTGGGAAATGGGGGCAGTCCCCACAATTGTTAGGAGGGTTCTTGATGGAGCGGGTTGCAAGGATTGAGAGGAAGACGAATGAGACGGATATTAAGCTGGAGTTTGGGATTGATGGTGAGGGGCTTGCTTCTTTAGAGACGGGTGTGCCGTTTCTTACGCATATGCTGGATTTGTTTACGAAGCATGGCCAGTTTAATTTGATTGTGGATGCTAAGGGTGATATTGAGGTGGATGATCACCATACCTCGGAAGATATTGCGATCTGCCTGGGCCAGGCGCTGATCCAGGCCCTCGGCGACAAGAGGGGTATAAAGCGTTACGGCAATGCTTTTGTACCGATGGATGAAGCCTTGGCACAGGTTGTGGTGGACTTAAGCAACCGCCCTCATCTTGAATTCAGGGCGGACTTTCCTTCACAGAAGGTAGGCACGTTCGATACGGAGCTTGTTCATGAATTTTTGTGGAAACTCACCCTTGAAACGCGGATGAACCTGCACGTAATTGTTCACTACGGACAAAACACTCACCATATTATCGAAGCGATCTTTAAGGCACTTGCCCGGGCGCTGGACGAGGCAACGACCATTGACCCAAGAGTTAAAGGAGTGCTCTCCACGAAAGGGATGTTATAAATGATCGGCATCGTTGATTACGGCATGGGAAATTTATTTAGTGTCAGCAAAGCTCTTGAGCGGCTGGGGGCTGACTACTTTATGTCATCTGACCCTGAAAAATTGGCAGAGGCAAAAGCGATCCTGCTTCCTGGTGTTGGCGCATTTAAGGATGCAATGGACCAATTGAATTCTCTTGGGCTTACTCCCTTTTTAAAGGATTATGCTGTAAGCGGACGGCCGCTGCTCGGCATCTGCCTTGGCATGCAGCTGTTATTCGAGAACAGCAATGAATATGGCTTCGCTGAAGGTTTGTCTTTACTGCCAGGCACCATCAGGCATTTCCCTGGTGTTGATGCAGAGGGGAATTCATATAAAGTACCGCATATGGGCTGGAATAAACTTAAGTACCAAGTGCCTTCACCGCTGTTAGATGGAATTGAAGAAAGCCATGTGTATTTTGTACATTCTTATTTGGCAAAAACCGATAGTGAAATTATCAATGCAAGTGCAGATTACGGAGAAGAAGTTCCAGCCATCGTGTCTAGAAATAATGTGATGGGTATGCAGTTCCATCCAGAGAAAAGCGGCGAAACAGGAATGGCGCTGCTCCGAAACTTTATTAACATGTCAGAAAGCAAGGTGACCTTATGAGTTCATTCACGATATACCCAGCCATCGATATCCGGGGAGGAAAGTGTGTAAGACTTCTCCAGGGAGATTATGAAAAGGAAACTGTCTACGGAGATTCGCCGTCTGAAATGGCAAGGAGCTTCGCAGAACAGGGAACATCCTGGATTCATATGGTCGACCTTGACGGAGCGAAAATCGGGCGTCCGGTGAATGATACTTCCGTTTTTCAAGCTGCGCGTAAAACTGGGGTTAACATCCAGGCTGGCGGCGGTATCAGAACGGAAAAGGATATTCTCCATTACCTGGACAGCGGCGTGGCACGTGTAATTTTAGGAAGCATCGCTGTGTCTGATAAGGAATTTACAAAGGATATGCTGAAAAAGTATGGCAGATCCATAGCAATCGGAATTGATGCTAAAAATGGAATGGCGGCAACACACGGCTGGCTGCAGACATCAGAGGTCAAAGCGGTGGAACTTGGAAAAGCACTGGCTGATGCTGGTGCTGAGACCTTTATTTTTACAGATATTGAAACAGATGGCATGCTGTCCGGTCCGAATGTAGACGCAGTGGCATTGATGGCCAGAGAGACAGGAAAGAGTGTCATTGCGTCCGGCGGTGTCAGCAGTCTGGAGGATATCCGAAACCTTTCAAAGCTTTCCTCAAGCGGTGTGTCGGGTGCCATTGTCGGAAAAGCCTTGTACACAGGGGTATTTACAGTGCGTGAGGCGCTTAAAGAGGTACAGCTATGATTACCAAACGGATTATTCCCTGCCTGGATGTGAAAGAAGGAAGAGTAGTCAAAGGAATTCAATTCTTAGGACTAAGGGATGCCGGCGACCCGGTAGAGCTTGCTGCCTTCTACGACCGAGAAGGAGCAGATGAACTGGTCTTTTTAGATATTTCGGCCTCACATGAAGGGCGAAAAACGATGGTTGAAGTCGTGAAAAGTGTGGCGGCATCTCTTGCCATTCCTTTTACGGTAGGCGGAGGCATTAACTCGCTGGAAGATATGAAGCGCATCCTTCGTGCCGGTGCGGATAAAGTGTCGCTTAATACGGCAGCTGTTGTGAATCCGGACTTAATTTCAGAGGGTGCTAGATTCTTTGGCACGCAGTGTATCGTCGTAGCCATTGATGCGAAGTATGATGAAGAAATAGGAACCTGGATGGTCTATACGCACGGCGGCAGGGCGAAGACGGATAAGACAGCTGTTGCGTGGGCGCAGGAGGCCGTTAAACGTGGAGCCGGAGAAATTCTGCTCACAAGCATGGATAGTGACGGAGAGAAACAAGGATTTAATCTTGAGCTTACCTCTGCTGTCAGTAATGCCGTAAGCGTTCCTGTGATTGCTTCAGGCGGTGCCGGCAATGCAGAGCATTTTTATGATGCCTTCTCGCGTGGCAAGGCAGATGCTGCACTGGCAGCTTCCATTTTTCATTACAAAGAAACGTCTGTAAAAGAAGTAAAGAATTTTTTATTAAGCCGGGGAGTGAACATACGATGAATATACAGAGTTTTAAATTTGACGAAAAAGGCCTGCTTCCGGCGATTGTCCAGGACTTGAACACGAAAGAGGTTCTGACTCTAGCTTATATGAACGAGGAATCTCTTAAGCGATCTATTGAGACAGGGGAAACCTGGTTTTTCAGCCGTTCCCGTCAGGAACTGTGGCATAAAGGAGAAACAAGCGGAAACACTCAGAAAATCAAAGAGATCAAATTTGATTGTGATCAGGATGCTTTAGTGGTTTTGGTTGAGCCAAAAGGGCCTGCCTGCCACACTGGAACTGTCAGCTGCTTCACTGAAAGCATCTTTAAATCAGAGGAGCCTGCTGAATCTGCTTCTGCTCACAGTTCATCACCGGCCGATTTCCTGCTTGAACTGGAAGAGCTAATAGCGGAGAGAGAAAGACTCCGTCCGGAAGGGTCGTATTCAACCTACCTATTTGAAAAGGGTGTTGACAAGATTCTTAAAAAAGTAGGAGAAGAATCAGCTGAAGTCATTATTGCAGCCAAAAATAGAGACGCTGAAGAACTAAAATGGGAAACTGCCGATCTATTCTATCATGTTCTTATCCTCCTGAGAGAGCAAAAAGTGCCTTTCACAGAGGTGCTGAATGTGCTGAAAAAAAGACATGCCGATGGGAAATAATTGGGAAATGGGGACTGTCCCCATTTCCCTTTTTTGTGGTATAATGCTTTAGTTAATCAATGTTTTTTTAATGGAGGACTTCATGTCTAAGGATTCAAAGGCAGAACAGCAGGCACAGATTTTTTCATTTCATCCTACAGGAGAGTATTACTTTGCTAAGGGATTAAAATATTTTCATCGCAGGGATTTACATAAGGCGAAAAAGTATATGGAACGAGCATACGAGCTGGAGGCCGGGGAGCCAATGATTGCATGCCAGCTCGCTATTGTTTGTACGGAGCTTGGTGAATATGAGTATTCAAATGAGCTACTCCAGACTATTTTAAACGGCCTTGATCCCTTCATGACAGAATGCCATTATTTTTTGGCAAACAATTATGCCCATTTGGGATTGTTCCAAGAGGCGTATAAGCATGTAAACGATTATCTTGACAAGGAAGAAGACGGGGAATTCAGTGATGATGCGGAAGAGCTGATTGATCTCATCGCGTTTGAGATGGATGAGTCTGGTGAAACACTGGAATCCCTTGACCAGCAGGATGGGCTGATTTTCAAGCAGGAAAAGGCAAGGGAGCAGCTTGAAATAGGCAATTTTTCCAAGGCTATTGAAACTCTCAGCGAAATTGTGGAAGAATACCCAGAGTTTTGGTCGGCTTATAATAATTTAGCTCTGGCTCATTTTTATCTGGGTAAAACCGATGAGGCGTTTGAAGTACTGAATAGCGTGCTGGAGAAAAATCCGGGAAATCTATATGCATTATGTAATTTGCTTGTGTTTCACTTCTATCAAAAAAATATGAGCAAGGTAGCTGAAATTACGGCCATGCTTGAAAAGATCTGCCCGATCATGAATGAACAGCGTTTTAAGCTTGGAGCTACTTTTGCGATGACCGGACAGTATGAGCTTGCTTATAAATGGCTTAAGCTTCTTCAAAAAAAGGGCTTTGATCACGATGGGACATTTTATTATTGGCTGGCAGACAGTGCCTACCATCTTGGTCATACTAAAACTGCAAAGCAGGCATGGAAGCGGGTGCTTTCCTTCAGCCCCGAAAAAGAGGGGATGGAGCCGTGGAAAGAATCCAAAGAGGTTACTGGATTCGAAGACCATTATCCTTCCATTATCAAACGGCTCGAAAGCGAATTGGTTGAGGAAAGATTATTTGGTATTTTCCTAACAAAACATTCTATTCATCAGAAGCGAATCAGCAATCATGAGGCATATAAGCATAATGAAAAGTTTGATCGTCTTGAAAAAGAATATTCGGCTTATGTTAGTTCTTCAGCTCGAAAAAATTCGTCGAGCTCGATTCACTTTGCTGATGGTGCAGCAGATCTTTTATTTACGCATTATCGGCCGATTCAGCTGACAGAAGCCGGTGTTTTCCTTATGTGGTTTTCTGTTTTTTCAGAGGCAGATAAACGCAATATTCCACTTAAAAATTTAAAAGCCCTTGCAGCATCTGTTGATTTTATCTGGCATAGGCTGAGAAATGAACCTATTACCCAGAAGGACGCAGCTGATAAATACGGTGTTTCAACAGCGACTTTAAGAAAATATATTGAAACAGTGAATGATCTTCTTATTTAAAGGCTGTTTTCGCAAACTTTGTTGCTATCGAACAAGGAGGGTTGATTTCCACTCCAGGATGCTCGCTTTCCGCGGGGCGGGCGGTGAGCCTCCTCGGCTTTGCCTGCGGGGTCTCACCTGTCCCGCTGCTCCCGCAGGAGTCTCGCACCTTATGCTCCAATCAACCTAATTTAACAATGTGATGACTTTGTAAAACTTATTAAATAACAACAATCTTTAAGAAAAGAGCCTATTTAAAATACTTCAGGCCGCTCCTAGAGTATGTAAGGTTGAGCAAATTTTTGGACTGATTTATATAACTTATATACGATAGTATTTAGGAAATACTACGATTATCTATGCATACATTGCGGTGGATGCCTATTATATAAGGGGTGTGCAGTATGACTGATGAAAAAATTTATGATGTGATTATAATCGGAGCAGGTCCAGCCGGCATGACTGCGGCTGTCTATACCTCACGTGCAAATTTATCAACATTAATGATCGAGCGCGGTGTGCCTGGCGGTCAGATGGCCAATACGGAGGAAGTGGAAAACTATCCAGGGTTTGAAACTATTCTCGGGCCTGAGCTGTCCACAAAAATGTTCGACCATGCCAAAAAATTTGGTGCAGAATATGCTTATGGTGATGTTAAAAGTGTTATAGACGGACCAGAATATAAAACAGTAAAAGTAAGCAGCAAAGAGTACAAGGCCAGATCCATCATTATTTCTTCAGGAGCCGAATACAAGAAAATCGGCGTTCCTGGTGAAAAAGAGTTAGGCGGGCGCGGTGTTTCTTATTGTGCGGTCTGTGATGGAGCCTTCTTTAGAAATAAAGAGCTTGTCGTCATTGGCGGCGGTGATTCAGCGGTAGAGGAGGGGGTATACCTGACTCGCTTCGCCTCTAAAGTTACCATCGTTCACCGAAGAGACGAACTTCGCGCACAAAAAATTCTCCAACAGCGTGCTTTTGATAACGAAAAGGTTGATTTTATCTGGAATCATACCATTAAGGAAATCAGTGGGGATGGCAAGGTAGGCAGCGTAACCCTTGTTTCTACGATTAATGGAGAAGAACAAGAATTCAAAGCAGACGGTGTCTTCATCTACATTGGCATGATTCCGCTATCCAAGCCATTTGAGGATTTAGGAATCACTAATTTGAGCGGCTATATCGAAACGAATGACCGGATGGAAACAAAAGTTCCCGGCATATTTGCCGCCGGAGACATTCGGGAAAAAACTCTCCGCCAAATCGTAACAGCTACCGGTGATGGCAGTATTGCTGCTCAAAGTGCTCAGCATTATATTGAAGAGCTAATGGAAAGCCTGAAAGCAGCTAAATAATAATTAAATTGGCAATATTTACATTCGTCATGTTGTTTTAATTCTGCTGTAACACGAATGAAATATAAAATGGGTATCATAAAAATAGAAATTGACCCCCTTTTATACAAATTTATTTTGTAGAAGCACAGGCAGATGCCTGTGCTAATTTTTTTTGTATAAAAAGTATTTTACTGCCGATGAAATATGTGGGGAAAAATACATTCTATGTTCATTGTAGCGGCATTTTAAAAATAGTATAATGGAATGAAATATATTTTTTTATCATTACCTGGCCAGCTGTTCCGTGTTAGGGATGGCTACATATAAATGTTGTTTACTATGAGGTGAAGAATCGTGCAGCGTGTAACGAATTGTGTATTGGTTAACGATGATCAAGCATTACTGCTAAAAAAGCCTCGCCGCGGATGGTTTGTGGCACCGGGAGGAAAGATGGAACCTGGTGAGTCCATCAGGGACGCCTGTATCCGGGAGTATAGAGAAGAAACAGGGATTTATTTACGGAATCCTTCTATCAAAGGAATTTTCACATTTATCATGAAAGAAGGAGACAAGGTCTTGTCCGAATGGATGATGTTTACCTTCTATGCAACAGAGTTTGACGGAATTAATGTGGAGGAGTGCGAAGAAGGGGAGCTTTCCTGGCAGCCTCTTGAAGCCATCAGTAAATTGCCAATGGCAGCCGGGGACCATCATATCCTGGATTATATGGTACACGGCTCTGGCATTATTTATGGAACGTTTACGTACACTCCGGATTTTGAGTTGATTGCATATCGGCTGGATCCCAGCTGATAGGCGGTCTCTATAGAAAGAGGGGGAAATTATATGAGCACAGGTTCTGTTTCAGATATTCAGCTAGTGATTATCACAGGGATGTCAGGCGCTGGAAAAACAGTAGCCATTCAAAGCTTTGAAGATTTAGGTTTCTTTTGTGTGGATAATCTGCCGCCTACTCTGCTTCCTAAGTTCTTAGAATTGATGAAGGAATCAGGCAGCAAGATGAATAAAGTGGCGCTTGGAATGGATTTGCGTGGAAGGGAATTTTTTGAACATCTGTTCCGGGCTTTAGATGAGATGAGTGAAAGCTCATGGATTACACCTCAAATTTTATTCCTGGATGCTGAAGATTCAGTGCTTGTCAGGCGATATAAAGAGACCAGAAGAACCCATCCTTTAGCACCGGTCGGACTGCCGCTGGAAGGAATACAATTAGAGCGGGGCATGCTGGAAGAACTAAAAGGAAGAGCCCGGCTCATCTACAATACTTCAGAATTAAAGCCCCGGGAGCTTCGTGAAAAGATCCTCAGTGAGTTTTCTACCAATAATGTAAGTACTTTTATGGTAAATGTGATGTCATTTGGATTCAAGCATGGCATTCCAATTGATGCTGACTTAGTTTTTGACGTTCGGTTCCTGCCGAATCCTCATTATATTGATTCAATGAGACCGAAAACAGGACTTGATGATGATGTGAATCAATACGTGCTTAAATGGAGCGAAACACAAAAGTTTTTGGAAAAAGTAACGGATCTGCTGACATTTATGCTTCCTCATTATAAAAGAGAAGGAAAAGCGCAGCTTGTTATAGCCATTGGCTGTACCGGCGGGCAGCATAGATCGGTCGCTCTTGCAGAGTATATCGGCCACTTCTTTAAAAAGGACTATTTTACACAGATCACACATCGAGATATCGACAAAAGGAAGGTAAAAAAAGATGCCTAATAATCCGACACTGCCTAAGATTGTCGTTATTGGCGGGGGAACTGGATTACCTGTGCTAATTAGAGGGCTTAAACAATATCCGATTGATATTACGGCTATTGTAACGGTTGCTGATGACGGAGGAAGCTCAGGGCGTCTGCGTGATGATATGGACATTCCTCCTCCAGGTGATGTAAGGAATGTACTGGCAGCTCTATCAGACGTTGAACCGCTGGTTGAGCAGATGTTTCAGCACCGCTTTAGCCACTCTGTTGAACTGACTGGCCATTCTCTTGGGAATTTAATCATTGCCGCAATGACGTCGATAACCGGGGACTTCGTTCATGCCATTCAAGAAATGAGCAAGGTATTGAATGTCCGTGGAAAAGTAATTCCTGCGGCTAATCAGAGTGTGGTGCTGCATGCTGAAATGGAAGACGGCACGATCGTTACAGGAGAATCCAAAATACCGAAACACGGCAAAAAAATCAAAAGGGTGTTTTTAACACCAGAAGTTATTCAACCGCTTTCAGAATCGTTGGAAGAAATAAAAAATGCAGATTTAATCGTCATTGGACCTGGAAGTCTGTATACAAGCATCCTTCCCAATCTGCTTGTTCCTGAATTAGGCCGGGCGGTCTGTGATTCTAAGGCAAAGAAAATTTATATCTGCAACCTGATGACTCAGGCTGGAGAAACATTAAACTTTACCGCAAGCGATCATGTCGAAGCTATTTATCAGCATATGCAATGCTCATTTATTGATTCTATTCTTGTTAATAATGAAGAAATACCGCAGGATGCTAAGCTGAAATATAAGGAAGAGTATGCTAAACCCGTCATATATGATTTTGACCGCCTGAGCCAGTTCGGAGTTAAAGTGCTGCAGGAGCAAATCGTCAGCTATGACGGCAATGTGGTCCGCCATGATACAAAAAAAGTGGCGGAAATTTTATATAATTTACTAATAAGTGAATACAAACTGCCCAGTCATCCGTAATAGTAATAGAAGGATGGTACGGTTTAAACAGGAGGTGAGAGAGAATGTCTTTTGCATCAGAGACAAAAAAAGAGCTTACAACTTTGGAGGTTAAAGACTGCTGTGCAAATGCAGAGCTTTCGGCACTCATACGGATGAATGGCTCACTCTCCTTTTCAAACAGAAAATTAGTTGTAGATATTCAGACAGAAAATGCCGCTATAGCAAGAAGGATTTATACATTATTAAAGAAGAGCTTTGAAGTGCAGGTAGAGCTGCTTGTTAGGAAAAAAATGAAGCTCAAGAAAAATAATGTATACATAGTCCGGTTGTCGCACCAGGCCCAGGAAATCCTTCATACTCTTAAAATAATAGGTGACAACTTTACCATTCACCATGATATTTCAAAAGAATTGGTAGCAAAAAAATGCTGTAAGAGGTCCTATTTAAGAGGAGCTTTTTTAGCTGGCGGATCTGTTAATAATCCGGAGACATCCTCCTACCACTTAGAGGTTTTCTCATTATACAAAGAACATAATGATGAACTTTGTGAATTAATGAACGGATTTGACTTAAAGGCTAAAACACTTGAACGCAAAAAAGGCTACATTGTTTATTTAAAAGAAGCAGAAAAAATCGCTGAATTTCTTAATATTATCGGTGCCCATAGTGCGCTTATGCGTTTTGAGGATGTAAGAATAGTCAGGGATATGAGGAATTCGGTTAACAGGCTGGTCAACTGTGAAACGGCTAACTTGAATAAAACCATCGGTGCCTCGCTCAGGCAGGTCGAAAATATCAAATTAATTGAACAGACGGTCGGCCTCAGTATACTTCCAGACAAGCTCCGGGAAATTGCGGAGCTTCGAGTAGCTTACCAGGATGTGACTCTTAAAGAACTAGGGGAGATGGTTTCCGGCGGCAATATCAGCAAGTCGGGCATTAATCATAGACTGAGAAAAATTGATGAAATCGCTGAAAAGCTCCGTTCTGGGGAAACGATTTCATAAATTATGCCTAAGCTGGTTTCAATAGACGCAATTAATGGTTAAATAAGTATAATACTCTAATGATCTAAAACATAAATAATAAAAAGCGATAGGGGAGGAAAAAAGAGATGGTTGATAAAGTAGTCCAGGTCCGCCTGAAAACTGGGCTCCAAGCCCGGCCGGCAGCACTGTTTGTCCAGGAGGCCAATCGGTTCACAGCTGATGTGTTTCTAGAGAAGGATGGCAAAAAAGTGAATGCTAAAAGCATTATGGGACTCATGAGCCTGGCAGTAAGCTCAGGAGCCGAAGTGAAACTGGTTGCAGAAGGCAGAGATGAAGAAGAAGCATTAGAGGCCTTAGAAGCATTTGTTCAAAAACAGGATTAAGCACACGTAAATAAAGCTGCCACCGGCAGCTTTATTGATTTAAGCTAAAAGAAAGACCGCTCAGAGAAAGAGCGGTCGCTTGTTTTATTTATCTAATTTACCTTTTTCAAGGTCATTGCGATTCATAATTTTATCAACTAAACCATATTCTACTGCTCTTTCGGCAGTCATGAAGTTATCACGCTCAGTATCGCGCGCAATCACATCAAGCGGCTGTCCTGTGCGTTCTGAAAGAATTTCATTTAATCTTTCACGCATGAATAGAATACGTTTTGCTGCGATTTCAATTTCTGTAGCCTGGCCTTGAGCGCCTCCAAGCGGCTGATGAATCATAACTTCGCTGTTAGGAAGAACATAGCGTTTTCCTTTTTCCCCTGCAGCAAGCAAGAAAGCTCCCATTGAAGCTGCCATACCAATACAGATTGTAGATACCTGCGGCTTAATGAATTGCATTGTATCAAAAATCGCCATACCAGCTGTAATGCTTCCGCCAGGGCTGTTAATGTAAAGATGGATATCTTTTTCTGGGTTTTCTGCTTCAAGGAACAGCAATTGTGCAACAATAGAGTTCGCTACATTATCATCAATCGCGCTTCCAAGCATAATAATGCGGTCTTTCAATAAGCGGGAATATATATCATACGCACGCTCACCGCGGTTTGTTTGTTCAATAACTGTAGGAATTAAATTCATATATTTTTCTCCTCCTTTAAAGAAGTAATCCAAATGGATTAATTATCCTCATGTGATTATCATACACTAATTGGTCAATTTAGGTCAAACGATAGGGCTAGAGTTTCATTCGACAAATATCTTATTTATGTATAAAATAAAATATATATTTGACCTTTTGGGATATTTTATGTGCTCGAAGTAAATACTTTAACCATGATACCCAATGTTACCCGTTTTAAACATAATTTTCCCTTGCAAAAGTTCGGGAACTCAAATATAATTATCACTTGAGACGATTTCTTTTTCACTATTATTTTGCCCTCGTGGTGCAACGGATAGCACGTGAGATTCCGGTTCTTAAGATGTGGGTTCGATTCCTGCCGAGGGCGTACCAAAAGACTCTTTGCTGAAAAGCAGAGGGTCTTTTTTCATTGTAGTGGTTTTTTCGCCAGCTGGCCCCTGGTTTCTGTGCGCGGGGTGGGGGATTTTTGATTTTATGCAGGATTTTTGGAACTTATGCAGGATCATTGAAATTATTGCAGGATATTTGAGATATTTGCAGGATTTTTACCATTTATGCAGGATTATTAATTTTTAGCCATAGCGAGCTCTGCGGACCTATTCATGCTGTCTAAAAAATTGTGTGATTATGGAGTGCTCAACTAAATTCCTGTGAAAAGCACCGTTCTCCGCTAATAGTGTTGTCTAGCTCCCAACTGACATCCTCGAGTCATAAGCCAATCAGGCCATGGGAAGAACCCACGGCCTGCTTGTCTTATGCTTGGCTAGCGCATAAGAGCAACTAAGCTTCTGTCTTCGCTGCCGCTTGCCACTCAGCAAGTCTGCTTTATCGGATGTCTGCCTTTTAAAAAGTTTACTTCACAGATTAATTTAAGATTCATGAATTATTGGAATATATTTTTTATTAAAAGGCACCGTTCTCCGCTTTTATTTGTAATCCAGCTCCCGGCTGAGACCCTCGAGTCATAAGCCAATCAGTCCATGGGAAGAAGAAAGCTTCCCACGGCCTGCTCGTCTTATGCTTGTCGGGTCACTAATTTTCCATTTAGTTATGTTTGCTAAATTTAAATTCCAACTACATAGCCTGTGCTCTATAAAAGTGATATATAGGAAAATTACCGCCGTCCACTTTTTGTTGTAACCGGTTACATTTTCCTTTCTTTATTTTTGTTTTTTATAATAGAATAGGGGATGGGGGGAGATTGGTATGGAATTGAGGAATGGGCTGTTTCAGCAGCAGAGTTTGAAGCTTTCGATGACGCAGGAGTTGAGCCAGGCGATTGCCTTGCTGCAGTATACTTCGCAGGAGCTTGCTGCTTATTTGGAGGAAAGAGCCGCGGAAAACCCATTAGTATCTTTAGATTCTTCACCTGAAGGTTCTTTTGCAGTGGAGATCAAGCGAAAGAACCGCCTTAAGGCGCCCCGTGAAAAAGATGCTATGTATTGGCTGGAGCAGATTGGTGATCAGTCTATATCGCTGAGTGAATATCTGCGTTGGCAGTTATCGCTGTACAGCTTAAATCATTTGGAAAAGAAAGTCATGAATAGCTTAATCTTAAATTTAGATCAGAATGGGTATTTGCGTGCTTCCTTGGAAGATATCGCTGAAATAACGGGCTGTGAGTCAGAATTAGTGGAAAAATGTTTGTGTGAGCTGCAGATGCTTGAACCGGCTGGGATAGGAGCCAGGAATCTGCAGGAATGCCTGCTTCTTCAATCAAAAAGAATGCAGTATGTATTTTGCCATACGGAAACTATCCTGCGGGATCATTTTTTGCTGTTTGCGGAAAAGAAGTGGAAAGAGCTGGCCAGGAAGCTGGATATTTCTTTAAAGGATATACAGGATGTGCAGGATTTTGTTCTTACCTTGAATCCAAGGCCTGGAGCGTCTTTTCAGCAGGAAAAGTCATCCTATGTGGTCCCGGATGTAAAGGTGGAGTATTTGGATGGGGTTTTGCAGGTAAGGCTGCCTGAGAACCACGCGAACCAATGGGATTTAAATCAAAGCTATTTTGATGCACTGAAATCTTACAGAGATCAAAGCGTAGATAAGTTTCTCCATGAAAAGTGGCAGGAATTCCAGTGGATTTCAAAAAGCCTGCAGCAAAGAAAGGAAACCATATTAAAAGTAACGAAGCAAATTGTGAAGAAACAGGAACGGTGCTTTTTGAAAGGGCTTGGGGAGCTTAAGCCCATGACTATGCGCGAAGTGGCAGAGGAGCTGGGGATTCACGAATCTACCGTAAGCCGGACGGTGAGGGAGAAATATGTTCAGGCGCCTTTTGGTACCGTTGAGCTGAGGGCCTTTTTCACCTCAAATCTGCAGTCCGTTTCGTCCGATGATATTTCCGCTGTTACGGCTAAAAAGGAATTACATCTGCTTGTTGAAAGTGAAGATAAGACGAAACCATTATCTGATCAGGATATATCTGTTATATTAAAAATGGAAAAAGGGATTATTCTTTCTAGAAGAACGGTTGCTAAGTACCGCGAGCAGCTGGGTATCCCTTCCTCTTCTAAAAGAAAACGTTATAACTAGGATGGATGTACAATGAAAGAAATCATGTTTTATACAAGAACGCAGTGTCCGCTTTGTCTGAAAGCAAAAGAGGCACTGCTTATAGTACAAAGAGATATGCAAGTTTCAATAAAAGAAATAGATATTCACTCTAGCGATCAACTGGTAGAAAGATTTGGCCTGATGATTCCAGTAGTAGAATATGAAGGAAAGGTTTTGCAGTACGGGCAGATTGACCCCTTGAAATTGCAGAATCAGCTGAAATAAACAGCGCCTCTATTAGTCAACAAAGGCTGTAAGGGCGGGTTTTTTGCCGGAAGCGCTTGCAGAAAAAAACTTGAACATATTAGTTGAACAATGAATATACTCCTGTTAGAATGAGATTTGAAATAGGGAGTATTTTTTTTGCTGGTAGTGGGACATAATATGTCTATGCGGGACAAAAAATGACCATCCTAGTTCGCGGTTCAAAGAAGGAGTAATCATTCTATGCGCTCATTCATTGAGGTACAAAGGAAATTATTGCCTGATTTAATGGATGTTATGCAGAAGCGCTATCATATCCTCCGTTACATAAAATTTATGCAGCCTGTTGGCAGGAGAAACTTAGCAATTAGTCTTAGCCTCACTGAGAGAACTTTGAGGGCGGAGGTTGAATTTCTCAAAACTCAGAACCTTATTGATATCTTTCCGTCAGGAATGCAGCTTACAGAAGCCGGCCTCGATGTATTGGAAAAATTAGATGGTGTAATGAGAGAGTTAACGGGTATAGACAAAAAGGAAGATAGGTTAGCCAAGAAATATTCCATTAATGAAGTAATTATAGTCAGTGGAAACAGTGATACATCTCCCTGGGTTAAAGCAGAATTGGGAAAAGAATGTGCTTCTTGCATAAAAAGGAATTTATCGGGAGAAAATATCATCGCTGTGACTGGAGGTTCTACTTTAGCTGCGGTGGCTGATATGCTGACACCGGATTCTCGCAAGACATTATTCGTCCCGGCTCGCGGCGGTTTGGGTGAAGATGTACATAACCAGGCTAACACCATTGCGGCGAATATGGCTGCAAAGATGAACTCTTCCTACCGAGTCTTATACGTTCCGGAGCAGGTGAGTAAAGAAGCTTATCTATCTTTTATGAAAGAGCCTGCCATTAAGGAAGTCATCTCTCTGATTAAGACAGCTAACATTGTAGTGCATGGCATAGGTGATGCGAATGTAATGGCTGGGCGGAGAAAATCTTCTCCGGAAATTATGATGAAAATAAAAGATGGGAATGCTGTTGGAGAAGCTTTTGGATATTACTTTAATGAAAAGCCGGAGATCGTGCACAAAGTTCACACGGTCGGCATCCAGAAAGAAGATCTAGATCACGCTGACAGCGTAATAGCTGTTGCTGGCGGCAGCTCAAAAGCAAAAGCGATCAGGGCCTATCTGAAAATGGCTCCTTCTGCCACTACCCTTATAACAGATGAATCTGTTGCAAATGAGTTATTAAAGGGCTAAGTCCTTTTAAATATATTAACTACTAAAATAATTTCCTAATTTTAAAGGAGGATTTTCAAATGACAGTAAAAGTTGGTATTAACGGATTTGGCCGTATAGGACGTAATGTATTCCGCGCGGCACTTAAAAACCCGAATGTAGAAATCGTAGCAATCAATGATTTAACGGATGCAGCTATGCTTGCGCATCTATTGCAATATGATACAGTTCACGGCACTCTTTCTGAAAAAGTAAGTGTTGATGGAGATACGCTAGTTGTTGAAGGACATAAAGTAAAAGTTTTAGCAGAACGTGACCCTGCTCAGCTTGGATGGGGCGAACTTGGTGTTGAAGTAGTTGTTGAATCAACTGGCCGTTTCACTAAGCGTGAAGATGCAGCTAAACATTTAGAAGCTGGCGCTAAAAAAGTAATCATTTCTGCTCCTGCTAACGACGAAGATATCACAATCGTAATGGGTGTTAACAACGATAAATACGATGCAGCTAACCACCATGTTATTTCAAATGCTTCTTGTACGACTAACTGCCTTGCGCCGTTTGCAAAAGTACTTCATGAGCAATTCGGAATCGTACGCGGTATGATGACAACAGTTCACTCATACACAAACGATCAGCAAATTCTTGACCTGCCTCACAAAGACTACCGTCGTGCACGTGCAGCAGCTGAGAACATCATTCCTACTACAACAGGAGCTGCTAAAGCTGTAGCGCTTGTACTGCCTGAACTTAAAGGGAAATTAAACGGTATGGCTATGCGTGTTCCAACTCCAAACGTATCTGTAGTTGACCTTGTTGCTGAGCTTGAAAAAGATACAACTGTTGAAGAAGTAAATGCTGCACTAAAAGCGGCTGCTGAAGGCGACCTTAAAGGCATCCTTGAGTACAATGAACTTCCATTAGTATCTACTGACTACAATGGCAGCACATACTCTTCTTCTGTTGATGCTCTATCAACAATGGTTATGGAAGGCAATATGGTTAAAGTTCTTTCTTGGTATGACAATGAAACTGGCTACTCTAACCGTGTAGTTGACTTGATTGATTTTATCGCTAAAAAAGGTTTCTAATTGATTGATAAAAACACAAACTATGCTTAAACTAACAGTGTCTCAATAATTTGGCTTTATTGGAAAAATACAGCTATATTGATGAAGAGATAAGGGGAGCGGGGATCTATACCCTTCTTCCCTCTTTTTTTGAGAAAGCATTCGTATCATTTCTTCAATAAGCCGGTTGTTTCAGTAAGAATGTCAGCTGTCCCGCTCTCGGGGCTATTTATAAGGAGGTCTTTAGGTCCATGAATAAAAAATCAGTCAAAGATATTGATGTTAAAGGAAAACGAGTATTCTGCCGTGTAGACTTTAACGTACCTATGCAAAAAGGTGAAATAACGGATGAAACAAGAATTAAAGCTGCTCTTCCAACCATTCAGTATCTTACAGAGCAGGGGGCAAAAGTCATTCTGGCAAGCCACCTCGGACGTCCTAAAGGCCAGGTAGTTGAAGAGTTAAGACTAAATTCAGTTGCAAATAGACTGAGTGAGTTATTAGCGAAAAACGTAAAGAAAACAGATGAAGCTTATGGCGACACTGTAAAAGCAGAGATTGAAAGCATGGAAGAAGGGGATGTTCTTCTTCTAGAAAACGTTCGTTTTTATCCTGGCGAGGAAAAAAATGATTCTGAACTAGCAAAATCTTTTGCAGAGCTTGCAGATGTGTATGTGAACGATGCCTTTGGAGCAGCTCACCGCGCTCATGCATCTACAGAAGGCATTGCCAAGTACCTTCCTGCCGTTGCTGGATTATTAATGCAAAAAGAGCTTGATGTTTTAGGCAAAGCGCTATTAGATCCAGACCGGCCGTTTACGGCAATTGTTGGCGGTGCGAAAGTAAAAGATAAAATCGGTGTAATCGAAAACCTGCTTGATAAAGTCGATAATCTGATTATCGGGGGCGGTCTTGCTTATACATTTATCAAATCTCAGGGGCATGAAATTGGAAAATCGCTGCTTGAGGAAGATAAAATTGATCTTGCAAAGTCATTTATAGAAAAAGCAAAAGAGAAAAAAGTCAACTTCTATATGCCTGTTGATGTTATCATTGCAGATGATTTCTCAGAAGATGCTAACATTAGAGAAGTCGATATCACAGAAATTCCTTCAGATTGGGAAGCTCTTGATATTGGGCCGAAAACGCGGGAAAAATATGCAGAGGTTATCAAAGGTTCAAGACTAGTAATCTGGAACGGTCCAATGGGTGTATTTGAATTAGATACATTTGCTAACGGAACAAAAGCGGTTGCGCAGGCACTTGCTGATTCTGCCAATACTTTCAGTGTAATTGGCGGCGGAGACTCAGCGGCAGCTGCTGAAAAGTTCGGATTGGCCGATAAAATGTCTCATATTTCTACCGGCGGAGGAGCTTCCCTTGAGTTTATGGAAGGTAAAGAGCTTCCTGGTGTAGTTGCGTTAAATGATAAATAAATAATTTTCTTGGGGACAAGAAAGCACGTGAAAGGATGATTTGTATGCGTAAACCAATTATTGCGGGCAACTGGAAAATGCATAAAAAGCTTGCTGAAGCAAAGAGCTTCGTGGAAGAGGTGAAAGGTCTTATTCCTTCTCCAGAATCAGTGGATGCTGTCATTTGTGCACCTGCTCTATTTCTAAATGAATTAGTACAGCTGACACAGGGCAGAGACCTGAAAATTGGTGCTCAGAATATGCACTTCGAAGAAAGCGGGGCATTTACAGGGGAAACAAGCCCGGCTGCTTTAGCAGATCTTGGTGTTCAATATGTAATCATTGGGCATTCAGAACGCCGTGAAATGTTTAACGAAACAGATGAAACCGTAAATAACAAAGCTCTTTCGGCATTTAAATACAACCTGACTCCAATCGTCTGCTGCGGCGAAACACTAGAGGAGCGCGAAAGCGGACAAACCAATGATCTTGTTGGAAACCAGGTGAAAAAAGCATTAACTGGATTAACACCAGAACAGGTAAAACAGACAGTTATCGCTTATGAGCCAATCTGGGCAATCGGAACAGGAAAATCTTCTACCGCAGAAGATGCAAATGAGGTTTGCGCACACATTCGTTCAGTGGTTGCAGGGGAATTTTCTCAGGATGTAGCTGACGCAGTCCGCATTCAATATGGCGGCAGTGTAAAACCAGCTAACATTACAGAATATATGAGCCAGTCTGATATTGATGGCGCGCTTGTTGGCGGTGCAAGTTTAGAAGCTCCGTCCTTCCTTCAATTATTAGAGGGTGGAAAGAATGACTAAATCACCAGTTGCACTGATTATCCTGGACGGCTTTGCCTGCCGTAATGAAACAAAAGGAAATGCAGTCGCACAAGCAAATAAACCAAACTTTGACCGTTATTGGAACCAGTTTCCTCATTCCTATCTTAAGGCCTCTGGCGAAGCAGTTGGTCTCCCAGAGGGACAGATGGGGAACTCTGAAGTCGGGCACTTAAATATCGGGGCAGGAAGAACTGTATACCAAAGCCTGACTCGTGTAAACCTGGCCATCCGAAAAGGTGAGTTTGAAAATAACGAAACCTTTATTTCTGCTATGGACCATGTAAAGAAAAACGGCACCAATCTTCATTTGTTTGGGCTGCTTTCTGATGGGGGAGTCCACAGCCATATTGAACATATGTTTGCGCTGTTGCGGCTTGCAGCTAAAGAAGGCGTAAAAAATGTTTATATACACGGCTTTTTAGATGGTCGTGATGTACCGCCTAAATCAGCTGAAGCTTTCATTCAGCAGACTGAAGATATGATTAAAGAAGTGGGTGTAGGCAAGATTGCTACCATTTCCGGACGTTTTTATTCTATGGACAGAGACAAGCGCTGGGAGCGGGTAGAAAAATCGTACCGTGCTATGGTTGATGCAGACGGCCCAGTTTATAGTTCAGCTATGGAATGCCTTGAAGACTCATACAGAAACGGAATTTTTGATGAATTCGTGCTTCCTTCCGTTATTACGGATGAGACTGGTAAGCCAGTAGCTACTATTGAAGATAACGATGCTGTGATCTTCTATAACTTCCGTCCTGACCGTGCCATTCAAATTTCAAATACATTTACTAACGAAGATTTTCGTGCATTTGACCGCGGGCCTAAAGCGCCTAAGGATCTTTTCTTCGTATGCCTGACTCACTTTTCTGAAACAGTAAAAGGGTATGTTGCATTTCAGCCTATCAATCTGGATAATACACTTGGCGAAGTGATTTCCAGCGCAGGACTTACACAGCTTCGGATAGCCGAAACTGAAAAGTATCCTCATGTAACGTTCTTTATGAGCGGAGGCCGGGAAAATGAGTTCCCGGGAGAAAAACGGATCTTAATCAATTCTCCTAAAGTAGCCACATATGACCTTAAGCCTGAAATGAGTGCTTATGAAGTAACGGATGCTTTGCTGAAGGAAATTAGTGAAGATAATTTTGATGCAATCATTCTTAACTTCGCAAATCCGGATATGGTTGGACATTCAGGTATGCTAGAGCCTACAATTAAAGCGATAGAAACCGTTGACGAATGTCTTGGGAAAATTATTGACCTGATTCTATCAAAAGGCGGTTCTGCAATCATTACAGCTGATCATGGAAATGCAGATGAAGTTGTCACAATGGAAGGCAATCCAATGACAGCTCATACAACTAATCCTGTTCCTGTAATTGTCACAAAAGAAGGCCTGACTTTACGTGAAGATGGCATATTGGGTGATCTTGCACCAACCATGCTGCAGTTATTAGGTTTGGAGAAATCTGAACAAATGTCTGGAAATTCTATCATTAAGTAAGATTGATACCGCCTGGATGGATCAGGCCGGCAAAGTTAAAAAAAATTATGTTCATTAAAAGGAGAGTTTTTAAATGCCATTCATTACACATGTATATGCTAGAGAAGTTCTTGATTCCCGCGGTAACCCAACAGTAGAAGTAGAAGTTATGACAGAATCCGGCTTTTTTGGCCGCTCAATCGTTCCTTCAGGTGCTTCCACTGGTGAACACGAAGCTGTAGAACTTCGTGACGGCGACAAATCACGCTACCTTGGAAAAGGTGTTCAGCAGGCAGTTGCGAACGTAAACGATGTGATTGCTGACGAAATCATCGGTATGGACGTTACTGACCAGGTTGGAATCGACCGTACTCTTATTGCTTTAGACGGCACTGAAAATAAAGGTAAATTAGGTGCAAACGCTATTCTTGGTGTTTCTATGGCAGTAGCACATGCTGGTGCTGACTCTGTAGGCCTTCCTTTATACCGCTACCTTGGCGGAGTTAACGCTAAGCAGCTTCCAACTCCAATGATGAACATCATCAATGGCGGATCTCATGCTGATAATAACGTGGACTTCCAGGAATTCATGATTCTTCCAGTTGGAGCTCCAACATTTAAAGAAGCACTTCGTATGGGTGCAGAAGTATTCCATTCTCTTAAAAAGGTTCTTAGCAGCAGAGGCCTAAACACTGCTGTTGGTGACGAAGGCGGATTTGCTCCAAACCTTGGATCTAACCGTGAAGCTTTAGAAGTCATTATCGAAGCCATCAAAAACGCTGGCTATGAAGCTGGTACAGATATCCTTCTTGGAATGGACGTTGCCTCTTCTGAATTCTTCAACAAAGAAACAGGCAAATACGACCTTGCTGGCGAAGGACGTACTGGTTTATCTTCTGAAGATATGGTTGCATTCTATGAAGAACTTGTTAATGAATTCCCGATCATCTCTATTGAAGATGGTTTAGATGAAAACGACTGGGAAGGTCACAAGCTTCTGACTGACCGTATCGGTAACAAAGTTCAATTAGTTGGAGACGATCTATTCGTTACGAACACTAAGAAACTTGCTCAAGGTATCGAGCAGGGTGTAGGTAACTCTATCCTAATCAAAGTTAACCAAATCGGTACACTTACTGAAACATTTGATGCAATCGAAATGGCTAAGCGTGCTGGCTACACAGCAGTAGTTTCTCACCGTTCTGGTGAAACAGAAGATGCAACAATTGCTGACATCGCTGTTGCTACAAATGCAGGACAAATTAAAACTGGTTCACTTTCACGTACAGACCGTATTGCAAAATACAACCAGCTTCTTCGTATCGAAGACGAGCTTGGCGAGCTAGCTGTATATGAAGGCTTAAAATCTTTCTATAACTTAAAACGATAATAAAAATGTAAAACGGCCCTGAACCTGACGAGGTTTAGGGCCGTTTTTTGTGTTTTTTTTGGAATTAAGACAGCCGTGTAAAAACTGGGTTTCTTAAATGTGAACAATGGGAGCATAAATAGAATAGTATGAAAGAGAGAGCTTATCCACTATCGACTTTCATTTAGTAGATAGGCAAAGCCGGCTTAGAAAGGAGCTTATAATGAAACGAATCCAGTTTGAGCATGTATTTGCTTTTGTTATTATGAGTGTACTTGCAGCATCTCTTTACCTGTTTAGAGAGAATAGCGAAATTTCCTATCTAATCGTAGGAGTTTTAGCCAATTCATTAGGTGCTATCAGTGCCTTTTATTTCACAAAACATGACCCGAGGAAAAAGCAATAAATATGTTCGTTTACTTATTATTGATATAATCAATGACTAGAGCATTTTGGAATTTTTCTAAGAATATGCCGATACAGGCTGCTGCAATTAAAAACGGGAAAAATCGGTGAATGGTCTCTGCCAGCAGTGATGCCGTCCAAAAACGGTGCAGCATACCCGCCCCGGTCCCGCCTTGAAAGATGGCTTCAATGCTAACTAATATAAACAGCGAGAACCAAATAAACGTTAAGGTACTGGTGCCAAACCGAAATGAAGCAGCGATTAAGCCAATTAATAGGGCGATAACCGGGATCCATAGAGGGTGCATGTGCAGCTCTCTGACATGAATGGTTTCAAGCAGCACGGGAGAAGTTAATAGACTGGCTAAATACCATGAACTAATAAAATACGCTGAAAATAAGAGCAGTTTCCGATTATTGAATTTGGTTTTCCAAAGAAGGATTACAGACGCGGCTATTAAGAGACCATCAATCCAGATGCTGTGATATACAAACAAAAGCAGGGCAGTAAAAAGGCCGAATACAATATTTATCATATCAAGAATGCGCAAACCCTTTAAATACATGAAATTCCCCCCTCTCAATTACATTACCTGATATACCTCCTTATATAAAAATTATCCTATTTTAACTGGATGTAACCATAAATGGGGAATTTATTTTTATAGGGTACCTTGGTGCATTAAAATTGTATCAATACCCAGCATTTTGAACTGCCCCATTGTAGAGATGGAAACTTTATGGTACATTTAAAATACTGTAGTCGTATTCAGGAGGTGAACTCGTGCACACATTATTAGTTACTCTATTAGTTATTGATTGTATTGCACTTATTATAGTTGTATTGCTTCAGTCTGGTAAAAGCGCGGGGCTTTCAGGTGCCATTTCAGGTGGCGCAGAGCAGCTTTTTGGAAAGCAGAAAGCTAGAGGGATGGATCTTGTTCTTCAACGTGTAACCATTGTCCTGGCAGTTTTGTTTTTTGTATTGTCTATTCTTGTTTCTTATGTTCAGTTATAAAATATCAACACGTAAACCCGGCATAACAAAGCCGGGTTTTTTGCTGTTACAAACGCATACGTAATTTTGCCAAGCCTTTTAGAAGCCACTTATGAAGCAATCCTATATAATAGAAGGATAAACACAATGGAAAATGTTTCATTAAACTCTGTTTAATTGGAATAATATATGTACTAGAACAACAAAGAAGGAGCTTTATAAATGAAGATCAAACTGCCGCAGCCATTTACCTTTGAAGGCGGTAAAAGAGCTGTTTTACTATTACATGGGTTTACTGGCAATTCAGCCGATGTACGGATGCTGGGAAGATATTTAGAGAAGAGAGGCTATACCTGCCATGCTCCTCATTACAAAGGCCATGGAGTTCCCCCAGAAGAATTGGTTCATACGGGTCCCAAGGACTGGTGGAAAGATGTGATGATGGCATATGATTTACTGAAAAGTAAAGGCTATGAGGAGATTGCTGCTGTAGGTTTATCACTGGGCGGCGTATTTTCATTGAAATTAGGTTACACTGTACCTATAAAGGGTATCGTACCAATGTGTGCACCCATGTATATAAAAAGCGAGGAAGTTATGTATAAAGGGGTCCTTGAGTATGCCCGCGAATGGAAAATCAGAGAAGGGAAATCTCAGGATCAAATAGAAAAAGAAATGCAGGAATTTAGTAAAACACCGATGGATACCCTTAAGGCTCTTCAGGACTTGATAGCAGACGTACGCAATCATGTCGACCACATATATGCCCCGCTGTTTGTGGTCCAGGCCCGCAATGACCACATGATCAACACAGACAGCGCTAATATTATCTATAACTCAGCAGAGTCAGACGATAAGCAAATAAAGTGGTATGAGGAATCGGGCCACGTAATTACCTTGGACAAAGAAAAAGAGCAGCTTCATGAAGATGTGTATTCATTTTTAGAAAGCCTTGATTGGAAAGAATAAATGTTAACCCGTATAAGGAGGGATTTTGGATGGATGAAATTATCCGGCAACATGTAGAACGCCTGCTAGAGCATATGAAAGAAAGCAGTTATAAACCATTAACAGTCCAAGAATTAGAAGAAGCATTTGGCATTACTGATTCCTCCGAATTTAAAGACTTTGTAAAAGCGCTTGTGCATATGGAAGAAAAGGTCCTTGTTGTAAGAACACGAAATAATAGATACGGGCTCCCTGAAAAAATGAACTTGGTCCGCGGGAAATTAACAGGCCATGCGAAGGGCTTTGCGTTTGTTGTTCCAGATGAGCCAGGTATGGATGATATCTTTATCCCCCCGAGCGAGACAAAGAATGCCATGCATGGCGACATAGTCCTTGCAAGGGTCTCTGAAGAAAAGTCAGGGGCGCGCAGGGAAGGTACCATTGAGAAAATAGTGGAACGCGGCATACACGAAGTCGTAGGTACATACACAGAAAGCAAAAGCTTCGGTTTTGTAATTGCAGATGATAAAAAAATAGCTAATGATATCTTTATACCTAAAGGCGCTTCCATGGGTGCCGTTGAAGGCCATAAGGTTGTAGTTAAATTGGTATCCTATCCGCAGGGAGGGCTTAGTGCAGAAGGAGAAGTCATTGAAATACTCGGTCATAAAAATGATCCGGGTGTAGATATTCTCTCTGTCATCCACAAGCACGGGATCGCTGTTCCATTCCCTGATGATGTAATCGAACAGGCGAATAGTGTACCGGACACAATCGATGAGAGTCAGCTTGAAAACCGCCGTGACCTTCGTGACCAGACCATCGTCACAATTGATGGTGCAGACGCTAAGGATTTGGATGATGCTGTAACTGTGACCCGTCTGGATAATGGCAACTATAAATTGGGTGTCCATATTGCTGATGTAAGTTATTATGTCACGGAAGGATCTCCAATTGATGTAGAAGCGGCTGACCGCGGGACAAGCGTTTATCTGGTTGACCGTGTTATCCCTATGATTCCTCACCGGCTGTCCAATGGGATCTGCTCGCTGAATCCGAAGGTTAACCGCTTTACATTATCCTGTGATATGGAAATTGATGCTGAAGGAACTGTTGTTAAGCACGAAATTTTCCAGAGTGTGATTAAAACAACTGAAAGAATGACGTATTCTGATGTAAATAAAATTCTAGTGGATAAAGATGAAGAGCTTCGCAGCCGTTATGAGCCGCTTGTGCCTATGTTTGAAGATATGGAAGAACTGGCGCAGGTTTTAAGAAACAAACGGATGAAACGCGGTGCGATTGACTTTGACTTTAAAGAGGCTAAGGTTCTCGTTGATGAAGAGGGTCATCCGACTGAAGTGGTTCTTCGCGAGCGATCAGTGGCAGAAAAGCTGATTGAAGAATTTATGCTAGTAGCCAATGAAACGGTAGCCGAGCATTTCCATTGGATGGACGTTCCGTTCATATACCGTATCCATGAAGATCCTAAAGAAGATAAACTTAGACGGTTCTTTGAGTTCATCACAAATTTTGGCTATATCGTAAAAGGAAGTGCCAATTCAATCCACCCGCGTGCGCTTCAGGAAATAATTGAAGCGGTAGAAGGAAAGCCAGAGGAAATGGTCATATCAACTGTTATGCTTCGTTCCATGCAGCAGGCGAAATATGATCCGGAAAGTCTAGGGCATTTTGGTTTATCAGCCGATTATTATACTCATTTCACATCTCCAATCCGCCGTTATCCGGATTTAATTGTTCACCGATTGATCCGAACATACCTGATTGAAGGGAAACTCGATGCGCAGACAAGAGCCAAATGGGGAACTATGCTGCCGGAAATTGCTAAGCATACCTCTGAAAGAGAACGCCGGGCAGTTGATGCTGAGCGGGAGACAGACGACCTGAAAAAAGCCGAATTTATGATGGATAAAATTGGTGAAGAGTATGATGGAATTATTGGCTCTGTAACCAGCTTTGGTATGTTTGTGGAACTTTCAAATACAATTGAAGGACTTGTCCATGTAAGTGTGATGAATGACGATTACTACCGTTTTGATGACCGCCATCTTGCCATGATCGGCGAACGAACCGGGAAAGTATTCCGTATTGGCGACGAAATAACCATTCGTGTTTCGAACGTTAACAAAGATGAAAGAGCCATCGACTTTGAAATCGTCGGCATGAAAAACAACCGCCAGAATGAGACTGGAGAAAAAAGAGTCTTTAAAACATCTGCAGGCGGACGCCGAAAAGATGATAAGGGCGGGCCAGGAAAAAGCGGCCAAGGCGGTCAAGGCGGATCTCAAGGACGCCGGGGAGGAAAAAGCGAAAAACCTGGAGCTGGAAGTTCGGACAGCAAGCCTCGCCGCAAGAAGAAATTCTTTGAGAACGCACCTGCTGCTAAGCGTAAAAAGAAGAAGAGATAAAAGCAGTGGGAAAGGGAGCCTTCGTCAGGCTCTCTTTCTTTCCAAAAAACCACTGTTTGAACAACAGATCTATTTTTGGTACAATTTTTGGATAGACAATAGAGATAATGATTTTTTTAGCCGAGGGGAGAAACGTTATGCCAAAGGGTACAGGAAAGCTTATTTCCAACAATAAAAAAGCATATCATGATTATTTTATAGAAGAAACATACGAGTCAGGTATCGTTCTGCAGGGTACAGAAATTAAATCTATAAGAGCCGGAAAAGTAAACCTTAAGGATTCGTACGCGCGTATCCAAAATGGGGAAATGTATTTATACAGCATGCATATCAGCCCTTATGAGCAGGGAAACCGCCATAATCACGAACCGGAACGGCCGCGGAAGCTGCTCCTCCATAAGCGTGAAATTGATAAGCTGTTTGGAGAGACAAAAGAGCAGGGCTATGCGCTGGTACCATTGAAGGTATACTTGAAAAATGGATTCGCAAAGGTTTTAATCGGACTGGGCAAGGGTAAAAAGCAATATGACAAGCGTGAGGACCTGAAGAAAAAAGAGGCCAAGCGTGAAATTGAGCGTGCTTTCCGCGACCGCCAGAAAATGTAGCACAGCAGTTGGAGGCAGGAAGTGGATATAGCATTTTCCCGCTAATTATGCTATACTACCTAATGTAGCACATAACAATTGAATAAGCAGATAAGCTGATTTATTCTCTCGTACGTTTTCTTATATCATGGGGACGCTACGGATTCGACAGGGATAGTTCGAGCTTAGGTTGCGAGTCGAGGGGATCGGCCTCGTTAAAACGTCAAAGCCTATAACTGGCAAACAACAAAACTCTTTCGCTTTAGCTGCTTAATAACAGTTTAAAGTGGTTCGCCCCTCCATCGCCTGTGTGGTAGGGTAGCGGACTCAAATTTAGCAGGCTACGCCGGATTCCACCGTCTGAGGATGAAGGAAGAGAACAACCAGACTAGCTGCCCGGACGCCTGTCGATAGGCAAATGGAGTAGCGAAACATCAATATGTCGACTACACTCGTAGAAGCTTAAGTGGCGATGTTTCTGGACGAGGGTTCGACTCCCTCCGTCTCCACCATACATATTGTAGGGTGGATTTTTTATTTATTGTGATATAAAGCCTAAAATTTCCGTTTGGAAACTTTAGGCTTTATTTTTTTAGGAAAATTTTATGCTCATTTTAATATTGATGAAGACTTATTGAATGGTTTGATTAAATTTTATACCTTAACTTACGCTTTTTTCTTTCATATACTATATTTTGGTATAAAATACTTATATATTACTTTTTAAGGTGAAAAGAGTATAGTAACCGCAAAATTGACTCGATTAATTTTTGCCCAATTCAGTAAATATATAAGTGGGAACATAATTGAAAAATGAAAATTAATGCCTCTGTTGCATTAAGATATGCAGCTTGTCCTTCTAATGATTTTATAGATTGTATAAAGTGAATGCTAATCTCTCTGATGTTCGTCAGCGAGTGATGCAGTAGCTCCACGATGTCCTTCTTCTTTTTTGAATCCTTTATCCAGCCTGCCTGCATTTTCTATATCGCCCGTAGCCTGGTATCCTGCTATCTCAGTATTTGACGTTGTTCCATAAAGGCCCATGCCGCCCAATTCTACATGTACTTTCTCATTTTCTCTATTGTTTTTAGTTCCCATATTTTCACCTCCTGAGGATAATTTGCCCAAAAATTAATGAAATATCATCGAATATATAATTACATCTTTTACTCTTTTATTTATCTCGTTTTTTCAAATAATACAAAACCTCCAAGAGAAAAACTAAATAAGAGTTTATCTCCTGGAGGAATGATTAAGACTGATTTGTCCTGATTTACTTACAGGAAGAGTAATAGAAAATGTAGTTCCTTTTCTTTTTTCGCTCTCTACTTCGATTGTTCCTTTTAATTTATGAACGGTACTGTATACCATCAGCATCCCAAGGCCTGTTCCTTCTGTTTTTGTTGAATAATATGGCCTGCCTAAACGCGAAATTTCTTCATTGTCCATTCCGACGCCAGTATCTCTGATTTTGATTATTATGCTTTTATTTGCTTCATACACATCAATATACAATGTACCGCCATTCTCTTTCATCGCTTCTATTCCATTTTTGTATAAATTGATTAAGCATTGCTGAAGCTGATTCTTGTCGTATCGTTTATATAGTGAATTTTTAAAATTGTATTCTACTTCAACATCATGCATGTTTGCATAAGGTATAATAACGTTTTTCGTATATTCCATCTCTGCTTCTAGATTTGAATAAAGCATATTTTCTGATTGAGGTTTGGCAAACGCCAGAAAGTCACTAACTATTTTTTCGGCCCTTTTTAATTCCTGAAGGGAATACTCGATATATTTTTTTTCTTCTTGTGTAATCGTTTCTGACTGATTTAACAGCTGTAAAAATCCGTTTGTCACTGTTAGAGGATTTCTAATTTCATGCGAAACGCTTGCTGATAGTTCACTTACTAAATTCAGCCTTTCTGAGTTCAAATACTTTTCCCGAGCTTTCATATTTGCGATTATTTGTTCAATAAGCAGCATGATTATAGCCATTAGCAGCAAATGAGTGGTTAATCCATAGAAAGCAAGTGTCCAGAATTCCCTATTTAATTCTTGGAAATAAAAAGAAAGAGCTGAAAAATAAAACAGCATGGTAGATAGGGAAATCAGCGATGCACAAATAATTCTATTGCGGGAGCCCAGTCTGTTAAACCAATGGCTTAGTAAAGGCACTAGCACAAATATAATGGTTGAGAAAAATAAGGAAAGATATACTCCTTCTCCGCCGATAAAAAACCTATACATATTCAATATTACATAAAGCGCAAGGACTCTTTTATATCCCCCGTACAGTGCAACAATGATAAATGGAATGTATCTGAGATCAATAATATATCCAATCTCCAATTTTATTGGAAATGCCATACACAGAACCATAGTAAGAGACGTTAACATAATTAGAATATATATGTTGAACGTTTGAAGTCTATTTTCCAGGAAGATCAAAAAAATTAGAACAGGAAAAAGTAAAAAAAGGAAATTAAGCAGTAATGATTCGATCAAGGTGGACTTCCTTTCACTGTCTATTTTATCTATGGATGTGCATCAGGGCACAACCCTATCTAGATACTACAATAATTACTAGAGTTTTTCTGCTTTTTTCATAGATATTTCCATAGATCATTTAAGACGAATGATCATTTTTAAAAAGTTCACATCTGCTAGGTAAAACCAGAAAATTTGTTCATTTTAAAGTGTATATCTGATAAGATAAAAAGTAATATGTGATAAAAAAGGGGGATTCCATTGGAGAATGACAAATTAAGTAAAGTGATAGAAGCGGCAAAATTGTATTACCTTCTTGATTATAATCAAAACGATATAGCTAAAAAATTGGGTGTTTCCAGACCTACAGTCTCCCGCCTGCTTCAAACGGCTAAGAGTGAAGGCATTGTTCAAATTAAAATTGTGGATACCTCTACGGATTCTGAAAAATTGTCTTTAGAACTTGAACGGAAATTCAATCTTAAGAAGGCGGTTGTCGTTTCTGTACCTAAGTATGAAAACCCTATCATTAAAAACTATCTTGGCGAAGCAGCAGCGAACTTCCTTGATGAAATAGTTAAGGACGGAGATATAATTGGTGTAACCTGGGGGACTACTCTTTATCATGTAGGAATAGAGCTAAGGCAAAAGCATGTAAAGGATATAAAGGTTGTCCAATTAAAAGGCGCGGTTAGCCATTCAGAAACGAATACGTATGCTTCAGAAGTTTTATACTTATTTGGAAAGGCTTACAACACTCCTCCGATGCATCTTCCGCTTCCGGCCATTGTCGATCATGTTGTAGTAAAAAGAGCAATGGAGGCAGACCGGCATATTAAAAAAATCCTTGATTTAGGTAAAAGTGCGAATATAGCAGTGTTTACCAACGGGCCCATCAAGCCCGAATCTTTATTGTTTCAGCTGGATTACTTTTCTGAAGAGGATCTTCAAAGCATTTCCCAGCATGCAGTGGGGGATATTTGTTCCCGCTTTTATGATAAAGATGGAAACGTTTGTAACGATAGTTTAAACGAACGTACTCTTGGAATCGACTTGGAAGAATTAAAAAATAAGGAATATTCGATACTCGTTGCCGGCGGAGCACAAAAAATAGATGGCATATACGGAGCATTACAGGGTGGATTTGCTAATGTTCTTGTGACCGATCAAATAACTGCACAATTTTTGCTTGAAAAATAAATAAGTAAGAAACAGGACCTGCTATCTCATCAGGTCTATTTTTTTGGCAAATTTAACTTTTGTTCAACAGTGTATTTACAAATGTTCAATCCTGATATATAGTTATTCATGCAAGAGGTGAAAGCGGTTTAATGTTTACCTAGAAGATTAATTCTTGAAAGCCGAAAGGAAGAATTACATGAATAACAATATTACTAGTTTAATAGATCATACATTATTAAAAGCAAATGCGATCGAGGCGGAAATCGTTACCCTGGCAGAAGAAGCAAAGCAATATTCATTTGCATCGGTCTGTGTAAACCCTGTATGGGTTAAAAAAGCTGCTGAGCTATTAAAAGATGCTCCTGAAGTAAAAGTATGCACAGTGATTGGGTTCCCGCTCGGAGCATCTACTTCAGATGTAAAAGCATTTGAAACTTCTAACGCGATTGAAAATGGAGCAGATGAAGTTGATATGGTTATTAATATCGGTGCCTTAAAGGATAAGAACTATCAATTAGTAGAAAACGATATAAAAGCTGTAGCAGATGCTGCAAAAAATAAAGCTTTAGTTAAAGTTATTATCGAAACGGCTCTTTTAACCGAGGAAGAAAAAGTGAAAGCATGTGAGCTTGCTGTAAAAGCAGGTGCAGATTTTGTTAAGACTTCAACTGGATTTTCAACTGGAGGCGCTACAGCAGAGGACATTGCCTTGATGAGAAAAACAGTTGGGCCGGATATAGGAGTAAAAGCTTCCGGAGGAGTCAGAGGGCTGGAAGATGCTAAAAGAATGGTAGAGGCAGGAGCAACAAGAATTGGAGCAAGTTCTGGTGTTTCCATTGCTAAAGGCCAAATAAGCAGTTCAGATTATTAAAAAACAGAAACAGATTAGTGCAGATCCGGTTAACCTTGGTTTGAAAGAAAGCTTAACCGGGACTGCAATTTCTTAGGAGGTTGAAGAGGCATGGAGGTAAAACAATTAATTAATGAGGCAATCACCGCCCGCAAACAGGCCTATGCTGCTTATTCTGGCTTTCAGGTAGGAGCTGCCATCCTGACAAGCAGCCAAAAAGTGTTTCATGGCTGCAATATTGAAAACGCTTCCTATGGTTTGACGAACTGCGCCGAAAGAACGGCTATTTTTAAAGCAATTTCTGAAGGTCATAAGGAATTTGAAGCTATTGCGATTGTCGGCGATACGGACGGTCCGATTTCACCCTGCGGTGCCTGCAGGCAGGTGCTTGCCGAATTTTGTAAGCCAGAAACTCAAATCATCCTGGCTGACTTAAAGGGGCAGAGCGTTGTCACTACAATTAATGAACTGCTGCCTGGATATTTTACGGCCAGCGACATGAATAAATAATCATCATTCATTTGATTAAACCAAAACATCAAAGCGGAGGAATGCAGCATGAAATATTTAGTGGCAATTGCAGGGTTACTCGTTGTCTTTGGCTTAGCTTTTCTAGCAAGCAATAATCGTAAACAGATTAAATATAAACCTATTATTATAATGGTTATTATACAAATACTTTTATCAGCCTTATTGTTAAATACTAAATTTGGATTTGTTATTATTAACGGAATCGCAACTGTATTTGAAAAGCTGCTGTCATATGCTGGTGAGGGTATTCAATTTGTCTTTGGAGGCATCGCGAATGAAGGACAAGGGCCATTCTTCCTGAATGTTCTTCTGCCAATTGTGTTTATCTCTGTTTTAATCGGTATTTTCCAGCACTTTGGGATTTTGCCTTTTATCATGAAATGGATAGGCTTCCTGCTAAGCAAAATTAATGGGATGGGGAAATTAGAATCCTATAATGCCGTAGCGTCAGCCATTGTCGGCCAGTCTGAAGTATTCATTACTGTCAAAAAACAGTTGGGCAAGATACCGCCTAATCGTTTATACACTTTGTGTGCATCAGCTATGTCAACGGTTTCGATGTCTATAGTCGGGGCTTACATGACCATGATTGAACCTAAGTATGTAGTAACAGCCATAGTAATCAATTTATTTGGCGGATTTATTATTGCTTCGATCATAAATCCTTATACGGTAAATGACGATGAAGATATTTTGGAAGTTGTGGAAGAAGAAAAACAGTCTTTCTTTGAAATGCTTGGAGAATATATTTTAGATGGATTTAAAGTAGCGATTATTGTCGGTGCGATGCTGCTTGGATTTGTAGCACTAATGGCAGCGATCAATAGTGTGTTTGATATGGTGTTCGGAATTTCATTCCAGCAGATTATCGGATATATATTCGCTCCGCTTGCCATTATTATGGGTGTACCTTTCTCGGAATCTGTTGCCGCTGGCGGCATTATGGCGACAAAGCTTGTGACAAATGAATTTGTTGCTATGATGGACTTAGCAAAAGCAGCGCCTCAATTTAGTGAACGTACATTAGGAATTGTCTCTGTATTCCTTGTTTCTTTTGCAAACTTCTCGTCTATAGGAATCGTGGCAGGTGCTGTTAAAGGTCTGAGCGAGAAGCAGGGTAATGTGGTGGCTCGTTTTGGATTAAAACTTCTTTACGGTGCGACTTTAGTGAGTGTTCTATCTGCTGTTATTGTGAGCGTTATATTATAAATGATGGCTCTGTTAAAGTTATTTTTTGGCATTGTGTTGATTGGAGCGGAAGGTGCTTGACTCCTGCGGGAAAAACGGGTCAAGGGAGACCCCGCAGGCGAAGTATCGCCGAGGAGGCTCCCGGACCGCCCGCGGAAAGCGAGCACCTGGAGCGGAAATCAACAGGCACGTTTAACAGAGCCTAAATGATAAAAAAGCTTCCCTCTTAAATAGAGGGATTGCTTTTTTTATTTTGCCAGCAGCGAGCAATCGTGAACAGTAATTATTTTTAAAAGGAGGGGAAACAGGAGGAACTATCATGGTTCTTCCTTCTATTATGGGTAATGTTGGTTTAATGTTGTCAGGAGCAGCTCTTTTCTTAAATGCGCTGATGCTATTAGGGAAGGTGAATGATAAAAGTGCTGCTGTGTTTAATTTATTTGTAGGTGCTTTTCAAATAATTGCGCCCTTTTATTTAATAGTTGTTTCAGACCAAAGCAACTGGGTTGTTTTTGAAAATGCCGCTGTCTTCTTATTTGGCCTGACTTATTTATATGTTGGAGTTACTGTGCTTAAGGGCATGAATGGTACGGGGTTAGGATATTTCTCTTTGTGGGTATCCATCATCTGCCTGGTATATACGATGGCTGCTATTGTTCATTATCACGATATAGTGAACGCTCTAACATGGCTGATGTGGGCATTTTTATGGCTTTTATTCTTCCTCATAAATGCCTTACAGCTGGAACTAAATGAATTCGTGGGGAAAGTTGCCATGGTTCAATCCTGGGTAACGCTGACTCTGCCGGCATTGCTCTCTCTGACGGGAATTTGGGAGGACCTATACAATATATGGATCGTAATTTTAGTTTCTTCAATTTTATACTTCTGCGGAGTTGCGTATAAATTATTCAATGCTGGAAAGATTAGCTTACACAGCGTTTTCTCAAAATAAGAAAGCTCGATTATTTACGTTAACTTTTTCCAAATATAGAAAATAGTTAAAACGGAATGCTTAGGGTGTCTTACATGAATAAGAATGGTAAAGGAAATATTACTCCTTGTAAGTAAAATTTGAGGAGTGATGTTATGCCATTTGGTGCACACGAAACGATGGAAGTACATGAATGCTTAATGGAAAAAGTGAATATGCTTAATCAATTTAATTTTTACCTGAAGCAAGCAAAAAATCCTCGATTAGTAGACATGATCATACGTCATCAGCAGGAAGAAATCCGTTCGTATAATGAGGTTCTTGCTTATACTCATGATTATAATAGATTTTCTCCGATTTCTCCGAATACAAATATCAGAGGAATTGAGCCTCAGCAGATTCATTATGGTGTCCAAAACCCGCCGCCATTTCAGCCCGAATCTTCATTAAATCAGCTTGGTGACAAAGAGGTTGCTATCGGCATGCTGCTGTGTCATAAAAATGCTGCAAGGAATTCTATGTGGGCTACTCTGGAAACAGCAGATCCTAACCTGAGAAAGCTTCTATTAAATTGTGCGGTTAACTGCTCAAACCAAGCTTTTGAGGTTTTCTTGTTTATGAACCAGAATGGCATGTACCAGGTACCAGAAATGAATAGCGACACAGCCAAAACCCTTCTTCATAGTTATGTACCTACAGGGAAGGAATTAGAAAACACCTATTTTGGACACCAGAGCCAAAATACAGCCTTCTCCGGGCAGGCAAAAACCGGACAAGGGAACTATAACTTCACTGGAAGCAATCAGGGAATGGAATTTAATGTGAACTCTCCACAAAGCGCGTTATATGGGGGAAATCAAGAAGCGGGACGTCAGCAATATCCTCAGGGAGGCTTGGCTGGACAGGGCGGAAATAAAGGAACAGCTCCATACGGAAATCAGAATTACAGAAGATGATCGAACGTTAATCCACCTGAAGCAAGGATCAGGTGGATTTTTTTATGTATGATACGAAGCTAAATGATAAAGCCAACGGAAAAAGGGTACTGGTATAGCAGTAGAAAAATGAGGGGAAAGGTGAAACCATGAACATTGTGATAATGCCAGCAGCTGCTGCAGAAATAAACAAGAATAAATTCCAGAACGATGAAGCAATAAGAATAGAAGCTATTTATGTGGGCAGCTGCTCCATCTATGCAGAACACCATCTTTTAATTGATGAAAAAGGGGAAGATGATGCCCTGTTTATGATTGACGGCATTCCAGTCCTGGTCTCAAAGGAAAGCCAGAAACTGCTTCATGATCAAATTACCTTAGACTTTAATCCGAGCTTAGGCTATAAACTTTCATCCGCTGAAGAAGTTTACAAGTATAATCTTCAGATTGCTAGAAAATGATCGTAAGGACTTGCGCAGCCGCAAGTCCTTTTATCTTGCAAAGATAAGCTGGTGAATCGTAAAGCATTACTAAAATCTTAGAGGACAATTAGGAAGTTAAGGAGAATTATTTAAAGATTAAGTTATGAAGTAACTAATTAGGTCGTTCGAAACCTTTATAAGATTTTCTTCTATAAGATGTATCGGACTCCAATAAAAAGCGGTAGAGGTGCAGGGTTAATAACGTGAAAGAAACCCTGTTTTTTCTAGTTTCAGAAATCAATGACTACACGAATATTGTTGTGTCTTCAAGTGAATGATCATGTATTACGAATAGCGGTTATTGATGGGGAATTTCATTGGCATCATCATGAAACGGACGAGTTTTTTATGTTCCTTGAAGGAGGCTTCATATTGATTTTGAAAATGAGGATACAGTGTCACTTAAGCCAGGGGAAGTATATACGGTTCCTGCAAAAATAAAACGCCGCATCCATTCGAATGGAAGAACGGTTAATTTGTGTTTTGAAAAGTAACATAATGATATTAATGGCAGCTGCTAAACATGTAGACTGGAAAATAATTGTAACTTTTTATATGTTTTATCGTATATAATGGTGGGTGAATGTTTTAGAGTAGTTAAATAGAATCATTTTGAAAGAGGGGAAAAGTATGGCAGCAAACGCACTAGAAGTGCGATCTTTAACAAAGGTAATAGGTAGGAAGAAGATTGTAGATGATGTCAGCTTCAGCGTACATAAAGGGGAAATATTTGGTCTTCTAGGCCCTAATGGAGCAGGGAAAACCACCATTATCCGAATGATTGTAAGCTTAATTAAACGGACAGACGGGGCAGTTATGGTTAACGGCAATAATCTTGATGGGCAATTTAAAGAAACAATGAGTGAAATTGGGGCTATTGTAGAAAATCCTGAATTTTATAAATATATGAGCGGCTACAAAAATTTAAAGCATTACGCAAATATGGCTATTAAAGATGTTTCAGATGAGAGAATTAAGGAAGTGGCCAGATTAGTAAAACTGGAAGATGCAATTCACCAAAAGGTAAAAACCTATTCACTTGGAATGCGGCAGCGGCTGGGGGTCGCTCAGGCATTATTGCATAACCCATCACTCCTCATTTTGGATGAGCCTACCAATGGACTGGATCCTCAAGGAATTAGAGAATTTAGAGATTACTTGCATTCTCTTGCGCGTGAAGGAATTTCAGTTCTGGTATCCTCCCATTTATTATCTGAAATGCAGCTCATGTGCGATCGATTTGCGATCATTGAAAAAGGTAAACTTATACATATTTCTTCCATGAATGAAACGATGGACGAAGCAGAAGCTGCAGAGGTAGTGTTTGAAGTAAGTAACAGCAAGAAAGCCGTAGAGCTTCTTAAAGGTCAAGCTGCTGCTGCGAATGTAAAAGTGATAACAGATGATCAGTTTTCGGTGAGTGTTGAAAAATCAGCCGTCAGCACAATTAATAAACTCTTAATTGTGAACGATATAGACGTATACGGCATTAGCAGGGTAACTGCTACGTTAGAAGACCGCTTCTTAGAAATTACCAATAAAGAAGTAAAGGAGGCGTGAAGCAGTGATCTCGTTAATTCGTAATGAACTTATGAAAATGTTTCAACGAAAATCCAGCTTGATTTATTTGATCATCATTGTTTTAGCCGTAATAGCCGGCGGAATTATATACAATAAAGTTGTTGGTGAACCAAATGAAAATTGGCAGGCAGAGGTAAAAGCCGAAATTTCTCAGATGCAGCAGGACTCAAAGGAAGCGTCAGGTGAAGAAAAACAATTTATAAATAATCAAATTGAACAAAAACAGAAATATTTGGATGAAAATATTAATCCAAATGCAGTAAGCAACTGGCATTTTATGAATGATGTGGTTTACGGCATGACGATGCTTGTCTCTCTGCTGGCTGTTATTGTGTGCAGTGCGAGTGTGTCTTCGGAATTTGCGGACGGCACGATCAAACAGCTGTTAATACGACCACATCAAAGATGGGCGATTCTTCTTTCTAAATATCTTTCATTAATTATTTATTCCTTAATGCTTGTAGCAACACTTATTGCTGCAGGGTATCTTGTAGGTCTGGTGATTTATGGGAATGGAGATTTCTCGGCAAAAATCTTTGATATGGCCATAGATGGGCAGAAGGAAACAGCTGTCGGACCTCAGTTCTTCCTTAAGATTGCCTTCTACCTTCCAAGTCTGCTGATTATAACAGCCATTGCGTTTATGCTTTCCACTTTATTTAAAAGCCAGGCTCTGGCGGTCGGCATCGGAATCTTTGTGTTGTTTATATCTTCATCACTTGGAGGCTTGATTGTTGTTCTTGCAGATAAATATGAATGGGCGAAATATTTAATCTTTCCGCATCTCGACTTAACGGTTTATGCGCTGCAGGATAAAATACTGGGGGATATAACGCTCCCGATATCATTGACAATCCTGGCTGTTTATTACGCTTTTTTCATGGCAATGACTTTTGTATTTTTTCAGAGACGGGATATAAGCATTTAGGGCCGTCCGGCTTCAGCAAGGAGCGTTGATTAAGTCAGCGCTCTTTTTTTATTTTCCTCGGTTTCGGATCTTTTGTTTTCTGCAGCCTCTATTTCTGCTCATTTAGTTTCAGAATATTATGTTTAGGAAAAAGGTATAAAAGAAGAGTGGATGGCGGAGTTTCTATAAAATAGTCATGTCCGATTACAAGCTTGAGTTTTATAAGTGATTTGATTACATGTTATAATATCAACAAAATTCGATTGCAGAATGGAGTCCAATATGAAAAAAACAAATTTTGTGGGTTATGTTGGCACGTATACTAAGGGAGACAGCCAGGGTATTTATTCATTTTCACTGGATACGGAATCCAAAAAGATAAGTGATGTAGCTTTAGCGGCAGAACTGGGTAATCCTACATATCTAAATTTGAGTCATGACAATCGCTTCCTTTATTCCGTGGTTAAAGCCGGGGATATGGGCGGTGTAGCTGTGTATTCAGTCAATAAGGATACAGGTGAGCTCAGCCTGATTAATCAGGAAGTTTCAGAAGGTGGTTCACCGTGCCATGTGGATGTAAATGCTGACCTTACGGCGGTTGTATCTGCCAAGTATCATAATGGAACAGTCGATTCCTATCTATTAAATAAAGATGGCAGTCTTAACCCTGTAACTTCTGTGATTGCACATGAAGGCTCGGGTCCCAATAAGGACAGACAGGAAAAAGCGCACGCTCATTTTTCTGGATTTACACCTGATCAAAAATATGCAGCGGTTGTTGATTTAGGTATTGATAAATTGATTACTTATCAGGTGACAGAAAACGGAGAGCTGTCTGAAGTCAGCCGTTTATCTGTTAAAGCTGGAAGCGGCCCGAGGCATTTAGAGTTTCATCCTAACGGTAAATTCGCTTATCTTATGACTGAGCTGAGCAATGAAGTAATCGTTCTTTCGTACAATCAAGAAAATGGTGAATTCAAAGAGATTCAATATATCTCCGCCATTCCTGCAGATTTCCATGAAAACAGCCAGGGAAGCGCCATTCACGTATCATCTGACGGCAGGTTTGTATATGCAGGAAACCGCGGCCACGATAGTATAGCTGTGTTTAGTGTAAATGAAGAGACATTTGAATTATCATTAGTCGAATACACCTCAACAGAAGGCTCCTGGCCAAGAGATTTTGCATTTGATCCAACAGAAAAATTCCTCATAGCTTCCAATCAGGAATCAAGCAGCCTTGTGCTGTATGAAAGAGACGTAGCAACTGGAAAATTGACTTTAGTCCAATCGGATATTAAAGTTCCATATCCTGTTTGTGTAAAGTTTCTAAAAGCATAAGATCGGATCATAGCCAGCCGGCTTTAAACTGGCTGGCTTTTTCATTTTTTCCAGAAAGATTAAAGCTTCTATAATAGTAGTTCCTGCCGGATTTTCCTCTCTGCGCTTAGTGATATGAGCTGCTTTGATTTATGGCTGGCTCTATAGGCAGTACGCGGAATCGTGTTGCTAAAAGAAGGAATCAGTCAGTATGCAAATAAAACCAAGCCCCTTTTTTATCCTTAATGAAACCATTTTGCCTATAGCTACATACTATGTATGGACTTAGCAATAACCTTCGGGTTATTACAAAAATCATTAAAGGAGGCATATTATATGTCTGGAAATGTTGGAGGATACGGGTTTGGTTCAGGTTTTGCTTTATTAATCGTGTTGTTTATTCTTCTTATCATCATTGGAGCTAGCTTCTGTGGTGGATTCGGCTACTAATCCGAGTAACAAACCATTCTAAATGAACCGCTTATTCTAAAAATAATAATGGGCTGATATCACTTCCTGAGAATCAGACCCGCAAAAAGTCCCATGCAAATGGCATTTGCATGGGTTCTTTTTTGATTTCTCACGTATTTTTGACGCTTAACGTATGATCTTGATTTGTGTGTGATAAATAGAGAGGACTTGCGTGAAGAAATCACTAACAGGAAAAAAATAATCCTGCCGTTTTCACGGTCCATTTCAGCAAATGTATACAAAAGTAATATCTGCTGCTGAACCAATCGGCTGTGTCCGAAAACTTAGTTTTCGGTGTGAATACAGTCCTCTAAACGGCTTCATTTATTTTTACTGATGCCGAATTGTGCATTGATCTGTCCTTGCAGCATTTTCTGCCGGATTTTTTTATACTCTTCCTTCTTCAGATCTCTTATATAATCCTGCCGGATTTCATGGGTTTGAACTCCTTCCTCTCTTTTAGCGGCTATATCCATTAAACGCTCTACATCATCAAAGGAGAACTTCCGGCTCCCGCGTTCTGTCCGTTCTGGAAAGATTAATTTTCTTTCTTCGTAATATCTAATTTGCCTTACGGATAATCCGGTTAATTCACTTACAATCCCGATCGTGATTACTTTTTTTGATTTATAAGATGGATCCAGCGTCACTTCTATAACACCCCTCTAATAATCACATGTAGTATTACTTATTATAATGGGTTTTGATAAGACGTAACATTAATTTGTTAGATTATCTAACATTGATGAGAAATTACGGAGTTTATCTTACGGAATTAAAGACTTTGACTTAATAACTACATAAAATAACATCATAAAACCAATTAATTTAAAGGGAGTGAGGTTATGCCGTTATTAAGAGAAGCAGTTGAGAAAAAGAAGAAGTTTATTATTCAAAAGCTAATTCAGGCAGGAATTTATAATGTCACAGATCATGAGATCAATTCATTTACCCTTTCGCAGCTGGAAATAGATTATCATTATTTTATCGTGCAGGCTAAAGATCTTAAAACCAATAAACGTTAATTATTAATTATAAAAGGTGAGATGGTTATGACCGATGAAAAGGCGATAGAGTTAGCGAAAAAAATTGTAGAGCTTGATCTTCTGCGGGATGAGATTTGGGAGGACTTAGCACAGCTTGCGGGTGACAAAGCATTTGAACTATTGAGACACATTCAAAATCATTCTGCATAAATGCCTGATTTAGATTAATATAGAATATAAAACCCCTGATCTTTGCCGATCAGGGGTTGAGTTTTGCGTATAAAGCATATATTAAAGAATATGTGCTAATTTAGGTAGAGAAAAGTGAAAATTCATGTTATCATAAATAACGGCATGCGAATTTTTACCTTTTATGTATATTAATACCCTCATTATAATTATACTCCAAAGGATTGTGTGTCGTCAAGAAATAATTTAAGTGATTCTATAAAAATGGGAGGAATAAGTGAATGAGTGAAACCCATTTAGAATGGCAGAAGGAACAAGAGCGTGTTGATTTTGTCCATAGCCAGATTAAAAAAAAGCAAAATAAACTGAAGCAGCATGCAGCAAGCCTTAAGCAGGGAATTATTGGCCTAAGAGAAACCTTTTGGGAAGATGTAACGGTGAATCTGGAAGAACAGGATGATGTGATAGAAACCCAGGCCAGCATAAAACAACAGGCTGAACTGCTTTCGGAGCGGGAAAGAAGTCACGGCCTCCTGTACGAAAACTTGAAAAAGCTTACCAGGCTGGAGGACTCACCGTATTTTGGCAGAATTGATTTTTTTGAACAGAATGAGACAGCTAGTGATTCGATATACATTGGCATTGCATCATTATTAGATGAACAAGAAGAAAACTTTCTAATATATGATTGGCGGGCTCCCATTTCGAGTTTATATTATGATTATCCGCCAGGTCCTGCTCATTATGAGACCATGGATGGAACCATAAGCGGCGATTTAGAATTAAAAAGACAATTTATCATTAAGAAGGCCCAAATAAAAGGCTTATTTGATACTGGGATTACTATTGGGGACCGGCTTCTTCAGGAAATACTCGGAAATCAAGCGAACACAAAAATGAAAAGCATTGTGGCTACCATACAAAAGGAACAAAATCAGATCATACGAAATGAAAAAAGTAAAATTCTTGTAGTACAAGGTGTGGCAGGGAGTGGAAAAACATCTGCAGCTCTTCAGCGGGTAGCTTACCTGCTCTACACACACAGAGAAACACTAAATTCCCAAAATATGATGCTTTTCTCTCCAAATCCCTTATTTAACAGCTATATATCTACTGTTTTGCCGGAACTTGGGGAAGAAAATATGAAACAGACAACATACAAACAATTCATGGAAAGCTTAATAAGTACTGCTTTTGAACTCGAAGACCCCTTTATGCAGATGGAAGCATTTCTAGGCGGCGAAAATCAGGATCGAATATCCGTTATTCCATATAAATCCAGCTTGGAATTTAAAAATCTAATTCAAATCTATTTATCCATACTCAGCACCAACGGCTTGATGTTTAGAAATATTGGTTTCCGCGGCCAGATTCTTATATCGGCAGAGGAAATTCATAATTATTTTTACCAGCTGGACCAACAAATTTCTATTCCAAATCGTATGAGACTGACAGCTGAGTGGCTGTTAAAAGAGATTTCAATAATTGAGAAGCAGGAACGCGATGAAGATTGGGTTATCGAGGAAATGCAGCTTCTTGAAAAAGAGGATTTTCTTGAAGTTCATAATGAACTACAGCAGAAGAACCGGCGGTTAAAAGAAACATTTGATGATGGTGAACAGGAAGAAAGAATACTGCGTAAAAAAATCGTGCAGCAGCACTTCAAACCGTTAAAGAAAAGAGTAAAAAGATATGGGTTCGTCAATATTCTAGAAAGCTATCTAAGACTATTTACTACACAGGATCCTTCTATTATGAAACATCAGCCCCGGCACTGGGATACGGTTTCTAAAGTGACTCAAGAAGCGCTTGCGGATAAAAAGCTATTTTGGGAGGATGCCACACCCTTTCTGTTTTTTCGGGATAAATTGATTGGCAGAAAATCCTTTGCGCATATAAGGCATATATTTATTGATGAATTTCAGGATTATTCTCCCTTCCAATTTGACTACTTAAAGGAGCTTTTTAGAGGTGCCAGAATGACTTTGCTTGGGGATTTAAACCAGGCTATTTATCCCCATTCAGAAGTTTCTCAATCTCTTTTGTCAGGCAAAGAGGGTAGTCTAGAGGATGAAGAAAGAATTATCCTGACTAGGAGCTATCGATCGACCCGCCAAATTGTAGAGTTTACGAGAACTTTAGTACAGCAGGGAGAGTTAATCATTCCCTTCAATAGGGAAGGGGAGAAACCGGAAATAATCAAGGTGATAACCAAAGAGGATCAATATAAGAGAATTGTCACCACGGTTAAAGAATTAATCAGTAAAGGTTATGAGACGATTGCTCTTATATGCAAAACAATAGGTGAAAGTGAAGAGGCATATGAGAGGCTGCGTTTTTCCCTTGATATTCAGCTGATGAACCAAACCACTACTTCTTATTCAAAAGGTGTCGTCGTTCTGCCTGCTTATTTGGCCAAAGGAATAGAGTTCGATTCAGTGGTGATTCATGATGCCTCACAAGAGGTCTATAGACATGAATCAGAACGCAACCTTTTCTATACGGCGTGTACAAGAGCCATGCATACTCTTACATTAATAACAGTTGGTGACGAAAGCACGTTTATAAAGAAAATACCATCTGATAAATATCAGTTTAAAAAAATGTAAAAAAATTGGGATTATAGGTTTATTAGGAAATCACCTGGGTAAATAAAGGAATGTAAGACAAACATTCTCAGCGAGCCAAAGGAGATGATTGAAGATGTGTACGATCAGACACTCATGGAACAAAGAGAATGATGAAGCAATAACCAGTCCAGGTGATCAGGGTTAGGCGATATTCAAAGGAAGCTAATCTTAAGCAGACAAAATCTTGCGAAGGAGATGATTCTGATGAGTATATCAAGAAATCACTGGAACAAAGAAAATGATGAAGCAATAAACAGTCCAGGTGATCAGGGTTAGGCGATATTCAAAGGAAGCAAATCTTAAGCAGAAACAAATCTTGCGAAGGAGATGATTCTGATGAGTATATCAAGAAATCACTGGAACAAAGAAAATGATGAAGCGATAAACAGTCCAGGTGATCAGGGTTAGGCGATATCCAAAGGAAGCAAATCTTAAGCAGAAACAAATCTTGCGAAGGAGATGATTCTGATGAGTATATCAAAAAATCACTGGAACAAAGAAAATGACGAAGCGATAAACAGTCCAGGTGATCAGGGTTAGGCGATATTCAAAGGAAGCAAATCTTGCGAAGGAGATGATTCTGATGAGTATATCAAAAAATCACTGGAACAAAGAAAATGATGAAGCGATAAACAGTCCAGGTGATCAGGGTTAGGCGATATTCAAAGGAAGCAAATCTTAAGCAGAAACAAATCTTGCGAAGGAGATGATTCTGATGAGTATATCAAGAAATCACTGGAACAAAGAAAATGACGAAGCGATAAACAGTCCAGGTGATCAGGGTTAGGCGAAAATATTCAAAAGAACAAATCCGTATTATGGCAGCAGCTATCAAGGAGTTGATTTTCTAATGAATACTTTCAAGAACTACTGGAACAAAGAAAATGACGAAGCTATTTACAGTCCAGGTGATCACTAAATATAGTTTTATATTCATTGGGATGTGTCTAATCAGGCTGAGGTATCCCAATACCGAGGAGATGATTATCACATGACTAGCAGCAATTACTGGAATAAAGAGAATGACGAAGCTATTCAAAATCCAGGTGATAAAAACATCGTTCATATTTCGCATTATTTAATTGATGAAAATTCACTAGTGAACCCGGATATTAAGAACCTTCGGCCAGAATTTGATCTTACTGGAACACCCTTGAATATTTTGTAATAAGAAAGGCCCGATTGCGTAATTGCAATCGGGCTTTTCATGTATTTATCCCTTGGTTATCCTAAATGCACGGTAGCCTAAGCTGCTGCCGTATTGAAGCGAAATTTTTTGATGCGTTTTCAACATATAGTCTGCAGCTGGATGATAAGGAATCAGCTTCTGGCTTCCCTCTGGTTCGGGTCCAGACTGGTTAAAATTAGATAGTTCATCCAGGATTGTAGAAGTTTTTAATGTTGTTACTGTTTTAAATCCTGCCTGTCTAAAGATATCAACCCATTCCTTTTCGGTTAAAACAGCGTGAACTCCGTAAAATTGTTTAATTTCATGCCTTGCAGCAGGATGTAATTCTGGTTCGGCTGTCATATCTATTGTAAGGAGAATTCCACCCCTTTTTAAAACACGGAAATATTCAGAAACGGCACGAGTGATGTTAGAAAATGCAGTTGAAGATTCCGCAAGAATGATATCAAAGCTTTGATTCCTAAAGGGCATTTTTTCCATAGCTGCATGGTATAGACTGACGGGAAGGCGTTCTTTTATAAACCGAATTTTTGCTCTTTGAATCATTTCGGGGTGGCTGTCAATGGCATACACTTTGCATGGGAAAGTTTTCGAAATATATGAAGCGGTTTGCCCGGTGCCGCAGCCTGCATCCAGAATCCTAGTGTTTGGGGTTATGATTTCTTGTTGAAGTATTCTTTTTGTCAGATCAAGGCTGCCTGGATGGGCTCCTGCTATTCCGTAATAAGCTAAGGCATCCTGGTAAGAAAAATTCACAGCATCTACTCCTCTGCTACCCTATAGATAGTCTTGGTATTTTATGCTGTAGGCTTAGGTAATGTTAATGACTTACCCAAAATGTAACCTTTTCTGTTTTTCCTTGCTTCTCAAATTCCTAGAAGGAATAAAAAGAATTTAGAAGGATAAGGTAAAAGAAAAGGAGTTGAATCAGGTGAAAAAGGAAAAGAATGAACCAACCGTTGCACCCGGCCTGGATAATGATCAGTTTTTGGATAAAGAGCCTTCAAAAAACGATCTGAAAACAGGGAACGTGACGAATGTAACCACTTATTCATGGGACGAAGTCGACCCAAGCTAAGGTAGATTTAGAAAAGAGCTTTAGAAGCTCTTTTTTTCTATGGACAAAATATTCAAAATTCTATTAAACTATAGTAATATGAGATGGTAATAAAGACCTAAGGAACACTCCCTGAAAGAATGGGTAGTTATAAAAAAAGACCGCTTTCACCTTTTAATATGTATAATTAAAAATATCAGATATAACGGGCTGGGCCGATTGGGAGAATATTAATAATTGATGTATCTAAACTATATAAAAAAAACACACTAAAATATCGGCAGATTTTTTTAGACTTGGATGGTGCTTGTATGGGAAGGGTAGAACAGCGAGGTAAAAAACGCCATAGAAAAACGCGGACAATTTTATTAATTTTACTGCTATTGATTATAGCAGGTCTAGGGTATGCATTTTTTCAATACAATCAAGGCCTAAATATGGCGGATGTAAATGATGCCAAATCAGAAGCCAACCATGACGAGAGCTTTAAAGGGGAAGAAGTTCAGTATGGACAGATTAATGTTCTCCTGATTGGCAGTGATACACGCGGCGAGGGCGCTGGTCTTTCTGACTCTATTATGATTGCCCATTATGACCAGGAGTCTCATGAACCAAAATTGGTTTCAATCATGAGAGATACATATGTGAATATTCCCGGGGGTGGCATGCGGAGAATTAATTCCGCTTTTTCAAATGGAGGCCCTGAATTATTAAGGCAAACGATTAAAGAAAATTTCAATGTAGATATAAATTATTATGCGATTGTTAATTTTGCTGGCTTTTCTAAAGTTGTAGATATTCTTGCTCCTAATGGAATTGAAGTGGATGTACCTCATACGATGCGAGAGGGAATTGATATGACTCTTAAGCCAGGCAGACAGGTGCTTCATGGAGATGAATTACTAGGTTATGTGCGTTTCCGGAAGGACGCGCAGGGTGATTTCGGAAGAGTGGCTAGGCAGCAGGAAGTGATTGGGAAACTGAAAAATGAAGCAATGAGTGTCACAAGCATTATGAAACTGCCCAAGCTGATTGGAGTAATTAACCCTTACGTGGATACGAACATAGATTCAGGCACGATTTTATCTCTCAGCAAGGATGTACTGTTTGGTAATACGAAAGATACTCAAAACCTGCGTATTCCTGTAGATGGATCTTTTAGAGATGCACGGATAAACGGAGCTGCTGTACTGGAAATAGATATTGAAGAAAATAAACAAGCCTTACATGAATTTTTAGATTCTAAAAACTAATAGGTTCTATTATATATGTAGAAACTAAAGGAATAGCTTTATTAGCTATTCCTTTTTGCTAGGGAAGTTGAAAAGCACCAGTTCTCCGCTTTTCTTGTTGACTGACACCTTTTGAAAAGCACCGTTCTCCGTTATAAGCCAATCGCCATCAAAAGGCAAGAGCGGCCTTTCGCTGCCGCTTTTCTTATGCCTGTCAGGTGTCTGCTTTTCTAATAGAATTCAGTGTCAATCAATGGGCAGATTCACATGCTGCGTGAAACAAGTGCTCGCTGAAAAGGACCGTTCTCCGCTATTCTTGTTGTCCAGCTGCGAACTGACACCTTCGGTCATAAGCCAATCGCCATCAAAAGGCAAGAACAGCCTTTCGCTGCCGCTTTTCTTATGCCTGTCAGGTGTCTGCTTTTCTAATAGAATTCAGTGTCAATCAATGGGCAGATTCACATGCTGCGTGAAACATGTACACGTTGAAAAGCACCGTTCTCCGCTTTTCTTGTATAAATAATTTTCTTTTCGAAATTTGTCGATTTTTTTGATATACTAGGGGAAAGTTTAGATGCGTTTTTCTTAGTATAAGATGGGAGTTAGTGGAAGCCATGAATTGGGCCAAGGATTTTTTTCGTGGAAAGGGTTTTATTCGTTTTATTACATTGCTAATCTTAGTTGTATTACTGTTTAGCATAAAGAGTATGATAAATTTAGTATTATTTACGTTTATTTTTTCTTTTTTAATGGGGAGACTTCAGGATTTTATTTCGTTTCATTTAAAGAAAATAATTCCTGCTAATTCTAATTTAATTATTATCCTGTTATATTCTATTGTTGTTGTCGCTCTGATCGTGGTAATTTATAAGTACATACCGGTCGTTATTGCGCAGGTTTCAACTTTAGTCCGGCAGATTATCCATTTTTACGATAATCCGCCTGATAATCCAACGATTGTTTATCTGCTTGATCTTGCTAAGAAGTTCGCTTCTCCTCAGGATCTTGAAAAGCACTTTAATATGATATATAGCTATGTAACGAACTTTGGAAAAGCAAGTATGCAGGTTATACTGGCTATTATTTTAAGTTTATTTTTCTTGTTAGAGAAAAAAAGGATTGTAAAGTTTTCTTCCCGTTTTAAGTATGGTAAATTCGGCGGCTTTTTTCTGGAACTCGAATATTTTGGGAGAAAGTTTATTAATACCTTTGGAAAAGTGATTGAGGTTCAATTCACGATTGCATTCGTTAATGCCATTTTATCTACCATAGCATTGTGGATTCTAGGCTTTCCCCAGTTAATAGGGCTGGCTATCATGATCTTCTTTCTGGGTCTCATACCGGTGGCAGGAGTTTTTATTTCACTTATTCCGCTGGTTACAATCGCTTATAGCATTGGGGGCGGAATGCAAGTGATCTATGTGCTTGTTATGATTACGGCCCTGCATTCCCTTGAAGCCTATGTATTGAATCCGAAATTCATGTCGGCGAAGACAAATCTGCCAGCTTTTTATACGTTCTTGGTATTGATCTTCTCTGAGCATTTTCTTGGTATATGGGGACTCATCATAGGTATCCCTATATTCATATTCCTGCTGGATATTCTGGGTGTTGAAGATTATGAGTCCTAATTATTCATTATTATCAGCATAAGCAAAGGAGTTCATTTAATGTTTTCAAATATCGGGTTTCCCGGATTAATTCTTATTTTAGTCATCGCACTTATTGTTTTCGGCCCGCAAAAGCTCCCTGAAATAGGCAGGTCCATTGGTCAGTCATTGAAGGAATTTAAGAAGTCATCGAGAGAAACCATTGACGAAATTAAAGACGATCAGGATAAAAAAATGTAATGAAGAGAAGCCTTGTTCATAAGGCTTTTTTTTTGTCAGTATTTTTTCATACAGGGTTGGTCCCGAATTTTTTACTGAGCAGTCATCCGTTAGAATAGAGGAGGATAATATTCCGTTTGCCTATTCGTTTTCCTCACTGATATTAGACGATTTTCTTGCCAGATATTCATCTTCACTCCCTAACTCTCTATTTAAAAGCAGCTCCATCCGTTCTAAGTCTGCTTTGCTTACGGCCGGGTCAACTGCTGACCAGTCCATGGTATAAGCAAAATAAAATCCTTTTATCCTTCTGAAAATGATAAGGGTGTTAGGGTATGAATCGAAGCTGGCTCTTATATGATTTCTTTTCGAATAGGACCATTTTAACATTTTCATGGCGTTCTCCTTTTTCACTCTATCAGGATTTTTACCCCAACTGAGTAAATGAAAACAAGGCCTGAGGGAGGTATGATAAAATCATATCTAACGGGATACAGGTATGGGATATATAGAAGACTTACGCATTGCCGGATTTAGTCCGTTAATACCTCACCGGAGCGGGTTGTATAAATGTAGATGATATAAGGGCCGGCTTTTACGTGTATAGCCGGTCTGCACTTGCATGTATTTTTGAAAATCGCACGTTGCAGTTCTAGAATTGCACACAGTGAAGGAATTAAGGAAAAGTTAAGCGAAATCTTCTATATTACAATGGAATAGGTTGTATGTAGGTAAAAAACATAGAGGAACTGTGTTATTAAAATAAAAAAATATAATAGGCGTTCGCTCTGGCGGCCGCTTTCTTTTGTAAAGGCGGGAGAGAATAATGAAGCTTCTTGTCGTTGAGGATAATCTATCTTTATTGGAGTCTATAAAAGGAATTTTATCTGATGAATTTGAGGTCGACACAGCCAGTGATGGAGATGATGGACTCTTTTTTGCCCTTCAGGGTATTTATGATGCTATTGTTTTAGATGTGATGCTTCCCGGTCTGGATGGGTTTGAGATTGTGAAAAGGATTAGACAGGAGCGAGTAACAACACCGGTATTATTTCTAACAGCAAAAGATTCACTGGAAGACCGTGTTAAGGGATTGGATTTCGGCGGAGATGATTATTTAGTTAAACCGTTTCAATCGCCGGAGCTAAAGGCTCGTATTCGCGCGTTATTGCGCCGAAGCGGGGCGATGGATTTGGATCAGAGCCTTAAATATCGGGATATTGAATTAAGGGGAAAAGAAAATGATGTCCTGGTAAAAGGGGAAGCGATAAAGCTCACGCTTAAGCAGTATGAACTGTTAGAGTATCTCATACAAAATAAGGGAAAAATACTTACCAGGGAACAGATCTTTGATAGAATCTGGGGATTTGATTCCGATACGACGATAGTGATTGTGGAAGTCTTCGTTCATCACCTTAGAAAAAAGCTCGAGCCTTATCAATACCACAAGGACATTCAAACTGTCAGAGGTATTGGATATATACTTAAACCACAAGAGGAGTAGTGTATGTTTCATAAAACGAGGCTCCAATTAACTCTTCTCAATTCAATTGTTTTTATAATTATCCTGATATTTCTCGGAAGAAGCATTTATTTTTATTTTGAATCGCAGGTGTTTAAAGGCGCTGATCAATCTTTATATACCTTAATCAATAGGGTTGAAGATGCAGAGCTTACGCCAACAGGTTTAAAATTTATCAGAGACCCGAGTATCTATTTGCTCGTATGGGATCCAGACAAAAAGCTTATGGAGGATGTGTCTGAACGAAATCCATTCTTTGTCCAGGCTCAAAAGAAGTTTTATCCTGACAAGGTAAATAAGCTTCAGAATATAAAAGTAGCAGATTACTCCTTTCGAAGTCTGACCACTAAGCTTGAGACAGATGTGGGCACATTTAAAATCCAACTGATACGATCGGTGGATGCTGAAAATAAAGTGCTGAACCGGCTTCTGTTTATCCTGCTTGCAGGTGGAGGCGTAGGTATATTGATTGCCGTGGGGGCCGGATTTTTCCTTGCAGGAAGAGCTCTTGTGCCCATTAAAAATGCCTGGGACAATCAGCAGCAATTTGTATCAGACGCCTCCCATGAATTAAGGACACCTTTAGCCGTCATTCAGTCCCGGACAGAGATGCTTTTTCAGTCTCCATCTGCGACAATTGAGGAGAAAGCAATTGATATTTCTGTTATCTCCAAAGAAGCAAGGCGATTAAATAAGCTTGTGACCAGTCTGCTTACATTGGCACGGTCGGATACAGGGCAGATGGTTATGGAGAAGGAAATGTTCCCGCTCCATCAGCTGGTTGAAGAGATTGTGGAGCAATATGCTGACATTGCAGGTTTTCAAGATAAGACGATTCGAATAGGAAAGGCAGTAGAGGTTCCTTTCTTTGGGGATAAAGAGCGGATTCATCAGCTCTTGGTAATACTAGTGGACAACGCGATGAAATTTACAAAAGAAGGCGGAGAAATTGTTTTATCCTGCAGAAGGGATTCACAATCGATTATACTGTCGGTCCATGATAATGGAATTGGAATAGCAGCCGACGACATCCCTAGGATCTTTAACCGCTTTTACCAGGTGGAAACCTCCCGATCCAAAGAGGAAGGAGCGGGGCTTGGCCTTTCCATCGCCAAATGGATCGTCGACAACCACTATGGAAACTTTAAAGTAAAAAGCTCACCAGGAAAAGGGACACAAATCGATGTCATCTTCCCAAAAAACTCAAAAAAATAGTCTTTTAAAAAGCACTCCCAAATCCGATTGGGCGTGTTTTTATTTTGGAAAATGGCGCCGGGAAATGGGGACAGTCCCCACAGCGAAAGCTGGTGTGACAGGCTTTCCAGCGTCGGGAAATAGGGGACTGTCCCCATATTTTATTCTTAAGGTTTTGTTAAGGTTGATTGGTTTTAATAGAGTTAAGTTTAAAGTGTGAGAGGAGTATTAAGTTATGAAGATGATTGGTAGAGGTGCCGGCAGAAAGATGCTGCTTACTGTGGTTATGGGCGGTGTTGTTGCATTTGGTGCCGGCTGTTCAGATAGTGAGAAGGCTGCAACTGTAAATGGTGAGGAGATTACTAAGCAAGAGGTGTATAACAAGCTTTATGAGCAGAATGGATCGGCGATGCTGGATTCATTAATTACGGAAAAGATTGTTAATCTTGAGTCGGCTAAGAAGAAAGTTAAGGTCTCGGACAAAGAGGTCGATGAAGAAGTGAAAAAGCTGCAGGAATCATATGGCGGTGAAGATGCCCTAACCCAGCAGCTGACTTCAGCAGGGCTTACACTGGATGATGTTAAGAGTGACTTAACCGTAAATTTAAAGATCAAGAAACTAATGGAGCCGGATATTAAAATAACCGAAAAAGAAATGAAAGAGTACTTTGAAACAAATAAAGCAAGCTACGCAGTGGCGGAACAGGTTAAAGCGTCACACATTCTTGTAGAAACGAAGGCGAAGGCGGATGAAGTGAAGAAAAAGCTCGATGCCGGGGAAAGTTTTAAGGATCTTGCCAAAGAGTATTCAACGGAGGATGCCACAAAAGATAAAGGGGGAGATTTAGGATACTTCGCTAAAGGGGAAATGACCGCAGCATTCGAAAAAGCAGCCTTCAGCATGAAAGAAGGAGAAGTTTCAGATCCGGTCAAAACAGAATTTGGCTACCACATAATAAAAGTTGTTGATAAAAAAGCAGCAAAACCTGCCGTGTATGAGGAAAACAAAAAAGCCATCAAGGCAGCTATTATAGATCAGAAAACCCAGGATACTTATTCAGACTGGATGGAAAAAACTAAAGAGAAATATAAAGTGAAAAATTACCTAGAAAAAGAAAGCTGAAAAAATCGAAAACTGATTGATTAAAAAGGAGTGAACATAATGGACTTCCAGGAATTTAACGAAAATGAGAGAACTAGAACCGTATATCGTAAATCATATAAAGGGTATTTTGCAGTTGGATTGATAGGGGCGCTTTTAGGAATTGTCATCATGTTTTTCGTCCTTCCGTATGTAAAGCAGGATACAACTTCTGAACAAAACGTAAGCTCTACCCAATCCGACACGAAATCAACTGCTGCAGCCGGCAATGTCACAACAGTTAATGTAAAAAATGTGAATTTTACAGATGCGGTTAACAAGACCATTGACTCAGTAGTTGGCGTAAATAATCTGACTCAGGACAATTCCTACGAAGGGAACGGTGAACTGCAGCAAAGCGGTTCCGGCTCGGGGGTTATTTATAAAAAAGAAGGAAATAAGGCTTATATTGTAACCAATAACCATGTAATCGAAGGTGCAAACGAAGTAGAAGTCAGCCTGAAGAACAAGACCAAAGTAAAAGCTAAAGTACTCGGCGCTGATTCATTGATGGACCTTGCCGTACTTGAAATAGAAGGTAAAAATATACCGAAGGCAGCTGAACTTGGCAATTCAGAGGCGCTTAAGCCAGGTGAGCCTGTAGCTACAATCGGTAATCCGCTGGGCTACCTTGATTATTCCATTACCCAGGGGATTGTAAGTAACCCGCAGCGTGAAATTCCGATTGATGTGGATCAGGATCGGTCCTATGACTGGGAAGCAGATGTCATTCAGACGGATGCTTCCATTAATCCGGGGAACAGTGGCGGGGCTTTAATAAATGTGGCAGGCCAGCTAATTGGCATTAACTCCATGAAAATTGCTCAGGAGGGTGTTGAGGGGATAGGCTTTGCGATTCCGATTAACTCTGCTCTGCCAATCATAGAAGATTTAGAAAAAGATGGGGAAGTAAGCAGGCCTTATATGGGCATTGGAAATAAATCCTTAGAGGAAATATCACTAACGGACCAGCAGCAATATTTGAAACTGCCGGAAAAGGTAAAAAGCGGGGTAGTTGTACTGCAGGTCAGCCCTAATTCTCCTGCTGCCAAAGCGGGACTGCTAGAACGTGATGTGATTACTTCCATAAATGGAGTAGAAATTGAAAACAGCATAGCGTTAAGGAAATTCTTATATACCAAAACGGAAATAGGAAAGCGTGTCACAGTGGATTATTATCGTGCCGGCGAAAAGAAAAGGGTACAGATGACGCTGCAAAAGCAAGAAAGCTGACCGAAACCAAGTCAAAAGGGGTGTGGGGAAATGAAGGGAAAGAAAATCTGGATAGGTGAAATTACAGAACGGAGTATCGATGGAGAGCTGCTGCAAGTCGTAGTGATATGGCCAGATGACATGAAAAAAGAGGCTGCACTAAATTATCAGGAATTGAAATATAAATGGATTTAGAAACCGGGCGACAGTGCCCGGTTTTTTCTTGAGTAAATTCCTTTATTGTTCCAGTACCCAGCGGCGGATAGCTTGAGCTACACCATGCTCCAAGTTCGTTCCAGTAATCCAATCTGCTGCTTCTTTGACCTTTTCCTGGGCGTTGCCCATTGCCACGCCCATTCCAGCCTCTGTGATCATAGCAATGTCATTGAGGCTGTCTCCTACAGCCATCATTTCATCAACAGTGATCCCAAGTCTTTCACACACATGTCTAAGCGCTCTTGCTTTATTAATTCCAATCGCATTTACCTCTATGTTGGTAGGGCTGGAATTACTGATTTCAAACATGTTTGTTTTTGTTAAAGTATCAAGAACCTTGTTTCTGCTCTCATCATCTTCAATTTCAAAGCCAAATTTCAGCCATTCATGCGCAGTGATATCTTCAGGGAAACCTTCATACCATACCTTATCTGTTGTTACTCCCCAGATCCGTGCTTTATGCTGTTTGGAAAGTTCATGCATCATTTGAATATGTTCCGTATCAATTGCATTTCTCTCAATCAGCTCCCCCTTTTCGTTATATACCTCACTGCCGTTTACTGTTACAAGGTAGGAAGATAAATTAAGGGATTTCGACAGCTCTTTGCAGGAAGCAAGTGCCCGGCCTGTGCTTAATACAACGTGAACACCTTTTTCCTGTGCCTCCGAAATGGCCTTAACGTTTTCGTCCGAAATTTCATGTTTATCATTTAGCAGGGTTCCATCCATATCAAGGGCAACCAACTTTATCTTTTTTTCAAGCATCTCTATATACTTCCTCTCTCTATAGGATTGTGTGTAATCTTTTCAGCGTATTAATCTTTGTCATTTCGTATGCAGATTAAATGCGGAAAATAGGAATACAGGAACTCATTTGTTTTTAGCACACTATTTTAAAAAAAGAGTTTCTACATACAATAAGTATAGCAAAGCTGCTGAGGATAAATCCAAATGTAACCTCTTTACTGTTTAGTTTAGATATATATCAAACCATTCAAATATGTTCAAGGCCGCGCTCTTCTATGTTAGTCGTTCACCCGTGATTTCCTTCTTCATGTTTACGGCATTTATACTCTGTGTAAGCAGAGTGATATAGCTTCAGCTGAATCCACTCTATTGTCTTTTTCTCGGTGCAGATTAACGGAACTTCAATCTCTCCTTTTGTTTGTTTTTTCAGAGCAATAGAGTGTTAGATGGTGTATGAGGGTATGCATTTAGTTAACTGCTTTCTTCATTGTATATATCTTAAATAGATCTCTGTTTTAAAACTGAAAAAATATAAAAAGACCGTCAAATTTAAACGACGGTCCCTGCATGTCAGGGTGGAATGTAGGTATTGTTTAATCGTAAGGAAGGCGTCGCAGGTCGTCACCTGCGTTTTGACTGTTCTGAGATTTATATTCTTCATCACAGTCACCTCCTTAAAATACAGAATTTACCAACATCATATTTTGGTGAATAGATTGTAAAATCAATCGAAATTAAGCTGAGTTATTAATCTTCTCTGGAAGAGTCCTCCGCTATGGCACGCAAGTCACTGTAAAACAGTTCTTCATTGCAGACTAAATTATGTTCATTCGCTGGCCCCTGGCTCGGATCTGGACTATGGTAATCCGTAAAATTCGTCTGAGAGTCGTTTTGGCTTGCGTTTACTGAATTTCGAGAATTATAGTCCTTTATGATTTCTTGTAATTCTCCGCTGTCACCCTTTGCGTTTATGAATTCAAATAGTTCCATCATACCTTCCGCAGACTGCTTTTCTGAAATATTCTCATCATCTCGTTTAGTCATATCTCATTCCTCCTTTGGATATTTATAACATTTCCTAAAGAGATTATAATTAATACGGGCCGTTACTTTTTTTACCCTTAATAAACAAAATAAAGACGGCATAAAAGAGGGAAGCTATGGAGATTCAAGCAAAAAACGGACAAACTATTTTAATTAGTCCATATAAAAGCACAGACTTTAATCATATTCAGCACTTAAACGAACTTGAAGGCTGGACAGGCATGCTTAAGCGCAGTGCTGAAACACGAGAGGCGTGGCAGAACTCAAATATAGCGTATGTAGCTGTGAGTCAATTGGAGGTAATCGGATATCTGCAAATAATACTCTATGTTTGTGAACTCCTAATAAAAAAAGAATACCGTTCATATGGGATCGGGCAGCAGCTTATCCACAATGTTCATTCACTTTATCCGAACGCAAGAATGGAAATGCTAGCATCAAGTTCTTCCCACACCTTTTATGAACATTTACATTTCAGGCCATTCTATGGTTTTCGAAAGAATTATATTGAATAAACAAAAGAGACTGCTTTATTGGCTGTTCCTTTTGTTTATTCAGCTGATGAATTAGTATGTTAATAATTAACATAAATTTTTAGTTCTCTACCATTTTACCAAACTAAAGGATTGTGTTATAGTAATGTACATAATTAAACTAATTCACTAGTTTCATTTCATGTGCAGCTAGAATAAACATAAAGGTGAGATTCTTATGAATAAAAAATGGGGTTTGTGGATTTTAACAACCTTTGTTATTGGTAATATGGTAGGGAGCGGCGTTTTTATGCTTCCGGCAAATCTTTCTCAGGTATCAAGTCCTCTTGGTACAATAACCGCCTGGGGAGTAACTGGATTGGGAGTATTAATGATTGCTCTTGTGTTCGGTAACCTGTCAACGAGAAAACCAGAATTGAAAACAGGTCCTCAAAGCTATGCGATGGACATGTTTAAATCTCCTAAGGCTGGCAAAACTGCAGGGTATAGCATGGCATGGGGATATTGGGCAGCGAACTGGGCAGCGACTGCTTCTGTAATCATCTCTTTCGCCGGTTATTTATCCACGTTTTTCCCGGTTTTAGAAAGCAGGCAGATCCTTCTGTCAATTGGTTCATTTGATTTAGAGGCGGGAAAAGCTCTCACATTGTTAGTGTGTTCTGTCCTTTTATGGGGCATCCAATTCATCGTCAGCCGCAGCTTTAATAGTGCAGGAAAACTTAACCTGGCGGCTACTGCGGCGAAAGTAATTGGTTTTGCCTTATTTGTTATTATTACGCTCGCAATCTTTGATGCTAGTTCTATACTAAAAGGTGTATCATTCAACGACAGCGAGGGCAATGCAGTCAGCTTAGGCGGACAGATAAATTCTGCTGCCATTGCAACTCTTTGGGCGTTTGTTGGAATTGAGGCAGCGGTTATGCTGTCCAATCGGGCAAAGTCACAAAAAGATGTTAAAAAAGCAACATTGATTGGCCTGCTGGTTGCCGTTCTCATATATGTTGGAATCACTACCTTAACGATGGGCGTTCTTCCGCAGGAACAGCTTCAGGATTCTCAGAAACCTCTGGTAGATGCTCTTAATGCCGCAATTGGCAGCAGTGCTGCAAGCATCATTGGAATACTGGCTTTAGTCTCTTTATTTGGAGCTGCTGTCGGATGGATTGTAGTAAGTTCTGAAGTGCCATATCAGGCAGCTAAACAAGGCTTATTCCCTTCATTTTTTGGCAAAACGAATAAAAACGGAGCACCTGTTGGATCGCTGACGATTACAAATATCATGACCCAGATTTTTCTGTTTTCAACTGTCTCAGGGACAATAAGCGAGGCTTATGATTTTGCCATTGTCGTTGCGACTCTGGCTTATCTGATCCCTTATCTTGTTTCAGCTATTTATTCTCTGAAACTAGTTATCACCGGTGAAACCTATGATGTGATTAACGGTTCGAGAGTCAAAGATGGAATCATCACAGTTCTCGCATTAATTTACTCTCTATGGGTTATAAAAACGGGTACGGCTGATCTGAAAACATTCCTTTTAGGAATGGGATTATTTGTTGTCGGACTTCTGCTTTATCCGGTTCTTATGAAACCAAAACAAACGGAAATTACCGTGCTAAAGGAAAAAGAGCAGTATTAAAAAATCGCCTTCAACGGCGATTTTTTTTTTGATTATTTGCCGGCTGGCACATAAATGTTTAGATGTGAGTGAAGCACCTCAGCATTAAATGGCAGACGTTCTCCTTCATCACCATCAATATTAACAGCAAGATCTTCACTGCTTGAAACGTTCACATATGAAGAACGAATATACTCCACCTGCTCATGCTCTTTTAATTCTCCCTTTAAGAGGCTGGGGATAATCTTTAATATATTCGGAAAAGAAAAATCCTTCAAAATGAAGATGTGAAATTTACCGTCGTTTACCTTTGCCTGGGGAGCGAATGTTTCAAAACCGCCAATAGAGTTGGTCAGTGCGGTCAGCATCAGGAATGCATGCCCGGTCCACTTACCGGTATCATGTTCGACAGTAAGCTGAAACGGTGTTTTCTTGATTAACGCTTTTAAGCCTTCGATAAAATAAGCGAAGGGCCCCAGCTTCGTTTTTTGCTCTGGTGTTACATTATAGGTGGCTTCAGCTATCGCGCCTACTGCTAAAACGTTCATAAAATAATGATTATTCATTTTACCGATGTCCACAGGACGTACCGTCTGGCTCGTTAAGGTGTTGACGGCCTCCGCGGGCTCTAAAGGAATCCCCAGGGCTCGCGCAAAATCATTAACTGTTCCCATTGGAATCAAGCCGAATTTAGGGCGGAACTCTTGTTCAGCGAGACCGTTGATCGACTCATTAATCGTACCGTCTCCACCCATAGAAACTACCGTATCAAATTTGTTTAGGCATGCCTCTCTCGCAAATTGGGCGGCATCTCCTTCTTTCTGAGTTTCACAAACCACTACTTCCTCATGAAAGCTTTTTAATACTTCAACTGCATGTGCTTTATATTGGGGGGCCTTTTCCTTCCCTGATGAAGGATTTATGATTAACATGGCTTTGGTCATTGTCTTTCCTCCATGAAATGATAGAGTTATCACCTAATCAAGTTACCTCTTTTGAGTCTTTTTAAACGGAATTTAAGGAGGAAATTATTTGGAAAAAGGGTCAGCCCATAACCTGGATGGAGCATGAGCCGCTTTTCAGGCACAAACCCTCTTGTAAAATTAATCACCAGAGAAGCAAGGAAACCGGTTGGTTGATGAGCCATGGCAACGCAAGGTCCGGCTGCCTATTGGACCTCACTGCCCATTAAAAGAATCGTTGAAGAAATGAAGGAAAGGCAGCCCTGCTTACGTTTGCCAAACAGCAGGGGCATTTGTCTGCAGCCATATTTTCGATGGGTTAATGTACTATATCGCCCCCAGCTCTCCCGGTGTCCGATTATTCCAGAGCAAACCATCGAAAAGAAGCGCCCAGCCTGAGCTTGAATACGATAGTGGAAGCTATAAGAATAGCGGCGGTGACTGCTGTTGGATATGAATCTGATATTCGAGTAGCCAGTGGGGCTTCTCATTAAGGGCTTTTCGTAGAGAAATCGGCAGAGAAAGGGGTTTACTTCTATCTGCTTTTTTATCAGGTTCATATTGAAATGAAGACTGATGTTGAACTAAATGGGTAATATAAGTCTAATAGCAATTACCCGGAAGGCTGGCAGAATCATATGGAGAATAAATCATTAAGAGCAGTGATTGTTTTAGGAGTTAATAAAGGCCATGGAGAGAATCGTGAGAACCATACCTTGGAAAAAGCATCGTCAGCCTGGCAGGAGCTGGCTGCAGAAATGTATCAGCAAACCAATATTTATGTATCAGCCGTCGCTCATAAAAGTAAAACCGTATACCATACAGAATGGGGCTGCCCAGCAGGCGGGGAAGACACCATTACATTTACATCCAGCGTAAACTACGAATATGTAAAAGATATCAATGCCTGGAAACAAACCGTAATTGCACTGACCAAAAAATTAAAATCCCGTTTTGAGCAGGAAACAGTGACCATTGAATTTGAAGATATCAGCTTAATTTATCTGGATTAAATACAGAGAGGAACTGAATACGGTGGCATTTAATTCCTCTTTTGGGGTTATAGGGTGTTTTAGTTGTAAATTTCCGGTAAGCAGCGTCTGACTGGAGGTCTGCTTAGAGTTTTATGTGGCAAAATAACCAATTTATGTGGCTGAATTAACTTTTTATGTGGCAAAAACTCAAATTTATGTGGCTGGGCCGTCCAGTGTAGTGGTACACGATTTTTTCAGGAGGCCCATTCATCGTTTTAGAGATTTATGCTTAACTATGAGCATTGAATGATTAACTTTTAGGAATTTATGCTTCTCTTTTAATGGAAAATGCTTAAGTTTCCATGGTAAATGCTTAACCTATAAAATTTATGCTTAAGTTCTAGACTTATACTTGTCTCACGGAAATTAGGTGTGAGTTCCAAGGTTATGATCACCGAAATTAACTTATGCACAAGGCTTATCTTATGCCTTTATAAACTTATGCACAAGTCCACATTTATGCCGTATAAACTTATGAACAATAAAAGTATGCCAATCTGAACTTATACACAAATTCCAAGAATCTTGCTTACGGAACGTAACTTATACACAGGTTTCAAACATTAAACTGAATTTATGCACAAATTCCAAAATTTTATTTATTTTACTATCCCTTGCAAACGTACTTATCCCCAGCCTATCCACATATCCTTATCCACAAGCATCATTTATTGATTGCCCCGCTGAAGATCCTTCGATTTCTGTGTACAACTTTCCATAGCTGATAGAATAGCAGCACGAAAATTATGCTGTTCAAGTGCTGCGACCGCCTGGATGGTTGCTCCTCCCGGAGTGCAGACATTGTCTTTGAGCGCTCCTGGATGCATGCCGGTTTCCAGCACCATTTTTGCTGCGCCTAAAACGGCTTGTGCAGCCATTGTGTATGCCTGTGCTCTTGGAATTCCATCTCTTACGCCTCCGTCTGCCAATGCTTCTATAAACATATATACATAAGCAGGGGAGGAGCCGCTGATTGCAGGCACCGCATCCATCAATTCCTCTTTTAATACTTCCGTTTTACCGAAACTGTTGTATAAAGCTAATACCTGGCTAAGTTCTTCATCGGTAACCTGCTGATTACGGCATACTGCACTTAGTCCTTCACCTATTAATGAAGGAGTATTTGGCATGGTCCGGACAACTTTGGCTGAGCCGCCGAGTTCTTTTTCAATGAAGTGTAAACTCACTCCTGCAGCGATAGTGATGATAACGGTTCCTGCTTCCATAGATGTCCTTATTTCAGAAAGAATCGCTCTATGCAAATCAGGTTTTACAGCCAGAATGAGAAAGTCTGCATGGGAGGCTACTTCCTTATTATTACGTGAGGTTAATACGCCGTACTTTTCCCGGGCAAACTCTAATGTTTGTTCTGAAGAGGCACTCACCATGATTTGGCCGCGGGAGGCTGTCCCTGTCCCCAGCATTCCTTCAATCATGGCCTGCGCCATTTTTCCGCATCCAATAAAACCAATCTTCTTTTCCATACTTTCACCTCGTTATAATAGCTCGTTCATACGACGTTATTATACTCCAAAACTTACTCATACAAAATTGTGAGGAGCTGACTATCCTGGCAATAAAAAAAAACACCCGGCCAGATCTCATCTGACAGGGCATTTGCGTGGTAAGCTTCCCAATAGAACGTTTATTTAAGTACAGTCAGTTTTTCTAGCTCTGCTGCAAAGAATTTGGCTGCTTCAAGCATGCCGAATTTGCCTATTTTAGCTTCGGCATCTGAGTTATAGTTTGTATTTGTATTAATATCATAGGTGAAGATTTCGCCTTCTTCATTTTTGATAAATTCAATCCCGGCAACTTCAATGTTATTAGCTCTGAGAAAAGTTTCGTATTTTTCAATTATAGGCTCGTTAAAATCTTCAACGATCTGGAATTTTGGTTTTTCTTCTACTTCTTCTCCAACAGGGCAGAATAGGTCACCGATCTGGCAGGCATCTGCCGGGCACAGTTCAAATCCTTCAGATGTATCCACACGTACCGCATATATAAACTTACCGCCTGTAAACTCACAGCGGGTTATATAGGATTCTGGTGATTGAATATATTCCTGTACGAGTGTGATGCCATCCACTGGCTCTTCAAAATCAGGGCTTTCCAGATATTCCTCAAGGCCTTCAAGTGAATGGAAAAGGCGTACGCCAAGCCCTTTCCCAGCCCGGTTATGCTTTGTGATAAAAGAAGGGGAATCCAGCTTCACAGCGGCTGTAAAGATTTGATCTTTGCCGACCGCCGCCAATGTTTTCGGAGTCTTGATTCCTGCTGCATCTAACGCCATGTACTGATTCACCTTACTTACTTCGAGCCTTAATGCCCGGCTGCCGTTAATTACTCTGCGGCCATGCCGTTCAAGCCAGGAAAGGACCGCTTCTGTTAATTCAGGTGCGTAACGGTGTTCCCGGGTATGAGAGGAGGCACTCATTCTGCTGTAAAATATACCTTCTGGAGGCTCTGTATGTAAATCAACAATTCCCTGGTCAAGGAACCATTCCTCATATGGAAGTCCCAGTTCTTCAAGACGATTTGTTAAATGATTGGTCCATTCGCTATTTTCGTGGATGATGTATATTTTGCTCATTTCATTTTTCCTCCTAGTTCAGTTTGCGCTTATAACCTGCGCATTTCTTCTTTGTTCTACCAGCGGCATTACCTGCTCTGAAAATCTCTTCATTTCTTCAAGCTGAGGTGAGAATTGAAGAAGCAGCAAGTCTACTCCAGCATTTTCGTATTCGAGAATTTTATCTGCAATCTGCTCCGGTGTACCAATTAAATTTGGACGAAGTCCGCGGTTGGAAACGGAATAATCATATAGCTTAATCTGCTGTTCCAGCTGCGATTTGGTTGTGAAATCCTTAAACCCTGCATATGCACTGGATTCCTTCACATCTGTTATTCTTGCAAGTTCTTCCTGTACTTCTTCTTCCGTATCTCTGCAGATTATATAAGCCGCCATTCCAAAGGACTTAAAAGGTTCCTTTCCTGCAGCAATTCGTCTATCTTTCATATCCGTTATTTTCCTTGCAGCTTCTTCAACGGTCCCTCCATGCATAACGTAAGCATCACAGCCCTCTACAATAGCCTGCTTGCCCCTGGGACTTTCTCCACCCGCATAAAGAATCGGGTTTGGCTTTTGAACTGGCTTTGGTTCGAGATGTGCATTTTGGATATCATAGAACTTGCCTTTAAATGTGAAAGTTTCCTGCTCCCACAGGCCTTTTAAAACGGTGAGAAATTCCTCTGTGCGATCATATCGTGCATCATGCTCAGTAAAAATGCCTCCGTATTGGCGTGCCTCTTCTTCCCACCAGGCAGAAACAACATTCAAGGTAAAACGTCCATTGCTTATATGATCTATGTTTGCAGCCATTTTTGCAGTTACAGCAGGATTGTGGAAACCAGGGCGAACCGCTGTCATAATCTCAATTTTCTCTGTAACGGCTGCTAAAGCAGCAGCTGTAGTCCATGCCTCAAGGGAATCTCTTTCCGGGCCTTTAATATCATTCAAATATAATTCAGCGATTAGGGTCGTACTGAATCCCCAATTTTCCGCAGATGTAATTACTTTTTTCGCATAATCATAGGTAGCCGGCATGTTTTCTTGTTCCACATTCCGCAGCCAGCCTCCAAAAATCGGCAGCCAAAAACCATATTTCATTTTACTTCTCTCCTCAGCTGTTTTTTTGAAAAGCCTGTTTTCCATATTTTTGTTCATGCCCTTAAGTACGCAAAAAGACATTCAGGGACATACAACTTTTAGCAAAATATGCCTCGTAAAACACAAAAAAACCTCTTCGATAAGAAGAAGTTTTAAATTACGCTTCAATCTTATCTTTCGAAACCAAAGTTCCGATGGATTTAGCACCTTACTGTACAAACAGTGGTTGCCGGGCTTCAAAGGGCCATTCCCTCCGCCTCTCTTGATAAGAGATTATTCAATTAATTGAAATCCTACCACATAACTAAAAATTTAACAATCATTTATTTCTATATTCGAAATATTATGGGGACTGTCCCCATTTCCTGATTATTTCCCAATATTTTTCTTTTGTGAAAGAAGCTTTGTCTGGTAAATTTAAATAGGGTTTGTTTGATTTCCGCTAAAGGAGTTACCTTACTTGATTTTATTAATAGATAATTATGATTCTTTTACTTATAACTTATATCAATATGTTCAGGAAATTGGGGAAGAGGCTGTAGTTAAAAGAAATAATGAAATTACGATAGATGAAATAAAAAAGATGAATCCTGATTATATTCTCCTTTCTCCCGGTCCGGGGAATCCGGATGAATCAGGTGTCTGTCTCGATGTGATCAGGGAATTCCATAGAACCATACCTATATTAGGGATCTGCCTGGGACACCAGGCTATAGCACGCGCTTTTGGGGGCAGAGTGATAAAAGCCAGCAGGCCCATGCATGGCAAGGTTTCACGGATCACACATGATCGGAAAACGATCTTTAAAGACATTCCAGATTCTTTCTCAGTAACTCGCTATCATTCCTTGATTGCAGAGAAGGAATCCCTGCCAGACTGTTTGGAAGCATCAGCCATCGCTGAAGACGGTGAGATCATGGCAATCCGCCATAAAACTTATCAGGTAGAAGGCTTGCAATTCCATCCAGAATCAATCATGTCCGAACATGGACATGCCTTATTAAAAAACTTTTTTAACAAAAATAAAATGAAACTTCAAGCATTCGAGGGGTCGGCAAATGGACAAAAGCAAAAAAGTTCCTTATCTTCACTTTGAGTTTACTGACAGCGGGGGGCAGAAAAAACCCCTAGCCTTTAGCAGCCCTATAGAAATTATTGAAACCAATCAGATCGAGGATGTAATAGATAAATTACAGGCTGTTGAAAAATATGTTAAGGAGGGGAAGTATGCAGCGGGTTATGTTTCCTATGAAGCGGCACCAGCTTTTGAGTCATCCCTTAGAGTCCACCCTCACCCCTCCATGCCTCTGCTCTGGTTTGGAATATTTGAAAGCCCTTCAAGCGTAATAGAAAATGAAGAAACGGGAGAGTTTCAGATTTCTGAATGGACAGCTGAGTTCACTGAGGATGATTATCGAAATGGATTCGAGCGGATACAAACCGAAATAGAAGAGGGAAACACTTATCAGGTGAATTATACTATGCGGCTTAAGGCTCATTTCGAAGGAAATGATTATGCCTTTTATAAGCGGCTTTCCCGTGCTCAATCGGCAAATTATAGTGCTTACTTAAATATTGGCAGCCATCGGATTCTCTCGGCATCTCCTGAATTATTTTTTCGTCTTCAAGAGGGACATATCACGGCCCGTCCCATGAAAGGAACCATTCAGCGGGGAAAAACGCCTGCTGAGGACAGGGAACATGCAAAGTGGCTATTTGAATCTGAAAAAAACCGCTCAGAAAACTTAATGATTGTAGATTTGCTCAGAAATGATCTGGGAGAAATCGCCAAAACAGGGACAGTCCAGGTTCCTGAGTTATTTCAAATTGAAAAATATCCGACGGTCTGGCAGATGACATCGCAAATCACTTGTGAGTTGCTTCCGGAATTAGGGATCAGCGATATCTTTAAAGCGCTGTTTCCTTGTGGTTCAATCACAGGCGCTCCAAAAATAAGCACCATGAACATTATTTCTGAGGTAGAGAATTCACCTCGTGAAGTATACTGCGGGGCCGTCGGCTATATAACTCCTAAAGGTGAAGCTATATTCAATGTTCCCATAAGGACTGTGCTAATTGACAACAAAACCGGAGGAGCCCAGTACGGAGTCGGCGGCGGCATTACCTGGGATTCTACTTTGAAAGATGAATATCATGAGGCATTTGTGAAGGCCAGACTTCTAACTGAAAATCACCAAAGCTTTCAGCTTTTAGAGTCGTTGAGGCTCGAAAACGGATTGTATGAATTGCTGGAGCAGCATATTACGAGGATTTTAGAGTCTGCGGAGTATTTTAACTATGAAGCGGATGAAAAAGGCATAAGGAAGATACTTTCAGATTTTGCGAGTAGACACAATAGCGGTGTCCTAAAAGTTCGATTGCTCCTCTCAAGGAGCGGCGAGCTATTTATCGAAGGGGCAGAAATAGGTGGAAATCCTGAATCCATCTCTGTCAAATTGGCTAATCGTGCTATTAATATAGAGAATCCTTTTGTTTATCATAAAACCACCAGACGCGAAATGTATGATGCCTTTCGAAGCCAAAATTCCGGAGTGTTTGATGTTCTGTTATGGAATGCTCATGGAGAATTGACAGAATTTACGCTTGGCAATCTGGTTTTAAAAGTGAATGGTGAACTGCTGACTCCACCTATATCCAGTGGTCTGTTGGGTGGAACTTTTAGAGCTAAGCTATTAGCTGAGGGAACCATAAAGCAGCAGGTTCTGACTAAAGGCCATTTAAATTCTGCAGATGAAATTTGGTTTATCAACAGTGTTAGAGGCTGGATCAAGGCTGAATTGTGCTGACTATAAAGAGAATGACCGATATGTTAAAAAACAGCTGATTTTAGACAAGTCAGCTGTTTTTTATTAATATTTAGCACCAGCCGCCCTGGTCGCAGTCGGTATATTTTTTATCTGGGTTCACGGTGACATCGGCTTGTTGATAGATATGGCCATTAAAGGTTTCAAAACCTTGTTCAAGGCTATATGAAATGCCATCATTAGAATGTGTTACTTTACCAATTTTCTTTTCGCCGGAATACAGGTTCATTTCCCCGTTTTGAATTCTGCCTACCACTGTATCTGTTATATCCACCTGCTGTTTCTTTAGCACCATTGAGAACATTCCCTTCATAATGTCTTACTGTTAGTAGGATATCCTTTAGCTTTGCAAACATTCGAATAATCTAAGGAAAATGCCGTCTGCATATTCGTTATTCTTTTAATGTTAAGTTCATTGTTGATATTGGTACTATGTTGATTGAAGGGGGAGGCGTGAGACTCCTGCGCGAGAATTGGGTCAAAGGAGACACCGCAGGCGTATTACGCCGACGAGGCTCCCGGACCGCCCGCGGAAAGCGAGTGCTTGCAGCGGAAATCAACAGGTAAGTTTAATAGACCCATTCTTTTTATAAAGTATTCATAAGAAAATAGCTTCAACAAGGAATAAAGATTTGTAATACTTTGCTGGGTAAACCTAAATAGGAGTAATAGTAATTCAAAAAAATAATTATACCTCGATAATAAAATCCTATTCTTGGATGGTTTGAAGACACTGTAAATAAGGTATGTATAAACACAGATGTAAACAATTAATTAGTTGGGGTGTAATTATGGAGCATTCGGAAGTTCGAGCAGCCGGGGTTGGAGGCAGCCTTGGAGAAGCAATTAAGGGAACAAAACAAAAATCTGGTTTAAAAAGAAAGCTGCAGGCAAGACATATCACCATGATCTCCCTTGGCGGTACAATTGGGACAGGGCTATTCCTTGCAAGCGGAAGCGCGATTCATAGCGCAGGTCCAGGCGGGGCATTGCTCGCTTATGGACTTGTTGGCATAATGGTTTTTTTCCTCATGACAAGCCTGGCAGAAATGGCGACTTATATGCCGGTTGCAGGTTCATTCAGTGTCTATTCCTCAAAATTTGTAGATGAAGCTTTAGGTTTTGCAATGGGCTGGAATTACTGGTACAGCTGGGCCGTTACCATTGCTGCTGAATTATCTGCTGTAGTTCTTGTTATGAAGTACTGGTTCCCGAATTCTCCCTCTTTATTATGGAGTGGAATTTGTTTAGCGTTACTATTCTTCTTAAATGTCCTCTCAGTTAAAAGCTTCGGAGAGTCCGAGTACTGGTTCTCTCTAATCAAAGTAGCCACCATTATTATTTTTATTATCACAGGGATAATGATGATCCTTGGCATAATGGGCGGAGAAGCCATTGGGGTGAAAAACTTTACAGTTGGAGATGCTCCTATTAATGGCGGATTAATGTCTGTTCTTGGTATCTTTATGGTTGCTGGATTCTCTTTCCAGGGAACCGAGCTGCTTGGAGTTACTGCAGGTGAAAGCAAAAATCCACGAAAGCACGTTCCAAAAGCTATTAAGCAGGTTTTCTGGAGAATTTTATTATTCTATATTTTAACGATTGCAGTTATAGGGTTGATCATTCCTTATACAACTCCTGAGCTCGCAACAAGTGATGATATTACCGTAAGTCCCTTTACACTTGTATTTGAAAAAGTAGGGTTTGCATTTGCTACATCAGTAATGAATGCGATTATCTTAACGGCTCTGCTATCAGCTGGTAACTCTGGCATGTATGCGTGCGCCCGTATGCTGTGGAATATGGCAAAAGAAGGACAGGCACCTAAGTTTTTAGGCAAGGTAACGAAGAAAGGCATTCCTCTAAATGCACTTATTTTAACCTCTTTAGTAGGCTGTCTGGCATTCCTTTCTTCCTTCTTTGGTGATGGAGTGGTATACACATGGCTGTTAAATGCAGCAGGTTTATCAGGGTTTATTGCCTGGATCGGAATTGCTGTAAGTCATTATAGATTCCGGAAAGCCTTTGTTGCCCAGGGAAGAAGCATTGAGGAACTGCCTTATAAGGCAAAATGGTTCCCGTTCGGCCCAATCTTTGCGTTTGCACTATGTGCCTTCATTATTCTCGGCCAAAACTATTCGGCCTTCACAGGTCCTGAAATCGACTGGAATGGGATTCTTGTATCCTATGTTAGTCTGCCGCTATTCTTTATCCTTTGGTTAGGATATAAATTTATTAAAAAAACCAAAGTCGTTAAATTAAAAGACTGCGACCTAAGTGTTGCTAGAGAATAGGTGGAAAACCCTCTGCAGAAATTCTGCAGGGGGTTTTTTACGAGCATATTTCGTTTTATAGTGAGTACACAGCTTGAGATTGCTGCCGTGCTTTACTGCTGAATTTCCAGCATATAAAAAAGGCGGCCAGTATGCTGGGCCGCCCACTAAGTTTAGTTTTTATTGTTTAAGTTCACTTGTTCTAATGGTATAACTTTTGTTTTCTTGGAATATTTATAGCCTAGCCACAGAACTAAGAACAATGGAAGGCCGATATAGGAAACTAGTACGCCATTCCAATCAATGGAATCTCCAAAGAAGGCGCCATAGTTTTGGCCCAGTATTACAATGATACATAGTACAAAAGCGAAAAGAGGACCGAACGGGAACCATTTAGCACGATATGGAAGCTCGTTTAAATCTTTGCCTTGAGCTATGAATGCTTTTCGGAAACGATAGTGGCTGATTGCAATTCCGACCCAGGCAATAAAACCTGACATACCAGAAGCGTTTAGTAGCCATATATATACAGTTCCTTCACCGAAAAGGGAAGTGAGAAATGCGATCGTGCCCATTAAAGCCGTAATAATTAAAGCATTTACAGGAACTCCGCGTTTGTTAAGTCTGCCTAAGAATTTTGGAGCATGCCCTTCACGTGCAAGATCCCAAAGCATTCTGGCTGAAGCATACATACCTGAGTTACCTGCAGATAATACAGCAGTTAAAATAATGGCATTCATTACAGAAGCTGCAAAAGCAATGCCAGCTCGTTCGAATATAAGTGTGAAAGGACTCACCGCAATTTCACCGCGAAGCAAATCTTCATTTGTGTAAGGAATCAATAACCCAATAACAAAAATAGCTAAGATATAAAATAAAAGAATTCTCCAAAAAACCGATTTTATAGCTTTAGGAATGTTTCGCTGTGGATTTTCACTTTCTCCAGCAGCAACCCCGAGCAGCTCTGTGCCCTGGAATGAAAAGCCGGCAGCCATGAAGATGCCCAGGATGGCCATGAACCCGCCATTGAAAGGAGCATCCGCTATAGTGAAGTTTTTAAAACCAGCAGCTTCACCACCCATAATTCCGAATACCATCATAAACCCGACAATAATAAAGACGATAACAGTAATAACTTTGATAAGGGAGAACCAGAATTCTGCTTCGCCAAAGCCTTTAACAGACATATAGTTTAGTAGAAACATAATAGCAAGACAAAGGGCGCTCCACAAAAGGGAAGGGCTGTCGGGAAACCAATACTTCATAATTAATGTAACAGCTGCGAGCTCGGCAGCAATCGTTATTGCCCAGTTATACCAATAATTCCAACCCATCGCAAAGCCGAAGGCCGGATCAACGAATTTTGATGAATAAACCCGGAAGGATCCAGCAACAGGCATATAGGCTGCCATTTCTGCTAATCCTGTCATTAAAAAGTAGACCATAATTCCGATTGCCGCATAAGCTGCAAGCGCTCCGCCGGGCCCTGCGTTATGAATCGCACCGCCGCTGGCTAGGAATAACCCTGTACCAATGGTGCCTCCAAGGGAAATCATAGTGAGATGCCGTGTTTTCAGGCTTCTTTTTAACTGAGATGTATCCTGTGCTGTGTTTTTACTTAGTGTACTCAAGATGTATTCTCCTTTTTTTGTATTTGGAAGGAGCAGAAAATAGAAAAAGCCGTCGAAGGATCGACGGCTTATATATTGTCCGAATCAAACCTTCCGATGATTAGCTCCCCACGTTTCAAATGTTCTTGAACGTGACAGTGCTGATTCTATTAGATATCAGCCCCAGCCTGCTTTCAAAGAGATGAAAACAAACTTCGGCAGCTTTCCCTTTCATGCGGAGTCAAGGACATCTCTTTATCTCGTACGCATTACTATTTAAAGCTGCAACCTCTACTTAATCGGTGTATGAGGAATTATTAAATTGTTGTGACCTTACGTAGTATAAAAGAATTACTTTAAAATAGCAACAGCATTTTTTGAAGTACCTGAAATTGACAAATAGTGTGGGGGTCCTGCCAGAGGCCGCTTGCGATCATCTTAACCTCCCCCCATAAAACTGAATTTACCCTTTACCCCTCCTAAAACTCCATTTAGCCCCCGTAAATTTGTTAAAGCCCTCATTAATGTACTGGTCCTCTAAAAGAAGGGTTTGTAGAAGTTTTAAATGGCGGGATAACTGGAGAATTAACAGAAATCTCACTCAATTAACCATTATTATAAAATTATTAATCAGCCCAGAATAATGGGTCGGGATAACAAGTTAATTTTTACAAACATGCATTGATTTAAATCCAGCCAATTTAGTTATAAAAAACTTTATTTATTAAGAGCCTTTTATATATGAAAGAAAAGTTTTCATCTCCTGATTCTCTTTTGTTTGGTGCTGCATAAGTGCGATACTGCTTCTGTCTTCGCAGGCGCTTGCCGGTCAGCGCGTGTTATCGGGTTTCAAGTTGCTTCTATTGAAAGGCACCATTCTCCGCTTTTCGTGTTGTCTAGCTGCGAACTGACACCTTCGGTCATAAGCCAATCGCCATCAAAAGGCAAGGGCGGCCTTTCGCTGCCGCTTTTCTTAT
>NZ_JAFBFI010000002.1 GCF_016909175.1 Peribacillus deserti
GATTAAATAAAATGACCCCGGTACAATACCGGGATCATTTATTAGCAGCATAGGGCCTTTTTATTAAACTGTCCATTTTAGGGGTTACAGTTCAATTACGAGGGCCTTTTTATTCTGCAAACGGTTCTTGGCGTATAAACCTGCACAATACCTAACGCTTAGATCCTTATTAAATGAAAACAAAAATATGAGCAAATACCTTGGGATTTTTCCACATAGGAGTAAGATGAGATACGTATTGACTTCATGGAGGGGACAAAGTGGGAAATCTTTCACGAACACGAACAGTACTTATTTTTGCTTTTCTAGTCACTGTATGGGGCATAAACTGGCCTTTATCAAAGCTTGCCCTTTCGTATACTCCACCGCTGCTTTTTGCCGGTATAAGAACCTTATTAGGCGGTTTTATTTTATTATTCGCTGCCATTCCGAGGTATAAAAGATTAAGATTAAAAGAAACATCGCATTATTACGTAATATCTGCATTATTGAACATTGTAATTTTTTACGGACTCCAGACTGTTGGACTTTCCTATATGCCTGCAGGGCTTTTTGCAGCGATTGTTTTCATTGAGCCAGTGCTACTGGGCATATTCTGCTGGCTCTGGCTTGGAGAACAAATGTATGGTCTAAAAATTATCGGGTTATTCCTAGGCTTTGCCGGAGTGTTAGTCATAAGTACTGGAGGTTTTAGCGGTGAAATTTCTCCTATAGGAATTATGCTTGCATTAGGATCAGCGGCCGGCTGGGGATCAGGAACTGTATATGTGAAGAAAATCGGGGAAGAATGGATTCTATCTGGTTGGTTACTCTTCAGCTTTTAATAGGTGGTACGTGCTTAATTTCAGCAGGATCGGCAGTTGAAAGCTGGACAAACATAAACTGGGAAATTCCCTTTATTATGAATCTTTTATTTATTTCAATCTTTGTTATTGCATTAGGCTGGCTGGCTTTTTTTACATTAGTTGGGTCTGGAGAAGCCAGTAAAGTAGGATCTTTTACTTTTCTTATTCCAATAATAGCGATTTTGTTCAGTACTTTTTTATTGAATGAAGCCATTACGATCCAATTAATAATTGGCTTATTATTAATTGTGATAAGTATTTGCTGTGTTAACATTAATTTGCGTAAACAAAAGTCTAAGAGCTGAACATTATAACTTCTAATGGTTTGATCAGCCTTTTTAAGAGTTCATTTGTAACCGTTTATAAAGCAGGAGGGGGTAGTTTAGTTGAAAGAAAAAACAGCTTTAATTGCCGGAACTTCCGGTTTAATAGGAAGCGAGCTGCTTCAAATTTTATTAAATTCCAGAGAATATGGAGAAGTAATATCCTTAGTCAGAAAACCACAGAAAATTCATCATTCTAAGCTGACGGAGAAAGTCGTGAGTTTTGACCAATTAAACACTTATGATGAGGTGTTTTCTGTGGACGATGTATACTGCTGTTTGGGAACCACTATTAAAAAAGCTAAATCAAAGGATGCCATGTATAAAGTGGATGTCGAGTATCCATTATCTATTGCCCGGCTTTCAAGCAGTAAAGGGGCAAAACAATTTCTTATAGTGAGCTCAATGAATGCTAATCCCGATTCATTTATATGGTATTCCAAAATGAAGGGCCAACTAGAACAAGAAATCAAAGCAGTGCCATTTCCATCCATCTCCATATTTCGTCCTTCCTTGCTTTTGGGCAGCCGGAAAGAATTCAGGCTGGGAGAAAAAGTAGGGGCCGGAATGTATAGGGCTGCAAGCTTCCTTTTTAAAGGGCCACTTAGAAAATACAGAGCCATACATGGAAAGACGGTAGCTTTAGCCATGTATGAAACGGCTCAAATAGGCATGGATGGGATAACTGTGTACCTGTCGGAGGATATTGCAGCAAAAGCAAATGAACGATTCAATAGAATTTGATAAAAACAGCGTGCTGACGCAGATGGTTAATATTTATGCTGAATACCATCCGCTGCCGCATTAATCAATCTATGGCTTTTTTGCTCCTCGTTTATCCAGTTCACAAAAAATAAGTTTATATTCCCATATTGATATTTTTCCAATAATATACTGATTCTGAATATAATCAAGCAATTCATTAACATGTACGGGCTTACGGCTTTTAACATACTTAAACTGAAAAATTAATGCGTTTAACAGCAGCATACAATTCCTCCGAAATAATCGATTTTGGGCGCCGGAAACATCATAACATGGAAGATTTAAGAAATCTTTTTTTAGAAAATTTTAACTTCAGACAAAAAATTACAATTTTCACACATCCGCTTTTTCTCTTCCTTTTTGCAAAAAAAATCCTTTCCATATGATAAAATTGCATATATAATACATCAGTATACATAAAGGTGTGTAAAGCAAAAACATTAAAAAAACCGTTGAAAAGTTACTCATTTATCAATAAACTGTACTAGGATGAAAGAATAAATCGCTTTGATCTAAATGTAGAACATTTACTTACACAGCTTCTTGGATTTTGAATATTGGCGGAAAAGAACTAGACTATAGAGCTAGACTTAAGCCAAATAGAGGGCAGTAATTAATTACTCCTTCTATTTGGCTTTTTTGTTTTTTTTGGCGATGTTAAAGTTCAATGTTGTTTTCCTCACTAAGTTGATCTTCGTTTCAGGTACGAGACTACTGCGGGAAAAGCAGGTTAAGGGAGACCCCGCAGGCGTACACGTGAGAGGAGGCTCCCGGACCGCCCGCGGAAAGCGAGGCCTGTAGCGGAAATCAACAGACAAGTTTAACAGAGCTTTTTATTTAGAAAGGAGGCCAGGATGAAAGACATGTCTAAAAATATTCAAACTGAATTTAGCAGCTATATAGGCAAGCTGTTTAGAAACCAGTTTGGAAAAGGACCAGAGTCGGTATTCATTACTATTAGCGATTCTTTTTTATCCATCTACCTGAGAAACTTTTTATCACCTCTTGAAAAGGCGCTCCTGGTTCAACGGCAGGATCAAACTGTTTACCAGACAAGGGATATTATTATGAAGATATTAATACCTGAAATAAAGCTTCATTTTCATTCAGTGACTGGTTTAGAGATAAATGAAGTGTATTACGATTGGGACTTATTTAATAGAACAGGATTTATGGTAGGTCTTATTTCAGACCATGAAATAGATGCACGAACTTACCCAGGTCATGAAAAGGTGAACCAACTTATTGGAAACCTAAGTGAAAAGATTCAAAAAAGACCAATGAACATAACGTCTGCCTTTTTAAATCCCAAAACGCTTTTAATCACCAGACAAGGTGTTTTAACCATGGTTGAAAAAGAATTAATTTCGTCTGGATACATGGAAACATTAAGATATACAAAAAAAAATCTTGAGAGAACCATATTTTATAATAATGCGTTCAATTTTGATGAACTTCTGGATCAAAGGGTAGCTGACGTTTTTGTAGACTGGAATTTTCGTAACGATGAAAGCCATATAGTTCTTATACTAAGTCCAAATAGAAAGATTAAAACTGAGTAAATAATACGGGTTTAAGAATACCTGATTAGGGAAAACTTCATAGGAAACCTTATAAATATGGATGAAAGAAATAATGCTTTTATCTTAAGGGGAATCTTGATGGAAAATAAACCACCTGAAATAGCAATTGCAAGCTATGTAGGCAAACTACTGCGCGATAATTTTGGAAAAGGCCCAGAATCCGTTTATGTCTCAATTGCCGGTCCATTTATCATTATTCATATCCGAAATTTCATTTCACCGATGGAAGAAGCACTATTAAAGCAGGAAAATGAAAATGTTGTACAAAACACTCGAGAAATTGTCTTCCAAAGCCTTGTACCAGAGATTAAAGCCTTTATCAAGGGGCTTACCGGAATAGACATTAATCAATTTTATTTTGATTGGGGAATGAGTAACAAGTCCGGCGTCTTTGTAGGAATAGGCAACCCGTTAGACGAAAAGAGCGGTGTAATCAAGGAAGATTTTCCTGAAAAAGAAACACTGAACAGAAAAATTGTCGACATTAGCGCTGAAGCACAAAAAGCTCCCGAGTCGATGAAAACATTTTTAATGAATGATCGAATCCTGTTGTTCATACGTGACGGGATCCTTGTTACTATTGAAAAAGAACTGATTCGGCAAGGATACGGGAAGATCTTAAAGACGACAAAAAGGATTCTGGAAAAAAAGTTCTTACATAATTACGATTTTGAATCGGTAATAGACAGGAAAATTTCAGATATTTTTGTTGACTGGGATTTCGCTCTTGATAGAAGCGTAATCGTTTTTATATTAAAACCCAATATTTAAAGGCGGTAATGGGCTAGACTAATAATTAGGGCTAGACATAAGCCAAAACAGATTAGGTTACCTTCCTTCTGTTTTGGCTTTTTTTATGTCAATAACTTCAAGGAACAACAAATTCATGGAGGAGAAAACATGGAACATCTTAGACACTTATTTTATAAAGCACTCATCATTTTTCCCTTATTGGCGGCTTCACTGCTAACGACTACCCATATCCCCCTTCCTAAAATTTTTGTATTATGCACGATTATTTGGATTAGTAGTTATACTATAAGTGATTTAATGGTGCTGCCTAAAGAGGGTGTATTTGGAGCGATTCTAGTCGATTTCTTTTTAGTTTTCTTTATCGTTGGAATAGGTCTTGATATTTTTGGGATATTTGGATACAAAAATATACTTCTCACGATGCTAATCACTCTCCTAATCACCACAATAGAGGGAATTTATCATAAATACGCAGCCAAAGCTGTATCGAAAAATAAAGATTTATATGTTAATTAACTTGAATACAAGCAAGTCCGTCATTTTCAAAAGAATGACGGATTTTTTTTGAAAAAGGGAAGGCACCTAATAAATATTTCCGTTTTTATTACTCTACGCCTGATTTATATTAATGTATAGGTACAACACTTAGATTAAAAGGAAAGCTCGGTGAAGAATAAATGACCATCTTATATTTTGTTCGGCATGCTCATTCGGTATATAACTCAAATGAACTGCGCAGACCCTTATCGAATAAAGGAGCGATGGATTCCATTAGTGTTTGCGAATTATTAAAAAATGAAAGGGTAGACCACATAATTTCCAGTCCATATAGAAGAGCTGTTGAAACAGTTGAAACTCTCTCAATCTACCTGAAAAAAGAAATAGTCATTGAAGAATCTCTAAGGGAGCGTACTCTCTCAGAGGAGCCAGTAGAAGATTTCAACTATGCAGTTGAACAAGTATGGAAGAATGTTCATTTTTCGTGGGAGGGGGGAGAGTCCAATATTCAAGCGCAGCTAAGAGGAGTCCAGGCTATTTTACATATTCTGAATAAGTACGAGGGTGAACGTGTTGTTGTTTCTACACACGGCAACATCATGGTATTAATGATGAATTACTTCGATTCTACATATGGCTTTGATTTTTGGAAACAACTTGATATGCCTGACATTTATAAACTTACATTTGAAGGTGAAAAAATGACTGATGTTGAACATATCTGGACGAGACAGTAAGTAAAATAGGGAGCGAGCCTCTGGATCTAATTCACAAAATCGAACCTTCATGCAAGCTCTTAATCTCCCTTGAATTGCATTAAATAGCTTCATCCTCTACAAGCTTTGCCAGTGTAAGGCCAGGATTAATCGATTTAAGATTTTCTGCAACTTTTGTGCTGTAAGTAAAGTCTCCATAGCAGTAAGGATAGCGGAAATTATTCTTATTGCCTCTGCAGTTATATACATCAGGATTCTTTTTGACTTGCAGCATGGAAAATTGTTTGGCTAGATCTTCACTATGTTTACCGCCATGTTCTGCTACAAAATTGATATACCCTTTGCCCATATTGTAGGCTTGTATTATAGTAGGAAAATCAACTTGTTTCTTTCTTCCATATTCAAGGGTTTGTTCAAAATGTTTCACTCCCTGCTGAATACTTGTTTGAGGACTGGTTATTGTATTTGGTGCGAGGCCGGCTGATTCGGAAGACTGCATGGGATCACCGCCTTTGCCCTTGCTTTCCTGCTGCATTAGAGCTAAAAGGACAGGAGTAAAGCTATCTAATTTATACTTTTTAAGCTCAAGCTCTACTTGAGGGGAATACTTTTTCACTCCACTGAAAGGGTCATGCTTATAGGCTGAGATCCGGGTTTTGGTACTTGTTACCTCAATGATCCGCATAACTCCTGTAAATATCAATAAAATAAGGAGTATCGCAAAAAGGGGTTTAAGAGATTTCCGTTTTCGTTTTTTCATAGTTTTCACCCCAGTACTTTGCTTATAAAAATAGTATAATCCAAGTCTTATGCAGTTTGCATGAAATGTTATAAAAAGATGAACAGGATTCCCTCTATGTAACAGATTTTATCCACCTTTAATTTAATATCACCATATAGTAAAGTAACTTTATAGAAGTGAATCTGTGAACGGAAGTCTTTGGGAACTGAACATAAAATAGGAAACCAGAAGTAAGAGTGGACTTAGTTTAGAGATGTATACATATGTTTAGAATAAAATCGGAAGTTATCCGAAATAAAGGAGCAGATAGCATGGATATAGAAAAGCTTATAAGCAGCCGGCGAATAATAAAAAAATTTAAAGCAGAACCAATTGATCAAAATTTGCTGCTTTCCTGGCTCAAGACAGCAAGTATGGCACCTAATCATAGAATGACAGAGCCTTGGGAGATTGTGTTTATCGGCAGTGAAACTAGAGCTAAGTTAAATCATAAAACTGATTTTGGAAATGCCCCGACAGTGTTTGCTGTACTGTCTAACATAGGCTCCTTACAGCTGGTGCGGGATGAAAATATGGTGGCCGTTTCTTGCTTTATCCAAAACTTCATGCTGCTTGCCTGGTCAGCGGGAGTAGGGTGCTTCTGGTCTTCACTTGGTGTCTCAGCCCCGGTTAGACATATTTTAAATGTTTCTGATGAATATGAAGTAATCGGTATATTTGGTGCAGGTTATCCAGAAGAAATACCCGAAGCTAAAAAAAGAACGGAAATGGATGCGAAGATTACGTACTTATTATAAGATGCTCTCGGAAAATAAAGCACACTTTTACACTCTTGAAAGGATCAGTGATGATCCTTTTTTGGTTTATAATAAATTACATTCATTAACTTTCTATTCATGCAGAAAACCCATTAAAAATGAAAAATCCCTCTTAAATTTTGGAAAGTCCTCTTATATTTGGAATTTCCCCCTTAGTTTTCGATTTCCCCTCATAATTTGGTGAAAAACCCTCTTAAACGGCTGACGGCCATGTAGAAGTTTTGTATTGACTCCTTTAAATGACATATTTGTTGAAAAAAATGCTTTTCTTGACCATATGATAGGTGCTAATTACCGTTTCTCCTCTAACCAGCCTAATATTTTTCAATTCCTATAGACATAAAGCTATTTGCTAATACTTTTTGTATAGTGATTTAACGGGGCTTAGTAATTAGAACCCAGTTGTATTATAGATCATTCTTTTTTAAGAAGTAGTCCATGAATGGTTAAGTAATTTTTGAGGAAGATAATAAGGAAGATATAGTGAAGGGAGATATTTCAATGGAAAAAGATCAGCGTAAATCACATCTGATTCATTCAGAGGAACAGGACTTTAACATGATTACAGGAGAAGAAGATCCTCCAGGTGTTACGGGTTCCCTGTTAAATAACGAAAAACTGGCACATGAAATTAACGTAAAAAATGATCCTCGCTATGCTGAATATTATGACTCCTTATAAGGGCGGCCCAAAAGGCTGTCTTTTTTTTCGGAAATTATTTACTCTGTTTTCCTGAAAGTACCTTTCGCCCATTAACACATATAATGTGAAGAAGTGCGGCAAAGGGGAGTGTAAAATGTATTGGTATCACAATCAAAATCAAAATCATCAGGGAAATGTCAGTATGCCTATATCGGATTACTACTATATTAGGCAGCCGGCGTCACAGGACCCTTCTGATGTTAAAGCTTTACAAGCTTCTGCGGCCAGCTTCATTCCTTTAACCAAAGAAATACATCAGCTATTAACTGCAATTGCATACAAACCGCAATTCGCCCGTCAATTAAAGGAAGCGGGGGCACAGGGGAATGTTACCCGGGTCCAGAACCTGATCCGTTCCATACCGGTAGGCACTCCCTTTAGAGTCCATATTAACCCGGACGGAATTTCGGTTATATTTCTGTCTCCAACAGGGAAAACCTGCTTTGGAATAAATGTTTCACTCTGCTGGTAAACAAAGAGCCTGTGTGTATTATACTCACAGGCTTAATTGCAGTTTATTTCATTTTACTTACCAGCTTTGTTGTTAATATAGCCATAAAAATAGTATTGCTTATGAATCCAAGCAGCATTTCAGTTGCAGCAACAGAATTAGACAGGAGACCTACTGAAGTTATGTCGCCATAGCCAGTAGTTGTAAAGGTGGTGATGCTATAATAGAGAAAATCCTGGCCATTTAACCCTTTACCGGTAAAGGCCTGCCCCCCTTTAATCATATACACCTGAAGATATAAATTCGCATATGTAATGAGAATTAAGCACAAAAGCAAGCCTGAGCCTATAAAAATATTGGTCATCCGGGCTGAAGTAGAAGGTATTAACACAATGAATTCATATAGAAGATATATACAAATTAAAAGCATGAACAACAAGGCTGTTAAAATTACATAATTCCAATTTTCCAGTTTAAACTCAAAAACAGAAGTTAGAGTTAGAACTAAGATGAGGAGAATATTTAAAAAAAGGTACATATAAATTCTATTTTTTTTAAACTCTTTTTTATTGGACAACTTCATGCCGTTTCTCCCAGAAATAGTAGTTAACATAGGATTTACTAAAATAAGGATTTCATTCTGTTCTGCAATAAATTTTCATAGAGATCCGAATTCTATAAGGAGAAACTTGCTTACATTTAGAGATATCAACCATCTTATTTAATCCCTTGGCTAACTTAATATTGTCCCTAAGGATGTTATCAAATGACCTAAACACAGGATAGAAAGCTCTATTGTCTGAAAAGTAAGGGTGTATGAACTCTGTGTGGTCCTGCTGACTAAAGAGAGTCAGGTGAGCAAGGCTGTTATAAAGAGCAGAAGGCGGCTGGCATAGTCAGCGGCTTTTTTTTGAATTGGTCTAAATTGAGGGTTTTATAAAAATAAATATTTTTTCAGAAATAACTATTGATTTAAAAAATATTTTTTCATATAATCAAACAGAGATGAAAGTGCTTTCAAAAATTACTTGTTTTAAAAAACAGCTTAGGAGTTTAATAGGGGGATTATCATGTTATTAGTTATCGTATTGGCAGCAATTGTGGCTCTTTTGCTTTTAATAACAGTTGCGAAATTAAATCCGTTTGTAGCTTTGATTATTACTTCAATCGGGGTAGGACTTGCTACTGGGATGCCGTTGATCTCGGCAAATCCAGCGGAACAGCCTGGTATTATAGATTCTATTAAAACAGGTTTAGGTAATACTCTTGGGTTTCTTGCTATCGTTTTAGCATTAGGAACCATGCTTGGCAAGATGATGGCTGAATCCGGCGGGGCAGAGCGGATTGCCAAAACTCTGATTGCACGTTTCGGAGAAAAAAATGTTCATTGGGCGATGATGTTTGTCGCATTTATCGTTGGGATTCCTGTATTTTTCCAGGTGGGCTTTGTATTATTAATTCCTTTAGTATTTACAATCGCCCGTCAAACTGGTGTTTCATTAGTTAAAATAGGAGTTCCTTTAGTTGCGGGCCTCTCAGTGGTTCACGGTCTTGTTCCTCCACATCCGGCTGCAATGGCTGCTGTAGGAATCTTTAAAGCAGATGTAGGCCTTACGATTCTTTACTCCATTATTGTCGGGCTGCCAACCGCTATCCTTGCAGGCCCGCTTTATGGGAACTGGATTGGAAAAAGAATTCACAAAGAAGTGCCTAAGGAAATGGGAGACCAGCTGGTGTACTCGGAAGCAAGACAGCTTCCAGGCTTTGCAAATACAGTATTTACTGTGCTAGTACCTGTATTCTTAATGCTTGCTGCTTCTGTAGCAGACCTTGCTCTTACAAAGGGAAGCACAGCTTATCAATTCTTAAAATTCTTGGGTGATCCTGTTGTTGCTTTGTTAATTGCAACCGTTTACTCTTTCTTCAGCTTAGGATTCTTCCGGGGGCTTAGCCGTGAGAATGTATTGAAATTCACGAACGACTGCCTGGCTCCTACGGCTGGCATTCTCTTAGTTATCGGTGCAGGCGGTGCATTCAATAGGGTTCTTCTTGACTCAGGAATTGGGGAGTATATAGCAGAGCTTGCTAATGAATCTAGTATTTCACCTATTCTTTTAGGCTGGGGAATCGCAGCGATGATCCGTATCGCTACTGGATCCGCAACGGTTTCTATGATGACTGCTGCAGGAATTGTCGCGCCAATTGCTGCGGCAATGCCAGGTGTAAATATTGAACTTCTGGTGCTGGCAACTGGTGCCGGTTCACTCATCTTGTCCCATGTAAATGATTCTGGCTTCTGGCTTATTAAGGAATACTTCGGAATGACCGTTAAAGAAACGCTTCAAACGTGGACAGCTTTAGAGACCATTATTTCTGTTGCAGCACTTGCCTTCATTATGATTCTCGATTTATTCGTTTAAACTCTAAACTCTTGAAATAGGGTGTTAAATTAAAGAACCGCAGGTGCATGTTTGCATCCTGCGGTTCTTAATTTACATCCTCGTGTCAGAAATAGTATCTCTTATTTTGTCCAATGCTTTCTTTGCTTTATCTTTGTTAGCAATCATTAAATTGACGTATAAGGCATCAATTAAGCTTAATTGACCAATCCTAGAAGCAAGTGCTTCAGAGCGGTACTCGGTTTCTTCAGAGCTTGTATACAGCGCTACATTGACGTTTTGACTGATTGGAGATTTTGCAAACCCCGTAATGCCAATGGTTTTGGCACCGTTTTCATTTGCGGTTTTTAAGATGCGGATAGTATCTTTATTTGTTCCAGAGTGTGATATGACCACGGCCACATCTCTTTTGGTAAGCTGTGAAGCAGACATTAATTGAAAATGTGAATCTAAAAAAGAAAATGCTTTTATGCCCGTCCGCAGGAATTTATGGTAGGCATCCATAGCAATAACAGCTGATCCACCCGTACCGTAAAATTCTACTCTTTCAGCATTCCTTAGTAATTCAACGGCTGTTTGAATGGAGTTGTTATCCAAAAACTGAAGAGTGTTTTCTAAAGTTCTAATATTAGAGTGAAAAATTTTTTCAGCTATTGTCTTCTCGTCATCCTGCTCATGGATTTCCTCATGAATCTGCTGGATAGGGGACATCACTTCAGTGGCCAGGGCAATTTTCATAGCCTGGTAGCCCTTAAATCCCAGCCTTTTGCAAAAACGGAATACCGTTGCATCGGCCACCTTCAGGTCATCTGCTACTTCATTAATCGTACTATGAATAATTCGTTCTGGTTTATCGATTATATAATTAGCTATCTTTTTTTCTTTCTCGCTGAACCCAGCATAGAAAGATCGTATTTTTCCGATACAATTTTGGCTCATAAAGTGTTCACCCTTTAATTATTCATAAAAATAGTATAGCATATAATAGGATGCGAAAAAATATTTCTTGAAAACGATTGCAGAAAGAAAAAAATTTCGTATAATAAAATCATTGTGAAAAATTTTTTCAAAAAGAGGCGTATATAATGAAAATAGGATTAATTGGATTAGGCAAGATGGGTTATAACTTGTCATTAAATTTACTGGATAATAAGCATGAAGTAGTTGCTTTTGATGTAAATGCAGAAGCAGTTCAAAATATTTCAAAAGAAGGCGCAGAAGGTGCAGGTTCTATTGCTGAATTAGTAGAGAAGCTTCCGTCTCCAAAAGCTGTATGGATTATGGTTCCTGCAGGCCAGATTACTGAGCAGGTCATTACTGAACTAAAAGGGCTTCTTCATGCAGGAGATATTATAATAGATGGTGGAAACTCCAACTATAAGGAATCCATCCGCAGAGCTAAAGATGTTAAGGAAAACGGAATTCATTTTCTTGATACAGGTACAAGCGGCGGAATGTCCGGAGCTAGAAACGGAGCTTGTACAATGGTTGGGGGAAATAAAGAAGCTTTCGAGACAGTTGAACCTATTTTTAAGGATATTTGTGTTGAAAACGGGTACCTGTATGCGGGTGAAAGCGGAAGCGGACACTTTTTAAAAATGGTACATAATGGTGTAGAATATGGAATGATGCAGAGCATAGCTGAAGGCTTTGATGTATTGGAAAAAAGCCAATTTGACTTTGATTACGAGCAGGTAGCAAAAGTGTGGAATAACGGTTCAGTAATCCGGTCTTGGCTGATGGAACTTACTGAAAATGCCTTCTCTAAGGATGCACGTTTAGAAGGATTAAAAGGGGTTATGCATTCTTCAGGTGAAGGGAAATGGACCCTCGAAGAAGCTCTTGACCTGCAGGTTGCAACACCGGTAATCGCCCTATCGCTAATGATGAGATACCGTTCACTAGAAGAAGATACTTTCTCTGGAAAAGTAGTGGCAGCCCTAAGAAATGAATTCGGCGGACATGACGTCGTTAAGTGATTGATGAGTTATAAAGAGAGTAAGAGGAGGGAAGAAATGGGGAACTCCAAATATGTAATTGGTGTTGATATTGGGACAACCAGTACAAAATCTGTTTTATTTTCCGCTGAAGGATCCGTTATTTCAAGCTTTGGTATTGAGTATCCTCTTTTTTCTCCAACACCAGGCACGGCGGAGCAAGATCCTGAAGAGATTTTTCAGGCTGTAATTGGATCGATTAAGAAAACGGTTGAGATTAGCAGAGTAAATCCAGAAAGCATCATATGCGTATCATTCAGTTCAGCCATGCATAGTGTCATAGCAGTGGATGAAGAAGGAAGACCGTTGTCCCGATGTATTACTTGGGCTGATAATAGAAGCTCATCCTGTGCAGAAAAAATTAAAAAAGAGCTGAACGGACATGAAATTTATCTTCGAACTGGAACTCCGATTCATCCGATGTCTCCGCTCTCAAAACTTGCCTGGCTAAAGCATGAGAACGAAGAGCTGTTTTTGAACACTCATAAATTTATCGGAATTAAAGAATATGTTTTTTACAAGCTTTTTAAACAATATGTGGTAGATTACTCAATTGCCTCAGCGACAGGAATGTTTAATTTAAATGATCTAGCTTGGGATGCAGAAGCTCTGAATATTGCCGGTGTAACTCCAGAGCAATTATCAACTCCAGTTTCTACTACTCACAGCCTGACAGGGTTGGATGAAGACTATGCGAGTGCAATGAATCTGCTGCCTTCCACACCGTTTGTGGCGGGGGCTAGTGATGGGGTTCTTTCTAACCTCGGTGTAAATGCAATAGAGCCAGGTTCTGTAGCAGTAACCATCGGTACAAGCGGTGCTATTCGAACAGTTACTGACCGCCCTGTGACAGATCCAAAGGGAAGAATCTTCTGTTATGCGCTGACAGAAAATCATTGGGTAATCGGCGGCCCGGTTAATAATGGAGGAATGATCTTCAGGTGGGTAAGGGATCAGCTGGGTTCTGCAGAAGTGGAGGCAGCGAAGCGGCTGGGCAAGGATCCATACGAATTGCTGACAGAAATAGCAGCAAGGGTAAAACCTGGTTCAGACGGGCTGCTGTTCCATCCTTACCTCGCCGGAGAGCGTGCACCTCTTTGGGATGCCAATGCGAGAGGGTCATTCTTCGGCTTAGGTCTTCATCACAAAAAGGAGCATTTGATCCGCGCAGTACTTGAAGGAGTTATCTTTAATTTATATACCGTTCTGCTTGCATTAGAAGAATTAATCGGCGAGCCTGTGAAAATTCAGGCAACAGGCGGTTTTGCAAGATCAGAGCTATGGAGACAGATGATGGCAGATATCTTTAACCAGGAAGTATATGTGCCAGAAAGCTTTGAAAGCTCCTGCCTTGGTGCCGCCATACTTGGCCTCTACAGCCTGGGCGAAGTAGAATCTCTTGAAGTTGTGTCTGAAATGGTAGGTGCCAGCCATTATCACAAACCTATAAAAGAAAACGTAGAAGTCTATACAGAACTAACCCCGATATTCATTGAACTATCCAGGGTACTAACAGACGAATACAAACGCATTGCAGCCTTCCAGCAAAAATGGGTTCAATGAAAGAAAGCCGCTCCTTACCGAGCGGCTTTCTGTTTATGGGGACTGTCCCCATTTCCCGGATTATTTCCCGTATTTAAAAACAGGTGTGGTTAAAGGCTAAGAATGTCATAAGAGCTGCAAAGTAAAAACTAAACAGTTTGGGTTCATGGCTGGTTGATGTATATTTATCTGAATTATTTTCCAATTCATATTGTATCTCCTATGATTGATTAGGTAGAATAGTAAAAAATCAATAGCAGACAAGTTATGACAGGAATCAGTAGTATCTTATCTCCATGTTATAGAGAGCCGATGGGTGGTGGGAATCGGTACAAAGATAAGTATGAATTACCTCCTTGAACTTTCTTTGTGAAAAAAGTAGCTAAGAACGGCCCGAACCGTTATTCGAACTGAGCGGAAGAACATGTTCTTCAATAAGGGTGGTACCGCGTGAGTAAGCCACGTACCTTTTTAAGGGGCGTGTTTTTTTGTGTAAAAAAAGCAGGAGGGGATCAAAAGGATCGCATCATAGATAATTACCAGCAGACAAAAGAGATGAATTAGAAAGACAGATGGCCATTTATACAAACGGAGTGCACGAGATTCTACCTGTTAATGAATTAAAGGGGAAGATTGCTGCATCCCTGGCTGCGAATACACCGCTGAAGGTAAAATTGGGATTAGACCCGTCAGCACCCTGATGTTCACATAGGCCATACTGTAGTTCTTAACAAACTGAAACAGTTTCAAACGGGCATATCATCCAGCTGATTATCGGGGACTTTACTGGAAAAATAGGAGATCCGACAGGAAAGTCTACTGTTAGAAAGCAGTTAACGGATGAAGAAGTCAAGCACAATGCGAAAACCTACTTTGAGCAATTCAGCAAGATTCTAGATATGACTAAAGTAGAACTCTATTATAATTCTAGTTGGCTTTCTTCATTAAATTTTGAGCAGATTATTCATCTGGCAGGAAAGATTACTGTTGCCCGGCTGATGGAACGAAACGACTTTTCTGAGCGTTATACAGCTGGTAAGCCTTTATCGCTTCATGAATTTTTTACCCCTTAATGCAGGGATATGATTCGGTAGAATTAGCGAGCGACATTGAACTTGGAGGGACAGATCAGCACTTTAATCTCTTAATGGGAAGACATCTTCAAGAAAGCTTTAAGAAAGAAAAACAAGTGGTTATTTTACTACCGCTGCTTGAGGGCCTGAACGGAGTGGAAAAAATGTCCAAGTCAAAAGGTAATTATATTGGAATTGATGAACAGCCCAATGAAATGTATGGAAAATTTATGTCTATACCTGATGAGTTAATTGTAAAATATTTTAATCTTGTTACTGATTTACCTTTAAAGGAAAAGCAGGGCATACATCAAGGCTTGACGGAAGGCACACTTCACCCAAAGGACGCAAAAATGAGTCTAGCCAGAACCATTGTAGAAATGTACCAGGGGAAAAGCCGCAGCCATCTTAGCAGAAACGAACTTCACAACAATTTTTCAGAAAAAAGCAATCCCGGAAGATATTCCAGAGATTGAATGGAAGGGAGAAAACAGCATTTTGATCATAGATTTTCTGGTTAAATACAGGGACTCCAGCCTTCAAAAAGTGAAGCAAGAAAAATGATAGTAAACGGCGGAATAAAAATTAATGGGGAAAGGATTACAGATATAGCTTTTATCTTGAAAGTTGAACGTAACATGGTGATTCAGGTTGGAAAAAGAAAATTTATAAAGATAACAAAGAAATAGTCATTTAGACCAATTGAGGGGAAAAAGATATAAGATTATTTTAGATATAATCTAAGGTTCAAGGTCATGTTTGAATTTTTAATGGGAGGCATTTCTCTAGTTCTTTACATAGTGGAGTTCCGTTTATTTTCAGCAGAAATCTAAGATCCTTCTAACTAAATTACACATAAACGCGCCCCATTTGAGGAATAGTGAGTTGTAAATAAAACTCAGCATGATGGAGGTTATTATGAAGGGCTCTGAATTAAATACTGCACTGGATTTTAAAAAATTGACTATCATTCAGCTGCAGATCGTTTTAGATGAATTACAGAACCAACAGCCTGAAGAAAGAAAAAAATTAAAAATTCTTACAGCTGGCTCGATGATCGAAGCAGAGATCAGGACTCATGAGCCAGAAGAGAGGGAGACGGAGAAGCCCTTGTCAAAAGCTTTGATACAATCGGAAAAAAAGCCGCTGCTTGATATAACAAGTAAAGAAATGATTAATGTGCATGCAAATTTGTATCTGAAAAATGTGACACTTACACCATTTTCAGACCCCCGCTCAAGTGTCCAATTAGATGAGTTCGTGCTTTTCACCGATCATATTCTGGGAATAACTTTAACATAACGTCAAAATCATTTTGAGGGAGGGGACAAATTATGGGGAACGAAGCACTGCTCATAGTGGATATGAGCAACGATTTTGTAGCAGACGAAGGAACTTTAACAGTAGGAAAAGGGGCACAGGAGATCGTTCCGTATATTCTTAGTTTAGCAGACAGATTTCTGGCTGAAGGAAAAATAGTAGTAGTAACGATGGATGCACATGAGGAAAATGATCCGCATTTTGATTTATGGCCTGTACATAATGTTGCAGGAACGAAAGGGCAGCAACTCTATGGAGAGCTCCACGAATGGTTTCTACAGCAAAAAAATTCAGGCAAGGTATGGTACATTCCAAAAACGAATTACAATGCTTTTTTTAAAACTCCGCTTGCAGATCAACTGCGTAAGGCTGATATTGATACAGTACATGTAGTCGGTGTTTGTACGGATATCTGCAATTACCAGACTATTGCTGGAGCCAATGCGGAAGGATTCCATACTAAAATTCATAAACGGGGAGCAGCAACTTTTACAGACTTAGGAGAGACATTCATTAATCACATGAAGCTGTGTTTTCATACGGAAATTATTGAGTAGGATAAAAGAACCCCTCATGTTTTAAGCATGAGGGGTTCTTTTATAAGGGTACTTTTTCTGTCGTTTGCATAGACGTTAATGCTGAAGGGTGCGCAGATGTTTTGACCAAAGTCAACTTGAATGGAAGTTTCTTTTTTTAATTTATTTTTCACTTTCCCTGGAAGAGTCATTATTACCAGAAACGGCATTTCGCACACCGTACACAAGTGCATCTGTTGTCTGGTCCGCAGTCTTCATAACGCCGCCGTGGACCTGTTTGTTGGATTCATTACTTTTACTTCGTTTACTTTCTTCCTTGTTTTTTTGGTATTCCATATATTCACCTCCTGTATACTATGCTGTGCTAATTAAGGCGGGATATCCACAACGTATTAGATCAGGTCGGAATCCTAGTGGCAGGGTCTTTAAATTCCTGTTTTTCTAGGAATAATAGAAAAAATGAATCGTAAAAGTTCGTATAGCAGTATTCCGAAAAAAGGGATCAAAGTTGAATTGATGTGTGCAAAAAGGGAAGATAACGGATCAGTCTAATGTCTAGGAGATTGAATATTTGTAGAGTAGATGGATTCGAATTGAATAGCCCGGAATTCTGACAAAGCTGCTGGAATTTTAATCGAAGGTATTTTGATGAAAAGTAGATATGTCTTATTGGGATTATAGGGCAAGTGACTATTGGGTCTAGTGATCCTGCTGGGCTGGGTATAGGTCTTATACAAAAGAGGAGTTTAATCAGAACTGCTGGAAACCATTGTATTCGCTTTTAATTGTTCCTCGTTTTGCACGTAATCCATAGAATGTCGTCTTGAATTGGCTCCGGAGTATCTGTCACCAATGATCCAGATTAATAGTGCTATTAATATCAAGGATATAATGCATACCGCTGCCCAAATCATGTTATTCCTCCTATAAAAAGTATTCTTTAAATACAATATGCGCCTGGCTTTTGGATAAGTTCCTTTTTTTCTATATTTAAAGTTCATTGTTGGATTTGGCACTATTTTGATTGGAGCGTAAGGCTCCCGGACCGCCCGCGAAAAAGCGAGTCTTAGGAGGAAATCAACGGACACATTTAGACTTTAATAGAGCTAATACTCATTCGACACTCCTGCTTTTGCATAATTTTGTGCATCCTTCGCAATCTATCCATAGAACCTAAAAGGCAGGGTGAAGATTTTTGCAGAATGAATGGCTATCCATAATCCCGTTTTTAATTGTTATTCCCATAGCAATCATGACCAAGCAGGTGCTTCCAGGGCTGTTCGCAGGTTTACTAACCGGTTCATATTTACTAAAGCCAACGCTTTCCGGCGGGCTTGAATCAATGATAGGATTCTTGGTCAGGGGACTGGTAGATTCCGGTAATATTAGAATATTACTTTTCCTGTATGCATTTTCAGGATTGATTGGAATGATCAAAATTTCTGGAGGAATCAGGGGGTTTGTAGAAGAAGCTTCGACCAGAATACATACAAAAAGGCAGGCTTTAATTCTTACCTATTTGTCGACTCTTGGTACGTTTGCAGCACCGAGTTTTCGTTTTGTTACAATTGCACCCATTATGCGGGCACTGTTGAAAAAGGTAAAAATGTCCACCCAGGAACTGGGCTTTGTTATAGAAACGACTGCCACGCCCGTTATCGTTGTGATTCCTATTGCTACAGCATTTGTCGGGTATATGACTTCAATCGTAGATATTGCTGTGAAGAACGAACATATACAAGCGGACCCATATAAACTTTTTATCCAAAGTATCCCTTTTAATTTTTTTTCTTATGTCATGATTTTAGTAGGGATCTACTTAAGTTTTTTTCACCGTTCTCAATCCACGGAAGAAAGTGATCCAGACAAGATTGGGGAACAAACGGGTACGGATGAAGAAGACTGGCATGGCTGTGACCCGGCAGTAGGGAGAGAGCTGCCTTCTAAACCCTGGAATTTGCTAATCCCTTTATTTTTGGTCGTATCGTTAACACTCCTTTTCACATGGTGGGATGGTTATCAAAAGGAAAAGGCTCTCTTTGCAGCATTTATTAAAGCCGATGTGATGCAAGCAATGCTTGTCGCACTTTTATTAACGTCCATTATTTGCTTTGTTTTCTTAAGAATGCAAAAAATGAAAACCGCTGAGCTCATTAACAGCTTTCTAATGGGCGGTAATGAAATGATGAGTGTTATTGTTCTGCTGGCAGTTGTCTGGGGACTGTCGTCCGTTACAGAACAGCTTGGCTTTACCGAATTCATTACAAATCATGCTGGATGGATACCGCCGTCTATCGTTGTTCCGTTATTGTTTCTGTTTGGAGGCGCAGTTTCCTATTTTATAGGGTCAGCCTGGGGAACATGGGGGATTCTAATGCCTTTGGGTGTTTCTATGTCTTATGCAGCCGATATATCTTTGCCCCTGGTGATAGGTGCTGTTTTTGCAAGCGGCACGTTTGGAGCTTTTGCCTCCCCATTAAGTGATGATACCAATACCATTGCAAGAATCCTTAATTTATCCGTGATGAAATATGCACGGTATAAATTTAAGCCAGCGTTAATTGCAGCTGGAATCACTGCCATTTTATACAGTATCACCGTTTTTTTTATTTAGCATGAGAGGAAGTCCTGCATATTCAGCATATGAAAGCTTTAAGTAATATTGCGGGTTATGAGAGGATCTATACAGATAGGGAAAGACACAGGTAAATGGGTTTTATTGCAATGTAAGAGAACTGTTTAAAAAGCAGGCAGCGCATACATTCTGTAAAGAATGTATGCGCTGATTTTTTATTTTTTATTACTGCATCCCTTTTCATTTGAATATAAAACAAATTGATTCTTGCCGGTTCTCTTCGCCTTATATAAAGCGATATCTGCATTTTTCTTCAAGGTTTCGGAAGAATGAGCATGTAAAGGGTAGATGGCGCCGCCGCCGCTAATGGATACAATTATAGCTGTTTCACGGATATATATAGGATTTTGGTTTAAATAGGAGCATAAATCTTTAAACAGGGTGCTAAGTTCAATGGTTTCGGCGTTGGGAATGATAAACATAAACTCATCTCCGGCATAGCGGTAAGCTCTTGCCTTGCTGCCGCATAAGCTTTTCATGCCATTTGCAATAGCTTTCAAATATAAATCTCCTGCATGATGTCCATATTGATCATTAATATTCTTAAGTCCATCTGAATCTATCATCAAGAGGGAAACGGGAGCATCACTATTTTGAATAGTAGCCTCTAAGTCCGAATGGAAGGCTCTGTAGTTTCCTAATCCAGTCATTTCATCAGTAAGCGACATTTCATAATTCATGGTATACAGTCTGGCGGTAATAATGGAACTGATAACCTGATTGCCGATAATCTGCAGCAGATCCTCATGTTCTTTTCGGTAGGCAAATTCACGATTGCTTTGGGCTGATATAACTCCCTTAACTTGATCATCTATAACAAGTGGGACATATATGCAGGTATTTCCTTCTCCTTTGCCTATTATGTAATTAAATTCGTCTAATTCCTGAGCTGTTTTTCCATGGATCGTTTCTTTCGATTTAATTACTTTAACTGTAAAGCTGTTGTCATCAAAGGGAATTTCAACTGAATTCAAAAACTCTCCATCATCCATCATAAAAGGGATTTGAATTTTCTGATTTCCTTCCTCGTATAAAGCGATAAAAAAAGAATCTGTCGGCATTACTCGTGAAACGAGATGATAGGCTTTTTCCATAAGAACTTTTTCATTAAGAGTCTGCGAGCATGTACGCCCAAAATCATGAAGAATCCGCAAGTGCTCATTCAGCCAGGTCATATCGATTATTTTTTCATTAATATTGCTTAATTCATTCAAAATAGCAGAGAGGAGACTGCTGATATCTGTATCTTTTTGTCCCTCGTGAAGGATTTTAAAGGCAGACTCTTGTCTTCTATAATCAGTAGAACCAACTGACCGAACCAGGCTTAGAAATTCTTTATATTGCTCTATAGTTTTGCTTGCCATTTTTACACATCCATGTCTGAAACTTCTTTTAGTAGATTAGCAATAAGTTAATTTTCTATTAATTATAACATTTATTACCATGCTAAAACTATTAATATTGTTTTAATACAGCACTAAAGATACAGAAGAAGCCACTGCATTATTTCATTTAAATCGAATGACTAGCAAGAAACCTTTTATGTTACTCAAATCTTATTTTTTTTTGAAAACAAAGACTCTGCATGGAACCTTTACCGAAAAATGATCTGCTATTTATTTAAGGACTTTATGGCAAGATGAAGACTGGAGAAGGTGTGTACATCCTGAAAATCAATACCCAGGTTGACCATGGTCTGGGCTATTTCTGGACGGATGCCTGTTAGTTTCGCATCAATGCCAATCAGCTTAAGGGCAGAAATAACTTTAAACAGCTGAGCCGCCACCATTGTGTCTATTATAGGTACCCCTGATAAATCAATAATAATATACGAAAGATTCAATTCAGTTCCTTGGGATAAGGCCCTTTCCATTAATTGCTGGGCTCTTAGTGTATCAATATCACCAATAAGGGGAAGAACACCAATTTCTTCTGTCACCCGTACAATCGGAATGGTTAGATCATCCATCTCTTTTTCGGCTGCCTGCAGCAGCGCAGCATGGGTGCGTGAGTAAGACAAACTAAGCCAATGAACAGCCCGGTCTACCACGGAATCGAAACGAGATATGACATCATAAAGGGAGTCTAAAGAGAAATTCAGATTTTTTGCTTCATCTCTTATTATAATACCAATTGTCTCACGATAAAATCGGACTTCCTCAATAGCCAGATCAAGCGGAATCTGTAAATCTACGAGCAGGTTTACAATATTATCACCCCAATTTTTAAGGTGAAGATATGTCTCATCAAGATCTCTAGTGATAGAATTTGCATAAATTTCTATAAGATTCTCTCTCCAAATGGAAAGAAAATGATTTGTTTTAGCAGAATAAATGTGTTCATCCGCATTTTTTCTTTGTTCCGCAAGCTCTGCTTTCTTATTTAAAACAAGGTCAGCAATCGTTTTCAGCTGTTCATTTATTAATAGGCTCATATTTAGACTCCTTATAATCTATTAACATTCCTTATTTTACAAAATGTTTACAGTTTTTGTAAAAAACCACCAATACTTTTATTCTCCTTAAATTTATTTTTTCCTTTAGGTATATTAAATTTTCTACATTCTTAAAAAGGTGCCTAAATAGATTCTTAGTTTGGTAAAATAGTGTAAAAATATTTGCTATTTGGAAAATGCATCTAACCTTTTCCCGCTATCATAATCGATTATACTAAAAAGAGGCAGCTTCCTTATTGGAAGCTGCCTCTTTCACATAGGAATGTGTAACACAAAACCTTACTAGACCGAAGATTCCATTTCGAAATACATACTATATAGACTTATATTATTAATATCTTCATTTGTTTACCCGGAAAGGTCCATCTGCCGTTCTTTCTCTGAACAAAATCCATACAATCAAACTCAGTGCCGCTAATAATCCTTCAAGGGAAAGTATATACCACGGGTAGGGTCCCAATGAATCCAGTAAACTAGTACTTTCAGGTTTATGGCTTAAGAACATGTAATTGCCCATAACAAGCCTATTGACTCCCATCACGATTGGCAGCAGGGTATTCAGAAAAAGAAAAACTTTAATAACTGACGATAGGGTAGGTCTATAGCCAAATACCCACGTGAAATAGAGGGGGACCCAAATTATGATTAAATGTGTATAAAAGAAGTGGAAAAATCTAAAGTGGGGAAAATCAAAAATTAAAACAGGTGTGAATAAAGCCTGAGAAGCTCCCAGTAATGAGGTGAAAAGTAACAATTCATAAAAAACATAGCACCTGGTGATGAGAAGTGCGACAGTCAAGAACAAGCTTATACTGCAAAGCTCCAGCGGTAAAGATTGGGAGGCTGTCCATATTCCGTTTTGAATCATCCACAAGTGAAAACCAATTTCTGCAGCAAGCAGAGAAAGGGCTGTCACCCATTCCGTTTTCCTCAGCCCGCTTTGTCCGAGCTTTGTCCTATATAAAAATATGAATCCAGAAATAGTGAATAAAAGTAAAATTACCGTTATGTGGGATATTGAAAAGGCTTCAAAGGTATACTTCTCATTCGAGGCTTCAAGCCAATCCATCTCTTATCCCCCTAGTATAGTTTTTTGGATCATTATAACATGATGTAAAAGAATGATGGATTGGTTTTTTTAAAAGAGTGGTTTATTAGAAAGTCAGCTGTTATGGGGATTAGGTATGAAGTTTTCTATTAGCTATATATCGAACGGGCTCAGTTCTCTGAAATTCATACCAGACAATATATTTTTTTGTCTTCCGTTCAACAAAGCCTTTATAGCAGAATGAATTATATTTTTGCATAGAATCGAAGCATCTCAAAAGATAAAAAAATAACAAAAGAGAGGCTGGAATCCTCTCTTCTGTTAATTAATTTTCTTGTCAGCAAGATAAGCTGACAAAATGTATCGCTGAGGTGCTGAACCAATAAAATGAAAGGGATAACAAGTACTAACAGTAAGTGTTGCACGTGGTTTAGGGACAATTACTGTTCGATCATCAGCATCCACAATCCGTACTTTATTTACTTTATAGTGAAATTCACCTGCTGATGTCCGCACAATCAGTGAATCACCGTCTCCCACTTCTCCAAGATTTCTAAACACTGTATCACGATGTCCCGATAATACGGAATTATCTTTTTCGCCAGGGAGCACACTTCCGGCAAAGTGTCCGACTCCTTTTTCCAGTTCATCCTCATTTGTACCGTGGTAGATGGGAAGTGCAGCTTTTAATTTTGGTATATACAGTTCCCCTATTTCTTCACCGATTTTAGGCCGTACAGGATACAGCTCATTTTGATTCATCATTTTTCTTTTTTGCTTAGGCTTTGGAGGTGAATCTTTCTCTTTATCATCAGTAGAAGCGTTAGTTTGAAATAAAAAATACCCTTTTGCATATTTATAGACATTTGTTGTTGTTAATAACAAACCGCTGATAATTAGCAGCAAAGAGAGTGAAATAAGAAGCAGCCGCTTTTGACGGCTGTTTCCATTATTTCTTCCTTTCATCTCAGCTTGTCCTTACTTTGCGGTACATCATGAAGCCTGCAAACGCTAGTGCAAGACCAAGGAGGGCATTAGGAATATAATCCGAAGCAGTTTTCGGAAGTTTTGCACCCTTTACAGTTTGAATGGATTCATGCTTTTTAAACGTTTCTTTTTGCAGATGCTTAGGTTTTTCTACTTTAGAAGCAGCCCCGCCATTTGAGACTGTTTGCTTTACATCCTCGACTGATTCCTCAACCTGCTCCCCTGCATCAATGATGGTATCAGAGTCCACCATGTCACCAGAAATCAGCAGGTCAGCAAGGAGATCTCCGCCTGTTGTATAAAGAGTGATTTTAAGCTTAGCATCTATCAATTCTTTCATGTTTATCAAATCCAAAATGGATAATGAAGTTTCAGTGCCATTTTTAACTAAGCTGTAATCAGCTTTAAGCTGAAAGATGGATAAGAATTCATTATAAATGGCAGTCATTTCTGCGATTTCATTAGGTGAAATTTCTGTCGCGACCTCAAAGTCTTCAAAGGCCATCATTTTTTCAGCTAGTTCATCCAATCTATCCATAGTAACAGGATCTGATAATACGTCTTCTAAAGTTGTTAGATGTTTTTCTATATTCTCGAGTTCTTGTTCTGTTAGCCCAAGTTCCTCTTCGAATATTGGAAGAATATCCTCCGCAATCTCTTCATCCATTTCAGGGAGTTCCCCTTCAGTAAAGGTCCATATGTCTTCTTCTAATTGATCCATAAAGACATAGTTGTTGATATCTTTACCGTTTTCCTTCAATAAGCTGAGAAGAGATGTTTTATCCAAATCATAGTATTCATTAAAATAATCCAGGTTGCTTAAATTTGATTTTATAACATCACCCATGTATTCACTAAGCTCAGCAACGGATTCAAAGGTATCCAGGCTGTCTTCGAATGTTTCAAGATAGTTTTCTAGATCTTCCCTTGTTACTTGAAAGCCCCTCGTTGCACTAATTTTTGCTAAATAGCCTTCTAAATCCTGTTCAAAGTTAGGATCCTGTACAAATTCGCCTTCCATATATGTATAGATTGCGTCAGTCAGATCGTACACAAATACATAATCATTAAGTACTTCTCCATTTTCTTGCAGTAAGTTTACAAGACCGGCTTCATCCAGATCGTGCTCTTCATAAATGGACTTTATATTGCTCAGGTCTTTTCTTATGACTGTACCTAGGGACTGGCTAAGCTCATTTACCGATTCATAATCGGCTAGAGATTCGTCGTACGCTGCAAGTGAAACTTGGATATCTTCCCTCGTTACATCAAATCCTCTAATCCCGCTTACTTTCTTTAAATATTCGTCTAACTTTTGCTCAAAATCAGACTGCTTTGCAGCCATTGTCAGGTGAGGAAATAAACTCAATAACAATGAAAAAGATAATAAAATTGCCCCCAGTTTTTTCACGCTGTTCTCCCTTTCAACTTCTATATTTCTTGTATTCTAGAAGATTATAAAGGAGTAGTAATAATTATACAATGAGGATAGTATTACCAATTTAGAGGTTGATAAAAGTAAGAGATTTAAATAAGGAGTTTTTAAGATTTTTAGGTATGATTACAAGATCATACTAAGTAATATGGAATTAGAAGGGAAGGCTTGTTATTGAGGAGGGGGCTACTTGGTGGAAGTTTTACGAATTGAAGCGAAAGATACATATATTATAAGACATAATGTGCTGCGTCCTAATCAAACTATTGATGATTGTAAATTTCTAAATGATGAGGAGAACAATACCTTTCATTTAGGCGGTTTTATTCAAGGGGAATTGATTAGTATTGCATCATTTTATAAGGAAAAAAACTCCGGCTTTGACGATGAACATCAATATCGCTTAAGGGGAATGGCTACACTGCCACATTATCGCAGCAGAAAAGCAGGAAGCATCCTTATAAAAGAAGCTGAACTGTTATTACAGAGCAGGAAAGCAAGTGTCTGGTGGTGTAATGCAAGAACATCGGCAAGTGGTTATTACCAGAAGCTTGGATTACGGGTACATGGAGCGATTTTTGAAATAGACGGTATTGGCCCGCATGTTATGATGTATAAAAATTTGTAGAAACAATAAGCTGTCAAAACATTGGGCGGCCCTGATATGATAGAATAGACAGATAATTTAAAGGAGGCAGATATATGAATCATTTTCCTATTTTGGATGGTCATAACGATACACTTTTAAACCTTTATCATTCAGAAAGAGGGCTAGGCCGTTCTTTTTTTATAGAATCTGACGCTGGCCATATTGATCTTCCCCGTGCAGAAAGAAGCGGATTTGGCGGAGGGTTCTTTGCCGTGTTTACCCCAAACTCTTCTTACAAAATGGAAGCGGCAGAAACGGGCTTAGGGTATGAAATACCCCTGCCTCCGCCTATTGACCATGAATATGCCGTTCGTAAAACACATGCAATGGCTGCGAATTTGTTCCGTTATGAAGCAGAATCGAGTGGACGCTTCAAGGTGGTTAGAAGCTCAGACGAATTATCTTCCTGCATCGAGAAGCAAATCGTCGCAGCTATCTTTCATATTGAAGGTGCAGAAGCTATTGATACAGATCTAGATGCGCTCCATGTTTTTTATAAAGCAGGCCTCAGGTCACTTGGCATAGTATGGAGCAGACCAAATGCTTTTGGTGAGGGAGTTCCTTTTAAATTTCCATCTTCACCTGATATCGGCGGAGGATTGACAGCAGCCGGCAAAAATCTCGTCCGGGAGTGCAATAGCCTTGGGATCATGCTAGATACCTCGCATTTGACTGAGAAAGGCTTCTGGGATGTTGCCAATATTACTGATAAGCCTATTGTTGCTACACATTCCAATGCACATGCTTTGTGTCCAATGTCTCGAAACATTACGGATAAACAAATAGCGGCTATTGCTGAATCTGGAGGGGTAGTAGGGATAAACTTCTCAATCGGTATGCTTCGAAAAGATGGAGGGAGGGACGACAATACTCCAATACACGAAATAAGCCGTCATATAGAGTATATTGCTGGGAAATTCGGGATTGACCATGTGGCCTTCGGTTCCGACTTTGACGGCACAAACATACCTGCAGAGCTAAAAGATGTAACAGGTCTTCCAAAAATCATTCAGGATTTAAGGGAGAAAGGGTTTAGTGACTCAGATCTATTGAAGATATCTCATCAAAACTGGCAGCGTGTGTTGAAAAATACCTGGAAATAGTCTTATAGGGGACTTGCTCACTTCCTGATCACGTTACATATGGGTCTATTATTCTGATAAATGGTCAAGTTAAACAGCTATTGTTGATTCTTTCTTTATTCATTAGCTCTTTACCCGGCCTGATTCTTTACATAGGTATGCAGAAAAAGGAAGCTGACCTTAGGGCCGGCTTCCTGGAATGTGACGATACGATTATTCCCGGATCTCATCTAAATCTTTATGCACTTTCAAAAGGTTTGTAAGTAAAGATGTAAACCTTTTTTTGTCTTGATGTGGTGTTTCATCAAGCTCTTTTTTAATTTCATAACTTTTTTTTATTAATTCATTTATTTTTTGCTGTATTTTACAGTTAGAAGGTTTCATTGTTTTTTCTCCAATACTTCATTTTCTTAATATAATTTAACAGAAGAACATTACCAATAGATGTATTTTTTATTAAAAATGTATTGCAAAGTAAAATAAGTTGTTAAATTGGTATAAAATTACTCAGATATGAGTTTTAATAGAGTAAGAAAACTTAAAATTAATAAATAAGGTGATTGTTTGAAGGAAATAATTATTATCCAAAATATATGTGAAGAGCCTGTATGGGAAGATATTTTTTCAACAATTCTGATGTCTTGTGATGGCTTTGAATTGTCTTGCCCAGCAGATGAATTTCCTGATGAATGTATATACATAAAAGGTGCAGCACAGCATGCTGACGGCCTGATTATAATAAAAGGACAACTTGAGGATTATATAAAAAATATCTTCTATTTGTGCACTGAGCCTTCTTTTGATGGAGAAAAACCTTTGCTTTGGAACTTAAAGTTATACAAAAAGGATGTCCTTTGTCTGGCTGTAGAAAAATATGTGACCGGAAAAATACATATCAACCAGGATTTAATAAGTCATTTAAGGAAGAATGAAGTACCTCTGGAGTCATTATCATACAAATGGCTGCAGGAATGAATGCTGCTGTGCTATTAAGCCAGCAAAAATCAAATATTAAGTAAAATGTGTAAGTAATTTCTTGTTTATTCGAAACATTATACTGTCTGTTTAACAAAACAGAAAGATCATAGTTAAAAAGGAAGAAGGGTAATTATGGATATTACACCAGAAAAAAGTGAATATGCCCCCTATTATTCATCATATCTTAACCTGGTTCAGGATGCAGATATATTTAGCACACTTACTTTGCAAATGGCAAGCATGAAAAAAGAATGTAAAAAGCTGACAGACAAACAGGCTGCTTTTCGATATGCCCCACAGAAATGGAGCATTAAAGAAGTGATCGGCCATATTGCGGATACTGAGCGCATCATGAGCTTCCGTCTTCTGAGTTTTGCAAGGGGAGAAACAACAGTTTTGCCCGGGTATGATGAAAATACCTATGTTATGGAAGCTTCCTTTCATACTCAGTCCATTGAAGATCTGCTAGAAAATTATACTGCCGTCCGTTATTCTACCCTGCAATTATTAAAAAGCTTAAATCAGGAAGACTGGCTTAAAAAAGGGATCGCAAACAGTTCAGGAGTCAGTGTACGAGCGCTGGCAGCTATTATTGCAGGACATGAACTCCATCATAGGCAGATTATTAGAGATCGTTATTTGGAGTCAGATTCTTTCCCCACTACGTAATAAACAGATTTTATTAGTGAATCCGCACTAATTACTTTTTCCGCTAGGCAAAGTGTTTTTTTAAGAAATTGCTATATTATGCATGCTAGGGTGTTCAAGGAAAGAGAAAAAAAGGAACCCTGTCTAGAAAAAAGATTAATTGTTGTCTGTCTATTTGTTTAATTCTTTATGGCTTTAGGACTCGTTATTATCCGTTCTACTTCCAAAAATGGCCTCATGCGTGAGGCTCTTTATTTTGCTTCAAACCATACTTCACTTTAGTTTGAAGTGTTATTTAACAAGAGATTACAAATAACGTATAAAAATTGATTCATATCTTACCCTTTTAAAAATAGAATAATTTAAATGAGGTATAACCATTCATGCAGCAGGTTAGATTCAGGAAGTATAAGCTGCAAAAGTTATTGTAAGTCTTAAAATTCAATTTTTGCTCTGTTTACCGTCATTTAGACAAATCATGGTATAATCCTACTGGAAAAAGGGGGTGTAAGTGTGTCAATTTCTGAAATTAAAAATGAGGCAAAAAGGTCACTGAACGGCAAATGGGGAGCTGCGGTTTTAGTTACTTTTATTTTTTTCCTATTTAACACATTGCTGAGCTTTTTTGGTGAAATCTTGATTGCGGGGGGCTTAAATGAGTGGTGGAATCAAGAACAGACACCTATAGAAGCAAATCTGTTTAACATAATTTTATCGATCATTTTATTGCCATTATCTACAGCATTTTATTGGGTCTTTTTACATGTTTCCAGGCATGAAAGTATTAAAGTTTCCCAGCTGTTCACTATTTACTCGAATGGGAAATGGGTTCTGAAAATCATCGGAGCTTCTATTCTTATTGCTATTTTTTTAGTACTTTGGTCTCTATTATTGATTATTCCCGGAATCATAAAAAGCTTTTCTTACTCACAAACATTTTTTATTTTAAGAGATCGTCCAGAATTATCCATTCTTGAGGCTATAACTGAAAGTAAAAAATTAATGAAGGGCTATAAGTGGAAATTCTTCCTAATGAACCTTAGCTTTATTGGTTGGGCAATTTTATGTATTTTCACGTTAGGAATTGGGCTGTTATGGCTTGCGCCTTATGTTACAACCTCCATGGCAGTATTTTATAATTACCTTATCGATCATTATCAAGATCATGCTGATAAAGAAGCTATTATTTAAACAGCCTCCAAGCAAAGCCGATTATGGGAATCCATAATCGGCTTTTTCTTTTGAGAAAAATTCCATTTTGCAAAAGTTCTAGAATTTTTTAATTTAAATGGTTTATTGATGTGAAAATTATTTCGTAAGGTGTAAAATGTTGCTCATAGGAAACTTTTATGAGTAATACGCATAGTTTATAAAAAATAAAGGAGGAGAACAGATGGCTGAAAATGTATTGCTTGCTTTTGGATTAACTTTGTTCGCAGGTCTTGCAACAGGAATTGGCAGCTTGCTTGCTTTTTTTACTTCCACCACGAATACCAAATTTCTTTCTATAGCTCTTGGATTTTCCGCTGGTGTAATGATATACGTTTCGATGATTGAAATTTTCGTTAAAGCAAAGGATGCGTTGGTGGGTGCTATGGGGGTTCAATCTGGAAACTGGCTGACTGTCGCGGGCTTTTTTGGAGGAATGCTGTTAATTGCAATGATTGATAAATTTATTCCTAAGGCAGGGAACCCGCACGAACTAAAGAAGGTGGAGGAAATGACTTCTTCAGGAAAGACCGTAAAAGACCCGGCGCTCTTAAAGATGGGGACATTTACCGCCCTTGCGATTGCAATTCATAATTTTCCGGAGGGCATTGCCACGTTTACATCTGTCTTACAGGATCCAGCTCTTGGTATTGCAATAGCCTTCGCAATTGCTATTCACAATATTCCAGAAGGAATCGCTGTTTCTGTACCAGTTTATTTTGCAACAGGAGATAAGAAGAAGGCATTTAAACTTTCATTCTTGTCCGGCTTATCGGAGCCTATTGGGGCTATAGCGGCATATTTTATCTTAATGCCTTTTCTTAATGATGTGATGTTCGGAATTATTTTCGCAGCTGTTGCAGGGATCATGGTATTTATATCTCTGGACGAATTACTTCCCGCTGCGAAAAAATATGATGAAGATCACTTATCTATTTATGGGTTAATAGGCGGTATGGTCGTTATGGCACTTAGTTTATTGCTCTTCATTTAGAATGTAAGCAGCAAAGGTTGCTGAAGAAATTTAATGCCTGGATATGGACTGTTAAAAAGCGGTTCTATAACCAGGCTTTCTTTACAATTTAGAAAAACCTTCATATGGGTGTTGAAGTACAAAATCAAGCAAGTCCCATAGAGAAAAGTCCTGATCTATTGTTAAAATTCACCAGTCGTATACCCATTTGGCTTTTAGTATAGAAGAAAAGGACTACGACAGGGTATATGAAAAATTAGTTTTACTTAACGTTAACATTATTCCAGGGCGTCAGAGAGATACAAAGGATAAAAAATCGATTTATTTCACCGACAGAGACGGACATAAATTTGAATTTCACACTGGAACTTTGTTTGATAGAACCAGCTATTATAATGAGGAAGGAAAAAACATATGGGATTTTACATATAAAAAAGAGGCAGTTTCCTAACGGATTCTGCCTTTTATACATAATAAAGATTGATTAAAGGGAAAAACATGTAAAGATCTTCAAAGAGCTTATCCTATAAATAAAAAATATATGGTTAGTTATTTTTTTCATCTTCGTTTTCCTTTTTACTCCTTACGTCTGGACGTACCGGGGTAAGGTCCTCAGAAGCCTCTGTTTGAAAACGTGATGAACCTCTTCCTTTGCTCTGATGTCCCTTAGCTTGCACAGAACGATTGTCACCTCTAGGGATGATGCGATGAAAAATATATTCAAATAAAGTTACTCCAAGAGCTGCAGCCAGGGAGGCTGATACTAGGTTATCCTGGAAAGTTAAATTTCTGCTTAATAGCCAAATTAGAAAAAAAGCCAGTCCAAAATCAGCTGCAGTGGCAATTAAATTATTCGTTCTTCTTAAAATCACTAAATCGCCTAATATATAAGCAATTACAGTTAATAAAATCGATATGACCAGCACATCGAAAATCGAAAAGTTGTTAAATAACCCAAGAATAATGCCCAGCATAGAAAAAGTAGCGATAAACTTAATTAACAGCGGCAATATATGTCTCATTTCACATCTCCTTTTCCCTATATTGTGGCTGTCTAACTCTTAAGTATACTTTTATAATGTGAAAATTTTATTTGGAAACAATCCAGGAAGTATGTCTGAAGAGACAGTAAATGAGGGAATCCAGTTAGGATGACGCTTTAGAAGCTTATTTCTTGATGACTATACATTCAAATTTTATAAAATAATATTCAGATAATTTTCCATCTAGCTGCAAAATACACATTCGGTTAGGAGAAATCAGATGAGTACACGATCTTCTAATGCAATTGTAACGCTTGATTTCTATCAGCAAAAATTTAAAAAGCAAGTGGAGGAAGATTATTATTTAACGGAGGATCAGGCATTCTTTACTTCCCTTCCCAAAGATGCTATTAAATCTTACGATACAGCTGAAGACCGATATCCCATAGTCATATTGAACGGGACTCAGCCTGCTGGGTTTTTCATTCTTCACGGCTGGGAGGGTGTAAAGTCTTTTTATAGCAACAAAAGAGCTATTCTTATAAGGGCCTTTTCCATTCAAGCGGATTACCAGGGCCAAGGAATTGCCCATGAATGTTTTCGAAGGCTGCCGTCATTTATTAAGAAACATTTCCCCGATAAAAACGAGATTGTACTTGCAGTGAACCATAAGAATACAATAGCGCAGCATGTGTATAAAAAAGGCGGTTTTACAGATAAAGGCATCCGGGCAATGGGCAAAAGAGGAAGATCATATATTATGCATCTGTCAATATGACAAAAAGGAGCTGCAGACAGCTCCTTTTTATTAAGTCTCCGCCACAGCGCCGGCAGGGTCATACTTTCCAACATCAATATCACAATCAGCCCCCAATGCTAGCTTGGCAAGCTGTGTACCTAGGTAAGGACCCATTGTAAGACCAGAGGCTCCCAAACCATTTGCGGTTAAAATACCTTTCCAGCCAGGCAGAGTACCGATAACAGGCAGAAAGCCAGGCGTGAATGGGCGGAAACCGACTTTCGCCTCCAGAAATCGGCTTTCAGCTAAGCCAGGTGCGATAGCAAGGGCCTTGCTTAAAATCTCGTTCAAACCGCCAGAGGTAATGGTAAGGTCAAATTTGTCCATATTTTCATGAGTTGCACCTGCAACAATCCGATTATTCTCAAATGCAAGCAAATACTGATCGCTTGGCGGCATCACAACCGGCCAGCTGCCTGTATCTCCAAAAGGATACTCCAAATGAACGATCTGTGCTTTTTGAAAGTGTACATTAAAATGAATGCCCAGCGGCTGTAATAATCTATTTGCCCATGCACCAGCACACACAATGACTAAATCAGCTGCCATTATTTCTCCATTACACTGTACCCCCAAGACTTGATTTCCTTCAAAATAAAGAGAAGCATCAGCATGTATTAGTTCTGCTCCGTGTTTTTGGGCGGCCCTCAGCAGTGAATCCCGGAGCGCTCTTCCATCTACACGGGCAGCGCCGCTGATATGTACAGCACCATAACCCTCTGCAAGAGGGGGAAAAAGTGCTCTTGCTTCGTTTGGAGTAAGTCGGCTGATTGTTCCTATTTCCGGAGCTTCTTCTCTTCGCTTTACAGCTCTTTCTTCCATAGCAATCAGCTTAGCATCTTCTGTATGAATGCTTATAGCTCCAACTTTTGAATAACCTGTATCCTTTTCTCCATCTTCTATAAGTTCAGCAATCAAGGAAGGGTAATATCCCGCTCCCCCTTTTGCGAGCTGGTACCATGCTTGATTTCGCCGCTGAGACAGCCAAGGACAAACAATTCCTGCAGCTGCATCGGTAGCCTGACCCTTATCTTTCCGGTCAATAACGGTAACATTTGCACCTTCTTTAGCCAGCCTATATGCGGTTGAGGCTCCCATTATTCCAGCACCTACAACAATATACTTCATCTTATTTTACGCATCCTTTACATGTCTGTTAGCTTTCTTTTGTTCTACTTTGATACTTCCATACAAGTATCATTATAAATGATTCAGCCGCTGGGGATTATAAAAATGAACTGGTTACGTTTATTCGGCTGTTTTCTTTTATTAAATGGAGATATACGTCTTACTATTTAAGGCAGACAAGAGTAATTTTAACCTCCACAAAATGATACATTAACTTATTCAATTTGGCTAAGCTTCTTACGAGCAGTCAGCTCTGTTCTAAGATTGCGGCTAACCCAGCGTTTAGCCTATGAAAGAATTAGTATGTTCATTTAAGGTTTTCAATTCTTTAACCATTAATTATTTTTTAATGCAAAAGCATAAAAAGAGTACATAATCGCATAATCATGCTATTATTATGTAACCGCCATAGTTACAGCTTACTTGTTTAAGATTTCAATATTATGCTTAAAACTTTCTGACTTTTCAGGAAGGGTTTTTGATACTATAGTACTGGCTTAAAAAAAGCTGTCCATTAATAATAAAAGGAATGACCATACAATGAATCAAACAAAATTAGACCGAAAAGTACTTTCAATCTTAGAAAAAAAAATAAAGCTGATCCATACAGAAAAAGGAGCCATATATTTGGTTGGCCCCATCAGGCTTCCTGTTAATTTATATGGGGAGACTGTTATCTTTCAATGGTATAGCTGGTTAAACTCAGAAGAAGTATCAGAGGACTACGAACGAATAATTGATAAGCTTTCTTCGCAAAACCTGGCGGAACTACAGCAATCCAGTGTACTGGTTTATGGAGATTTCGAATTGAATGAAGACGCATTGATCCGCATGCATTCCATTTGTCATACCGGTGACATTTTTGGAAGTAAAAGATGCGACTGCGGGTATCAGTTAAAACAATCCATGAAAATGATTCAGGAACACGGAACAGGAGCTCTGTTTTATTTAGCGAACCATGAAGGAAGAGGAATTGGTTTATTCAGCAAAGCGATGGCTTATGTTCTTCAGGAAAATGACTATGATACGGTAGAAGCAAATGTTAATCTTGGCTTTGTGGATGATTCAAGAAATTACAGTGATGCCATTAAAGTGTTAAAAGCACTTAGAACTAAACCTGTTACTTTAATTACTAATAATCCAAAAAAATTGCAGGCACTGAAAGAATCAGGAATGCTAGTTTCAGGTCGGACTCCGATATGGGGAGATATCTCCGAGTTTAATGAAAAATATTTACAGACTAAAATACAGCGTTCGGGTCATCTAAAAGATGAAGGGACCTGTCCAAATGAGTAGCCACGAGTTTTATATGGAAACTGCGTTAAGGAATGCACAAGCTATGAAAGGGCAGACAGACCCGAATCCTTTGGTTGGGGCTGTAATCGTCAATGACAGCCGAATAGTGGGAATCGGTGCCCATCTGAAAGCAGGGGAGCCCCACGCTGAAATCCATGCTATACGGATGGCTGGCGAAAAAGCAAAGGGCGGTACCATTTATGTTACACTCGAACCCTGCTCCCATTATGGAAGAACCGGGCCCTGTGCAGTTGCTATAGTCGAAGCAGGAATAAGTAAAGTGGTCATAGCTGCCCTAGATCCTAATCCGATAGTTGCAGGAAATGGCGTGAAAATTCTCCAGGCCGCTGGAATTGATGTGGAAATTGGAGTTCTGAGGGATGAATCGGAAAAGATGAATGAGGTATTCAACAAATTTATTGTTGAAAAAATCCCTTTTGTTACGCTAAAAGCTGGAATAACGCTTGATGGAAAAATTGCTGCTTATACTCATGACAGTAAATGGATTACGTCTGCGGAAGCCAGACAGGATGTACATAAAATAAGAAATGAAAATATGGCGATTCTGGTGGGAGTTAATACAGTTATCAAGGATGATCCTGAACTGACTGCCAGAATTCCAAATGGACGTAATCCGATAAGAGTGATTATGGACTCCTCGTTATCTATTCCTTTAGAAGCCAAAGTTATTACGGATGAAAAAGCAGAAACATGGGTTTTCACCTCGCAAAATTTTAATCAGGATAAACGAAAAGTGCTTGAGAATTTAGGAATACAGGTTTTTGTAACAAATGGGGTGTCACAGGTTAATCCCAAGGAAGTTTTGAAAATACTGGGCGAAAGGCTTGTATCTTCCCTAATGATTGAAGGAGGAGGCACCATAAATGCCGCCTTTTTACAAAATAAGCTAGTGGACAAAGTTGTCTTGTATATGGCGCCTAAACTAATAGGCGGCCGAGATGCAGCCACGTTCTTTGAGGGAACAGGAATTGACAAAATGGCTGATGCGATCGAGCTTGAAGATATAGATGTTGTGAAAATCGGAAAAGACTTTAAATTTACAGGCTATCCGGTTTATGAAAAAAGCTTACTAGGAGAAGAAAGATGAAGTTTGGATTTGATATTGATGATACATTAATCAATTTGCGTGAACATGCTTTTCACATTTATAACCGCAGACTGAACAAAAATGTCGGTTTAGATGTATATCATGCTTTAAATACCGTGGAAATTCACGAAGCCTTCGGTCTATCAGCAGCAGAAGGTAAAAAAATGTGGAACAGTTTATTACATGAAATTTACTATACATCCTGCCCGCCGCTTACAAACGCGGTAGAAACTTTACAAGAGCTTGACAAACAGGGTCACGAAATTTACTATATCACCGCAAGACCCAAAGAACATGAAGAAGGTACAAGAAAATGGATGACTCAGCAGGGTTTCCCTATGCAAGAAGGCAGGTTCTTTTGCGGAATGAAAGATGAAGAAAAGATTCAAATCATCCGTAGTCTGAAGCTGGATTATTACTTTGACGACAAACCCGCCGTTCTCGAAACATTATCTTCTGAGAAGCTAAAAGTCTATGTCATGAACCAGTCCTACAATCTGCATATGAAAATACCCCGTATTACAAGCTGGTCAGAATTAAAGGATATAATTACAAAATAAAGAATTTAGAGATCTGGATTGAACCAGGTCTCTTTTTCAAATTGGTTTTATGAGCTCTATATTAATTTAGGATGGCTGCACTTGTTAAATGGCTGCTCGAATGGCATACAGCCCGTACTTGTGGCTTCAGTGTGCGAGTGGCAGGTTGCTCCATGCGGTTGACTGCTCGCGTGACTGGGATTTGCTCTTAATATTAAAAAAACTGCTCGCAAATCACAACATTTGCTCGTAAAGGGGTTGATTGCTCGCAAGTGTTCCCATGTTACTCGGAAGACTGAGAATTTGCTCTTAAACATTAAAAAGCTGCTCGCAAACCAAAATACTTACTCCCAAAGCGGCAGCCTTCTTGACATTAATGGAAAATCCTACTAGCAGCCACCGTTTCTCACTCTTTCCTCAAGCACAGATCGGTAAATGGCTGAGCATTCATCCGTAATAAACCAGGTAAAGTCATATACTTCTATAAGAAAACAAAGCCTGCCCTGAAAACAGGGCAGGCTTTGTTTTGGTTAGCGGTAACCGCCGCCATATCCTCCGCCGTAACCGCCGCCATAGCCATACCAAGGATAATAAGGGTACGGATAGTAAGGTCGCGGGCGAGGATAGTAATACGGATAATACGGATAATATGGCCTCGGTCTTGGTCTTGGACGAGGACGGGGATAATATTGACCATACCCTCCACCGTAGCCGCCGCCATACCCTCCGCCGTAACCACCGTATTGTCTTTCATCGATTTCCTGCTGCTGATAATTTTCATCTATAATTTGATAGGGCATATATTCCTCCAAGTGAATACCTCCTATATATACTTACTCTTTCCCTAGTTGGACTAAAGCTTCATAGCAAAAAAGAATGGATGGGAAGAGTATAAAATATTAATATTCTTCTTAGAGTTATTTGGCGCCTGTACCGAAATCAGAAGTTAATTAAAAAATAAGGCTTTATTAAATTTCAATGGGATTATGCCACTATGTAAACTTCGCTGCAGGCGCGAAACTCCTGCGCGAGAATGGGGTCAAGGGAGACCCCCGCAGGTGTAAACGTGAGAGGAGGATCCCGGACCGCCCTCGAAAAAGCGAGTGCCAGTGGAAATCAACAGGCAAGTTATATAGAGCTTAATCTTTGTTTTATTTCTGTGGGACTTATGCCTTATATAATCCAGATATTTTGAGAATTATCGCGCTATAAACTAAAAAAACCTATAATATTTAGAGTGATTAAAAATTGGAAATTTCCTGCTTTTGCGGGAAGTTATCTGGAGAGGTATGGTATATCGCTAGAAATTTGGACTGATTCATATGACAACTATTGTCAACAATAGTCGATATTTGCTGATATCTTTAAATGCTTCTGTGGGTTAATATAAAGTTACATATTAATAGTTTTTGTAACTTACTAGCCTGGTGACCTGGAGTCTTAGAACAGGGTATAACCTGCCTTTTATGCTCCTAGCTTAGGAAATGTAATGAAATATTAAAATACATAACTGTGCTAAGCTAAAAATAACTCCTAAAAACCTTCTCGATCAATGGGCCAGCTGGGAGGTTAGGTATCAGTTATTAAACATCAAAAACTCATCTGAATTAGTGGGGGGATATGAGTGAGTGTAGACTTCGGAGTAAGGCTGATTGATAATTTTGCTAAATTAGACGATGAAGCATTAGTGAGACGAGTGCAAAGCGGTGATGGTGAATCTTCTGAAATATTGATTAATAAGTATCGAAATTTTGTTCGTGCCAAAGCAGGCCCCTATTTTCTGATTGGAGCAGATAAAGAGGACATCATTCAAGAAGGAATGATCGGACTTTTCAAGGCTATTCGAGATTACAAAGAGGACAAGCTTACTTCATTCAAGGCATTTGCCGAGCTATGTGTAACCAGGCAAATTATAACTGCGATCAAAACTGCTACGCGTCAAAAGCATTTTCCACTGAATTCATATGTTTCTTTGGACAAGCCAATTTATGACGAAGAGTCAAATCATACCCTTATGGATGTTATACCAGCTGCTAAGATTATGAATCCTGAAGCCTTATTTATTAATCAGGAGAATGCGGATGATATTGAATTAAAAATGGCAGCATTGCTAAGTGATTTAGAAAGAAGAGTACTGGCTTTGTATATTGATGGCCAGACTTATCAGGAAATTTCAAATGAATTAAACACCCATGTGAAATCCATTGATAATGCCCTTCAAAGGGTAAAAAGAAAATTAGAACGCTATCTGGAGCTTAGAGAAGTGATCCACAGCTGAATTGTATATTTTACTCTAGAGACGATTTTCCCTTATGGAAGATCGTTTTTCTTTTGCACGAGCTTACATGAACCCGAGGGATTCTCTTGTTCGTCCCTGAAACTTTACGGCTAATTTTAAGACTATTGGGAAATTCTCATTCCATTTGTTCTGAGGCAGAAATGATGTTTAATTTATTAAAGAGTCTTTTAGTTACCGCAAAAAACTTGGGTGGATATCAGAATAGATCCATAACGCAGGGTGCGGACTGTGGGATGTTTATATAAAGATACAAAAAGGCCAAATAAAGCTGAAGAATGGTGAGAAACTTGACTATTGTTATATCGGTATTCTATACAGTACTTTTATTTGTTAGTTGCATTTTTTGGCATTGGACCGGTTCTATTCGCGGATGGAGCGACGATAGAAAAATTATTGACCATTTTACTCATACACTTGCTGGTTGTTAAAAAGCTGAGAATAGCTTGTCCCTAGGAAACATTTCCACTTCTTATGGGAATGTTTTTTTATTTATCAGTCTAATAGGGAGGAAGGTTATATAAAATTAATTTCTGATATTTCAAGGGATTTATTACAAAACACAAAAGTAAGCGATATAAGGTTTTCTTATACCGCCTCATTTATATCTATTTATTAATCTTGTTCTTGGTCTTGATCCTGGTTTTGGTCCTGGTCAGATTCAGAATCTGCGTCTGAGCGGGATCGAACTCTAGATCTGGAATCAGAATCTACATTAATATCGATACAGAAATCCACTCTTGCGTTACCGCTGTTAATAATTTTGGAATTTGCATGTGAGCTGCTTCGGTTATGGTTTTTTAGATCATTATCACTATCATTGTTATTATCTGAACGGTTTTTTGAATCGATTTCATTATCTACGTCAGAGTTTACTTTAGACCGATTCCTTAAATCATTGTCAATCGTAAAATCGACATTTGAATCCGAATTTGACCTTGAACGGCCATTGTTGCGATTTCGCCTATTTTTAGCCATGATTTATCCCCTTTCACTTTTCTAAGATTAATTTATTCAGAATCACAGGAAAAGGAATGGACAATAAACCTATATAAATGGATTTTTCTCAAGTATTTTAGACAGCAGGCTATCTCGCCGCCAAACTAAACTCATGTAGGAACAGGGGAAAGGGACTGCACCCGATATTTAAATTCCGCATCTTTGGTTAGTGTGTTGTCTGCAAGTTTGAAATAGGATAAAGCCGTCCGTTTAAAGCAAACGACACCTTGCCAGTTTCTTCGGATACTACTAATACAAGTGCATCGGTTAGTTCTGACAATCCCAGGGCAGCCCGATGGCGTGTACCGAGTTTTTTTTCGATAATGACTGCTTGAGTTAAGGGAAGAACATTTGATGCAGAGACTATTTGGTTCGCCCTGATTAAAACTGCGCCATCATGAAGAGGATTGCCAGGATAGAAAATGGTTTCCAGTAATACGGAGGTCAATGGCGCCCCGACCATCATACCTTTTTGAATGAAATTCTCCAGAGAGTCAGTGCGTTCAACCACTATTAAGGCACCATATCGATTCTTAGATAAATTTTGGATAGCAGCTGATAGATCTTCAAATTTATCAGTAAACGCAGATAGGTAGCAATTTAAGTAAAATGTGGCTGCGGCTGACTCGATATTGAGAAAGTTTGATTTGATGTCTTCAAGTTTGCCGAGTAGACAATTATTTTCGCTGCCAAGAACCAGAAGGCTGTCTTGCAGGTCAGCCATTATAGAATGAATTCCCTCTACAATTTTTATTTTTAATGGAGAGAAATCACAATTAATTTTATCCAAGAAGGAGACCTCCTTTATTAATTATCCGATATCTTCAAAGTGTATACTTTATGGCTAGTATTCGTCATTTTTATCTGTGTAATCTAGCAGAAAATTTTCCAATCTTATCCGATGCTCTGCCGGGTAAATAATTTGGTTTAAAAGGGGTTGTGAATAGGGAAATCTAATTAAAATACAAATTACAGCTTAGAATGGAGTGGAATTATGGCTAAAAGGTCACTGGGACCAATTATTATTATAGTTGGTATTATTATTGTTTTAATTCTGATGTTAATGGGAAGCTATAATGGCTTTGTAAATGCGGAAGAAAATGTAGATCAATCCTATGCTCAAATAGAGAACCAGCTGCAGCGCAGGCTCGATTTGATTCCCAATCTGGTGAATACTGTTAAAGGATATGCTGCACATGAAAAAGAAACGATTCAGGCTGTTTCAGATGCAAGAGCCCGTCTTGCAGGAGCAAGATCCCCGGAAGAAGAGGCTACAGCTAATGCCGAGCTCTCATCAGCGCTGAGTCGTTTGCTTGTTGTAGTCGAAAATTACCCGAATTTAAAGGCGGACAAGCAGTTTACCCAATTAATGGATGAACTGGCTGGTACAGAGAATCGTATTTCAATTGCCCGCCGTGATTATAATGATCAGGTATCTTCTTATAATAAAAAGGTAAAACGGTTCCCCGGAGCATTGGTAGCTGGAATAACCGGCTTTGACCAGAAAGAGTATTTCAAGGCCGACCCAAGGTCTCAGCAGGCACCAGCGGTTGACTTTGGAGGAAAGTAACATGGGCGGCAAAAAAGGCTCTGTTTTTTTCATTATATCAATGCTTTTTGTTTTGATGTGCGGCAGAGCTGAAGCGGCTGCTCCGGATCCTATTCCGCGTGCTTCCGGGGATATATATGTCCAGGACATTGCCAATGTTCTAAATCCTAATGAAGAAGCGCAATTAATGCAATTGGGGCGCACTATAGAGGACCAGACAAGTAATCAGATTGCTGTACTCACAGTGAGTTCTATTGGAGAGGAAGCAATAGAGGATTATGCTAATCGAGCTTATCGAGAATATGGCCTGGGAACAAAGGAAGAAGATAATGGCGTATTATTAATAGTCGCCATGAAGGAAAAGAAGATTAGAATTGAAGTGGGCTATGGCCTCGAAGGAATCATTCCTGATGGCAGAGCTGGCAGAATTATAGATGAGAATGCGGTTCCAAGCCTTCAGGCAGACCAGCCGAACATCGCAGTCATGAAAACATATGGGGCGATTGCGAATGCCGTCTCAGGAGAAGAGAGTAAAAAGGGCGGAACACCTGCACAGGAAAATGGCAGCTCTATTCCATCATGGCTCTTAATTTTGATTGCAGTCGCTTTTATTATCCTTGATTTTATGTTTTTTGGCGGCACACTTACCTTTTTCCTGCTTTCTATTTTCTCAAGAGGCGGAGGAGGTCCCCGGGGTGGTGGCGGCGGGTCCTCAGGCGGAGGCGGAGCTAGCCGCGGCTGGTAATTGTATGATGAAAAACAGTAAATTCTCATTGGAATTTACTGTTTTTTAATTTTATAATCCCAAATAAATCAAGTGATTTTACTCTTAAGTTTCTGCTTCGTTCTAATTCCAGACCACACGGCAACGGCAAGACCTCCGAGGCCGTCCGAAATGAGGTCGCTCATCGTATCTTTGTTTCCACCACCCTGCAGGGTCATATTAAACAACTGATCAGAGGCAAACTCATAGAATTCCCATAAAACACCGCCAAGAACAGCAAAAGAAAAAGTAAACAGAAAAACGAACCAGGGGGAGATCATATTCCCGGCACTTCTATAGGAAAGCCGCTCGTATAGAGCAACGCCTGTGAAGCCTAATAGAGCGCCGCTAATTGCATGGAGAAACGTATCCCACCAGCCAAGCCCATACCAGCCTCTAATCGAACCTAAATATTGAGAGGCGAATAAAAAGATCAAATAACTAAAAGTCAGCGGAACATTAAAGGTTAGCTTTGTGAATAAAGCCAGAAGCAGGGGGATCGCTCCGCATATAATTCCACCGGCTGCTACGGCAGCTTTAAAAGAGGCTCCTGCTGTATAAAAATATATACTTAAGACCGCCATGAATATAACATAGATGATGCTGGCTATAGTGATAAGTTTTCTGTTCATGGTTCTCCTTTTCATATTTTAAAATTTTTGCTTTCTAAATAGAGCATAAGAAGCTATGGCCAGTGCTCCGGCAAAACCAGAAAGCAAGTCATACATGGTGTCCTTATTACCGCCTCGCTGCATGGTCTCTGTATAATAGAGGTCTCCGAAAAACTCGTATATTTCCCATAAAACGCTTGCTACTAATGCTAGGGAGAGAACAAAAAGAAATATGAGGAAACGTGAAGTCATTTCAAGAGCCGGCTTTGGGATGAGAACTTTTATTAAAGTAATCGCAATAATGCCCATAAATATCCCTTTATAAAGATGGAGAGACGTGTCCCACCATGGTACATGCACATAAAATTTTGCGATCGATCCTAAGAAAGTAGAACAAAAGATAAAAACGTAGTAAGCAACAATTTCAGGAATATTAAATGGATTTTTTTTCAGTAAAAGTAAAAACAGCGGCAGTCCGCTGACAGCTATTCCGCCGAGCCCAACCCGCCATTTAGAAGGATCATCCTTCACAAGAAAGTAGATAAATAAACCAGCCATAAACAACATAAAAACTACTGAAAGTACAATTATGACTTTTTGTTTCATAGTTCACCTCACTAACAATTATGTCCAAATATTAAAGGTTAAAATCAAATAATTGGACAGTTGGTTGAATTAAACCGCTTAAACGAAGCAGTGATATCCTTCTCTATAAATAGTCAAATGAAAAATAAAACGGTAGGATCTCAATCCTCGCGACGCTTATGAGAATAAAGACATGTCTTCACAGCATATGATTAAAAAAACTCTTTCGTTTTAATAAAATTATGTTATTATAATTAAGTTGAACTTAAATTAAATAAACCGTACATTTTTTTTAGAAAAGTTATGACGGGAGAGGTTCTTAGCTACCCTCTTTAAAAAACTAAGGAAAAACAGTGCTGCTTTTCTTTAGCTGCACTGTTTTTTTCGTTAAAAAGGAGAATTTGTTTATGAAAAAGGATAAAGCGGTTGTTGTATTCAGCGGGGGCCAGGATAGTACTACTTGTTTATTCTGGGCTTTAGAACAATTTAAAGAAGTAGAGGCTGTAACGTTCGATTACAACCAGAGACACAGACTGGAAATTGATTGTGCAAGAAATATTACACAAGAGCTTAATGTCAAGCATCATATTCTCGATATGTCGTTATTAAATCAGCTTGCACCAAATGCCTTAACGAGGGACGATATCCCAGTCCTAGATGGGGAAGAAGGAGAATTGCCCAGCACTTTTGTACCGGGAAGAAACTTGCTTTTCCTTTCGTTTGCCGGGATTCTTGCCAGGGGAATTGGAGCAAAGCACATTGTTACAGGGGTATGCGAAACAGACTTTAGCGGATATCCAGACTGCCGCGATATGTTTATCAAATCACTTAATGTGACTCTTAATCTATCAATGGATGAAAACCTGGTCATCCACACACCTTTAATGTGGCTGAATAAAGCGGAAACGTGGGAAATGGCAGATTCGCTTCAAGCTTTTGATTTTGTCCGGGAAAAAACCCTCACATGCTACAACGGAATTATAGCCGACGGCTGCGGCGAATGCCCTGCCTGCAAACTAAGGGAAAATGGGCTGAATGAATATCTGGCCTCCAAGGGAGAGTTATAGAATGTACGGATTCCGCATCGTAGATAAACTTCAAAAGTTTCATGAGGATATTAAAATAGAGCAGCTCAAATATCATTCAAAGAGGGTAATGGTGAGCAAGGAATTCACCTTTGACGCTGCACATCATCTTCACAACTATGAGGGGAAATGTATGAACCTTCATGGACATACGTACAGGGTTATATTTGGGATCAGCGGTTTTTTGGATGAAAGAGGGCTGGTTATCGATTTTGGTGATATTAAGGAAATCTGGAAAAACGAGATCGAAATATTCCTCGATCACCGATATATCAATGAAACGCTTCCTCCCATGAATACGACAGCTGAAAACATGGTTGTCTGGATTTACGAAAAAATGAAAACTGCCCTACAAAATAGAGAAGAGCAATATGATGGAGCTAGAATAGAGTTTGTACGGTTGTATGAAACTCCAGCAAGCTTTGCCGAAGCTAGACGGGAGTGGATGGAACTTGAGTAAAATACCTGTTATGGAGGTTTTTGGACCAACCATCCAAGGTGAAGGAATGGTTGTTGGACAGAAAACCATGTTTGTACGAACAGCTGGATGTGATTATTCCTGCTCATGGTGTGACTCTTCTTTTACCTGGGATGGAACTGGCAAGCACCTGATTACTCAGATGGAGCCAGATGAAATATGGGCAAAACTAAAAGAAATAGGCGGAGAAGGCTTTTCTTTCGTAACGATATCTGGAGGGAACCCGGGACTGCTTAAAAATCTTAACGAGTTCGTCATGCTCCTAAAAGAAAATCAAATAAAGATCGGTTTAGAAACTCAAGGGTCGAAATGGCAGGAATGGATGATGGAGATTGATGAACTGACGATTTCCCCTAAGCCCCCAAGTTCTAATATGATTACGAATTTTTACAGTCTGGATGATGTGATTACAAAACTTAGTTCCCCTGAATTTGAAGGGAATATTAGTTTAAAAGTGGTTGTTTTTAATCAAGAAGACTATGAGTATGCTAAACGAATACATCAGAGATATCCGCATATTCCTTTCTTTATGCAGGTCGGAAATGATGATACAGCAACCGAGGACAATTCAATGCTTATCTCGCATTTACTTACTAAATATGAAGAGTTAATAGAACATGTTATGAAAGACAATGAACTAAAAGATGTAAAAGTACTTCCTCAGCTTCATGCTTTAATATGGGGCAATAAAAGGGGAGTCTGAGAAGGAGAAATTATGTTAAGAATCCTGTTATATTTAGTGGCCATCGTTGCAGCCAATGTGGTGACTGCATCGTTTGATCCAATGGAATTTGGAGTTTTCATTGTTCCAATGGGAACTCTTCTAATAGGGGCAACATTTATTTTGCGGGACCTTGTCCAAAATAAATATGGAAGAACAAAAACGTACCTTACAATCGGGGCGGCACTTATTCTTTCGGCGTTAGTATCCTTCCTCTTGGATGATACCTTATTGATTGTTCTTGCTTCTGCCATTTCATTCGCCGTGTCAGAGACTACAGACACCGAGATTTATTCAAGATTAAATCTACCGATGAGCTGGAGAGTTTTCTACAGCGGACTCGTTGGTGGAATACTAGATTCCGCGATCTTTGTTATTATCGGCTTAAGTCCGCTTGGAGCAGGATTCCTGCCATGGGAAGCAGTCCCAGCAGCCATTCTTGGCCAGGTTATTGTCAAAACAGTTATTCAGGCCATTGGTGCAGGAATCCTTTCTGGAGTGTCTGGGAACAAACAGATATCAGCTTAAACAAAACCCCCTTTGATAAGAAAAGGGGGTTTTGCTTTTTTTATACGATGCCTCTGTTATAGAATAATGATTATTTAAACTTAACACAATTAAGCAGGTAACTAGAAATGAAACAAAAATTTATTGAACGTGTTATGGGACCTTATTTTTTCGTATATGAAGTGTCTCGCTTATTGAAAATCTAATGATCTAGTACAGCAAAAATCATTTAATCAGCCAGTAAACAACTTTATGGGGGTAAATCCAAATTTTTTTCGAGGGTTAAATGGAATTTTATGGGTCAATTTCGTTCTTATGGTTTTTCTCAACCTGGTCTATCCCCTCATCTATAATGGGGGTGCTGGCTGACAACCAGGCGAACAGGTTTTATACCAGCTTAAAAGGAGCACTATTATGTGCTCCTTTACTAAACTAACGACGATGTTCAACAAGGTCAATGACTCCAAGCACCATATGGGCAAGACCAAAGCCGAAGACAGTATTTGCAATCATTTTATTAGAGCCCTGCATTTGTTTCATGGTATAACCAGCAGCTGTAACGGCAGTGCCTAAAGCGGCAGGAATTAAGCCTTCACGAACGTTCATGGTTACATACCTCCATCGATGTTAGTAGTGCAAAAATACACCATTCTTAGTTTACCGTTTCTATGGCAATTTACACATAAATTAAAAGGAAAGCTGTTGTATTTTGTCGAATTAAAGGTAAAGAGAGGGGGCTTCACAAATGAATATAAAATTTGAACCATTAATCACCTGGGTAGAAAATATCAAAGAACGAAATCATAGTTCCGCAGCAGCTCTGGTTATCATAAAAGATAATGAAATCGTCCTTGAACACTACAGCGGTTATCATTCTAATACAGATCTGGCAAGGAAAGTTACAGCAGAATCGCAATTTAATGTGGCGTCAGCTAGAAAATCCTACTTAGGTCTAGCTGTGGCTTACGCATTATATGAAGGTAAAATAAAGAGTCTTGATGATCATGCTGCTCATTACATGGACGACGTAGATCATGATTTACTGGGAAATAGCACCATTCGCCATTTCGTGACTCATTCACATGGTCTGCATCAAAAAGAGGATGGAACCATATACAGAGAATTTGAACCAGGAGAAAACTGGGCATATAGAGGAATCAATGTTTTATTAATAAGCAGGCTTATTGAAAAGTTGTATGGGAAGAGCTTTCCGGAACTTTTGAAGGAAAGAGTTTTTTTACCATTAGGATGGGACCAGACCGGCTGGCATACAGAGGATACGGATGAGCTGGTAAAAGTTATCATAGATCCGGAACAAAAGGGTACAGACAAGCTGGGTGATAGTAAGGACGGTTCTCAATCTAATCTTTATGTGTCTGCCAGAGAGTTTGCTTATTGGGGAAACCTTCATTTGAATCATGGTAATGTAAATGGCAGGAAGATTGTCCCTTCTGAGGTCATTCATCTTGCAACACAAATTCAAAGTCCATGGTTTAAAGATAAAGAACTTCCACATAATGGGATATTCTGGTATGTGAAGGCTGAGCCAGCGGCAAGAAGCGAAATCGGCGACAGAGTTCCCAAGGGCGCTTATCAAATTCTAGGAATAACAGGTCCTGCTATACTAGTGATTCCCGAATATAATGCAGTGGTCGCTAAGATGTACAACAAACGCTATAATTATGGCGGAGAAAACTACCTGCATTATTTGAGAGAGTTCAGCAATATTGTTTCAGATACGTTCAAAAAGGTATAAGAAAACCCAATCTGATCTACACGATTGGGTTTTTATGCTTATTTAAGGAAACTTTTTCATGGTTTAAAAGCCATTCCTTACGCCAAATACCTTCTGCGTATCCTGTAAGCTGGCCTCGTGAACCAACTACACGGTGGCAGGGAATAACAATTAGAAGCTTATTTTTGCTATTTGCGTTTCCAACAGCTCTTACTGCTTTTGCACTGCCTGTCTCATATGCAATATCCATGTAAGAACGAGTACTGCCAAATGAAATGGTATTCACCTGCTCCCAGACCTTTTTCTGAAAGGGAGTTCCACGTTTTTCTAATGGAAGAGAGAAAGAGATTCTAGCTCCTTTAAAATATTCTGCCAATTGAGTCAAGGCCTCCCCTATTATAGGATGCTGCAAGCCTTGAGCTGGCAGGACTGTTCCTCTCTCTGAAAAACGAAGGGAAAGGATGTGCCTGTCAGTGGATTCTATTTTAATCAGGCCGATCGGCGACTCATAATAACCTGTATATATCATTTTAAAAGCGACCTCCAAAGGTAAAATGCTGCATAGGCTTTCCATGGTCTCCAGGCTGCAGCCCAGGTTTCTATCTCTGTTATCCCAGGTTTATGCCCGAGCCTGAGAATATTCTTTAATGCATGATGCAGACCCACGTCAGCAATAGGGAAAGCATCCGGTCTTCGTAAACATCTCATCATAGTATAATGTGCGGTCCAGGGACCTATTATCCCCTGATTGCAGTCAGCTTCCTTTCTATTTCATTAACAGGAAGTATTTGCAGCTTTTTTTTTTGGACAGCTGCCCCTCAGCAATCAGGCGGAGTCCTTTATATTTAGGGTGGCGTGTAAAATTGTATTCTTTTCTGACAGCTTATAAAACGGCTCCAAATTCCTATCTAAATCAAACCAATCTTCAATATAGAGTACAATTTCTTCCCGCACTCTGGAATCAGACCAGCCCATTGGAAAGGTAACCTTAAGGTGATCGTTCTCTCTGTTTAAACAGATGAGTACTGGGACATTTTGTACCATAACAGTTTTTGTTATAGATTTTTTCCAGCATCAATAACATGTAAAATTTCATTATGGATAAATATACCATGCTGTCTCTTATTGAAAAATCCTTAATAGGTATTAATAAACAATCTTCCATTTCTGTGAACAGCATCGATAAACCTCCACTGTTTTTTATCTACATGTTAATCAAAATTGCAAGCCTTGGCAATTGCATTCTTGCTTTGTAATTATTAAATGTCAGGGAACACTACATAAAAGAGGGTCATTAAACTTTAGAAAGTTTTTCAAGTCTTTTAATTTGCTATCAGAGATTTTGGAATGTAAAAATGGTAAGTATCCCTTTGCTCTGAATTGAGGATATTTTAAAAAGGGAATCAACAGGAAAGGAAGTTTTGCAATATGCCCACTTTATTAGATTCCTTTGAATTGAAAGGACTAACATTAAAAAACCGGATGGTTATGCCTCCTATGTGCCAGTATTCCGTAAAGGCCAAAGATGGTATCCCTAATGACTGGCATTATACTCATTATACCAGCCGTGCTGTTGGAGGAACTGGTCTTATTATAATGGAAATGACGGATGTTGAACCAGATGGACGGATTACGGATTATGATCTTGGAATCTGGTCCGATGACCACATCCCCGCCTTCAAAAAAATAATAGAGTCCTGCCAGAGCTACGGCTCAAAAGTAGGTATCCAAATCGCCCACGCCGGCAGAAAGGCAGAAGATGCCGCTGTACCTGTCTCATCTTCAGCTATACAGTTTTCGGATCGATATAAAGAGCCGCGTGAACTGACAACTGATGAAGTACAAGAAATGGTTGGCAAATTTGAAGCCGCATTTAGAAGAGCAGTAAAGGCAGGAGTAGACACCATTGAAATTCACGGAGCTCATGGCTATTTAATTCACCAGTTCCAATCTCCTCTTACCAACAAAAGAACAGATAAGTATGGAGAAGATAAAGCCCGATTTGGAATAGAGATCATTGAGGCTGCAAAACGAGTAATGCCTGAATCCATGCCATTGATTCTCCGCATTTCGGCAGTAGAGTATACGGAAGGAGGATATGACCTCGATTACTCCATTGAACTGATTAAGCGTTATAAGGAAGCGGGTGTCGATATTCTCCATGTATCCTCTGGCGGTGAAGGAACATCTGGTCCAGCCTCAGCAGGTCCGGGTTATCAGCTTGATTTCGCAGCTGCAATTCGAGAGGCAGTTAACATCCCTACTATAGCTGTCGGCCGGATGGAGGATTATGAGTTAAGCGGACAAGCCATCAGAGAAGGTAAAGCGGATCTGATCGCAGTAGGACGAGGAATGCTGCGCAATCCTTTCTGGGCTAATGAAGCATCCATAGCGCTTGGAGGGGAGCCTTTAACTCCTGAACAATACAGGGCCGCATATAGTATCCGATAAAAAAGTTGTCTAAACAAGAGCGTGAAACATAATATTATTATGTAAATCTCTTTCGCTCGATTCCTATATCACTAAAGAGGCAGCAATATACCTTTTATTACAGTGAAAGTGTTGGAAGGAAAAACACTCGAACAAAACGAGCACTGGTTAAGAAGATGACCGTGCTGTATCAGAGTCGTTCGAGGTGGACGCAGACAAAGTGTTCCTTTTTTTCGAGGATTTAGAAAATAGACAACTACGGCAAGCAGGGAGAGCTTTATTCTTTTCTAGATAAATAAGGTTCATTATATCCACTATTGAAATAGATGAAACGGCTAGCCTATAGGCAGCCGTTTCTTTTTTTATTTGCTATGCATACAAAGTTCCTCACATTGATGCACATTTATTCATTTTGGGGTGTAAAGTATTGGTTTTGACATATAATTTTTGAAAAATAAAACATATAACGGACCAAAATAGAAAGACTTCCGTTGTACAGCAAGATACAATGGAGGTCTTTCTTTACTCTAGCAGTTTCCTCGCTCCACCGCGAAGCCTTGTGCGGGATTCTATGTTTTCACGGCGTTTCGTGATTACATCTTCTTTAGGTGAGGTGCGCTTAATAAAGAAGGCCAGGATAAATGCAGCTGCTGACAGCCAGGCAGCTATCAGGAAGGCATCGTTTACTCCCATTACCGTTCCCTGGTTTACTGCTGCAGCCATCGCTTCTTTGTTTTCCGGCGAAATCTGCTGATGCCTTATAATTTCTTTGACATGCAGGGCCCCATTATTAGTCATGATCGATACGAAAAAGGCCATGCCCACTGCACCTGCAATCATTCTCAATGTGTTTACCATGGCTGTTCCATGTTTGTTTAAATTTAAGGATAACTCATTTAATCCTGCTGTAAAGATAGGCATAATCAATAGAGACATCCCAAACATACGCGCCGTATAGATGGTTACTACGTAATTGAATGAAGTATCTGTATGCAGTCTGCTTAGACCATAGGTCGTAATAATGGTTATACCTAGACCTATAACAGCCAGCCATTTGGCGCCATACTTATCAAATAATCGGCCTGTAATCGGAGACATAATTCCCATTACGATGCCTCCGGGAAGCAGCAATAATCCGGACATTAAAGGAGAGAAACCCCGTACATTCTGCATATATATGGGCATTAAGATCATTCCTGAAAACATCGCCATGGTTACAATAATGTTAATGATCGTTGTTAAAGTAAAGATGGGGTAGCGAAAAATCCGAAATTCAAGGATAGGAGTTTCCACTATTAATTGCCGCCAAACAAATAGAGTTAAACTTATTCCGCTAATCGCAAATAGGAGAGCAACTTCTTTGCTGGCCCAGCCTCTAGTGCCTGCCTCAGTAAACGCATAAAGAATGCCTCCGAAGCCTATTGTTGATAAAATGACTCCGAGAATATCGAGCTTCGGCCTTCCGGTTTTTGTAACATTTTTTACTAAAAATATGGCCGCCATTAGATTGATGAATGCAAAAGGAAAGATAATGAAAAAGAGAACTCTCCAGGAATAAGTCTGTACGATCCAGCCCGCTAATGTGGGACCGACAGCAGGAGCAAAGTTTATGGCTATCCCGAATATACCCATCGCATATCCCCGCCGGTTTGGGGGAAACAAAGTGAATATCACATTGGTTATAAGCGGAAAGAGAATGCCTGCCCCGGCAGCCTGTACAACACGGCCTGCTAGAATAATTGAAAATGTTGGTGCAATGCCGCATATGAACGTCCCCGCAGTAAACAGCCCCATGGATGCAAGATAAAGCTGCCGGGTGGTATATCTGTTCATCAAGTAGGCGGTCACTGGAATAACGATTCCATTTACTAGCAGGAATATAGTGGTCAGCCAGTTTGCGGTTGCGGCAGATATGTGCATCTGATTCATGATTTGCGGCAGCGCTATATTAATCAGGGTCTGATTTAAAAAAGCCACTACTGCTCCGGCTATCATGACAGCAAAGATTGGCCCTATACGGATGGATGAATCAATTGCTTCATTTTTATTCATAAAATTTTACACACCACCTATGAAAGAAATACGTATATACGAAGCACCAAAAGACCTGAACTATATAGTTCCCGAGCTATAGGTCTTTAATCCAGCCAGGGACAAATAGCTGCCATACTTTTCATACATAAAATAAAATGAGAGGAAATTAGTGGCTGGGAAAACGGAATGATCGCACCGGTAGAGGCAGTTATGAGTCCGGCACGACTTATTAAACCTGCAGAGAGAGTCAAACCCATGTATTAAGTACCTAATTCTACTTGCCCAACCTTTATGGAAAACGTCTCCATTTTTTAATGCGTCTCATATGATAACGCAGAAAGGAGGAGTCTTTTTTTGCAGAGAGTAGTGATCTACAGGAATTATAGGGGGTATGTGTCAAAACAGCTGGTGCAGAAATGGCTTCATATTATGACTCTAATTTCCGATAAACTTTTCATGACCGATAACGTGAAATGGTTGAAAATAGATAGTATTAAAAAAGACGAATCACTTCCATTCACCTTTTTTAAAGAATCTGACGGGAATTTTATATTTCGGCTTGAATATCAAAGGTTAGAAAATCCTAGCCAGGACTTAATAAATGCTATTGAATTTCTTTTCATTCAAGGCAATGTCCAGGGTGAAAAGCATGAAATTTGTGGAGATAACCGAACGATGATTGAGTTTGAAAGTAAACCTGATTTATTTCATACAAAAGAAGAGAAACAGGATTCTTTCTTGCTTTTATTGCAAAAAGAAACGATGCTGGGCAATCTTTCGCTTCTGCTTGAAAAGTTTCAAATAGCCAAAGATTGTGGCGATACATCAAGGACAGAGAAGTATCGGCGTCAGGTGATGCAGCAGATACAGGAACTCAACCAGTTTCCTTCAAGTTAATGAGAGGAACTTTTTACGTTTAAAAATCAATTTGTCCTCCTCTTTTTAGACGAATAGAACAGAAATCCCTTTCATATATTGTACACGTAACAAAGTAACTTCTTGGAGGGATCGAGATGAGTGCATCTGTGGCATCAAGTGAAAGATTAAGAACCTACTTAAGAGAATGTGCAGAAGCCTGTAACGCATGTGCAGAAGCCTGTGAGTATTGTTATAGAGAGTGTTTGCGCAGTGAAGATGTCAGGCGGGAAGCTTTGAGGCTTGTCAGGGATTGTGCAGATGTATGTAATCTAGTCCGTCAGCTTATAACCCGGGAAAGCGCTTATTCAAGAGTTCTATGCAGTGTGGCAGCTAACATATGTGATGCATCTGCCAGGGCTTGTGAGCAATATGAAGATGATTATTGCAGAAGATGTGCAGAAGCGTGCAGAAGATGTGCCGATGCCTGCCGGGAGCTTTGTATAAATTAAATTAGAAATTAGGCATGTTACACGAATGGATTAACAGAGCAAATATTTATTAAGATCCTCTATTTCCAGGAGGATCTTTTTTATCAATTCTTACACCGTGCCATTATATATACGGCGTTGTTAACTCCCTCATAAAAAAGAATCTGCTTACACATTGCGTAACATTTAATTTATCCTTCCTAATTAGTTACCCCAAAAAGTCCAGTAAGGCTCTCTTATATGAACGTATATACAAAATCCACAAAAGAGATGGCTTACTACTCTATTAAACTCCCCATTATTTGTCTCTTATTAATTAGTCCTGAGGGTTAATAGACGTACATTATAAGAAATTGCTTTCTGCCAGGCCATTTTTCTTTGAAATTTCTCAAAAGGCTGCAGTCAGGCTCCTTTTATCCTTTCTGCTAAGAATACACTTTTGGTTTTTTTACCAAGGAAGGGCTTGAGCACATGGCACCCATTTCTGCCGGGCGAATATACTTTTTAGTGTAATACAGTTGATATGACTGTAGCTCTCAGTAACGCAGAAGGAGAGGGAGCAGGTGGGAATTCATATATTTCAGGGTCACGAACCTTCACTGAAATCTTCATATATCAATGTGGTGATTGATGTGATACGGGCTTTTACGGTAACACATCATGCTTTTATACAAGGAGCTGCAGGAATCCTGCTCGCAGGCAGTGAGGAGGAAGCCTTTAGGCTGAAACAGAAAAATCCTGATTTTCTTCTCGCTGGGGAGGCAGGGGGTCTTCCTATTGCAGGATTCGATTTAGACAATTCACCTGCCAATGTGTTCAATTTCGATTTGAAGAACAAATTTTTAATTCAGAAGACCACAAACGGAGTTACAGCAACATTGAACTCATTGGATGCCCAGTATGTGTTTGTAACTGGTTTTTCAAATGCAAAAACCACTGCAGAGTTTATAAAAAACAAGCTGATGGATCCTAATTCCGATCAATTGGTTAATATAATTGCTTCCCATCCAGAGGGAGACGATGATCTCGCATGTGCGGAATATATAGCAGGCATTTTGCAAGGCCAGTGTTCCTGTTCTGCGGAGGAGGCTGCTGAAAGAATCAAACATTCGCATGCTGCTCAAAAGTTTTTCGACGAAAGCAATCCCCAGTTTAATAAAGAGGATATGGGTTTTTGTATGAAAGAACTGGCAGAAGGCTTTGTTATGAAAGTCAATTATAATGACAGAATACCGATGATTGAGAGGGTAAACGTGTGAATATCGAAGGACTTCATTTGCCTGAAAGGACATGCAAACCAAGGAAGCATGGAATCACAATATTAATCGATAACGGCGTGCCGGAAAATTTATTTAAGGATACCATTGCTAGTGCGGGCAAGTATATAGATTTCGTCAAGTTCGGCTGGGGTACCTCAATCATCACGTCGCGGCTTGAACAAAAAATTAGTTTCCTTCAAGAACATAAGGTGGATTCTTTCTTCGGAGGAACTTTGTTTGAAAAATTTTTAAGCCAGAAAAAGGTAGATGAGTTTCACCATTTATGCACCCGCTATGGGTCAGCTTTTATAGAGATATCAAATGGTACTTTAAATATTTCCAATAGAGAAAAATCGAGATTTATTAAAGAATTCTCAAATAATTTTATTGTGTTCAGTGAAGTTGGCCACAAAGATTCCGTCATTTCAGGATTTCAAGATTCCGACGAATGGGTGGAATATATTCAGGAAGACCTGGAAGCCGGAGCTTATAAGGTAATCACAGAGGCCCGGGAGAGCGGTACTAGTGGATTATGCGATGATAAAGGGGAAATGCGCCTTGATATTGTAGACAGGATCTTACAGTCAAGGATTAATATAGAGAAGATAATTTTTGAGGCTCCCAATAAAAAACTGCAAACATCATTTATTAAACTTGCAGGCCCTAATGTAAATCTGGCTAACATCCCATTCACCGATCCTATTTCCTTAGAAACTCTCCGCTTGGGACTACGATCTGACACTTTTTATACCTTTCAAGAGGGGGAAATAGAATGAGAGATACTAATAAAGTTTTTCATCTGGCGATTCCCTGCAAGGACCTGGATGAAACCGTTGATTTTTATGAAAAATTGGGCTGTACGCTGGCAAGAAGATATGACGACCGAGTAACATTTAACTTTTTTGGTGACCAGGTGGTATGCCACTTAAATCCAGAAAGTGTAGATGTGAGGCCTAAAATGTATCCCCGACATTATGGAATTACATTTACCGATAAAAAAGAATTCGATCAAGCCCTTCATTTTGCAGAGGAGCAGAAGCTGCCCTTTTTCCAGGAGCTGATGGTCAGGTTTAAGGGAAAGAAAGAAGAACATATCACATTTTTCCTGGTCGATCCGGCTAATAATTTACTGGAGTTTAAATATTATCACGATATTGAAATGGTATATTGACTATATCTTATAAAGCCATTCCTGTTAAAAAGGATGGCTTTTTACTTGCAAGGATTAGGAGTAATTATTTTTATTTTTGCTAAAAGAGGTGGATAATAAGACTAACAACAAATAGAGGTGACCAATAGATGAAGTGTAAAATCAATAGAAATGCTGCTAAAGTGATTAAAAAGATGCTTAATGAAGAAGAGGCAGCTGCCGGAAAAATGATCCGGGTCATTGTAACTGAAAAACATGGCGACCATGCCCACTATGCCTTAACATTTGATACACCAACAGAAAATGATGTGATTGTAAAAACAGACAAAGAAATCGATGTTCTTCTTGATAAAAGAGATGATTTCTTAGATGGAGTCTGGATTCAATTCTTTTATGTTCCTAAAGAAGAATTTGTTATTACAAACCCATCTAAAGGCAGTCATTCTCATCACCATTAATTTCACCGTGCACAACTCAGCCAGGGACAAGTTCCCTGGCTTTTGTTTGTCTTTTATAATAAAATGGCCCGTCGATTGACACATACGGCTCCTTTTTGAAGCTAGCAATATGACATTTGATACATTCATTTTGAGGATATGACGCTTAAAAAATGATTTTCGATGCGGTAAAATAAGTAAAACTACTAATATATTCACCTGGCATTTTGACCCTTACATAGTAAAAATTTACGCCTTCGGCTGAAGCTTTTTCTATAGTATACTTTTTGTTACTATGTAACTAAAAAGTGTGTACTTGTCAATCATCTGAAATTATCTAATAATATCGTTATTGCTTACGGACAAGAAATAAAGTGGGGTGTTTCTATGCAGTTAAGGGTTTCCGCAGTACAATATCAACTTCATACTATAAATTCCTTCGAAGAATTCGAAAACCAGGTTGAACATTATGTAAAAACGGCAGCGGAATCTGATGCCGAATTTGTACTTTTCCCCGAATTTTTTACAACTCAGCTCATGTCAATTGACAATGAATATGGGGAAGCCTTAACAATTGACCACCTCCCAGACTTTACTGATCAATATCGTGCGTTATTTATCAGGCTTGCGATGCAGACAAACATGCATATTATTGGAGGGACCCATGTAATACGCAGGGAGGGGCGTCTCTATAATGTCGCTCATTTATTCTATCCTGATGGCAGAGTAGCAGAGCAGGCAAAACTTCATATTACCCCGACCGAAATAAATGAATGGAACATGTCTGCTGGCGAGAGTCTCGAAGTCTTTGAAACAGAAAAGGGCACGATTGCCATGCTTACCTGTTATGATATCGAATTTCCTGAAATCGTGAGAATGGCAAAAGCCAAAGGTGCCGATGTAATATTCTGTCCATCCTGCACCGACGACCGCCACGGTTTTCATCGTGTCAGGTATACAAGCCATGCGCGTGCAATAGAAAATCAAGTATATGTAGTCACTACCGGTACGGTCGGCTTACTTCCAAAAGTTGATTTTATGCGGGCTAATTTTGGCCAGGCGGCTGTCATCACACCGAATGATATATCTTTTCCTCCCAGCGGTTTAGCAGCTGAAGGTGAAATTAATCAAGACATGATTATCACAGCTGATCTTAACCTGGAGCTTCTGTACAAAGTGAGAGAAAGCGGGTCTGTTACAACCTGGCGGGACCGGAGAACGGATCTTTATGGAGATTGGGAAGCAAAAGCCAAAGTGCTTGTCTAAGGGGGCAGCTATGTATCACAAGGAATTCTTCGTGTTCGATGGTGATAAGCCTATGAAGGCAATAATCCGAAATTACACAGAAAGTGATTTTTCCAGCTTAATAGAGATTCAGCGGGAATGTTTTCCGCTTCCATTTCCTCCAGATTTATTATGGAATACGGAGCAGCTTTCCAATCATATTACTCATTTTCTGGACGGTGCCCTATGTATAGAGATCGAAGGTACATTAGCAGGTTCTATGACAGGATTGCTTATAGACCTTGAAAATGATGATAGAGATCATACATGGGCAGAAATAACAGATAACGGGTATATCAGGACCCATAATCCTAAAGGAAATACCCTATATGTGGTAGATATCAGTGTCCGGCCTCCATATAGAAAATTAGGCATTGGAAAATGGCTGATGCTGTCGATGTATGATGTAGTTATTCAGCATGGTCTCACTAGGCTCCTGGGAGGCGGAAGAATGCCAGGATATCATAAAAAAGCAGAAGAAATGTCACCTCAAGCCTATCTAGAGGCTGTAATAAAAGGTAAGCTGAAGGACCCTGTTATCACCTTCCTTCTTCGCTGCGGCAGGACACCTGTGAGAGTAGCAGCAAATTATTTAGATGATGTGGAATCTTGTCATTACGGTGCTCTAATGGAATGGAGAAACCCATTTAAATTACTTTAGTATTACGCCGTGCTTTCAAATAAATCTCCCTTATAGCTCGATATGATTGCTGCTTTGAAAGTGGTAACAAAATATCTTTATTTCCCTTTTAATAATATGCTATTTCTATAAGATTGTTGCTTTTAACTGGTATTGTGATACCAAAATGGTTGATAAAGAGTTGATCTTCGCTGCAGGTGCGAGACTCCTGCGGGAGAAGCTGGTATTGTCCAGCTCCGGACTGACACCTTCGGTCATAAGCCAATCCGCCATCAAAAGGCAAAAAGCGCCTTTCGCTGCCGCTTGTCTTATGCCTGTCAGGTGTCTGCTTTTCTAGTGTGATCCTACTTCAATTAAGTTAGTTCGTGAAAAGCACCGTCCTCCGCTTTTCTATCAGGTGAGACCCCACAGTCGCTTAAGCGACGAGGAGGCTTACCGCCCGCCCCGCGGAAAGCGAGCATCCTTTCGCTGCAATCAACAATTCAATTTGTTTGGATGATAGCAACAAAATTTACGAAAACAGCCTAATAATATGAAACCAAACCTTCTGTCAATAGATAGAAGGTTTTAGTTTGCTTCGTTGAGTTAAAAAAACCACAGCACTGGCTCTTATCAAGACAAAGCAGCTGGTGGATTGGAGAAAGGTGTAAATAGCAGCAGAAAAAGTGTAGAATAAGCACAAACACTAGCAGGAATGAAGGTGAAAAAAGTGGAATCTAAAGAACAATTACTGCGAGAGCTTGAAATGATTAAAAAATGGGAAGATGATCAGAGCGGCGTGTGGTTTTGGGACCGGATCGGACGCCTTCCATTTAAAATTCTGGACAAAATTACTCCCTCTTTTATCCATAAAAAAATGGGGAATCTTCTTGACGAAATCGGAGGGTACATTCAATCCGGCGGCAGGTATTTAATCAGCAAGGAAAGGTTATTCAGCAGAATTCAGGATCATACTGGACAAAATGTGGAGAAGCTTTCCGATATTCGCAGTATACCAATCAAGCCGCTGGACGAAGTGACTGCTGAGCTGATCGGCCAGCGAAAAAAATTAGCGGCCTTTCAGGGGGCAACCACAGGAATTGGAGGAATGTTTACACTTGCTCTCGATATTCCGGCCATCCTGGCGATATCATTAAAAACTTTACAAGAAATTGCTATTATATACGGCTATGACCCTGATGAAAAAAGCGAGAGAATTTTTATTGTTAAATGCCTGCAGTTTTCTTCAGCAGATATTGTCGGCAAACGAGCCATATTAAACGGACTTTCTGAATATAACCGCCAATCGGATTCCTCAGGGGAAATGATGTCACAGCTTCAAGGCTGGCGGGAAGTCGTTTATACATACCGAGATTCTTTTGGCTGGAAAAAACTATTTCAAATGGTGCCTGTAGCAGGACTCATATTTGGAGCGATCTCCAACCGTTCCATGATCCGGGATCTTTCAGAAACAGGATCGATGCTGTATAGAAAAAGAAGAATAATCGAAAGATTAGAAGAGATGGATTAATTAGAAGGTTTAAAGTTATGAAACGCCATCCAGAGCAGAAGCCTTTTAGCTCTTTATCTTGAAAGATCGAATCTCCCTAGCAATCTCTATCGGCATTTTCCTTAAATGGTGATAAATTGACACCTGCCTGTAATCTGGCTTATGACAGATAAAAGGTTACTTTGACAACAGTGGCTTTTTACTATAAATCAGAAAATACCCGAAATATTACATGAATGAACATGCGTCCTTAACCGAGCATTGACTCTGTATATATGTTAAAATTCCGGGTATATGGTTTATTATCTAAAGCTCGTTTTGAAAGGACAGCAATATGAAGACAAGATTGCTTAACAAATTAAGTCCCGCTCAATTAATTATTGTTTATTATGTGGTTTCTGTTACTATTTCTACTATTTTATTGAACCTTCCGGTGTCGTTGAAACCCGGAGTCGAATGGGAATTTATTGATATACTATTTATGGCCGTCAGCGCAGTTAGTGTTACAGGTCTTTCTGTTGTTGATGTCGGTCAGACATTTAGTACCACAGGCCTTTTTTTATTGATGTTTGTTCTGCAGTTTGGGGGCATAGGCATCATGTCTTTGGGAACTTTTTTCTGGTTGATTCTAGGAAGGAAGATAGGACTAAAAGAGCGGCAGCTTATTATGACTGACCAAAATCAAACAAAGCTTTCAGGGCTGGTTAAATTGCTGATACAAATCGTTCAGATCATTTTATTTATTGAAATTGCAGGAGCAATTATTCTTGGTCTTTACTTTTTGAACTATTTTCCTGATTGGAAAGAGGCCTTTTTGCACGGCTTATTTTTATCGGTAAGTGCTACTACTAATGCTGGTTTTGATATTTCGGGAAGTTCCATGATCCCCTATGCAAAAGACTACTTTATCCAAATCATTACGATTATTTTAATTACACTGGGTGCCATTGGATTCCCTGTATTAATTGAGGTCAAGGAATACTTTTCGAGAAATCATTATCCGTATAAATATCGTTTCTCACTTTTTACAAAAATTACGTCATTTACTTTTGGTGCTCTGATTGTGGTGGGAACTGTTTTAATTTTCCTTCTTGAAAGAAATGGTTTTTTTACGGATAAAACCTGGACAGAAACCTTCTTTTATTCTTTATTTATTTCTTCTAATACAAGGAGCGGCGGGCTCACTACAATGGATGTAAACCAATTCTCGGAACCAACCACACTACTGCTGAGCTTCTTAATGTTTATAGGCGCCTCTCCAAGTTCAGTCGGCGGCGGGATTAGAACCACTACCTTTGCCATTATGTTTCTGTTTGTTATTAATTTTGCAACAGGTAACAGGGCGATTAAGGTCTTTAAGAGAGAAATATGTGAAGAAGATATTTATAAAGCAGTTGCGGTAATGACAATGGGGTTGACTATGTGCTTTTTGTCCATTTTTATAATGACAATAACAGAGTCACTAACCATATCGGAAATTATCTTCGAGGTATGTTCCGCTTTCGGGTCTGTAGGGCTGTCATTGGGAATTACTGCAAAGCTGAGCTTTACCGGAAAAATAGTGGTCATGATCTTGATGTTTATAGGAAGAGTCGGTATCATTTCCTTCTTATTCATTATCGGGCGGCAGGAAAAGACAGGCCATTATCAGTATCCAAAGGAAAAAATTATTATTGGCTGATAAAAAAACGGCATCCGGTTTGAGATGCCGTTTTTATCTTATTTCAAGCCTAGAGCTTTTTTAGTAGCTGTTCCGACAATTCCATCTGCTTTAATGCCCTTTTTTTTCTGAAAAGCGATAACAGCTTTTTCTGTGTTGGAACCGAAGATTCCATCTATTCCTTTTGTATTGTAGCCTAAAGCTGTTAACTTTTTCTGCAGAGCTGTAACTTCAGCTCCGCTGCTTCCTTTTTTTAGTACTTTTGAGACAGGTATAGGAGGAGCGGGCTTTGCGGTGCCATTCACCTTAAATCCATAAGAAGCAGCAATGCTGTTAAATGGCTTTGAAGATGAGGTGATTACAACCGGAGTGTTAACAGGGACCTGGCCAAACAGCCACTCAACTTCATGATCGTACATCCTGATGCACCCGGCACTCGCATAGGTGCCTATGGAATTAGGATTATTGTTTCCGTGAATAGCATAGGTAGTTCCCCAAGTCTGCCGCGCATTCAGCCCCAGCCAGCGGTTTCCGAGAGGATTCCTGGGATCTCCGCCTGGTATATGTCCTGAATAATAAGGCCTGTTTACTATTTTGTTCACAATTTTAAACTTGCCCTCAGGTGTGTACGACGGCTGTCTTCCCGTCGCTACACGAAACACTTTTGTTAAAACTCCACTTTTATAATAGGCAAGCTGGTTATTAGTTTTGTTGATAATAATTAACTTGCTTTCCGCAGCAAGACTGGCGGTTTCACCAAAGCTAAAGACTGCAAGAAAAAAGAGCACAAAAAGGATAAAACATTTTTTAAACAAAAATTTCCCCCCTAACTTTTTATTTCCGTTTATCCTATGAGAGGAGGGGGGTGAAACTTTACAGTTTTGTTAAAAAAGTTACAAAATGGTTTTCAAAAATTTAGGATACATAAAAAAAATGGAAAATGCTTTGTGATAGGAATAGAAATAGATATAATAAAAACATTGGGTAAAGTCATTCAAGCAAGTTTTATATAAGGCATTTAGGAATAGCTTTAATCCTAGGCTCTCTGGCTGATCAATTGAATTACTTTATACAGGTAGTGTATTAAAAGTACCAGCTTTAGAGGTCAATCATTTTATACATACAAGGAGTAATGAAAATATGGAAAAAGTATTAATCTTCGGTCATAAAAATCCTGATACGGATACTATTTGTTCGGCCATTGCTTACTCGGATCTAAAGAAACAGCTTGGTATGGATGCAGAACCGGTCCGCCTTGGACAAATCAATGGGGAAACTCAATTTGCCCTTGACCATTTTAACGTCGAAGTTCCACGCCTGATCGAAACGGCTGCAAACGAAGTAAAGTCGGTTATTTTAGTTGATCATAATGAACGCCAGCAAAGTGTAACTGATATTAATGATGTACGTGTATTGGAAGTAATTGACCATCACCGCATTGCAAACTTTGAAACAAGTGATCCATTATATTATCGCGCAGAACCGGTAGGCTGCACGGCTACCATTTTAAATAAATTATACAAAGAACATGGTAAGGAAATCAGAAAAGAAATAGCCGGTCTTATGCTGTCTGCTATCATTTCAGACTCATTGCTATTTAAGTCGCCAACTTGTACAGAAGAAGATGTTGCAGCTGCGCGTGAATTAGCCGAAATAGCAGGAGTAGATGCGGACAGCTATGGTTTAGATATGCTGAAAGCAGGTGCAGATTTAAGCGGAAAAACGATCCAGGAACTCATTTCACTAGATGCCAAGGAATTTGAAATGGGCAGCAGCAAGGTAGAAATTGCCCAGGTAAACGCGGTTGACACTGATGAAGTATTGTTGCGTAAAGCTGAGTTGGAAGCTGCGATCACCTCTGTAATTAACGAAAAGAAGCTGGATTTATTCCTATTTGTTGTAACAGACATTTTAACAAATGATTCTGTTGCATTAGCAATAGGTGAAAAAACAAATGCAGTAGAAAAAGCGTATAATGTCAGTCTTACAGATGGAACCGCCCTATTAAAAGGTGTTGTATCACGCAAAAAACAAATCGTTCCTGTTCTGACAGATATATTTAACAAAGAAGTATAACTATAATGGTATTTAGCGGGCCGGCATTTTATGCCGGTCTTTTTTTATGAGAAAAGGGAAAAGTGATTGGGGCAAAAATCAAGAATTGACGAGTCTCACCATTTATATTACATTTTGGAAGATAATAGTAAAAAAAGACTATTATATTGTGCGCGTTTTTTAAGGGGTGAAAGAGAAGAATAGCAGGAAAGGGTGCACCTAAATGTCATTAATATATGTGTCAAAATTATCTAAACGATATGGTAATGAACTGATTTTAAAAGATGTTAACTTCAAAGCCGATGAGGGAGAAATAATCGGGCTGCTAGGGCCGAATGGTGCTGGGAAAACAACCTTTATCAGGCTGCTGAATGGTGTCATTCATTCTGATTCAGGTACTATTACTGTGTCTGGATTTAACCCGGCTGCTCAAGGTGACGAGGTAAGGAAAATATCCGGAATTGTTACAGAAAGTGCAGGACTTTATCATCAAATGAGCGGAAAGGAAAATCTTGAGTTCTTTGCAGGTATTTACAAAGTAGGGGCAGCAAAAGACCAGATCAGCAGGCTATTACGTTTATTTGATCTAGAGGAGCATCAAGCCAAACTTGTGGGGGCCTATAGTACAGGAATGAAAAAGCGGCTGGGACTCGCAAAGGCTTTATTGCATAATCCGAAGATTTTATTTCTGGATGAGCCTACGAATGGATTAGACCCAGAAGGAATACGAATTGTTTTATCTTATTTAAAGAAATACAACAAAGAAACCGGAACCACCATTTTGATTTGTTCCCACGTTTTGCATCAATTAGAAACGGTTTGCACTTCATTCGCGTTTATGGATCGTGGGACCATAGTAGAACAAGGCCGTCTTAAAGAATTGGAGGAAAAATACATTAAAGAGTTAGAAATTACTCTTGAAACTCCTTTCCCTATCGAACCATTACATAACATTCTAGGTTTTGAATGTTTAAGAAAAAGTGATTCATACATAACTATCAAACTTCGGAGCAAAGAGGATATATCCGTTTTATTAAAAGAAATTCTAAAAAGTCATCCAGTATATTCAGTAGTCCACGAGAATAATAGTCTGGAATCGATCTATTTCAATATCCGGGAGGGTGGGAATGGATAAATCTGTTATTTTGACACTGGTTAAGAAGGACATAATTGACATTAAAAGGAGCAAAAGCTTATTTATCACTTTAATAGTCATTCCTGTCATCTTCTGTGTTGCTATTCCTAGTATCTTATCTGCAGCTGCCCTGTTTGCTGATATAGAAAATATGCTGGATGCTGAATCGCTGAAGCTGATTCATTCTGTGCTTGGAAAAGTGGAGCAAACAGCCGGTTTAGAAACAATCAATCAACAATTTTTCTATACAGCTATTAATTACTTTCTTCCTGCTTTATTTCTGCTCGTCCCGATCATTACTGCATCTGTATTAGGGGCTAATAGTTTTGTAGGAGAAAAGGAACGCAGAACGTTGGAAAGCTTATTGTTTTCTCCGATTTCCATGAAGGAGCTTTTTATTGGTAAAATCACAGCTTCATTTGTACCTTCTTTCGCTGTTTCGGCGGTCAGTTTTTTAATAAGCGGAATCATTATAAATTCAGCAGGATATCTTTTATTTAATGAATGGATTTTTCCTTCAGCGAATTGGATCATTCTTATACTTTGCTTATCTCCTCTGGTTACTATGATGACAATCTTAATCAATGTGATCATATCTTCAAAGGTTAAAACCTTTCAGGAGGCCCAGAATATAGGCGGGGTCATCGTGCTTCCTGTTATTGGGATGTTAGTCGGACAATTGTCAGGAGTGTTTTTTATCGGGCCTGAATTTTTGCTGGCCATATCTATTGTGATAGTGGTAATCAATATCATTATGTACAAAAGGATAACAAAGCTTAGTGATAGAAATTCTTTATTTGAAAATCAAATTGGATAATTCATTATGCAGCCGGTTATCATAATAAGCTGAGGAAAGACCGATTTTTTATTGGTCTTTTTGTATGTTATTCATCATTGTTTTATTATTTTCGCTTTTTTTTCATCCAGGTAGTGTGTATTTTCCGCTTAAGCTGGTTATTACCTATCAGACCGGGAATAATCCATATAGAAAAGAATCGAGGTGGCAGACTTTGTATTTGGATAAAACGCATGATCCCGGCCGAAATAGGGATATTATTATAGACTATACCGGAGTACAAGACCTGCAGCAGGCCGTTGAAGAAACAGAGGAGCTCTTCAATCGGTTTAAAAATAAACCCGCTCCTGCCAGACATACCCCTATGAAAGGTCTAAAAAAACTGCTGTCACTATTTTTGATCAAAGCTGCACATATACGGGAAACAGATTGGGATTCTACACAAGTGGACAGCGGCGGACGAGTTTTCCCAAAATGGAAAACCATACTCGACCTGGAATATCAAAAGCTGCATAGTAAGATTACACACGAAGTATATGTAACTGATTACGGAGCTAAAGGCGATGGAATAACAGATTGTACAGAGGCATTTAAAAAGGCCATAGGAAAAGGGAACGTAAAGGTCATTATTCCAGAAGGCACTTTTGTCACAAGGGGAATTAAGCTGCCTTCCTGGACTATCATAACTGGCCTGGGGAAAGGAAAAAGTGTTCTGAAGCTTCATCCTGAGGCAGCCAGAAGCGAATGGGTAGTTACCAATAAAAACCATTTCAAAGGAAACCGGAATATTGCCGTAGAGAATGTAAGTCTGGATTGGAATGCAGAGCGCCTGCCGCCGGGAATTCGGACGAGTGCGGGCAACAATCGTTCCAGCTGCCTGCTTTTTGCTAATGTTACATATGGCTGGGTCAGAAACACAGAGGGAATGAACCCGGGTCTTCATTGCTTTGACATTTCTTCCACTATATACACCTACTTAGGAGATGGAACCCGCTCCCGCGGCGGCAGCAGATATATTTGGCTGGACCAGCTGACAGGCTTTGGCTTTGGAGATGACGGGATAACTACTCATCATAGTGATGATATTCTGATTAGTAATTGCCATATGTGTGACCCAAGCGGCAAAGCACATAAAAAGGGCTTTTCCAATTCAAATGGAATTGAAGTAGATGATGGGTCAAGAAATGTCTGGCTGATCGATAATTCAACAGCCCGCTGCTTTGGAGGAGTAGAAATAAAAGCACATCACAATGCTTCTGCTGCAACCAATGTCTGTATTATCGGACATTTATCCATAAATGATAATCGTTCTTTTAATTTTAGACATATTGGACATCATAAGGCGGAAGATCCTGAATCTCTTACAGCCTATAATATAAAAGCTACAAATCTAGTGTCCATAGCTCCGGTATATTCGGAATTATATGCAGGGTCTAAACCGCGTGGAATGGTCATATCAGGCTATAAGAATGTGGCAGTGAACCGTTTCACTTTAATTGGAGATCCAGATTATGACTACTTCGGTGAGCCGGTCATTACTGTACAATATAGAGCCAGAAACGTAATTTTACATTCTATTGAAATGAGAGAATTTAAAAAGGCAGGAAAGTACATTAAAGTGTTTGGCGGTGAACAGCGGGCAGACTCCGTATATATAAAAAATGTAGCAACAGATCATGTAAGTGATCCAATCCTAGTCGGGGAAGAAGTAGCAGATATCCGTATTCATAATATTGAGGCGAGGACTGACTTTATCAAAGCATAGAGTAAGATCGTGGTTAATTAAAAGATTGTTATATGAGCATGCGTTTTTAAATTCATTAAATAGGGAATAAAAAGGAATGCTTAATCATGCAGGAGGTCTTTTCTTTGATGATTTATCCAACGATTGTTTTAAAGCTGTTTATAGGACTGGCAGCTCTAGTATTAGTAACAAGATTATTGGGAAAAAAACGTATGTCACAAGTAACACCTTTTGATTTTGTCTATGCTTTAATCCTTGGGGGAACAGTCGAAGAAACGATTTATCATATGGATCATACAATTCCCCAAATGCTATTTTCAATAGCTGTGTGGGGTATATTAATTTACACGGTTGAAAAGCTCACACAGAAGTTTGATGTGCTTAGAGCCCCCTTAAAAGGCACGAGCCAGGTTCTTATTAAAGGCGGGAAAGTCAGTATCAGCGAGCTTGAAAGAGCCAACCTGGAGCTTGAGGAGCTAAGGGGTATGCTGAGGCAAAAAGGGGTTTTTTCACTAAAAGAAGTTAATTATGTGTTTTTAGAAAACAGCGGAGAAATTAGTGTTCTGAAATTCCCTGATATGCCTGTAATTGAAGAACCCTCGGTGCTATTAGTGAACGATGGAAAGGTGCATGAGGGAAATTTAAAGGAAGTTGGAAAAAACATGGAGTGGCTTACGGAAAGCCTGAATCGTGAGGGTATTCATCAGATTAAAGATATATACTATGCAGAATGGTCTAAGCCGGAAGGTTTCTTTGTCAAGAAGTATGAACATTGTTTATAGGTAAATCAGCAATTTGAAAATTTCTTGCTTAGGGACAGGCTGTTAAGTGACTGAAGATTTATTCCCCAGTTTTACATAGCTTAAAATAACAATGTTCATGCTATAATAGAAGTTATACAAAAATAGTTTACCTGGAGGCAGCATGTTAACATTTGAACAAAAACTTGCAATCATTGAATCCTTTCCTGAATTAGTTCGTAAGGATGTATCACTTAAACGCGTCAATTTCCATTATGAAGAGAGTCTTAGTGACAAGAAAAACGTGGTGTATCATTTACATCCAAACGGCAACGGGTATGTGTATGGCGAATACCTTAATGGATACGAGACCGATCAAAAAGGAATGGTGAACATTAGAGATTTTTCCGAAGATGAGCTGAGAGCGATTTTAGAAAAATCCATCGAGTCTCTATCTGAGGAACCGGAAAACGAGACATATGGGGATTCCGATTCACAAGAGGAACGCTGGATGAACAAAGAAAATCAATCTCTCATCTTAGTGAATGAAGATGATATGTGGAATGTTTATGCTGGCATGAATCTAGATGGTACATTTCCCTCTTATAATGAAGCAAGATCTTATTTGGAAGAAGAAGGATTTTCAAAAGTATAGTAACCCTTACTAAGATGAGCTGTATTACTACAGCTTATTTTATTTGAATGATTAACGTTCACAATTATATTCAGCAGATGGCTTCTTGATAATATCCGGATTCAGTAGAAGGGTTTTATCGATTTTAAGCACGCCGATTCTCTATAATAGCAAAAATAAAATGTAATATTGTAAGCAGAGAAAAAGGAAAATTTTTAATAAAAATTAAATAATTGTCATAATGTTTTGAAAAAAGTTAAATACTTATAGTAGAATAGAAGAATAAGAAATTTGTAATCTTTTGTCTTATAATAATATATACATAATGGTAAATAAACATCGAACAGCCGGAGAGTGCTGCAGCCTATATAATTATCCCTTTTGGACGGTGGATGAAGTGGATATAACAAAACATTTATTGTTTAATCTTTCGTTGCTAATGGTGATTGCTTTTTTTTCGCTTGTTTGGTTTGAAAAAAGAAGCAACTTAACCTTTTCTAGATATACTTCGATATTTTTCTTTGTTTTTTCTTTGTGGATATGTTTTGCTGTATCATTCTCATCTGGAGAGGCCTTGCTTTTTGATTTGAGAGAGATTCCCATTGTGATTGCTGGACTCTACCTTGGGATAGGGCCATTAATTTCTGGTGTCTGCATCCTGATGAGAGGATTCTACGGGATTGACACCGGTTTTTTTGTCAACATAGCGCTATATGGAACGCTTGGAGTTATCATGTGGCGCCTGCACCCATGGTTCAAGAAAATAAGCCCCAGGAAGCGGATTTCATCTTCCGTATCTCTAGCAATAGTGATTAGTGCGCTTACTGTCATTTGCATGGAAGTCATGAGTCCTCCTGCTAATCGGTTAGATGCGTGGTTTGGGTATTTGGTTATACCTCCGCTTGGTATTGGAATATGTGCGTTTTTTATTGAATTTATCAGACGGAATATCCTTATGTATCAGCAGCTGGTGAAAACTGAAAAGCTTGAGGCGGTAGAGCAGATGGGCGCAGCGATCTCACATGAAATTAGAAATCCCCTTACAGCAGCTATTGGTTTCGTCCAGCTTTTGAAGGAACCTTCTCTTCCTATGAACAAACGTGCAGAATACCTGAATATCGTAGGAGAAGAACTTCAATCTGCTGAACGGGTCATACAGGATTACCTCACATTCTCCAAGCCGGCTTTAGAATACCTTGAAGAACTTAATGTAAAAAAAGAACTGACTCAGGTAATAAATATTCTTAGGCCTACGGCTAACCAATATTCTGTACAAATTACTACAAACTTTGCATTAGTAGGCACCATTAGAGGCGATCGGCAAAAATTTCAGCAATGTTTCTTGAATGTAATAAAAAATGCGATAGAGTCTATGCCGAATGGAGGCCAGCTTTCTATCAGCACTCAATTCAGTGAATATGATATCACCATTCAAGTGTCAGATACCGGAGTAGGTATGTCAAAGGAACAGCTGCAAAAGTTAGGGGAGCCTTATTATTCCACTAAGGGGGCTAAAGGTACCGGTCTTGGCATGATGGTCGTATTTGGCATAGTAAAAGCAATGAATGGTACGATTCAAGTCGATAGTGTGGTCGGAGCTGGAACCACTTTTGTCTTTACATTCCCTAAAATGATGAAAAACGAGCGTTTTTAAGGCTGTTTGTTTACATAACTATGTAAATAAGTTATAAGTTGAATCGTGCCCAAAAGCTCTTTGCTCATTTCCACCTTCACCAAGAAATGCAAGCTGGCAGAGCAAAATCCACGCTTCTGAAACAGTTAAATATATGTGTTTACATCATCCATAAAATAAAGCGAGATAAGGCAGTCCCTATCTCGCAAGGATATTACATGTTTAATCATCTTGGTTTTGATTCTGTTCCTGATCTTGCTCAGAATCAGAATCTGCATCCGCCCGGGAGCGTACTCTAGATCTAGAATCAGAATCTACATTAATATCAATACAGAAGTCGACTCTAGCGTTGCCACTGTTAGAAACACGGGAATTTGCATCTGAATTGCTGCGGTTGTGGTTTTTTAGTTCATTATCGTTATCGTTGTCATTATCATTATCATTTCTTGTATCCACATCATTATCTACATCTGTATCAACGTCAGATTTATTGTCTAAATCGTTATCCACTTCAAAATCCACATCTGAATCGGAGTTAGAACGGCTGTTAGAACCCCCATTACCATCATAACCAAATCCATTAAAATTGTTTTCTTCATTATTACGTCTGCGCCCGTTATTTAACCAGAATGTCATGATTTAACCCCCTTTCCACTTCCTAAAATAATGTATTCAGCAATAGGGAAAATGGTTAGGGACTAATACCTACTTATGATTGTTTTATTTAAATTACTGAACAACAGGATGTTATTGAATAAAAAACTAAATTACATAAATATGGATTAATGGAAAGAATAAATATACGACCTTTCTGGAGAAGAGGCTTGTATTTCAAAAGTTCAAATCATGTATGCTATAATGAACATACTTTATTCAGAGATAGGTGAAATCTTATGGCTGCAATTGGTCAACTTCCTGATACAATAAGTTTGAGTAACGCTATTGACAGTATTGGGGAAACTGTAATAATTGCTGATAAAAATTATAATGTGTGCTGGATGAATTCTAAAGCCGTAGAATTATTATCAATAATTGCCCCTTTATACGGTTTAACTGATGCAAACGACTTAATCGGTCTAAACATGAACCATTTCCACAGAAAACCCGAGCATCAGAATAGAATTATGGACACACTTAAAGATGGACATCGTACACGTATTACCATTAAGGATAAATTTGTTGCTGACATCGTTATATCCGTTATAAAAAATAAAGATTTCTCCATTGAAGGTTATGTTGTAATGTTAATGGATGTAACCACTAAGGCAGAGGAAGAGCAAAAAAAGGAACGCTTGATTCAAGCATTATCTATACCGATATTAAGAGTCTGGAAGAAAACCATTGCACTGCCGCTAATTGGAGAATTTGATACCGACCGGGCAGACAGGCTTATTTCTTCCGTCTTGAAAGAATGTGCTGCTAATGGAATTCAGTTTGTCTTAATTGATCTTAGTGGATTGTATAATTTTGATTTACACATTAGAGGTCAAATACAAAAATTAATTGATTGTTTAAAGCTGATTGGCACTGAATGCATCATTGTCGGAATTACACCAGAGCTTGCACAATCAATTATCCAGCTCGAAAATTCAATTCCTACGTTTAATTCAGCTCATGCCGGTCTTGAATATATTATTAACCGCCAGTCATCATCCAAAGAGTAGCCAGCAAATTTGCTGGCTTTGTTTTCTAGGGTTAGTAAAATGACTTTAATGATTCTTTCTTCCGAATCATTCTAACCTGGCTTAACAACGTGAAATCTTTTAATGAATCAAAAAAATGATCCCCCTATTTCGAGGGGGATCATTTTTTATTTCTTTTTTGGAAGTCCCATGGATTGGAGCTGGGTCATTACTTGCTGTCTTGAATTTTTATTTCTCAATAAATATGCAGCTCCTAAGGCGAGGGAACTCATCATCATTTTTTTACGATCCATAATGTTGTCCTCCTAGTGTGTGATTTTAACGCATATTAGAAAATACCCTGCAGTTAATAAAATAAACGTATACTAAGAGATGAAACATCTTTGTAACTGAAGTGAAAAGGTATTGCATTTATCTTCAAGAAATATGAAATATATGTTTATAGTGCTGTGGATAGGGTATAGAAAATAAGTTGTAAATATTTCGTAAACGGAAAGGTTTGATTATGAATGACAGCAGGATCAGTAACATCACAGCCCCGCATTAAGTCTTTCCGTAACTTTGATGAAGCAGCTGAAAATATTCTTCAATTTATGAGTAAATTAATTCATATAAATACATTGTTTGTTGCAAAGAATGATAAGCTTACAAACCAGATTTCAAATGTTATAAATAGGGATATACCGTTATTGGAAAGAGGGGTACAATGGCCTTTTGAAGAGACACTTTGCAAATTGAGTGTGGATAAGGGCAGTACAATTCTGATTATAGAGGATTTGAACAAGAGTCCACTGGCTAAAAGTCTTACTGTCACTCAGAATTTAGGAGGCGGCAGCTTTATTGCTATTCCAATTTATTATGAAAATGGGGAAAATTACGGGACGATTTGCGGCCTTGATCAAAGACCATTTGAATTCACAAATGATCATATAGAGTTATTTGAAAACATGGCTTCTGTTTTAACTTATGTACTTGAACTTGATAAAGCTAACCAACAAATTAATGAACTTTCTGTTCCGATTGTATTAATTGCAGAAGGCGTTGCCATCCTTCCAATCATCGGAGACATAAATGAAGAAAGAGCAGAAATCATTATTAAAAACACTTTGGCGAGCAGTACCGAGTTGTCACTGCAATATTTGATAATCGACTTATCAGGCATTGTCCAGATAAATGATACAGTGGGTCATCATTTACTAAACATCGTAAAAATGCTTAAGCTGATAGGGGTAACTCCAGTGCTTACAGGAATTAGACCAGATCTCGCTGTTAAAGCTGCCAAGATTAATGGAGAACTCAGTCATATCACAATTAAGAATAATCCTCAGGAAGCGCTGGCTCATATAGGATTCTACTTGAATCACAGCTATGCAGCTGGAAGGCAGTGACACTGTCGAATGCCCAGGCTTGGATTGCAGGAAAAAAAGATATAGGGAACTTGAATTTCAATAATATACAATAAAGGCACTACCCGTTGTATTCTCCTTAATAAATATCCATCTTGCAGGTCCTCCTTAACAAGCGTCAGGCTGTGCAGCCTTTTACGCAAGGCTAAACAAAGGGTATGAAATGTAAAAAGAGCCGCCAGTCAAAACTGGCAGGCCCGTTTTTATCTTCCGTTAAAAATCCCGCGTACATAGTTGTTAAAGTTATCAAATAACCCGTCATTGTTTCCGTTTCTCATATCATTATCGAAATCGCCAAAGCGGCCATAAACTTCGTTGTCAAAAGAAACATATACTTTATGGATACTTTTATCTGTTTCACGTACTTTGTCAGCGATTTGCTGTTCGCGCTTTGTGGAAACTTTACTGTAGTTTTTGTCTCCGTTATTACCATTATTGTTATTGTTGTCAGTCATGTTTCTGTCGTCATTATTTATTCCAACGTCGTCACCAAGTCTGTTTCCATCACCGAATCCTCCGTACTGACCCATTCCATTATCATCGTCAGTAGCAATGTCATTGCCGATGCCAACATCTGTATTTCCTGTTGTACCACCGTTTCTGTTGCCGATATTGTTGCCATTTTCACCGTTTCTGTTACCCATCATACCATCATTTCCGTTGTTGTTTCCGTTATTGTCGTCTTGATTTCTAACAGCAACATAAGCTTTATTACCTGTAACAATTACATGAGCCTGGTCGACTGAACGAAGTTCTTCAACCTGTTTCTCAATGCGGTTTTCATTTCTAAGATTTTTGTTGCCATTACCAACATCATTTCTAATTCTTGTTGCTTCATTATTCCCACGGTTATTGACACCATTATCGTTGCCATTGTTTCCACAGGCAGATAATCCCGCAAGAACAACAAGAAAAGAGAATATAACCCAAACTTTTTTCATGATTTTCACTCCTTATAGTTTACAGTTGCATGTTTAGCTTGCCTTACTTACTCTCTAGTATGCAGGAATCGAGATGACAAAAAATGGAGAAGGGTGACACTGCCTATACGAGGGATAAAACAAAATTAATGGGGTAAATCAGGATTTTGGAGGGGTAAATAGAATTTAAGGGGGGAATTCAAATTTGGATGGGTAAATTCAAATTTATGGGGATACTCCAGATACCTGAGAATATGTTATTGACTTACACCAAATCCTGTTTTTGTGGAATTACTTTCTTAGTTCGTTTTCGGCCATCTGGATTTTAAAACGAATGTAAACTTCCGGTTCCAGAGACAGCTGGTTAATTATAGACCCAAATCTGGCTAAAGCTCGGTTCATTGGTTTTTTCTCATCCAATAAAGGTTAAAACATAAGTAGATTGAATTGATACCAGAAGTAAAATCCATTATTGTAAATAACATAGATAACAAAGCTTGCTTTGTGATGAGGTGATTTGTATGGAACTGGAGAACATTTTCGATAAGCTTAAAGAGCATACACCTACAATACTGGGGAGTGAGAGGTTTTCAAAGTATGCCGTCCTGCTTCCTTTAATGAAAAAAGAAGGTGAGATTCACGTGCTTTTTGAAGTGCGCTCTCTAGAGATGAGAAGGCAGCCGGGAGAAATATGCTTTCCAGGCGGCAGAATTGACTCTAATGACAGTGATGAAAAAGGTGCTGCTATTAGGGAAACTGTTGAAGAATTAGGTATTCCTAAAGAAAATATTGATAACGTTTATCCGATTGATTATCTAATTTCTCCATATGGTATGATCGTTTATCCTTTTGTAGGCTGGATTGAAAGGCCAGAAGATATTAAAGTTAATCCAGCAGAGGTAGGGGAGACCTTTACAGTTCCGCTTACCTTTTTTTTGAATTCGCCTCCAAAAATATATAATGTTAACTTTAAGGCAGAGCCAGAAGATGATTTTCCAATCGATTTATTGGTGGGCGGTGAAAATTACCAGTGGCGGCCCCGGCAGCTGGAAGAATACTTTTATTTATATGAAGATAAAGTAATTTGGGGGCTGACTGCAAGGATTCTTTCCCATTTTATAGAGGTATTACATAAGAGTTAGTCCCTGCTGCCTTGCTTAAAAGAAAGCCATTGACCGCCATATGACCCAAACCTATCCATTTCCTCCGCTATAAGGCGGAGTTTTTTTTATGGAAATGTACATAGTATCGAAACCCTAAAGTATATTAATGATTTAATTAAATATGATGTTATAAGAATATAAAAAGGTGTGGTTTATATGGCTGTTCACACAGTACGAACAGGTGACAATCTATGGGCAATATCACAGCAATATGGGGTATCAATTTCCACAATTACAGAAAGCAATGGACTCCAGTCCGCGAAATTAACCCCTGGCTTAGCCTTATACATACCCGTAAATGACGAGCCCATACGAGTTTACCGGGTAAAAGCAGGTGATAACCTGGCTCAAATTGCTTCAAGATTTAATACCACTGTCCAGGCAATCTTAGCTCGTAATCCTTCTGTAACTCCAGCTCGATTAGTAATTGGGCAGACATTGGTCATTCCTTCCCCAATTAAACTTAGTCTAGAGACTCTCGGCTTTATTGTGCCATATAATCGCGAGGCTTTTCTTGCTGGGCTGCCTGCTATTAGCCAGCAGCTGACTTATTTAGCAATAGCTGCCTTTGCATTTACTGAAGAGGGATATGCTTATGTGGAATTAAATGATACAGGAATAACCGCTAGGAGCAGGCAGCTTGGCATTATTCCTCTATTAATGGTTAGGAACTATCGTAATGGTAACTTTGATGCTGAACTTGCCGGAACGGTTCTTGGAAACCCGGCTTACCGCCGTAATCTGATCGCAAGCCTGTCAACATTAGCCAGGCAGCGGGGGTATGGAGGAGTAAGTATAGACATAGAATTTATCCCACCGGCAAGACGAAATGATTTTAATCTCTTCCTAAGAGATCTTAAAGTAGAATTAGGGACCCTCATCCTGCAGGTAAACGTACATGCCAAAACGGAAGATATTCCTACTAACCGTATAATAGGTGCGTACGATTATAGAACCATTGGCAGTATTGCTGATCTAACGGCAGTCATGACGATTGATTATGGATATCCCGGGGGGCCTCCGGATCCTATATCGCCAGTATGGTGGCTGGCACAGGTAATCCGATATAGCATAACTCAAATTAACCCGCGAAAGCTGCTAATAGCCATGGCTTTATATGGATATGACAAAGATGCTGGCACTAATGCAACCAGGGCACTCTCTGTACTCAATGCCCAAAATCAGGCTATTACACTTGGAGTTCCAATCCAATTCAACACCGCTGCCCAATCCCCCTTTTACCGCTACCTGGCAGAGGCTGCAGAACACGTTGTCTGGTTTGAAGACATCCGAAGCTACATCCAAAAAATCAACCAAATAGACTTATATGGCTTGCGAGGCACCACACTCTGGCAGCTAAGCCTGCAAGCTCCCCAGCTCTGGGCATACTTAAAACAGAATACCACTATCATAAAATAATAGTCAGGGACACCCCCTTTATGGGGACTGTCCCTATTTGCCGTACTCTTTGTCTTAAGGGATGCTCTCTTTAAAGAGAGCTGTCTTTATTTCCCAGTCTTATGATAGAGTATAATTATTCAATATTATTATTTTAAGAGGATGGATGATTTGGAGCTGATGTTATGTATAAGATTATGATAGTGGAGGATGACAGCAAGATTTCCTCCATATTATCCTCACATCTTGAAAAGTACGGGTATACACCTGTTCTGCCTTCGAATTTTAAGGATATAAAAAAGGAATTTATGCTAAGCAGCCCGCACTTAGTTCTGCTAGATGTGAACCTGCCATATTTTGATGGTTATTACTGGTGCAGGCAAATACGGATGTTTTCGAATATACCGATCATTTTTATATCAGCCAGGGTTGGAGAGATGGACCAGGTGATGGCTATTGAAAACGGCGGAGACGATTATATAACAAAACCTTTTCATTTAGATGTGGTGATGGCCAAGATAAAGGGAACGCTGCGGCGGGCATATGGTGAATACTCGATGTCTAATGAACAAGAGGTTATCCAGATAAATGATCTATACTTATACCCCTCTCAGCATAAAGCAGAACGGAACGAGTACAGTGTGCAGCTGTCTAGAAATGAATATATTCTTTTGGAATCACTGGTAAAAAGAATGAATGAAACGGTTGCTAGAGAAGACCTTTTAGAAGCGCTTTGGGACAATCAGGCATTTGTAGACGATAACACTCTTACCGTAAATGTAAAGCGAGTAAGAAGCAGGCTCCAAGAAATGGGAATAAAAGATGCGATACAAACAAAACGGGGCATAGGTTATTCCTTTTCACCGGAATGGAGAGAATAATGGGCTGGAAGAATTACATGTTAGACCAATTGGTTTACATTTGCGTCTATTGGTTTCAGGTTCTGCTGGTTCTGCTCATCGTTCAGCTTGATTTCTTTGAAAGGAAGCATTCCCTCGGTACAGTAAATATTCTATACATCCTTTTCTTAAGCTTATTTATCTTTTCTGTGTTCATCCTGATCGACTATACCTTAAAGAAAAAATTCTTCAATAAAGCTAACCAGTTCTTGAATGATTCAGGACAGCCAGGAAAAACTGCGGCCTTGGATTATGGGGGTACCCGCGAGCAAAAAGAATTTGTCCGGATTCTGAAAAAATTACAAAGTACATATCTCACATCCTTAATGAAGAACGAAAAAAAGCAGCAGGAATATTTGCACTTTATGAATGTATGGATTCATCAAATGAAAACTCCTGCTTTTGTTATATCACTGCTTTTAGAAAAAGAAAGGAAAAAAGAAATGGAAGCTGCTGAAATTCTGGAGAGTATAAGTCAGGAGAATGAGCGGATCCTGCAGGGCTTAGATTTAGTACTTCATGTGGCCAGATATAATGAATTTGAGAAGGATTATAAGGTTGAATATCTCGAGCTGGAAACGTTAGTCAGAAATCTGATCAACGTAAATAAAAAGGTATTTATCCGGCATTCTATCTACCCAGTCTTTGAAAACAGGGCTGAAAATGCCTTAGTTCAGAGTGATAAAAAATGGCTTGAGTTTATTATTCATCAGCTGTTAAATAACTCAATTAAGTATACGAAGCTCAAAGATAGCGATAAAAAACAGATTTTATTTTTAATTAAAATAGAAAATCATCAAACCATTTTATCGATAAAGGACAATGGAATCGGAATACCCAGAAAAGACATAAAAAGAGTATTCGAGCCTTTTTTTACAGGTGAAAATGGACGGGTCACACATGAAGCAACAGGGATGGGCCTGTTCCTTACTAAGCAAATATGTGACAAGCTGGGGCATGGTGTACAAATTTCCAGCACAGAAGGGCAGGGGACAGCTGTTACTATTCTATTTTCTAATGAGCATTCGTATTTTGATTTATAAAGTGACAAAATTGTAAGATAATTACTTTGCTTTGTAAGGAAAATCGATACCTTCTCTTTCCATATTTTCTTAAGATAAAGGTACAAGGAAAAAGGAAGGAGTTATTTTATATGTTCATGCTTGAAGCTAATAATGTTAGTAAAATTTATTGCAATTCAAAAGGTGCAATGGAAACAAAAGCTCTAAAAGGTATCGATATCAAGGTTGAAAAAGGGGAATTCGTAGGGGTTATGGGCCCATCGGGAAGCGGAAAAACAACTCTTCTAAATGTGATTGCCACAATAGACAGGATGACTTCAGGCGAAATATACATTAATGGGTCACAGCCGCATGAGTTAAAAAAGCGGGAGCTTGCTAAATTTCGCCGAACAGAGTTAGGGTTTGTTTTTCAAAATTTCAACCTGCTCGACACCCTGACAATAGGCGAAAACATGCTGCTTCCCCTTACACTTGAAGGCATTCCAGTAAATGTAATGAAGCATAAGCAGAGGGAAATCGCTCAAATTCTTGGTATTACAGACATCCTCGAAAAACGTACCTATGAGGTTTCAGGCGGCCAGGCACAGCGTGCAGCTATAGGGAGAGCCATCATTCATTCTCCTTCCATTGTATTGGCTGACGAACCGACAGGGAATTTAGACTCGAAATCTTCTCAGACCGTCATGGAGACTCTCCAGAAAATCAATCATGAAAAGCAGGCAACCATCATGATGGTAACTCATGATCCGTTTGCGGCAAGCTACTGTGACAGAGTCATTTTTATAACAGATGGAGAGCTTTATAACCAAATATACAAAGGCGACAATCGTTCTGCTTTTTATCAGGAAATTATCAACGTTTTGTCCATGTTAGGGGGAAGTACACATGACTTTTCTGCAATTCGCCCTTAACAACATAAAACGAAATGCTAGATCTTATGCGGCCTATATGCTCTCGAGCAGCTTTTCTGTGATGATTTTCTTTTCCTTCGCAATGTTTATCTTTCATCCGGATGTCGAAAAAGGATATATGGTCCAGACAGCAAAAAGCGGTATGCTTGTGGCTGAATATATCATTTTCTTTTTCTCTTTTTTCTTTATTTTTTATTCGATCAGCACATTTTTAAAAATGAGGAATAAAGAGTTTGGGGTTTTAATGATCCACGGCATGAGTAAAAGACAATTAAATTCCCTGATTTTCACGGAAAATGTGCTGATCGGGCTGTTCTCCATATTAGTCGGAATAGGCGTAGGGCTGATATTCGGTAAATTGTTCTTCATGCTGTCCGGTTATGCAATGGGGCTCAAAAGCCTTTCCATGTATATACCCTGGACTGCCATGATTCTTACCATAGCGGCGTTTATGATTATGTTTGTAATTGTCTCTTTTATGACTGTGCTCTTTGTAAAAAGCAGTGAAGTCATCGGGCTGTTAAAAGGAAGTCAAAAGCCAAAACCCGAACCTAAGGCTTCTTTGAAGCTGTCAATATTGTCTGCGATGACTATTGGGGCGGGCTACTATATGGCTGCTATCGCAACTATGCGTACGGTTGCTATTTTCATGCTGCCGGTTGCTTTTATAGTCATTGTCGGAACCTATTTTTTATTTTCTCAATTAAGTGTGTATCTGTTAAAAATGCTGAAGAAAAACACCTCTTTTTATTATAAAAGAACAAATATGATCACTCTATCTTCACTGGTGTATCGGATGAAAGACAACGCGAGAATGTTTTTTGGAGTTACCATTGTAACAACTGTAGCGTTTTGTGCAGTGGGAACAGTCGTTTCCTTTACTGGAACAAAAAAAATCGAAGTTCTTAATGCATTTCCATTTGCTTTTCAGTTAACGGAATACGAGGGCAGTGATCAAAAGCAAAAGTTCGAGAGTGATCTAGATAAGGAAAACGTTACTTATAATAAAGTGGAAACTGAAACAAAGATCTTACCTGTAACAGGAGCCTCCAAAAAACAGGCAGGATTTATAAAAGAGAGTATCTACAACAAGGCGGCCAAAGCCGTTGGCTATAAGACGGTAAGCTTGAAGAAAGGGGAGTCGGCCTGGATCCAATCATCATACGAAGCCACACTGGATAAAAAGCTGCCTAAAAGCATTTCTATAGAAAACGGCCAAACTTTTACCTTGAAAAAGCCTATAGATAAAAGTGTTTACACACAAAATGTTTCAGCCTCTTATTCGAATTATGTTATACCAGACTCGGATTACTCCCGTTTGACAACCAATCAAACAAATTCTATTACTGGCTATATCGTAAAAGACTGGGAACAAACGGACTCCATTAATGAAGAAAAATACAATAAAAAGGGAAAAGTTGAACTAATATCCCGGGCTGAAGTTTTTCATATGGTTAAACAGATGTACAACATCATGCTGTTTGTAGGGTTATTTATCGGAGTGGTATTTTACCTGTCCTCTGTAAGCTTCCTTTATTTCCGGCTGTTTTCCGATTTAGAAGGAGACAGGAAATTTTACGATGCCGTTTCAAAAATTGGCCTGACAGACAAGGAAATCAAAAAAGTCAGCAGCTTCCAGATTGGATTACTATTCTTTGTCCCATTCGTCGTCGCTGCCATCCACACATCCGTAGCCTACACGGCCCTGCAGGAATTCTTCCAGGCATCCATACTCGGCCCATCCATGCTCGTCATCGGCTGCTTCTTTGGCGTACACACTCTGTATTTCCTCATCATTAGAAGCCGATACCTGGCCCAGCTGCGTGGACTGTCCACATTTCCCGAGTAGAAATCACCAGTCTGCAGGGACAGACGTTTTTCCCGAGTTTCAAGCAGGAGGGGCACACTCATTAGTGATAGGAAAAGAGCTGGCTCAATGGGCCAGCTCTTTTACATTCCTATTTCCTTAAGTTTTCCTGATCTTTCATTCTGTGCTGCTCATCGGGTACTCTCCCGGCATCTCCCGAAGGAGCCTGAGCATTATTGCCATAATCCTGGTACTTTCTTTCTGCTTCCATTAAGGACTTTTTCTGCTTTTCTTGTTCTTTCATGGTGGACCCTCCTTAAATGTGTTTGGATTCCTTTTTCCTTTCTGTACCCTATAAAACAACATATGTAGCAGCCGGTCCCGTTTCCTATAATCGATGAAGGAGTTTTGCCTTTATCTGGCGAAATAGGAGGGAAGCTTCGATAGAATCTGCATAAGATATAAAAAGGGGGAGAGTCAATGACAATCCTGGGTTATTGTTTCTGGTCTGCCGTGATCATTATCGGGGGAACTGGTTACTGGATGGAGCGCAAATATAAAACAAAGGCACCAGAAAAAACGGAATTCCAAGTTCAGCAGGAGGAAATCATAAATCGTCATTCACAATATAATTCCTTTGGCGGTGACTGAAGAAGTTTTATTAAATTTTATTCAATCAACTTTGTTGACCATTCCAGAGTATTCTAATATAATAAGATTCTAATGAAAAATTGTTCCAGTAGCTCAGCAGGATAGAGCGACAGCCTCCTAAGCTGTAGGTCGTGAGTTCGAATCTCTCCTGGAACGTTAACTTTTATACAGTCTAACCCTTGATATGACAAGGTTTTGGACAGATAAGGGATGCTAACACAGATTATAACACTGTGGGAGTATCCCTTTTTTTATCCCTACATTGTTCTGCTACCTCCTTTACCTAACATTATTGGAGGAGAAAGTATGACAAAGAAGAATAGTATTTTTGAAGTTAAGGCAGACATTTCCCTTTTTAAACAAGGATCAGCCAAAGTTGGTATACAGGAAAAGCTCTTAGATACATCATCATCTACAACAGCATCAGCCAATGAGAAAGATGGCAGAGACTTAGACAGTATAATGGAAATCATTATACAGCAGATGAAAGTTAGTGGTTATAGAGAAAGAACTATTACAGACTATCTCACTTATATGGCTCATTTTAGGAAGGCTACACATGTAGAATACCTTGAGGATATTACAACAGATACCATTTATCTTTGGCTTGGTTCTATGAATGTGTCTAACCAGACCAAACTTACAAGGTTAAAATGTCTAAAGGCTATTCTAGGCAGATGTTTTAATAATGGATGGTTTAGCTCTAAGTTTTGGCATGGCATTAACATTAAAGTAGATAAACAGGTTAAAAAAGGTGCAAAGAAAGATGATATAATGGTTTTATTGTCTTTGTTAGACCTAAATACCTTTATTGGATTAAGAGATGCTGTGGCAGTTTTTACTCTTTATAAAACAGGAGTAAGAATCAATACACTTGGGCAACTCCAAGAGAGACACATTGACTTTGAGAATAAATTACTTTGTATGGATGGGACAATTTTAAAAAACCATAAAATTTTAAAGTTACCCCTTGATGATGAATTACTGCATTTGTTGAGGGTTCTTATCAATCAGAACAACAAAATTAGATCATACTATGGTGAACAAAACTCTTATTTATTCATTGGTTACAAAGGAACATCCCTTAATACAAAGTCTACAAATAATGCTATCTCAAAGCAGTTAAACAAATATGCTAAAAAGTATGGCTTAAATAACATTAATCCCCATGCACTTAGAAGGGGCTATGCAAAGAGCTTGTTAGACAAAGGAGCTAACCTTGCATTAATTTCTAAAGCTCTAGGACATTCAAATTTAGCTGTAACAACTCAGTATCTAGATTTAGATGTTGAGGAAGTTGCAGATAATTTAAGGGATTTTTTATAAGGTATCTTCCTCCTGCTATTTTGGCAGGGGGATTTTGTTTATTATATTCTTAGATACCACTACAGGTAAAAACCAATAAGTTACTGTAAGAGACTAACATTTAGTGACTTTTTTTCTTCACACTTGTTCAACTGTTATAGTAATCTATTTTGTGATAATATTTACATATTATGCTAATATTTCACTTTGAAACAAATTTGGTTTTTGTCTGAGGTTTCAAAGTAACCTATATGTTTTTTCACTCTTGGAGGTAAGTCCATGCTGCTAAGTAATAATGATATAAAAAGAGAAATAATTAAAACTAAAAACATTAGTATTCACCCTTTAATTGTGGAGAATATTAAAGGCAGTTCTATTAATCTAACTGCTAGTCCCCATGCTTGGGATATTAAGACTAAAGAATCTGTTGTCAATGATAAAAAGAAAAAAATTACTATTAAAGCTAACTCCACTGTATCTATATTTACCCAGGAAGCACTGTGGGTATCAAGAAGAATAGGAGGTACATATCATCCTAGAGTTTCTATGGTAGCTAAAGGGTTAAGTAATATTTCAACTACTTTAGACCCTCAATGGTATGGACTCTCTCTTGTGACTGTAAGTAATACTACAGATCAGGATATAGTGATAAGAGTAGGTGAAGCTTTTGTTTCTGTTATGTTGTATTACTTGAATACTCCTGCTACCAAAGGGATAATAGATAATCAGGCTAGTAGACCAGATTTATATAGCAAATTTAATCTTACTGATGATGATGAGGAGTTTCTAGCTCTACAATGGCATAGAAATTTTCATGGTATTCTTGAAAAGATGAAGAAATCTGAGAGTTACCAGTATCTTTTAAAGGATAAAACCAGATTTAGAAGAAGTTTATTTACTTTACTAGGGCATCCATTAATAAGTGGCAGCATTGGTGGTGTTATAGCTGGTGCAATAATTTATTACCTAAAGATGAATTGAGTACAGTAGGCTAAGAAGTGGACTGCTAAATAATCAGGATTTTGAATAAAAGAAAGAGGAGAGAACATTTTGACTCTCTCCTTAGTTTTCTGACAATAAATCAAGTAATAATTTTACCTTCTTAAACAGTTCATCAAATGTAATGATAGTTACATTCTTCATTTCTTTTCTATACCACTCAAATGACTGCAATTTCTGTTCTTCCAAGTCATTCATTTTTCCTGCAATTACTACACACATGGGATTAAAAACCTTGAAATCCTCATCAGAACTTCCTCTTAAAGCAGTATATTCTCTTTGTAATGATTCCTTGTATCCTAGTACCTGAACAATTGCTCCAGTTAAATCACTGTGTATAGAGTAAATATTTTGCCTGTACTTACCAGAAAGTAAATCAGTGTTTGGTGTTTTAATCTCAATTAAAGCTACATCTTTTGATAAATCATTCTGAAACATGAAATCTACTACTTTTCCACCTTTATTGCCAATTCCCTTACCACCAACATAGGCTTTGTCTTCAAATAGTAACATGGGGCTGGCAAAAATTTGGCTTAACACCCATGCATTTTCACTAAATACCCTTTGCCAAAACTCTTCATCATTATTGTCTGAATTATCATGCCATACCTTTAATAATTTTCTAATGTTTGTAATTCCAATCAGGTTATTTAGTTGGTCTAATTCATTTCCCTTAACTTCTAGTAATCTTGAAATTATATCCTCTGAATTTTTAGTATTAGCCATCCATTCAAATGTTTGCTTGACTAGTTCTTGTTTATTTTCATCTAGCAGAGTTTCAAATAGACTGCTGTCTTTTTTGAACATTTCAATAACCTTTTGCAATTGGTTGTCAGTCTTAGTAAACATGCTCCATCCTGGAATTATGCCATACTCTTTATGTATTTTGTAATAAACATCTGCCTCAGTCATTAGTTTGAGCATTTCATCTGATTTTAACTCTAGTTTAATTCCCTCATATGCTCTAAGAGAAGTAAGGTTAAAGTCTTTAAAATCTTCCCAATCATCATCTTTTTTCTTCTTTTGAAAAATAAAGCAACCATTTACTGGTGCATTTATATCTTTTTGATTGTTTACTATTTGTGGTCTAAATAATAATCTAGTTAAGTGATTTTCCCTCAAAATAATGTCAGTTCCCATTGCAGAATCCCTTGATGTTGAATTCAATGAGATATTCATCCAATCCCCTCCATTTACAAATATACTTAAATTGTACCATTTTACTAAAAACAAAATTACAAATAAATACAATTTTCAATTCAGCCCCTCCTTATAATAATAGTTTTATCATCATAATGTGGAAACAATAAGTGTACAAAGACAATGGTATGATAACTAAGGAAGAACAGATGCTTATTTCTAGATATCCTGATGATATACAGGAACAGCTTAAAAAGGTATTGCAAAAACAAAAGAAATGTCTATAACCTTTAGCTCTGATACATGGATTGGATATTTGGAGCAGGGATGATTAGAGATAAACTTTGGCAAGTCAGATAGTAAAAGTGATTGTAATAGGTAAGCTAAACACAGCTAAAATGGGTAGGCTTTTACTTGAGATGGCTGAAGGTATAGTAGAAAACCTCTTCAAGAAGAGCTAGAGCATGATGGTAGGTTAGAGAATTTTAAACAGTTTCCAAAGGGAACAAGGTTAAAAGCTAAGGTCAGATAGTTTAAAGGGGGGGGAATCAGATGGCTCTATATAGTTTTTATTCACTTATTGAAAAAGCTGAGGATGGAGTTTATCTGTTACTTTTCCTGATCTGGAAAATTGCTTTACAGATGGTAGAACTTTTGAAGAGGCAGTAGAAATGGCTCAGGATGTTTTAGGTACAATGCTGAGCTTTGCTGAGGATCAGGAAGAACAGATACCTATTCCAAGTAGGCAGATATAATTACTGTACCTGATGATGGTGCTAGTTTAGTACTACTATAGATACTGATAACTTTAGGGAGGCTGTATAAGCTTTCCTTTTTTTGTTGTATTATAGCATCAAGGGATATTTTGGAAGGATGATATACATGGAGTTTATGGAGATTGTAAAGGCTGATGCCTTTTGGGGGCTAGTTGGTGCTGTAATTGGGGGAGCTGTAAGTATTATAGCTACTGTGATGCAGATCAAAGCACAGAATAAAGCTCAAGAAAAGCAAAAGAGAGAGCAGCATGATAAGACAATGACAATAATAGTTAGGTTTATTAAAAATGAGGTTAGACATAATTATGAGGTCTTAGAGGAAGTTAATAAAGAGTTTTTTCCTTTAGAGATGATTAAGAATTTTACCTATGATGAGTTTATACAGGCTTTCAGGAGTCATTATATCAAGGAAAGATTTGAATTTGAAACTGACCACTATGATAAGTTTAAATATGAGATTGCTTATATGGAGAACAGATTTGCTAATGAAATCATTGATTTTTATGACATGTTTGAGATGATAAGGTCTGAGGACTACAGGGAATGGTCAAAGGAACAATTTGAAAATTTTAAAGAAACCTTAGTGGACTTAAATTTCTTTATTCATTCAGATTATGACCATTGGTAAGAGGCATTGACAGTAAGAGGGCTATATAGCACTCCTTTTTATGTACAGTAAAGTACATCAGGTTTTTTTAACCAGGATTTGAACAGCATAAAACACCAAACTTGTGACAAAGTCCTACTGCTTTTTGTTTATTTTGCAGTTAGAAGGATGATACTACTTTGAGAAGTAGTCAATGGAAGGTTGGTATCTAGAGATGGAGACTAAAAAATACTCACTTTATAAAAATGGGATACATCTACATGATTTTGATACTATGACTGATTGTGCAAAATGGTTAGAGAATATAATTGGAGGCTCCTTGAATCAGGGCTTGAGCAGGATTAGAGATGGCAAGTGGACTCCTGAGGAAAATTCACAGTTATTTGGCTAAGAGGTAAAAACTAATAAGAATAACAGTAGGAGAGGGCTGAGGCTCTCTTTTTTTCTTTTCTAATTGTAATAACAGTATTAGGGGCTAAAGCCTACTCTCCTCATTATGTTTGTTGTAAAATAGCACAGATAGGGACAATAAGATTTGCTTAATAAAAAAGAAAGGCAGAATTTTCATGTTGGTCTTGCTTGGGGTAATTCTTATATTTATTGGTCTTATTTCTGCAATATCCATATTTATTAATGGATATAAAGAATTAAAAAAAGAAGAAAAGAAAACATCAAAGGGATTATTTATTATTGTAGGTTTATCTGAGATACTCAGTCCAAGCAGTCTTAGTGGATTGGCTTTCTTTTTATCACTTGTGGCTATTTTAATTGGCATTGTAATGATAACAAGTCACTAAACAGGAGGATATAGAATGAGCATAGTAAATTATCTGGGATGCAATTTTACATTGCATTTAAGTCCTGATGATAGTGATGAGAAAATATTAATTGGTGACTGTTTTTCAGATGAAGAAAACAGAGAGAATGTAAAGAAACATTTTACTACTAAGTATGTGTATGAAGTTTTTACTAATCATTTTGTTGGAATGTGGTTTAATAAACACTATAAAAAAGAATATTTAAAAAGTAATACAGAATCACAAATTAGCTTTCTAGCATTGTGTAAGCTATTAGATAGTTATATGAAGGATAGAGAATATTGTGAGTTTTATACTTGTTGGGTTGGAGATGAATTAGAAGAAAGAAATGTTGAATTAGATCAAACAATAAATCTCAATAATTTTGACATCAATAAGGTACAAATATATGAGAAAACACTGCTAACATTAAAAAAATAGGGTGAGGTATGGAGACTTGGCACAAAAACCAAATTACTAAGAAAAAATTACTGAGATACCTTTTAACTGGTGGAATATTTGTATTGTTATTTCTTATTTTTACTACCCCAATTTTAAAAATGCCAGTGAGTTGGGCAGATTTTTTAGGTCTAATAAAAACAGAACCAAGTTATATTCCTTTTGAATATAATAAAAGTTATATGGCTGCAACTTCCTGTGGTAGGAATTGTCAAACTGTGGAATATCATTATACAGTAACAAAAACTGAACTTGTTGTAACAGCTACTGAAAAAGTAAGTTGGTACAATGACCCTAAGTGGGATAAAGAAACAAAAATTAAGGGAACAAAATATTACTACCAAGATAAAAATCAAAGGCAGTACCTATACTGGAAAGAAGATAAACAAGAGATAGAATTAGAAATTGAATATAAGGGTGAAAATAAATTAACTAAATCAGAAATTGTAAGGATTGCAAACTCTGTAAAACCTGGTAGGTAGTTTTAAGGCTCATACAGTCCAGTAGCAGTCAGGAGCTGGCTGAGTCTGCTGATTCCTCTTTAGTTATAAAAAATAGGATGTAATTATATTTTTAAGAATTGGCATTTTTACCATAGGGGTATTCACCTTTTAGGTAAGTGTGTAAATACTGAGGGATACTTTAGTGTTACTGATAATTAACAGCTCCATATACTTCCTCCTGAGTTAAAAAAATTAGGTTATACTTGTTAAATAAGGTACTCCACAGGGCATAGGTATGTGCTTGGGGGTGTATAGGGGGCCAAAGCTGACAACATCAGGTTTAGTAGTCTTAAAGGTAATGTAAGCTGCTTATATCAAGCTTAAAATTATACAAAGTAAAAGACAGACACTTTAACAGCATCTGCCTGAGCTTACAATATCTATTTATATTCCAATGGATAAACCTGTAGTGACTTTATTTGCCTCATCTTGAGTAATTCCAATGTACCTTAATGTTACTGCTTGTGAGCTGTGATTAAAGATGTATTGGAGCAGAGCTAGGTCTACATCCTGCTTGTAAGCTATGTAACCAAAAGTCTTTCTAAGGCTGTGACAGCTTAGTGTAATGCCTACCATATCTCCTGCATGAGCTACTATTCTGTGAGCCTGAACCCTGCTTATAGGCTTACACCTGTCCTTGTTACTGTAAAAAAGATAGTCCACTTGAGTTAAACCCTCTGCATCTACATAATCCCTTATCAGTAGCTGTAGCTTTGGGTTTAGCTGTATTATCTTTTCCTTATTGGTTTTTTCCTCTCTGTCTCTCCAGATACCTTTCAAGCTGTCCTTTACATTAGCCCTCAGTATGTCAGAGATTCTAAGTCCTGTATTAAGACTGTAGGCTAAGAGGAGGTACTGCTTAGAACCTTTCTTATAGACTTCCATAACATCCTTTATCAGTTTCAGATCAGTAATTGGCTGAGCTGTATTCATATGGCAGTTTCCCCTTGTATTTATGTAATAGTTAAGACTCAATATGTTACATTTCTAACTGTCATTAACCATTATAGCAGAGAAAGGTTGGTATATAAACATATAGGAGGTAACATAATTACATTGTGTTACATTTTTCTAAAACATCATGAAAGTAGTAAGGAGCAGGGCTACATTGGCTATAATTTCCTCTTGCTGTTACTGATTCTGCTACAAGATGAGGAAGGGAATACTCCCCAAATACTTATACATTTAGGGTTACAGCCTTAACACCTTACTCTTTTGTTATTTATTCTGAGAGGAGGAGGCATATACAGGGCTTATCCTTTACCTATTGTTATGTATATAATTTAAAAATAGCAGGAGGGAGGGAGTTGATCTGCCTGTGGTGTGAATTATTAAGCTATCTCCTATGTTACTCAGATTTTTACTACAAACTACTGTAAAGCCTTATACATCAAGGGTTTAAGCCCTCTAACTGTCCTCTAATGTTACTCTATTTCCTGTATCCCTAGAGTCTCCTTACAGCCTAATATTTGTCCTCAACTGCCTCATACAGCCTCTCTTTTATATGTATATTTCCTACAATAATCTATCTAATTTCCTGTCTGTCTATACTGTCTTAACTGTCCTAACTGTCATACCAAAAAGTATAACTACCTCCCCCCTATGCTTAACTGGATGCCCTATACTTAGGCAAAAAAAGAGAGCCTCATCAAAAGAGAATTAACTCTAATGACAAGGCTAAAAAAGATGTTTAAACTACTAGCATATGCCTAACACCTAAAGGAGTTTTACTGCTTTACATGATGACTTAACACCTAGAAACAGAGAGAGACTCATCTAACCTTTTACAGCTAGAGGAGGACTCCCTTATTAGTCATCCCAGGACTCCCTTTTAAAGTTTACTGTACATTATCAGGAGTAACATAAAACTCATATCCTAAAGTCTTAGGATTTCCTGCTTTTCTGTAGAATACAAAAGGATTAACTTTGATCTGGTACTCCTTAGCATATCCTGTCTTAATCCTTGCAAATACAAATTTATTATCCCAGACAATACTAGCTAACTTAATAGCTGTCTTTTCTCTGCTCAAGCCTACTGCATCAGCAAGGTCTTTAATTGTAAGGTGCTTTACTTGGCTGTATTCTCTCTCAGAAGGATTAACAGCTAACATATTGCTATCATAATGAATGAAAGGAATAGTTTTATACATAAAGCCAATATCAGCAGGTTGTATTTCTTCTTGAGCATATACAGCCTGTAGAGTATCCATAAAGACCTTTACAGCTCCATCAGTCTTAATCTTACTATTAGCTCCTCCTGAGCCTTTTCTAAAGCAGTATTCATCTGAAATAAAATAAGCCTTATGACTTTTGCCATAAAGCTCTACTTTCTCCTGATAGACAATACCTTTATCTTTTAACCTCTTTAGCAGTCCTCTCAGAGTATTATCAGATTTAATCTTTAATACATCCTGTAGCTCTAATGTAGTCATAGGCATTTTGCTATCTGCTGATACCTTTAACATATTCTTATAATCAATGTATGTTTGCATTACTAGAAAGTATCCTAAGTCTTTATTATTCAATTTAGCAAGTCCTCCCTCAATAGCATCCATCTGAGTAAACAAAAAAGGAGCATCTGATTTACTGATCAGTGACTCCCTTTTCTTATGCTCCTGATATGCTCTTTGCTGAGCCTCAGTCCTGTATGATGCTACCTCTATAATTTCTCCTGTTTCAATATCCATTAACTGCTTTGCCATAGTAATACATCCCCTTATACTTTTCTCATTTTTTTAGCCTCCATCTCTCTCAGTTAAGGTCTGTCTCCCAAAAGACCTGTAAAAAGTTTATTAGCTTTCTACACTACTATGTCTAAGTAAAAGGTAAGGAATAAAGTAGATTATTGATATTTATTTTAAAAATTAAGGATTAGCTGCTTAACTGTCTCAAGAGCAAAACATAAAGCCTAAAGGCTTGGAGCAAAGCTCCCTAACAATGACTTAAAAGACTAGAGGTATTTATAAGGGCTTATACAACAGGAGGGATATAAGGGCTTTGCCCAACTGTCCTAACTGCTATAAGGGCTGAGATATTGTATTAAAGAAAAGGATACTAAGCAGGTCTATTAATTATTGTTGTTAGGACTGACTGTAAGGAGGGACTAAGGCTGATAAGCCTAAAGCTCTTTGTAGTTATTTCTATAAGATAAGAGAGATTCTTTTTTGCTTAGAATGGCTGTATCCCTTATGGCTCTAAGGATGAGAGGGCTTTTTGTCTGAAATAAAAACCTCAAAAAAGGTCACAGATTTAGCCTAAAAACCTCAAAAAAGGTCACAAATGTTATGGGCTTTTGCTGATGAAATTACTACAGGATAGCTTAAAACAGGTAAAAAAGGTCACAAGTGACAGGGAAAGTACATCTTTTCTTTGTACCAGTTTCTTGTATGTAACTTAACAGCTTTAAATAACTGTCTTAAATAACTGTATTAAGACCTTAAATAATAAGTCACAATCCTGATCCTTTCCTCTATTGGTATTAGTAAGAGTTAATTTCCTAAAATACTTCCTCCAGGTACTTTATTTGGCCTCTAGCAGTCAGACAATAATATGTAGAGGATGATATGCAGGAATTAAGCTCATCCCTAACCACAAAAGAGGAGGAATTACACAATGTTAAAGTTTGAATTTAAAGATGCTACTCCTGAGAAAAAGCAGGAAATGCTCTCAGAGATAATTAGTAAATACAATGTTAGTAATAAGAATGAATTGATACAGGCTCTAGGTCATGCTCAGGCAGTTTTAGACTGCTCACAAGAGGAGTTTGCTTCTCATCCATCAGTAAAGATCAGCACTAGGACATTGAGGACTCATAAGAAAGAATATCTAGACCTTTATGAATTGGCAGTGATTAAGTATGAGCCTACAGCTGAGCTTAAAGATGTAGATGGAGTAGTAAATGATGATGTTTTAGAGAGTGTTTATCAGAACTTGCTAGTAAGGCTACAGAGTAACAAAACATCTACTAAGGACTTAGCTACAATCCTTGAATACTTTGGCATTACAGCTAATGAGTTTAAGCAATATGCTACTTTTAGAAATTCAACTATGAGAGCTTATTTAGCTGATAACCTAAAGGCTATTGTGACTGATGAGGATGCTAACTTACTTATTAAATCAGTTATTGTAGAAAGTCCTTACTTGTATCAGGGTACAGAAAAAACTCTAGGCAATACTTACAATGCTCAGATCATTGACCTTGATAATCCACTGGCAAGGCTTGAGGCTCAGACATTAGGGCTTATGTTTATGAGTTTGTTTAATGGTAATGTTACTCCTGCTTTTGTTAATCATGCTCAGACATTGAGGCTACTAAAGCTGTCAGCAGGTATTAAGGATGTAAATGAAAACTCTTATAAACAGTTTGAGAGAATGGATGGCAGACAGCCTACATTAAAATCTCTTACTCCTTTGATGGAAAAGGACTTAATAGAGGTATTTGGTAGAGAGCAAGGCATACAGATGTTTGCTGATTTTAGCAAGGTTAAGGACAAGGCAGAGACTAAAACAGCTATTAAGCTCCCTGATTATGAGACTGTAGCTGATGACTATGAAAACTATTTGAAAACATATACAGAGACAAGTAACAAGCCTTTGAAAGTATTGTTAGCTAGGTTGGATGCTTGGTCTGAAAAAGAAAGGTATGCCTCTATAACTAATAAGTATCAGGACTTTCTAGAGGTTAATGAGGACTAAGCAAGGCTTGAGGATTAAGAAAGACTAGCAATATAAAAAACTAAAACATTAAAAAGGGGATTATTACAGATGACTAACAAAGTAGAATTGACTAAACAGATGACAGGCAAAGTAGCAGAGGTTATGGAGGCTCAGGAGGCAGTATTTTCTTTCTTAGATGAGATTGAGGAGACAGTAGCTGAGGGAGCTGAGGCAGTAGAGCAGATGGCTCAGGTTGTACAGGCTAAGAAAGAGGCTATGACTACCTCTACTGAGTTTGGAGAGGTTAAGTTAGCTCAGACAGAGATTAACTCTCTAGAGGAGGATATGGAGCTGCTAAAGCAGATTAATGATAATAAGGCTAGGGCTATGAAAGCTACTCTAGAGGATAAGGCAGAGGCTTTCTTTGTAGCTCATAAAGGAGCAGTATTTTTCTTTGGCATTGTAGATACTCACTTTGTAGCTAATACATCACTGGCAACTATTGCAGAAGATGAGCAGACTCTTACAGGCTTTGGAGATGACTTAGCTAACAGCTTTTCATCAGTAAGAATGATGTTACTAGATGAGAATATTGTAGCTCAAGAGAACCAAAACAGATTGTACAGAGGCATTCACTTAGGACAGGCAGGAAAGGTAACAGAGCTAAGGGCTTATCATAGTCTAGTTAGAGGCTATGCAAGAGAGCTAAAGGCTAAAGGTACTTTGTAAGAAAGCAGAGGCTGAGAGAGACCTCTTAGGGAGACAGACAGCACCAACTACCTAAGGAGGAAATAAGATGTTTGAATTTCTAGCACAAGGAGCAATAACTTTAGTTATTTACTATAAAGTTATTCCCTATATCTTTGCACCAAAAGAATGCAAATAAGACTGATCAGGAGGCTGAGAATGCCTCCTTTTATTAATTCATCATAAGGAGCTGTATACAGATGGCGAGGACAAGGTATGTAAAGGCAGAGGCTGAGTTAGTAAGGCAAAGAGAGGACAGGCTAGATAACATTCTCTTTGAATGTTTGGAGATTATGAAAATGCCTGAGAAATGGGCAATAGATAGACAAGGTAACTTTAATATTGTTTATCCTCATCCTATGGTAAAAAGAGAGGCTAACAGGATAGAGGGCATACAGTACCTCCCTCATAAGAGCTACAATCTCCCTATTGTATTGTTAGAGAGGTTACTTTATTGGGAGGAGATAACTAAAGGAATAGCTCTAAAAGGTAATAGAAAGCCTTATACAAAGGTTACTCCTAATATGGTGGCTGAGATAGTTAAGCTAAGGGAGCAGGGCTTAACTATGGGTAAGATAGCTAAACAAGTGGGAGTATCAGAGCATTCTGTAAGGCATTATCTTAGAGCAGGACAGAAGCAAATTGAGGCAGTAGCTAACTAATAGCTATTGTCTCTCTTTTTTGAAAGGAGAGGTGGTCAGGATATGGATAAAAAGTACATTGAGGGTAATCACAGCTCTAAGAAAGAAAAGGGCAAAGATAAAGGTAAGTCAGCTCTACAGAAAATAAGCTCTGGTCTTTCTAAGCAGCAGGCTGAGAAAATGCTGATCATAGCAAGTAACTAAGGGTGGGAGCTTTGCTCCTGCTCTTTTTTTTGTGCTCTATGTCACAGCCTGTTACAGTTAGGGAGTTATATTCCAGATTTAGAATATTTCATCACAAGGAGATAGAGGCAAAGAAGGAGAAGGGTGTCAAAACTGAGGACATGTTATGCAGGAGACTCTAAGAATGGCTGTGGGAGTGCATGTGATAAAAAAGCAAGAATACAGTAAATATGTACTTGATAACTAGAAAGCTGTAAGGTATTCTGTTAAATGAGGTAATAGAACTTTGTTAGGGATTTGTTCTAATCCCTATATATATATATTGTAGACTCACAGTGAAAACTTAATCTGTGCAAACCCTTGATATGCCTGTTGTTTGGCTGATAAGGGACAGCATCTTGTTCCAGTAGCTCAGCAGGATAGAGCGACAGCCTCCTAAGCTGTAGGTCGTGAGTTCGAATCTCTCCTGGAACGTTATATTGGAAAAGCCATGTTAGAACAAAGGCCCTGAATAAGGGCAGATGTTCCAGCATGGCTTTTTATTTCGTTTTCATAAAGGGTACTCCATCTTCTTCACTAACTGAGTTATTTCAATATTTTCGTTATAAACTACTTTAACGATTTCCGTATCAGTGGCATAGCCGGTTTGCTTTTTTATTTTTTGAATCCATTCATATGCAGTTTGAGCGGCAGCATGATCTGGGTTTTGATGAAACTTCTTTGAATTGACAGGAAAAACTCCCTTTTGCAGAAAACGGGTTCCATGGGCATGCATAGTCACTTCAAGGCTAATTTGCAAGTTAATCTTCCTCAACATGTTTTTTTTTCTTATTTTATTTTTCTTAAAATTAATCTTCTTATCAAAAAGATATATATATCTGCAGGCTGGGTATACCAATAAGATAAATGATTTACGAGTTATTTTGGCATATTGACTGTGACTGCCGTGTGGTTATAGTAAAGCAGTAACAGGCGTACTTTTCATTCCATTATAAGGAGCTGCACTTCCTATGGCACAACAAGTGATTTTAAATAATACTACATTAAACGTTTCAAATTTTAAGGAAGAAACAATTAATCAAAATGGACAAGACCAGCATAAACTAAGCTTTGATTTTCAAGTAACACATGAGGAGTACCATGATATAACAACTCTTCTTTATGAACAGCATTTTGATATAAGAGTTCCAGAGAATAACCTGGATTTTAGAGGATCAATCTGCAATTATTGGACTTCTTTTACTAACTTATACAACACCGGCGCAGTTGGCGATTTTCACCTTGAGCTAATTGAAACGGTAAAAGAGTCTTAATCTTTTTTTATAGAACATTATTGTATTATTTATTAAAAACTCCAGAATTACACATATTATATGTGAATACTGGAGGTGATACATATGGAACAAAAACCGGAACATTACGATGGCTCTCCGCTTGAATTTTTTATGGACGATTTTTCACCCGCGCAGCAGCCATTTCAGATAACCTCTGAAATGAGAGCCAGCATAAGCGGTAACCCTTATACATTTGAAATAAACGAATAAGCGATTCGATAGCAAAGAGAAACTATGGCATTCACTTCGGTTTGCCATAGTTTCTTTTTGATTTGATTTAGGAAATAATCTATTGCTATGTTTATCCATAGATAACTAAAAGAGGAAAAGCACGATCGTAAACATACAAAAAAGTCCTCATTACCTAAATGCAATTTTATAATACCCAATGTATCAAATCATTTCTTCAATCTATATATCAAAGGTGTTAGGAAAATGGACGAAATGAGCCATAATGAAAGAATAAAGTAACTTATTAAGCGGACAGCCACAAGGAAATGCATTATGGTGGATTAGTCTTAACCACCATATATTAGCCTCTCAGTTAATGAGCACAAAACATAAAATTGATTATCTATTTTACAAATCGAAGTTTGATGAAAAACATTAATCTAAATAAAATTAATATGGCAGTATACGCTTACCAGGACATGAAAATATATAAGAAACAGGGCTGAATACCATGGGTGCGGTCTCCTTAATTAAAGGAGTGAACAATTTAATTCTCTGCTGGCCGGCGAATTTTGTTATATTCCAAGTGAATTTCTTGTAGCAGTATAAAAAAAAGAAAACCTATTGTATAAAAGTCACAGTAGGTTCTCTTTTATTGATTTAATCTCTTATTCCCTTACCGATTATCAACCTTCTCCGGATATAAGTCATGATTCATCAGGCGGTAATTAGCCATTTCCTCATATTTTGTTCCTGGTTTGCCATAGTTTGTATAAGGGTCAATGGAGATGCCGCCGCGTGGAGTGAATTTGCCCCATACTTCAATATATTTAGGATCCATGAGTTTGATTAAATCGTTCATTATAATGTTCATGCAGTCTTCATGGAAATCTCCATGGTTTCTGAAGCTGAACAAGTATAGTTTTAAGGACTTGCTTTCGACCATTTTCACATCCGGAATATAGCTGATGTAAATGGTGGCGAAGTCAGGCTGTCCTGTGATTGGGCATAGGCTTGTAAACTCGGGGCAATTGAATTTAACAAAATAGTCACGGTATGGGTGTTTGTTATCGAATGATTCAAGAATTTCTGGTGAATATTCAAAAAGATATTTCGTGCCCTGATTGCCAAGCAATGTTACATCTTGTAATTCGTCTTTTTGTCGTCCTGCCATGTAAATAGCCTCCTATGTTTTAAATCCCATATGTTATAAATATTAAAAGGAGAAGTATTTCATAGAAAAATAAAAACCATATCTAATAAAAAGATACGGCTTTTTGCATATGCCATAGTTTTTTATAGAGGGTATCTGCTATGAACCTCTCCCTTAAATCGGGAGTATATTTGTTTTTTATACCTGAAAAATTATATATGACAAAGAAAAATATTTCAATACAAAAACTTATTCGAGCGTGTTAAATCATATTTATGAAGCGAATATATTGGATAAATCCGGGGAAAATAAGCTTCATTCGCGGTCGAATAGAGGAGGCAGAGGGATGTACCTGGAAGGACAAATTATATCTGGAGAATTTGATCAGGAAACTCAAGTTTTTTCGCTGAAAAAGGTCAAGAATTTTTATACTGAAACGAGTCTGAAAGAAAATCAGGTTGGTCATTTATACAATTATCTAAAACTGCATGAGGGTGATACGGATGGGCAGATTGTTACACTTTATGACCAAATGCTGGTAAGACTTTCGTCCGAAGAAGTGAAGGTGCTCATAGGTGAGCTTGAGAGAATTCAAAGTATGTACTAAAAAGCTGCCTTGGCCTGAGGCAGCTTTCCTTGCTTTTAAGCTGTTTTTCTTTCGCTGGTTCTCCCTTTTTTAACCCGTAGATCCGTTACTAAAATGATACTTGCCAAAATAATAAACATCCCAATAATAGTGTTGAAATGTATAATTTCGTCTAGGAAGATTACTCCCCAGGCTACTCCAAACAGAGGAACGAGAAAGGTCACGCTGGTCGTTTTAAGAGCTCCGGTCTTATTAATTAAATAGAAAAATAAGATATAAGCCATCGATGTACAAACAACTGCTAATGCTATTACAGATAGGAAGGCCTCTGTTGATGGAAGTTTTTCTGGCAGAGTAAAAAGAGCAAATGGAATCAGGACAATCCCAGCTCCTAACTGCTGCCCAATGGCCAGATCAAGGGGCTTAGCATCCTGAAAGTTTTTCATAATATAATTGCTTGCAATTCCGTAAAAAAGAGCTGCGCCTACACAGCATAAGGCAGACAGAACAAAAATTATACCTGTCGAACTCTCTCCCCAGCCAGCTAAAACAGCTACGCCCGCTATTCCCATAATCATTCCTGCCACTTTTTTTAAAGAAAGGGGAGTCTTAAACCAGAAAAATGCAACTAATGCTGTAAACATGGGCGTAGTAGCATTGATAATAGACGCTAAAGAAGCAGTTAAATGCAATTCAGCTGCTGTAATAAAAACAAAAGGGAAAGCAGCATTAAGTGTTCCGACTATAAGATATTTTTTCCAATGAGCTCTAAAGCTGAATCGATACCGGATTACTGCGGCATATAGCAGAAGGGCCAGCGCAGCAATTAAGACCCTTAATTCAACTGTAACGAAGGGGCCAAATTCCGGAGATGCAATACGAATAAATAAAAAGGAAGCTCCCCACACGGCAGCAAGTGAAAATAAGGCCGCTAAATCTTTACTAGACACACAAACCAGCTCCTAAAGACAAAAAAGTAATGTTCAATTATATATTTCACTATTGATTGTAATGGAATCGGCATTCTAATTCGTTTCAATTCTTGCTCTTTAATTTTTCTGCTGCACACACATCTGCAAGCCATGTTAAACTTAACATAAAAAGAGAAAACAAGTCGAACGGGGTGAATGAAATAGAAGAAAAAATTTGGAATACAATCGTTAATTGTGATTCGCAGTTTGATGGCGTTTTTTATTACGGAGTTATCACAACAGGCATTTATTGCCGTCCTTCCTGTAAATCTAAAACACCCAATAAAGGGAATGTTAAAATTTATAATACGACAGAACAAGCAAAAGAGGATGGACTCCGTCCGTGCAAAAGGTGCCGGCCTGATACAAATGTCAAAGACTCTCCCAGTGAAATCTCGGTGCTGCATGCAAAGGATTTATTGGAAAATCATTATATTGAAGACTGGACTTTAGAGGAGTTATCTGAAAGGGTCTATTCCAGCCCGTTCTGGCTTCAGCGAAGGTTTAAAGAAATGGTAGGGATGTCACCATCCAGATATTTGACCAAGCTAAGAATTGCTTCGGCAAAACAGCTTCTTTTATCAACTGACTTAACCATCATTACCATTGCTTTACAAACCGGATTTAAGAACTCTTCCCATTTTTCATCCGTTTTTACTAAACAGACTGGGATGCCGCCAAGTACCTTTAGATCAATCATGAGGCAGCAGTAACCTGATAAGACTGATCTATATCAATATCTTATTCTATTAAAATGGTGACACTAGGATGATTGATCTGCTTCAATTTGCCAAGTTCTTTCTAAATCTGCTGAGTAAAAAAAATCGAGACACACGAAGCATATAGTTCAATTAAGAAAAGAACCATGGTTTAAAAAGCTTCTTAAGGATTACAGATATGAGTATATCATTAACCACAATCGCGACGTGCACAGCTATCTTGAAAAAACAGCAAATATAAAGCTGCTGCTTCATAGTGAAGAAGAAAGAATGAAGTTTATCGATCTTGTGAAAAGAGAGCATAGAACGTATACGAATTTTGTATAATGGCAGCTTCACCATTTTTTATACACAGGTCTTTTTTACACAGGTTTGTGTTAATCCTTAAATAAATGATGCAGCATCCGATCTTTATCGTCAAAAACTGTTTCATGAGAATATAGTGGTTGGTAGCTTCCAAGTCAACTTCATATATTCCTTCTTGAGTTAATTCTAAAATTTTTGCATCTGGAAAGGCCATGATTATTGGTGAGTGGGTTGCAATGATGAATTGTGAGTCATCATGGACCAGTTCGTTGATTCGGGCGAGCATGGAAAGCTGGCGTATCGGCGAAAGTGCGGCCTCTGGTTCATCAAGGATGTATAACCCTTTTCCATTGAAACGGTTTGTAAAGGCAGCAAAGAATGCTTCACCATGTGATTGCTCGTGGAGAGATTTACCTCCAAAAGAGTCAATTACTTTTCTTCCACCTTCATCTTCTCTATCCATTTCCTCTATGTTTGATGCCACATTATAAAACGTTTCCGCTCTAAGAAAAAAACCGTCCTTTGGTTTTTTTACACCTTTAATTAATTTCACATATTCTTCCAAGGTAGAATGAGAATTAAAGGTAGTGAAATTAAAATTAAACGAACCTCCTTCTGGATTAAAGCCGGCTGCAATAGCTATTGCTTCTAGAATTGTTGATTTCCCCATGCCGTTTTCTCCTACAAGATAGGTTACAGAAGGGTGAAAAGCTATTTCCCGCAGGTCTTTTATTGCAGGCAGGTTATAAGGATTGCTGTCAAAGGAAACCATATTTTCCCGTTTAAGCCTCATTTTTTTTATATAAGGTTCATTGAAAATGTTCTCCATATATACACAACCTTTTTTACATTAAATATAACATGTAGAATTGACTGCTTATAAAAAGAGTTTATATTTTAGATTGAAATTTAATAACCAGGCAGCTGAAACTAGAAAAGTTATAGCAGAAAGTTTAAAAAGATGGCTATAAGTCAGAAAATTTGTAATCCAACTGTAATGTCGTTTAAGGCCTTATTCTGTTATAATTTGTATAAGCTTTAAAAAGGCTTTTAAGTATCCCTAACATATGAAAGGGGGAGGGGTATTTTGGAAATTAGCCAAATAAAAAAATTATTAGAAGACCTTGCTTGTTCACCATATATGGAAAGCAGAGTGTCTCATACCCTAAGTCATAAGGATAAGCAAATGCTTGAAATTAGCTATCAGGGTGAAAATAGAACTTATCAAATCGTTAAAATTGAAAATCAAAGTGTCGAGCATTATGCGGATGTAAATTCAGCAGCGTTGGCCATTTCAACTATGATAAATCACCAATTAAAAACAGAATATATGAACCTTATACATTAAAAAAACCTGCTGATTCTACTTTTTAGCAGTTTTTTTTTATAGTGAATTTATTTCTTGTTTGCTTTCCCTTTGTGGAAAAAGTACTGCAGTGTGCTAGGACTATTGCTTGCGTATCGAAGGTCTGTAAATAAGATCTCAGTGCTAAATCATTGGGTCTGCGCGAGTACCAGATCTCAGTACTAAATTAGTTTAAGTCTGCGGAAGAAATTAGATCTCAGCGCTAAATTAGGGATGGTCTGCGCGAAAAACCAAATCTCAGCGCTAAATTAGCTTGGATCTGCGTGAAAATCCAGATATAGCGTGGAACACCTGGAGTCTAATCACAAAACTAAATCAGCGCAAATACAGTATGCTATTGGCTTTGCATCATTTCTTACATAAAAGGAAAGCCGTAAAATTAAATTGCTTAGAAGGGTTTATATTGTTAGTTAGCACTTTATTTTTATATGTAACGTACTGAATTTATAATCATACTAGTTTAAGGCGGTGAATATTTGTGTCTAATAAATGGCTTGAGTGGGCGAAACAAATCCAGTCCCTGTCCCAGGCTGGACTCACATACTCAAGGGACGTATACGATAAAGAAAGATTTCAGGCACTAAGGGAGATCAGTGCAGAAATGGTATCAGAACTCGCTGGCACTCCCATCGAAAATATTCGTGAACGATTCACAAATGAAACTGGATATCAAACTCCTAAAGTAGATGTGAGAGCGGTTATTTTTCATGAACAAAAGCTGCTTCTCGTCAAAGAAAAACATGATCATCTCTGGGCTTTGCCGGGGGGATGGGCCGACATAGGCTTAACCGCAAGTGAGACAGCTGTAAAGGAAACCAGGGAAGAAACCGGCTTTGTAGTTAGTCCAAGCCGGCTTTTGGCAGTGCTGGATAAGAAATGTCATCCCCATCCTCCTTCGCTATTTCATGTATATAAATTTTTTATTCTCTGCGAGCTTGAAGGTGGGGCAGCGGCACCAGGACTCGAAACTTCCGAAGTGCGTTTTTTTGCAGAAGACAATCTTCCGCCGCTGTCTATTGCAAGAAACACAGAAGGACAAATTCAATTAATGTTCGAATATTTAAGAAATCCTTTAAAAGAAACTCTATGTGATTAGCTATTTGGAGGGAAAGAGATACAGATCAGGACTATGCTTGATGAGCTTGGTATAGATGCTGTTTCAAGCACACAGATAAACGGCGGAAGAGACAGCTCTGTGTGGAAAATAGAGACAGCAGAAGGAGCTGTATATAGCGCTTAGATTGCTGCCAAAAGAGCGCCATCAGCAATTCTTAAATGAGAATGAATTAATTAAAACCGCAGGCGCGCATGGATTAAAAGTTCCAAAAATATATTCTATCAATCTATGTGAAAGTACATCTGTTATGGTAATGCAATGGCTTAAAGGGCGGAATCTATATGAAGAGCTGCGAAATCAACCCCAATCTGCAGAAAAACTAGGGGCTGCTTTTGGCAGGGAACAGGCAGCCATCCATAGTATAAGGTCTTCTGTGCTGCTGGAAAACGATTGGTTAAGTCCTAAAACAAAAGAAGAATCCCAGCTTGTACATAAAATCCATGCACAGTTTGGTCCTTTGACAAAAGTTTTCCTTCACCTTGATTATCATCCGCTGAATGTACTCACTGATGGACAACAATCACCGGCATATTAGATTGGACAAATGCTTCCTTTGGTGATCCTAAATTCGATTTGGCAAGGACACTGTCCATATTAAAGCTGATGCATATGCGAACTGAATCATCGCTTGGGGAAGATTCATCGGTTATACCGAATTTTGTTAGAGGTTGGATGCAGGGATATCAAAGTGCATCGGGTCATTCGATTTCCGAGTCTTCGTTATTCGATGCCTGGTCCTGGATCCGCATGAAAAATGATATGTATGGCGATCTTTCCATTGAAGAAATTTCTATGATTGATAAGCTGGCTGCAATGGCTCTTCAACCCGATTAATATTAACGGCTTATTTCAGCTTAATCATATTAAAAATGTAAGCGGTTTATATGAAGCTGCCTGAATAATTTAAACATAGATATAAAAAAGGGAGAATCGGTATGGGGAAAACTAAACACACAGGTCCTATTAAACTAGACACAAGACCGGAGCCCTCTTTATGGGCAGGACTTGCGCCTTTGGGGATTGGCAGGATAAAGCCTCATCATGTGAAGGATTCACTAAAAGCAGCCTGGGATAATAAAGATAATCTGCCTTATGCTTATCGAATATTAACAGAGGGAGTCTGCGATGGATGTGCCCTGGGGGTCTCTGGTTTGCGGGATCAAACGTTGCGCGGGCCGCATGTGTGTACTACTCGTCTAAATGTACTGCGGCTAAATACGATGGGTGCTATTGATGATAAATGGCTTGAAGATGTGGAAAGCATGAAGAAGCTGAATAGTACAGAGCTTAGAAAGCTTGGCCGGATTCCATTCCCATTATCCAGAAAAAAGGGAGAAAAGAAGTTTACCAGAATAACATGGGATGAAGCGCTCAACAGAATTGCGGCAAAAATTAAATCTATTAATCCGAGACAGCTCGCATTTTACTTAACGGCCCGCGGTATAACCAATGAAGTTTATTATACAGCTGCTAAAACGGCCCGTTTCCTCGGAACTAACAATATAGATAATGCTTCACGGATATGCCATTCTCCGAGTAAAACGGCATTGAAAAGATCATTGGGAATCGGGGCATCCAGCTGTAATTATAAGGATTGGATTGGTACCGATGTACTGGTCTTCTGGGGTTCTGTAGCAGCAAACAATCAGCCGGTATCCACTAAATATTTATACGCCGCTAAAAAAGCCGGGACGAAAATCATTATGATTAATCCATACCGAGAGCCTGCGATGGAAAACTATTGGATACCGTCTATCCCTGAAAGTGCACTGTTTGGGACAAAAATCGTAGATGATGTATATCAAGTAAACATAGGCGGCGACATTGCTTTTATGAACGGAGTGATGAAGCACTGGATGGAAATGGAAAGGGAAAGCCGCGGTTCAGCGGTTAATCATCCATTTGTCAATGAACACACAAATGGATTTCAGGAGCTAAAGTATCACTTAATGAAACAGGAATGGTCCGAGCTAGAGAGTTCATCCGGAGTGTCCAAAGAGAGAATGCTTGGGTTTGCCCGCCTGCTTGCGGATGCTGCCACCGGCGTATTCGTTTGGAGTATGGGCCTGACTCAGCACAGATTTGGTACAGATAATATTTCACAGGTGGTTAATCTCGCTTTGCTGCGGGGTTTTCTGGGCAGAGAAAAATGTGGGGTGATGCCGATCCGCGGACACAGCGGTGTACAGGGTTCCGGTGAGATGGGCGCTGATCCATTTGTTTTGCCTGGCAGTGATTTTAATGAAGAGAATGCTGTTAGAATGGAACAATTGTGGGGGTTCCCAGTCCCAAGATGGCAGGGGGATTCTATTGGACAGACTCTTGAAAATGTCTTGCTCCGAGAAGACCATGAAAGAAAAGTTAAATTGTTTTACACGAGCGGGGGCAATTTTTTAGAAACGATGCCCGACCCTGAGGCGATGATGCATATCCTCGAAAGTGTTGAAATGCGTGTCCATCAGGATATCATTTTTAATACGTCCACGCTTGCTGATGCAAAGGAAGAAGTAATAATTTTGCCAGCAATGACCCGGTATGAACAGCCTGGAGGAGGAACTTCCACCAGTACGGAAAGAATGGTGTACTTCAGCCCGGAAATTGAAGGTCCAAGAATAGCAGAAGCAAGGGCAGAGTGGGACATATACATAGATCTTGCTTCAAGAGTACATCCAGAAAGGAAAGAGCTGATCCAATTCAACAATGCGCAGGAAATTCGAAGAGAGATTGCGGCTGCAAATCGTAATTATGATGGCATCCAGGTTTTAAAGGAAAAGGGGGACTTTTTTCAATGGGGAGGTGCCTGGCTTTGTGAAGATGGAGTATGCCCTACGCCAGATGGCCGGGGTAGTTTACTTCCTATTGAAATTCCTCAAAACAGAAAAACAGAGGGTCAGTTTTATGTAACTTCACGCCGAGGAAAACAATTTAATTCTATGATCTACAGTGAAAAAGACCCTTTCAATGGCGCTGGCCGATATGACATCTTAATAAATCAAGCTGATGCGGTAAAACTCCGGATACAAGAAGGGGAATCCATCGTAGCCTGCAATAAATTCGGTACCTTTCAAGGATATGCCAAATATGGAGAAGTAAAGCTGGGCAATATTGCTGTGTATTGGCCTGAAGGAAATGTACTGCTTCCAAAGGGAGTATTTGAAAAGTATGCTAAAATTCCTGAATATAACACAACAGTTATTGTTGAAAAAGCGGAAACCTTTCATGCCCATAAGGATAAAAGATATGTTGAAAGGCGAATTGAGGAGCTGGAGCTGGCAGTGGAATAAGAGGTTGAGAGGGAAAGTCTGCTATTCTTGAGGTTTAGCAGGATTCTTGAGATATTTGCAGAATTCATGGTATTTATGCAGGAATGTTGAAAGTAGAGTGGTTCACAGGTCTTCTTATAGAGATGGGAGAGCTGCTTAAAAACAAAGCAGCTGTCCTTTCTCAACTATATAAACAGTACCATATGCTCTTCATCGTAATAGGTATTCCCGATCTTCAGTGCACGTTTATCTTCTCCATACACTACAAAGCCAAGAGAAGTGTAAAGACCTTTTGCAGCCATGTTTCCAGTTACGACAGTTAAGTAAATTTGTTCAATGCCGCTTTGAGTTTTTGCAAGGCTGATTGCTTCTTCCATCAGCTTTCTTCCTGTTCCGCTGCCTCGATAATCTTCTTGAACATACATCGCAAAGATAGAAGCCCGATGTTTCAATTTTAATTTTGTTTCTGTTACAAGGTTAACTATCCCTATCAGATTTTCTCCTTCAAATGCGCCTATTGTAAACACATTCTTAGATTGAATTCTGTTCTCGAAATCCTCTATTGTTTTATCTTTTTCCTCTTGATAGCTTGACCCAAAAGCTTCGGGATTTTTTTGCAAAGCCTCAAGCCGAATACGTCTGTATGGTTCTGCATGCTGAGATCCCAGTCTTTCAAGTTTCATATTTTCACTCCTTAACTATGTACTGGATGGTTACCATATCAATCATAGCTCATTTCATATACAATAAGTGTGGCGATCAAAAGATTAATAAAAAATATTTAGGAGGCAGCGCAATATGCTTGACCAAGCCAAAAATATACTTAAAAATTATTTCGGCTACAGCCAGTTCCGCGCAGGCCAGGAACAGATCATAGAAAATATTTTAACAGGTAATGATACGGTAGGAATTATGCCTACAGGAGGCGGGAAATCTATTACCTATCAAGTGCCTGCCCTTGTTTTGGAAGGAATAACGCTTGTCATTTCACCGCTGATTTCCCTGATGAAGGATCAGGTTGATGCACTCGAACAGGCAGGGATTTCTGCAGCTTATATAAATAGCTCGCTGTCTTCCTCTGAAATCAGCGAGAGAATGGATGAAGCCGCGTCAGGAGATATTAAACTCTTATATCTAGCACCTGAGCGGCTGGAGTCACAGTTATTCCTGAATGAATTATTAACTCTTCCAGTATCACTTGTTGCAATTGACGAGGCGCATTGTATCTCGCAGTGGGGCCATGATTTCAGACCCAGCTATCTTCGTATCCAAACACTATTTCATAAATTTAAAAAAAAACCCGTAGTTCTTGCCTTAACAGCCACTGCCACTCCTCAGGTTCGAGAGGATATTTGTCAAACACTAAATATTCCTGAACAATACACGGTTATTACCGGATTTGAACGGTCCAATTTAAGTTTTACATTAATTAAGGGCCAGGACAGAGATAAATATTTAATGAATTATCTCAAACAAAATGAATCTGAAGCGGGCATTATATATGCAGCCACGAGAAAAAATGTGGAACAACTATTTGAAAAACTGCAAAAAGCCGGCATTACAGCAGGGAAGTATCACGCTGGAATGAGCAATGACGAAAGAAACCGCGAGCAGGAGAAGTTTTTGAATGATGAAATTTCTGTCATGGTTGCTACCAATGCTTTTGGAATGGGAATTGACAAAAGCAACGTCCGGTATACCATTCATTATCAGGTACCAAAGAATATGGAGAGTTATTACCAGGAAGCCGGCCGTGCCGGAAGAGATGGCCTGCCAAGTGAATGTATCCTGGTTTTCTCCGAGCAAGATGTACAGCTGCAGCGGTACCTCATAGATCAGTCCGAATCAATCTCCCATAAGCAGAATGAATTAGAAAAACTTCAGTTCATGAGGGAATATTGCTACACGGAAAAATGTCTTCAGGGTTTTATCATGAATTACTTTGGTGATCGCGATATCAAACCTTGCGGAAGGTGCAGCAATTGTCTGGATGAACGAGTTTCAGTAGATGTCACCAGGGATGCCCAAATGGTTTTGTCCTGTATTATAAGGATGAATGAACGTTTCGGAAAAACAATGGTCGCTCAAGTGCTTACAGGTTCGTCTAACAAAAAAGTATCAGAATTCGGATTTAATAAGCTTACAACCTTTGGTCTTTTAAAAGACCGGAGTGTCAAAGAGGTATCTGAATTTATTGATTATTTAACTTCAGAACAATTTATTGGAGTGACCGGAGGCCAGTTTCCTCTGTTGTTTGTAACCGATAAGGGAAAGTCCGTCCTTAAGGGGAACAGTAAGGTAAATAGAAAAGAAACAATTCAGGTTATAGAAGTAGTTAAAGCAGATGGTCTATTTGAAAAACTGCGAAGTCTAAGAAAAGAAATAGCAGCAGCTGAAGGGGTGCCGCCTTTTGTCATTTTTTCAGATTTAACCCTGAGAGACATGTGTGCTAAGCTTCCTGTTACTCTTGATAATATGGGTGAAGTGAAAGGCGTTGGAGCCCAAAAACTTGAGAAATACGGAAAACCTTTTTCTGAAAAAATACAAGAGTATCTTCAGGAACATCCCGAACACGAGCCAATTGTGGAAATTGTACAGGCACCCCCTAAGAAAAAGAAGAATGCTGGTACTGAGAATTCCTACCTTGAAAGCTATGATAAATTTATGGCGGGCGAGACAATTAAAGATATTTCAATAGAAAGGGATCTCTCTGTAAATACGATTGAAAACCATATAATACGCAGTGTAGAGGAAGGGAAATCCTTGAACTGGGAGGAAATTTGGACAAAAGATCAGGAGAACGAAATAGAAGAGGCTGTTCTGAAAACGGGTACGGACTTTTTAAAACCAATCAAAGACTTGCTTCCTCCTGAGATCAGTTATTTTATGATCAAGTTATGGCTTGTGAAGAACAAAGCTGGCCAAACTCTATAATCTATTAAAATTTGACATAAATGTGTACAAAACCCCTAATGATATTGCGAATTATAGTAGATTAAGTATATAATAGGTAAAAAATGCTATATTTAAAGAAAAATTCAAAAATGTGAAGGTTTTGGCTGAAATAGAGGTTCATTTTTTGGTCAGCCTGCTTCATAGTTTTGACTACCATTAGGGGGAAAAATTATGTTAAAAAGAAGTTTAGCTGCTGTTTTCGCTTTGTTATTTACATTCTCTTTCGGGTCAATGGCATTTGCGAGTGAAGATACTCAGACAGACAGCACCAAAGGTTTAGAGATTATTGAAAAAGCTAACCAAGAAATTGATAATTTAATTAATCAAGCTGTTGAAGTAGGCGCTGAATTACAAACCGAACACCTAGAGAAAATTACACACCTGCAAAACGATGCAGGTCTGACAGATATTGAAAAAAAAGAAAAAATTACTGAAGAAATCCAAAAGTATAATGCAGCATTAGATAAGCTTATTGTCGAGCTGCAGGACAAAGCCGTAGAACTAACTAACAAGGGCATTGAAGACGCAGCCCAGTATGGTGTATATGGAGTATGTGAATGGAAATTAGTTCAAATCGCAGACCGGACTGTTTGGGTTGACCCAATTAAGGTATTTGGATTTTAATATCAACAACGAAACGAGTCTTTTTGCGGGACTCGTTTTCATTTATGGGAGTAGGTAACTATGGAAGGGCTACAAATAAATAAAAATGGCGAGAGTATAGAAAATATTCTTTTAGGATCAACAGAATTAAGACTTCTTGGAAGCAAAAAAAATCTTGAAATAATGCACCAGACTGTATTTAAGGATAATATGTTTTATCTTTATCCAAGCGACGATCCGGAAGTAACCGAGTTTATATACATTTTAGATGGGATAATGGCAGGAGATATAAATAATAAAGCCGTAGAAATAAGGGCTGGTGACTATTGTTTAGTAAATGGTTTAAAGGAAATTGTACATTTTACAGCTATTACAGATGTTTCTTACTTATGGATCATTACAGAACCAGCATACTCCCATATAACTGACCATATAAAAAATTTAAGAGAATTTGTGACAAGAGTAGAACAAAAAGATAAATATACCTATCTTCACAGTGAGAGAGTCGCTAAATACTCTATAAAAATTGCAAAAAAACTTAAGCTCCAAAAGGAGCAGGTGGAGAATCTGTTTTTAGCCGCTGGTTTCCATGATGTGGGTAAAATAAATGTTCCAGAAGAAATCTTAAACAAACCTGGCCGCTTAACTGATGAGGAGTTTGACATCATAAAAAAACACCCGGTAGACAGTGCTAAAATGATTAAGCATATCTACAGCGGTAAAATTCTAGAAATAATCGAACAGCATCACGAAAGGCTGAATGGATCTGGCTATCCATATGGACTGAAAGAAAACGATATTCTTCATGAAGCAAAAATTATAGCTGTTGCCGACACCTTTAATGCCATGACAGAAGACCGTGCATATAGAAAAGCATATTCTGCTCAATACGCACTTGATGAAATAAAAAGCATGATTGGGACGCATTATGACGAAGAAGTTGTTTCGGCTTTTGAAGCTGTGTTATTGGAAGAAGGTAGAATTTCAAAATAAAAGCGCATGTTATAATCTCGGCGGCTTAGAAAAACCAACAAGGACTCAAATCATTGGGCCTTTGTTGGTTTTTTTAATTTCCAGTTATTTTTCCGAAAATCTCACTTACTTTATTTCTTTCTTTCTAAGTTAAATTCACATCCAAAGTCCTCAAATTATTAGTCATCTGTTCAGACTGTCAACATAGCCATCTTCAAGTGAAAAATTCACGAATCCACATCGCTCTAATTTCTCCTTCATCCTTCAGTGCTTTAAGAGCAACAACAACCTCATATTTCGGTGTTTCCGGAAGTGGATATAAACAAGTAAATATAATTTGTAGATAGTCTTTTAAGAGATCTTATATATTCCATTAAGTATTATTCCTGTCTTTATAATAGATAAAAGATTTATATGTTTCATGTGTCTAGTAATAAAGTGAAAGAACCAGCATTTACGGAGAATCGAAAATCAGTATATACTAATATTAACATTAAAAAACAAGGAACCTAGTAACAGGGGGATAAGAGTTTGGGAAACATTATGGAAGCCGCTGTTTCGGATTCATCCGAAATACTTACATTGCAGAAGAAAGCCTTCCTTAGCGAAGCGGAACTGCTTGGAAATTATGATATTAAACCTCTCCATGAGACTATATTATATGTAGAAAAAGCATTTCAATTGAATACTGTTTTAAAATTTGTTGTAAACGGACAAATTGTCGGTTCCGTAAGAGCTTTTGAAAAAGAGGGAACTTGCTATATAAGTAAACTAATGGTTCATCCTGAACATCAAAATAAAGGAATAGGAAGAGAGCTTATGCTTCATATTGAAAGCATGTTTCCAGAAGTTAGATATGAATTGATTACAGTTAAAAAATGTGCGAAAAACATCTCATTTTATGAGAAATTAGGTTATAAGGGTTATAAAACCAAAAAGCTTGAGGGAGAAGAAGCTTTATTTTTATGTATGGAGAAAAAGAGACATTAGAGGCTGCTTATGCAGTTTAAATCCTAAAAAGGTTTCTATTTCCTCAAATTTAGTTAAGTGAGGTCCAAACTATATGGAGCCAGCTGTAAAAGAAACAAGTCAAAAAGAAATTAAAGAAGTCCTAAATAGGCATAAGGAATATTTTAATAAACAATGTACTAAACCGATTGATTTCCGTATCGAACAGTTAAAAAAATTAAAGCAGTCAATTAAAAACAGTGAGCAAGACATCTTTGATGCGTTAAAAAAAGATCTGAACAAATCTGAATTCGAATCCTACCTCACGGAGGTTGGGATCTTGTACTCGGAAATTGACTTTACCTTAAAATCTGTCCGGAAATGGGCAAAACCCAAAAAAGTAAAAACAGCATTAACCCATTTCGGATCCAAAGGGTACATTATCCCTGAGCCTTTCGGGACCGCCCTTATTATTGCTCCATGGAACTATCCAGTTCAATTGGCTTTATCTCCCCTTGTTGGTGCAATAGCAGCCGGCAACACTGCCGTCATTAAACCATCAGAACTTACGCCGAACGTGTCAAAGGTTATTATCCATTTGGTCAGCACTGCCTTCTCTTCAGAGTATATTTCTGTAGTTGAGGGAGGCGCCGAAACAAGTCAATCTTTATTAAAGCAGGAGATGGACTATATATTCTTTACGGGCAGCGTGAATGTTGGAAAAGTAGTGATGGAAGCTGCATCCAAACGGCTTATTCCGGTCACACTCGAATTAGGCGGAAAAAGTCCTTGTATCGTACATAAAGATGCCAATATTAAGCTGGCGGCCAAAAGAATTGTATTTGGCAAATTTACGAATGCAGGACAAACGTGTATTGCCCCTGATTATCTGTTTGTTCACAAAGAAATCAAAGATGAATTGATTTCATCCATGAAACAAGTAATCACAGAATTTTACGGGCATACGCCTATTGCACATGACAGCTATGGGAAAATTGTAAATTCTTCTCACTTTAAGCGGCTTCAGGGATATCTCAACAATGGACGTATAATAATAGGTGGAGATTTTGATGAAAGCAGCCTGAAAATAGCACCTACGATAATGGACGATGTGGATTGGAAATCACCTGTTATGCAGGAGGAAATCTTTGGTCCAATATTCCCTGTTCTTGAATATAGCGATATAACAGACGTCATTATGTCAGTTAACAAAAGGCCGAAACCGCTCGCATTATACCTTTTTACCCAGAGCGGGCAAGTAGAACGCAGCATAACAGGAAGCATTTCATTTGGAGGCGGATCCATCAACGACACTCTTATGCATATAGCCACCCCTTACCTGCCATTTGGAGGGGTGGGAGAAAGCGGCACAGGAAGTTACCATGGAATGAGCAGCTTCCAAACATTCTCCCATTACAAAAGTATCCTCAAACAAACCAATGCATTTGATTTTACATTCAAATACCCTTCTGCCAAACATGGCTTAAAGATCATGAGAAAACTTTTAAAATAAGGGGACTGCCCCTTATTGCCCGGAGTTCCAGATCTTGTGCATCAGTATTTTTTTGGGGGGGGGGGGGACATCCCCTATTTCCCTAGGAGGTTGTTTTATGTTTATTGTAAATGTTGAAGGAGCCATTTTTAAGGAGGATTTATGGCTGATTATTAAGAGGAGTTTACTGGAGGAGCATGCTGCCGGCCTTTTAACCTTTGTTGAGGGGAAAGTGGATGAGGAAGGGTTCTCATCAGATATATTGGAAACGAGTTTGAAACGAGAGATAGCCGAGGAAGTAGGAGTCAGCATTAAGAACCCGTGTTATATAAACAGCAGCTCTTTCATTGCTGATGACGGAAGCCAGGTAATTAATATCGTATTCCTTTGTGAGTATGAAAGCGGCGAGGCTTACCCAAAATGTCGGGATGAAGTAGAATCTGTTATATGGATTTCTTATGAAGAGATCAGGAATCATCCTCAGTCACCGCTATGGTTGTTAAATAATTTGAAGCAGGCTGAACAGGCAAAAAGAAAATGTATACAAACTAGAGTGAAACAGTAGCCTATGTATATACCTAAATATCCGAAAAGGAACTGGATGCTGCAAAAACAGCTGAAGCAATAAAGAATATAAAAAGATAATGTAATATTATTATGTAAACATCATTGCAAATCTCTTAATCAAATAATGAGAAAATGCCGTTCTTAATGATCAAGCCGAGTCTAACATAGTAAAACAAACAAAAAAAGTCAGAGGGATCTTTCCCCCTGATTTTTTTATTACCCTGAGACTGGTGTATTTCTTCCAGGCTTGATTTTTAAAGTACTGCCTCTGTGGAGGATAGCATTTATTTCTCCGCCAAGAACAAGTGCAAGTCCTGTCAGGTAAAGCCATAGCATAAGGACAATAACTCCACCTAAACTGCCGTAAGTGGATGAATAGTTGCCAAAGTTGCTTACATAAAAGGAGAATCCAAGTGAGATTAACTGCCAGACTATAGTCGCTACAATAGCCCCTGGCAGTACCTGCTTGAAGGGGTAATGCTTGTTTGGTGCCATCTTATAAAGAAAGGCAAGAACCACGATCATGACGCAAATTGCTACAATCCACCGAAGAACTTTGAATAAAATTTCCATTTCTGCCGGCAATGGGAGAAACGAATCGATCATATCATATAGCACATTACCGAAAACAGGGAGTACAAGAGCAACTACAAAAGCTATTATAAGTCCTAAAGTCAGCATAATAGATATCAAACGCTGTTTAATAAAGCTTCTTGTTTCTTCTACATCAAAAGCAATATTCATGGAATGAATAAAAGCATTAATTCCATTTGAAGCGGACCAAAGGGTACCGAGTATACCAAATGTTAAGAGGCCGCCATTTCGATCACTGACGATATTAACAACATTATCTTTAAATATCGAAGATGATTCAGATGGCATAAGTGTTCCCATAACCTTAATTGCCTTATGAGGATCGATATTTAAATAAGGAAGGATTGATAACAAAAGAATCAACATAGGGAAGAGTGCCAGCATATAGTAGTAAGATTGTTCAGCTGCCAGCCCCGTTGCCCGATCATCTTTCATTTCTTTGCCCAGTTTCTTTCCAAAAGAAAACAGGTTCTTCATAGACATCATCTCCTGGCGAAAAGTAATATTTATATCTTCCAAATCCCTTTTTCCCGAATCCTGCATAGAGTAACCACTTTTAGGCGTAAAAGTGATTGACAAAGAAAGAAGATTTTGTTTTGTGTTTAAATTTTCTAAGAGAGGGAAAACAACTGATATACCAAGCTAGCTAACTTTTAAGGAGGAAATAACATGAAACAACAAACAGTGGTAGTTAATGACAAAAACAATAATCTTTTGGTGCGAGGGCTTATCATTGGAGGTGTTATTGGAGGAGCGTTGTCCCTGCTGGATTCCCAAACAAGGAAAAAAGTAAAAACAACGGCTGTCGACTTTAAGGATTCATCAGTGGATATGTTCTCACAGGTAAAAGAAAATCCAGGAGAAGTTAAGGAGCAAATGATGCAGCGCTTTAAGGCAGCTTCGAATTCTCTAAAAGAAGCTATCTCAGAGGCTCAGGATTTATATGAGATGGTAAATAAAGAAGTATTTGGCAAGGTAAGCAATGTTAAGAGCATCACGAATGAAACGCTGTATGCTGCTAAAGAAGCAACTGAAGAAATCAAAGAGATCAGCTCAAAAGTAGCTGAGGCTGGACAAAAATTAACAGGATCAATTCCTGTTCCAACTGGCACTAAATCCCTGGAAAGCGGTACAGACACAACATACGGAACAACTTCTACCGGATATAACTCTGGAGCGTTAAACTCTCCTGGTGCTGCTGGTACAGGAACTGGCCGCTTCAACTAAATAAACAGGTAAAGAGCAGAGATTTCATTCTGCTCTTTTTCTTTTTATTTATCTATTAAAAGATCCTCTATAATTTTTGAAGGAAGCATCGGATGAAGCTGTAAATGATAAAGGTTTATTTGATCCTGAAATTCCTGATAATGTACCGGATCATTCAAGATGGATATAAGCTGTTCTTCAATAGATGTATCGCTTTCCCAATTTTCCAAAGACAAAACTAATCCCATGTTCCTTAATGTTTCCATATTGATCTTTTCCTGCCCAGGTAATGAGTGATAAACAAACATGGGTTTTCTTTTATGCAGGCACTCGCTAATCGTTACACCCCCTGGTTTAGTAATGACGGCGTCCATCATATCATATAGCTCACCCATCTTTTTTCTGCAGGAAATGTACTCTAAAGGAATGATATTCCTTTCTTTTCTTTCTGTAAGTTTTCGGTATAGGCTTTTGTTTTTGCCGCATAGCACGTAATAGTGAGTATCGTTATATGTTGAAATTTTTTTAATAAGTTTTTCTAATTGGCCTGCTCCCATACTTCCCCCGCTTATCAAAATGTTTAGTGCTGAAGAAGGCTTCAGAGGTTCAATTTTCTTATAGTTCCTTAAGATATCTTGATGAATTGGGATGCCTGTTACATAAATTCGTTCTGCTTTTACACCATTGTTTATTAAATGCTGTTTCAGCTCTAGGGTTGGGGCGAAATGATGATCAATATGCTTAATGCCCCAAATATTATGGATGAAATAGTCTGTATATACATTTAAAACAGGAATAGGTAAACCATCTTGTTCTTTTATTCGACTCAGAAGGTAAGATGGCAGCGCATGTGAGCATATGATAAAATCCGGCTTGGACTCTCTTAATAGGCGCTTCATAAAAGGCATGAATAAGAATTCATATAGCCGATACCTTTTTTGTTCGTCCCTGCTTTTATACACAGAGATCCGATAAATCATATTGTACAAAGAAGGAAAAGCATGAATCCATTTTAAATAGACATTAGAAATTAGACGTTCTAGTCTTCCGTAGCTATAAGACAGAATGTCCACTTTCGCAGTTTCAATATGTGGGTGAGCTTGGTTAAAAGCTTCCATAAGGGCATCGGCAACTTGATGGTGGCCGGAAGGAATTTGTAAAAATGGCAAAAATAATAGCTTTTTGTTTATAACATGATTGGCCAAATGAATCTCTCCGAATAGAATAAGATTTTCTACTATTTTTGGGATTTACCTATATCTATTATTCCTAGGGTTTGTTTCCATTTCTATCCCATGAATTACCGGACAAAAATCAGTACTTCCTCATGTATAATTAGGTGAAGGAGTGATTTAAGTTGATACCAATATTGATAGCAGCCATAATCATATTCATCGGTTATTATATGAACCGTGCTTATAAGAACACCAAAGATATTATTATAAATCGAATTCATATTGATCAGGTTAATAAAGAAAGACGTCTGACCATTTTACAGCTGTCCGATCTGCATCTCGAGAATATTTCTATTTCTCCAAAAGAATTGTATGAACATCTTAAAGAAGAGCACATCGATATCATTGCTCTAACCGGAGATTTCCTCGACCGGAAAAGAACGATCCCCAAGTTAGCCCCTTATTTAGAAGTACTCAATCAATTAGGACCCAAGTATGGAATATATGCTGTATTAGGAAATCATGATTATGTGTTGAAAAATGAAAATTTAGATCGATTAGTTGATTTACTTGAGGCCTATAACTGTACAGTTCTCCGCAATGAAAGCATAGTGATAGACGTAGGTGGAAGGCCGCTTAATATAATCGGTATTGATGACTTCAGTACAAACAGAAGTGATATTGCCGCATCTTATAAAGAGATCGTCGAGGGTGCCTCATTAGTATTAACACATGACCCTAATATCGTCCTAGAAATGAAACAATATCCCTTTGACTATTTGTTAGCCGGCCATTTTCACGGAGGACAGATTTGCTATCCTAAGGCCTATCACCTGGCTAAAATGGGGAAGCTTGTTAAAATGCAAATGATTAAAGGACTTCATTTTCAGGATGGAAAGCCATTTTATATTAATGAAGGGCTTGGACAGACTGGCGTGAATATACGAATAGGCAGCCGTCCGGAAATCACTCTTCATCAGCTGCCGCTGAAAACTCATATAAAATTTGAAGAGACTGCCATTTAGCACTGTTAACTCTGTTAACAGTCCTTTTTTTTGTCTAAATGAGACTAGTTTCGGTACATTTTTGATAGTTTTTCCTTTGACATGAATAAATAACTTGGAGAAGCTTTAAGCACATTCTTCTTATTATTTAAAAAATCTGCTGAAGACAAAATGATAATAGGTAGAAAAGTGGCCCATTTAAGCCATTTGTAAAATGGGTGGGATATATCTTTGACATCAAACCCAAGACGGCTGCAAGCCCTATTAAGTGAAGTAATACCAATAATACCTTTTATATCTTGGGAATCTTTATGATTGCTGATATATCGTTCAATGCCAGGCAAAGATCTCTTAACACTTTGGTAGATGATTCGTGCCTTCACTATATCTGTGTTAATATGTCTCAAATCAGTGAGCAGCCTCACATTATGCAAATGAATTTTTACAAGCCGGTCATTCTTCTTGATTACAGTACCATCAGAAAGTGTAACTTCTTTTCCTTTATATCGAGTAAGCCTGACCCTGAAAATATTATCAGAGCTATGGCAGTCCAAAAGATAGCTTAAACGGGTAAATCGGTAGTATATAGGATCTAAAATATTCCAGATAGTTAAAAAATATCCTCTCATTGTCTTCTTCCTTTTGTCTAAGATTTAGTGATTACCTGGTGGAGCTTAAGGAGAAAGCAATTTCAATGTTGCCGTTACAGGAAGGTGGTCGGATGCAGCGGCATTCTTGTTAATTACACTGGATTCGACAGCATTAAATCCCTTGTTTATAAAAATATAATCGAGCCCCATTCTCGGTTTTTTTGATGGATAGGTGTGGCCGCCCTGAGACGACGGATTCGCTTCCAGCCATGCATCTTTAAGCGTATTTGTTACCAGTTTCCAGCTTTTTGATCTTCGATTCATATTCCAATCTCCCATCACGAAACAGGGGGAGTCTTTCTGTTTCATTTGGTTCAATATAAAAGACGTCTGCCGTTTATGGAGAAGCGGGGCAAAGCTTAAATGTGCCACATAAGCAGTAATATTTTGCTCTTCTGCCTTAATGGTTACTTCAAGCAGACTGCGGTCTTCTATAATTTTTGGAAGGAAGTCAAATGGATGGTTAGTAGAATGGATGATCGGAAAGCGAGTTAAAAGTGCATTGCCATATTGTTTTTGTCTATTATTCACTCGGTCCTCGATCGTTATGGCTGGACCGTAGGCATAGTTCATCTGCAAGGCCCTGGCAAGATATTTTGTCTGATCGATAAATTTACTCCGGTTTGAAAAAAACTTGTCTACCTCGTTTAATCCGATAATATCTGCTTTGACCGACTTTATAACTTCTAAGATCCGGTCAAGTTCCTGTTTCTTGTCTGTGCCTTTTCCATGATGGATATTAAATGTCATAACCTTTATTTCCATTGTTCTCATCCTTCTTAAAAGAAACCTTAATAATTTTTAATCACTTATATAATTTGCAACTTTGCCAATTTCAAAGCACTATAAAAAATTTAAACTTTTTCCTGTTTCTCCAGGCATAGTGAGATTTGGGATTTCGATGAAAAATGCTTAAGTATATTGAAGGCGTTTTTTTAGAAAAATAAGTTAAAGATTGCAATTATGAAGAGGGTGAAAGCAAGTTGGAGGCAGATAAAAAAGTAAATTTAGATATAAAACCTGTAATTATGCTGGTGGTTGATACGTTAATGGATGAACCTCTTCAGGAGGCTGTAAATAAAGGGAGGGCTCCTGCCCTTAAATTTTTAATGGATAAAGGGAGCTATTTTCCTGGAATGGTAGTTCCTTTTCCAACAATGTCAGTGAATGTGGACACCACTTTATTGACCGGTACCTATTGTGACAAGCACCATCTGCCGGGGTTAGCCTGGTTTGATGAGAGAGAAAACCGGCTTATCAACTATGGAACTCATTATCGCGAATTGTTCAAGCTGGGGTTTGGCAGGGCGGTTAATGATTTATTATTTGAGATGAATGAACACCATATCAGCCATGAAGTATCTACCATTCATGAGGATTTAGAGAAAAAGGGCCATGCATCCGCCTCAATAAATGCACTGGTTTACAGAGGAAATACGGCTCATCATGTTCAATTATCTAAAATACTAAGATGGTTAACAAGGATCAAAAAAAATAGGCCAATGTATGCTTCCCGAATTTTTTCCTATGGATCCTTTACAAGGATACATCCATCGAGAAAAAACCAGTACTTTTGGAAAAGGTTAGGATTTAATGATTCCTCCGCCGTCCAGCAGATCACCAAGCTTCTTAAAGGAAAAAATCTCCCAGTCTTTTCAATTGTTTACTTGCCTGAACTTGATCAAAGAGTACACAAAAAAGGGAGAATGGATATAAAGGGAGTAGAACAGGCAGATAAACAGCTTCAAAAAATTTTGAATGCCTATCCTTCATGGGAACGCGCTATAGAGGAAAGTGTATGGATCACTATGGGCGATAACGGACAGGCATGGGTGGACCCGAACCGAAACAAAGCTTTAATTAATCTAAAAAAGCTGCTGAAACCTTATAAAATCATGAAGTTACGTAAAGGAGTTCATCCATATGATGAACTGGTCCTGGCTGTAAACGACCGTATGGCTTATATCTATACTCTGCAATCTCATATCTCGTTAGAAGTAATTTCAGATATCTTAAAAAAAGATCATAGGATCGATGTGATTGCCTGGAAGAAAAACGATTTTATAGAGGTGCGCAGGGGCGGATCAGAAGCAGCGATGCGCTTTAAGCCTGAAGGAGAGTACAGTGATATATATGGACAATCCTGGACAATTTCCGGAGATCTATCCATTCTTGATCTATCTATACATAATAAAAATATTGAATACGATGACTATCCTGATGCATTGGCTAGGCTGCATAGCAGCTTGAATTCTCACGAAGGTACCTTCCTAATTGTAAGTGCCTGTCCGGGAATTGAATTCATTGGCGAAGGCTCACCTGCACATATTGGCGGTGCTGGGCATGGAGGACTACACAAACAAGATTCTCTGGTCCCTATCATTATTACAGGAACCGATTCCCAACCCCCACAGTTCAGAATGGTTGATTTGAAAAAATGGATATTATCGTTACTGGATATTAAGTGAAAAGAGAAGAAATTTTCTGTTGCGAGTGGTAATTGAGGCTGTTTGCAAGTAAATATATTTTTTTACTAGCAGTCATTGGCGCATAAATTTTCGGTGATGGCTCATTTATTTAATTTCATAACAACTCTTTCAGAACTGGCTTTTGTGGAACTGAATATGACTATTGGGGTTAGAGCAAATAGACTAGGTAAAACGCAATCAGCCAAAGTGCTAAGCAAAAAGAATTGGACAACACAAATCTTTTTTTATTATTTGGCTACGGCGCATAAATTTTCCGTTATGGCTCATTTATTTTGAAAACCGGCTCATTTAATTTCAGAAAGGGTCATATTTTTTTCTGGACCGCTTAGATCAGTAACTGGCATGGTTAGGTTTGAATAGAGATCTATCCGCGGCAGCGCAAACAGAATTGGTAAAACGCAAAAAATAAATCATAAGAATGCACAATTATTTTTTTATTATTTGGCAATGGTTTTGGATTATTAGCAGGCACCGCAGTTTTTTTACATAATACTTTTATCACCAGTAAAAGTCTTTAGTCTATTTATCCTATAAAAAAATGAGTATCCTGCTTTTTTTAACTTAAAATAACTTCTACTTAATGTATCACATTTTTATTTTAGAATGGGGAAAAATAAAACGTGATTTTGTTCTTCTATTTTGGTATAATGTTGATTCGTAAGAATTTAGTGTCATATTTACATTAATATCTTGCAAATATTATTGATAAGGTGGCAGATTACCATGAGTCAAAAACCGTACAGAGTATTATTATATTACATGTATGTTAATATTGAGGATCCAGCTGAGTTCGCTGCAGAGCATTTAAAGTTTTGTAAAGAGCTTGGCCTGATGGGCAGAATTTTAGTAGCATCAGAAGGGATTAATGGAACAGTATCTGGTACGATTGAGCAAACAGATAAATATATGGAAACCATGAAACAAGATCCGCGTTTTGCTGATATGATTTTCAAAATTGATGAAGCGGAAGGACATGCTTTCAAAAAAATGAAAGTGCGCCATCGTCCGGAACTTGTAACTCTTCGCTTGGAAGATGATGTTAATCCGCTTGAACTTACAGGAACATATTTGAATCCTGCCGAGTTCCGTGAACAAATACAGCAGGAAGATACTATTCTTCTTGACGCAAGAAATGATTATGAATTTGATTTAGGACACTTTAGAGGTGCGGTCCGCCCTGATATTGAAAACTTCCGTGACCTTCCAGACTGGGTTAGGGAAAATAAGGACATGCTTGAAGGCAAGAAAATCATCACTTATTGTACCGGTGGAATCCGCTGTGAAAAATTCTCTGGCTGGCTCAAAAAAGAGGGCTTCGAGGATGTGGCACAGCTGCATGGTGGAATTGTAACTTATGGTAAAGATCCCGAGGTTCAAGGAGAACTATGGGATGGCCAGCTGTATGTATTCGATGAGAGAATAGCTGTTCCAGTTAATCAGAAGGAACATGTTGTTGTCGGAAAAGATTACTATACTGGTGAACCTTGTGAACGGTATGTGAATTGTGCGAATCCTGCATGCAACAAAAAGATTTTGTGTTCTGAGGAAAATGAACATAAATATCTGCGCAGCTGTTCACACGAATGCCGTGTTCATCCAAATAACCGCTATATCCCTGAGCACGGTTTAACAGAAGAAGAAGTACAAGGAAGATTAAAAGCAATCGAACAAGAATCTATGCAGGTTAATTAATTCACAAACCCGGGAAATCCCGGGTTTTTTGTGCTATTTATTGACAAGCTTGAAAAGCTTATGTCATAATTTCAGTAATTGAAAATCGCAGTTACCTTTAAATTTAGTCCAGAGAGACTGACAAGGTATAGAATTGACTGGGTGAACAAAACGCTTGGATACTTAATGTATTATGGTGAAGAGCCATATCATACATTTTAGAAGTCTGATTAAAGCCATTTTACCCGTGCCCTGGATTGCCTGCTGGCAAACAGAGCTGAGATTCCTTACTCTTAAAGCACCAGCCTCCTGTATCTATTTAACAGGAGGCTTTTTATTGCGAATTTAAAGGTTGGTTCATATTCCAACAAATATACCAGCCAGGGGGCAGGAACCATGAAACTTTATCACGTACTTGGAGCTAAACAATATAACCGCCGCACTCTTGAAGACGTCTATGAAACAGCAGACCGCATGGAGAAGGTTGTAAAAAATGGCGGGAGTGACATTTATTCTAACAAGATTATGACCACTCTGTTTTTTGAACCGAGCACAAGGACTCGCTTATCCTTTGAGTCAGCTATCAGCCGCCTTGGCGGAAAAGTAATCGGAACAGAGAACGCAGGACAATTTTCTTCTGCAACAAAAGGTGAAACCTTGGAGGATACCATTAGAGTTGTATCCGAATATTGCGACGTGATCGTGATGCGCCATACGGACATTGGTGCTGCCGAAAGAGCTTCAGCTGTAGCATCTGTTCCCATTCTCAATGCAGGTGACGGAGGAGGAGAGCACCCAACACAGGCCCTTCTTGATGTATACACCATAAAAAAAGAGCTGGGTACTTTGGATAATCTGCATGTAGTGATGGTGGGAGATCTTAAATATGGCCGGACTGTTCATTCTTTGTCCTATATGCTCGCTAATTACGAGAATGTTCATATAACATTTACGGCTCCTGATAATGTTCAAATACCAGTTTATGTAAAAGATTATCTTAACGAAAGGGGAGTCTCTTACTCGGAAGAAATCGATTTAAGGAAAGCAGTAAGAAATGCAGATGTAGTTTACCAGACTCGAATTCAAAAAGAACGGTTTGCTTCCACGGCTGATTTTGAGAAGGCCAACGGGAAATATATTATTAATGATGCTATTCTTTCTAACATGAAACCAAATTGTATCATTCTTCATCCACTGCCAAGGGCAGGAGAAATCGAACATAGTGTCGATTCTGACCCGCGGGCTGCTTATTTCAGACAGGCGCAAAATGGCCTTTACATCCGAATGGCGCTTCTGGAGAAATGCTTTGAACCATCAAAAGCTATGGCTCTGCCCGACCCTGTAAATGTATAAAGCGAAAAGCCGGACCATGTGGGTCTGGCTTTTTTTGGTATGGGACTTTCTTCCATTATTTGAACGTTATAGAAATTTATGTGGCAATAATCAAAATTTATGTGGCATAACACCACTTTTATGTGGCTGAAATTAAAATCCAAATGGAAGGATCAAACTTAGTTCAATCCGTTAATGCCCTAAATCTGGAGTATTCGCTTGCCCATCATAGTTTGATGCTTTACCTCCACCTTTTTGGATCTGGCAAATAAAATCTTAGAGCCCCAACATAGCGAACGCCCCACAAAATCCATTATATTTTATTCAAAAGAGTTACTTACTTTTAGGAAGAAAATTATTAATCATTTTTTTCTTTACTAATTCAAAGATTCGATGGTTTGAATAAACCGAGCAGATTGCCCTAGCATCTATACCTTTTTTAAGGAGTACCAAATAGGTTAGATGTTCTGAATAATAAAACTTAAGTATCCGGGCAAAGTCCTTAATACCCCATTTCATTTTCCCCTGCTTTCTATGTTTTTTCATAGTAAGGGGCGGGAAGGATAATAATAGTAGCGGTTGTTAACAGAGAGAGGGGTTAACTGATGAACGATTTATTTAAATTATTAAAGCAGGGAAATCGATCCGCATTATTAGCGGCAATTGTGAATACGATTATAGCCATTATAAAAGGTGCAGCCTATTTATTTACCGGGAATGTTGCCATGTTTGCTGAAACGATGCATAGCCTGGGGGATGCAGCCAATCAGTTTTTTGTTTATGTAGGTACAGCTTTAAGCAAAAGGGCGCCAAATGATCGGTTTCCGGGCGGTTTTGGGCGTTTAGTTCATCTCGTGCTCCTGGGAGCAGTCCTAATCGTTGGGATTATGGCCTATGAAACAATAGTGGAAGGATATCATCATATACTCCATCCGGCTGAATCAAAAGGGCTTTTATTAATTATCGCCATACTTGCAGCAGCCACTATACTAGAAGTTTTTGTTCTTTTTAAGGCAATGAAAGAAATTCTTCATGATGCTGATATTAAAGCCAGCGGTTTTTCAATTGTAACGAAAAGTTTGTCGAATTTTAAAAGAGGCAAGCCAGCCACAAGACTGGTATTCATGGAAGACACAGTAGCTGCTGCCGGCGGGCTGCTGGCTATTGCTGCTGTTCTCATATCCCATTATACCCCTTTCCATGAGGCTGAGGGAATCGCTTCAATCCTTATTGGTGTCATGATGTTCCTAGTGGTAGGTAAGGTCTTTTTGGATAATGCTCGCGGAGTGCTCGGTGAATCAGATGTTGAAATGGAGCAGAAAATTGGTGAGATGGTCATGAAGGATCCCGATGTAAAAGATGTAGGAGAAGTGGTGGTGATCAAAGAAGGAGACCAGCTTCATGTTGAACTGGAAATTGAAATTAACCCGGCTATGTCTTTTGCAGAAGCTGATGATATAAAGGATCGAATTGAAGAACAAGTTCGATCCCAGCGGGGCGTTACAGATGTTACGATAGAATTGGATGAAGATGACGGTATTCCAAGGTGGAACAGTAATTCAGCAGGTAGCAAGAAGTAAATGGAAATATTCTAATGAAATCCAGTGAGTCAGAAAATGTGTTGGTCATAAATACCCTTTGACGCAAATAAAATGGAAGAAAGAAAATTTTTGCGGAGGGAAATATGACTGGGACAAACAATTCTAAAGTAACAGAAGACATGGTTTCTAGATATCATGAATTGTATAAAAAGTCGAAACGTATTGAAAAGGAAATGTCTGATTTAAAAAAGCAATTCCATGATTTTTTTGATGAGAATGTCGGCCCTGAAACAAAAGGAGAGCTAGAATTTGATGGATATAAACTGCAGCGTCAGATAAGAAAATCTGAAAGTTTTATTTCTGATGCAACTATTGATAAATTAGAAAGCTTAAATTTAGCAGATTGTATCCAAGTGATTAGAAAGCCGCATGAAGAAAAAATAAAATCAGCTCTCACCTTAGGCTTTATTACCCCTTCCGACCTGGAAGACTGCATTTATAGAAAGATATCATCTGCAATCGTGGTTAAAGAAAAATAGGCATCAGGGTTAAACTTTTGTTTAACCCTTTTTATTTTACTTTGTTAAAGTTCATTGTGGATTTCAGTACTATGTTGATCTTCCCTGCAGGTGCGAGACCCAAGCGGGAAAAGCGGATAAAGGGAGACCCCGCAGGCGTTTAACGCAGAGGAGACTCCCGGACCGCCCGCGGAAAGCAATCCTTTCGCGGAAGTCAACAGCAAGTGTTATAGAGCATATTGTTTAAAAATTCAAATAATTTTATTAATTTTCTCCATTAAAGCATTGAAATTTTTTTTAGAAAGAGTAAAATAGTGGTTATTAGATTTTTCAGTATTTAGGAGGCATAGTCATGAAGGGCCAAACAATAAACCTTAATCTTAGTACAACAAGAAAACCTAAGCCGCAAACAGACCAGCTGCAATTTGGAAGGAACTTCACCGACCATATGTTTATGATGGATTACACGGAAGGAAAAGGCTGGCACGATCCGCAAATCGTTCCATATCAGCCGATTTCACTGGATCCTGCTTCTATGGTTTTTCATTACGGGCAAACTGTCTTTGAAGGTTTAAAGGCATATGTACAGGGCGAAAGAATTTTGCTATTTAGGCCAGAAAAAAATTTCCAAAGATTGAATATATCGAATGAGCGATTGTGCATTCCTCATATAGATGAAGAATTTGTACTCGAAGCACTTGAAGAATTAATTAATATAGATCATGAATGGATTCCAGTGGGAGAAGGAACATCCCTTTATATTCGTCCATTTATTATTTCCACAGAGCCCTTTTTAGGAGTAGCTCCGTCAAGGCATTTTAAATTCATGATTATTCTCTCTCCTGTAGGTTCCTACTATACGGAAGGAATCAAACCTATTAAAATCGGAGTGGAAAGTGATTATGTCCGAGCAGTAAAAGGCGGGACAGGGACAGCTAAGACAGGAGGCAATTATGCAGCCAGCCTGAAAGCCCAGGAATCAGCCCATTTAAAAGGCTGTGCACAGGTGTTGTGGCTGGATGGTTTAGAAAAGAAGTATATTGAAGAAGTAGGCAGCATGAACGTATTTTTCAAGATTAATGGAGAAGTGGTAACTCCAGAGCTAAACGGAAGTATCCTTGATGGTGTTACCCGCAGCTCGATCATTCAGCTTGTAAAACACTGGGGCATCCCTCTAACTGAACGTAAAGTTTCTATGGAGGAACTGGATCAGGCCCATAAGGACGGCCTCCTTGAAGAAGCATTTGGCACTGGAACAGCGGCTGTTATATCCCCTGTGGGAGAGTTTGTCTGGGAGGAGAAAAGCCTTGTAATCAATGGAGGAGAAACAGGTGAACTTTCTAAAAGGCTGTATGACACTTTAACCGGGATACAAACTGGTGTGGTAGAAGATCCATTCGGCTGGGTAAAAGAAATTCAAAAAGTTAAATCGTACGTCTAAAGACAAAAAGGGCGGCCCGCTTGCGAGCCAGCCCTTTTTCTTATTTTTACGGGTTGAATGGTTAAAGAAAAGAATTGTCAGGAAGTTGTTCTTTGGTTTAGGGTTGTTAATAACAAGAACAATATAAAATCATAAATTCCAAAAACTCCCTATAAATAAAGTGCTAAAGTATAGAAAATATAAAAGAATGAGCCGCCAAGAATTTTTGCCTAATGGTCGTTCTTGCCGCAAAACAATTAGCCGATATGTAAAAAAAGTAAAAAATCCTTATTTTAATAAGTCATTCACATAATAGATCCGCCCATTTTCTAGATCTCCAGAAATGAGTAATTTAACTAAGCAGCTTCCAACTTGTTCTGGGCTTCTAAGCAATCCTTTGTCCCTATATTCCAAAAACTTTTCAAGATCGTTGAAAGCTTCCTTTCCGGATGAGCGGATCGTGTGCTGCATATTGGTATCCATGATGCCGGGGCTGAAAGCATTAATCATAAAATTTTTCTTTCCATGTTCAGCTTCCAGTGCTGCTGTTTTTGTAAACAGATTTAAAGCAGCCTTCGTACTCCCGTAAATACTCCACCCCTGTATAGGTCTTTCGCCTGCTCCGGAGGTTATATTCATCACATTAACTTTTACTTCACTGTCTTTTGCTTTCTCCAAAAAAAGGTTTGTAATCATGATGGGAGCAGTCAAATTCACCTGGATACTGGATATAATATCATGAAAATCCAGGTTACCTACTGTTTCAATAGGCTCCACCACACCAGCATTATTGATTAGATATACGATGTCTTTTTCCTGATCCAATACCTGCTCAGCTATTTGCCCGAAAACTGAAATTGTTTCGTCTGAGCTCGATAAGTCACAGGAAAAATGAGAGTAGGATACATTGGCTGAAAGTGATTTTTCCTTTAATTTTTGACTTTCCCGCCTAGAAACTGATATCAGTTTTATTCCCTCTTCAACCAATTTTAAGGCAGCTGCTTCACCAAGACCTGTTGACGCACCTGTTATTATTGCGTAAGCCATAACCTCACACCTTTTCTATTTGGATTTGCTACCTGTAAAAAACGCTGGAACAAACATTAGACAGGCTCAGCACTTTATATGATAAACTATTTACATTATAAACCTGATTTTTAAATTGACCAGCTGATTTACCAGCAGAAAAAATAAAAAGAGGCGAATGTTATGAATGCTACAGGATTAGTTTTAGAAGGCGGGGGCATGAGGGGAGTATTCACTGCCGGGGTTCTTCACTATTTTATGGAAAATGAAATCTATATTCCATATGTTGTCGGAGTTTCGGCAGGTGCCTGCAATGGTTCTTCCTATATCTCTCGTCAAATCGAACGCAACCGTATAGTTAATATTGATTATATTTCGCACCCTGAATATATTTCGATTAAACGGTATTTCAAAAACAGAGAATTATTCGGAATGGATTTTTTGTTTAATAAGCTGCCCAATGAATTAGTGCCATTCGATTTTGAAACGTTTGGAAGTGCCAGAGAAAAGTTTGTTGTCGGGACAACCGATTGTGTAACAGGTGAGCCGGTGTACTTTGAAAAAAAAGAGTATGAAAAGGATATGTTAACGATCTTAAGGGCTTCAAGCTCCCTCCCTTTTATGGCGCCGGAAGTAGAATTTCAGGGGCGGCTGCTTTTGGATGGCGGAATAGCGGACCCCATTCCAATCAAGAAGTCAGAAACTGACGGGAATACGAAGAACGTAGTGGTGTTAACCCGAAATAAAGGGTATCAAAAAAGCAAAGCATCATTCGGATGGCTGCTGAGGAGAAGAAGCCGTCATCAGGGATTAGTGAATGCAATTCTAGAGCGTCATCTTAAATATAACCAAACTGTGGCATATCTTGAAGAAAAAGAAGCTAGAGGGGAAGTTTTCATTATTCGGCCTGAGGGGAAATTAGATGTCGGCCGTGTTGAGCGCAACCCGGAAAAATTATCGAGACTCTATCAGCAGGGATATGAGCAGGCAAAAAAAGTACATGGTCAGCTTAACATGTTTATAGGATAAGAGAGATATATCAGTCTGAAATAGGGAAGTGCCATTCTTTGACTAATTTTACTAGGAGAGCTGTTTCCATTATTAAAAGAATTCCAAGAGGCAAAGTAATGTTCTATGGGCAGATCGCAAGGCTCTCAGGGAGTCCAAGGGGAGCCAGGCAGGTGGTCCGGATTCTCCACTCCATGTCTGAAAAATACGATCTTCCATGGCATAGAGTGATTAATGCAAAAGGCGAAATAGCCTTTACAAGTGAAGATTCAGCAAACGAGCAAAAAGAGAAACTATTAGTAGAAGGTATAATCATTGACAGCCATAACAGAATTGATCTAGAGAAATACCTTTATCACCCGGAGATCGATCATACATGGATGGAAGGTGAGTAGATTGCATAATAATCACTCTATTATTCTATTTGACGGCGTATGTAACCTATGTAACTCGGCCGTGCAGTTTATTGTAAAAAGAGACAAACAGGGTCATTTTTCCTTTGCCTCACTGCAATCTGATATAGGCAGGCAGTTAATTGAAAAATTTCATGTAGCCGAAGAAATAGATTCTATTATACTTCTCGAGAACAATCGTGCCTATATTTACTCAGACGCTGCCCTTCGGATTGCCTCCAGTCTAGAAGGCGGCTTTCGGGCAGCAAAAGTTCTACTCATCATTCCAAGGCCGGTGAGAGATTTTTTTTACAAAATAATAGCACGGAACCGCTACAAGTGGTTTGGCAGAAGAAATGAATGCATGCTGCCAACAAAAGAATTAAAAAGCAGGTTTTTAGTGAATGGAACCATAAAGGAGTAGTTTATGGCAGTAAAAGATAGTCTGTATGGCGAGTTTAACCTCGAGCAGGTTTTTTATGATTTAATTTCAACTGAGGCCGTGCAAAGGCTTAAATATATTCATCAGGGCGGCGCAAGCTATCTGGTTAACCCGAGCTGGAATGTTACCCGGTATGAGCATTCCATTGGAGTCATGCTGTTAGTCAGGAAACTAGGTGGTTCAGTAAGGGAGCAGATAGCCGGCCTCATACATGATATATCCCATACAGCCTTCTCTCATGTAATAGATGTAGTAATGAAAAACCCCAATCAGGATTATCATGATCAGATTTTTCCTGACATATTTTACAATTCCGAGATTCCTGATGTACTGCTCAAGCACGGATTTGCCCCGGAAGAAATTTTACCCATAGATCAATGGCCGCTATTAGAACAGCCTCTGCCGGATTTATGTGCTGACCGGATCGATTATACACTTAGGGATTTACTGTCCTACAAGAAGATTTCAGCAGCCGAGAAAGACAGCTTTCTAAGTGAATTAACCGTTATGGATAACAGAATATGCATAAAAAATTTGAAAGCCGCTGAATGGTTTGCTGGAGCTTATTATAAAGAAGTTATTGATTTCTTCCTGGATCCACTAAATGTATTTGGATATGCGGTACTATCCGATTTAATTACAGAGGCACTCACAAAGGAAATCCTAACGATCTCTGATTTAAGAAAAAATGATGAAGTGGTCTGGAATATTTTAAGCAGCTCAAAAGACTCGGTGATTGTTTCTAAAAGGGAGCAGCTGTCAAAACGTATCGTACTTGATGTAAAAAATTATGATTACCATACAAAGAAGAAGATCAGGATTATCGACCCATTAGTCTGCTATAAAAATCAACTTCGAAGAGGATCTGAAGTTTCTAGTAAAATAGCCAGTTTAAAAGAAAATGCTCTCCAAAGATCTTCCCATGGAACATATATATGGATATTGGATTAACAGACCTTTTGGGGTTCTTTTTTTTGTCCAAATTAGATGTATTTCTATTGAATTAAAAGCTTTATTTTTTTTATCTGCCATATAAACAATTTAGTTGTATACGCTAGAACCGGGACCATCGCATAAATAAGTACTAATATTTTCGTAGAGCGGGAGATAGAATGATACAAAGAATCAAAATGTGGATGATGGAAGAAAGGTCATTGTAAGATCGGTTGAAAGATGAAACTAACCTTTTGCAGTTTCGTTTACAAGTTGGCTTAACATAAAGGATAACGATCATTTCGACTCTTCTATCATCATATTTAAGCTGAGCGGTCTTGTAGAAGGTACTGAAGAATCTATACGGTTTTTCAAGGCTTTAGAGTCTGCTCAGCTTTTTTCTTATTGCGTCCTGAAGATCACTTAAAGACCTCAGTTTCCTGAAATAAAAAGGGGGAAGGCGATTGAAAAAGCTGATTACACCGCAGGAGGCTGTGACTTACATCAAAGACGGGTGCCGGGTCATGGTTGGGGGCTTTGGGCTGGTTGGCTGCCCGCTGACACTCGTTGATGCACTCCTTGATACAGCCGTAAAAGATTTGGAAATTATCAGCAACAATTTAGGTGAACCTGGAAAAGGTCTAGGTGCATTAGTAAGACAGCAAAGAGTCAGGAAAGGCATTGGATCCTACTTCACCTCAAATCCTGAAGTAGCTGCATCCTATCACAGGGGAGAACTTGAAGTCGAGCTCCTCCCGCAGGGAACCTTATCTGAAGCAATCCGGGCAGGCGGTGCGGGGATCGCAGCATTTTATACACCCGTCGGAGCCGGAACAGAAATAGCGGCGGGGAAAGAGGAGAGAGTCTTCTCGAATCAGAAATTCATTCTCCAGGAAGCCTTAAAAGCGGATGTAGCATTAATAAAGGCCTGCCAGGCAGATGAACTCGGAAATCTAATTTATACAAAGTCAGCACGTAACTTTAATCCGATTATGGCTACTGCAGCTAAGATTGTCATTGCTGAGATTGATGAAATGGTCCCAATAGGGGAACTGTCTCCTGAACATATCGTGACTCCTCACCTATTTGTTGATTTTTTAGTTCTAAAGGAGGCGGGCCGCACATGAGTATTAAAAATGATATCGCTAAAAGGGCTGCAGCTTCTTTAAAGGATGGAGATATTGTCAACCTGGGAATCGGAATTCCGACACTTGTAGCAGATTATATTCCTGAAAACATTATGGTGTTTCTCCATTCGGAAAATGGAATTCTGGGTGTAGGGCCTACCCCAGCTGAAGGGATGGCAGATAAAAATCTAGTCAATGCAGGGAAGCTGCCGGTTACAGTGGAAAAAGGAGCCTCTTTTTTTGACAGTGCTTCTTCTTTTGGAATGATTCGTGGCGGTCATGTGGATGTATCCATTCTCGGAGTATTGGAAGTGGACGAAAGGGGAAGAGTCGCTAATTGGTCTGTACCAGGTAAAAGTGTACTCGGAGTCGGCGGAGCGATGGATCTGCTCGAAGGCTCGAAAAAGGTCATAGTCACTACCCTGCATACGGCCAAAAAGGGAGACGCAAAAATTGTAAAAACTCTTCACTATCCAATTACATCTGAGCGTCAAGTTGATTTAATCATTACAGACCTGGCTGTTTTTGAAGTGGATTCAGAAGGATTAATTTTAACTGAGCTCTCTCCCGGAGTGAAACTGAAGGAAGTTAAGGAAAAAACAGAAGCAGCCTTCCGTTTGAAAGAAGACTTAATTACCCGAGAGTCAAAACGAGGGGAGGGGGCTGAGTGATGGTCGTGATCGTGAGTGCGCGAAGAACAGCCATAGGAAGATATGGCGGAGCACTGGCAGAATGCAAACCCGAGGATCTGCTTGCTGTGGTTATGAAGAATGCTTTGTCAACAGCAGGATGTTCTTCTTCCATTGTCGATGAAGTGATCGCAGGACAAACGAAACAAAGTGCAGAAGCGCCTAATATTGCAAGAGTGGCTGCTTTGAAGGCAGGATTTCCGGAAACGGTCATAGGACATACCGTTCAAACACAATGCGGTTCTGGACTGCAGGCCGTCATTAATGGAGCCATGTCAATACGAACAGGGCAGTCTGAACTAATTCTTGCTGGCGGGGTGGAGTGCATGTCGCAGGCTCCCTTTTACTTTACTGGAAACCGTATGGGCATTAAACCGGGAGATCTCACTCTTTATGATTCAAATACAAGAAGCCAGCCCTGCTCTCAGCCTCAGGATATGTATGGATCTTTTAGTATGGGGCAAACTGCCGAATGGCTTGCCGAAAAATTCAGCATCAGCAGGGCTGAACAGGATGAATTTGCGCTCTGCAGCCAGGATAAAGCATTCAAAGCCATAGAAAGCGGCCGGTTTGCAGAGGAAATTGTGCCTGTTATAGTTCCAAAAGGCAAGAGGGAATCCGAACGGTTTGCCGTTGATGAACACCCTAGAAAAACGAGCCTTGAAAAATTGTCACAGCTTGCTCCTGCATTCACTAGCGGCGGAACTGTAACAGCGGGAAATGCATCAGGAAGAAATGACGGCGCAGCCGCTCTTCTAATGATGTCAGAGGAAAAAGCAAGAAACCTGGGACTTACTCCGCTTGCCAAAATCCGTTCATGGGCAGGGGCGGGAGTTTCACCAAAAGAGATGGGACTCGGCCCAGTTCCGGCTGCAGAAAAAGCACTTATAAAAGCGGGGCTGAAAATGAATGACATTGATCTTGTAGAAATAAATGAAGCATTCAGTGCCCAGGTGCTGGCCTGCCTGCGACATTGGCCAGAGCTCGATAGGAACAAAATAAATGTGAATGGAGGAGGAATAGCACTAGGCCATCCGCTGGGATGCAGCGGCGCGCGAATCCTTGTCACACTCATCCACGAGCTTCATAAAACTAAACTCACCTACGGTTTAGCTGCTCTATGTGCAGCAGGAGGCCTTGGTATTGCAATGGTGGTGGAACGTTGGAAAGAGGAATGAGGGATGACCATGTTTTTCACCGCGACTTGTCAAAGAAGTATCCTCTTATCACACATGGGAAAGGTTCGTACTTGTACAGCGAGGAAGGCACAAGATATCTGGATGCCTGCTCAGGAGCAGTGGCTGCAAATCTGGGGCATGGAATTGAAGAAATTGCATCGGCAATGGCAAACCAGGCGAAAAGGGCAGCTTTTGTTCATACGCTGAGATTTGAGACACCTGTTCTGTATAAACTTTCCGAGAAAATAGCCCGGTTTGCTCCTGATGGATTAAATAAGGTGTACTTTACTTCAGGAGGATCAGAGGCAAATGAGAGTGCCATTAAATTGGCAAGGCAATTTCATAGAGATGCTGGAAAACCTGAAAAGCATGTGGTGATTGGAAGGTGGCAGTCTTATCACGGAAATACCTTTGGCTCACTATCTGCTGGAGGTGATATTAAAAGAAGGCAGGTCTACACACCCAACCTGCTGCACTTTACTCATATTCACTCTCCAAACTGTTTGAGATGCCCATTTCAACGGGATAAAGGTGATTGTGACAGCAGGCAGGACTGGTCCTGTTCAACCAGTTTGGAGCAGCTGATACTTGAAGTCGGCCCTCAAAATGTTTCTGCTTTCATCGCGGAACCTATTACTGGAAGCCAGTTGGGTTCGGTCGTTCCCCCTGACAATTATTTTAAGGAAGTGCGGAGAATTTGTGATCAATATGATGTTCTTCTTATTGCAGATGAAGTCATGACTGGTTTTGGCCGAACAGGAAAAACCTTTGCCATAGAATATTTTGATGTGATTCCTGACATTATTACTTTTGGTAAAGGAATATCTGCCGGCTATGCACCGCTGGCAGGGATGATTGTGCATGACCGGTTGATTAAGGGCCTGATTCAGAACAGCAAAGGTAAATTCGTCCACGGGTATACCTACAGCGGCCATCCGGTGTCCGTGGCAGCAGGCCTGGCAGTTCTGGATATATATGAACGTGAAAAAATTCTTGAAAATGTTGTTGAAAAAGGAAATTACCTTTTACAGAAATTAATAGAATTAAAGAGAGAAATTCCTCTTATTTTTGATGTAAGAGGCAAAGGTCTGCTGCTGGGCCTAGAGTTTGCTGCCGATGCAGAAGGTACCCCTTTTAAACAAGACTTACAAATCACTGAACGAATTAATGAAAAAGCAATCGAATTGGGAGCGGTCTTTTACCCTGGCAGCGGTACGATTAACGGATATCTTGGAGACCATCTAATCGTAAGCCCGCCATTGAATAGTAAAACGAACGAGATCGATGAGTTAGTTCACATACTAAGAAAATCTATAAAGCTTACTATCGAGGAAATCAGGGAGGCTGGTTTTTATGACTCTGCAAAGTAAAACAGCAGAAATCCAGGAGAAAGCAAGAAGGCATTTGTCACCTGTTATGACAAGAGTGACGGAAATGGTTGTCGAGAGAGCAAAAGGAGCCCGATTTTGGACCTCAGATGGTGAAGAATATATCGATTTTGTCTCAGGAGTAGCGGTAAACGCCATTGGCCATGCACATGAAGCTATGGTGGAAGCGATCCAAAAGCAAGCAGAAGCTTTTATCCACTTTGGTCTTAATTATGGTTATTACGAAACTGCGGCAAATCTGGCCGAAAAACTGGCTGAAATCACTCCTGGGAGTCTGGATACCGTTTTCTTTTCAAATTCCGGTGGAGAAGCCATTGATGGAGCCTTAAAACTAGCAAAAGCAGTCACCGGGAGGCCAGGGATTATTGCCTTTGAAGGATCTTTTCATGGCCGGACCATGGGCGCGACAGCTATTACCGCATCCAGTTCTAAATATCGAAAATTTTATGAGCCTATTCTTGGTGAGGTCTATCATGCGCCATATCCATATCCCGGACAGCTCAGAGGAGTGAAAGAAGGCGAGATAACGGAATATTGTCTGGGGCAAATCCAGAAAATCTTTGATTTGCGTATAGATCCATCAAGGGTAGCTGCCATTATTATTGAGCCAGTAATGGGAGAAGGAGGGTATTTCCCGGCTCCGCCAGAATTTATACAGGAGCTGCGCCGTCTTTGCGATTCTCATGGGATCCTCCTCGTTTTTGATGAAGTCCAGACAGGCTTTGGCCGCACAGGAAAAATGTTTGCAGCAGAACATTCAGGAGTAACGCCCGATATTTTGGTTCTCGCGAAGGCATTATCAGGCGGAATGCCGCTCGGTGCCATAGTGGCTGCAAGGGAGCTTCATGAGAAATGGCCTGCAGGCGGACACGGATCAACCTTTGGAGGAAATCCAATATCATGTGCAGCTGCTCTTGCCAATATTAAGATTCTTCAAGAGGAAAACCTGATTGAAAGGAGCAGTAAGCTCGGTGAAAGAATCGTTACACGGCTTCGCAGCTCCTTAAAGGGTTTGGACGCTGTAAATGAGGTCCGAGGAATCGGACTAATGATTGGGATAGAATTTGAATCTTCCATTGCTGCTTCTGCAGTCCCCCACATTAAGCAGAAAGCGTTGGAAAATAAGCTTTTGATTATGAACTGCGGCGTTTACGGTCAAACCATTCGCTTGATGCTTCCACTCAACATTGAAGAAGAAGTCCTGGAAAAAGGTCTTTCAATCCTGGAAAAGGCCATTAAAGAAACTCTCTCAAAGGAGGAATAATCATGTCCCATCAAGGGTTTTCCGAAACAAAGAAGTTTGGTTTATATATAAATGGAGACTGGGTGTATAACAGCAGGCAGAATGATTTTGAAAGCATGAATCCAGCAACAGAAGAGAGAGTCGGAACGTGTCCAGGCGCTTCACCCCATGAGGTAAACCAGGCTGTCGATAGTGCAGTGCAAGCCTTTAAAACCTGGAAAAATACTCCACTGCCTGAAAGAGCTCATTACTTATGGCAGGCAGCAGCATTATTTGAAGAGAGAAAAGTAGAAATTGCCACTATGATGACTTGTGAAATGGGAAAAGTACTTGCCGAATCACTCGGAGAAGTAGGCGTGGTCATTGAGACTTGCAAATATATGGCCGGGGAAGGACGCCGCTTGTTTGGAGAAACGGTAGCGTCAGGGGCTCCTGACCGCCAGATTATGATGATCAGAGAGCCAGTTGGTGTGGTGGCCTGTATAACGCCGTGGAATTTTCCAGTAGCAATGGGAGGATACAAGATTCTCGCCGCCCTCGTGAGCGGTAACACGGTCGTCTGGAAGCCAGCCTCAGAAGTCGCTATATCTGCCCAGCTTTTCACAGACGTTTTTCATGAAGTCGGACTTCCAAATGGTGTCCTTAATCTTATAACAGGTTCAGGGAGAAAAGTGGGTGCTCAATTAGCTGAACATAAGGATATAAGTGTCATTTCTTTTACAGGTTCTACAGAGGTTGGAATTAAACTTTCCGAAACAGCCAGTAAATCGTTAAAGAGGGTCTCACTTGAGCTGGGTGGAAAAAACGCCGTTATTGTGCTTAAAGATGCAAATCTTGACGCAGCAGCAGAAGCTATAGTCAAGTCAGCTTTTACTACAACCGGGCAGCGGTGTACGGCAGCAAGCCGCGTGATCGTTGAGTCAGACATCCATGATGAACTTCTGCAGAAGGTGGTTAGGAAAGCTAAAGAACTGAGAGTGGGAAACGGACTGGAAGAGGGTGTTGACATAGGTCCATTAGTAAACAAACAGCAGCTGGAAACTACAGAGAAATATGTAGAAATTGCATTAAGAGAAGGTGCGGAATTAGAATGTGGAGGAAAACGCGCTGCCACTGAGAAAGGTTACTTCTTTGAACCTACTATACTGAGTAAAGTGAAAAAAGATCACCGAGCAGCCCAGGAAGAAATCTTTGGGCCTGTGCTTGCCTTTATAGAAGCAGAAAGCTTTGAAGAGGCAATAGACATCAATAATAGCACTGAATACGGCCTTTCCTCTTCTTTATTTACAAGCAGTCTTCATTATGCAAACAGAGGGGCGAGGGAGATTGAGAGCGGTTTAGTTTATATCAATAATGGAACATCGAATGCTGAAATTGGAGTTGCTTTCGGCGGGACTAAATCATCAGGAAATGGCCACCGAGAGGTATCACACCATGTATTTGACATCATGACTGAATGGAAATCTGTTTACATCAATTACTAGGAAGATTTTGAGGTGCTGAAATGGCAAAGCTAAAGGTAGGTATTGCTTTTTTTTATCACGAGTCTCATAGTTTCGTTTCAGGCAAAACCACCTTGAAAGATTTTAGGGATGAGGGGTATTTTAAAGGGCAGGAAATAATGGAAGCGTACTTAGGGACAAAAACCGAGGTTGGTGGATTCATTGACGTTCTTTCGGCTGAAAACAGAGTTGAGATAGTTCCGCTTCTTTGTGCAGCTGCCATTCCGTCGGGAGTCGTTTCTTTCGAGACTTATCATTTATTAGAACAAGAGCTCATGAGTTCTTTACTAGACGCGGGCAGGCTGGATGGATTGCTGCTGGCTCTCCATGGATCCATGGTAGCAGAAAACGTCTTGGATCCTGAAAGAGAGCTGCTTAGCAAAATAAGAGCCTTTCTCGGGCCGGATATTCCTATTGCAACTACCTTGGATATGCATGCAAATCTGAGCTCTGAAATGATTGAATATACTCCCTATCACTTTGGATTTAAGACGTATCCTCACATTGATATGTATGATCAGGGAGTTAAAGCTGCCCGTACTCTTCTGCAGCATCTCCTGGAAGGAAAAAGGGCTGAAGCCGCTTTTATTAAACTGCCTATGATGCCGCCATCCATTAATATGAAAACGGCTGAAGGACCGATGCACACCCTTGTTACACTGGCAAAAGGAATGGAGAATAAGGGTGAAATTATGAATGCTTCCGTTTTTGGCGGGTTTCCTTACTCGGATGTACCGATGGCAGGGGCGAGTGTGTTAACAATTGCCAGAACAAAGGAAGAAGCTGAAAAAGCAGCTAAAAGACTTGCGAAGAAATTCTGGGACGTGAAAGAAGAATTTATACAGAAACTGCCTGGTGTCAAAGATGGAGTACAGCTTGCCTTAATTGAGAAAGCTGAAAAGCCTGTTGTACTTGCAGACATTTCGGATAATCCTTTAAGCTGCGGGAGCGGCGATACAACTGAATTGCTAAGGGAAATAATCAGGCTGAACTTGAAGGGCTCCTTATTTGGGGGCTTAAATGACCCCGAATCCATTGAAAAATGCAGGAAATCTGGCATTGGAACAGAGGTGGAGCTTACTCTTGGCGGTAAGATATCTCCTGAATTTGGTTTGCCAATTAAATTGACAGCCAGAGTAAATGCATTATCAGATGGAGTTTTTTATAACAGCGGCCCCTTCAACCAGAACTTGCGGGTAGATGCGAAGGGAGCGGCTTATATAACAGCCGGGAATGTGGATATTTTGTTAATTGGCAGAGGACTTTCTGCAAATGATCCCGAGATGTTCAGGCACATCGGAATAGAGCCGGCTGCTTATCATATTTTGGGATTAAAGGTTAAGAACCATTTCCGTGCAGCATTCGATCCGCTTATCAGCAAGGTAATTTATATAGATGCACCCGGCGCTGCTTCGAACGACCTTACACATTTTAAATATAAAAATATCCCACATCAAATATGGCCATTCAAAACAGTACAGTTTGAGCTGAGCGGGGAGGATAGACAAAATGGCAACTCATGAAAAACCTTTTTATATTGATATACCTGCAAAGCTGACTCCTGAAGAGCAGCAGATTCTAATGGAGCTTGAACTTGATGCGTTCCCTGGCTTAGGGGCTGTAGATGAACAGACACTTGTTCCGCTTGCAAGGTATGGAAAAATCATATTGTACAAAGAGGAAGGCGACCCTAGACCTGTTGCGGTATGCGAATTAATGCGGGATTACCACTCGCCGTCAAAAGCCTATATTTTTGGATATTATGTTCGTTCCGATAAAAAGGGGCAGGGTATCGGAAAGAAGTTCATGGCAGAGGTCCATTCCATTGTGAAAAAGGATGGATTTTCGAAGATTTGTTTAACTGTAAGCTTAGAAAACAAGGCAGCTGTTACATTGTACGAAAAGTCGGGCTATCAAATAGTAGAAACAAGAAAATCCGAGTTTGGCGCCGGGGAGGATCGATATTATATGGAAAGGCTGCTATAGCTGGCTCTCAAGCTTAATGACTCTTATAAGGAGTTCTATAGTTTCGCTGGGGGCCAAAAAATGCAGCAGATCGGGTTGATTTTCCTCAAATAAATCTTGGAGGGTTATACATGCAATATCATTTATTTAAGCCTGACCGGCATTGGAGTGAAATCGAGCTATGGAAGGATGTTACAGAAGAACAATGGAATGATTGGATCTGGCAGCTGACCAATACGATTAAAACGCTCGATGATTTAAAAAAGGTGGTAAACCTTACGTCTGATGAGGAAGAAGGCGTTCGCATTGCGACTAAGACGATTCCCTTAAACATTACACCTTACTATGCTTCTTTAATGAATCCAGCCGACCCAAGATGTCCAATCCGTATGCAGTCTGTTCCGATTTCAAGTGAAGTGAGCAAAACAAGATATGATTTGGAGGATCCTCTGCATGAAGATGAAGATTCACCTGTTCCAGGATTAACCCACCGGTATCCTGACCGAGTTCTTTTTCTTGTTACAAATCAATGCTCTATGTACTGCCGTTATTGCACACGAAGAAGATTTTCTGGACAAATTGGCATGGGTGTACCCAAGAAACAGCTGGATGCCGCCATTCAATATATCCGCGAAACCCAAGAGGTTAGGGATGTTCTTATTTCTGGAGGAGACGGACTTTTAATTAATGACAATATTTTAGAATATATCCTTAAACATCTTAGGGAAATTGGGCATGTTGAAATTATCCGGATTGGAACCAGAGCGCCAGTCGTCTTCCCTCAGCGAATAACAGAAAATCTGTGTAATATCCTGAAAAAATATCATCCTGTCTGGCTGAATACGCACTTCAATACATCGATTGAAATTACGGAGGAGTCAAAGCGCGCTTGCGAAATACTGGTAAACTCAGGTGTACCAGTTGGAAACCAGGCGGTTATTCTTTCGGGAATTAATGACAGTGTCCCGATCATGCGTAAACTCATGCATGATCTTGTTAAAATCAGAGTCCGTCCCTATTATATTTATCAATGTGACCTTTCAGAAGGAATCGGCCATTTCAGAGCACCCATCAGCAAAGGCCTGGAGATCATGGAAGGTCTCCGAGGGCACACATCCGGATATGCAGTGCCGACATTTGTTGTAGATGCTCCAGGAGGAGGAGGGAAAATTCCGCTTCAGCCCAACTATATTATTTCACAGAGTGCAAATAAGGTGGTGCTTCGAAATTTTGAAGGAGTGATTACCTCATATCCCGAACCCCAGGAATACCAGGCTGGCAAAGCAGATTCCTATTTTAAAGAAAAGTTCCCTGAACTGTATCAGAACTATAATACTACAGGAATTCTATCCTTAATGGATGATTCGAAGTTTAATATTGTTCCAGAAGGACTCGCAAGGATAGATAAACGGGAAGCATATAAGGAAAATCCTGAGCACGACAGCTTAAAAAGCAAGAGAGGAAAAAGAGACGAGCTCAAGGAGAAGAAATTCCTTTCCCAGCAGACTAAAGAAGTAACCGTCACAGGCAGGTGGAATAATAAATGAAGTGTGCTTGGTGTGAGGCAGAAGGAGCAATAATGACAAAAGCTGCTGTTTACTGGGAACTCCCTGACGGAACAAGAGCCATCGAGATAAGAGAAACGCCCACGATTTCCTGTGCAGGGTGCGGAATGAATTATCAAACTGATGAACTGGTTACGGAAATTGAAGACCAATTATTCTTAATAGATACCAAAAAATTGCCTAAGGTGCTTACCTATGATGAATTAATGGCACTTCCCCGGTTGTTGAAAAGAAATTACTTTAATTTTTCTTAATTTACAGCCTGGTGCGAGGCAGTAGAAAAATAGCACGTTTAGGATAAAAACAGCCAGAATTGCGGGCAGTATTAAGGGAAACTTTAAAATAGGTTTCCCTATTTTAGTATTCCACCCAAATTCGGATTTATATAGTGTGCAAAATCATTATGGCAGCTTAGGAAGATTACGACCCTTAGTACAAATTTATCATCCTAAAACTGTAAAGTTAAAATTCTCCCCCAATATACCTCTAACTAATTATATTCACACCTAAAAAAATCCACTATTTTTATTCTTCAGAAAAGTGATTCTCATAACATGAAAACTATTTAACACTCCCTATCTCACAGGAATTTTAGCCGGATGAAACAGCTGTATCTAGCAGGGAATAAAGATTAGTTCTTCTCCTAGGTCATTTTGCTCATTATAAGATAGTTGAAGTAAATTATTAACAATAATCCTTTCCAACTTAAAATTCCAAATATATAATATTTTTTAAGTTCTCTTTTTGAGAACTTAAAAGTGGAAAATTTCTTTAAATTACGGCAGGTATAGAACTTATCTTGTCACTTTTAAATAGAGGCAAGTCTAATGCTTTATAAACATATTGTTCCAATAATTCAATAACTTTATGAAATCCCACATCTAAGGAGGCAAAACAAAAGGTGAAGATTATTAATTCTTTAAAAAATCTGAAGGATACACTCATTCCTGCCCCTTTGGGTACCTTCTTTCCAAATGCTGAGTCTACTTTTAATAAAGAACTATTTCATGAATTATTTGATCATCATCCAGATGCGGTTTTTATGATTGATACAAATGGGCATATTCTAAGCTACAATCATTCGGTTAAATTAATATTCGGATATGAAGATAAGGATTTAAAAGGAGAATTCAGCAGATATTTTACAAAAGAATGCCAGCTCAAAAGAAACAGGGTCTTTCAACTTGTACTGGAAGGTAAAGCCTTCAGTTATCAAGGAGAGGTATTACATAGGAATGGGACCCAAATTAATATTGAATTCACTTATATTCCGATTGTTAATTATGATAAGCAAGTTCTTGGTGTTTATTGTATCGCTAAAAATATAACATCTTATATTCGAAACCAAAATGAATTAATTAAAATTCAAAACAGCCTTGAAAACGCCCAAGTGGCTGCAAATATTGGGAGTTGGGACTATGACATAATTGAGGATGAGGCTTACTGGTCAAATCAAACCTATAAAATTTTCGGCATTGATAAAACGGAGGATTTCGTCCCTTCTTTTAACAATGTTCTGAGTTATATTCATCCTGAAGACCAAGAGCATGTCCGCAATATTGTAGAAAAGTCCATTGAAAACGGACATGAAAGATACATGACTGAATACAGAATCCTTCATCGGGATGGTTCCATTATTTATGTGAATGAAACTGCCGATGTGATCTTAGATGAAAATGACACACCTGTTCGGCTAATCGGAATTATTCAAAATATAACGAAAAGTAAAATTGCTGAAACAAGGCTTTCAGCAAGTGAAGCAAGGTTTAAAAATATATATAGCAATTTGGAAGTTGGAATTTGGTCCTTTGACGTCGAGAAGAAGGAATATTTACTGCTTTCACCAGGAATAGAAGATGTAACGGGTTACTTGCCGGAAGATTTTAAAAAGATGTCATGGGAGTCTATTATCCATAAAGACGATGCTGCTGCATATTCAAATATCAAGACAAAATTAAAAAGAGGAGAGTCTATACAGCACCGTTATAGAATCTTAGATCCAGCCGGAAACGTACGCTGGCTGCAGGATCAAACGATACCCGTCCTTGATTCCTGCGGTAACCTTATTCGCGTTGACGGCATTATTTCCAATATTTCTGAACATCAGGAATATGAAGAGAAGATTAGGCACTTAGCATATCATGACTATTTAACAGAATTGCCTAATCGCAGATGGTTTGAAGAAAAAATAGAATCTTTAATTACATGTATTCAAGATAAGAAAAACCAAAAATTCTCTATTATTTACCTCAATTTAGATCGTTTTAAAAATATTAACGATACACTTGGAATAACAATTGCTGATCAGTTATTGCAGAAATTTAGTGAAAGAATATTAAATATCCTGAATGATTCTTCTTCAATTTCCAGACTTAGCGGAGATGAATTTGGAATCATTTTGTGGAATTTTATTAACCTAGATGAACCAGTTACATTGGCACGTAAAATTCTTGATGCAATGAAAGAGGCTTTTTATATTCATGATTTTGAAATCTTTGTGACAACAAGCATCGGAATCAGTACTTATCCAACTGATGGAAAAACAAAAGAAGTTATACTAAGAAATGCGGATGCTGCATTATATCTGGCAAAAGATAAAGGGAAAAATAATTTTCAAATCTATTCATCTTCCTTAAACATTGCAACATACAAAGCATTTTCCATCGAAAGCAGCCTGAGAAATGCCATTAAGAATGATGAATTCATACTTCATTTCCAGCCGAGGGTAGAAGCAGGTACGGGAAAAATAGTAAGTGCTGAAGCGTTAATACGCTGGAATCACCCGACCTGGGGGCTTATTTCCCCGGGTGAGTTTATTCCAATTGCAGAAAAAAGTGATCTCATTCTTGATATAGGTGATTGGGTTTTGATTAAGGTCTGTAATTATATAAATGAATGGAAGAAACGAGATGCACCATTAGTGCCTATATCCATTAATATTTCCGCGAAACGATTCTTAAAGAATGATTGGGTTATAAATATAATTGATTTTATAGAAGAGACTCATACGGACCCTAGGCTGCTAGAATTTGAAATTACAGAATCTACATTAATTAAGCATGAAGAAGTTGTAGAATCAGCGATAGATTCCTTAAAGAAAATTGGAATTCGTTTTGCCTTAGACGACTTTGGAACAGGATATTCCTCTCTTACTTATCTTAACCGTTTTGCAATTGATACAATTAAAATAGACAAGTCCTTTATCCAAAAAATATCAAAATCTGATAGTGATAAAATCATAACTAAATCCATTATATTTTTAGCAAGAGGATTAAAAATGAGGGTAGTGGCGGAAGGGGTAGAAACTCCAGAGCAGTTAGTTTTTCTGCAAAAATTAGGATGTGAGGAGATTCAAGGGTTTTTATTCAGTAAGCCTGTCCCAGAAAAGGAATTTCAAAGCCTGTTGAAAAAAGAAACTCTTAAGCCCTCCAAGTATCATTCTCAATCTGAAGCTATAGCTAACAGAAGAAAATATGATCGAGTTTCTCTGCCGCTGCCTCTTCGTGCGGAAATGACGTTAACTTCAATACAGGGTAAAAAGGTTTCAGTCGGGAAATCTGAGACGCTAATCGAAGATATTGGGCTGGGCGGTCTGAGATTTCTGACGAATATTAACTTGCCTGTTCGTCCTGACCTTGAATTACAATTTGATACGAGGGTAATGGGGCAGAATGTACAACTTATTGGCCATATAGTTTGGAAACAAGAAATAAGTGAAGTATTTCAGTACGGATTACAATTTTTCTTGAACGAGAAGGCAAAGGTGAGTATTGCCAAAATGGTTAAAAAGCTTTCTGTTCAATTACATAATTCTTCCGGTCTGCCAGACAGTGCTTTCACTGAAGAAAATCCAATTACTTATATTAAAAATATAAAATAATTAGGCAATAAGGCTTCAGAACTCCTATCAACTCTAAGATGGCAAAGCCCTTGAAATTGACTGTTTATTCTATCAACAAAAAGGGAACTTAATGTAATATTAAATTTTCCTAGTTTTATAGGTAAAGTGATGAAATATGGGGTAGACACAATGGACGAAATGGCTAAATCGCTGCAGAAATTCAGATATACTAAGGAAATAAAAAAATCACTAGCTAGTATAGATCCAATGTTGATAAATAATAAGGATTTATCTGCCGTTTTTGTTAAACTATTTGAAGAACAATTAATAAGTGAAAATGATTTAATGGCACTTAATATTAAATTTAAGCTAAGTCAATTCACTTCTTTAATGGAACATAACTTTACAGGCTTAAAGTGCGGTATATACTTGTATGATGAGGATGAAAAAAGGCTTTGGAATGGTGCCACTTCGCGCGTTTCAAACCATTATAACGAGTATTCAAATGGTTTATCAGCTGTTAATGATATCGCTCAAGGGGATGACATACCTCTTTATGTGAAAGGAATTATTCCCATACCCGACGTTGCAAGGGGCGAGGATATTATTTCACTAAACCATAAAGCCGATCTTTTGAAGAGCGGCTACCATTCTATATGCTGCAGCCCTGTGAAACACGGAAATGTAATGATTGGACATACGGTCATGTTTTCGGAGAAAATTAAGACTTTTACCATAAAGGAAATGAGAATGTTCAGCCGTTATAATCATTTAATTGAAGGGAAATTAATGCATATGAAGCATGAGTTAATATCGCTTATCAAGAAAACAAATATAGGATAAAGATTAAGGTGAATATATGTTAGGATACGGTGAAAGATTAAAAGAACTAAGATTGGAAAGCAGTCTTACAATGGAAAAAGCTGCAAAAATTGTGGGCATTGCTAAGTCAACGTATGCCGGCTATGAGTCGGAATTTAGACAGCCTTCATTAGATAAACTTAGCTTATTTGCCAATTACTATAGAGTTTCTGTGGATTATCTTCTAAATTTAACAGACCAAAGAGAGAGAAAAGAACCTTCAAGCCATAATGCAAAAGTATTCCTTCATAGCAGGGAATTACATTGGGATGGAGTTCCCTTACAGGAAGAAGACTTAAAGCAAATTAGAGATTTTTTACAAACAGTAGTCGAAAAAAATAAGATAAACAAAGTGAATGATATAGGATAAGTTTATTTGGGGCAGTTTCCAAAATTGTCGGACGCTAGCCTTTACAACTAGAGTGTTGTTTGAACCGCATATATAGACTTATATTTTAACAAAATAGGGCACATAAGCCGGGAGGCAATTTTGCTTCCGGCTTTCATTTTGTTTTCAAAATATCAGAGGTTAAATATCTGTTGGTGGTCATGTGTGTTTCCATGCTTATCATGCTGCTATGTGAATACTCGGTATATCTGAAACACATTAAGCCCCTGAATGAACTTTATAAAGAGGACAATCCTGCTTTTCATTTATTAGAGAATGCATTTCACACGATTCATACATTTCCCGTATTAACGGTTAAACGAATATTGGGCCCTCATTTGTTAGGCTTGTCCCTGCCGGCAAGTCTGCTAGCCTTAATTTTTATCAAATTGGGTTATCTTGATTTTCCTATCTATTTTATCGGCCTCGCATGGATGGGAGCTTTATTAGTAGCTGTTATGCATGCTCTTATTGAATTTTTTCTCACTTACCGCTCAATCGTTCCGGTAGTAACAGATATAATAAAACGATCAGAGGCTTATGGGAAAAAATTATCTCTTCCTCTTAAAAATCTTATCACTATTAAAGGAAAGCTTATATACAGCTCCGTGTTCATTGCGGTATTTCCTATATTAGGTTTTATCCTGGCCTCTGGTATTCAGCTGAATCAAACGAGCTCGGGGGATTTAAGTTCTTATTGGAAATGGGCTGTAACGGATCTTGCCGTTATTGTTTCTTTAGCTGCATTCAGCAGCTTACTTTTATATGAAAATATAAATAAACCAATTGAAGTCTTAAAGCAGCGATTTACAAAAGTGGAAGAGGGGCATATGGATCCGATTGTTAATATCTATTTAGATGAATATGCCACTTTGGTCACCGGTTTTAATACGATGGTGAAAGGAATTAAGGATAGAGACCAGAGGAACGATTCTCTGCTTGAGAGCTTTTATACGGTCTTCGCTGCAACCCTTGATGCAAGGGATCCTTATACTGCCGGGCATTCAAACCGGGTAGCGGAATTTTCGGTATTAATTGGTGAAAAGGCCGAGCTGGATCCCACTCAGATTGATTTGTTAAAAAAATCCTCTCTTTTACATGATATTGGAAAGATCGGTGTTCGAGATGCTGTTCTGCTTAAAGAAGGCCGATTAACCGATGAAGAGTTTGAGCAAATTAAACTGCATCCTGTTATAGGAGCAAATATACTTGAACAGGTTAATCTTCCAAATGATCTTAAGCCGCTGCTTCCTGGAGTGAAGTATCATCATGAACGTTATGATGGGAAGGGCTATCCTGAAGGTTTAAAAGGAGAAGAAATTCCTTTATTCGTAAGAATAATGGCCGTTGCTGATGCCTATGATGCCATGACTTCTGACCGTCCGTACCGAAAAGGAATGCCTGTCGAAAAAGCTTTGTCCATTCTTGAAGATGGAAAAGGGACGCAATGGGACCCGCATTTTGTGGACCTTTTTATTTTTGTGATGAAGAATCAAACATCAGAAAAGCGAATAAGCTGACTGGAAAAAAGGGGCAGTCCCCGCAAAGTCTCCTGTAAGATCTTTGCGGAAACAAGACAGTCCCTTATTTGTTATTGCTTTAGTTTTTCTACATCATCATTTGGTCCCTGAAAATCGAGGTTTAGTATTTGCTGCTGTTCTATGAATCTCCGTGCCTCTTCATCCCCTAATTGATAGATGATCGAGTAGATGTGTTTTAGTGATGACTCATATTTTTCATTTTGTGAGGCTTTACTTGGTTCAACGTATGGAACGTGGGATCTTACAAAGGTTTTCATATCATCATCATAGTTTTGAGTAAACCACATGCGAAGTTCCGCCAATTCTTCGGCATTAGCATATATTCTAAAATTTGGGCTTCCATCAATTGGGGCTTCAAGGATCTCTCCGTTCGATACATCAACGAAATAAGTTTGTTTAGTTGTTTCCATTTCATTCATCTCCCTTAGCTGGTCGTTTCTTATTTTGTACCACTATAATAGCTGGACTAATCTACCTTTTTATTTTATTAAGATAAAAAATGTGATTTAATGTGCTTACAAAGAATAAGAGGAGCTTGCAGATGAAGCGGAAAATTTATTCCAATCTGGATGGAATTGATAACACAAAAGGCGTTAAAGACATAATGCGCTGGGCCAAAGAACGGCGTGCAAAAAAGAAGGATTTAACCAATCATATTCCCCAAGCGGAAAACAAAGAGGCATCCCGGTTATTTAATAATAAAACAGAGGGTTCAATAACCTGGATAGGCCATTCAACTTTTCTAATTCAAATGGCTGGACTAAATATCCTTACCGATCCGGTTTGGGCGGGCAGAATGGGAGTACAAAAGAGACTGACCGAGCCTGGGCTGCCAATAGAATCTCTCCCAACAATCGACATCGTCTTGATTTCCCATGGCCATTATGACCATTTAGATTTCGGGTCTATCAAAAAGCTGAAGGGAACACCAGTTTTTTATGTCCCTATAGGGTTAAAGGGAGCTTTTACAAAACGAGGCTATCATAAGATTATAGAGGCGAACTGGTGGGATTCCTTTTCTCATCACGGACTGAAAATTTCTTTTGTGCCCGCTCAGCACTGGACAAAGAGATCTCTTAGAGATACGAACACTTCCCATTGGGGAGGCTGGATTCTGGAGGCCTCTCCACCTTTTCGGTCTATTTATTTTGTTGGTGACACAGGTTATTTTCGCGGTTTTAAGGAAATTGCATCCAGGTTCCAGAATGATATTGTTTTAATGCCGATTGGAGCATATGAACCAGAATGGTTTATGTCTGTTTCCCATATTAACCCTGAAGACTCTATTAAAGCATTCAAGGAATTGGATGGAAAGCTGTTTATCCCTATGCATTATGGTGCTTACCGGCTTGCTGATGACACGGGTCCAGAAGCTTTGGAAAGGCTGAAAACACATTGGGAAAAACAGGAACTGTCTAACAGCATGCTGAAGGTTTTAGCAATAGGAGAAACTCTTTGGCCAGACCTGTAAATCATTCACAGAAAATGGTATAGTAAAAAAATGTGGTTTTTAACGAAAAAACCGCCAAAATTTCAGCTGAAAGGAGAAGGCCATATTCGCTATGGATCCACTCCTTTTTTGTTTAGAGGAAGATCATGCATGATTTCAACTAGGAAATATATTTCTGAGTGGCAGAACGCCTTACGAGCAGAAATTTTTCATCTCAAAAAGTATGGAAGTACTAAATATTTTGTGAAAAACGGCAGGCTGCTTTCAGGAGGCGGGGAATATACATATTATTTTGATTCGTCCGATTTCCTGAGAATTCCGTCTGGGAGCGTTCTCAGGCTGGAATGGGGCAGTATGAGTGAGGAAGGCCGCCTTCTTTCATCTGAAGGAAAGAGCGCGATTATCTCTTTTACAAAATCCATGGGAGATCTAATCGATGAGGCGTTTCTGTATTATGATCCATGGAAGCTGCTGGATGAATTATCTTCTAGATTTGATGAAATGAAAGAGAGCAAGCAGAAGCGCAGCCGAATCAAACATTTAATGAATCCTGACGTGACCGCAAAGCACCCAACGGATAAAATTAAAAATAATTTGCACGAACTCATTTTAAGATCCAAGTATAATCCTGCTACCTTTGTATGGGGGCCTCCAGGAACTGGTAAAACGTATACGCTGGCGAGAGTGGCTGCCAATAAATATAGCAAAAATCTTCGGGTGCTAATCTTATCTCACAGCAATCAGGCTGTTGATGTGCTGATGGCTGAAATATCCTCTTTCCTGAAAAAGAAGGATAAATTTAAAGAGGGCGATATTCTTCGTTATGGCTCTAATGCGAATGAAAATCTGGATGAGAGCATAACGGTCCAAAATCTTCTTGAAAAAAGGCACCCGTCTCTAGCGGAAAAGAGAGTACAACTGTTAGAAGAAAGAAAAGGGTTAAAGCAAGATTTATCCGGTTCCTTCAGTCAAAGAGATTCAAGCCGGCTTCTTGATCTTGAAACGAAAATTGCCAGTGTTCTGGAAAAGGTCAGGGTTAAAGAACTCCAGTTTGTTAAAGATGCTGAAATTATTGGCACTACTCTGGCTAAAGCAGCCAGTGATCCTGCTGTTTACGAGAGAACCTATGACATCGTTATTGTAGATGAAATCAGCCAGGCTTATATTCCCCAGGCTGCATTTGCCGCTACTCTTGGAAAAAGAATTATTGTTTGCGGTGACTTCATGCAGCTGCCGCCCATCGCTTCTTCCCGGCATCCTCTCGTGGAAAAATGGCTTAAGACAGATATTTATCAGGAAGCAGGAGTGACAGCCGGAGTAAGAGAGGGAAAGCTGCACGCACAGCTTTTTCTTCTGGATAAACAAAGAAGAATGCATCCGGATATTTCTGCTTTTACAAATAAATTTATTTACCAGTCCCTTGTTTCTGACTACGAAGGGGTAAGAGACAGCCGGGAAAAAAATACCGGTCTCGCCCCTTTTCCAGGAAAAGCATCCGTACTGCTTGATTCCAGTTTTTCCGGAGAGCATTGCATCACCGATCGGATATCCAGCTCGAGAATGAATCTCTGGCATGTTTTTTTATCTTTTCAAGCCATACATGAAGCTTATACAGCAGGAGCAAGGTCGCTCGGGTATGTTACGCCTTATCGTGCACAAGCTGCACTAATGGGGGTATTATTAGAGGACTTATATAAGGAAGAACAATCGAGAGCTGACATTATTGCAGCAACTGTGCATCGTTTTCAGGGAAGCGAACGCGAGCAGATGATATTTGATACTGTAGATACCTGGCCTCAAAGCCGGCCTGGTATGCTCGTAATCGGAAAAGACAGCGAGCGGCTGATTAATGTAGCAGTTACCCGAAGTAAAAGTAAATTTATTCATGTAAGTGATATGCAGTTTTTAAGAAGCACTGTTTATGGGAGTAAGACGATCAGACAGCTTTCAAATTATCAAGATGAACATGGCCATACTGTATCCCAGCAGGATATAGGAAAGTGGATTGTTCATCAGAATCCTAAAATGCAATGGTTTCATGCCAGAAATCTGGAGCAGGTAAAAAAAGATGTGGCTGGCGCAGGAAGTTCTATGATCTTTTCATTGCCTGCCGGGTCTACGCTGACACAGGAATGGGCCGACATTATTAAAAGTAAAGGAAGCAGAGTGAAGACTACTGTAATATCAAAGGACGGCAGCCATCTTATATCTGATGCTGATCATTATTTGGCCTATGATATTCCTTTTCCATGTATCATCATTGATCAGCGGTATTTATGGTACGGCATGCCTGTAGAAGGGGCTAAACGTATAAAACCTCCCTCTGCAGCAGTCCGATTAGAGTCTCCAGCATTTATTCAGCACCTTTTATCTGTCCTTCCTGCACACTAACGAAAATCCCTGTCCCTTGACAGGGATTTTTTTATTTCGGGAAATAAAGACTGTCCCCGAGCTTAGAGCAGCCCCCTGCATAACAGTGCCCTGGGAAATGGGGGACAGTCCCCATAAATAGCATAAATGAGGAATATTTTTCAGTTTGTTACACATGTTATTAGCACAGAAGAATTTTGGATGAGGTGGTCAAAGGTGGTCTCTCTACATTTTAATAATGAACGCAGACTGGTTTATTTGGCTATCATGATTATTTTGCTTTATTTGTCACCGCTTGTTATTTTGGGTGAGAATGCTCATATCCGCGTTCATGATAATTTGGATTCTAATTTGGCATGGTATAGGGTTTTAGCAGAGAGCGGAAAGATGTTTGGGAGCTTGAACGCAGTCATTCCCCAAATCATCAACGGCCTTCCAAGAAATGCTTTTGGAACTGAGTGGAGCGGGATTGTTATGCTTTATGCTTATCTCCCGACTATGGCTGCGTATACGATTAATCAAGCGATAACCAGAATGGCTGCTTTCTTTGGGATGTATTTTCTGCTGAAAAAGCATTTTATTGATAAGAAAGAGTGGGGATTAATCCGGGTGGGTGCTGCACTGGCATTCGCACTGACACCTTTCTGGCCTTCGGGAATGCTTAGCACTCTAGGAATGCCGCTGGCTCTTTATGCTTTTTTAAATATCAGAAATGGTGAAAGAGACATAAAAAATTGGCTGATACTCGCCTTTTTGCCTTTATATTCAAGCTTTGTACTCGGATTTTTCTTTTTTTTGTTTGCAATGGGTCTTCTTTGGATCACAGACGTTATGAGGGGAAAGGGCTGGAATCTTACATTTCTTGGGGCTGTCTTATTCATGACGTCCATTTATTTTCTGGTAGAATACCGGCTGGTTTCATCTTTTTTCCTCGCAGGTGAACCGAACAGCAGGGACGAATATTTTCATGCCCGTCTTTCTATGTGGAGAGTTCTCCGATTATCAGTAAAAAATTATCTATTAGGGCATACCCATGTGATGACCGTGCATGGGTTGATTATTCTTCCGCTTACGCTCATTGCCTTATACGCCGTGCTGGCAAAAAAACAATGGAAACAGGAAAAACGCTTTCTGTTTTTGATGGCATTAAATCTAGCGTTATCTTTCTGGTATGCTTTTTGGTTTTATAAGGGCTGGGTGCCTTTAACAAAGAAGTTCCATTTTCTGGACACCTTTAATTTTGCGAGATTTCATTTTTTAAGGCCGCTGATTCTCTATATCCTTTTTGCGCAGGCTTTAAGAATTCTCTGGATTCATAAGGTTTTTTCGCAAAGAATCGCTTCCTTCTTTATTATCTTTCAATTAGCGGTTCTCGCTGGATTCAATGATGAAATCATCTACCATTCGAAACCGACTGTTAAAGAATTTTACGCTGAGAATGTGTTTAAGGAAATTAACAAATACATAGATCGGCCTCAAAAAGAATACCGGGTTGCCAGTATTGGCATCCACCCTGCAATCGCCCAGTATAATGGGTTTTATACGTTAGATACATATAATAATTTCTATCCTTTAGCCTATAAGTATCAATTTCGGAAAATAATTGAAAAAGAATTGGCAAAGAATAAGTACATCAAACAATATTTCGATACCTGGGGCGGAAGGTGCTATATTTTTACTTCTCAGCTGGAAAAGCGCTATATGATTAAGAAAGATTCAAAACAAAAGCTCACTAATCTTCAGTTAAATATGAAGCCTTTCAAAGAGCTTGGGGGTGAGTATATCTTTTCTGCACTTCCTATTTCTAATGCAAAAGAAAATCACTTGCAATTTGTAAAAAGCTTTACCTCAAAAGAAGCAGCCTGGAAAATTTATTTGTACCAAGTGAAGCTTTAATTCAGCATACCGGAAAACACTACAACTGGAGGACGCTTAATATGATTGAACCGGTGCTTACCATAGTTGTTCCTTGTTTCAATGAAGAACAAGTATTGCCGCAAACTATAACGGAACTTGAAAAAGTCCTGCGAAATTTAGTCGACGAAAACCTAATCGCCAGCTCAAGCCGTATATTATTGGTCGATGATGGGAGCCGCGATAACACCTGGAGGCTCATCTATAAAGCGAGCTTACACAATCAGATGATAAAAGGACTTAAATTATCAAGGAATGTCGGCCACCAGAATGCTTTACTGGCAGGTTTAAACTCCGCCAAGGAAGTGTCTGACTGTGTGATCTCGATCGATGCCGATCTACAGGATGATACGGATGTTATTCGTGAATTTATCATTAAATACAGAGATGGCTGTGAAATTGTATATGGAGTTAGGAGAAAGCGCGATACTGATACTGTCTTTAAACGCAAAACGGCCGAAATGTTTTATTCAATAATGAAAAAAATGGGAGTTAACCTTGTCTATAACCACGCTGATTTCAGATTAATGAGCAAAAGAGCCTTACAGGAGCTGGAAAAGTTCCAGGAAGTAAACATGTTTTTGCGGGGAATTGTACCATTGATTGGATTTCAATCTGCGAGCGTCTATTATGACCGTAAAGAGAGACTTGCAGGTGAAACGAAGTATCCTTTGAAGAAGATGCTTGCATTTGCTTTTGACGGAATTACTTCATTTTCAGTTACGCCTATTCGGATGGTATTATTAATCGGATTTTTATCCTTTTTTGGGAGCTGTGCCTGCGGGATTTACTTTCTCATCCTAAAGCTGATTGGCGAGACAGCAACAGGATGGACATCCCTCATCACCTCCATCTGGCTCCTGGGAGGCCTGCAGCTGATTGCAATGGGGCTGATTGGTGAATATATTGGAAAAATATATAAAGAATCAAAGGGACGGCCAAAATATATAATTGATTTTAATCCATTCCTGCCGATTACGGGCAGGCAGACTAATTCACAGGGGCTGGATCATGAGGCGTATACCCTTAATCTTAAAAAACTGCCTGAAACTAACTAGTCCATTTATCCGTTTTCTATTGGTCGGTATTGTTAATACGCTGATAGGGCTTTCATCCATATTGATATTGATGAATATCCTTGGAGTCGGTTACTGGTATTCTACGCTTGCCGGAAACGCAATAGGAGCTGTGGCCAGTTTTTTTCTAAATAGAGCCTTTACGTTTAAGAGCAGCGTTTCTTATGGGAAAAGTGCCTTTAGGTTTGCCGGGGTTATTGTCATCTGTTATTTTCTTTCATACTCTGTAAGTGGTATGCTAGCAGAAAACGTACAGAGTATGCTGGCTTTCACTCCTGGAACTTCAGCCCAAAATACAGCGGTATTGATAGGTTCCCTGTTATATACTGTCTTAAATTTCATGGGGCAGAAATACTTCGTGTTTTACAGGCGGGTTCAAGAATTTTAAATTTGGCTTTTATTCCGAAAACAGCTTTTACACCAGTAATAGCTGTTTTTTGTATATTTAGCCTGAATCAAGAAGCACCGAATGTGCTAAGTGTAGCAAAAATAACCCTAACAAGTATAAAATAAATAAAAAATATAAAAGCCCCGTATCTTTTTATCCTCCTTCAAACGTTATATAAGTGAGAGGGTGCTAAAGGAGTGTATGAATATGAACAGCAAAAAAGTAGAAAAGCATGAAGAGACGGAAAGTGTAATAAATATTGATATGGAACAGGTGCTTCCCGGGCTTGTCAAATATTGCTGCTTTCTTTCCCAAAATAAGTGGGATGGGGAAGATATCGCTCAAGAAGCTGTGCTAAAAGCCATGCAAAGTTATGCACATAAAACCGAGCTTACTTCTTCTCTGCTCAAAAAAATTGCCTACAATCAGTGGATCGATTTGACTCGGAAAAGGAATAAGGAAACCGTCATGGAGAATGCAATTGCAGAAGAGCGTTATGAATCTCCGCAAATCCTTGAAATGACTGACCTGCTCATCAAAAGATTAACGCCAAAGCAGGCAGTAATCTTATTATTAAAAGAAGGATTTCAATACAAATCACATGAGATTGCCGATTTGATGAACTCCAATGAGGTTTCCATTAAATCCGCACTGCACCGTGCCAAAAAAAGGCTTGCTGCAGATGAAGGAGAAACGAAAGAATGGAAACCGGAACATTTGTGGGAAGAAAAAGAAGAAGAAAAACTCACAGCTCTAATTCACCAATCTTTGCAAAAACAGGATCCCTCTATTCTTATCCGTCATATTTCTGACTTACATTCACTTAAGACTTTTACACATACACCAACAATGGTAATGAAATCTGCGTTCTCTCCTGAATTCGCTCTCTCAATGGCTGCCTAGCCATAAAAACGAATATAGGAGGATGTATAATGAGTACAATTCCTTATGTCTTAGAACAATCAAGCCGCGGAGAACGGTCCTACGATATCTATTCCCGTTTATTAAAAGACCGGATTATCATGATTGGTGAAGAGATTAATGATCATGTTGCCAATAGTGTAGTCGCTCAGCTCCTTTTTTTAGCGGCCGATAATCCAGAAAAAGATATTTCGCTTTATATCAACAGCCCTGGCGGCTCCACAACTGCCGGTTTCGCCATTTTTGATACGATGCAGCATATCAAACCTGAGATACAGACGATTTGTACAGGAATGGCCGCATCCTTTGGGGCGATGCTGCTGCTCGCGGGCACGAAGGGGAAACGATGTGCCCTGCCTAATAGTGAGATCATGATTCACCAGCCGCTTGGAGGAGCGAGAGGGCAGGCGACTGAAATTGAAATATCCGCCCGACGCATCTTAAAGCTAAGGGAGCATATTAATCAGATCATAGCCGATCGTACCGGACAGCCAATTGAAAAAGTAGCAAAAGATACCGATAGAGATTATTTCATGAGTGCAGAAGAAGCGAAAGAATACGGGATAATTGATGAAATCATATACCCTAAATAATTGAAGAGAGGCTGCTGGGTGCAGTCTCTCTTCTTCTGCTCAGGGAGGCCCCAGGATAGCAACAGGTTAAAACGGCGATATAACCTACTTTTCCCCATGTATATTTTTTTAAAATTCCTCTTTATCCAATCGAATAGAATAAATTTCACATAGAATATGGAAAGCAGAGGAGTGATTCATATAAATTTACGGGACATACAAGGGTCTTATGATGTTGTAGTCGGATTAGGCAGTTGGTGTGGTCCGGCACTTCACTTAAAACGGCTAAATTTAAGAAAAAGTTCATTTCCACTTGATTGGGTTCAATCCCCTACTCTACCGGATGTAAATAGATTGTTAAAAAATAAATTTGAGGGATATATGAAGCTGGAAAATATGATTAAGAAGGATATACTGGCTCATTTTGTTGATGAAGGAAATGTTGTTCTTGAACAGGGAGGAACTGAACCTGCTAAAGCACATTTTATTACTGATACGTTTTATAATATTGATTCAGTTCATGATTTTCCAATGATTGCTAATCAAGAATGGACTGTGCAATATCCCTCCTTTAAAGAAAAGCTAAATCACCGTATCCATAGATTCCTTACAGTAATAGGACAAAGTCAATCTACTTTATTTATTAGATACGAATGGGGAACATCAAGCTTTGAAGAAAAGGTTGAATTACAATCTATTTTGTCTGAAATAACAAACGGAAAGTTTCGCATATTGTTTATGCAGCCCGTTGATGGTTTACAAGGAGTTAAAGATTTAAATTGTAGTGTAGATGGGATTTGTTTGGTTGAAGTTCCTCGTCAAAATCCTAGCCATAATGTCATTTGGGATCATGTCTTAAAAGGGGTAACTCTATCGAAATAAATACAGATACAGATTTTTGCAGCTTTTATTCAAAATGGATATTGACCGGGCACACACAGATCAATGGGGAAAGTGATTATTCTGAAATACCTGAAGTTAAAAGAAAAGGAACTGCTCCGGCTACCGCGGAGCCATCGTCTTAATACTTACTGCACTAAGTAAAAGGAAAGCCAAAAGCAAAACTGTACACGATAATATAGATAATTAAAAGAGTTTAATGCAGTTAACCGGTGACCTCAAAATTAAATCAAGGCACCTTCTTTTTTAAATGAGGGTGGGTACAGTGAAAAATTAATTAGAGTGAAAATTTTGTCGCAGTAAAGCTTGAATAAAGCTGTACTAAATTGGGTGAAAGTCAGGTCGATAAGAAATAGAAGTTAAAAACAGCGTACTTAGAGCTGTCTGTTCTTCGTCCAGAAGTAATCACTTTTCCAGAAAAGCCGAATGTCTGTTGAGATTATAGGGCAGTTTGTCGATATTAATTATTTTATGGAGAATGATACGGGATAATAATGAAATAAATTCATTATTTATGTTATATTATGAAAAAAAGTAATGTAAAGAGGGATGAGTTTGTCGATTGGCAAATACGAGATTTTTCATACAGTTGTAGAACTAGGCAGTCTTACAAAAGCAAGTGAAGCATTAAATATTTCTCAATCAGGCGTGAGCCATGCTATATCGAGTCTTGAAAAGGAAATGGGTTTTTCTTTATTATCACGTAATAAGGCAGGAATCAAGCTTACAGCTAATGGAGAAAGAATGCTTTTATACATAAGAGAAATTCTCTATATAAACGAAAAAATGCGGCAGGAAGCCGGTGAGATAAAAGGACTAGAAATAGGAACAGTCCGCTTAGGCACCTTTTCATCCATATCTGCAGTATGGCTTCCTGGGATACTTAAAAAATTCATGGAGCAATATCCGCATATCAATGTAGAAATTATGGAAGGAAAGCAGGAGGAATTAGCTCAATGGGTTTCACAAGGCATTATTGATTTTAGTTTTTTATTACTGCCGGCTTCGGAAGCAATTGAGATTTTTCATTTGAAACGGGAAGCGTTATATTGTATTGTTCCCGATTCCCATCCGCTAAGCAGCGAGCCTTCGATAAAGCCAGAAAGACTCAAGCAAGAAAAGTTGATTCTCCAGAATTCGACTCGCGAAAAAATATATAAGGTTTTTAAAAGAAATAAAATGAACCCAAAAATTTCCTTTCACTTGGACGATGAGCAGGCCATTATTTCGATGGTTAAAAATTCAATTGGTACAGCTATACTCCCTGAAATCGCTCTGCATAGCATGCCTGACGGAATAAGAAATATACCTCTCATTGATGATCAAGCCTTTGCTTCTATCGGTATAGGGGCCTTAACTTTAAAGCATCTGCCTCCATCAGCCGAAAAGTTTATAGCAGCTGCTACCTTATGGTTAAACGAGCACTATTAACCCAGTTTCGCCTAATGTATTCAAGCCTAAATTGTAAACACTTGCATGGGATGGTACTCAAAAAGCTTGGTGATGCTAATCTTGAAGGGAGTGATCATAATGGCACAGGATGTATTATGTGAAGTTGCTAATTGTGTTCATAATGTTGGCGGTTTAAAGTGTGCAGCAACTGAGATTTATGTTGTAAGTCATACTGGTGAACGTGCAGACAACAGCCGTGAAACGGATTGTAAAACCTTCGAACCTGGAGAAATGTAAACCAGGAACCATAAGTATAGGGTGTTATATATGAAACCACGTAATAATATCATTGAAGAAACAGAGGGCCGTGTGAATGAATTGTTCGGCCTCAAGCCTGAAGAAAGCCTGGAATCGGTCAACTTTGCAACGACCGAAAACCAGTATTTAAACGAGTATCAGCATGATCGTGAACAAGAGTGAACATAGTACAGTCCTGTCCTTCTAGGACTGTATTTTTTATAAATTGTCTGTGTTAAATTTCATTGTTGATTATCGCATTATGTTGATTGGAACGGATATGCGGGCCAAGGGAGACCCCAGAGGCACAACTGCCGAGGAAGCTCCCGGACCGCCCCGAGGAAAGCGAGTGCCTGCTAGCTGCAATCAACAGGCACGTTTAACAGGGCCAAAAAATTCCTAATTTTTTCAACCTGCATATACGTTTTTTAATTAGCTGCTTTCTGGCTTTATCTGTCAGGAGGATAGCGGGAAAAGGCGGCAATAATATATTAGAACACGTAGAAAGGAAGGGATGACAATGTCATTAGAATGGTTTGATCGAGTAGCTGGTGAATTGCAGGAACACCTAGAGTCTATTTGTGAGAAATATGATCAGATGGGATATATGAGTGTCGAGAGAGGTTCGAAACACCCTCGAATCGAATTTTATGTTGAGACAGAAGATGAAGATGATATTGAAGGCAGAGATTATTTCTTTACGTTAAATTATGATCCAGCTAATGAAGAATTCTACACTGATTCCTTTGAGGCTGAAATGCTAAGTCCCGTAAAAATCGTTTTATCTGATATAGAAGATATCATAGATGCCGTTCATGAAGGCTTTCACGATTACGTAAACGGTGAAGTGGACGATGTAAGCTTTGTAGACGAAGATGAAGATTTTGCTGCTTCAGCAGATGATGATGATTTTGAAGTCGAATATCAATATGCAGAAGATGATTTCGATGGTGACACAGAAACAGTTTACCTCGGAGAAGATGATGACGACACGGAAGTTCTGCAGCAGATTGATGTAGAGTGGGAAACACCAGAAGTTACCGCCTATATGGAAGAAGATGAAGTGGAAGTTACCTACCAATTTGGGATTGTACAAGAAACTGGAGATGGCGTCCTCCGAAGAGTAAACCGCATCTGGACAGATGATGACGAACTCATCAAGGACGAAACAAACTTCATATTCAGCAAAGAAGAAGCTAGCACAATCATTGCCATGATCGCAAGCAACATGGACTCCTTAAGTGAAATGGATTACCAATAACAGGGGACAGTCCCCTATTTCCCTGAGCCGCTGCCTCTAAATAGGCAGCGGTTTTACTTGTGTTTTTATTGGGGACTGTCCCTATTACCCGGCCTTTTTTTAGGGTTTACTGTATATATTAGGATAAACATAAAAACACTACTTTTTCCTCATCTGCAAAATAAAGGAAAATGATGTTTGAATAAAGAAATCTTATTCATTACATATGGAGGTGAAATGTTTTTGAAAAAAGAGGTAAAAATAGTTCTGGTGACCTTGGTTATTGCGTTTTCGGTAATTATACCTTTCTTCCACGAAAAAGAAGAAGGAGTGAAAGCCGATGAAGCTGGGAGTCCCCTGGCCCATGAATTAAATACGCTGTTAAATAATGATCCTCTGCTGCAGGGAGCTCTGGCAGGAGTGAGTATCCGCTCAGCTGATACAGGCAATTTGCTGTATGACCATATCGGGGATCTGCGTCTGCGTCCAGCTTCTAATATGAAGCTGCTGACTAGTGCAGCTGCATTAGCCGCTCTTGGCGAGGATTATAGATTTAAAACCGAATTATTAACCGACGGCAGTATAAAGGGAAAAATACTTAAAGGCAATCTATATTTAAAAGGAAAAGGAGATCCTACTCTTCTTGAGAAAGATCTGGATAACATGGCAAAGAAGTTAAAAGACAGGGGAGTGAAGCTGATTTACGGAAATTTAATCAGTGATGATTCCTGGTACGATGATTCCCGCTATTCCATGGACTTACCTTGGAGCGATGAAATGGAATATTACGGAGCGCAGATCTCGGCTCTTACTTTGTCACCGAACGAAGATTATGATGCAGGGACCGTTATTGTAAATATAAATGGAGGTGAATCGGCCGGAAAAGCAGCTTCAATCGAATTAACTCCTAAAACGGATTATGTAAAAATCGTTAATAATGCGAAAACAGTGGCTGAAGGAGGTACTAAAAAAGTAAGTATTGTCCGCGAGCATGGCACCAACACAATAACAGTCGAAGGAACCATCCCTTTAAAAGCAGCACCCGTTAAAAAGTGGATCGCTGTTTGGGAACCATCCGGATATACACTGGATGTATTTAAGGACTCATTAGAGGAACAGGGAATTAAGATAATTGGAAAAGAAAAGAAAGGAACAGCGCCAGAAGGAGCACAGAATGTTAACACACATGAATCCATGTCACTAAATGAAATGTTTGTTCCCTTCATGAAACTAAGCAACAATACTCATGCTGAACATTTAGTCAAAGAAATGGGCAAGGTGGTAAAAGAGGAAGGCAGCTGGTCGAAAGGGCTTGAAGTTATTAAAGAAGAGCTTCCTAAATACGGTGTAAATGTAAAAACACTCGTCCTGCGAGATGGTTCAGGACTTTCGCATGTAGATCTTATTCCGCCAAACGAGATAACCAAATTGCTCTACTCAGTGCAGGATGAAGAATGGTTTTCTTCCTATTTGAATTCATTGCCTGTAGCTGGAGCTAGTGACCGGATGGTTGGAGGTACATTAAGAAACAGGCTGAAACATGCACCTGCTATGGGAAATATCAGAGCGAAAACAGGATCTATTTCCACGGTGAGCTCTTTATCCGGTTATGTGAAGACAAAAAGCGGAGATAACCTAATTTTTTCAATCATGTTAAATAATATGGTGGATGCGTCAAAAGGAAAGGAAATAGAAGATAAAATAGCAACCATCCTGGCGAACCAATAAAGGAATGAACGAAGAGAGCTGCACACGCAGCTCTTTTTTATTTTGGTGAAAATTTGCACGAAGATGCGCAGTTGTGCCAGAACTAACCGTAATGCTGTTTTTGACCGTATTTTCAGTTTTGTGAACGATATAGCAAGTTTGCATCTTTTTGCAACTTTGTGAACGTTTGCTGTTTTGTGCGAAAGCACATTAGGTGTAAATCAAAATTAGGCAGACGATAGTTTTCTAAAGGCCCCTTGTACCAGAGGTTTTATACATAAAATCTATAGCCGGGGAAACTCTACAAATCATAGGTAGTTTAAAGCTGCATAACAGTCCATCATCGAAAGGGCAGGTTAACATGGAAGAACCAAGTTTAAAAAGCGAAAGTAAATTAGGGCAATGGCCGCTGATTGCACTCGTCATAGGATCTGTTATTGGCGGAGGAGCCTTTAATCTGCCAAGCGATATTGCACAGGGGGCAAATACTGGCGCAATCCTAATCGGCTGGCTTATCACAGGTATCGGTATATTAGCATTGGGATTAAGCTTTCAAAACCTCAATAATAAACGGCCGGAACTGAAGGGGGGCATATTTGCGTATGCTAGAGCCGGCTTCGGACAATTTATGGGGTTTAACAGCGCATGGGGGTATTGGTGTTCTGCGTTTTTGGGGAATGTAGCGTTTGCAACTTTGTTCATCAGTGCGCTCAGTTATTTTTTTCCTGTTTTTAATGGCAGGAATATAGCATCCATTATAGGTGCTTCAATTATCCTTTGGGTTGTTCATTTTCTAGTTTTGCGAGGGGTTAAGTCTGCTTCTCTAGTTAATACTGCGACGACTATTGCCAAACTCATTCCTATATTAATGTTTGTGATCCTGGGGATCCTAGCCTTTCAGGTGGATATTTTTACTGCGGATTTTTGGGGGACGGCATCCTTCAGTTTGAAGTCATTGCAAAATCAGGTAAAGAGTACCATGCTAATTACTTTATGGGTTTTTGTCGGGTTTGAAGGGGCTGTTGTCTTATCCGGCAGAGCCAAGAATCACAGGGATGTAGGCAGAGCTACAGTCATTGGTCTATTGTGTACATTAACGATTTATATATTAATATCTGTTATTTCTGCAGGAATTATGAAGCAAGAAGAACTGGCAGGATTAAATAACCCTTCACTTGCGTATGTTCTGGAACATGCCGTAGGAGAATGGGGAGCTGCACTTGTTAACATAGGTTTAATCATTTCTGTTTTGGGGGCTTGGCTGGGCTGGACTATTTTAGCGGCCGAAATTCCTTATATTGCTGGAAAAGAGAAGGTATTTCCGAGTTTTTTCAGTAAAGAAAATAAGAATTTGTCTCCAAGCCGGTCGCTCTTTTTATCTAATTTACTCATTCAATTGTTTCTGCTGACATTTTTAGTATCTGAAAAGCCCTATCAGTTAGCCTATTCTTTGGCATCATCAGCTATTCTAATTCCTTACCTATTTGCCGCTTTTTATCAAATCAAATATTCTTTTCATGATCAAAGCCCGGATAAAACAAGAAACCTGGTAATTGGAAGCATAGCTGCAATCTATTCCATTTGGCTGATTTACGCGGCAGGGCTAAGCTATCTCCTCCTGACATTACTTTTATATCTTCCGGGAATCGCTGTTTATATTGCAGCACAAACCCAGTATAAGAAGCAGATCTTCTCAAGGAATGAAGGAATGGTAGCTGCAGTCATTGTAGTTATGGCCATTACTGCTTTGGTCATGCTTTACCTTGGTAAAATTTCTGTATGAATTTAATTAACACATAGAAAAAAGCTGATTTTTTACAGAAATCAGCTTTTTACTGTCTTACATTTCCTCAGGTGCTGCAATTCCAAGAAGAGCCAAACCTTCTTTAAGTACGATTGCCGCTGCTTCTACCAATTGCAGCCTGGTTTGCAGCTCTGCGTTTTCTTCAAGTATTCGGACATTTCCGTAATATCTGTTAAATGCTTGTGCAAGGTCAATTAAATACTTAGATACAATGGAAGGTTCATATTTATGATAAGCGCGTTCTACTGCTTTTGGAAAATCAATCAGCAGTTTGATAACTTCCCAGGCCAGCGGATCTTTCAATCCTGCCGTCGGATCTAACTTGGTAAGGATTGAGGCCTTTCTAAGGATAGAGCGCGCACGGGCGTAGGTATATTGCAGATAAGGTCCGGTTTCTCCTTCAAATTTAAGCATATCTTCAAGTGAAAATTCTATTGTATTCATCCGTTCATGATGGAGATCATGGAAGATGACCGCTCCAACTCCAACCTGGCGTGCAATTTCGGCCTTATTTTGGAGATGAGGATTTTTAGCCAGAATATTCCTTTCGGCGAGCTTGATAGAATCTGACAGTACATCCTCCAGTAACACCACTTTCCCTTTACGGGTAGACATTTTTTTACCATCCTTTAAAATCATGCCGAATGGAACGTGGACAATATGATCTGACCATTGAAGTCCCAGCTTCTTTAAGACAAGCTTAAGCTGTTTAAAGTGAAGAGTTTGTTCATTTCCAACAACATATACTGCCTGTGCAAAATCATATATTTGATGGCGGTAGATTGCTGCAGCCAGATCTCTTGTAACATACAGAGTAGCTCCGTCTGATTTCTTAATCAAAGAGGGAGGAAGATTTTCTTCATCCAGCTTCACAACCATTGCTCCCTGGTCTTCTACGAGCAGGCCGCTGTCATCAATCATTTTTACTGCATCATCCATTTTATCATTGTAAAATGCTTCACCTTGATAGGAATCGAACTGAACGTTCAGCAGATCATAAATTTTATTGAATTCTTTTAAGGATTCTTCCCGGAACCATTTCCAGAGGCGAAGTGCTTCTTGATCCCCATCCTCCAATTTCTTAAACCATTCACGGCCCTGACGCTCGAGGCCAGGATCTTTCTCTGCTTTCTCGTGAAAATCAATATAGAGCTTTAGAAGTTCCTTGATAGGATTTTCCTTAACCTTTTGTTCGTCTCCCCAGGCTTTATACGCAACAATCAGCTTTCCAAATTGTGTTCCCCAGTCACCCAGATGGTTTATTTTTATCGGAGTGAATCCGCATTTCTGCAAAATATTTGCAAGGGCATTTCCGATCACCGTTGAACGGAGGTGCCCCATTGAAAAAGGTTTTGCAATGTTTGGCGATGACATATCAATAGGAATATTTTTTCCGCCGCCCATTTCGAGGTCACCGTAGTGATGCTTTTTTTCAAGAATCTCTAATAAAACATCATGGCTTACTTTTGATTTATTAAGGAAAAAATTGACGTAAGGACCTGCTGCAGACACCTTTTCAAATAAATCGCCTCCAAGCTGTCCTGCCAGTTGTTCGGCTATTACAGCAGGAGATTTTTTCATGCTCTTAGCTAAACTGAAACAAGGGAAAGCAAGATCTCCGTGTTCAGCAAACTTTGGTGCCTCGATCAGTTTCAAAACATCCTCTATAGTAAGCTCGAGTTTTAGATTCTGAGAAATATGTTCAGCTAGATTTTGCTGGTAGTCCATTTAATAACCTCCTTATTTCTTGTGAAAATGGCTCTGTTAAAGCTCAATGTTGATATTGGCACTATGTTGATTGGAACGGAAGGCGCGAGACTCCTGCGGGAAAAGCGAGTCAAGGGAGACCCCACAGGCGTTTCACGCCGAGGAGGCTCCCGGACCGCCCGCGGAAAGCGAGTGCCTGCAGTGGAAATCAACAGGCATGTTTAACAGAGCTTTGAAAATAAAAAAATCCCGTCTCTATATAAGAGACGAGATGTACCCGCGGTGCCACTCTACTTGTTCATTTATAATGAACCACTTAACTTTTTAACGAGGTTCTGCCCCCGGCTTTCGCATTTTAGAAGTGCGCTTCACAAAGTGTCTGATATCGGGCTCTCACCATCCCCGATTCGCTTAAGTCATAAACTTTGCTACTTTCTTCATCATAAATTTTATTTGTATAAGTTTGTAAAGATTATAGCGGCTTTTAAACCGGTTTACAAGAGGGTTAATATCTTTATTTTCTGATAGCTGCAGGACAAGGTTCATCATTTTTTGAGGTTTATTAAACATGTAGAAGAAATTCATGTTGAGGCTCTTCCGCGAATATATTGGGCTATATAAACTAAAAGCCAGATTCTTCACGTACATACGGATTTCTGGCTCATATTATTGGATACAGAAAGTAGGGAAGTCTAATGAAAGTGAAAAAAGCGGTGATACCTGTAGCTGGGCTTGGCACCCGTTTTTTGCCGGCTACAAAAGCTCAGCCAAAGGAAATGCTGCCGATCGTAGATAAACCAGCCGTACAATATATCGTGGAAGAAGCGGTCCAATCCGGGATTGAAAGTATTATCTTCGTTACCGGGCGCAATAAGAAGTCCATAGAAGACCATTTTGATAAATCTGCGGAACTAGAACAGCTGCTTGAATCAAAAGAGAAATACGATATGCTCGAGCAAGTGAAGCAGATTTCTTCCCTCGCACATATTCATTATATCCGCCAGAAAGAGCCTCTTGGCTTAGGGCATGCCATTCTTTGTGCGCAAGCCTTTGTAGGAAATGAACCATTTGCAGTCCTTCTCGGCGACGATATTATGGTATCTGAAACCCCGGCTTTGAAACAGCTGATTGAGGTTTTTGAAATGTGCGACAAGCAGATTATTGGAGTTCAGCAGGTTGAACCTTCAGAGGTATCTAAATACGGAATCATACATCCTGGAAGTAAGAAAGATTCTATATATACAGTTGAAGATCTGATTGAAAAGCCCTCGATTACAGAAGCTCCTTCCAATGTAGCGGTAATGGGGCGGTATATTTTAAAGCCTTCTATTTTTCCAGTACTTGAACGAACCGGCAAAGGCGCTGGAAATGAAATTCAGCTGACAGATGCACTGCGAGCTGCAAAAAAAGAGGAACAGCTGTTAGCCAGGGAACTGATAGGCAAACGATTTGATATAGGTGATAAGCTTGGTTATATAAAAGCCATTACAGAGGTAGGGCTCAAAAGACCCGAGCTCCGGCTGCAGCTTCTTTCATATTTCGAAAGACTGCTGATACAAGAGACATCAGCAGCCAGGAAATAAGCTGAGGACAGAAAAAAAAGACGCAGCCGCGTCTTTTTCCTACTTACAAGTCCTTACCAGCGGTGTGCCTTTGCGTTGCTTCTTAAGATAATGTTGGTCTTTGACATGGCAGTATGTCCATTAACTTGAGATTTAGCACGTTTCGGTCTAGTCCAATTATGATGAAATAGCTTAGAATGCGGGTCCAGAGATTCCCTGTAACTCATCTAATCACCTCATCTGGCAGGATTGGAAAAGCTGATCTGATATTCGATAAGGGAATATCAGTTTATATAATGTGTCTGTTTCATAAATTTAGCCTTATAAGACCGTGTGTAAATAATTCCAACTGGTCATGAATTGACAATGTTAGACATATTTTTTATCAATCTCAAACTTTGGGAGTAGTTATTCAAGGGATTTTGTAGAATTTATCCTTCTTCTGATACTGTTTAGTTAGTTAGAAAATTGTTAATATTTAGCTAACAACAAGAATCCGCTCTAAATTTCTCCAGGCGGCTCTTACCGCCATATTTAGTCCGACCTTCAAACCTGCGTCTTGAAGGATCATTTTTTCTAGAGGAGGAAATGCAATGGAGCAAGTTGTCCGAGTTATTCCGTACAAATTTGTAGAGCATGTTGAAGAGGCTGTAGAGGTACCAAAAGGAATTGAACTGATCCAGGCTCCTAAAGTGTGGGAGCAGACTAAAGGGAAGGGAATGACCATAGCAGTATTAGATACAGGCTGCGACATTACCCACCCGGACTTAAAGGACAGAATTAAGGGTGGAAGAAACTTTACCAAAGATGACAGCGGAAATCAAAATATCTATCAGGATTATAATGGCCATGGAACACATGTGGCAGGAACGATCGCAGCCTCGCTTAACCAAAAAGGAGTTATAGGAGCTGCCCCTGAAGCAGACCTGCTTATTATAAAAGTTTTAGATAAAAATGGCTCAGGACAGTACGAGTGGATCAAGAACGGAATTCTGTATGCGATTGAACAGAAAGCGGATGTTATTTCCATGTCTCTAGGAGGACCTTCGGATGATCCTGACTTGCACGAAGCTATCAAAAAGGCAGTGCAAAATCATATTCTGGTTGTCTGTGCTGCCGGCAATGAAGGCGATGGCGATGATAAGACTGACGAACTTGGATATCCGGCCTGTTATAACGAAGTGATAAGTGTAGGGGCAATCAATCTTGAACGCAGATCCTCCCAATTTACAAATTCCAATAACGAAGTAGACCTGGTTGCACCGGGAGAAGATATTATTTCAACTTACTTGAATGGAAAGTATGCTAAGCTAAGCGGTACATCTATGGCTGCTCCTCATGTATCAGGAGCGCTTGCCCTCATTAAAGTTGTGGCTAATGAGAACTTCGGCAGAAATCTAACTGAACCGGAACTATATGCCCAGCTTATCAAGCGTACCATTCCTCTTGGTCATTCTGCCAAGCTGGAAGGAAATGGGCTGCTGTACTTAACCGCACTAGATCATTTAAAGGATATTTTTAAAGAGCAAGTCTCGATGCAGCCGGTTAGCTTTAGATGAACGGTGAAGAAATTGACCGCAACGGATGGATGGAAGCTAAAGCCAGTTTTTACGCCTTCCAGGAACGAGAATACTACGATGAATCCCAGGATGAGAAAATTAAAGAAGCTTATTATCAACAAATCACTTTTGAAGATAAAAAACTAGAGGACAATCTGCATGTACTGCTTGAAGGTACACATACACAACAGTTAAACTATTCACCGCACCGCTATGTATACCCCTGGGTTGATCTCCACGAAAATGGGCAGCTAAAAAGCCTTTATTCTGGAGAAGAAATGGACCCTCTGCATGTGATTGAAGCAGACTTAAAGTTACTGGCTCAAATCCAATCAGGTGAGGCGTCTATTTTATCAGGGGAAATAAAGTTTAACTGTGAGCATGTGGTCCCACAGTCCTGGTTTGATAAGAAAGAGCCGATGAGGGGAGATCTGCATCATTTGTTTGCCTGTGAACCTTCCTGCAACTCGAGCCGGGGAAATTCTCCATATTACGATTTCCCTTCCTATTCACCTTCTGCTGCTAGGATTCGAACGGGATGCGGGATGGCCGAAGACGGAAAGTTCGAGCCCGAATATGGTAAAGGCGTTGCAGCCAGAGCTGTTTTATACTTTTATTTAAGATATAAAGGGACCGTTTCTATAGAACATTTGATGAATTTTGAAGTGCTGAAAAAATGGAACGCCGAATTTCCAGTCAGCCTCTATGAAAAACATAGAAATGCAGCAATATATGAACTCCAGGGAAATCGAAATCCGTTTATTGACTTTCCAGGTTTAGCCGAAAATATAAATGTCTTCAATAAAATCGCAAAAACCCTCTGACAGCTGTCTTCCAGAGGGTTTTTTTTTTGACTATGTTAAATTTTATTAAGACCAGGGCTTATCCACTTTGATAAAATCTGCAAGGTCCTTACTGTTGATCCGTCTCATTTTACGGATTTTAGCACGCTCATCACCGGTCTCGTGCAGCTTCTTTTCTTCTTCTGTCTGCGGTATCACAGCCGGAACAGAGCACGGCGCGCCATTTTCATCTAGAGCAACAAAGGTTAAAAATGCTGTAGCAGCAATTCGTCTATAACCTGTTCTAAGATCCTCAGCGATCGCCTTGACAAACACTTCCATTGACGTTCGGCCTGTATAAGAAACATAAGCTTCCAGACAAAGTGAATCATCCGGATAAACCGGCCCCAAAAAGTCTACAGAATCTGTAGAAGCCGTTACCACTTCACGCCGGGAATGTCTTCTCGATGCAATGGCAGCTACTGCATCCATCTTCTTCATTAAGACTCCGCCAAAAAGAGTATTATGATTATTTGTATCATTGGGAAGAACAAGATCCGTGTGAACTACTTTAGATGCCGAACAAAATAACTCTTTTATCATGGCTTCATCTCCTATAACCTATTCTTTCTTATTATTATACCTCTAACCTGAGTCAAAATTGAATTTTAAAAATCAATTCAAGACTACCAGAAGATTGGCAGAAAAACTAGTGGAAATAAGGCTGAGGATTTTATTCTAGTGGTTGTACGAAAATATAATAGCAGGGGAGGAAGGGTAGACTCTATCTTCAATCATTCATATCTCTAAAAAATCAAAGGGAAATTACTCTTGATGCTATAAAATAGCAAAATAAGGGTATGTTACAAGAGTATTCATCTATTAGGCAGACGAAAGGGAGGATAACCATGAATTCTTTTGTAGTCAGTTTTCATCAAGAAGATAATGTAGATACTATGCAGGTTCAAAAACTAAATGATACGGAATTTGATCAAGCTACAGAGGGCGGTGCCAGGCATCTATTTGATTTAGATACTAATATTGGCTATTTTGTCTTTATGGATGCAGAAGATATCGACGGTGATGTATCACACCTAATGATTCAGTTTGAAGGGGACAATGAATCACCGAGTGCATATTACTCCTTCTCATTACCAGATTTTTATGAGTTCATGGCCTTATTTTTAAGCGGACAGGAACCTGAAGATGAGGAAGAGGGCGGGGACGAAGATGATCAAGAGTATGGTCCAATGCAGCATTTGGGACACCTTTTACATCACATCGTTGAAGAAGGAAATTCTTTAAAGCCGTAATAGCGGTCTTATTAAGGATTTTATGTTTATAAAAAAATTTTACAGTGGCCCTATTTAGGGTCCTTTTTATTGGTTTCAAGTAAAAGATTTAAAGAGCAAATAGTTAAGAAAATGCTTGGTAGTTTGAGGATTTTATATCCGGCGGCCAAGATGGTTCAATATAATTAATTTTTATAAAATCCCCATAAATATTAAAATACCTCCGTAAATTTCTAAAACCCCCATATATTTCGATTTACCCCTCCAAAAATTGAATTTTCCCCGTAAATTCGTAAAATCCCAATAAAGTGCAGGATGACATCTATTTAATAACCAGATGTACAACAAAATATAGAATATGGAAACTAACAAACAGAGCTGCTAGACGATATTTTTACTTTAAACACTCCTATTTTTATTAAATTTATACAAAACCTAAACTAAGTGAGAAAGATCTTGTTCTATATTTCTTTTATTTGATAAGCTCCACAAAGTTCTTTATAGGTAATCACTGGTTCACGGTTATATCTAGAGTGGATTAAATCATTTCTATTTGGGTAAATATGAACACAAACAGTTTATAATGACTTACGTTATCTTTGATTCAAAATAAATTTATACATAACACTTGAAAGTCAAAGAAGGTCAATGTATAATAAAAACAGATAGTCAAATATAGTCAAAGTCAGAAAGACCTTTCCACAGACCTAAAAACTAATAAAATACTAAATATAAAAAATTACTAGGAGGAGACACATATGCATTGTGAAAAGTGTCATACAAACCAAGCAGATTTTCAGTTTCGTGTTAATTTCAATGGCAGACAGCAGGACTTCCATTTGTGCTCCGCTTGTTTTAAAGAAGAACGAAATAAATTAGGAGCTGCAATGGGCGGTTCTAATTTTAGCAGCATGGGGAATTTTGATTTTGATGATTTCTTTAAATCATTTGGCCAAACGCCTCATGCTTCTAATTATTCAGATCATACTCATGGAGAACCAAAAACTCAACAGCGCGGGGGCGGAGGCCTTCTTGATAAATATGGACGTAATCTTACCCAGCTTGCAGACGCAGGTCTTATAGATCCAGTGATCGGCCGCGAAGATGAGGTAAACAGGGTTATAGAAATTCTGAATAGACGCAACAAAAATAATCCTGTTCTAATCGGTGAGCCTGGGGTAGGTAAAACAGCCATAGCTGAAGGATTTGCACTTAAAATCTCTGAAGGCAAAGTGCCAATGAAGCTTCGTTCTAAAGAGGTATATATGCTGGACGTTGCTTCTCTTGTTACTAACACAGGAATTCGCGGTCAATTTGAAGAAAGAATGAAACAATTAATATCTGAATTGCAGGAAAGAAAAAATGTCATTTTATTCATAGATGAAATTCACCAGATTGTTGGCGCAGGTTCTGCTGAAGGATCTATGGACGCTGGAAATATCCTTAAACCGGCCCTTGCACGAGGTGAGCTTCAATTAGTAGGAGCAACAACGCTTTCCGAGTACCGGAAAATTGAAAAAGATGCAGCCCTGGAACGCCGCTTCCAGCCAGTACAGGTTGATGAGCCCACACCAGCGGAAGCTCTTCAAATTTTAGAAGGCTTAAAAGAGCGTTATGAATCCTACCATCAAGTATCTTATAGTAACCAGGCTTTGACTGCAGCAGTAGAGCTTTCTCACCGTTATATTCAGGACCGTTTCCTCCCAGATAAAGCAATTGATTTAGTTGATGAAGCAGGATCTAAACTGAACTTAACGATTGATGGCGGGCAGGAGGTAGATATTAAAGAACGCCTTGCTCAAATCCACAATGACAAAGAGAAAGCTCTTAAAGAAGAAGCTTATGAGACTGCTGCTAAATTAAGAGATGAAGAAGAAGAGCTTGAGAACATGCTGAAAAATGGCGGTGCAGCAAGCAAGCTTGAGGTTACTGTTGAGCATATTCAAGCATTAATCGAACAAAAGACCGGAATTCCAGTAGGCAAGCTTCAGGAAGACGAGCAAGTAAGAATGAACCGTCTGCAGGAAGAACTCTCCAAGAAGGTAATTGGCCAGGAGGAAGCTGTTAAGAAGGTTGCGAAGGCAATCCGCCGCAGCCGCGCAGGTCTTAAGTCCAAAACCCGCCCAATCGGTTCTTTCTTGTTTGTGGGTCCGACCGGTGTAGGTAAAACCGAGCTTACTAAAACACTGGCTGAGGAACTATTTGGTTCTAATGATTCTATGATTCGTCTCGATATGAGTGAATACATGGAGAAACACAGTGTTTCTAAATTAATCGGTTCCCCGCCTGGATATGTAGGCCATGAGGAAGCTGGACAGCTGACAGAAAAAGTCCGCCGCAAGCCTTACAGCATTATCCTTCTGGACGAAATTGAAAAAGCACATCCAGATGTTATGCATATGTTCCTTCAAATCTTAGAGGACGGCCGTCTAACAGACAGCCAAGGGCGCACTGTTAACTTTAAGGATACAGTAATTATCATGACAAGTAACGCAGGAGTGGGAGAGAAAAGAAAAGTTATGGGCTTTGGTGCTGCTAACTCCGCTTTAGAGCAGGCATCCATTCTGCAGGCTTTAGGCAGCTACTTTAAACCGGAATTCCTTAATCGTTTCGACAGTATTATTGAATTCTCTGAATTAAATAAAGAAGATATTCTTAAAATTGTAGATATTATGCTTAATGAGCTTTATCAAACAATTGCGGAACAAGACTTTACTCTAGAAGTAACAGTTGCTGCTAAGGAGAAATTAGCTGAACTTGGCTACCATCCAGCCTTTGGGGCTCGACCGCTGCGTCGTGTTATTCAAGAGCAGCTTGAAGATGGCATCGCAGACTTTATCTTTGAAAAGCCTGAAGTGAAGAATCTTAAAGCAGTTGTTGAAGAGGGTAAACTAGTAGTAAAGGAAGCTTAATAATAGAAAAAGCCTTAATAACAGTCTGCTGTTATTAAGGCTTTTTTGTCACATGGTTATAGGAGCTTTTTCAATTGTGATCGGGTGAAGAGCTTTAGTTTGATTGATAAAAATAAAAGCATCATATCGATCTGACATAATGGAAGGTACATAATTGCCGAAACGCTCATATTCAGGCTTATAGACGACCCCGATGGCTCTATGCCCGATTTTTTCTTTGAATAGATGCCTGTTATCCTCATTAAAGAACAGCATTTTATCATACCCGCCTGCTTGGTGCATGGCATCTTCCCAGCTGCCTCTCATGGCAGAGGGAACTTTTTTCACATCGTAATTGACTCCCCACTCATCGGCTGCAATGACGGTACCACTGTGAGTTCCAAAACCAACAACATATACATGACCTGGAGGATTTTGCTCCCGGATTATTTGGCCTACATTAATCATGCCGGCATCTTTCATATCTGTCGCACTGGCATCGCCCACATGAGTATTATGCTCCCAAACAATGGCTTTTCCCGCAGAACCGTAAAAATCCATTATTTCATTTAAGGCATCCACCATATGCATATCGCGGATATTCCAAGAACGCTCATCATGAACGACCATTGTGCGGTAGTAATTCTCGGCATTATAGACAGCCATCGCGTTAACTTGCAGATTTAGATTCAGCTCCTCGTGATGAGGATACACTTCCTTTTTCCTCTGGATTGTTGTCAGGAGCTTTGCGACTTCATCAATACAGCCTTCATTATAGATCCCGGCTGAAACGGCATATTCTTCGTTTTGGCGGTTAAAAGGCTCAAAACAGGTGAATGCCTGTTTAGCTGCTTCAAGGTCGGGTGAATCAATTTCTTTTAAATAACGGATTACTTCATCCATGGACTCCCATAGACTGTAGACATCAATCCCATAAAAACCAGCCTTCACCTGTGACTGCCTGGATTCATTATATTCTTTCATCCACTCAATAAGGTCTATAATTTCTTCATTAGCCCACATCCAAGTGGGCCATCGGTCGAAGCTTTTAAGCACAGCACGAGCGGACCTGGAGTCCTTGTCATACCCTTTAACATAGCGGTTGATTGCCTGGCATGCCGGCCAATCCCCTTCAACAGCTACAAAGGTAAATCCTTTGTCTTTGATAAGCTTCTTCGTTATTTCGGCACGTGTTGTATAAAATTCAGAAGTACCGTGTGAAGCCTCTCCCAGTAATACAAACCTTGGGTCACCCATTTGTTGGATAAGTTTGTCTAAATCGGCAGATCCAGTCAGGGGAACTGAATGGTCCTTAATTGCTTGAATAAGGTTTCTCTCCATATCGTAAAGCCTCCTGTTTGTTGCCATTAGCGTTTATATTCTGCATTATAGGAATTCCCTCCAGCATGTACAGATAACAATGTATCTGCATAACCAACAAGGCGGTTAACCAGCTCGTCTGCGATGGAATATACGAGCTGGAAATTATCCTGCTGATATAAATCAGGATCATCAAGGATTACTGTAGTATTAATAAACATGTCTCTGTTTCCATATAGATTGTAGTGCACAATAACCTTGCCGGCCGCTCCGCCCGTTACTGGGTCTTTGAATCCCGGAATAAACACATACCATTCCTCAGCAGTTGCGGATCTGAAATTCTTTGTAAACGTAATTTGATCCGTTACCGCCTTGATTTTCGCCATTTCCTCAGGATTTAAATCCCTTAAATTTTCCTTTTCCATTTCTCCACCTCAGCAAACCCTAAAATAAATCCCTGCTTTTTAGATTTTCCCAAGCTAAAGTATTCTATAAAACCAATTCGGGAAATAAACACTGGAACTGTCCTATTTATTGCCACATCCAAAATGAAGCATGGGAAATGGGGGACAGTCCCCCGAGAAAAAACTGTCGTCAGGGCGGCAGCTTCGTTTTTATTGGTATTGTTTGTTCATTTGTTCGACTGCCTGGTCGATTTCTTCGCGTGACATTTTCATCGCTTTGGCAGAACGGCCGTATCCAATTTCTTGCTGGTTCTTTTCAAGGCCCTGGAAGATTCCATCAGCAAATTCGTCCAGCGGAGCTCCAAATGTATGCAGGCCAGGACCCCCTAAATCGGTATTTACTGCAGGAGGAGCCACTTCGAATACTTCAATATTTCTTTTCGAAACTTGATGCCTCAGGCTGATTGTGAAAGAATGCAAAGCTTCTTTTGTTGCGCAATAAATCGGTGCAATGGCCATGGGAGTGAAGGCAAGCCCAGAGGTGACATTTATTATTCCTGCAGTTTCTTTTTCTTCTAGGTGTGTTAAGAAAAGCATAGTTAAATGGATCGGAGCTTCAAAATTCGCGTTGATTTCCTGGCGGTAGTAGCTCCAGTCCTCTTTCTGATCCAATAAGTCAAACCTTTGCTGGATCCCGGCATTATTTACTAATACATTCACATGCGGGAAGCTGCTTTTTACCCACTCTACTAGAGAAATCCTGTCACTTTCTACGGAAACATCAGAGACGCGGATATGTAATTCAGGATATTTTTCTTGTGCCTGCAGCAGTTTTTCTTCATTTCGGCCGCAAATAATAACTGTATTCCCTCTCTTAAGAAAGCGTTCTGCGAAAGCCAATCCAATGCCTGATGAACCGCCTGTAATGAGAATCGTATTATCTGACCATTTCATGAAAGAATTCCTCCTAAGATTTTTTAAGTAAACCTTATTAGATTTACCCTTGGGAAGCAGTCTACACTCATCCTTTTTTAATTAAGTATGGCTTGCTAAACAATAAGAATAGAAAAAACATTCACAGTAATAAAAGATTGGATAACTCGCAGAACTTGGGAGAAAGTATGGAGAGAATCTAACTAGGAAGTGGTTACATTGAAAGCGGTATGCTTTAGTGAATATGATCTATTGAAGAAAGTTATTTTATGTGAACCGCAATATATGAGAATTAAAGATGTTATTAATGAAACCCAAAAGCACTTTGAAAACGAAGGCATTCATATAAAAACAGCCATGATTCAGCATCAGGATTTTGTAGCGGCTCTAAAAAAACTGGGAATTGAAGTAATCATCCTGCCATCTTTTGAAAGATATCCTGAGCAAGTGTTTACCCGTGACATTGGTTTTACACTGGGTGAACAAATCTTTGTTGCCGAAATGGGAACCGATATCCGTACAGGAGAAGAACATGTATTGATCGATTGGCTTCAAAAGGCTGACCTGCCTTTTATTAACCTTACAGGTGACCGGATAGAAGGCGGTGACGTGCTGATTGACCGCACTACTATCTATGTGGGAATCAGTAACCGGACAAAAATAGAGTCAATAGAAAAACTCCAGAAGCTTCTTCCCCAGTTTGAAATCATAGGCATTCCGTTTACAGACACCTATCTCCATTTGGACTGTGTTTTTAATATTATTTCCCCCACGGAAGCTTTAATCTTCCCAGGGGAGATTAATAAAGAAGAGCTGCACATACTGGCTTCCCGCTATGATTTAATAGAAGTTACGGAAGACGAACAATTTACTTTAGGAACAAATGTCCTTTCTGTCGGACATAATAAAATTATCTCGCTGCCTGTTAATATCAAAGTGAACAGAGAATTGAGAAAAAGAGGCTATGAAGTAATAGAAGTAGATATCACAGAAATTATTAAATCCGGCGGTGCATTCAGATGCTGTACGATGCCGATTATCAGGGAAAAACAAAGGTGAGGCCATAAGGGATTCCTAAATTAGGATCCCTTTTATACGTTAATGTCCAAATGTAAAGAAAAGGCATAATATAGTGTATTAACCAAAGTGATAGTGGGTATAAGTAAATACATTATTTTAAAATAAGGATGATTCACAATGAGAGACGTCTCCCTGCTTGATATTTTTAAACATCATATAGCAGAAAAATACTTAAATCGTTCTGGGTTAGCCCATGCGATAGCTGTTGCACATCATGCTTTTAAGCTGGCAAAAGAACAAAATCAGGATGTTGATATAGCAGCCAAAGCAGGGCTGCTGCACGATATTGGCCACTTCACCTGGTATAGAAATGGTAAATGGGATTATGATTTGTACAAGAAAAATGATATACATCCGATCAAAGGGGCTGAGCGGGCTCATAAGCTGCTGATCCGCCTTGGCGAAAATCCAATCCGTGCAAAAACGATTGCCCTGGCTATCCTATTTCATACAGATTCTTTTTTACCATCGAATGATATTATTCGTACACACCTGCAGCAAATTGTCAAATGGGCGGACGAAAAGGATGAAGAGGAGGGCGGCCTTCATCACTACAGAAAAATTGAAATAGAAAGAGCGAGGGAAAGCATAATCCGTCTCGATGGTTTAATTGAAAAAGAACTGGAAATGAAAAATGAATCTGAAATATCTTGACGTATAACCAAAAGGTTTCATATAATCAATTTATGAAACCTTTTGGTTTTATTATTATTTTACGGAGGTTTAACATGGGAGAAATAAATCTAGTTCCAGATATTCAAAAAACGATTTTATTAGAGGCTCCGATCCAGAAAGTCTGGGATACAGTATCTACAGCTGAGGGTATTTCGGCCTGGTTTATGCCAAACGATTTTCAGCCGCTTGAAGGACATGAATTTCATATTCAATCGCCATTTGGGCCTTCTCCTTGCAAAGTTCTGGAGGTTGACCCGCCTAACCGGCTTTCTTTTTCATGGGATACAGATGGCTGGGTAGTTATTTTCGAATTGCAGGAAAGGGAAGGAAAAACCGAATTTTCCTTAACTCATACGGGCTGGAAACCAGCTGACGAAACGATTGGGAAAGCCGGAGAGAAGAGTGCGGTCATTCGCGATCGTATGAACCAGGGCTGGCAGTCGATTGTTGCTGAAAGACTCAAAAAGGCTGTTGAAGAGTAATGACAGAAGCAGCCCGGCATGATGTATTTCAGGCCATTGCTGATCCAACAAGGAGAAAGCTGCTGCAGCTGCTATCAGAAGAGGAAATGCCCATCAATGCTTTAGCTGCCCATTTTCCCATCAGCCGGACAGCGGTCGCTAAGCATCTAGCCATCCTTTCAGATGCCAACCTGATTACAGGAAAAAAAGCAGGAAGGGAAAAAAGATTCGCCCTGCATCCTGAACCTCTGCTTGAGGTTAAAGAATGGGTAGCCTATTACGAACGCTTTTGGGACAACAAGCTGTCTATGCTGAAACACTTAGTTGAAAAAGACGGCGAAATAGAAGGTCTTAAAGAAGCAGAAAAGCGGAAAACTACTTAGTGGATCAATACGCCCGGTTTTTGAACTGCACCGAAATTGTTAGACACAAATCTAACAACGGAGGTGCAGTTTATTTTGTGGGCGTTTTTGCTTTGTTCGATTGTTATGTATGCAATCCTAGATTGACCATGCGGGACATACAAGTTAGGAACATAAGATTCTGATTTACTAAAATGTAAATCAATGCTAGTTCAAATAAAACACAATGTACCGGCATGTTAGTAAGAATTTGGCCACATACAAAACTATGGGTGGACCCATGTATCTTGAGAGTTCACGTACATAGGGATTTCGTCAGCTCCATACATTATCGACAGCCAATACGTACCTCATACAAGAGCTGTTTTAAACTAACAGCAAAAATCATCTTTACTTACCACCATTTTTTACATGAGCCGTTGTTAAAAATTTAAGAGCAGTAACTTGAAATAAATGAGCTGTTTTTAAAAATAAATGAGCGATCATTTAAAATATATGAGCCGAGAATATAAAAAACATGTGCCGAAAGCTTACTGCGATATCAAGCCCTATTCATTTTTATATGGTGAATGGGGAAGAATATCACTTAATGGAGTAAATAGGAGAGTTTCTGCTTCGATCAGCAAGTGGTCTTTTGTTACCGTAACTATAAATTTACACATAAAGGCGGTCCTAAATGACAAATGAAATAGAAATCGCAGAATATCAAAGTTCATATCAGGCAAGGGTAGTAGAGTTGATCACGCACATCCAACAGGAGGAATATAATATTCCGATTAAGCTTCATGACCAGCCTGATTTATTTTCGATAGAAAAGGTTTATCAGTCAGGCATCGGCAATTTTTGGGTGGCTCTGCATAACAGCCGAGTTGTGGGAACGATTGCTCTTGAAGATATTGGGAATGATCTCGCAGCCTTAAAAAAGCTATTTGTTGAGCCGGATTACAGAGGGAAAAATTTTGGGACAGCCGCGCATCTTTTACATACTGTCCTGGGTTGGGCAAGAAGTCATTCAATCAAAGAAATAATACTCGGAACTACGGATCAATTTGAAGCAGCGCACAGATTTTATGAAAAAAATGGGTTTTTAAAAATCAAAGAATCTGAGCTCCCTCCAGGGTTTCCAAAGCTTAAAGTGGATTCAAGGTTTTATAAATATGTATTATAAGAAAGAGGCTGCAGTGTCAGCCTTTTTCTATGGAAAGTTGTTGATAGCTAATGAAATTTGAATCCTGCATAATACAGAAACAAGATAAAAACTTTCTATAGAATGAACTTAATTAAAAGGCTGATAGAGAGATGTTTAATGAATGCTGACTGGAAAGCCTGTCTAACGGCAGCGAATCATTACAGCAGACCTTAAGCAGTTATCATTTCCGAAAAACATCAACGATTCTAGGGTGAGTTTATACGTAAGAGGATTTCATAATTAACCTTTAAAGGAGAAGACTCATGGATTCCATACTTGATCACATAAAAAAAGATCTTAAGATTTTATTTGTTGGTTTTAATCCAAGCATCCGCTCTGGAGAATCCGGCCATCATTATGCAAATCCAAATAACCGATTCTGGAAGATACTCTATCAATCCGGGCTTACAGATCAAATATATCGTACATACGAAGATTATAAGCTGCTTGAAATAGGATATGGTTTCACTAATATCGTTTCAAGGCCTACAAAAGCTGCTGATGAGATTACTAAAGACGAATATCAGGCAGGTAGAGAAGAGCTGATGAGGAAGATTCGGCAGTATAAGCCTAAAATTGTCTGCTTCGTCGGAAAAGGGGTATATCAGGAGTATTCGAAACGGAAGGTTGTTTCATGGGGATTTCAAGATCAGTCCATCGTTCCAGGTGTGACAGATTTTGTTGCTCCATCTTCCAGCGGTCTTGTTAGAATGAAGCTTGATGAAATCGTCGCTATATACAGCCTGCTCACAGCTGCCAATAAGACCAAATAAGCTCACAGCAGGCTTTTTTAATGAATAGATTAATTGTTTTAATAGAAAGCTGCTCAATGTGAAGCTTATTATTTTAATAATTTAAGAGACAGAAATATAATAGATACTCAGTTGATAAATTTGAATGCATGCAAGGAGACGAAGTGATTTAATGAAACTGGTATCATGGAATGTTAATGGATTAAGAGCATGTGTAAAAAAAGGGTTCAATGAATATTTTGCAGAAATGGATGCAGATATTTTTTGTATACAGGAAACAAAGCTGCAGGAAGGGCAGATTGAACTGGACCTGGATGGCTACCAGCAATATTGGAATTATGCTGTAAAAAAAGGCTATTCAGGAACTGCCGTATTTACAAAACTAGAACCGCTATCTGTACGATATGGGCTCGGCACTGATGAGACTGAGCCGGAGGGAAGGGTGCTGACCCTAGAATTTGATTTTTTCTTCCTTGTAAACGTTTATACTCCAAATTCTCAGCGGGATCTTGCCCGGCTTGATTTTAGGCTGGAATGGGAGGACCGGATTCTTAATTATGTGAAAGAGCTTGATGATTCGAAGCCTGTAATCTTGTGCGGAGATTTAAACGTGGCCCACAATGAAATAGATCTACGAAACCCAAGACCTAATAAAGGCAATTCAGGATTCACGGAAGAAGAGCGGATGAAAATGACGAATTTTTTAGCAAGCGGCTTTGTAGACAGTTTCCGTCACCTTTATCCGGATAAAGAGGGCGCCTATACTTGGTGGTCTTATATGAACAAGGTGAGAGAGAGAAATATTGGGTGGCGGATTGACTATTTTATTGTTTCAGGGAAGATTTCGAAACAGATCAAGGATGCAGAGATTCATTGTGACATTATGGGAAGTGACCACTGTCCTGTCGTCTTAGACATTAACCTGGAGCAAAAGTAATTCAATAATCTTCATGGAGTTAGTAAAACCTATGAAAAGAACTCTAGGAAAGAAGGTACAGTGTGTTTATCATTGGCAGCCGAACTATTAAAACCGCTATAGGAGCCATGGTTTCTTTAATGATAGCGGGGATGTTTTCACTTGAAAATGCAGCAACAGCTGCCATTATCACGCTGCTTAGTGTCCAAAGCACGAAAAGGCAGTCAGCTGTTGTAGCACTACGGCGCTTTGCAGCCGGTATTCTTGGTATTGCAATCGCTATAATCTTATTTCAATGGGGCTCGTTTACACCTATTTCTGTTGGTGTACTTCTTTTTATTTATATCCCGTTAATGGCGAAATTAGGATTGCAGGAAGGAATTGTTCCTGGTTTTGTCATTGTAATGCAATTATATTTAACTAGAAATATAACGGTCAGCTTTGTACTTAATGAGATCTTTATTATTTCCATTGGTATCCTGGTGGCTCTGCTGTTTAATCTTTATATGCCTAGTGTTGAAAAGGGCCTCCGCAACAAGTCAGCAGAAACAGAGGAATATTTTAAACTGATTTTCCTTCAGCTTGCCCGTTTTATCAGGAAGAAGGAAAGAGTCTGGAATGATGAATCTGTGGTTAAAAGCCACCAAGCGATTAGAGAGGGTAAAGAATTGGCTCGCCGCAGTGCGGAAAATTCATTTTTTCGCAAAGAGAATTATTACCAAGACTACTTCAATATGCGGGAACAGCAGTATGATATTATTCAAAGAGTGATTCCTATTATTCTTCATTTGCCCTCAACTTTTGAACAACATGTTATGGCAGCCGAGCTAATGGAGGAAATTGGGCTTAGCATCAATGAGGATAATCCTGCGACTGAGCTTTTACATTCTTTACGGACATTGCGGAGTACATTTGAAAAGATGGATCTTCCGAAAACACGGGAGGAATTCGAAACGCGAGCAGCTCTCTTAGTTTTTATCAATGAAATTGAACGGTTCCTTCAAATTAAATCGCTTTTTATAAATGATTTACCCGAAGCAGCTATAGTACAAGGATAACCAGCCTTTTTTTGGCTGGTTTTTTAATGGAAAGGCGATGTTTGAGCTCAATGTTGATTTTCTCACTAAGTTGATTGGAGCGTAAGGTGCGAGACTCCTGCGGGAAAAGCGAGTATTGTCCAGCTCCGGACTGACACCTTCGGTCATAAGCCAATCGCCATCAAAAGGTAAAAAGCGCCTTTCGCTGCCGCTTGTCTTATGTCTGTCAGGTGTCTGACTTTTTATTTAGTCGTTTTTCTAACCAGTTTGTTCATCACAGAACTCTAAAGAGAAGTAGCTTGAAAGTCACCGTCCTCCGCTTTTCGTGTTGTCCAGCTCCGGACTGACACCTTCGGTCATAAGCCATTCGCCATCAAAAGGCAAAAAGCGCCTTTCACTGCCGCTTGTCTTTTGTCTGGCTAACGCATAAGGGCGACTATGCTTCTGTCTTCGCTGTCCCTTGCCAATCAGCAAGTCTTCTTTATCAGGTATCTGACTTTCTATATAATGGTGTTTTAAACGAGTTTGTTCATCACAATTCTCTAAAAAGAACTACCTTGAAAGTCACCGCCTCCGCTTTTCTATTAAGGGAGACCCCGCAGGCATACACGTAAGAGGAGGCTCCCAGACCGCCCGCGGAAAGCGAGTGCCTGTAGCGGAAATCAACAGACAAGTGTAACAAAGCTAATGGAAAAAGTACTGGACTTCCAGTCCAATTTATACCCTATTTACAGAAAATTAAATATATTGGTTGGAGAGTTTTATAAAAAAAGGTAAAATGGATGCAAGTTTTATTTTTTCTCATAAGGAGAATGACAATTAATATTAAGGAAGTAAATAAGAGAACAAATTGACTAAGACGGGGGATTTAAAAATGAAAGTTCTGATTAATAATGAGCTGCAAGACCGCCAAGAAGTAAAAGTTGATATTGAAGACAGAGGCTATCAGTTTGGGGATGGAGTTTATGAAGTCATCCGTGTATATGAAGGAGTTCCTTACACACTTGACGAACATCTTGCACGTTTTTATCGCAGTTCAAAAGAGATTGGGATAACTCCACATCTTTCATTAGAAGAACTTAAGCAAAAGCTGATCCTTCTGATTAAAGAAAACGGGCTGAATGACGGCGGGATTTATGTACAAATGTCAAGAGGAGTAGCACCAAGAAAGCATCAATATGAAGTGAATTTAACTCCTGAGCTGGTCGCTTATCCAGTGCCGTCAAAACGCCCGGACAAAGAACAAAAGGAAGGAGTTGCTGCCATTACTGCCGAAGATCTGCGCTGGCTTCGGTGTGATATCAAAAGCCTTAACCTTCTTTATAATATAATGATTAAACAAAAAGCCCATGAATCTGGAGCGTTTGAGGGAATATTAGTCCGAGACGGAAATATTACCGAAGGAACTTCCTCTAACATTTTTATCATCAAAGATAGAACCATCTATACACACCCGGCAGGAAACCTTATCTTGAATGGAATCACCAGGACTAAATTGCTTGAATTGTTCAAGTCTAAAGGCTGGGCATATAAAGAGCAGGCATTTTCAAAGGAAACTCTTCTTCAAGCGGATGAAGTGTTTATGTCTTCTACTACAGCTGAAGTGGTTCCTATAACAAGCATTGATGGAAAACCTGTTGGAAACGGTTCAGCGGGAAGCTTTACAGTTGAAATTAGAGAAGCATTCCAGGAATTAATCAAGAACGCCACTGCCGCAGCCGTTTAATATTTTGGCGGCAGCCTTTTCAATGATACTGAAAAATATAGCGGACAGAGTCTATGTGTTTAAAAGAAATGATAAAAGGCGAAAAAGCCCCTGATGTAATTGCATCAGAGGCTTTTTCGTCTTTTATTTTACTTAAGAGATTCTACATAACGATCCGATTGTTTCATATACTTCAGCATTTGGTTCATCCTGTTTAAGGAATCTGGACTTGCAGGTACTGTCTTTCTTGTCTTTAAAGAGGTTACCCGGCCTTCATCCTGAGTTTTGCCGGGTGAAAAATGAAAGGAATCTGTGATATAGGTACCAGTGGGGGTATAAAAACGGATTCCAATCGTGTTCATTTTTGTGTTTACTAAATCAGTCCCGAATATCATTTGTTTTTTTATATCCAGCCCTAATATATTTGCAGCGGTTGGATAAATATCCACTAAACCGCCAGTTGTTTCTATCGTCTTTCCCTCAGTAACTCCTGGGATTTTTATGATGAGAGGTATGTTTAGGTGATCTAGTGGATTTTGATATTCTCTCCCGAAAATTTCCTGCAGAAGTTCTGAATCTTTAGAACTCTTTGTCTGAACTCCTTGATGATCTCCGTAAACAATAAGGAGCGTATCATCGTATAACCCCCATTTTTTCAACTCGCTTACAAATTTTCCAAACGCATAGTCCGCATAACTGACGGCTTCGATGTATGATCCGATAAATGACTGATTGTACCGGGTGGGCAGCTGAATAGCAAATTTCTTTTTATCTGCTGGAAGATGGTATGGAAAATGACTGGATAAGGCGATAACATCAGCGTAGAATTTCTTATCTTTCTCATGGAACTCAGCAAGTTTTTCGGCTGTTTTCTGATACATCACCTCATCAGATACGCCGTAAGAAATAATGTCGCTTGTCCCAAAATATTGTTTATCATAGTAATCGTCGAAGCCCAGCGACTTATACATGTTCTTCCGGTTCCAAAAGGAAGCACCATTTGCATGAAATGTAGCTGAATGATACCCTAGTTTTCCCAGAGCCCTGGGCAGACTTGGCACTGTCTTACCTTCAACGGCAGAAGACATGGGAATATCACCAAGAGCATATAGGGATGTGTTTGTTATAAATTCAGCATCCGATGTATTGCCTTTTCCCACTTGGGTATAGACATTTGGGAAGTAAAGCGAGCTTTCGGCCAGTTTATTAAGATTAGGAGTTATAGGTTTTCCATCGATTTTCAGATTGATTAGGAAGTCCTGCACCGATTCAAGCTGCACGATTATTATATTTTTTCCACGGGCCATGCCGTAAAGCTCTAACGGTCCATTAAGATTTGACCTTCGCCTTTTTTCCAAAGTTTCAGCGCTGATCTTCTGCTCTGATACAAAATGTGACTGGATCTCAACTCCCGCTTCTAAAAATTGATAGCCTAACAATCCGACTTGATCATATTTACTAATCTCATTTACTGATTGAGCCGATTTGGAAATACCCAGGAAAATAAAAATGGAGGCAGCAGCAGCTAAAAACGCCGCTGTTCTATTGCTAAGAGACATCGTAAATCTTGCAATCCGTTTTTTAGCCATGGGTATAAACATCAGCAGAATAAAATCAGCAAAAAGAATCAGATATTCCTTATTAAAGAGAGCGAAAATGCTATCTTTTATTGTTCCTACTTGATCTATTTCGCTCATGGATTTGTAAGTAAATATAGTGTTGTAATAATCATAGAAAAGCAAAGATGTCAGGCACAGGGCCGTATAGACAAGATTTAGCAGCAATAGGGAAATTATCTGCCATTTATTCATTGTGAAAGAAAGTAAAAGTATCAGTATTCCTAATATAGAAATCTCAGCCAGAATGCCTGAAGTATTAAGTCCATCCAGTATGGACATTTTTACATAAACCGATTTCAAAATTAATGTTAAAAAAATAAAGACGCCTAAAGGCGAAACGGCCTTCTTTTTATCCACTATAAATTCCTGCCAATCTTTTAGTATATAAGCATTCTTGCCAACAATATAAAAAAACTATCAGTTCATCCCCATGAAAATTAATGCTGGTTAAAAACTGCCATCTTTGGAGAGCCTAGAAAAAGAGAGTGAAGTCCAAAATCAGCAGTATAGAGGTGAGAGGGTATGTTTATTTTTCTTTTGTTCATATGCCTGGCTGTAACTTTCGGCTATGGAGTATTTACGCAGGGATGGACCGGAGCTTTTGAACTGGGAATCTATATTTTTTTATGTGCCGTTCAAGCTGTGTCGCTATTTTTCGTAGGGTACCAGACGATTATGAGCTATGCAGGTTTAAGGAAGTTTAAAAAAACAGAATTGAAAAGCCCTGCGAATAGATTTGCTGTCTTAGTTGCTGCACATAACGAAGAAAAAGTAATCACTCAAATTTGCGAGAATCTAAAAAATCTTAACTACCCAGACAATCTGTATGATGTTTACGTGATCTGTGATAATTGCAGTGATGGAACAGCTGAGGCCGTAAGGAACACCGGAGTTACGGCGATGGAAAGGCATGAACCTGATAAAAAAGGGAAAGGCTACGGACTCGAATGGACGTTCGAAAGATTATGGGAGCTTGAAGACAAAGGGACTTCTTATGATGCGGTGGTCATGTTTGATGCGGATAACCTTGTGAGCAAGGACTTTCTCCAGATAATAAACTCTAAACTTTTAGATGGCTTTGACGTTGTGCAGGGATATCTTGATTCTAAAAATCCTGAGGATTCGTGGGTAACTAAATCCTATTCCTTTGCTTATTGGTCGACCAATCGAATTTATCAGCTCGTCAGAGAGCATTTAGGTTTAACTGCCCAGTTAGGTGGGACTGGTGTAACCGTTACTACAAAAGTACTTAAAGGTATTGGATGGGGAGCTACCTCCTTAACAGAGGATCTTGAATTTACACAGCGCTATATTCTGAAAACAGGGAAGCGGGTTGCCTGGGCACATGATGCAAAATTGTATGATGAAAAACCTTTGGGCTTTATCCAGTCATTCAGACAGAGAATCCGCTGGATGCAGGGACATTTTGACTGCATGACAAGATATGCGTTTCCCTTAATAATAGAAGGCTTTAAGAAGCGGAAAATTATGCTTATTGATTCGGCTATTTATCTAATTATGCCGTCTCGGTCTATACTTGCCTTGATTTTGCTCATTTCTGGAGTGCTTTCTTATACAGGAGTTTATAAAGCAGATGAATTCCTTGGAGATGTAATTGATAAATCAATTTTACTCGATGGCTGGATTTATGGCTGTTTTATTGCAGCCTACTTATCATTGCCTATTCTAGCCATGATTCTTGAAAAAAAGGGGAACAAATTACACTGGTTCTTTGTTTCGTATCTGTTTGGTTTATCTTGGATTCCGGTCACGATCCTGGGACTTTTGAAAAAAAATCAAAGAGAATGGAGTCATACTACACATTCTCGAGCACTTGCTATTGAGGAGCTTGAGCTTGAGCCAAATGATGCAGAAGCCGTGTATGAACCTAATCCAATTAAATAAAAGTCCTTTCAGCCAGTAAGTCTCCCTGATGGCATGAGCTTTTCTGGCTGTTTTCTAAGAAAATAAATCGGTAAAAAAGAGAGGAATCAGCATGCCGGAGCTTCCAGAGATGGAAACGTATAAAACTCTTCTCAACCAAAAAATAGCAGGGCAGGTTATTTTAGATGCAGAAATCGGCCGGATCAAGTCGATCAATATTGCACCCGGCGATTTTATTTCTAAAGTTAAATGTCAGACAGTGATCAAGGTAGAAAGACGAGCCAAGTATTTAGTTTTTATTTTATCTAACGGCTGTATATTGGTCCTTCATTTAATGCTTGGCGGCTGGATGTTTTTTGGGAAAGAAGAGGACAGGCCGAAAAGAACCGTCCAGATCACTTTGAATTTTGGTGCAAACAATCTGTATTTTTTTGGCTTAAGGCTTGGTTATTTACATCTTTTTGATAAGGAAACCGCTGCCGCCGAGCTATCAGACCTGGGTCCAGAACCGTTAACTCCCCAATTTACCCTGGAATTCTTCATAGAACTGCTGCAAAACAAGCGTGGAAGAATTAAAACTAAACTTATTGACCAGCATTTTTTATCGGGGATTGGGAATTGTTATTCTGACGAAATCTGTTTCCAAGCGAAGTTACTTCCCATGAGGGACATAAGCTCCCTGAGCCCGGCTGAACGGACTGCTCTTTATGAAGCGATCTCTCTAGTTTTGAGAGAAGCGGTCAGATTCGGGGGGTATATGGAAAATCCGCTTTATGCTGGGGACGAATTGACTGGCGGATACGATGAAAAGTGCAAGGTGTATGACAGAGAAGGGGAACCTTGTGTCAGGTGCGGTACATCTATTAGAAAAGAAATGATCTCTTCAAGAAAAACTTTTTATTGTACACACTGCCAAATATAAAAAAAGATCGGGTGGTTTATATGCGATTTGGCTGCCATGTAAGTATCAGAGAGGGATATTTAGCTGCGGCTAAGCACGCCCATTCCATCCAGGCACAGGCCTATCAATACTTCCTGAAGAATCCTAGAAGTCTTTCAGTCAAAGATTTCGACCGGGGAGATGCCGAAGCCTGCAAAGAATTCTGCCTGAGCCATTCGATTCTTTCCATTGCCCATACGCCCTATCCAACAAGCATTACTCCATCCGATGATAAAAAAGATGCTGTTGTAGAATCTTTATTAAATGATTTAGAAATAGCAGATGCCTGCGGTTCTGTTGGAGTGGTGGTCCATTTTGGAAGCCAGATTAATCCAGCCAGCCCATTAGAAAGCTATCAATTAATGATAGAAGTTTTGAACTCTGTAACTTCCGGGTGGGAAGGAACTTGTAAAATTCTGCTTGAAAATAATGCTGGTATTCCAGGTACTATTGGAACCACTCTAGAGGAATTAGTCCAGGTAAGGAATTTATGTGGCGAGCCGCAGAAAATCGGTTTCTGTCTTGATACATGCCATGCTTTTGCCAGCGGCCTCTGGACAGGTGATAACTGGAAAGAGCTTTCTAAAAAAGGCAAGGAGCTCGACTATTTTAAAGAATTATCAGCCGTTCACCTTAATAACTCTAAATATGGGATGGGACAGGGAAAGGACAGGCACGCCAATATATTTAATGCAGGGCATATAAACGAAGAGCAATTTGAAGAGCTGATTCATTCACCGCTGCTTAAGGACGTTTTATTTGTATTAGAAACTCCAAAGGAATACGGGATCAGCCATAAAGAGGAAATAGAACAGCTATACAGTAAGTGGGGGTGATTATTTTGGTGTGGGCTGGGCCGAGATACAGCCGGACACTATTTTTAAAGAATTCTACTATACGAAGTTGTGCAAAGTTAAGATACTTAAGTAAAATTATGAAAATCCAGGTACAACCGCATAAAACTTATACATGGTTTAATACTCTCAACATAAGTATTTGCTATGAAACTGAAGCACAAAACAATATTCTTAAGAATAAACTATGAAATTTAAACATAGAACAATGGAATATAATCATAAAACTCCGAAACTTAAGCATAAATCTCAAGAAGTGAAGCATAACTAACTGGTGGAAGCTTCAAAGATGCTTCAAAAGACATGGTTAGCTGTTTATTTAACAATTAAACTCTCTACTAGCCAAAAAAAAGCTTTTACATGGGCAAAAACGATAAAAAATATTACTTTTTATCTCTATCATTTAAAAAATTTGTCACCAGGATTATATCAAAAAACCTACAAATGAAGACTCCCTGCTGATATTTTACGGGTGGATATTATTTATGTGAACTGAAAATTTTTGGTGTATTGCTTTAATTTAGGGAGGTTAATTATTTTTGGTGGAGTCGTTAATCGACCATCGATTCCATATAACTAAACTGTCGTGGGACATCTATAAATATTATAGATCCGGTGTTTTTAGGGGTTGTTGGTATCACAGCGATTCTAGTTACCAGATGCTTTTATTACAAGGCCCACACAATATCTTTAATTGAGTCTTTTTAAATAAAGGAACATTCTCCTGTTTTCATACTCTCTAATGCCCCGCTGCCTGCTTCAAATTACCCTAGCTTCTCTTTCTTGGCTAGTGCTCTTTGATTATTTTTAGTATTTTGCCAGGTTATTAGTACCCCTTGAGCTTTCTAAGTTGCTACCATTAATAGAACTCAATATTTTTGGAATAGCTTCCGGAAAGAGGATATTATGACGAAACAGCTGCTCGTAACAGCCTTACTTCTACTGGCCTTACTCGGACAGAATCACGTAAAGGCTTACGCAGAGAAACAGGAATTCTTTAAGGTAGGGGCTACATCATTAAATATCAGGAGTAACCCGGATATTCATTCTGAAGTGGTTGGTTCAATTCCAAACCGGACCCAAATTAGTGTAACCGAAGAACAGCATGGATGGGTAAAAGTAACTTATAATGGAAAGTCCGGATGGATTGCGTCTCAGTTCATTTACCAAACAGAAGGTCAGGAGACAAAACACGTACGTAAGAGTACGAGCCATAATGTGACTGTAAAAGAGACCGGCGTACGGCTTAGGACGGGACCTGGAACGGGTTACTCCGTAGTGGGCACAGCAGAGGCTGGAAAGGCCTACCAGGAACTAAATCGTACGAATGGATGGGTACAGATTCAGCTGACAGGCGGCAATAAGGTCTGGATATCAAGTACATATACAACATCTTCATTTGCTGATAAACCATCTTCACCTGTAAAGAGTTTGAGTGGAAGAACGTTTATTATAGATGCAGGACATGGAGGATCAGATCCCGGTGCCTTATCTTTTAACGGTCTTCAAGAAAAGGATTTTACTCTGAGAGCCTCACAAGCTATTGCCTTGTCATTAAAGCAGGCAGGAGCTCAAGTCATGATGACAAGAAATGGAGATGAATTTCTTACTCCAGCTGGGAGGGTCAGCTTCAGCAGCAGACACTCTGCGGATGTTTTTATAAGCATTCATTTTAATGCCTTTACTAATCCTGGTGCACGGGGAATAAGTACATATTATTATACAAATGGAAGTGACCGGGATCTTGCCGCAGAATTAGAGCGAGCACTCAGCAGGAAACTGGGTCTCCCGAACGATGGAGCAAAGTTCGGAGATTATTATGTTTTAAGAGAAAATCCAAAACTTGCCGTTTTAATTGAATTAGGATTCATTACCAGTAGGGACGATATGTCAGTTATACAGAACAGGAGCTTTAATGAACTTGCAGCAGATGCAGTAACAGAAGGACTTTCCGGTTATTATCAGTAACCACTTAGCAGACAATAGACGATAGTTGTGTTAGTAGAATGATATATTTTGAGCTCTAGCAGAATTTGTCCAATAATAAAAATAAATTGGTTTGGGAAACATAACCAGCAGGGAGGTGAACGAAGATGAAAACTACCGTTAAATGGGGTGGAAAAATGGCTTTTTCTGGTATAACTCCATCAGGACATGAAATACATATGGATGCTGCAGCGGAAGCTGGAGGAGAGAACACAGGTCCCCGGCCAACTGAACTGCTGTTACATGCGGTTGCTGGCTGTACAGCAATAGATATAGTGTCAATCTTAAAGAAAATGAGACTTAATCTTACGGCTCTTTCCATCGATATCGAAGGATCAAGAGCAGAAGAACATCCCAAGCGGTTTACTGATATACATATTCACTATAGTTTAGAAGGAGATTTGCCGGAAGAAAAGGCAGCCCGTGCTATTAAATTATCGAAAGATACTTATTGCTCAGTGTCTAATTCCTTAAATGCAGAAATCAAGATTAGTTACGAAATTAACGGGAAAATGGGTTCTCAAGGAATCTAGATCCTAAAATTTAGTGCTATGACTGTACTAAATGGCAAAAAAATAGTTAATCGGAAAAAGCAGCACAGTATGCTGCTTTTTCCTGTTTCATCAAGGCTTGTCCTTGATTTATATAATCTTTAACATTCATCCGTTACCGGGGTACTATCAGTTATCCTAAAACCTGAATTCGCGCAGTTACTTTAAAGAATCTAAACAGTAACCCTTATCCCGTTTAATAAGGTCTTCCAAAGCGCATCATTTACATGAAACATTTCATTAGTTCCAAAGCCTGTATCAGGGAGTTCGACTACACAGACCTTTTGTAAAGGCCACTTTTTTTCGACTATTCCTTTTACATTAGTATGATTTACAACGAGGATCCGAAAATCATTTTTAACGATCTTGGACAATACTTTTTCAAGTTCTGTAATTTCCTCTAAAGTTCCTTGTGTTCTAATAAAAAGCAGACGCTGCCCGTTAGCCAGTTTATCTTTAAAGCGTGATATACGCCGGTTATATTTTTCCTTCACTTCAGGATAAGCGGCTAGATTTGTGGGGGTATTGACATCTGTTTTAAAATCATGATTGAAATATATTTGATAGATGTTGTCTGATACAAGCAAATCCATATCCGTAGCATAGCCTCTAAATTGTAAATTGGGCTGTTCCAAGAAACCTGCGAATTGATTTTGCAGCAAAAGTGTTACATGTGGCAGCGAAGGAGATCCTACCCAATCCAGAACTCCTGCAAATGGCCTTAAGTTATTTTTTCTTAGCTGGATGCCGGCAAGACAGTTATGGCCCAAACTGAATATACCATCATAACTTCCTTTTAAATCTCGTAATTTCATAAGCTCATCTCCATAAATTTCATTAACCTGCAAGACGGCAAAATAAAAAATGACAGCAAATGCCTGTCCTTTTCGTACTTGAGAGAGGTAAAATAATCTCTTATCTTATTAAATGCAGCTAGGGGATAAAAGGAAAGGGCAGAGGGATCATTTCGTTAAAAAATGTGCGTATGTATGCCGGAACTAAGGTCCGGTCACTTTTCAGTAATATTTAAGCCTGCTTAAATTTATAGGTCTCTTTTAACCCTAGTAATATATCAACTTCTGGATTCCAATGAAGTATGATGCGTGCTTTTTTATTATCCAGGCAGCTGTGTTTTATATCTCCGGGTCTTGCAGGACTGTGAGAGAAATCAATGTTTGATCCGTGAATGTTAGTTAGCAGGTTTACTAAGCGATTCACAGAGGTACTTTGTGAAGTACTTATTTGAATAGTTTCTTGATGTCCTCTTTCTATGGCCGCTAAATTTGCCTGTACAACGTCCCTTACATAAATGAAATCACGTGTCTGCTCACCATCACCGTGAATATTTAAAGGCAGGCCATTCCTTACTTTTTCTAAAAAGACTGCTACCACTCCTCCTTCTCCTTTAGCTGTTTGTCTGGGCCCATAAACATTGCCATACCGAAGGATCGTGTAGGAGAGTCCATATAGCTGGTGGAATAAGCGGATATACGACTCGGCCGTTAATTTTGACAACCCATAATAAGATATTGGAACGGTTATATCTTTTTCTGATAATAATGGTTTTTCTAAATTGCCGTACACTCCTGAGGTAGAGGCAAAAACAAGTTTCGCGACAGAAGCGTCACGGCATGCTTCAAGTATATTGATGGTGCCATTAATATTTACCTCAGAATCATATTTTGGTTCGCTGATCGAGCGTCCTACATCCGCCTGCGCAGCCAGATGGAATATGATATCAGGTTTTTCCCGCAGAATTATCATCCTGGCCTCATTACTGCAAATATCAGCCTGATGAAGGATGGCTTGGCGGGGAAGATTATGCTTAAAGCCTGATATTAAGTTATCGATCACATGAACCTCCGCACCATTAGAAATAAGTGCGCCGGCGAGATGGGAACCAATAAATCCAGCACCCCCAGTTACAATCGCTTTCATAGCTCATGCTCCTCTATGCTTTTTGGTATCATATGCGTAACTATTCAAAAGAAATATGGCAGCAACCTAAACGGATTGGAAAATGGGACAATGTCCTCACCGTGAACTGATATAACTACTCTTTATTTGGAGAACCTGATTTTATGTTCCTTAATAGCGCATTGATAAACCTCCACTATGCGATTAACGGCTTTATCTAAGGACCAATGCTCGAGACCCCATTTCTGTGCTCGGATACCGAGATTTTTCATGTAATTTTCATGGGTAAGCAGATAATTGATATGCATGCATAAACTCGATGGATCCCCAGCGGGTGTAATTACACCTGTATTTCCGTGTTCCACGATTTCAGGTAATCCGCCTGCATCGGATACAACTACAGCTTTTCCGGCAATTTGGGCTTCTATTACAGCTAAAGGCTGGTTTTCAAGAAGACTTGGAAGTACGAAGATATCGGATATAGACAATAAATAAGGGATATCATCCCGACTGCCAAAGAAAATGATATCTTGGTCCAATCCGCTTGATTTACTTTGATTAATAAGCTGTGCTGCCTTATCTCCGTCCCCGACAATCCAGCAGACCCAGTCATTTCGTATTTTTTTCAACTGGCCTAGGGCGGTTATTAGATGATGTACTCCTTTAAGCTCAGCCAGTCTCCCTGCATAAATAATGACTTTCTTGTCTATTGGGCGCTCAATTTCTGAATTATCGCTCATCCGTTTTAGGAAAAGGTCTGTTTCATACCCATAGTGTAAAATCTTGATTTGAGCTTCAGGAACATGAAACTCATTTGTAAATATATTCTTTAACCATTCATTGGCTACAATCGTTGTTACAGCAGCGGTTGCGCCCTCATTTTCAGTTTCATCGAAATATTGGCAGGCTAAATGTGAAGTTGGAGTCTTATTAACGTGGGTTACATGATGCTTTAGTTCATGAGCTGCACAGCCATGAATGGAAGCCACTAAAGTGGTTCCTTCTGGTTTTACACGATTCATGCACGCGGTGGAAAAAACATCCTGTGTATGAATAACATCATATTGACCCAGGCCTAAATGTTGAATCCCTAACTCGTAAAATCGTTGTGTATGTTCATAAAACTTTACGACTGGATCTTGACTAAGGGAAGGTCTGGTTAGTACATTTAATTGCGCTCTCATCGTTGGATCCAGATTATTTCTCCTGAATTCACGATGTTCATTTACCACATGGACGAAGCTTTGACCTTCGCCGTAGCCCATTAAATCCACTGAATGCCCCATTGACTCCAGTTTGCCTTTTAATTGCTCCATGTATTTCCAAACTCCTCCTACGTGTGGAACAATCCAGAACGTGGCAAGCAGTATTTTCATTTAATTACTCCTTTGGACATACCTAGTTTTTAAATGTATGTTCTCTTTATATTCATATTCAGGCAGAACTCCAGTGCTATATAGTTATTTACCTATTTTGGAACATGAAGAAGCCCGTGTTTTAAAGTCCATTGTTGATTTTGGCTGTATGTTAATCTTCGCTGCTGGCGCGAAACTCCTGCGCGAGAATTGGGTCAAGGGAGACCCACAGTCTTAAACGTAAGAGGACGCGCCCTGATCGCCTGCGAAGTGCCCTTTGCTGGAGTTATCTGGCAATTTTAACAGAGCTAAATAAAAAAGAAGTTTCACTCCTTTTTTCCTTTCATGCAGGAGTATGCACTTTTGTCCCTTTCATTTCTCCTGCTATTTGCATAAGTTAAAGTAGTGTTTATATAAGGATCAATTCACTGGTAACAAAATTAAAAAGCTATCATTTAAAAAACCTATTTGAACCATTCATGTATCTGGAGGAGGAATTATGAATCCTAAAGTCACTATAATTATTCCATTTTATAATTGCAGGTATGTGGATCAGGCAATCAGCAGTGCCTTGAATCAAACATACTCCCATATAGAGATTATCGTTGTAGATGATGGATCGACGGATTTTACAGAAAAAATAGACCCATTTAAGGATAAAATACGTTATTTGAGAAAAGAGAATGGAGGAACCGCTACAGCGTTAAACATGGGAATTGAAGAAGCAGCCGGAGAATATATTGCTTGGTTAAGTTCTGACGATTATTTTCTAACGGATAAATTATCAAAACAAATGTCCTTTATGCTTTCACACCAGGCAGAGGTTAGTTTTACTAATTATGATTGCGTTGATAAAAAAAATAGGGTACTAAGCGCGATAAATGGAAAACGGTTTTTGAATGCAAACGAAGTAAGAAAAGACTTCTTGAATGGGAATCCCATTAATGGCTGTACAGTCCTCATAAAGAAGGATGTTTTTACTGAGATCGGATCATTCAATCCTTTTTTTCGTTATACACATGATTATGAAATGTGGTTCCGTTTGATTGTGAAGGGATATAACATACACTATTTGGATGAAGTTCTGACAAAATTCAGACAGCACGAGGCTTCCGGAACACGACATTATCAAGCTGAAATGCAAAAAGAAATAACAATTATTGAAGGTTCTTATCGGCATCTCCTTATGAACCTCATTAAACAGTCTAAGAGATAACGATCATATAGAGCTGAACTTACGTCGTGGCAGATTAATCAAATATTAAATGGAGGTTTTGTAAATTGAGTAATCATGATCTAACGGTTTTTCTGCATATCCCTAAAACTGGCGGCACAACATTAAACCAAATCTTTAGAAAACAATACCAAATCTTTGAATTTTTTGATCACGATTCACTGGAATATAAGGTTATAAAGCTTGATCAATTAACTGAAGAACAAAAGAAGCAAATTAAAGCGGTAGCGGGTCATTATTCTTATGGCATACATGAAGAGTTTTCACAATCCTTTACTTATTTCACTATGCTGCGCGATCCTGTTAACCGGGTGATTTCTTTATATTATTTTTTGAGGGATTATCCGGGTTATGAAAGGCTGCAAACGATGAGCCTAGAGGAATATGTTATAAAAGAAGATGAAGCACACAATGGACAGACTGTTCTGATCAGTGGTTCTCTTGAGAACCCAGACTTAGAAAAAGCAAAAGAAAGATTGAAAAAATTTGCTATGGTCGGCATTACAGAAAAGTTCAATGAATCATTATTCTTATTGCAAAAGACCTTTGATTGGAAGGATATTCTTTATCGGAAAGAAAACATTACGATGAACCGCCCCTCCCGCGATGAAATTCCTACTGACGTAATAAACCTCATTAAACAATATAATTCTTTAGATATAGAACTATATGAATTTGCTAAAAAGCTATATCAAGAAAAACTCCATTCACTTTCTCCAGATGAGCAGGCTCAGTTAGAAAAATATATTCAAGAACAAAGTTTATTATCATAAGATAGGGAAAGCCGGAACAAGGATGTTCCGGCTTATGTGTTTTGGGGGTTAAAAGGAATTCCAAGAGCTTCCAGCATAGAGATAAAATTACGTGAGTATAAATCAGGATTAAAATGGTTCATGACATGTTCGAAGGCATTTGTGCGGATTTTTTCTCTTATTGGCAGATTAGTCATTAACTCTATTGCCTCTGTCAGTGCTTCAGCTATATTTCCAATTGTATAATATTTTCCTGTTTGATTATGGATGATAGAGCTTCTTACTCCATCCGAATCGGTCGTTAGTATAGGGCATTTGCAGCTCATTGCTTCGAGTATGGAGTAGGGTGCGCCTTCTACTTTCGAGGTTGAACATAGGAAACCGCCAGAATCACCAATGCGTGAAAAAATTTCTTCCATTTGAGAATTAGGAACATTAGCATGCAGAGTGAGATTTTTTCTCACATTTAATTCAGTAAGCAGCCGTTCAAATTCGATTCTTTCCTTTGGATCACCCAAGGTTGGATCTTCAAACATGTGCAGCTGTATATTAGGATTATGCTTGGTAATAAGCTGATGTCCTATATGAAGGAATTCCTTCCAGTTTTTATTATCTTCTATCCTCCCGATCCATGCGACCATAGGTTCAGGTGCTGCTGTTACAGGCTGGTAAGAAAATTGAGCAGTATCAAAGCAATTATTGAAACTAAATTGAGGAAAAGAAGGGTAAAGCTCATTTATTAATTGTACAATGTGTGGAGTTTTGGGATTCAGGAATGCATCAGCATGAGCCGTGACATGTGGAATAGCATTTTGCAGCGCTCTTCTCGCTGTTTCTTTCGGTCCATATCCCTGAATTTCGATAATGATCTTTCCTTTATAACCCATGGACCTGAATCTTGGCAAAGCCAGGAAATCAGAAACTACAATGATTGCGCTATAATTTCCCTTTTTTAATATCTTTTTTATTTCTTTGTTATCATTCGTAATAAAGGTTGGACCACCATGATCATTTACCAAATCTCTACGCTTCTCATAGTAAAGGAAATGACTGTTAATATTGTATTTTTTAAGAGCTTTGCTCCGTTGACGATTTAGAGTTTCTACACCGCCGCTCGGAACGTAGAAGACAAATAAAACATTCATATTCTTCCTCCAACATTTGAATAATAAGTGCTGATATTTATTTTTATTCTTTAAATGCATATCCCCTCCTGTACTATCATTCTGGAGGGGATATGCTGCTGGAAAGATCGAGTAGCATTAAGGAATCAATCGCAAGGCTGGTTTACTATCTACAACAAAAGGTTATTGTTATTCGGCAAGATTAGTCAGAGTAGGCAGCCGCGTTAAAACTTTCAGGCCCCGTACGTGTAGGTGCAATTGCGACTCCACCTTCAGTACTAACAAACGCTTGATAAACTAAAAGCGACCCTGGGTTAGGCGGCCGATAGTCTGCACCCGTAACCGTAATGATTCTTCGATTAACAGCCCCGATTGCACCTAATGCTATTGGCAGTTCTGTTGCTGAATAAATAAGAACGGCATTTGGTCCTGTACCTCTGAAAATGGAAATTCTAATTGGAACTGCAATCGCAGCTACTGAACTGATAGCAACTGTTGCAGTAAATTGAACCCGAATGTTAGGCCCTGCGCCATCTGTTCTTAAACCGAGTGTCCCAAAGAGTGCCGGTGTCGCTGTAACCGGTATGGAGATTCCGCCGCTAATACTCATGTTCTGGGAAATGTGAGCATCTAATAATTTAACCATAAAATTAACACCTCGTTTCTAACCGAACTACATTATCATATGAGTTTGTTTTTAATTGGTATAGACAAGCACCCCATAAAATTCTATTTATTATATATGATTCTGAGATGGAATCTAGAATGTTGATTACCCGAGGATAGTGGGAAGATAAAGGGATTCAATGCAGACTACAGTAAAAAATGGCATTCCCTTAGCCTTGGCACAAAAATGAACTTCCGCACAATTAAGGAGAGTTAAGGCTCAATTACCTGAAGTAAGAAAAAAGAACCAATTAGCTTCGGCACAATTATTGAAGGAGAATTATTTTGAAAAATGGCTTAATTATTTTAAATAATGGCTCAATAAATTGCGTAAACGGCGTAGTTGAATTGAACATCCAGACAGAGAAGCATTTGGAGCTGCTGTGAAAAATGGCTTGAATGCAATGATAATTGAATCCGAACAATTAAAAGAGTTCAGCTCATTATTTGTGGATACGCCAGTTCATGTTTAATCCAGATTTATTTCTCGAACAAAATGCCAGGATAGATGAGCTTGAGGGAAATAAAGAATATACTAGAAGGAAGACTTACAGAGCAGAAAGAAGGAAGCTGAATGAGATTAAGTATATTAGATCAGGCCCCTATTTTATCAGGAGGAACTCCAGGGGAGGCTCTTTCGGAATCAGCAAAGCTCGCTCAAATCGGAGAGAAATTAGGATACAGCCGTTACTGGATTGCTGAACACCATGATCTTAAAGGACTTGCGTGCCCCTCACCAGAGGTAATGCTCGGGTACATTGGCGCACTTACAAATAAGATTCGTTTAGGTTCTGGTGCGGTCTTACTGCCCCATTATAAGCCTTATAAAGTAGCAGAAACGTTTAATCTACTCGCGACTCTTTTTCCTGGCCGTATCGATCTTGGCATTGGCAGGGCGCCGGGTGGATCTGCAGAGGCGGCAGAGGCTTTATCCGGTAATTTTTTAGAGAAGGTCTGGAAAATGCCTGAAGCGGTTAAGGAGCTTATTCACTTTTTATATAACGATTTCCCTCTGGAATCTATATATTCAAAAATTACAGCTGCTCCTTTGCCAGTCATCCCTCCAAAGCCCTGGCTATTGGGAACAAGTGAAAAAAGTGCTGTATTAGCAGCAGAAAATGGAACAGCCTATGTGTTTGGCCAATTTATGAGTGACAAGAACGGAGCTGAAATAGTAAAAAAATATCAAAGCAATTTCAAAAAAAATACAAGGACCGCACATCCGGAAGTAATCATAACGGTTTCAGTTTTTTGTGCGGAAACAGAAGAGCGTGCAGAAGATCTCGCTCTATGTCATTTTGTTTGGAGAATACAGCAGGAGTCTGGACAGAGTGAACCCGGAATTCCCTCAGCTGCTGAAGCTAAAAGCTATATTTTGTCTGTTGAGGAAAAAGCCAGATTTGCTGGCTATAAAAATAAGATCGTCTACGGCAATCCGGCACAGGTAAAAACCAAGCTTTTAAAAATAGCATCCGAATATAACACGGACGAAATCATGATTGTGACGATAACGCCATCATATGAGGAGCGCATCGAGTCTTATAAGCTTATCGCTAATGAAATGTTTGCGATTTAGAGGATAAGGTATTTATTACCCCGAAATAAAATACCTACATACAAAAAAGGGGGATAGATATGGATCAATTTGTTTTTGCCTGTATCGTCCCGCATGGCGGTGAAATTATTCCCGAGTTAATGGGCAGCCAACCTGAACGGATGCAGGAAACAAGAAACAGTATGTATAAAGTTGGCGAAGAAATGAGCAAGTCAGAGCCAGATTGTATCGTTCTTTTAACACCTGGGCCATGCTGGAGATGAAGGCCAAAATCAGGTGAGGAGCCCGAGAAAAGTCCTTCATGCGGGAGATGAAGGCCAAAATCAGGTGAGGAGCCCGAGAAAAAGTCCTTCATGCGGGAGATAAAGGCCAAAATCAGGTGAGGAGCCCGAGAAAAAGTCCTTCATGTTGGAGATGATGGCCAAAATCAGGTGAGAGGCCAGATAAAAGTCCTTCATGCGGGAGATGAAGGTCGAACTCAAGTGAGGAGCCAGTAAAAAGTCCTTTAACAACTGTAAAAGGGAAGACCTCTCCTATATATATAGGAACGGCTTTGTTTAAAATGAGAAGGGATATAACCAACAAGCTATTTTATATATCCTCTAAAAAGGGAAGAATTACATTATAATAACTAGAATTATAAGAAGTGAGGGATAGCCATGCCGAGATTAACTGTATTTGGATATGGAGATTTTGAAGTAGAACATGGGAAGAAACTCGTACTGGCCATGGAGGATAATGGTATTCATATTCTTCATCGGTGCGGCGGGAAAGCTAAATGCACAACATGCAGGGTAGAAGTATTGGACGGAGAATTAAGCGATTTGACCGAAAAAGAACTTAAGGTATTTGAACAATCGATCGACGATCAATTGCGTTTATCGTGCCAGCTGCGTGTGACTGGAGACTTAGCAGTACGTCCAATCAAGACAGTTGAAAATAGCGGCCTGGAAGCAGGACCAAGACCTGAAGATTAATACAAAAGTAAAAAGGAGGGTGCCATTTTGGAAAGCAAGCGGTTGGCAGGTGAGAAGGCGGCTGAATTTGTTAAGGATGGAATGGTGGTTGGACTTGGGACTGGGTCGACAGTCTATTATACAATCATGAAGCTTGCTGAAAGAATGAAACAGGGGTTAGTGTTCAAAGGAGTTCCCACCTCAGTTGAAACTGAGAAAATAGCGGCACGCTTAGGTATACCCTTAATCAGTAAGGGGGAAATAAATAAGATCGATTTAGGCATTGATGGAGCAGATGCCATCGATCCAGATTTTGTCCTTATAAAAGGGGGAGGCGGAGCCTTATTGCGGGAAAAAATAGTAGCCGAGGCGGCTGACCAATTTATTGTGGTCGCTGACCCTGGTAAATTTGTCCCGAATTTAGCGGATGTTGAAATTCCAGTTGAAGTCATTCCTTTTGCCAGTGAACTAACCGAAAAACATTTAAAAAGCCTTGGCTGCCACACCAAACTTCGAGTAAACAACAACACTGCTTTTATCACAGATAATGGGAATTACATTTTGGATTGTAAGTTTGAAGAAATTAAAAATCCTAAAGAACTTGAAACGCAAATCCTTAGAATTCCTGGAGTTGCAGAGAATGGGTTATTTACCGACATGGCAAATAAGATCATTACCCTGAATGCTTTAGGGGAAGTTGTTATATTAGCTAAATAGCTGAAGCTGGACCGCATGGGCCCAGCTTGACTATTATGCCTCTTTAGCCATTTCCGCAGATATAGACTTAGTCCGGCCGTCTAGTTCCGGAAGGATAATAATAAATAAAATGATGCCAATTACCCCCATACCTGTGATAAATACAGTTATCGCTAAACTCGATAAGAAGGCACTTAAGGTTACTGTTAACGAACAAATCAGCATAGCAATATTGAAGGTTAATCCTGATACTGCCATGTAAGAGCTCCGTGCATGCTCCGGCGGCAGTGAGGCCATATAATTTTGCTGTACAGGCACTCTTACTACTTCAGCAAAAGTAGCAATAAGCATACCCGCAAATAAAAGCCAGATATTATTTGAATAGGAAATAACCGAATAACCAGCAACAAATATTATGCAGCTGTACAGTAAAACTTTCCGGTCCTCCCATTTACCAGCCAAATTTGCGGCAAATAATGCAAGGAGAACGACAAGAATTGTATTTTCAGTCCGCAGGAAGCCTGTCATCTCTACTCCTCCAAACTTGAAGCCGAAAAGGCTTTGTTCTCCCATTTCATTTGCCAGCCGAATACTTATGTAGCTTGTAAGTTGGAACTCCATCGAAAGCACCAAAAGTCCGGCGAGTACAAACAGAATAAACACACGATCATGGAAAACTTCACGGTATGAAGAGAGCATTTTTTTTGCCTGCCCCTTAAACGATACGGCTGCATCCTTAACAGGAGTATAGCTTTCATCGATGAAGAAAGTAATGAGCATCCATGTTACCAAAGAAGTACAAGAGAGGGCAATAAGAAGTTCAAAAAGATAATTCTTAAACAAAAATCCTCCTAATACTCCTCCGAGAGCAATGGATAAATTGTTGGCCCAATAAAGAATCGAATACATAGCTTTTCTTTCTTCGGGTTTACTTACATCCATCAGCATGGCCTGGCCGGCTGGCCCCGCAAGTCCCCAGCATATGCTATTTACTGTCATCATGAAAAACGTCAGCAGAGGTGAATGAAACCAAGGTGAATTTGAAATCATGATGGTAAAAAAGGCAAGGAAGCGTAAACTTTCTGCAAAAACAATAATTTTCTTCCGGCCAAACTGGTCAGAAAAATAGCCTCCATAAAAATTGATGATAATCCCGACAAAAACGTTTATGAGGAGTAAAAGCCCAGCATTTTTTGTTCCAAAATAATGGGACAAATAGATTGCCATAAACGGGAAAATCATGCTTCCGATCATCGAACCTAAAAAAGACTCTAATAGACGAATCTTAATGGTTCGGTGAAAAGACATTATGTTCATTAATAAAACCCCTTTTTTTTAAAACTCCTACCAATTTATCATTATAACTGTATATGTAAAATTTTGGAGCGGAAAAAGGAAATTAACGAAAAAATATTTACTTTCAAAATAGTTTGCGTTGTAAAATATTTCTTACTTTCTTTAAACAACCAACAAATCTATGAAAAGGGAGTTGAATATGGGATTCAATCAATATATCTATACATTGAAGCTCATTGGCTGAGCTTTTAGATGAACAAAAGTGGACAGAGAAGGAACACCGAGCAGTTAATGAAGGGCTTTTCTCTAATCATTTAAGGCATCTGGTCCTTCACCATTCGGATGAAGGACCTTTTCTCTATGGACTTAAGGCATTTTGTCCTTCATCATCCGTGTAAAGGACTATATTCTAATCCACTTTTAGACTGAAACAAACGAAGAATCCTAATTGTTTATGGAAAGTGATCCGCTATAAGGAAGGAATCATGAAAGCTGAATTATTTCCTTACCGTATTGCTCTATTCAATCTAAACTTCCACTTAGGCAATTAAGATAAATAATCGTACGTATCCCTGCATACATATTAATTAAGTGTAATTCCGATGAAATTATAGTCAAATTGTACATGCTCTAACTGTGTATGTATGAAGTAAAAACATGGAGGACAGGTGAAATGGAAAGTGTTCTATTGGTTTTTGCTTATTTTCTTGGTTCAATTCCATTTGCTCTCCTCGTTGGCAGAATCTATTTTGGAACGGATATCCGCGACCACGGAAGCGGAAATCTAGGTGCAACCAACAGTATCCGCCTTTTAGGAAAGAAAGCAGGGGCCGTTGTTCTCGCAGGGGATATACTGAAGGGCTTGCTCGCAGCTTTATTGCCTTTTATTCTGGATGTACAGTTGGATCCTTTATACACAGGAGCAGCGGCTGTACTGGGTCACTGTTTTCCCATTTTTGCGGGATTTAGGGGAGGAAAGGCTGTTGCCACAACAGCAGGAGTCCTTCTGGTTGCAGATCCGATTTTATGTTTGATTGCGTTCGGAATATTTTTTATTGTAATTACCTTAACCAAATATGTAGCTGCAGGATCACTTTTCCTTGCCCCTGTTTTATTTCTGTTCTCTCTTTTTCAAGGTAACAACGATTACACCCTTGTTTTTGCGCTATTTATTCCATTTATGCTGTTCTTGCATCGCTCAAATATTATGAATATAGCAAAAGGAATTGAGCCCAGAATTAATGATAAAGATATATTCAGCGAAAGAATAACTAAAAAGAAGTAGGGATATATATGAATTTGATTTTCTGATAAGGGCACCCGAGTTTTTCTAAGGGGAGTCCTTAAAGTGTTTTTTCAATGGCTGATATCAGGTTTACAGAACCCGAGTTCTGTTCATACTTAAAAATTTTCCTTGACCGGTAAAACTAGAGTACAGTGAACATACTGTTAAATATAAAGCCAGATCATTTTGGCATAAACAGTTTGTATCCGGGGTGATGCAGTGCATAGGATTCATCAATTAAAAAATGTAAGCTGGGAAGGCTTAACGTTGAAATATGTTAATCATTCTTCTATTGTGGTTCTTTATATGGTTTACTTTGTAATCGCTTTGATTTTTGAAATTTTTCTCGTTTTATTATCGCTGCTGGCACTTTACATAACCATCGCTTATCAATATAAGCCTGGTATTACTATTTTTATCTGTATGGTGATTTTGCTGTGTTTAATTGTATTGACAATCAGAATATTAAGGGATGTCTATAAAAATAAGTGGAAAGCTCAAACGTCTTGTTGAAGTATTATAGAAAATGTTTGTGTCATCGGCAGCGCAAACTCAATATGATGTAGGTAAACACACAATGAGGTGAAGCTATGCCAGTAGTTCAGCACACAACTGCAGATCTCAATCTCTTAGCAAGATTGCTAAGAGCCGAAGCAGAAGGGGAAGGGCAGCAAGGAATGATGATGGTTGGAAACGTAGGGATTAACCGGATTAGAGCCAACTGCTCGGATTTTAAAGGACTTCGTACTGTTCCCCAGATGGTGTATCAGGAACATGCATTTGAAGCTGTCCAAAAAGGTTATTTTTATCAAAGGGCCAGAGAAAAGGAGAGGCGCCTTGCTCGCCGGACACTAGCGGGTGAGCGGCTATGGCCGGCCAAATACTCTTTGTGGTATTTCAGGCCGCCGGGAAACTGCCCGTCAACCTGGTATAATCAGCCGCTTGTAGGCCGTTTTAAGCTGCACTGCTTTTATCAGCCAACAGGGGAAACATGTGAAAATATTTATAATACCTATTAACAGGTCCATGTTAGGCAGTTTTGTATTTCAAAACTGCCTGATTGTCTGCATTCGTTATAGGTATTGTCATCCTGGCCTGGCAGCTATTGCAGGCATGCAGCATGCTAATTAAGGAGAAATCAAAATCCTCTTAAAAACCAAAAAAACCTCTAAAATCTCGAAAAATCCTCTGAAAATTAAATCTTCCCTCTTGAAAATCACAAAACCCTCTTAAAAGATTCCCAGCCTCCTAACAAATACATTTAGACTTCATAGGAGGACAGATAAAAGAGTCGCTATTTAAGTTATATGTTCTACCAGGGAGAAAATCGCAAACAACCTAACGGTCATCATCTTCACACAGCCCTTACTTATGCAAATCCCCATTCTAAAGTACTGATTTTTGTCGAAAATCCTCGGATAATAGAGAAATATTTTACTTGTATAGGCAAATTAGAATTATTTTTCAGAAAAGTCTTGAAATCGATTTCAATGTGAAGTAAATTTAAGTTGTAAGCGGTTTCTGAAATCGATTGCATAAAACAAAAGAAGGAGGGAAAAGGGGGATTTCAATTGACCACGATTGCAGATGTAGCCAAACTGGCTGGGCTTTCCAGAACTACTGTTTCAAGGGTTTTAAACAATCATCCGAATGTAGCTGAAGAAAAAAAACGGCTGGTTCTTGAAGCGATGGAAAGGTTAAACTACGTTCCTAACTCAACTGCCCAGCGGCTGCGCAACCAAAAAACGGATACCATCGCCATTTTAGTCCCAGTACTTACTAATCCTTTTTTTGCTTATCTTTTAGAGGCGATGGATACAGTTGCTACCGATAATAACCTGCAATTGCTAGTTTGCCAGACCCGATACGACAGAGAAAAAGAATTAAATTTTTTAAGCTTGCTAAAAACCAAGCAAGTAGATGGTCTTATCCTAACTTCAAGTGAGAATGACTGGGACATAATAGCCGAGTTTACACAATACGGCCCGATTGTCCTCTGCAATGAATACAGTGAGCTGGTTAATGTGCCGACTGTCCGTATGGATAATACGGAAGCTGCTTATGAGGCGGCCTGCCACCTTATAGAGCAGGGCTGCAAAAAAATCGCTTATTCGTATGGCGAAAAAAAAAGCAGTGTTGCTTTAGAAAGAGAGAATGGTTTCAGAAAAGCACTTCAGGAATACGGCCTTCCATTAAATAAAGAATGGATCATCCGCAATGTGTATGACATGGAAGATGGAAGAGAAGCGCTGAACTATTTATCTCGTCTGCCAGATAAGCCCGATGCCGTGTTTACAGGCAGTGACCAGGTTGCTACAGGAATGATTATAGAAGCAAAAAAGCAGAACATTAACATTCCTGATGATTTGGCAATCGTCGGTTTTGATGACCAGCCCATTGCCAGTATAGTTGAGCCCGGTTTAACAACTATCGCTCAACCGATTCAACAAATGGGGACTAAGGCTATGGAAACCATGATAGAGGTAATTCTACATAAACGAAACTTATCATACCATGAGATTTTATTACCTTTTGAATTAATTGTAAGAGATTCTACAAACCGAATTTCATTTAATTAGGGGGTACCACAATGAAAAAATCTAAAAAAACAAAACTATTATCCGTTTTTGCTACTTTATCTCTTGCTCTTGCAGCCTGCAGTGACTCCAGCAGCGGCGGTGAAACAACGAAAGAAAAGAAAACTGAAGGCGGCAAAGGCGAAAAAGTTACCCTTATCTATGCACGCGGTAAGGACGTAACTAAAGGTACTGATAAAATGGTAGAGGCTTTTGAAAAGTCTCACAAAAATATTGATATTAAATTCAGAGAAATGCCTGCAGATACAGGACAGCAGCATGACGCTTATGTAACTGCCTTCAATGCAAAGTCATCAGAAATTGATGTGATCGATATGGACGTCATCTGGCCGGCCGAGTTTGCGCAGGCTGACTATGTATTGCCGCTTGACCGTTTTATCCAGCAGGACGGCATAGATCTTAATGAATACAACCAGGGAGCATTAGGTGCAGCCCAGTTTAATGGAAAACAATGGGCACTTCCTAAATTCGTTGATGCCGGACTTCTTTTCTATCGAAAAGATCTTGTAAAAGAAGATGAAGTTCCTAAGACGTGGGATGACCTTCTTGCACAGGCAAAAGCTAAAAACGGCCAGGGCGGAACAAAATTCGGTTACATTATGCAGGCTAAACAGTACGAAGGGTTAGTTTGTAATGCTGTTGAATTTGTATCAGCTTACGGCGGACAGTTCATCAATGAAAAGAACGAAGTAGCTGTAAACAGCCCGGAAACCATTAAAGGATTGAAGAAATTAGTTGAAATTGCTAAGTCTGATGTGGTTCCAGGCAACGTAACAACATTCGCTGAAACTGAAACAGACCAAGCTTATATTGAAGGTCAGGCTGTTTTTGTTCGTAACTGGCCATATGAATATGCCAGTGCAAATGATAAAGAAAAGTCTAAAATTGCCGGCAATGTAGGTGTAGCTCCGCTTCCTGCAGGCGACAAAGGATCTGCTGCAGCTCTTGGCGGCTGGATGGCTGGTATCAATAAAAATTCTAAGCATCCTAAAGAAGCTTGGGAATTCCTAAAATTTATGGCTGGTCCAGAAGGACAAAAAATTGACGCGATCTATGGCGGCCATGCACCTACTATCTTAAAGCTTTATGAAGATCAAGAAATCTTGAAAGCAAACCCTACCTTTGCTGATAAAGGGTTCCAGGATGGATTAGCTGCTGCTGTGTCTCGTCCGGTTGCTCCTAACTACCCAGAAATCTCTGAAATTATCCAGATCCATGTTTCTAAGGCGATTGCTGGCCAGGAAACAGTTGAGCAGGCTGTGCAAAACATGGAAAAAGAAATGAAAGAAAAACTAAAATCATAAGGTTTAGCATGAATTGGTTAGCCTTCATTTATTGAAGGCTAATCCATTTTTTCACAATAAAGGTGGGTGTAAAAATTGAAAAATGGCGGGATTAATGGACAAAATGACTTAGAAGTTAGTAAGAAAAATCCTCAACTCTCAAAATTGAAAAAAGAACCTAAACAAAAGAAAGCTTTTAGTGAAAGCAAAGCAGGCTATCTTCTTATTGCTCCAGCTATGATCCTTATTTTTTTAGTTGCAGTTTGGCCAGTTTTACAGTCCTTTTACTTCAGTCTTTTTGATTTACGCTTAAATAACCCTACGAAATCTGAGGTCCATCTGAGCTATAATGTCGATCTGGAAAGATATCTTAACAACTATCCTTTTCTAGTAAGCGCGATTGATAACGAGGTCAGAGAAGGGAATGCGGCTAAAGAACTGGAAAATGTTAAAACTCAGCTTAAAACAATTGATGAAAAGCTCCAAAAAGATGCTGATGTAAAGACTAAATACAGCGCTGTTAATGATAAGCTGATGAACTTTGAACAGCCCGGAGCAGACATCCGCATGGTTGAAGTGGAACGGGACATAGCCGAGGATTATCTAAAAACAACAGATTCTGTATTAGCTTCCCTAAAGAAAGTCACAAAAGAAACAAAGCTTTCCCAAGAGGATAAAGTAATTGGTCTGGCAGCAGGACTGAAAGATTCGATTATTAAGCCTAATTTTATAGGACTTAAACATTATAAGGATAATCTAAGCGAAACCCGTATGTGGAAAGCGCTTGGAAATACGATGACCTTTACGGTTATATCTGTTGCTGTTGAGCTGATCCTTGGACTTGCTATCGCTTTGTTAATCAATAAAGCATTCTTTGGAAGAGGATTAATCCGTGCAAGCATTCTGATTCCATGGGCGATCCCAACCGCCGTTTCAGCGCTGATGTGGAAGTTTTTATATGATGGGCAAAACGGTATTATTGCGAAAATCTTCGAGGATGTAGGCCTTGTTGATAAAATGAGTAATCTCTTAGTTACCGACACTGGAGCCATGTTTGCCGTCATTTTCACAGATGTCTGGAAGACCACTCCATACATGTCCCTGCTGATCCTTGCCGGTCTGCAGACCATACCTTCCTCCCTGTATGAAGCCTCAGCGATTGATGGAGCAGGGAAATGGAAGCAGTTTACAACCATTACACTGCCGCTTTTGAAATCTAGTATTCTAGTGGCTTTGCTATTCCGAACACTCGATGCTTTCAGGGTATTCGATTTAATCTATGTTCTAACCGGAGGCGGTCCTGCGAATTCGACCGAAACAATCTCCATTCTTGCTTATAAGGTTATGTTCTCACAAACGAACTTTGGGGAAGGATCTGCTTTAGCCGTTATAGTGTTTCTCTGTGTAGCAATCATTTCCATGCTGTACATTAAGTTTTTAGGAAAAGATCTTTTGAATGATGGAAGGGGCAATTAGGTAATTTAACGCAACCCTGGTAATAACCGCGCCAGGTAACGCAGACACTGCCATATTGTGCTTATGACCAATACGCTTTAGGAGTGAGAAAATGAAGAAAAAAGCCGGCCCCCTTTTTTATATTTTTCTAGTAGTCTTTGTATTTTTCATCATGTTCCCGTTTCTGTGGATGCTGATCAGCTCCGTCAAGCCTCTAACTGAGTTATTTGGAGATAAAGCATTTACACCATATACAAGTGATCCGACATTAAAAAGCTATATTTCAGTATTTGTTGATTATCCATTTTTAAGGTATCTGTGGAACAGTGCAGTTGTGTCAACCATAACCACCGTTTATACTGTGCTTGTTGCTTCATTTGCAGCCTATGCAATAGCCAGGCTTAATTTCAGAGGGAAAACAGTCATATTAGGCCTTGTTCTTTCTGTTACGATGTTCCCGCAGATTGCAACGATTTCGCCTATTTATATTTTCTTGAAGAATCTGGGACTAACAAACTCATATCTTGGGTTGATTATTCCATATACTACCTTTACACTGCCACTCTCTATTTGGCTTTTGGTAACTTTTTTCCGCAAGATCCCATCGGATCTGGAAGAAGCAGCAAAAATCGATGGGGCAACCTTAATGCAGACATATTGGAAGGTCATTATGCCGCTTGCTGTTCCTGGAATGTTTACCACTGCTATTCTTGTCTTTATCGCAGCATGGAACGAGTTTTTGTTCGCCCTTACGATTAATACAGAAGAAAAGTACAAAACCGTACCAATTGGAATTGCCATGTTCCAGGGCCAGTTTACCATTCCATGGGGGGAAATAGCAGCAGCAACAGTGGTCGTTACCGTGCCTCTTGTAATCATGGTGCTTGTTTTCCAAAGAAGGATCGTTTCTGGATTAACGTCTGGATCCGTAAAAGAATAGAAAAGGAGATTAGAGGATTATGATTAATGTAACGGTCTGGAATGAAAATCAGCATGAAAAGAAAAATGAAAAAGTAAGAGAAGTCTACCCCGAGGGAATTCATGGAGCAATCGCTTCTTTCTTACAACATGAAGACTATAACATCAAAACGGCAACACTTGACGAGGAAGAGCAGGGTTTAACCGCCGAAGTTCTTGAAAATACAGACGTGCTTCTTTGGTGGGGACATATCGCCCATGATCAGGTAGAAGAAGAAATCGTTGAAAGAGTCACTCAGAGAGTACTGGATGGGATGGGATTAATTGTTCTCCACTCAGGCCATTTCTCCAAAATTTTCAAAAAGCTGATGGGAACTTCATGTGATTTAAAGTGGCGGGAAGCCGATGAAAAGGAACGAATCTGGGTTGTTGACCCAAGCCATCCAATAGCTGAGGGGCTTGGCGAGTACATCGAACTGGAAAAAGAAGAAATGTACGGTGAGCATTTTGATATCCCGACACCTGATGAATTAGTTTTTGTCAGCTGGTTTGAAGGCGGAGAAGTATTCCGCAGCGGCTGCACCTTTAAGCGGGGCAGCGGCAAAATCTTTTATTTCCGTCCGGGACACGAAACATACCCGACGTATCATAACCAAGATGTGCAGAAAGTAATCAAAAATGCGGTAAAATGGGCTGCTCCGGTAGACCGCAAAAGACCTGTGTACGGAAACGCAAAACCACTTGAATTAATTTCAGCTAATTAAGCAAAGGAGGAAATAAGCATGACAACAATAAAAATAGGGGTTGTGGGCTGTGGAAGTATCGCAAGGCACCGCCATTTACCTGAGTATGAAGCTAATAAAAATGTAGAAATAATTGGAGTTTGTGACATTGCAGCAGATCGTGCGGAAGAAATGGCCGCAAAATATGGAGCAAAAGCTTACACCAAATACGAAGATCTATTAGCGGATCCTGCAATCGATGCCATTTCTGTTTGCACACCAAATTACCTGCATGCTCCAGTTTCTATTGCGGCTTTAAATGCAAGTAAGCATGTGTTATGCGAGAAACCAATGGCAACCTCAAAAGAAGAAGCAGAGGCAATGATAGAAGCTGCACAACAAAATGGAAAAAAATTAATGATCGGACACAATCAGCGCTTTGTTCCTTCTCATGTTAAAGCACGTCATTTGATTGAGAGCGGAGCCGCAGGCCGGATTTATAGCTTTAGAACAGCTTTTGGCCATCCAGGACCAGAAGGCTGGAGCGTAGATGGCAAAGAAAGCTGGTTCTTCAAAAAAGAAGAAGCATTCATTGGTGCAATGGGAGATCTCGGCGTTCACAAATCTGATCTTATCAGATATCTGCTTGGAGAAGAAATTGTAGAAGTGGCTGCATTCGTAGAGAACAGTTCAAAGGCCAACAGTACGGTTGATGATAATGCAGTCTGTATTTTAAAATCAGAAAGCGGAATCATTGGAACACTTGCAGCCAGCTGGTCGTATGGAAAAGAAGACAACTCTACTATTATATATGGTGAAAAAGCAGTTCTCCGTCTGGAAGATAATCCGGAGCACTCCCTGATTGTTCAGTATATTGATGGAGAAACAGTAAAATATGAGCTTGGCAGAATCCAGTCTAACGAAGAAGGCGGGCAAAGCAGCTCACAGGTTATAAATCATTTTGTCGATAGTATAATTCATAACACCGTAGTTCCAGTTAGTGGAGAAGAAGGCAAGAGATCTCTCGGAATCATCTTAGCGGCACTTGAATCTACAGAAACTAAGCAGATTGTAAGTTTAAAAGAAAAACAACTGATCTAAAGACAGGTGATGACGATGACAGAGCTTAGAATAGGTATTATTGGTGCCGGCGGTATAGCGCAATCGAGGCATATACCAACATTGTTAAAATTGAACGAACAGGTAATTATCGAAGCGGTGTATGACGTAAATCAAGCAGCCGCAGCTGCTGCAGCCGGCCGGTTTAACATTCCAAAAATAATGAATTCTCATCAGGAACTTTTTGCCGAAGTCGATGCTGTCGTGATTTGTACGCCTAATAAGTTTCACTCTGAAATTGCTATTGCCGCGTTACAGGCAGGAGTACATGTTTTATGTGAAAAACCAATGGCATTAACTTCGCAGGAAAGCGAAGCCATGATACAGGCATCAAAATCATCAGGCAAAGTCCTATCCATCGGTTTTCATTACCGGTTTATGAAAGAGTCGATTGCAGCCAAAAAGGCAGTGGAAGCCGGCGACATTGGCAATCCGCTTGTTGTCAGGGTAAAGGCATTAAGGCGCCGGAAAGTGCCGGGCTGGGGAGTGTTCACTAATAAAGACCTCCAGGGCGGCGGAAGCTTAATCGATTATGGCTGCCATCTTCTGGATCTTTCACTATGGCTGATTGGCAACCCAGCTCCAACAGAAGTGACCGGAACTACGTATAACGCTCTAAGCAAAGTTCCAGGTCAGGTCAATCAATGGGGCACATTTAACCACGATACATTTAACGTAGATGACCATGTTACTGGTTATATTAAGTTCGAAAACGGTACCTCTCTATTACTCGAAACATCCTGGTCCAATAACATCAAGGAAGATGTTATTGAAGAAGTAAGCATTTCAGGCGATATGGGCGGCTTAGAGGTATTTCCTTTCAGCTTGAATTATGCTAAACACGGAATGCTGTTTAACAGCGAAGCTGCCTGGCTTCCTGGTGAGGAGGATCCAAGCCTCCCGCAGGCACAAAACTTTATTGATGCGTGTCTGGGACGAGCCGAACAAATCGTCAAGCCTGAAGAGGCTTTGCAGGTGACTCAAATCATTGAGGCGATTTACGAAAGCAGTGAATCAGGTCAAGCGGTATCTATTCAATCAGAAAAAGAAAGGGTGAACTGACAGTATGAAACTTGGAGTATTTACGGTATTGTTTTCTGAAAAGACCTTTGAAGAAATGCTAGATTATGTGAAAGCAGCCGGACTTGACGCCGTCGAAATCGGAACCGGAAATTATCCGGGGAACAGTCATTGTCCGCTTGATGAACTTCTTGAAAATGAAGAAAAACGGATAACATACAAAAAAGCAGTCGAGGATAGAGGACTAACCATCAGCGCATTTAGCTGCCATGGCAATCCGCTTTCTCCTGATAAAGAGTTTGCCAAAACCTCTCATGAAACATTTGTAAAAACAGTTCAGCTGGCAGAATTAATGGAAGTACCAGTTGTCAATTGTTTCTCAGGTACAGCAGGTGACCACGAAGGTGCCAAATATCCCAACTGGCCGGTAGCTCCATGGCCTAACGAATTTGGGGATGTCCTTCAGTGGCAGTGGGAAGAAAAACTAGTTCCCTATTGGAAAGAATGGGGAACATACGCTGAAAAGAAAAACGTGAAAATCGGGCTTGAACTGCATGGAGGGTTCCTTGTACATACTCCATACACCCTATTGAAGCTGCGAGAACTAACGAGCCCGGCCATCGGTGCAAACCTGGATCCAAGCCATCTCTGGTGGCAGGGAATTGACCCTGTTGCTGCCATTAAAATCCTTGGCAAAGAAAATGCCATCCACCATTTCCATGCCAAAGATACATATATCGACCAGGACAATGTCAATATGTATGGCCTGACAGACATGCAGCCATATGGCAATGTGCAGACAAGAGCCTGGTCCTTCCGCTCAGTAGGCTGCGGCCACAGCATCCAGGAATGGTCCGATATGATGAGCGCCCTTCGTACCTTCGGCTATGATTACGTAGTAAGTATCGAACACGAAGACCCAATCATGTCCATTGAAGAAGGCTTTGCACGAGCCGTTCAAAATCTGCAATCTGTATTAATCAAAGAACAGCCATCTGCTATATGGTGGGCTTAACCAAGTAAGGCAGCTAATAAGCTGCCTTTTTTATTTATCTTGATTTTTTTACAAGAGGTAATAAAGTGTGGTTCTTGGTTGTTGTTGGATTCAACCCTATAACCTCCATCAGAGTGCAGCACAATGGGAATGAATTGCGGGCCATATAAAAAAGCCCATTCACATGGACTTAATAACATTCTGACTAAGATTTTTTTGCAGTGGCAGAAGATGGGGGATCCTTGGATGGAAGGACAAGGTAAATGGAGTTATACAAGTAGTGTCGAGTATCCAAATCCCCATAAAAAACTGGAATCCCCATGAAATTCCATTTTTACCCATAAAAACATAATAACCCTTGTAAGTGGAGAGGGCTCCATAAAAAAAGATCGAGAAGACGCTTTATGATATTTGTCTAAATATAAAAATCGCTTTTTAGATCACTTATGGCTAACTAATAGTATTTTCTTTCCTAATTCAATTTTTCAGCTGGTAGAGTGTATCTACTAGTACTCATGATCGGAAGTCTCCAGAGGGTTATGTGAGCAGAAATAAAGGGGATGCGAGCAAAAAAAAGAATTTGAGAGCAATTAAATTTCATCTTCCGAGCAGATTGTGAAAGTTCCGAGCAATCCGAAACCATGCAATCATAATCAATGGGCTGCGAGCAAAAAAGGAGTTTGAGAGCAATGAATTTTCATCTTGCGAGCAGATTGTGAAAGTCCCGAGTAATCCGGAACCATGCAATCATAATCAATGGGCTGCGAGCAAAAAAGGAGTTTGAGAGCAATGAATTTCATCTTGCGAGCAGAGGGTGAAAGTTCCGAGTAATCCGGAACCATGGGACCATAATCAGTTAGCTGCAAGCAAAAAAGGAATTTGCGAGCAAACATTTCACTTTGCGAGCAGATTGTGAAAGTTCCGGGCAATCCGGAACCATGCGAATTTAATATACTTTTTGCTCACTAGAATATTTATTGAACACACACGATCCATCCCCCAAAAATCAAAGGATCTCTATGTAATTCATACTGTTCGAAACAGCGTACCGCTCAATTACATCCAGATGTTCCATATTCGCTAACTCCATAGATGTCGTAGTTATCACAATGCTGTTTTCCTAATCAATTTAAAGGGTATTAATACCTTATATGGACAAGGAAGTATAATTCCCGGTTTAACAGTAAATATTACCATGGAAATGTATTTGGGAATTAAGTCATTAACATACAGAACATAAAAAAATTTTAAACAAGGGGAAATGACTGATGTCACTTACACCAGAGCAGAGAATTGAACTACATGGCTTTAATAATTTAACTAAATCTTTAAGTTTTAATATGTATGATATTTGCTATACGAAAACTAGAGAAGAACGCGAAGCGTATCTAGAGTATATTGATGAGCAGTATAATGCAGACCGGTTGACTAAGATTTTAACCACTGTGGCCGATATTATTGGGGCACATGTGTTGAATATTGCAAAACAGGATTATGTTCCTCAAGGGGCGAGTGTGACGGTTCTAGTTTCAGAAGGTCCGGTTGTGGAAGTTCCGAATGAATCGTATGAAGAATCCCCAGGGCCTCTTCCTGATAATGTTGTTCTTCAGCTTGATAAAAGTCATATTACTGTTCATACGTATCCAGAATTTCATCCTGATGAAGGGATCAGTACATTTAGAGCTGATATAGATGTTTCAACGTGTGGAGAAATTTCACCACTTAAAGCATTAAACTATTTAATACATTCATTTGATACCGATATTATGACGATTGACTATCGTGTGAGGGGATTTACAAGGGATATAACAGGACATAAATTATTTATAGACCATGAAATAGATTCGATTCAAAATTATATTCCTGTAAATGTTCAGAGCATGTATCACATGATTGATGTGAATGTATACCAGGAAAATATTTTTCACACGAAGTGCAAGCTGAAGGATTTTGATTTAGACAACTATTTGTTTGGCTATACGAAGGAAAAGCTCTCAAAAGAGGAACAAACAACTATAACAAGAAGATTGGTAAGAGAAATGGATGAAATTTTTTACGGTAAAAACATTAAAAACGGCTTTACTGATGATGAATAGGGAAGTCTAATGATCTAGCTGTTAAATCATCCTTAGAACAGATTCCCATATTATTGAACAAACAAGCTGGAGGGAGATCTCCAGCTTGTTTGTTGATATTCTGTTAAAACACTTTCCACCATTTCTTTGTCTTTTTGGCTGCTGCGACTTCTCGGTAACTAGTTACCATATCTTGAAAAACATCTTCCCGCTGCTGGATTGTCCGTCCCAATTGTTCGAAATTTTGAGTGATGGTTTCTACAAAGTTTTCTTGATCTTCCTGAAGAGTTTTTGTCATTCTTATCATGTCTTTTTGCGCTTGATCAAGGCTGCTTGACGCGCTGTAAAGCATGCTCTTGTAATCTTTTGTTGCGGTTTTGGAAGATTCAGAGATTTGCTGCGAAAGCTGTTCATAAGTGCCTTTTGAAGTTTTCGCAATAGTATCGGATAAGCTTGCAAAGGTATCAGAATTTAGTCTGGCTGCCTCAGAAATGCTTTGTGTAATTTCATTTAAATCCGATTTTCTCTTTTCATTTGATCTCTGGATAGACTTAGAAAGGCCCTGAACGGTACGGATCGTTCCTTCGTGAATTCCGTTTTTAACTTCTTCAATAATTTCCATCTGATTCTTTTTAATTTCTAATTTAATTTCTTTTATTAGATTTTGCTTATATGTTTCAAGGGCAGCCTGGAATTCTTCCATATTGGGTACCGGCTGCGGTGCCACGGCTTGTTCTTGTTTGATAAGGGATTGTTCCACTGTGGCAGGTGCTCCGAAAGATTCAGAAGCAGCTTCGGAACCTTCGTTGAAATGCTTTTCCAGCAGCATTCGGATCATGCCCTTGCTGAGATTTTTCTCTCTCATTTCCTTAATCTTAGCTAAAATGGAGATTTCGGTTTCTGTATAAAATCGTGCTCCCTGCCTGGATCGAGGGATAACGAGCAGCCCGTTCAAATCCTTTTCCCATTGTCTAATGGTGCCTGTAGGAACACTAATTTTTTTTGAAACATCTTTTATTGAATATGCTTTTAAAACCTGACTTTTATTCATCTATAATCTCGTCCTTTCCGAAGGGTTTATCAAATGACCGTGTGTTTTTTGGTTATGTCTCTATATTCTTCAACACGAATCCCTTTTTCCTGCCATGTGACAAAAGCTTTGAAAACTAGTGGTGATTCTCCAAATATGGGTAAAAATCTGCAGGGTTTTAAACAATATGACGAAAAAAGAAAGTTCTTATATGTAAACAAATTCTTTTCTTTGCCGGTAAGTCAAGGCATTTAGTTTCTGAAAGATAAAATTCAATGTATTTACACTTATTGAATATTGTGCGAATCTTGTAATATACGATTATTTACTAGGAGAGACTTACATGACATTACGTAATTTGAAACAGACCTTCAGCGAATTGATTCTGAAACATTCGGAAGAATTAGCAGATGCTATGTTTGATGAACTATTTTCACTATACAGAGGCCGTTTTACAGAAGATGAAATTAAGGCAGGAACGGTACACTTATATATTCAATTAATAGAAATAATAGCCAGGGGCCTGGTAGATGATTGTGTGCAGGAGGAAGCGCCCGCCTGGGGGGAAAAAGTAGGAGAACTTTCTATAAATAATGGTGGTGAACTTGGAGGAACTATTAAATCTAGTAATTTATATAAAAAAGTGATCTGGTCTTTCCTTCTTAAACAAGGGGAAAGTCAAAAGATTTCATACGTAGAAATGAATGACATTTTATCGGAAGTTGATGCCATTATCACGTTAACGATTTATGGATTCACCAATGCCTTTACCAAACATACGGAAAAGGAACTTAAAGAAAAAGAAAATCTTTATTTAAAAGTTTCAGTTCCATTAGTACCTATCTCTTCTAATGTAGCTATTTTGCCATTAATTGGAGAAATAACCGATGTTAGATCAGAAGTACTCCTTCAGGAAACTCTGCATGCCTGCACAAGTAAGCGCTATGAAAACTTAATTTTGGATGTTTCAGGAATTTATTCAATCAATTCACTAGTAATAGCTACACTTTCAAAACTAATAGATTGTTTAAATCTGCTAGGTGTTGATGTCATGGTCACCGGAATACGGAAAGAATTAAGTTTATCTTTTATTGAACATGGTGTTTTTCTGCGAGGAGTCAGAATATATAGCAATCTTAGCAATGCTATTCAGGATTTATAAAAAAAGAACGGCCAAACCCCCCTTTATCTTGAAGGGGGGTTGTTTGTCCAGAGTATTACACCAGCATGGACTGATAAGCCGTTTTTCGTAAAAGGGCAGGAGATTGTATGGGTCATTTTCAAAATAATAATAATATTCAATTGACAATACATGCCAGCCATTTTATAATTATCTCATATTAATTTATCTTTAATTAAAAATAAATTAAATCATACTATTTGGGGGATTTTAAAAATGACAAAAACAAAATGGGCTTTAGACCCAACACACAGCAGTGTAGATTTTTCAGTAAAGCATATGATGTTTGCAAAAGTGAATGGTTCATTTAATAAGTTTGATGCAGTCATTGAAGCTGATCCAGCTGATCTTACTTCTGCAGACATTGAATTCACAATTGATGCTGCCAGCATAGATACTCGCAACGATGACCGTGATGTTCATCTTCGTTCAGCTGATTTCTTTGATACTGAAAACTATCCATCTATCACATTTAAATCAAATGAAATTACTAAAACCAGTGAAAATGAATATTCGGTTGCTGGTGTCCTTACAGTTCACGGAGTTACACGTCCTGAGACGTTTACTGTGACATTTGAAGGCCAGGGAAAAGACCCTTGGGGCAATGAAAAAGCAGGTTTTAGCGTGGAAGGCAAAATTAAACGCAGCGACTTTGGTCTTACCTGGAATGCAGCATTAGAAACGGGCGGAGTACTTGTTGGAGACCAAATTAATATTTCTCTGCAAATACAAGCTGCAAAAGCATAATATATAAATGATACGGGTTATTAGGGCTTTAGGGTCATTAATAACCCGTTTTTTTAGTTTTGCGATAGCCTGATAAGGGTATTTATTTCCAATAGTATTCTCCTTCTTTACAATGATCATTAGTACTATAAAAAGAGGTGAAAAAATGGCAGGGATTAAAGATATCCTTCTCAATGAAATGGAAGTTTGCCATTCCAAAATAGAAATGTTCTCTGGAATGAATAACTCGTTAAAAGGGCTGACAGCAAAGCAGGCAGGATGGAGGGAAGAAGAGTGTGATAATTCGATATGGGATGTTGTGAATCACCTGATTTTTTGGAATGAACGCTTTTTGCATCAATTTATTGGACTTCCAGTAAGTAAAGAAGAATTCAGCAATGATTCCACTTTCTTTAAAGAAAAAGATTCTTCTCTCTTAAACGAAGAACAGTGGGAGAACGCAGCTGCTCGATTAGAACAGGTGTTTAGAGCTTGGAAAGAAGCAGTCATGGAGTGTGATGAGGAAATGCTTCTTACACCTCCTGCTCCAGAAAGACCATGGTGGAAGACCATTTCTTCCATGAACCTGCATACAGCGCATCATATAGGACAGATCATTTACATACGGAAACGTCAGGGATCATGGGAACCGGTTAATTGGCATTAAACAATAACAAATAAGAGCCGGCAAACATGCCAGGCTCTTTTTGAACTTCTTATTTTTTCATAGACACAGCTTCTGCTACTATTTGGAAGGATCGTAAGCGTGCTTGATGGTCAAAAATTTGTGCGTTAACCATCATTTCATCGGCTTGGGTCAAGTCTAAAAAGTCCTGCAGTTTTTCTGTAACGGCAGCTTGGTCTCCAATGATAGAAGAGCCGAGCTGCTGCTCTAGGGCAGCTTCCTCATAAGGACTCCAAAGGTCATCCATGCTTTCAACAGGAGGCTGAAGGGGAACAGGATTATTACGAATGAGGTTTAAAAACTGCTGCTGCATGGAAGTTGCAAGACGCCGTGCTTCTTTTTCTGTATCAGCGGCAATTACATTTACACCAACCATTGCATATGGCTTATCAAGTACTTCGGAAGGAGTAAAGCTTCTGCGGTATAAATCTAAAGCTGGCAGTGTATTGTCCGGTGAAAAATGGCTCGCAAATGCAAACGGAAGTCCCAGCCGGCCGGCAAGCTGCGCACTAAAACCGCTTGAACCCAGCAGCCAGATAGGAATATTCAGCCCTTCCCCCGGAATGGCATGAACATGTCTGCCGCCGACAGCCTCTGATGTTTTAAAATAATTTCGGAGTTCCTCCAACTGTTCAGGGAAATCCTGGCCATCGCTCCTGCGGTCACGGCGAAGAGCGTGCGCTGTCAGCTGATCGGTTCCTGGTGCCCGTCCTAATCCTAAATCGATACGGCCCGGAAATAGAGATTCAAGCGTTCCGAATTGTTCGGCTATCATGAGCGGTGCATGGTTCGGAAGCATTATCCCGCCAGATCCTACACGGATAGACTGGGTACCTGCGGCAACATGGCCGATTACGACAGAGGTTGCAGAACTTGCTATCCCTGGCATATTATGATGCTCAGCAAGCCAATAGCGGTTAAAACCCCATTTTTCAGCATGCTGTGCAAGACTAAGCGAATTCTTAAAAGAATCAGCTGCAGTCCCGCCAGCGACAATCGGCGCCAGATCAAGCACTGAAAATTTAATGTCCTGAAGCTTTTTATTTTGATCTATAGAAGGTGTGTTTGACATCTATTTCATCTTCTTTCTGTAAGTGATCCAACTATGTAAGAAGCTTTCTTACAAAATACATTTTAACAGCAGAGAATTAGGTATCAAAATGTTTTGTTTTACACGTTTATTATAAAGGGAGACACTAAAAAGTTTATCGTGTGATGATTAGCTTATATTAATCGGTACAAAAATATGTTATATCGGCAAAAAAGAAAAGCGGACGGGCAGTATGAGAAATTGAGAAAGGCAGTGAGAGCCATGAAAAATCAACTTCCACCCGGACAGTTTGAAACGAACAACTGGCCAATCCTTCACCAGGGAGACATCTATTCTTTTAATGAAGATACCTGGCAATTCAGACTGTTTGGCAATGTAGAAAAGGAAGCGGTATTAACGTATTCCGATATGTTAAGTCTGCCTAAAACCATATCGGCAATAGATATGCATTGTGTAACTACATGGTCTAAATTTGGCACGACTTTTGAAGGAATTGCACTGCGGGAACTGCTGAATCTGGTCAGTTTAAAAGAGGGAGTAACTCATATTAAAGTGTATGGGCACTATAACGGCGATCCGTATGGTTATTCAGCTAATTTACCGCTCGAGCCGTTACTCGGGGATGATGCCCTATTTGTGTACCGCTGGAAAGATAAGAACCATGATTGGCAGGATATAACTCCAAAGCATGGATATCCTTTGCGTTTTATCCCTCCCGCTTCTTTTTATTTATGGAAAGGAACAAAATGGGTAACAGGTATCCGTTTTATGAAGCAGGATGAAGCAGGGTTTTGGGAAGAATTAGGGTACTCGATGAGTGCTAACCCTTTTAAAGAGGAACGGTATAGATAACAAGCGGTTCCGTTCACTAAAATCAGTTGTTAGAGACATGAAAATGCATAAGGAATCTAGAGGTAAGTCTTTCATAGGAAATGAAGGACAAAATCTAGAAATGTCCTTCATAATGGAACTGAAGGACAAAGTTTAGTAAGTGAGTTGGAGAAAAGTCCTTCATAAAGGAATGAAGGACAAAATCCTATCAGCGTCTATTGGTACTCTACAACTTCTTACTGAAAGATATTTTTTTGCCGCAGGAATTGCCTTTTAAATAAACGGCAAACTAGGAAAAGTCCTTGCAGCAAGTGCATTGACACAATTTATATATGTACCGGTTTACAATGATTTATTAAAGGGAAAAGCTGTTGAATATATATTTGACTGAACAGATATGGCTATCACCTTGTTCCGCGTGTAATTGAAAAACTAGAAATTGGACAATATTGTTAAGCGTATTTAACAATGACAACTGGAGGAATACATGATGAATACAAAATATGAGCCCTTGTTTAAAACATTTTCCTTACCGAATGGAGTGGAGTTGAAAAATCGTATAGTGATGGCTCCCATGACTAATTTTTCTTCCAATGAAGATGGAACTGTTACAGATCAGGAAGTAAATTATTATGTCCGCCGCTCAGGGGGAGTGAGTATGGTTATTACCGCTTGTACATATGTAACGGCAAACGGTAAAGGCTTCCGTGGCGAATTTGGTGCAGATCATGATGAAATGATACCAAGCTTAAGACAGCTAGCACAAGCGATTAAAGCCCAGGGAGCCAAAGCCGTTCTTCAGATCTTTCATGGCGGACGTATGTGCCCGCCTGAACTGGTGCCAAATGGAGAGATTGTGAGTGCCAGTGCCATAGCTGCGGAAGGGGAAGGACAGCCAGTTCCGCGTGAATTAACAGATCAGGAGATAGAAGATATCATAAAGTTCTTTGGAGATACCACCCGCCGTGCCATTGAAGCAGGATTTGACGGTGTAGAAATACATGGTGCTAATGGCTATCTCATTCAGCAGTTTTTCTCTCCGCATTCAAACCGGCGCGAGGACCGCTGGGGAGGCAGTCTGGAAAATCGCCTTTCTTTCCCGCTTGCAGTGGTTGAAGAAGTGAAAAAAGCAGCAGCCACAGCAAACGAACCATTTATTGTAGGCTATCGATTCTCACCGGAGGAACCGGAGACTCCAGGTATCACGATGGCGGATACACTGAAATTAGTGGATGTTCTTTCCGAGCAGGGCTTAGATTATCTTCATATTTCATTGCAGGATTTCACATCTGTTCCTAGGAGAGGAGTCGAAGACGCACGCTCCAGGCTTGAAATCGTACAAGAGCGGGCTGGCGGCAAAGTACCTATTATTGGTGTAGGCTCTATCCTTACTGCCGATGATGCGTTGAAAGCCTTTGAAACTGGAGTACCTCTATTAGCATTAGGACGCGAACTGATTATCGATCCAGATTGGGTGCAAAAGGTTGAGCAGGGAAAAGAAGATGAAATCGTTACAAAGATTCATAAAGACAAACAGCAGGATCTTGTAGTACCAGACCCGCTCTGGCAGGCAATTGTCAATACTCCGGGCTGGTTCCCGGGCGTGTAATCCGCTCTACTCAAATACTTAAGTTCCAGCCAGCACTTAAATTCAGGCTGAATGGGATTTAAGGCTGCTCCATTAGATTAAGTAAACAGTAGAATAGCCTGGCATATCTTCTCATGCCAGGCTTTTTGCTATTCGTTCAGTAACTTTTCTAGTTCATCCAATGTTTCACTGAAAACCTGCAGCGATTGTTCAATCGGTTTTGACGTTGACATGTCAACGCCCGCATCTTTTAAGATACTGATTGGGTCAGAAGAACCCCCAGCCATCAAAAACTTTTCTTTCAGGCGTTTAACGGCAGGCTGCCCCTCATCCAGCACTTGTTTGGCTAGAGCAGAAGACGCAGCAAAGCTGGTAGCATACTGATACACATAAAAATTATAGTCGTAGAGATGTGGAATACGGGCCCATTCCATAGGTATTTCATTATCGGCAGCTACCAGGCTGCCATAGTACTTCTTATTTATATCTCCATATATCTTTTTCAAGGATTCTGCATTAAGAGATCCGCCTTTTGCTTCCAATTCATGAATAGATCTTTCGAATTCTGCAAACTGAGCCTGCCGGAAAAGAGTTGTACGGAAGTCTTCGAGTCTTTGATTTAATAAAAACACTTTCTCTTTTTTCGTTTTCGCTTTTTTGTATTCACTCTCCCAGAGAAGATTTTCGTTCAGCGTAGAAGCTACTTCTGCTGTAAAAGTGGCATTGCCTGAATTGATATATGGCTGTGCTTTTTTAGAATAATAAGAATGCATAGCATGACCTAATTCATGTGCCAACGTGGATACATCATTTTTTGTCCCCTGATAATTCAGCAGAACGTATGGATGAGTGTCATAGGCTCCCCATTGAAACGCTCCGGTACGCTTATCTTCGGTAGAATACACATCAACCCAGTTATGGCTGAATGATTTATTTAATAGAGTCTCGTACTCCTTACCGAGAGGCTTTAAACCTTCTATTACCATTTTCTTGGCTTCTTCAAAAGGAATATACTTGTTATTACTGTCAACAATAGGTGTGTACATATCATACATATGAAGGTCATTGACTCTCAGCATTTTTTTCTTTAATTCCATATAGCGGTGCATTTGTGGAAGTCCTTTATGTACGGAGCTGATCAGCTGGTCATACACAGCAGCCGGTATTTCGTTGGGTGTAAGAGCGGCTTCTACTGACGACTTATACTTTCTCACATCTGCACTGATATTATGGGATTTAACCTGAGCGCTCATTACAGCCGCAAAGGAGTCCTGGAACTTTGTAAGCGTGCGGTAATAAGCCTCGTAAGCCGCTTTTCGTACTTTGCGGTTTTTACTTTCCATATATGTACTATAATTCACTCGTGTCAGCTGAACCTCTTTGCCTTTCTCATCTTTAATTTTAGGGAATCTCACATCTTTCGACAGCATGGTATAGACATTTGCTGCTGTTCCGCTTAAGGGAGAGATCTTTGCTAATAATTCTTCTTGTTCTTTAGATAAGGTATGAGGCTTGGTCCGGATGATATCCGCAAGAAAATTTTTATATAGTTGCAAGTCTGGCTCATTTAGATATTTTTCCATTTGAGACCCTGGTATTTTACCTAATTCGGGGCTGAACCAGGCAGTCTTCTCTGCTATGGCTGCAGCCATGGTATCGGCACGATTAGAGAGGGCCTGCAAATCATGATTGGATTCATTGGTGCTCAACTCTAAATTGATATAAACATAAGCCTTTTCTTCTATGCGTAATAATTTAGTATAAGCATCCATTGCCTTCTTTATCTGTGAGGCTGATTGACCGAGACTGCCCTGATATGTTTCTTTAAACTGGACAGCTAAGGCTTCAGCTTTCTTCACATCAGCTGCCCATGCGCTTTTGGTTGGGTAAATTTCATGAAGCTTCCATTTAAAACGAGATGGAATCTCTTCCCTGGATTCATAGTTTATTTCTGTTCCTTTATACGCAGACGCTTGATTAAAAGGCGAAAGCAGTATGGCTGCAGAAGTTAACAGCACAATCATGGGTTTGATCAAATGAGTTCCTCCTAAATGAATTTAATTGGATAGATGACTAGGAGCCGAACAGGTTCATTAAAGGTTCTATCTTTGTAGGATGGTCATTCCTTGCAAACCTATTCATTGGAGCACCGCTTTCTAAAAAGTCTTTGAAAAAATGAGAATATTGTATAAAATGAGCTTGAATACTTACTAGTTTTTGTATAAACCGTAAGGAGCAAAAGGATATGGTAAAAAACCACACAATGTTACATAGATGGAACCTCGAATCGTTGCTGCATAACGAGGAAGAGCCGTTAGAAGAGTTTGTAGAACATTTAGAATCAGAGCTGACAGAACATCTTCACGATTATAAGACGAACAAATTAAATCAAAATTCTGAAACAGTGCTGGATTTTATAAGGACCATGGAAAATCTAATAAAAAGGGTAGAACAGCTTAGCGAGCTGGCTTATTGTGCGGTTTCTGAAAATAGAAAGGATGCAGCGGCAGTAAAGCTTGAAGCACGGGCACACGAAGTTAAGCAAAAGCTGGATTTACTGCACACTGTTTTTCAAAAACATGTGAAGGGTAGCACCGATGAGAATTGGAATGCCATAAAAAAAGAAATAGATGCCAGTCCTATCATTTTTTATTTAGAAGAGATGAGAAAGCGTGATATAGAATCGGTTTCAGAGAATATTGCAGAAGTGATTGAAGACTTTTCCGTAGACGGTTTTAAAGCTTGGTCAGATTTATATCACCAAACGATTAGCAATCTAAGTTTTCCTTTTACAGATGGAGAGACTAAACAGCTCCTTACGCTTGGTGAACTGTCTAAATATAATTCTGTCAGCGACCGAAAAGTGAGGAACAAAGTTCATGAAGCCAGATCTGGAGTACTGCGTGAAAACGAAGATTTATTTGCGGCTATTTTGAACCATTTTTCTGGTTTCAGGATGAAGACATATAAATACAAAGGCTGGGAATCTGTACTTAAAGAGCCATTAAGGTTAAACCGCATTTCAAAAGACACTTTGGACACCATGTGGAATGCCATTAAGTCAAATAACCATATCTTCCAGCCTTTTTTTTGAACAAAAAAGAAAGCTGCTAGAAATAAATCAGCTTAGCTATTTTGATGTTTTTGTATCAAACGGTTCAAATAATGATCAGCAAAGTTATACACCAGAAGAGGCAGTCTCTATGATAATAAGTAAAACGAAGGTAGATTTTCCGGAGTTTTCTGGATTTGTTGAAAGGGTATACAAGAGCGGGTGGATTGATTTTGAAATTAGGCCCAACAAGCATTTAGGGAACTTTGCCGCTGGATTTCCAGTTAGTAAAGAAACGAGAGTATCCTTGAATTTTAATGGAACTCTGAAGGATGTATCTGTTCTTGCTCATGAGCTTGGGCATGCTTTTCATACAACCGTTTTATTTGATCAGCCTTCCTTTCTTCAGAAATATCCGATGACACTTGCAGAAACAGCGTCAACATTTTCTGAATTGATACTTACGAACTCTAACCAGACTTTATCCAAAGACGAAAAAATTCAGTACTTAGAAGAACAAATTCACGCAGATGTTTTGTACCTATTGTATGTGCAATTTCACTTCAATTTCGAGCTGGAATTATATGAGAGGAAAAAACAGGGTGAATTCTTAACGGCAAAGCAATTAACAGAGTTAGTTGTTAAAAAGCAGAAGGAGGTTCTTACTAATAGTCTTGAATATTATCAAGACTATTTCTGGATTCTCACTCCTCATTTATACTATCTGACTGAACCTTTTTATAATTTTTCTTATACGTTTGGCTTTTTGTTCAGTTATGGGCTTTTCGAAGAATACCAAAGGAATGGAAATGATTTTGAAAATAAATATATCCAATTGTTAAGAGATACAGGATTGTATACCGTTGAAGCATTGTCACAGAAGCATCTTGGTATCGATTTAACACAGCCCGCATTTTTGGCAGCATTCTATAAACCAGATCAGAAGAAATATAGAAGAATATATCCAGCTTACGGGCGGTTAAGCAGAAAGTCAGAGCGTACTCAAACGTAGAGTACGCTTTTTTTTATGCTTTAAATCATAAACAAGCCTAATTTTGAAAATAAATAACGAAGTTCGTACATACAGTGTTAATAAGGCAGTTTTAAAAGTTTTATATTTTTGCAAGGGGGTTTTGCGAGTGTCAGATTCTGTAAAGATCGGTTTAATTCAAGCTTCACATGATGTGGATGGCAATCAGCCTGTGGAGGTACATAAGAAAAAAGCGATTGAGAAGCATATCGGGCTTGTAGAAGAGGCCGCCGGAAGAGGAGCTCAGATTATTTGTCTGCAGGAGATTTTTTATGGTCCTTATTTTTGTTCGGAACAAAATACGAAATGGTACGATTCCGCTGAAGAAATTCCGAATGGACCGACTACAGGGCTGTTTCAGGAACTGGCTCGTAAGTTGGGAGTCGTCATTGTACTGCCCATTTATGAGAGAGAAGGCATTGCAACTTACTATAACACGGCAGCTGTTATTGATGCGGATGGTTCCTATTTAGGGAAATATCGAAAACAGCATATCCCTCATGTAGCCGTAGGGAAAGACGGCTATGGATTCTGGGAGAAATATTACTTTAAGCCAGGCAATCTTGGATACCCGGTATTTGATACAGCCTTTGCAAAGGTTGGCGTTTATATCTGCTATGACCGTCATTTTCCTGAAGGTGCTAGATTACTAGGATTAAATGGTGCAGAAATCGTATTTAATCCTTCTGCCACGGTAGCTGGTTTATCTGAATATTTATGGAAGCTTGAGCAGCCTGCACACGCAGTGGCGAATGGCTATTACCTTGGAGCCATTAACCGGGTAGGCTACGAAGCTCCCTGGAAAATGGGAGAATTTTATGGACAGTCCTATCTGGTCGATCCAAAAGGAAATTTTGTGGCGTCTGCAAGCCGGGACAAAGATGAAGTGATCATTGGTGAAATGAATAAAAAATTGATCAGGGAAGTCAGGGATACGTGGCAATTTTATCGTGACCGCCGTCCAGAAACCTATGGTGAAATGACATCTTTATTGCCATAGGAAATAAAAGAAATATATGTGAGGGTCCGAAATGCGGCCCATCCATCTGTTTTCTTATTCATTGGCTAAGGAGGTATTCTCGGTGGTTACTATTAAAACACAGCGCATTTCGAGCACCCATCTAGAAAAAAACTTTGAAGAGACAGATCCAGGCTTTACCAATCAAGAAGCTCTCGAAGAATCAAACCGATGTTTATACTGTTATGATGCCCCATGTATAAAAGCATGTCCTACCGGAATAGACATTCCGGCTTTTATCAAGAAAATTTCTTCAGGTAATCTTCTTGGATCGGCAAAGACCATTATGTCTTCAAACCCAGTTGGAGCAAGCTGTGCCCGGGTTTGTCCAACAGAAGAGCTTTGTGAAGGATCCTGTGTATTAAACCACTCGACAAGCCCTATTCCAATAGGAAAGCTGCAGAGATTTGCTACAGATTGGGCAATCAACAATGAACAAATCCTATTTAAGCCGGGCAGCCCGAACGGAAAGACCGCAGCTGTCATAGGCAGCGGACCGGCTGGATTATCAGCGGCAAGAGAACTCGCCAGGTTCGGCTTTCAAGTCACGATATATGAAGCAGCAGAGAAAGCTGGAGGTTTAAATACGTATGGAATCGTTTCTTTTCGTCTCCCGCAGCCGATTTCGTTCTGGGAAGTAGAACAAGTCCAAAAACTCAATGTTCAAATCCTCACCAATACCAAGGTTGGAAAGGATGTATCAGCAGAAGATCTCCTGAATTCCTATGATTATATAGTGTTAGCAGCCGGCATGGCTCATGTACCTGATTTACACATTGAAGGTGAAGAGCTGGAAGGTGTCTTTGATGCCATTGAATTCGTTAAGTCTACAAAAAGCGGAGACTTAACGAGGGATTTTACAGGGAAACGTGTAGCTGTTATAGGTGCAGGTAATACAGCGATTGACGGGGCTACCTGTTCAGTCCGATTAGGTGCCGAAAATGTAAAAATCCTCTACAGAAGATCCGTCGATGAAATGACTGCTTATGATTTTGAATATGAATTTGCCAAGCAGGATGGTGTTGAATTCCGCTGGTTAACGGCTCCTAAGCGCATTATCGGAGATGAAAAGGGGAGGGTGACTGGCATTGAATGCCTGAAAATGGCCCTTGGAGAACCTGGCAGGGATGGCCGCAGAAGTCCGGCTGCTGTAACAGGATCAGAATTTATCCTTCCCGTCGATGCGGTGGTAAAAGCAATCGGACAAACAAGACATCTCTCCTTAATTCAGGCATTAGGACTGCAGCATGAAAATGGAGTAGTCAAAGCCGATAAAGAGACGTATCAAACCTCACATCCTAACATATTCGCCTGCGGAGATATCGTATTTGGAAAAGGTAAAGGAGATGCTATGGTCGTCACTGCTGCCCAACAGGGAAAGCTTGCAGCATATGCTATTCATAAGCAGGCATCAGCTGCCGGAACAGCTTGATCTATTGCAGTCTCACAAACTTAGACAGCAATCAATCCTAGCATGAACGATTTGTAGAAAGGGGACAAGAAAGAAATGGCTGATTTAAGCATTAACCTGGCAGGAATTAAATCTCCTAACCCATTCTGGCTTGCCTCAGCACCTCCGACTAATTCTGGCTATCAAGTGCAGCGTGCCTTTGATGCCGGCTGGGGAGGAGCAGTCTGGAAAACACTGGGCGATCCGATATTAAATGTGTCTTCCCGGTTTGCTGCTGTCAGTTTTAATGGTCAGAGGGTAGCTGGCTTTAATAACATTGAACTCATTACTGACAGGCCCCTTGAAGTGAATTTAAAAGAAATCTATGAAACGAAAAAACGTTTTCCTAATCATGCCATTATTGCCTCTTTAATGGTTGAGCCTAAACAGGAAAAGTGGCATGAAATCGTCAAGCGTGTAGAAGATGTGGGTGTAGACGGCCTTGAGCTTAATTTTGGCTGTCCGCACGGAATGGCGGAAAGAGGGATGGGTTCCGCTTCTGGTCAGGTTCCTTCACTGGTAGAAAAGCAGACATATTGGGTAAAAGAAGCGGCTAGAACCCCTGTGATTGTTAAACTGACACCGAATATCACGGATATTACCGTTACGGCCGAAGCGGCAGTGAACGGCGGGGCAGATGCAATCAGTATGATTAATACAATTAATAGCTTAATGGGGGTTGATCTTGACACCTGGAACACGATTCCGCATGTCGCTGGAAAAGGTGCTCATGGCGGCTACTGCGGTCCGGCTGTAAAGCCCATTGCATTAAATATGGTGGCCGAATGTGCTAGAAACCCGCGGATTTCTGTCCCAATCTCAGGCATTGGCGGAATTTCCAATTGGCAGGATGCGGTCGAATTTATATTGATGGGCGCAACAGGTGTCCAAATTTGTACGGCGGCCATGCACCATGGATTTCGGATCATAGAAGATATGATAGAAGGATTGGATCACTATCTAGAACAAAAAGGGGTTTCCTCTTTAACTGAAATCATTGGAAAATCGGTACCGAGGTATTCGGACTGGGGGAACCTTGATCTGAATTATAATATTGCGGCACAAATTAATACCGACGTATGCATTAACTGCAATAAATGCCATATTGCCTGTGAAGACACGTCTCATCAGTGTATAGATATGCTAACAGGAGAGGATGGCAGAAGCTATCTCAAAGTGAGGGAAGAAGATTGTGTAGGCTGCAACTTATGCGCCATTGTTTGTCCGGTAGATGGCGCCATAACCATGGTCGAAACAGCAGCTAGCCAGCCTCCTATGACATGGAATGACCGCCAGGCTGCTCTTAACACAGCCAAGTAATGGATGTGATGGCAAAAAACAAAGGGGGAGAATGATGAAAAAGCTGATTAAGAACGGAACCATTGTCACAGCAGCAGATACATTTTCAGCAGATTTATTAATAGAAAACGGCATTATTTCAGCAATCGGTACAAATCTGCCTGCTGCTGGTGCAGAGATTATAAACGCGGAAGGCCGCTATGTTTTCCCTGGTGGAATTGATCCGCATACCCACCTCGATATGCCTTTTTGCGGAACTGTAACGAAAGACGATTTTGAAACTGGAACCATTGCCGCCGCATTTGGAGGAACCACTACCATTATTGATTTCTGTCTTACTGCTAAAGGTGAACCATTGAAAACAGCCATTCAAACGTGGCACAAAAAATCGAGGGACAAAGCGGTCATTGACTATGGATTCCATCTCATGATCGGGGAGATCAATGAGAAGGTTTTAAACGAGCTGCCACAGATCATTGAGAAAGAAGGAATTACCTCATTTAAGGTTTTTATGGCTTATAAAAATGTCTTTCAGGCAGATGATGAAACCTTATTCAGGACTCTCCTGGCCGCTAAGGAGCTGGGCGCCCTTGTTATGGTGCATGCAGAGAATGGGGATGTCATTGATTTCCTCACAAAGAAGGCATTAAAGGAGGGAAAAACGGAACCTATTTATCATGCTTTAACAAGGCCGCCTGAGGTAGAAGGAGAAGCTACAGGGCGGGCTGCCCAGCTGGCCGGGCTTGCTGATTCCCAGTTATATGTTGTCCACGTATCATGTGCTGATGCTGTTGAGAAAATCTCTGAAGCGCGGGCTAAGGGCTTTGATATTTGGGGAGAAACGTGTCCTCAGTATTTAGTGCTGGATGAGAGTTATTTAGAGAAACCTGACTTTGAAGGGGCTAAGTATGTATGGTCTCCTCCTCTAAGGGAGAAGTGGAATCAGGAGGTACTTTGGAATGCCCTGAAAACTGGCCAGCTCCAGACTATTGGGTCTGATCAATGCTCATTCGACTTTAAAGGGCAAAAAGATTTGGGTAGAGACGATTTTACTAAAATACCTAACGGCGGCCCTACCATTGAAGACCGGTTCTCTATACTTTTCTCTGAAGGAGTAAAAAAGGGCCGGATTGACCTTAATCAATTTGTTGATATCACATCCACTCGAGCTGCTAAGCTTTTTGGGTTATATCCTAAAAAGGGTACTATTTCCGTTGGATCTGATGCAGACATCGTCATATTTGACCCTGAAATGGAAAGAACTCTTTCTGCTGAAACTCACAATATGGCCGTCGATTACAATGCATTTGAAGGTATGAAAGTGAGAGGGGAACCTGTTTCCGTATTAGTGAGAGGGGAATTTGTCATCCGCGATAAAAAGTTTGTTGGCAGCCCTGGTTCCGGCAAATACCTAAAAAGGGCTAAATATAAACAGAACACTTCTATAGATCAAAACGAAACTCTATCAATCTAGCAGTTTTATCTTCAATCTACTATTCCATATTCTACGGTTTCATTGATCTGAACGCCTCCCATGCCGTCCGACTGTGAGCTGCTTCCTCTAATCATTTTCGAGAGGAAGATCGGTTATTAGAAATAAAGAAAAGATTCTATTATTTTAAACCGAAAGAGGAGAGTTCCATGAAAAAAAGCCACCTGAAATCACCGGATTTATACCCCATTCTTCAAAAAGACAGGACCATTACTTCTTTAGGATTTTCTTTTATGTGGGTAGGAATGGTAGTTGTTCTTGCAACCTTTGCGATCGGAGGGGCAGGGGTGATGACTCTGCCGCTGCCGGTTGTCATTCTTGCAACCGTTATAGGTTGTATCGCGATCGGATTTTTTATCTCATTAATTGCTGATATAGGGATCGAACACGGGCTGTCCTTTCCTGTTTACATGAGAGCTCCTTTTGGGACGATCGGCACACATATCCCTTCCGTAACCCGCGGTGTTACAGCATCGATGTGGTTTGGGATAAACACGTATTTCGGGTCTACAGCCATGAATGGAATATTAGATATTTTATTCGGTTTTGATAATTGGTTTGTCTGCTACCTCATTTTCGCGGTTGTACAGCTTGTTAACACAGCCTTAGGGATAAAGTCCATCGAACGTTTTGCTGATCTGGCTGCTCCAATCATTCTATTAATTTCTATTTGGATGTATCTCTCTTTATCAGATACCGCAGCATCAGAAGGACGTGATGTGTGGAGCTGGGCTCAAGACCCGGTGTCGGGCGGCGCGGCTTTTACAGCCTTTTTGGTAGTTATTTTCAGCAATATGGGTTTCTGGGCCACGCTGGGAGCAGACATCCCCTCCATTTCCCGGTTTATCAAAGCGCCTGTGAATGAAAAAAACTGGTTTAAACGAAATAAAGTTTCACTGTGGGGCAATATGGTGGCCATGCCTTTAACACAGACATTTATGATCATCATCGGAGCTGTTTCATACATCGCCGTGTTGAATTCCGATCCAGTAGCTGCTCTGCAAAAGTCCGCAAGCGGCATCATTCTTGCGATTCTTTTATTAATGATTGTTCTTGCACAATGGTCCACAAATACGGCCGCGAACGTCGTCCCTGCTGCCACGATCTTCTCAAATGTCGGCGGACCAAAGTTTCCGTTTTGGGCCGGCGTTATAACGGCAGGAATCGTTGGTTCCGTTGTTCAGCCTTGGAATTTATTTGACGTTATTATCCCGTTTCTATTAGTGGTAGGAGGAATTTTGTCTGCCATCGTTGGAATTCTTTTTGCTGATTATTATTTACTTCGGAAACGAAGAGTCAATGTGCCCCAATTATATGAAGATTTCGGCCAGTACCGGTACAGCGGCGGAGTGAATCTCGCAGGTTTCCTTGCCTGGATCATAGGAGCAACAGCCTCCTATTTTACTAAGGACTATGGATTTTTAGTTGGTTTCCTAGCTGGTGCCGCCATTTATTATGTTCTGGCAAAATATTGGTGGTTCAAGAAATATCGGCAGGCTGAGATTGAGGATCCGAGCGATGAGAAGTACTTAGGAATTTCTGTAGGCCGTGACTGGGTGATTGATGACTATGAAACTGGAGCAGAAAAATAATAGTTACAACTAAGCGTCTAGAGTCAAATTTGGAGGGGGAGGCAATGTCAGAATATAAAGAGTTTTTAACTGAAAAAGAGCAGATTGATGATCTCATTAGGTCTGGTTACAGAATTCAAAGTGTAATCGAAAACTTAGACGGCGCTTTCGTAAATTTTACTCATAAAGATCAGGGTCATTGTAAATCCCTGCATATTGGCACCGCTAATGCGCGCAAGTATTTCTCCAGTATCCTTATGCAGCAGAACAATGGGTAAAATTAATTGGTAAAAATAACCCAAAGTGTGGGAGAAGTCTGCTCATCCTTTTATTACAGTTTAGCAGGGTTTAATAGTAATAACTTTTTAACCAGAACAAAGGAGATGGAATAATGAGTATAACTGGCAGTGATACCATGATATTAAAAAACTATATTAATGGAGAGTGGAAAAGCTCCAGCAGCCGGCGGAGTCTCGAGGTCCCTAATCCAGCAACAGACGAACTGCTCACTAAGGTACCTGTTTCAACAAAAGAGGATGTGAATTTGGCGGTTTCTGCTGCCAAGGCAGCATTTGCCATATGGAAAAGAGTTCCTGTTCCAAAGCGAGCCCGGCTGCTGTTTAAGTATCATACGCTTCTTACGGATCATCACGCAGAGCTTGCTAAGCTGATTGTAAGAGAAAATGGCAAGGCTTATAAAGAGGCTTATGGAGAAGTCCAGCGCGGCATTGAATGTGTAGAATTTGCAGCCGGAGCGCCTACATTAATGATGGGTGAAACTTTATCCGGAATTGCAGAAGAGATTGATTCAGAAATGTTCCGGTACCCTCTCGGAGTTGTCGGCGGAATTACACCGTTCAATTTTCCGATGATGGTGCCGTTATGGATGTTCCCTCTGGCTGTTGCCTGTGGAAATACCTTTGTATTAAAACCTTCAGAGCGTACGCCGATTCTGGCAAACAGGCTTGCCGAACTGTTCTCTGAAGCTGGTGCACCGCCGGGAGTCCTCAACGTAGTACATGGAGCCCATGATGTTGTAAATGGCCTGCTCGAACACAAGGATATTGCTGCCATTTCGTTTGTCGGTTCACAGGCCGTAGCTAAATTTGTGTATGAAAGGGCCGCTGCAGAAGGCAAAAGAGTTCAAGCACTGTCTGGAGCTAAAAATCATCATATCGTGATGCCGGATGCTGATATGGATAAGGCTGTGCAGCATATTATCAGTTCCACTTTTGGCAGCGCCGGACAAAGATGCATGGCCTGCAGTGCTGTAGTAGTAGTCGGAGAAAATGAACGGTTTATCCAGGCCTTAAAGAAGAAAGCTGACGATCTGATTATTGGAAATGGCATGGATGACGAAGTACTGCTGACCCCGGTAATCCGAAGAGAGCATCGAGAAAAAGTACTTAGCTACATAGAGAAAGGAATCGGTGAGGGCGCCGAGCTTATCAGGGATGGCCGAAGAGAAATTCATGAGCATCCGCATGGAAATTTCCTGGGGCCGACCATTTTTGACAGAGTGACTCCAGAAATGACCATTGCAAAGGATGAAATCTTTGCTCCTGTCTTAAGTTTGCTGCGTGCGAAAGATCTAGATGAAGGACTTGAATTTATCCGCAAGTCCCGGTATGGGAACGGAGCGACCATTTATACAAACAATGCAGGTGCTATACGGCAATTTCGTGAAGAAGCAGACGCTGGGATGCTCGGAATCAATGTGGGAGTCCCGGCAACCATGGCCTTCTTTCCTTTTTCCGGCTGGAAAGATTCATTTTACGGAGATCTGCATGTAAATGGTAAAGACGGGGTAAATTTCTATACCCGCAAAAAAATGATTACTTCCCGTTTTGAATCGTAAGTAAAAGAATAGGAGGATGATGAATGGTTAAAATGAGCAATTCCCAGGATACACTCCTTTCCCATGATGAAAGGTATCTTTGGCACTCAATGAAGCCTTATAACCCGAAAGCAACCCTTGTTGCAGCCAAAGCACAGGGTTCATGGGTGACAGATGCTGATGGAAAACGCTATCTGGATGCCATGGCAGGGCTGTGGTGTGTAAATGTTGGGTATGGCAGAACTGAACTCGCTGAAGCTGCCTATGAGCAGCTGAAGGAAATGGCTTATTTTCCGCTGTCTCAAAGCCATGTACCAGCCATAAGGCTTGCTGAAAAGCTAAATGAATGGCTCGAAGATGAATATGTTATCTTTTTTTCAAACAGCGGATCGGAAGCGAACGAGGCTGCATTTAAAATAGTGCGCCAGTACCATCAGCAAAGGGGAGCCCACTCCCGCTATAAAATTGTATCCCGCTATAGAGGCTACCATGGCAGTTCGATGGGTGCTTTGGCCGCTACAGGGCAGGCTGAGAGAAAGTATAAATATGAGCCGCTTTCACCTGGTTTCCTGCATGTATCACCGCCCGACTCTTATCGGGATGATTGCAATGTGTCTGACCCAAGAGACTTGCTGTCAGTTAAAGAAGTTGACCGGCTGATGACATGGGAGCATAGTGAAACGATCGCTGCGATGATTATGGAACCGATCATTACAGGCGGCGGCGTTCTTGTTCCTCCGGAAGGATATATGAAAGCCGTAAAAGAAGTGTGTGAAAAGCATGGAGCGCTTCTTATTTCAGATGAAGTGATCTGCGGCTTCGGCCGGACAGGCAAACCGTTCGGATTTATGAATTATGGCGTAAAGCCAGATATCATTACGATGGCAAAAGGGATTACAAGTGCATATCTGCCGCTGTCAGCAACGGCTGTCCGCAAAGAAATTTATGAGGCCTTTAAAGGATCAGAAGAATACGATTTTTTTCGTCATGTGAATACTTTTGGGGGTAATCCTGCAGCCTGCGCCTTAGCTCTCAAAAATCTCGAAATTATGGAAAAGGAAAAGCTGTTTGATCGGTCGGAAGAGTTAGGAAGCAAAATGTTAGCCGATCTATCAAGTCTGCTTCTTTCCCATCCGAATGTAGGAGATGTCCGCGGCAAGGGGCTGCTGATCGGCATCGAGCTGGTTAAAGATAAAACAACTAAAGAACCGCTGGAAGTCGGCCTTGTAAACCGAGTCATAGCCGAATGCAAAAATCAAGGTGTATTGATAGGGAAAAATGGCACAACCGTAGCTGGATTTAATAATATATTGACCCTGTCACCTCCTTTAAATATTGAAGAACAAGATTTGGAATTAATTGTTGAAACTCTTGCTGCCGCTCTCAGGTTAATTGAATAAGCCATAAAATAAAACGGCCGCTCGAATAAAAATTTCGGGAGGCCGTTTTATTTTTGTTTGTTCAGCATGTTAATCAGCTCATTTGAAGGTAAGCTGATTATCTGCACGAAGCTTTAAGGTTAAGACATCAGAATTAATTTTCATTTTTTAGCATTAATTCTACTTACATTGGGAAGATAAATATAGTAATTCATTTAGGGAGGAGAATGTTCATGGAAAGAATTGAAGTCGGAGAAACATTTACAATTGCAGCCGATACTGGAGAAGACCAGGAAGTTGAAGTACTGGGAACAATTAATATTGAAGGTACGGAGTATGCGGCTGTTGCCTTTGTGGAAGATATCCGCCAGGAAACGGAGAATGATATTGACGTATTCTTTTTAAAAGTGGACCAGGATGGTGACCTGGCAGCTATTGAATCAGACGAGGAATTCGAGAAAGTGTCCGTTGCCTTTGATGAGATCATGGAAGATAAGTCTTAATAATTTGAATGTATAATCGGGAAAGCTAAGCCCTGGATTCGTGTTGAATCCGGGGCTTTCTGCTGCATATCTGCAGCTTTAGGGCACAAAGAATTTTATCTTTCTATATTAAGGGTATAGTACTCTTGAGGCATTTAGAATTCTTGTTAATAAACAGCAAATGAAACTAACATATAAAGGGGTTTAGCTATGCACTGGTATGAAAAATTAAATCAGTATTTTCCAATTGAAGAAATGAAATCTAAAGAGCATATGGAAACATTACTTAAAGAAAAATCAGATATATATCATAAAGATGAAGGACCTAACCATGTTTTAATGTATGTAGAACTAGACAGCTTTGTTTTTATTGATTATCTCTTTGTATCTAAAGATGCCCGTGGCGAAGGTCTCGGGCGTAAATTACTAGACAAAATGAAAAGAAAGGAAAAGCCTATTATTCTTGAAGTCGAACCAGTCAACTATGAGGATACAGATACAGAAAAAAGACTGCGTTTTTATAAACGTGAAGGTTTTGAACACGCACAGAGAATAGGCTATCGAAGAAGGTCTTTGGCAACAAAACAGATTAATGAGATGGAAATCTTGTACTGGGCTCCAAACAATGAACCTGAAGAAGTCATTTTTGAGGCCATGAAAAAAACGTATGATATGATTCATACTTATAAGGACCAGCACTTTTACGGGAACTCTTATCAGCCGGTTGACGAGGTGCTAACCTATAACGAAAAGGATAACGAAAGGGAAAATATTTTAGAGGATTTGTAGATTCAGGCTTATTTTAAATCAAAAAATAACTTTTGATCCTATACGCGGTATAACATTAGAGCACTCGGCTGCCGAGTGCTCTTTATTTATGGGACTGGATTTTCTAGTGAAAGCAATGAACATGGCGTACCACCTGAGTTGTGTTAAATCCTAAAAAGCCATAAAATTAATAATCATTATAGAATTAAATTCACCAGTGAAACGGGGGAAATACGATGGGTAAAGGGCTGGCTGGAAAAAGAGTCGGTATAGGAGGTTCCCGCAAAACAGAAGAAATCAGTGCCTTGATTCAAAAACAAGGTGGTGAGGCATCTGTGCGGTCTCTTCAGGGAACCGTTTTTTTGGCAGAACGAGAAGTAGAGCCAGAAATGCAGACGTTCATAAACGAAGGAGCAGACTGGATCATTTTCACCACCGGAATAGGAATTGAATCTCTATTTAGCCTTTCTGAAAAACTCAATGTGAAAGAAGCATTTTTACAACGTATTATTGAGGCAAATGTCGCGGCGAGAGGATATAAGTCCTTTGCGGTATTAAAAAAGGCAGGAATTGTACCAGTGGCGGTTGATGATGACGGAACTACAAGAGGACTCATTAGAGCTCTTGAAAATGAGGATTTCCGCGGCAAGAAAGTAGTGATTCAGCTCCATGGAGACCCTGCCCCTGCCTTAACAAAGTTCTTTAAAGATCAAGGATCCATAGTATCAACAATTCTTCCTTATCGGCATATTCCTCCAGAACAGGAATCTGTGAAGAAACTTTGCTCTGAATTAATGGAACATCAATTTGATGCATTTTGTTTTACAACGGCCGTTCAAGTTCGTTCATTATTTACCTATGGAAGAGAATTTGGGATTACTTCTCAGTTACTGAATGCTTTTAATGGGCCAGTAATGGCTGTGGCTGTAGGGAAAGTAACAGCAGAGGCTTTATTTGAAGAAGGTGTAGAGAAATATCTTGTACCTGAGAATGAAAGAATGGGTGCCATGATCGTCGAGCTGTCTCGTTACTATGAAAACGCTTAAACTATGATAAAATTAATAAAGCGATTGGATTAGGGGGAGAAGAATGAATATGCGCATTTTAGTGTTAGGAGCAGGTGGAGTCGGAGGCTATTTTGGAGGCAGATTAGCAGAGAAGGGGGAAGATGTTACTTTTCTTGTTCGAAGCAGCCGTAAACAGCACCTGGAGAAACATGGTTTAGTGATTCATAGCATACACGGTGATATGAGAGTCAAGCCGCAATTAATAACTGCAGCGGAACCAGCTTCTTCTTTTGATTTAATTTTGTTTTCAACAAAAGCATATCACTTAGAGGATGCGATTAATGATGTAAAACCCTTCGTTGGTGAGAACACGGTTGTGCTGCCCCTGTTAAATGGAATGGCACATATACATAGATTACAACAAGAATTAGGCAAAGAAAAGGTTATCGGCGGATTGTGTTTCATCGAAACAACTCTTAATGATGGAGGGGAGATTATTCAAACGAGCCCCATGCATCGCGTGGTTTTTGGAGAAATGGAGGAACGCAGCTCTGACAGAATAAGCAGAATTGCCGAATTGTTAAGCGGCACTAAAGCTTCTTTTGTCTTAAGTGAGCAAATTGAGCAGGATATGTGGCACAAATACCTCTTTATTACTACATTATCAGGCTTGACTACTTTAATGCGCAGTCCAGTCGGTCCTATTCGCGATCTAGAGGGTGGACGGGCTCTTTTCCTCCAATTGCTCGAAGAAACAGCAAACATCATGTCAGCTCATGGTGCTCCTATCCGTGAAGACATTGTGGAAGAACATTTGAATACAATAGTAAAAATGACTTATAACATGAAATCGTCCATGCAGCGGGATATGGAAAAAGGCACAGCCGTCGAAGCAGGACATATACCAGGATTTTTATTGAAATTAGCTGAGCAATACTCTATTAAAGCTCCGCTGCTGACTATTATTTACCAAAATTTATTAGTTTACGAGAGTGTGCAACATTCATAGAGAATTGGAATATATGATATTGGCTCTCATATATATAATTAAGAGCCTTGAATGACCCATTTTTCATTCTTGGCTCTTTTTGTAAGCCGAAAATTCGATAGATTACCTATTTTCCCAAAATGAAAGAGGGCCCGAGAAATGACTGAACAAGAGTTACAAGGTAAGATCATGATTATTACAGGTGCGAACAGCGGTATAGGGTTTGAGGCTGCCAAGGCCCTTTCTAATAAAGGTGCACGAGTTATCTTAGCCGTCCGGAATGAACTAAAAGGAAAGGAATCAGCGGGGCTCATTTTGCGAGAAAATAAAGATGCTTTAGTAGAAGTGATGAGAATCGATCTTTCGGATTTGCAAAGTGTGGGTGAATTTGCTGAAACCTTTTCCAAGCGTTATAACTCTCTGGATATTCTAATCAACAATGCCGGAGTAATGATCCCGCCCTATCTGAAAACAAAAGATGGATTCGAACTGCAGTTCGGCAGCAACCATTTAGGGCATTTTGCCTTAACCGGTCTGCTTCTTCCTCTCTTAAAGCAAACACCGGATTCTCGGGTAGTCACACTCAGCAGCTTAGCGCATAAAGGCGCTGCTATAGATTTTAATAATCTTCAAGGTGAAAACGGATATAAAGCAATGAAGTTCTATGGCCAAAGTAAACTAGCCAACTTATTATTTTCTAAAGAGCTGGATCACAGGCTGAAACAGCATCATATATCTACAAAGAGTATCGCGTGCCATCCGGGCATTACTGCTACTAATTTATTTAAACTGGGGCAAAAGGATGCTCCTTTATTTCTTAAAAAACTTTCAGCCTTATTTCTCCAGCCAGCACATATTGAGCCCTTCCTACCCTGTATGCAGCAACAAATGAACAATTAAAAGGCGGAGAATATATCGGTCCAGATGGAAAAGGCAGCCGAAAAGGATATCCTAAGATCGAAACGCTGGCTGACTCTGTTTATAATCGGGAGACGATGGAAAAGCTTTGGAGCGTATCAGAAGCTTTAACAGGAGTAACTTATCATTTTTCTTAAACGCATTATAGAAAAGACCCAGTGAATGGAGTTTTTAATACCATTCCCGGGTCTTTTTCTATTGTTTTCTGAAAGGAAAAAAACATGAGAAATGAAGTGGGAAAGGTACTTGTTCAAATGATTTCAAGATAAAAAGCCGGCTAATTTGATTTTATTTCTAAAATAGAAATACAGTTTTGAAAAAAGGGGAAATAGATAGAAGATGAGCATTTAATGCTTTTAGCTGTTTAGAATAAAGTCATAGACTATTAGTTCTATTTGTATTTTGAGAGGAGACTGTTCATGCACGAAAGAATGACAGGTGAAGAAAGCAATATATATATTAAAAAGGAACGGATCTGGACGAAAGACTTTGTGTTAATCTGTCTGGCCAATTTTTTTATTTTTCTTGGTTTCCAGATGACACTTCCAACGCTTCCCTTGTATGTTGAACACTTAGGCGGCAGTGATCAGCTCATCGGATTTATAGTCGGAATCTTTACTTTTTCTGCCCTGCTTATACGCCCTTATGCAGGACATGCATTGGAAACAAAGGGCCGAAAACTTGTGTATCTTACAGGTCTTGCTATCTTTGCCTTAGCCGTTGTGACCTTTGGTTTTTTAGAAAGCATTTTTCTCTTATTTGCCATGCGCATAGTCCAGGGGATTGGCTGGGGATTTTCGACCACTGCATCCGGGACCATTGCTACCGATTTAATCCCGGCCAAAAGGCGTGGTGAAGGAATGGGCTATTATGGACTCTCAGGGAATATTGCTCTGGCCTTTGGTCCTTCCCTAGGCCTTCTGCTGGCCGTGGTGGTTCCTTTTAATATGCTGTTTGGGATTTGTGCGTTTTTCGGCCTGGCTGCTCTCCTGTTATCGGCAAAAATTCAATTTAAAAAAACCAATCTGCCAAAGGCCAAAGCCGTGGGGGTCAAATGGGATTTTTGCGAAAAAAGTGCCTTAAAGCCTTCCGTTCTCTTATTTTTCATAACGGTGACTTTTGGAGGAATCGCTTCATTTCTGCCTTTATATACAGCTGAAAAAGGAATTTCAGGAATACAGATCTATTTTTTATTTTATGCTTTGGCTTTAATGGTTACTAGAACCTATGCAGGCATGCTGTATGACAAAAAAGGCCACAGGGCTGTATTTATACCGGGTGCCGTATTAATAGCAGCCGGCATGCTTTTTTTATCCTGGCTTCCTAATTCACTTGTCTTATATAGTGCGGCTGTTTTATACGGCTTAGGTTTTGGGATGGTTCAGCCCGCTTTGCAGGCCTGGTCCATTGAAAAAGCGCCCGCCAATCGAAAAGGAATGGCAACAGCGACCTTCTACTCTTTTTTCGATCTTGGTGTCGGTATAGGAGCAATAGTATTTGGACAGATCGGCCACTTATTTGGGTATCAAAGCATCTATATCGCTGCATCTCTATCCGTGTTTATCTCAATGGCTGTATATGTCTTATTTCTGTTCCAGGAAGGTAAGCAAAGGGCAGTGAGCAGATAACAGTTTCACTTCAAGCGGCTGCCCCTATTAAATAGACCAGCGATGTTTGATCATGAAAGGACTGGGTACTTGTTTATCAAAAGAGGAGGTGGAAAGATGATTACAAGAAATATAGCAGGCACGCTGGCGGTTGGAGCGGCTGTCTACCTGTTTCGAAATCCAAAAGCCTTAGAAAGACTGAAAAGCCAGTTCCAGTCATACATGAGTAAAAAGAATACATCTGCTGTTGAACAAGAAAAAAATGCAAACTTGGAACAAGGATTTGAAACACTGGCTAAGGAAGGTGCCTTATCCAAGTCAAGTACCATACGCACTAACGATACATTTACGAATAGCAAGGATATGAAAATTGGTGAAGACCCTTATCCAAAAATCACTACATCCTCCAGTCAGTAAAAAGAAGCGGCATTTGCTGCTTTTTTTTATTAAACTTCTTAAGAAAAGCTTAATTAGTGTATGATTCACCCTCCTTTTTCATAAAATAACGGAGATATAAAAAAACAGTACCTGCCATATGGCTGCCGGCAATGAAACGAAGCGGAAGGTGAGAGGTTATGTCCTGGCTTATTTATGCCATTCTATCTGCTGTATCAGCTGCTTTTGTTTCTATATTTGGCAAGATGGGTTTAGAAAAGGTGGATGCCAACACTGCAACGGCAGTCAGGTCTGTTATTATGACCCTCTTTTTGTTCAGTGTGGTTGCTTTCCAAGGGAATATAAGCAAGATCCCTGAGATTATCGGTTCCAAGAAAACCTTTATGTTCGTTATACTCTCCGGACTAGCAGGGGCCACTTCATGGCTTTTTTATTTCCTGGCACTTAAAACGGGAAAAGTATCCCAGGTAGCTCCTATTGATAAATTAAGCGTTGTGATTGCTACAGTAGCTGCGATTGCCTTCTTTGGAGAAAGACTCAGCCTTTTAAATGGAATCGGAGTTGTTCTGATTGCGCTGGGTGTTCTTTTCACTGCTTTGCATTGAACGATGCGTGCGTTACAGTTGATAATTCTTTACAAGCTATACTTACCGAAGCCGTTGTTTAAAACGGTTTTTTTGTATTCTCTGTAAAAGGATTCTTATTTCCTTTTCTTTATATTTTGATTTAGTAAAGCTTTCTTTAAGAATAACTAGGTAAAATGGCTGTCTGAATGTGCAAAACGAGCAGGTAATACATAACCATTTGTGCTCCTTCCAGCTTATAAACTACGTTTGTCCTATATGGAAATACCTAGAATGAAATGAATGTCTTTACATTTCTTAACATGCAGTTAAAAAATCACTTATATACTGGAACCGTTCCAAAGATTGATTTTTAGGAGGAGTAAATCAATGAATTTTGAACGGTCTATGGATGAGATCATTAAGAATTGGAGCGAGACTAGTTTAAGCAAGAATATGGATCGCAGAAACTTTATTCAGGGAGCAAGCAAACTTGCGGGACTTTCGCTCGGACTTGCGATGGTGCAGTCAATGGGCGGCGTTGAGGTAAATGCAGCACCGAAATTCAGCGATTATCCCTTTACTCTAGGCGTGGCTTCGGGTGACCCGCTATCAGACAGTGTTGTTTTATGGACAAGGCTTGCGCCAGACCCTCTGAATGGCGGCGGTATGCCTGCAGAAGCTGTTCCAGTCAAATGGGAAATGGCCAAGGATGAGCATTTCCGCAAGGTTGTCCAAGAAGGAAAGGTGATAGCGCGGCCAGAACTTGGACATAGCGTGCATGTGGAAGTGAGTGGTTTAAAATCGAACTCTATTTACTTTTACCGCTTCAAAAGCGGAGGCGAAGTCAGCCAGACAGGAAAAACAAAAACTCTGCCAAAGCTGGGTGAAAGCATTTCCAGTCTTACATTCGCTTTTGCATCCTGCCAGCAATATGAACACGGGTATTTTACTGCTTATAAACATATGGCCAAAGAAGAACTTGATCTTGTTTTCCACCTTGGAGATTACATATATGAATACGGACCAAATGAATATGTTTCACCGACCGGCAATGTCCGCGTCCACAATAGCCCAGAAATCATTACTTTGGCAGACTATCGCAACCGATATGCACTGTACAAATCAGATGTAAATTTAAAGGCCGCACACGCAGCATTTCCATGGATCGTTACGTGGGATGACCATGAAGTGGAGAATAATTATGCCAGCTTGATTCCTGAGAAAGGGCAGTCAGTGGAAGCATTCATCAAACGGCGTGCAGCTGCTTACCAGGCATATTATGAACATATGCCACTAAGGAAATCTTCCTTGCCAAAGGGGGCAGATATGCGTTTGTACCGGAATTTTACATACGGAGACCTTGCATCCTTCTTCGTCCTTGATTCACGTCAATACCGTGATGATCAGGCAAATGGGGACACTAGTTCACCACAGACAGAAGAATCTCTTGATCCAAAACGTACCCTTCTTGGGGAGGAACAAGAACAGTGGGTTACAGAAAACCTTGCCAAGTCGACAACTATTTGGAATGTGCTGCCTCAGCAAATTTTCTTTGCACAGAGAAATTATGGAACCTTAACTGCTCCTAGATACAGCATGGATTCGTGGGACGGATATCCTGCTGCGCGCGAACGTTTGATTGAGATCGTAAAAACAAATAACCTGGATAATCTTATTGTGTTAACAGGGGATGTGCATGCGAGCTGGGCTTCCAATCTGAAGCTGGATTTTGATGATCCGAATTCAAAAACGTTTGGTGTTGAATTTGTAGGAACGAGCATAACGTCTGGCGGAAATGGAGCGGACAAGCGTGCTGATACAGATAAAATAATAAGCCAGAATCCACATATAAAATTTTTCAATGATTACAGAGGCTATGTTCGCTGCCAGGTAACTCCTGAACAATGGCGGGCAGACTACCGGGTTGTTCCGTTTGTCACTGAACCAGGTGGAGATATTTCGACAAGAGCATCATTTGTTTATGACAAGGATCAGGCTGGGCTGAGGAAAGTTTCTTCGACTGTTGTTTCTGAAGGTGTTCAAAAAACAAATGAAGTGGAAGAAGATCGTAACCGCGCCCATAATCGTGCTCATGAAAAACAAAGAAGCCGTAAGAAAGTTTTAAATTAATATCCTTATTTTAAATTAGCGGTAAAAATAGAAAGGGTGAAGGTAAAAATGCTTTCAAATATTGGTATACCAGGACTAATTCTAGTTCTTGTAATTGCTCTTATTATTTTCGGACCTTCTAAGCTTCCTGAAATAGGAAGGGCGTTCGGGCGTACTTTAACAGAGTTTAAAAGAGCGACTAAGGGGCTTGTAACCGATTCAGATACGGATGAGCAAGAGAAAAAGCCTTCGCTTGCAGCTGTTAAAAAGGAAGGCTGAATCAGGTTCCTTACTGAGAAGAGTAGACGGGGGAACCGTCTGCTTCTTTTTTAGGCGGGACAATATTAAAGATGCGTCCGTCCGGAAACATAGGAGGGTTTATAAGGATATAAAAATAGGAGGAATCAACCATTGGGCAGCAAGGAATTGCAGATTTCCCACCATTTAGAAGAGCTGCGGAAGCGGATCATCATAACGTTAGCAGGTTTTACAGCTTTTTTTATTGTAAGTTTTGTATTTGTCGAGGATTTCTATCATCTGCTCGTTAAGGATTTGGATGGCACATTGGCGGTTCTTGGACCTAGTGAGATTTTGTGGGTGTATATGTCGATAGCTGCAGTCAGTTCTGTTGCAGCAACTATCCCTCTAGCCGCTTTTCAGGTATGGCAGTTTGTAGCACCAGCCCTAAAACCTCATGAGAGGAAGGTAACATTCCGTTTTATCCCTGGCTTATTTTTATTATTCATCACAGGAATTTCGTTTGGTTATTTTGTTCTTTTTCCTATTGTAATTGGATTTTTGACTTCTCTTTCATCAGGGCAGTTTGACACCATGTTCACTGCTGAAAAATATTTCCGCTTTATGCTTAATCTGATACTGCCTTTCGGCTTTTTATTTGAAATGCCGCTCGTGGTTATGTTCTTAACAACACTGGGAATTTTAAATCCATCAAGAATGGCAAAGGCACGAAGACTATCTTATTTTGCCCTGGTCATCATTTCAATTCTTATTACACCTCCAGACTTGATTTCAGACATTCTGGTGATTATACCGCTGCTTGTCCTTTATGAAGCAAGCGCTCAGCTATCTTATTTTGTCCATCGTAAAAGATTGATAAGAGAGGATACGGCCGTAAGGATTGTATAGCCTACTGCAAAAAGCGAAAGAATGAGAGATCCATAAAAGTGGGAGTGCTTCTATAAAAAGAGGTGCTCCTTTATCAGTTTTACCGATTTTATAAAAATCTTCATGATCTCTTCATATCAGTGTAAGAACGTACGTTTGCTCACCTGGATTTTAGCAGGTATAATAAATTTAAAAAAATTGTAGTTTTACATTAAGCAAACTGATTACATAGATGCATTTCACGGATTTATCATTAAATAAGAGGGATAAAATGGTATAATTCATTCATAGGAGAAAACCGTTACATAACGTATTTTAGCAGCGGCCAAGCAACATTTCATAGGAGGCATTAATGGAGAATAAACCTTGTGTTTTTATCGGTTCGTCGAGAGAGGCTATGGATTATGTAAACGCTGTTCAAAAAGCGCTTCAATATCATGCCGAAGTAAACCCATGGTACGCAGGAGTTTTTTCACCCGGCAATTATACAATGGAGGATCTCGAAACACAATTAAATCAAAATGATTTTGCTGTTTTTATATGCTCTCCAGATGACATAATCGAAATACGCGGAAAAACGTTTCTCATTACAAGAGATAATACTTTGTTTGAAATGGGGCTGTTCTGGGGAAAGTTAAAAAGAAGCAGAGTCTTTTATTTAATCCCAAATACAGTACCCAAAACGAGAAATGATATAGACATCCAGAACTATCATCTCCTTTCAGATTTAATCGGGTTGAATCCACTCACTTATCAGGCTGCAACCAAAAATCATGATGCTGCCGTAAGTGTATCCTGTCAGCATATCATAAAGAAAATTCAAGAGCTGAAATTCTTTAATGACCCGGAAAAAATGTTGAAAGAAGCACTGAGGAAGCAAAGAGAAAGAGACGAAGTTGCTCTTTTTACACTTAAATTAACCAAGGAACTTATCGTGTATGATCATGAGAAAATTTATGAATATTTATCAGACGCACTAAGAAGCGTTTATGCTCTTCTTCCTTCCTTTAAGATGGATGGTGTTGGTGTTTGGAAGAAGGAAGGTCTCGATGGTTTAAAACATGCTGCCGGGAAAGCGGGAGAAATTACTTTTTATTCTTTTAACGTAAACAATGGTAAAGAAGAAAATGCTCCCGATCGAATTCTAGTGATAGACAGCTTATTAAAAGGTGAAGAATTGGTTCACTTAACGAAAGATCACTTGTTCAAAACTTATTTAATATGCTATCCTATAGGAGAAGAATTGGTAATAACAGTAACCATTTCAGGATCAGACATCCTGACAGATGACCAGCTGGATTCCCATTTTGCTGCGAACTATGATTTAATAAAAACGATTAATTATCTATTTGGAGGTGCTTCTAAATGACCAGAATTATTAATCCTTCCGAACACAGAAACTTTTTTGACAAGGATTTATTCAAACTTGGTAAGCCTGTTGTAGGTGTCAGGGCGGTAGCACCTGTAAAAGGTAAAGAACAGGTCGGAGCGGTGGTTTATAAACGAAAAGCTAAATTCGGCGATCTTTTTGAAAACCGGGCCTAATAAATGAACAAACACTTCAACTCGTTGATTGAAGTGTTTTTTTTATGGAAAATTTATTCTAAGTCTATGTGGCGCTGCCCGCTGCTGTGTATTTGACGACTGGCCATTTCTCCTTCCGTAGAGCGTTCAAAAAAGAACAAATTATTTACACTTGCAAATAATCGTAAGAACTTGTAGATGTATATTACATAATAACGTTAAGGATTGACAGATAACATCTCTCATTCTATAACAATAAACGGTCTCATCATTTCATAATCCTCGTGCTCTAAAATATGACAATGCCATACGTACAATCCCGAAAAAGGTCCAAAATTCATAATTATTCTAGTGATCTGGTTTGGATTGGCGTTAACAGTATCCTTCCAGCCTTGTTCTTGTGGTTCAGGAGGCATCGCTTCTCCTTTATAATGAATCACTCTCTCTTTTTTAAATGTATCTGCATCGAAATCCCTGCGGTCTACTATTTGAAAGTCTATTAAGTGAATATGAATAGGATGAGCATCATCCGTTAAGTTAATGAGATACCAAATCTCTGTCGACCATAATTTTGGATTTTCCGTAATCGGAGCATCCCACCGCTTATTATCCAAGAGCATGAATTCACGGCCATACTGATCCGTATTATCATTTAAGGTTAAATACCGTATTTTGGCAGCTGATTGTTCTTTGATTTTTAGAAATGGGATCGTATCAATACTTAACAGCGGAAGTGTTACTTTAAACTGCATCACGGTATTTGTATGTTCATCCGGTAAACTTCCAGCTGGAAAAGGAGCGGGGGCATCATTAGTCATGGTAATATTCCTGCCTTCAAGATTGGTGAAATCAATAATCACATCCGCTCGTTCTGCCGGTGCCAGTAGGATTTGTTTAACTGCTATCGGGTGCTGTAAGAATCCGCCATCCGTTCCAATTTGATATATATGTTGGCCTGAATCCAGCTGAATCCGAAAGTAACGGGTGTTAGAAGCATTCAGCAGCCTAAATCGATACTTACGCGGCTCCACGTTAAAATAGGGATAGACTTTGCCATTTACTAAGATCGTATCCCCAATAAATTCCGGAACGATTGAAGTATCTAATTCAGGGATAGGTTTCTCCGGATGCTTTGGGTAATAAAGAGTACCGTCTGAATTAAACGATTTATCTTGCAGCATAAGTGGAATATCATATGAACCGCTTGGCAGATTTAACGAACGTTCCCGCTGATCTTTTATTATGAAAAACCCAGCCAGTCCTGCATATATATTAAGCCGCGTAATTCCAAGAGCATGATCATGATACCAGAGAGTGGCAGCTCGATTACAATTATCATAGCGATATATTTGCTTTCTAAAATAGGGGCCGACTTGTTTGTAGCCCTGTGTAAACCAGGCCTCGGGGTAGCCGTCGCTTTCTGATTCCACACATGCGCCGTGAACATGTACCACGGTTCGAACTTCCGGCACATCCTTATGAGCCCCATGGACCGTATAGTCTACAGGGAGAAGATGCTTTTCCGGAAGATTATTGATCCACTTAATAAACACAATCTCACCGCTTTCAACCTCAATGGCAGGTCCGGGGTACATACCTTCATAACCCCATACAGTAGTATCATTCAGCTCACTATGAAGTGACTGCTTAACCTGTGTCATTTTTACTTCGTAATAGCTGCTGTACTTATTTTTTCGTAAAGGTTTCATTATAGGGGAGATAGGCAGTTCATCTAGAAATTTGGCTAGAATCATGTTTCAGCTCCTTTATAACCATCTTCTTGCTATAAGTTATAAACGTGACGAGCTGTTTATGACAATATCACACTGCTTTGACTTTGTGCTGCAGCGGGCGCTAATCAAAAATAGCCAACAGGGAAACATGACTTATTTCCTGTTGGCTTCTTTTTGCTTGGTAAACTTTCCTTATTTTGATGGATAATTTGTTAAATGGGCATCAACACTATTATAAATGAATCATTGTAAATCTGGTTAGAGGAGTGGGCGGGTCAATGCCTTCATATTTAGATGTAGTTGTTAGATCCTTATTATATATAGCAGTATTATTTTTTTTCACTAAGTTAACGGGGAAAAAGCAGCTTTCTCAATTATCCTTTTTTGATTATGTGTCCGGCATTACTATCGGAAGTATTGCCGGAGAAGTAATGATGGGATTGGAGAAACATTATTTTCATGGCGTCATTAGTATCGCTATTTTTAGCTTATTTACACTTTTAGTGGACCGATTATCGGTAAAGAGCAAATGGATTGGAGACATGGTGGAAGGGACGGGAACGGTTTTTATTCAGAATGGAAAGATACTTGAAGAGAATTTAAAAAAAGAAAACATCTCATTAAAAGAACTTTCAGCATTATTAAGAAAAAAGAGTGTATTCAATTTTTCGGATGTTGAATTTGCGGTTCTTGAGCCTCCAGGAGATTTAAGTATATTGCTAAAAAGTGATAAACAACCCCTTACACCAAGTGATATCGGATTAATTACTAAGCCAGTTAAACAGCCCTATACCATTATATCCGATGGAAAAGTATTACCAAAGTCTCTTTCTGAAGCAGGGAAAGATCTGCAATGGCTGGATCAAACACTGAATGAATGGCAGGTTGCTTTAGATCAGGTCTTCTATTTACAGATCAACACCAAAGGAGAAGTTGAAATTGATTTATATGACGATAAGAAAGAACTATCCATGCCAAAACAAAGTTGAGAATGTATAATATCATATAGGGCATTCACTTGATAAGAGTTGGATACATCACTCCAGCGAATTGAGACAGTTAATTCCCTTCATCATATTTCTAAATATGCCTGGATTCGCACAAAACACATGCATTTGTATAAAGAAAATATAAAGGGGCTTAAAATAGCCTAAAAATGACTTCTTTGTTAGAGCAGATAAATCCTTCCAAACAATTTTTTAAAGATAAATTCTGGTCAGGTCGAAACATTATTACAGTGAAAACAAAAGCATTAATATAAGGATTTTTTTCTTAGTAATTATTTGTATTTATAAGTATTGAAAGAGTAAAACAATAAAACTAACAGTCAACAAATTTGTTGACCGTTAGCTAATATTCTAAAATAATTTGATTTGTTCCGACTTAGGCTCAGCAGTTGTTTGTTGGTCCAATAATTGATAACCCATCGATTTATATTCCTTTTTTCTTTTTTCATACATTGCTTTTAAAATAGGTTCTTTATCATCGATATAATCGTACACTTTAACTTTCATCTTATGATCATGTAAACGATGTAGTCTTCCAACGTATTGTTGTAATGTCCCTTTCCATGATAAGGGCATGACTAAAAACAAGCAATCTAATCGGGCGTGATCAAAGCCTTCTCCTACATATTTTCCAGTGGGCAATTATCAATCTTTCCTCAGCATCGGATAGATTAATCAACTTATTAAGATTCTCTTTTTCTTCTCTTTGGCTTAACTTACCGGATAAAACGATAATGTTCTTCGCAAATCCCTTAAATCTTGATTCAAAGTAAACCGCATGTTCCACTCGTTCTGTTAATATTATCGGAACTGATCCACTGTCTAATTCTTTTAGTACATCATTAAAGATTAACTGATTTCGTTTTTCATCATTTATGAGCTCTTTATATATCGAGTGAATATCTTTTTTGCTGATCTCGTTTGTGCTCTTGAAGTTGGTGTGCCGAGGCAGCAAGATATGTTCAAATGGCCTAACTTTAGCTTGATTTTTTGCATTCACCTTATAACGAATGGGTCCTAACTGCATTGTCATAATTGGCTGCAATCCATCTTTTCTGTAAGGAGTGGCAGTTAATCCGTGTACGTATTTGGCATCAGCTTTTTTTAGAACCCTTTCAAAACTGTAGGCCGAAATATGATGACATTCATCTACAATTATTTGTCCATATTGAGTAATCTGGTCTTTGATTTCACCTTTGTAATTAAGACTCTGTATTGTTGCGATATCTATGATATTTGACTGTTTATTTTTCCCCCCGCCAACCTGACCAATATCTTTTTCATCCATATTCAAAAACATAGATAAACTACTTTTCCACTGATCAATTAATTGATTTCGATGAACAATGATTAATGTATTTATATTTCTTTTGGCAATAAGAGCAGCCGCAATTACAGTCTTTCCAAACTCGGTTGTTGCCGACAATATCCCAATGGGGTTTTCTAATAACTTTTGAACGGCTTGTTCTTGTTCGGATCTTAATTTCCCACTGAAAGCTATAGATGTTTTGACTCCTGAATTTGTATTCTCCTCAAAATCATACTCAATAGAGTAATCGTTCATTAAATTAATTAAATCTTCTTTACATCCTCGTGGTAAAACTAAAAATTTCTCTGTTTCTTCAAAACAAGTAATGTTTCTTGGTATGTCATGAGTGGATAACCGTCTTGCCTGGGCTTTGAAAAATTCAGGATTTTTGAATGCTGCTAACTGAATCATTTTATGAATTAATGATGATGGAAGGTTTTCTTTGTCGATATATAAACCGTTTTTTTCAATAACCGTTAGTCTAGAGGGTGTATAAAATTGGTTTCCATTGTTAAGTGGTGGTTCGTTTTCTTTAAGAGTGATTGATAATTCATTTTTACTACTTGATTTTAAAATGTTCTTAACAAGGTCTACTCCTATTTTTGTCACATGCTTTAAGTAGAGCCATTGATCAGGGTAAGGATTATGGTTTTCATCTATAAAAACGCTATTCCCATTCTTTCTTGGACCACCCTGCAAAGGAAGTGCAATTAAATTGCCGAACCCGCCTTTTGGCAATGTATCTTGATTGGGAAATAAACGGTCATATGAATCCATTCCCACCTCATAACGTTTTTCAAGTGTATCTAATAGAAGCACATTGCCTAGTCTGCGAGCTAGGGAAGCGGGAAGTGCTTGATCAAAAAAGATCCATACGTGGCATCCATTGCCTGAACGAGATCGCTCGATGTGAGCTGGAACATTCAAGTCTTTACATGTATTAATAAAAGCACGAACGTCTTTCTCCCAATTTTTTTTATCAAAATCAACAGCTAAAAACCAGCAAGTTTCATCTTGTAAAAGCGGATAGAGACCGATTGTATGTTTCCCTGAAAGATGATCATAGATTATCTTATCGTTAAGAGGGAGTAATGTCCGATGCTGGCAATTGGAACATTTAATTTTGGGTTTTTGACATAAAGCAGGGTGCCATTCGTTGCCACATGCAGGCGAGTATCCTGACTTTCCATTTTTTGATTCCCAGCGTAATGCGTATACATCTGTTCTTCCTTTAAACAGATCTTTATATATATTTAGTCGTTCGTGAATTTTTTGTTTGTTAGTAGAAATGACTTCCTTTTTTACTATTTGAAAAGAAGAGGTTACATCAGGATTAATATTATGATATTTCAATATCTCTTTCAATTTACGGTTTTCGAGTTTTAACTGTTCGCATTCTTTTAATGCAATCTTAAGTTCCTGTTCAAGGTTCAGCATGTTATTCCCTCAAATCGTTTTCTATAATTTATAAAGACCATGCATTTACACTTATATTATACTAAATGGAAACATGAAAGGAAAAAGCAAAAATAAACAAAACAATCTTGGAGAGATATACTTTCTAAAAGTAGCAGAGGAAGCATTAGAACCATATCTATTGACAAGAGAAGAAAAAGAAAATAATCATAATATAGATTTATTGATTATCAGCAGCGAAGGGATGGATGACAGTTGACATTATTAAAATTGAATGAATTAAAAAAAGAACTTAAAGCATTAGACCATAAGGAGTTAATTCAATTAATTACAGAGATATATAAAGTAAATAAAGATGTTCAACATTTTCTATCTAATAAGTTTTTAGGCGAAGAAGCTATAAATGATCTATATAAAAAAACAAAAAAGAAGGTGAAAGATGAATTTTTTCCTGAACGCGGTTTCGGGAAATTACGTTTAGGAGAAGCAAAAAATGCTATTTCGAATTTTAAAAAATTATCATCGGATGAACTTAAAACATTAGATTTAATGATTCTTTATGTTGAATTGGGTACAGAATTTACAAATGCCTATGGTGATATTAATATGAAATTTTATGACAGCATGGTGTCGATGTTCGATAAAGTAGTGATCGAATGTCACAAAAACGAGAAGGTTTTAAACTCTTTTAAATCTAGGCTATATACTATTGTACAAGAATCGGAAGGAATCGGATGGGGCTATCATGAAGTCTTATGTGATATCTATTATTCCTTAGACTTAGAAGAGGATGAATAAAGAAAGATGAAATCAATAGTAATAAGGGAGTAGTTTTAATGGGGAAGAAAAGCAAGGGTCATTTTTGTATAACATGCGGCCGGCATCGGCCAAATGATAAATTTAGCGGGAAAGGCCACAGTCAACACATTTGCAGAGATTGTAAAAAGACCGCAAAAAAGGGACGAAATCAACTGGGGGACACTATATTTGAATCAGATGAAAATTTTGCATATATAGTAGGTTACACGGAAGGTGGAGTACCATATGGCATTACTCACGAAGAGTGGGACGAGATAAAGCAGTTTGAGATTGAAGTAAATGAAGATCGAGTGTTAATTAAAGTTTCAAAAGAGATTGGTGATAAACTTAGGAATAACTACAAGGAAGATTCTCTAGAACTATCCATCCATACATCAATAGCCATTTCGTTATTTCTAACAAGTTCGATTTCTATTCAAGAAGCAGCCTCTTTAGCCGGTCGCAATGTTAATGAGTTTATAAATTTATTACAGACTAATAGAATTCCTTGGAGTCTGGGAGGAGAGGACGGTAATAAAGAATACCAGAAAAGCATTGAGGATCTCTTAATGTTTATAGATCATATTAAACAAGATGAGAATAACTATAGAAGTTACGGTCTGGAAAAATGGAGAACCGATAAAGGTACACTATAAGAATGATATTTTCATTGCTCCAGATCAGAACGGAACTTATATCTTAGATATTGTTTTAAAATGCGGACCAAGGCACCGTTCATTATGTAAGGGAATGTTGTTTTTAAATGAATAGACTACTAATAATATTGTTAATCGGATGATGGCTAACCACCTAGTGATATTCTTCTTAATAGTAACAATTGCATTCTCATTCTTCTTGTATATAGTTAAGGGAATAGGGAATGAGGGTATCTCTGCAGGTTATTTTGTTATTTCGGGATGAACAGCATGCCCAGTAAGACTAACCTAACGGGTTCGGTTTTGACGTAGAAAAAATAAAACGCTCTTGGAGGTGTATGAAGTGGTTAAACGCATTGAAATCATTAATGATTTAGAAACCTTCCAGGGGACATGTTATGTAGAGATAATACCAGGGAAATATTCAGGAAAGGATTGGGTTAAGGGATCTTTATTTTTTACAGATGAAACGTTTACCTTCTTTTCGAAAGCGATTGAAAAACATTATAAAAATTATTCTCTCTGGGGAATAAGTGAGATAAACAGGGACACCTGGAAGTTAATTGTAGCAGAGCTTGAAAATCTCAAGTTGTTTCTAACTAACAATCCTAAGGCAGAAGATTTAAATAACCAAATCGAATTTCTGTATTTAGAAACCACAAAGAAATTTTTTTTAGGAAACCTAAATCAAAATTTAAAAGATTTAGTCCAGGTGCTCGATGATCTCCAATTGTGGATAACAGAGAAGAGCAAGAATAATGAGTATATCTCAATTTTAGGTGTTTAACATTAAACTTTAATAATGAACCCTTACAGATGGTCCTTTTATTTTATGGCATTACATCTCCCATAATTGAAAATGCTGTTCTTGTAGGAAGGGATATTATATAGGCTGAGTGATCACTGCATCTCTATATCAGGAGTTTTTAGGTATGTCGAGAGAATTATGGTTGAACCTGCCAGTGCGTGGACCAGAACGGGCAAAGGCGTTTTATACGCAGCGTTTCGGTTGAATGAGCTGTATGCGAGTCAAGACGGCTCATTCAGCATGATCGTCGGCGACAATCAGGTTGTTTTGATGCTCTTCCCGGTAACCGTGTTCCGCGGTTTTGCTGGTAATGCGGTTACGGATTCGTGGCTGGGCACTGAAGTGTTATTCTCTCTATGGGCAAACTCTAGGGATGAAGTGGATGAGTTCGCCTTGAAAGCCGAACGTGCCGGCGGCACTGTATTCAGCAAGCCGGCTGAACAGAGTGGCTGGATGTACGGCTGCGGTTTTGCTGATCCGGACGGTCATCGGTGGAACACGTTGTATATGGATATGAGCAAGATGCCGCAAGGGTGAAAGCCCGATTCGCCATTTCGTGACGAGTGTTTAAAGAGAAAGTAAAATAAAGTTACTTATCTAACGGGTGCGTTCGTATTATAGGTTAACCAGTTTTTACTGGTTGATCTTTTTTTTAGGACCTATGATTTCAGTAGCCAGAGTAGAACGTACGGGTGCGTGGGAGCGTGATCCCGTGAACTAAACTGTTCGCCCCCTACTTGTAGAAGGATGTTTGAGACTGGTTGGGACATATGATCTCGTATAACTAGTGAAGCTATGGAACTACAGGAAGGATAGTGGTTACTGGTGAGTAGTTTCACACAATTCTTGATGAGGTATTTCCTGAATATAGAGGACCACAAGAAAAAACTGATCTAGAAAAACCTTCTAAATAATAATTGGAGGGTTATTTGTCGTGTAGTTGAATAGTATAACACTTGTGATATTTCTTTTTAATAAAAAAACAATTGACTCCTATTAGCTGGTTTATTTTAAGATCTCTATGTTGCCTACTTCAGTCCTTTTGTTGATTCGCTAATGGGCAGTAAATTGAACAAGAAAAATAAAAAGCATTCTATATTTAATGATTCTTATCTTTATCATAACTTGGCGATGTACTAGAGTGTGTTAATATGCAGTCTAATACTTTTTCAGTAAATGGCATAAAGTAATTAAGTAAAAACCCCCATAAACAAACAGTTAATAAGTTCCAATGCCAATTGGTCCATTTAAAAGCATTGCTATAATTAAGAATACAAGGTAAATTTTTCCGATATGAAAAAAGCACAGAGTGTAATTAATCTTAAACGTCGAAAAGGAAATTGTTAGCTCTAAAATTTCAGAAATCGAGCTAGTCTGGTGATCTTAGAGGCAATTTATTAAAAAATATTTAAGACAGTAATATAATCGTCAGGAAATCAGAAAAAGTCCAATAACAAGAAATCGCACTGTTGGTCACAAGAATAAAGCCGTTCTCTAAATCGAGATTGATCTTTATTTGGATTATATAAATAAGTCATCTAGTAACAATCTATTATCATTAAGCAAACAGTGGAAGACAAGACAATTCTTTCATTTAATGTCGGAAATCCTTTGTTGTTATACATTTTTGTTAATATGGGTGGGGTATAACCATCAGCATTAATAAAAATAATTTCTTGGTTTACATAATACTTATTATAGGAAGATGTTTAAAAAGAAGGGAAACTATCTCAAAACCCAAGATTACTTAAAACAGTGAGAAATTTTTAAAAATGAGATTAAATTTTTTTTGAGTTATTGACTGGTCGTTATTTATCTTTTTCATCATTGATTAGAATATTATTGAGTTTTTTCATTAAAAGTTTTTAAGTGACACGATTTTGTTGATATTTTTTTGTATAACTTGCTTTTGTGTTAATCTGACTGACGTACATATTGAATTTCTATAAAAATCTCCTGGATATTTAAACTGAAAAAAATTATTTTCAAAGTTTACATAATTCCTCCTTATACAATTTCATCTCTTACAGTCATTCATCTCCTTATTGTTATTTACCGCATTTCCTTCAAATAAGTATGAACTTCCCATTTTCTTTCAGCCTGGTATATCTCAGTTGCTATGTTGTCCATACTTTTGGTAACTACCTCCAATTTATTCCTTTTTATTTTCCTATTTCACTGCTATTTAATTGCTGTTTCTTAAATATATATAGCTTAATCTGATTTACCTTTAACTTTTTGTCCATGCCCCGGAGAATTGACAATCAGGAGGGAAAATGTATGAACTGCTTTGGAGGCATATTGGATCCAAGTACATACAACCTGGAAAAACCAATTGGGATACTGGAGGATAAAAATACGATTTTAAAAGCTCATGGAGTTCATTCAGCGGATCAATTGAAGATGCTTGGCATCGACTGCAGATTATTATCCGTTTTTTGCACATCTAAATCAGAAGAATTTGGCGGCTTTATTGTTGTATTTGATTACATGCGCTTTTGTTCAGACAAAGAGTTAATGGAAGCCATAATATGGCACGAAATTGGGCATCTAGCCAATCCTGTAACGCTGAATACCTTCAATATTGAGGCGGAAATTGCCTGTGATCGCATGGCCTTTGAAAATTCCGGCCCGAGTGGGATAATAAAGCTGTTAGTCAAAACAAAGGAAATGGGTAAAAATCTAGGGAATCAGCTGTTAGTAGAACTAACTAACCAGCGGCTTTATGCCTTATCTACTTATTAATACAAAAAAATAGCTAAGAACTCTTAGCTATTTTTTTTCTTCCGTTATAAAGCTATCTGCAGCTTTTGCTGATGTATGCAGCAAGATACTTGGAATTCTATATTATGCAAAGACTTTATTCATTCGCTAATAAAGGAATAAAAGATTAGGAACATAAACAAAATATCATCAAGTCACTTCGAAAGACCGCTTATACTATTCTGCCTTATCCAGCAGCTACCTATCACCTTTTTCATCGTACTTAAATGCATCATTACGAACGGCCCCTTTAGAGTTAAATTAAAAAATTCAATAAGCAAGGGAATGAGCTTATGATGCCAAAAACAAAAGCCAAATGAAAATATACATTCGGCTTTTGTTTGTTCATTAAATTTTGCTCGAAAAGCCCTTTAAGTCTCAGCTAATCAGGTTTATAGGTTAAATCCGCTGGGTGATGAAAAGATGAGATTAACTTATTGAATTGAAGAATCATCGATCCATCCCCCCTTTCTAATGAATATCACTAATTATACTGCGCGTACCAATTTTAGGAAGTCATTTTTATAAGTTAATCCCATTTACAATGAAGTTGGCTAAAAACAACGCAGCGATTATATATAAAGTCATACTAACTTCACGGCCCTTGCCTACTAGCAGTTTAATGATAGGATATGCTATAAATCCTAGTGCAAGGCCATCCACAATGCTATATGTGAGAGGAATAAAGACAATAATTACATAGGCCGGGAAGCTCTCAGATAGATCATCAAGATTAATCCCCTTAATGCTTTGAAGCATAAGAGCACCAATTAGAATTAATACGGGTGAAATGGCACTGTCTGGGATGACCTTAATTAATGGAATCATTAAAAGGGATAGTAAAAACAGAAACCCTGTAACCACACTTGTCAGTCCGGTTCTGCCTCCCGCCGTGATCCCTGCAGTTGCTTCTACGGTCGCCACTGTTGGACTAGACCCGAAAATGCCGCTTGATAGAACCGATACAGAGGTAGCCTGCAGTCCTCTTTTATACTTTTCTGGTCGTCCCGCCAATCGCGTTTGTCCATAAACCAGCCCGATATTCTCAAAAATAACGACCATGGCAAGCGAAAAAGTGGCGAACCAGAATGTTAACGAACCAATTGCCGTAAAGGACAGCGCTCCGAATACATGTGTATATTCACCAAATGAGGGAACACTCCAGTCCAAGTTATTTAAATCAATAAGCCCGAACGCGAAAGCAATAATCGTATTTATGATAATACTGATTAATATATTACCGGGAACATTCCTAATAAAAAGTGTTATCGTAATAATAATTCCAATCAAAGTTGCTAATACTGCGGGATCAGCCAGATTCCCGAGAGATACCAGTGTATCTTTGTTTGAAACAATAACCCCTGTCTTTTGAAGACCAATCAGTGTCAGGAGAATCCCTATTCCCACCGTGAGCCCTTCTTTTAAGGAATCAGGTATAGCCTTTGAAATAGATAATGCCAGCGGTGTGAAAGCAATAATCACAAATATGACGCCGGTAACTGTGACCACTGCCAAGGCTTCCTGCCATGACAATCCGCTTTTCTGAACCAGAGTATAAGCAAACATTACATTAATCCCCATACCTGGTGCCAGTATAAGCGGTGCATTACTCCAGAATCCAACGAGGAAACAGCTCACAACACAAGTTAAGATCGTTCCTATGATAGCTGGTTCATATGGAATGCCTGCGTCTGCCATAATAGCTGAATTGACAGCAACAATATAGACAATCGTTATAAAAGAAATTAGACCAGCCATAACTTCCTTCATTATGGTCGTTCCATGCTGCTCTAATTTAAATATTTTATCCATGCAATAACCCCATAACACTATTTATTTTAATCACTAAAGTATGTTAGCATAATAACGTCTATACGAAAAATATCTAAAAAATATATTTTCCATACTTAAAACATATACAAAAGAGGTGAGCTCTTATGGATATAAGACAATTACGGTATTTTATTGCCATTGTAGAAGAAGGAAATATAACCGCAGCTGCAAAAAGACTTCATATCGCTCAGCCTCCCTTAAGCCAGCAGCTGAAATTAATGGAGGAAGAGCTGGGAGTTATTTTACTAGAAAGACAAGGGAAAAAGTCTGAAGTGACCGATGCAGGCCATGCTCTTTATAAGCATGCACTTCAAATCACTTCTTTATTTACAGAAGGAATAAAAGAAATAAAAGAGATTGGACAAGGAATTCAAGGGCAGATTCATATAGGCGTCAATACTCTTTCTTCCTTCCCTCTTTCTCAATATCTTCTAAAATTCCAGGAAAAGTATTCGAATGTTACTTATAAAATTATCCAAAGTGACTCTCCCCACTTAACTGAATTAATAGAAGAGCGGGAATTGGACCTAGCCATAGTCATGCTCCCTATCTCAGAAGAAATATTCCATTCGGTAAGCATTGAAAAAGACTCTTTCGCTGCGGTTTTTCCAAATAACATGAATATAGAAAATCCAAGTCTAAATATTATGGATATAGCACAGTATCCCCTCATTCTTCCTAGTATTGAAGGACTTGGGATTCATACTATGATTACTAAAGAATTCAACAGGCTGAACCTGGAACCTAATATTATTGGAGAGTGCTCCGATATTGCCCTGCTTCTTCAGCTCGTTTCATCAGGCTTTGGTGTATCCATCGTACCGCAGTCCGTGCTGGCTGTTCATCCTGGTATCTGTGTTCACAGCATAGAGCTGACTGATACTCAGTTAGAATCGGAAGCAGCCGTTATCTGGCTGAAAGACCGCTATTTATCTAAAGCGGCTGAGCAGTTTATAAGACTCCTGGCTGAATAATGATTAGCAGCTGCTTTTTTTTAGTAAAAAAACACCCCTTTTCTTATAACGAAGGGGTGTTTTACTTATATTTTTATTTCAGTACACTGCTTACTGCTATTTTACTTGCCGAGTCACCGCGTTCTAAAACAGGTGGGTCTGTTTCCACCAGCTCAGGATATTTAATTCCCTGCCCGGTGTTCAAACATACTACCGTTTCGCCTTCTTTAATCCAGCCATTCTCCCTAAGTGTTGCAGCGGCTGCAAATGTTGCAGCACCTTCTGGGCAAATGAAGGCACCTTCTATTTGTGCCGTTTCCCTGTGTACCTTTTTTATATCCTCCTCGGTAACAGCGATAGCACATCCATCTGTTTGATATAAAGCATCAAGTACCAGGAAGTCACCGATGGCTTTCGGAACATTGATTCCAAAGGCAGCTGTTTCTGAATTCTCCCAGAAAACTGATTCCGTTTTTCTTTCTTGCCATGCCTTTACAATCGGGGCACAGCCTTCAGCCTGAACTGCTACTAAACGAGGGATTTTATTGCCTTTGATCCAGCCCAGCTCCTGCCATTCCTTAATTGCTTTATAAATCCCGATTAAGCCTACACCGCCTCCTGTCGGATAAAGAATCACATCGGGAATGGAGTCCTCAAACTGTTCAAGAAGTTCGTATCCCATAGTCTTCTTTCCTTCAATCCGGTATGGCTCCTTTAATGTAGAAGCATCATAAAATCCCTGATCCTTCACCAATTCGCCAACAATTTTGCCGGCATCGCTGATTAATCCATTCACTAAGTATAAATGGGCTCCGGAAACAGCTACTTCTTTTCTTGTTATAGGCGGTGCATCTACCGGCATGATGATGTATGAGTCAATCCCAGCTCTGGCAGAATACAAGGACCAGGCTGCGCCGGCATTTCCATTCGTCGGCATTGCGAGCTGCTTAATGCCCAATTCCTTCGCTTTAGAGACACCAACAGCTGCACCTCTTGCTTTAAATGAGCCTGTCGGGACCAATCCTTCATCCTTCATAAATAATTGAGGAATTCCTATTTTAGCGCCAATGTTACTCATAGGAATGATAGGCGTTAAACCCTCACCAAGAGAAACCACATGAGCGGGATTTCGAACTGGAAGCAGCTGATGATACCTCCACAAATCATGTCTCTTGGTGTTGATCACTTCGTTTTTCTTTTTTCCTTTTAATGAATCGAGATCATACTCGACCAGTAAGGGAGAACCGCATATGCACAATTGATTGACTATAGTATCATCATATGTCGATTTACATTTTGGACAGACCAGGTGGCTTATTGAACTAAATGACATGTAAAAACCTCCAATATATGTAATAGCAGCTCCAAGTTTCCTCTTCATATGGAAGGGGTGCAGCTAAATAATAGAAAAATAGGTTCTCATATAGTTTTCGCAATATTCCTTCAGTATAAAGTGGGTAATCTGATAAGTCAACTTGGATATACACTCGAACCTTTACAATTTAAAATTCGCCAAGGAAAAAAGTATGATTATGGAAACATTTAGTTGGAGGAAATAGGATGAGAGAATATAAAAATTGCCAAAGCTCTGGAATGCCGTTATCACGTGACGAAAAAAAGGTGGTACAGAAAAAAACGGAGAAAAAAGCACCAAGTGGTGCAGCCATTGTTTTGAACATGGAAATTTCGTAAAGCCAGACCTTACTGTTCAGGAAATGAAAAAGCTCGTCGAGGAGAAAATAACTTAAAAACCTTTTAAATAGACGCCGCTAGTAGCTTGCTAGCGCGATATGGCTGATAAAATCAGTTTCAAATAAGAGATATAAATTACAAAAAACCACAAAAGATTATTAAAGGATGAATGGTCCGAATACATATGCGCCGTAGTGGACAGCTTTTTATACGTTCTTCTGCAGTCCCGCCACTCTAAGGAAACGGTCGAGCTGGCATAGTAAACCCCTTTACCTTCCCTAAAGAGATTCTAAATTACTCTCTGATTTAGACAGCGGTGATTTTTTATGTGTAATTTTTGTTATATAAATTTTGAGATAGCCGAAGCAGACCCAAAGAAAAAAGCCAGCAAACCTAGCTGACTTTCAAATTTACTTTGCTAGTTTTCAGTGGCTTCTTCTGGATTAGGCTGATTTTTTGTAGGCGCAGTCTCCATTTCTCCTACTTCATAATCCAAGCTTATTTTCTCATACCTTTTGTAATCATCTGGGCGGTCTTCTCCAACTTTTCTTTCCATTCTTCACACCTCCTAGTTAGAGGTTTCCCTCTTGCAGGTAAGGTTATGAAATAAAAACATTGCTAATTAAAAGAACTACATTTGACACATAATAACGGTGAAAGGAGGTTTTTACATGTCTCATAAAAACGCATATAATCACAATTCGACTAAAATTGCAGGAAGATATTACGATCCTTCTGATTACAAAGGGAATACTCAGCTGGAAAATGGATTGGCTACCACTCATGAACAGGTGGGAGACGATTATTTTGAAGGTACAGTGGATCAACTGTTAACATCTAAGGACGATGAATGATCGAATGGCTGTTCAGGCTGCCGTACATTTGGCAGCCCTTTTTCTTGAGATTCAATCTCTAGGCAAGGTTTGGCGGGACATCTTCTTCCTGGCGCATCGCCGCCGGAGGTGTATCATGAATATAAGGCGGAGCGGGTTTTAGTTTTGGTTTGCCTGCAAAGGGAAATGGACATTCAACGTACTGGAATACTCCTTTTCCATCCATTGAGGGTCCTTGCGCCCAGCGGCCTGCTGCACTTTGATTGCCCTGGGAGAAATTAAACAGTACATAAGATACTTCCTGCTTTTCTAATTCGCGCGGGAAAGTGGTTGGGACTACAATATCGCCTTCTTTTGCTTCCAGTTCAGCAATTGCCGCAGCCCACTGGTTCTGGTGCATGGTATCTCTTGCAAGCAAGAACGAAAGCATATCCTTGACGCCTCGGTCAGTTGTTTCTTCGTATAAGCGAGCGACCTGGAGCCGGCCCTGTGCCTCAGATGCGAGATTATAACGAAAATCCGCAAGCAGATTTCCGCTCGCAATCATATAATCAGCATTCCACCTATTTCCCATTGCATCAACTGGCATGGCCCCTAAACCAGATACAATCGTATGCTGAGGATTCATCCCTCCAAGAATAGCTCCTATAACCGGGTTCTGAGCAGCTGTTTCCTGATCACCGACCGGCGCCCCATCTAGCAAACGAGCAATCATCGTACACAGCATTTCGACATGGGCGATTTCCTCTGTTCCGGTGTCCAGCAGCAAATCACGGTATTTTCCATCTCCCCGTGTATTCCAGCCCTGGAATAAGTATTGCATCATTACTGTCATTTCTCCAAACTGGCCACCCAATGCTTCCTGAAGCTTTCTTGCAAATATGGGATCAGGTCTTTCGGGTTTTGCTTGATATTGGAGTTCTTTAATATGATAAAACATGGAATCCCCTTTTCTCTAAAGAATTAAAAGCCTACACATTAGACTATTCATTTTTCTCTAATAGGTGGACCATATTTAGTAAAACTATATAAGGGCCTTCGTGGATCAATGGTTTTTTCTTGTTTTCCATGTACGTTTTGATGACATTTCATAATTAATCGTAAACCATGTGAGAACAGGTTTACCTCGCAGTATGTATGATTCTATTTATCAGTCTGGCTTCCCAAAATTTCTCGCTAGACTTTTCACAAGGAACCTTCATAATCTGGAGCGATGGAATTTATAAATCACTGTTTTGGTTTTAGAAACGGATTTATCATAATTAGCTAGAAAGACCCTATGTATGGTCTTTTTATTTTTTCATGAGATATATTTTTAAGTTTTAGCATGGTTCTATAGAACAACTCTTCACCTTCCATCTCCCACACTGTTAAAATCTATTTATTATATAAAAACTGCCATGAAAAGTAGTGTGAGTAATTTCCTGTTAATCCTCATTTTTCATGGATATCCATATTCTTTTATTATTTTCCTGTTAATTCCAAGGAACCTGGTTATTCTCTAGGTTTCTACTATTTTCCTTGGACTTTTTACCTATTTTTTGTAATGGAAATGTAACGAAATTTGACGTTTCTTGAAACGAAAATTTAGTAGGATATAAACAAAGAAATATAGAAAGAAACTTCAGGGGGAAATGGGAATAATATGAAAAAGTTTTTTGCAACTACAGCTATTGCTTCTGTTCTTATGTTATCGCCACTGCAAGCCTTCGCTAATATCGGAGATGTCACTTTAAAACCAGCACAAACACATACAGATGTTAAACAACTTCAAGCTTTACTAAAAGTAAAATCCTATTTTAACTATACGGGTTCTTATACTACTTATTACGGTTCATATACGACAGACGCTGTTAAAAGATTTCAAAAGGCTAAAGGTCTGACGGCAGATGGTATTTCTGGCTCTTCTACCTATAAAGCACTTGGAGTCTATAATGTTGATATTGCTAGATTAATCAATTATTCCAAGAAGTTTATGGGAGTTCCATATGTTTGGGGCGGAACGTCTCCTTCAGGTTTTGATTGTTCTGGGTTTATCTATTATGTATTCAAAGATCAGGGAATTTATCTTCCTAGAACTTCATCCGCTCTTTATTCATCCATCGGCTTAAGAGTATCAGCTCCAAAAGCTGGAGACCTAGTATTCTTTAATACGTCTGGAAGCGGTGTGTCACACGTTGGAATTTATATCGGAAATAACGAGTTTATCAGTGCTACTTCATCTAAAGGAATCTCCATTGCTTCAATGAGCAACACTTATTGGGCACCTAGATATCTTGGAGCAAAAACTCTATAAAAATAAGCAGCCATTACGGGCTGCTTATTTTTTATGATTCAATATCTACTTCTGGTTCTCCAATAGCGATTCATAAACGCCCGTAACTACACTGCCATACTGGCCTGTATTGAACACGTCTCCCGCTGACTTGTTTGGATTTTCCTTATTATTGATCAGTGGAGAATGCTTTTTATTGGTCAATAATACGATTCCGAGATTCTTCTTTCGGTCAATAACGGTTACTGTACCCGTCCAGCCTGTATGTCCTACGACATTCTCATCTGCATATGGCCCAAACATCCACTCCATCGATTCATTGCCATTCCTTCTCCATCCTAAACCATAGGTAGGGTTCATATCTGAAGGAGCCACAAATTGGTCAATCGTTTTCTTATCAAAAAATTTAACTGCTCCGTATCCGCCATTATTAATCATCACCTGAAGAAGTACCGCTAAATCCCCAGTGTTTGAAAAGAGTCCAGCGTGGCCAGATATACCATCCATAGCATAGTAAGCTTTTTCATCATGAACTTCACCTTGTAAAGTATATGTTCTTATATTTGGAAAACTGATCACTCCATCGCGGGTATTTCCCATTAATTCGGTGGCCGCAAATTCCTTCGTCTTGAACCCGTGATCGAGCGGATTAAAAGTTGTATGCTTTAATCCAAGCGGCTTGTAAATATGTTTGGATATATATTGATCCAGCCGTTCTCCAGTAATTTTCTCAATTATATAGCCAAGCAGCATATAATCGACGTCACTGTAGATATTTTTGGTGCCGGGTTCATATTGCAAAGGTGTTTTTGAGATCATTTTTAAAGTAGTATTTCGGTCCTGTGAATAAAGATCCTTAGAAACCGCAGGATTATGGTACTGCGGATCAGCTGGAAAACCGGCACTATGGTGAAGGATATCAATAATTTTTAGCTTATCCTTCCCTTTAATCACATCAGAAGGCTGGTCTTGAAATTCCGGTATATAATGCTGAACGGTTTGGTTTATATCCAATTTCCCCTTGCTCACAAGCTGCTGGAGGGCAAAGTTTACTGAATACATTTTAGTATTAGAGGCTAAATCAAACATTGTATCTTTTTTCATTTTCTGAGGATTCTTAAGCGGCGTTAACCCACTATATTTTTTTGCATAGCCATAGGCTGTGTTCTTTACTACTTTCCCGTCTTTAATAACGAGGAGGACAGCGCCTGGAAATCCCTCGTCTACTTCTTTCTGAATCATAGCATCTACTTTTTGAAGTTTCTCCGAAGAAAAACCCGCTTCTTCAGGAGTCTTTGCCTTCCTTAATACTGGATATTGCGATTGCTTCTTTTCGTCGTAAGATGACTTGGATGAAGCCGTGTGATTTGTACCGGCAAAAGCAGCAGGGGTAACAGCCGCAAGCAGCGATACAGTTAATAGTGATGTTACAGTACAATTAGCTAACTTATTCATGACTCTTCCTCCCTCTTTCTAGTAACCTATTAGAAAGCTATCGTAAATAGCGAAATCCCAGATCAATATGGATGGTAACATGTCAGTTCGAATAATAAGCATACCTCCTATATCCCAAGTATAGGCAAGCATAAAGCGTAAATTTAAAAGCAAAATCTGTTAAAGGGTAAGCATAAATCACTGAAAGAAAAGCACAAACCTCTCAAAAAACATGAAACCAAATCTTACAATTATTAAGTTGTACTTGACTGTAAAGCTGCATTTTTATAAAAAACGATAACCTTCTTTAATAACAGCTTTTTCCACTCTACATCTTCTTTAATTACTTCTATAAATTAAAAATACCTTTTTCTTAAAATTCTGGAAAATGCCATATCTCCTAATCTAGTTAAGGACTGAATACCTAGCTTTATCCACATTATAAAAACCCCTGATAAACAGGGGTTAAGAAATCTATTTTTTCCTAAGAACTGCCCTGACTGGACTGCCATCTCCCTCAGTAATCGGCAACGGGAGTGCCGCTAATTCATACCTGCCTTCCTCAATTTCGTCTAAAACAAGTCCTTCCAAAATATGAATGCTATTCTTCGACAGCATATGGTGTGCTGGAAGCTCTTTGCTGTCTAACTGGTCTACGGATGGCAGATCAAGGCCAAGCAATCGGACACCATTCTCTGCAAGTAATACAGCTGCCTCTGGTTCCACATATGGGATACTTTCAGGGAAAACACGTTTGTCCTTCCAATGGTCTGTACGGATTATAAGCCTGGTTACACCTTTTATTGATTTTGGGGTCAATTCTTCGATGCCTATCTTAGAAACCCCAGGAAGATAAATCACTTCTGCTTCCCCGATGTATAAGTTAATATCCAAATCTATTACCTTAATGCCCTCGTTATCAAAATGAAAAGGAGCATCTATATGAGTTCCTGTATGGGTGCTCATTTCCAGCTTCCCGACATTAACAGATCCGCTCTCCTCATAGGGCCAGGATACTTCATATGAAAAAGGAGTATCACCTGGCCATACGGCCATTCCTTTGCTTAGCGGCTGGGAAATATCTATCCATTTATTCATGTACTTCCTCCCTCTCATTTATTAAAGCTTGGTCCTCAAGCTCCACAGCTCCGGAAAGAACTGATGATCCAGGACTCTTTTCAAATATGTAACTCCTGAAGAACCGCCCGTTCCCGTTTTATGGCCAATGATTCTTTCAACTGTGGTCATATGGTTAAAGCGCCAGATCTGCTGCTGGCTGCTTATATCCACCAGTTTTTCTGCTAGCTCATATAAATCCCAATAACGGTCCACATTTCGATATACTTCCATCCATGCCGCTTCAACGCTGTCGTTTGCCTGATATGGCTGGGACCAGTCTCTTTGCAAGCACTGGGAATCAATTTTTAAACCATGTGAGGATAAGGCTTGGATGGAAACATCGTATAGGCTTGGCTCGTGAAGAGATTGGTTCAGTTCGGCGAACAGCACGGGTTCATGCTTGTACACAAGTAATGTCCTTTCATTTTTATAGCCAAGATTAAACTCTATTAATCTATTTTGATAGGACTGAAAACCTGATGAACTTCCGAGCTTATCGCGGAACTCTAAATACTCAGCAGGTGTGAGTGTGGATAAAACGCTCCAGGACTGAATTAGCTGCTGCTGAATTCTGGAGACTCTGGCAAGCATTTTAAAAGCAGACTCTAGATCATCTCTTTGGATACTTTCTTTTGCACTCTGTATTTCGTGCAATTCAAGCTTCATCCAAAGCTCGCTTACTTGATGGATGATAATAAACAGCATTTCATCGTGATGACCTGAAAGCCGTATCTGGCTATTTAATATGTTGTCTAATTGAAGATAATCACCATACGATAAATCCTTCTGGAAATCAGTCTGAATTCCCTTTTCCCATACAGTGTCCTTTTTTGAATTGTTTTGATTTTCCTCCACTAACTTCCCCCCTATATGTAAATAAATGAATACGCTTTCTATTTTGGTGGATATGGATAGAATCCGTCAACCGCTGATTTGATGAATGAGCGTGATTTATGTTATAATTCAGTCAATTAAATACAGTACAGCATAAGTCATAATATAAGGGCACAACAATTCATTAAATGCGTTCCCGCGATTTTCATCTCGCGGTGGATAGAACCCCAAAGCACACTTTGTCGCAAATAATTTACATAACGGCGGATATGTATAATGCAAACATTCATAAATGAAAAAGCAAGATTCCTTTTAGAAATCTTGCTCATTTCTACACGCTCGCTGTGTATTTGATATTCTTACTTCTCATTTAAGGAACTAGTATAAGCTTTCCTTTTGTTTTTCTTGACTGCATAAGTGAGTGTACCTTTGGCGCTTCTTCAAGAGGGAACACTTCACCAATTGTTAATGTAAGTTTTCCCTGGGATAGATAGGTAAACAGCTCTTGCATACTTGGGATCAATAAATCTGGTTTTCTCATAATCTGGGGAAGGAAAAATCCAATAATCGACTGATTTCTAGCCATCAAGGATGAAGGATACATTCTGCTTTGTTCACCGCTGGCCACTCCATATATGACGAGCCGGCCAAAAGCAGCCAGACATTTTAGAGTCTTGTAAAAAACGTCGCCGCCAGCCATTTCAAGAGCAACATCGACGCCTTTCCCGCCGGTAGCATCTAATACTTCTTGTTCCCAGCCCTCTTTTGTATAGTTTACTAGAACATCAGCACCCATTTCCCTGGCAAGCTCCAGTTTGTCTTCACTGCTGGCTGTGGCGATTACTTTGCCCGCCCCAAAGAGCTTTGCAAGCTGAACGGCTATCGTTCCCACACCTCCTGCTGCTGCATGTATTAATACGCTTTCCCCAGCCTCAAGCCGGCCCATTGTTTTCAAAATATGATAGGCACTTAATCCCTGTAATGGGAGTGCAGCTGCCAGATTAAAATCCAGCCCTTCCCCAATTGGAACGATCGACCTCTCATCAGCTAGCGCGTACTCTGCGTATCCTCCTGATTCTATTAAGCTTACAACTCTTGTGCCTGGTTTAACGCCAGTCACTTTCTCTCCCACTTCAGCTACAATACCTGCAACTTCCGCCCCTGGAACAAATGGAAGCGGAGTAGGCACTACATACTGGCCTTCTCTTCTTGCGGTGTCGGCGTAGTTGACTCCAACAGCATGAACCTGAATTAAAACTTCACGTCCTTTTGGCACCGGCTTTTCTAGCTCAACTTTTTGTAAAACCTCTGGGCCGCCATATGCGGATAACTGAATCGCTTTCATCTTTTGCCTCCATCATTAATTACCGGTAAATACCGGTTTTCTTTTTTCTTTAAAAGCAGCAATTCCTTCCTGATGGTCATCGGTTGAGATCATAAGAGTCTGCGTGATTCTCTCTTGTTCGAGTATGTCTTCTAGGCTCGCTGTCATAGAATGATCGATCAGCTTTTTCATCATGGCATACGCTCTTCCCGGACCGTTTGCAAGCCTGGAAGCGTATTTTAATGCTTCTTCTTCTAGCGTTTCAGCAGGAACAAGCGCATTCACTACTCCAAGCTCATACATCCGCTGGGCAGATACGGGTTCTCCGCTGAAGAAAAATTGCTTGGCAAGATGCGGGCCGATCAGCCTCGGTAAAAAATACGAGCCTCCGCCATCGGAAATCAGCCCCACTTGAGAGAAGCTTAGTGCAAACTTGCTATCTTCGGCCGCAAGGATGAGGTCACAGGCAAGAGCAAGGTTAAAACCAGCGCCGGCTGCAAAACCGTGGACAGCCGCAATAATAGGTTTTTCCGTTCCTTTGATCGCCAGAATACATTGATTCAGTCCGCCAATATGCTCGTAAACCTCAGTTGGGCCTGCCTGGCCCATGGTTTTTACATCTCCGCCTGCACTGAACGAACGGCCGGCTCCTGAAAGAATGATCACTCTAACTTCAGGATTTTGAGAGGCTTCCTTAAGTGTAAGAGTTAAGTTTGATATCATTTCCGGACTGAACGAGTTCAGGCTTTCGGGCCTGTTCAATTGAATAGTCATGATTCTTTCTGACACCTGTACCAGTAAGTGCTCATTATTCATATCGATCGCTTCCTTTTAATTATTTTTAATTTAATGAGGATCATAAAATAAACAGGTATAGGTGCTCACTGATTATCTGTAAAACCTTATTTGATCAGCCATCCGCCATCGGCCAGAATATCTGTTCCGGTCATATAAGATGCTTCGGGTGAAGCTGCAAAAGCAATGATATTGGCTATTTCATCAGCTTTGCCAACGCGGCCGAGAGCAGTATTCCTGGCGATGGCTGCAGCGAATTTTTCATTTTGAAGTCCATCTTCTGTTAAAGGGGTTTCAACAAATCCGGGTGAAACCGAGTTGACTCTAATCCCGAAAGCCGCCATTTCTAAAGCAAGTGACTTGGTAAAATTAATCACGCCAGCTTTTGCAGAGCTGTAATGGGGAATATGTGCTCCTGCCTGATGGCCTGATAAAGAGGCAACATTTACAATAGATCGATTCTTCCTTTCTAAAACCTCATGCTTAACCCCTGCCGCCATTATTTTTCCAAGCTCTTTTGAGACGAGGAAAACACTTTTTAAATTTACATTTTGTACCTCATTCCATTCCGTTTCGGGAGTATCTAATATTCTTGACTGTGCTGATCCTCCTGCATTATTTATAAGAATATGTAAATCGCCGAAATTGCTATCTACAAACAGGGCTAGCTCTTGAACGGATTTTTCATTTGTAACATCTGCCTGGAAAACGGACGCAGCCTTCCGATTTAGAAGGGAGTTAATTTCATCAGCACTAGCTTCAAGCTTTGAAAGGGTTCTGCCAACAAGGATCACTTCAGCGCCTTCTTTTGCCAGCCTTATTGCGGCCGCTTTTCCAATTCCGCTGCCTGCCCCTGTAATAACCGCTGTTGTATGGGTAAACCTCATTAATTCGTTCCTCCTTTAAGACGAAAATTCCCCATGCTCATTTTGATAATCTGCGATGCTCCTATTGCGAAGAAAATTATTATCCGAAGCTTGAAGCCGGGTACACTCCCTGATAATAAGCTTTTGCAGCTGTCTGGAATGATCATCTGCAGTTAATTGAGATACAAGCGTTCTAGACAGGCGCTCTGCATCCCACATTACCTCTTCCAAGAAGGCTTCAGCCAGCCCGATCTTTACAGCTTCGTTTTCTTTTCCGTTTTTTTCTACCGCCTTAATAGTCCGGTAAACAGCTGACTCTGCAGCGAACAAGCCGATCGCTAAATCAGCCAGCCTCATTAATGTTTCCTGCTCATCTGCGAGATTAGCACCAAATGAATCATAAGCAAGCCCTGAGCATACCAGGAATAAGTTGCGAATCAGATCGATCCTTTCACGCTCGCTGGATAACGGACCAGTATAGGGAGAAGATTCAGGATTTTGGAGCTGAAGCATCGCTTCGTGAACTTTGGTTTTTAGGTTCAAATCGCCTTTAAGAGTTTTTCTAAAAAGATGTGTTGGAATAAGAAGGCGGTTTATTTCATTTGTACCTTCAAAAATTCGGTTAATCCTGGAGTCCCGGTAAACTTGTTCAATGCCGTAATCCTTAATAAATCCTGCCCCGCCAAAAAGCTGTAAAGCTTCATCGGCCACATAATCGAGAGTTTCTGAACCGAACACTTTACAGATGGCACACTCTGCTGCAAATTCACTGAGTCTTTTTGAAACTGTATTCCGGTCGTTGGTTTCGTATAAGTCACCTAGAGCTTCTTCTAATAAACCCGCAGTGCGGTACTGAATCGATTCTGCGGCAAAAATCCGCGCCGCCATTTTGGCCACTTTTTCTTTAGTGGCCGGGAATTCAGCGATTGTTTTTCCAAATTGCTTTCGTTCCCCTGTATATTGAACGGCCTTTTTAAATCCATATTTTGCTGCCCCCATACAGGCTGAGCCTAAATTGAAGCGCCCTAAATTTAAGACATTTAAAGCAATAGCATGTCCTTTTCCGATTTCACCAAGCAGGTTTTCCGCTGGAATAAGACAGTCCTCTAAAATAACGGAACGAGTTGAAGAACCTTTGATTCCCATTTTATTTTCTTCAGGTCCAAGTGTCAGGCCCGGAAATCCCTTTTCCGCAATAAATGCGGTGAAATGATCGCCATCTACTTTGGCATATATAATAAAAGTGTCTGAAAAGGCAGCGTTCGTGATATATAGTTTGGTGCCATTTAAAATATAATGAGTTCCTTCTTCATTCAGACGCGCTGTGGTCTGAGAAGAAAGAGCATCTGATCCTGCATTCGGCTCAGTCAGGCAATAGGCTCCAATATATTCTCCTGATGCCATTTTAGGCAGATATTTTTTCTTTTGCTCTTCCGTTCCAAAATAGGTGATGGGGAGGGTTGCAATACAGGTGTGATTTGAATGCGCCGCTCCATAACCGCCTGAAGGGCCGATCATTTCTCCTACAATGCCCTTGCTGATTTTATCCAGGCCAAGCCCGCCATATGCTTCGGGTATGCTGTGTGCCAGCAGACCAAGCGAACCTGCCTTCCTGAGCTTTTTGACCACTAAATCGAAATTTTGATTTTCAATCTCTTCAGAATAAGGAGCCACTTCCTTTTCAATGAACTGCCGAGCCGTTCTGCCTATCATTTTGTGTTCGTCAGTGAAATCCTCAGGGGTAAATAAGTAAGAAGCATCTGTTTTAGATACTAGGAAACTAGCACCTTTATAAATGGTTTTTGTCAGTTCCAACATGCAAGCCTCCTTGTAGTATGGTTTCGGCTGTTTCCTGCTTGGTAACTTTTCCGCCTGAAAACAGGGGCACAACTAGTGATGTCCCGATTGAAGCTGCTAACTCCAATTCATCCAGCATTCCGTATTTCAGAAGCATTTGTCCGACCTTCGCTTCTGAAAGAATTTCCATGGAACGTCCAACATTTCCTCTATAGAAAAATAAGGCCGCCTTTGCTGCATCTGTTAATTCATGATCCTTAGCGCTGCTTCCTGTTAAACAATCAATAAAATGGCCTGCCCCATAGAAATCTTCTAAACTCAAGCTGCCAGAGTTCCCAGAACAGATGACAAGGATAACTGAATCGTTTGTATAATCATTACGTACTGCCCCTGCAACAGATGGGTTATTCAGAAGGCAGGAAAGGTATACCCTTCTTGCTGAAGAAGCTTTCTTGAGTGCCACAGTTCCATTTGTTGTAGATAAAAATAGAGCTCTGCCTTTCACTGCCTCTTTCAAAATGACCGGACTGGGATATAAGAAACCATCAATCGGTTTTGCACACAATTCACCGGCAATAACAAAGTCTTTTCTATATGCTGATGACATCAGCAGGGCAGCTTCCGGAGTTTCGGCTGTGATAACTTCTATCGCGCCATCCTCGAGAGCCGATGTGATTGTGGTAGTGGCTAATAAAACATCGAAAACTACGGCAACTTTCTTTCCTGCTGCTATTTTTGCTTCATGGATTTCTTCCTTCGTGGCCAGCAGGTGGATTTTCATGTTTCTGCCCCTCTTTTCTTACAACTGTCTATCATCATTGGCAATGTTTGCTCCATGTGTAATGAGACTTTTTACAAAGCTGTCGAAGCGGGCGAATCTTTCATCATTTGTCTGCCCATTTTTATAGCGGTAAAAAATCTGCTGGGCAATGACCGCTAATTTGAAGTAAGCAAAAGTTACATAAAAGTTCATATTCGTGATATCTCTTCCGCTTTTTCTTGCGTATGCCTCCATGAACTCTTTTCTCGACAAAAAACCAGCTTGCACCGTTACAGGCGGTTTTCCTAATCCGGTCTTCAGCAGCTCCGGGTCATCTTTTTCAGTCCAATAACTCATGGCTGCCCCAAGATCCGCCAGCGGGTCTCCTATTGTAGACATTTCCCAGTCAAACAAACCGGCCATTTTCTCCAGATTATGGTCGAACATAGAGTTGTTTAATTTGAAATCATAATGAATAAGGGCAGCTTCATGAACGGAAGGAACTTTCTTAATCAGCCATTGAGTCAGCTTATCTGCTCCTTTAATATCGGAGGTCTTCGCTCTCTCGTAACGGCCGATCCAGCCATGAACCTGCCTTTCCATGAAACCGTCCGGCCTGCTGATTTCTTCTAAGCGTGTACCTTTATAGGGAATCGAATGCAGCTCAGCCAGCTTATTTACCATTTCATGTGAAATCCGGCTGCATAGCTCGGGTGTTGCTGATATTCCTTCGGGAAAAGAAGAATCAATCACTATCCCGTGTTTGCGTTCCATCACAAGAAAAGGGCTTCCTGTTATTTCTTTATCTTCCCAATACAAGAGAGGCTTAGGAGCCGCTGGAAATAATGGATGAACCTCAGAAAGAATTTGATATTCCCGGCTCATATCATGTGCTTTGGGAGCAAGGGGCCCTAGAGGGGGTTTTCTTAAAACCGCTTCCCATTCACCTATTTTCAACTCATATGTTAAGTTTGAATGGCCAGCTGCAAATTGCTGAATTTCTAATTTTCCGGATGGGAGGTCCGCAAACCTTTCACGCAAAAATTGTTCCAATAGCGCTATATTTAGTTCTTCACTTCGTCTTACAGGTATGGTCTGCCGGTCGGCCTGCTTGGGCATAATTTCCCTCCTGTTCATTAATTCTGGTTTATGAATGAATTAAATTGTTTTTTAAGGCTTCCTTTAATAAGTCGGGAAGCACTTCGCTCTGCTGTTTTTCGAAGTCGAAAAATACAACAACTGCTGTCCCTTTTGCTATTAATTCTCTAGTTTGGGAGCAGGTAATTTCATGTTCTATTTGGAAACTTTTCGTGCCGATTTTTGAAACATAGGTTTTTATTGATAGAATTTGATTGAAATATCCCTGATTCATAAAGTCGCACTTGGCAGATGCCAGAATAAAGTTCCAATCCTTCAGTCTCATGCTATAGCCGAGTGATTCAAAAAACTTAATCCGGGCTTCCTCCAGGTATATAAAATAACTTGTATTGTTGATATGCCCCAGAGCATCTGTTTCACAGAACCTCACCGTAACTTCAGTTTCCTGCATAATGATTCCTCCTTTAAACATGGATGAAATACCGGTTTTTTAAAAACTGATTGTATATTTTTTTCTTTTGTACTTGATGCTTCTTCAGCTAATGCTTCATTATAAATAGAGGTGCTCAAAAGTCCGTTAACGGCCTCTTAATAAGCTGCTGCAAGTGCCGTAAAATTTCCTCTTATTTGACTCCATGTTTTTCATAGGTATACCAGCCTTTGCCTGTTTTTTGGCCCAGTTCGCCTTTTTTAACTTTTTCTTCAATACAGGCATAAGGTTTATCCTCAGGGTCGCCGGTTTCTTTATATCTTTGCTCCATTACAAAATAACCGACGTCAATTCCAGACAAATCCATAAGCTCAAATGGGCCGATCGGATGGTTAAGTGCTTTCCGGCAGATGATATCTATATCCTTATAATCCGCTATTCCTTGTTCGTATAAATGCAGAGCCTCCCGCTGCAGAGCACCTAGAATCCGATTCGCGACAAATCCGGATATTTCTTTGTTTAATAAAACGGCTGTACGGTTCATTCTTTTGCAAACCTCCATAACGGCCTCGGCAGTATGCTTGGATGTATTCGCGCTTTTGACAACTTCCACGCAATCCATAACAAGCGGAGGGAAGAAAAAGTGCATATTCACAATCCTTTCAGGACGGTTCGTGACCGGGGCAAGCAAACTATTAACAATGGTTGAACTGTTTGTGGCAAAAATCGTATGAGGAGAGGCATACTCTTCAAGCTTTGAAAATACCTCTCTCTTAATCTCTAATTTTTCCACGACGGCCTCAATGATTAAATCAGCCTTCCCAGCCGCTTCTTCAAGGCTGGTGGTAAAGTATAGCCGGCTAAAGGCATAATCTAAAAGGTCTTCAGAAATTTTCCCCTTTAATACCCATTTGTTCATGAGAGATTGCAGGTTTGTTTGAGCTTGTTCAAGAGCACCTGCTTGTACATCCTGAAGAGTTGTTTCATAGCCTCCCAGAGCACAGAGCATGGCAATCTGGTGTCCCATTTGTCCTGCTCCTATAACAGAAATTGTTCGAATTTCTTGATTCTCCATCTTTACTCCTCCATTTTATACTAACCAGTCAGTATGTTATGCATAGAAGAATCGGGAGAAGTGTAATCCTAGCCTCCTGCTCCCGTTCCTTACTATTTGAATTCAATTCCTTTTAAGATCATTTCCGTAAAAGCTTCTGCAACTTCACGGTCTGTTGCAGCACCTTCAGGGTTATACCACTGGTAGCTCCAATTTGTTACACCCAGAATTCCAAATGCGATGATTGGAACATTCAAGTCTCTGCGGAAATCGCCTTTTTCGATACCTTCTTTTAACAAATATTCGATATTAAAACGAAACTGATCACGTTTTTTTGTGATAAGCTGATAATTCTCTTCATTCAGATGACGGATTTCTCTGAAAAAAACCTTTGCACTGGCACCATGTTCCTTTATATCGTGAATTAACATATATACAATTTCAAAAAGTTTATTTTTGCTGTTTTGCTCGTCATTGTTGATAATGGAAATCTGCCGGGCCACCAGCTCATCGATATAGCCAAGATGGATACTTTTTAGGAGCTCCTCTTTACTCGAGAAGTAGTAATAAAACGTGCCTTTTGTGACTCCAAGTGATTCCACGATGTCTTGGATAGATGTTTCACTAAAGCCCTTTTTATCAAACAGCCTGATTGCTGCAGCCGTTAATTTTTCTTTCATATAAAGTTCCCCGCATTCGTTTGTGTTTATCAGCTAGAATTATACCACATGATTTTACTCCTAAATTTAAAGGGAGACTTATTTAATTTGGGTTTCTTCCCTTAATGCTCTTCTTAATATTTTTCCAACACTGGTTTTAGGCAGTTCGTTACGGAATTCTATAATTCCTGGTATCTTATAGGCAGCAAGATTGCTGCGGCAAAACTCCTTGATTTCAGCTTCATCTGCTGATTTGCCTGCTTTCAGGACCAATATAGCCTTTACGGTTTCACCTCTATATTTGTCTGGTACCCCAATAACCACCGCTTCCTGGACACTTGGATGTTCGTATAGGACCTCTTCAATGTCCCGAGGATAAATATTATAGCCACTCGCTATAATCATATCTTTTTTCCGGTCCACAATAGAGAGATACCCGCTGCTGTCCACACTCCCGATATCACCTGTATACAGCCAGCCGTCCCTTAGTGCATGAGCGGTTTCTTCAGGCATATTCCAGTAGCCCTTCATAACCTGAGGCCCTTTGATAATGACTTCACCAAGCTCTCCTTCAGGCATTTCCTGGGTTCCGGTGCCTAGATCAACTATTTTGTAAAGTGTGTTTGGCAGTCCAATTCCGACTGTGCCTGGCTTCCGCTCAGCGAAATTAGGATTGCAGTGGGTTGTGGGTGATGTTTCCGAAAGACCGTAGCCCTCAAGGATTTTAGAACCAGTTTTCCGTTCAAATTCCCTCAGCAGCTCCACCGGCATCGGTGCGCTTCCGCTATTGCAGACTTCGATACTGTCAATGCCATATTCCTCAGCCCGTGGATGATTAGTTAAAGCCACATACATAGTAGGCACACCCGGGAAAAGGGTCGGCTGCTCTGCTTTAATCGTGTTTAACACTTCTTCTAAATCAAAACGGGGCAGAAGAATCATTTCCGCTCCTGTATAAATGGAAAGGTTCATACAGGAAGTCATGCCGAACACATGAAATAAAGGAATGACCGTTAAACACTTTTCTTTTCCAAAACCAAGGTCAAATTTAAAAAATTCGTGGGATTGAAGGACATTAGCCACTATGTTGCGATGTGTAAGCATAGCCCCTTTAGACCGGCCTGTGGTACCGCCGGTATATTGGAGTACAGCAACATCGTGCTCAGGCTCGATCTGCACTGGACTAAACTGGCCATTTCCTTCAGATAAGAAAGCCTCAAATGTGCTGTCTGTCTGCAGATCCATCTCGGAAGGCTGAAGGCTGACTACTACTACTTTCTTTAGGTGTGTTTCCTTTTGAACGGCCTTAACTCTTGGATAGAAAGCATTTAATACGATGATGGTTTCGGCACCTGAATCTTTAACTAAGTGCAGCAGTTCACGTTCAACACTCATAGGATTGATTTGAGTTACGATAGCGCCGGCTGTAAGGACTCCATAGTAAGCAATTACATATTGAGGGCAATTGGGCAGCATAATGGCCACTCTATCACCTTTTTGAACTCCGCTGTTCTGAAGGGCTGAAGCGAATGCAGCCACTGCATGTTGAAGTTCCTGATACGTCATTTTTCTTCCATAAAAAGAAATGGCATGATGGGATGGATATTTACTGGCAGTTTCTAGAAGCATTTGAGGCAGGGATTTGCTGGGTATGTCGATTTCATGGGAGATGGTACCAGGGTAATGAGCCAGCCAAGGTTTCTTCTCGTTCATTTTAATTACCTCCAAATTTTTTTACTATAATTAAAAATAATCTCTATTAAAAGGTCAGCCCACCGCCATCAACGGATAAAGTGGCTCCTGTAATAAAAGAGGCTTCATCAGATGCTAAAAATAACACAGCTTGGGCCACCTCTTCCGGAGTTCCAATCCTTCCCAGGGCATTAGCGCGGGAAATAATCGGCCACTTCTTTTCGTTATTTTTCCAATGGTCAATAATTTGTGTATCAATCACTCCAGGGGCAATTGCATTCACCCGGATATTAAACTTTCCAAACTCCAGGGCGGCATTCTGAGTGAGAAGGATAACACCTCCTTTAGAAGCATTATAGGCGGAAAGATATTTCTGTCCTTTGAGACCAAGAAGGCTGGAGGTATTGATGATAGAACCGCCTCCAGATTCAATTAGACGGGGTACAGCATGTTTAATTCCCAGCCATACACCTTTTAAATTAATATCAATCACCCGATCCCATTCCTCTTCTTCGAGATCCGTGCCTTTAACTTCAGAATGTCCGATGCCTGCATTATTAAAAAGAATATGTAATCCGCCGTAAGTTCCGGCTGTTCTGTCAATAAGATAGTGAATCTCTTCCGGCGATGTTACATCAGTCTTTGTAAAAAAAGCTTCTCCACCAAGTTCCTGTATCATTCTAACGGTTTCTTCGCCCGAATCACTTTGAATGTCAGAAATAGCGATCCTTGCGCCTTCCTGAGCAAATCTTACTGCCGCTGCCCGGCCTATCCCGCCGCCGCCGCCCGTTATAATGGCCACTTTCCCCTTTAACCTCATGATTCCACCCCTTAAATAAAGATAACTACATGGCGTGTGTGCCTCCATCCACAACCAATACATTTCCAGTTACAAAGTCAGAGGCCTTTGAGGCAAGGAACAGTGCAGCTCCTTTCAAATCATCCTCACTCCCGAATCTGCCCAGAGGCGTTGTTTCAAGAATCGGATTCTTTCCCTGCTCAATGATAGCCCTGGACATTTTAGTAGGGAAAAATCCTGGAGCAATCGCGTTTACATGGATGTTGTGTTTTCCCCACTTCACCGCAAGGTCTTTTGTGAAGGTAATAACAGCACCTTTACTAGTGTTGTAGCCTATCGTATCCATGACCCTGGGATCTACACCGCCAAGTCCGGCCACTGATGCAATGTTGATGATTTTGCCGGACTGTTGTTTGATCATCACATTTCCGGCAGCCTGGCTCATTAAAAAAGTTCCGGTTACATTTACATCGATTACTTTTTTCCAGGCTTCAAGGGGCATTTCGGCAGCAGGGGCTCCCCATGTGGCCCCGCTGTTATTGACAAGAATATCTATCCGTCCAAACGTACTTGTTGTTTCCTCAATTACCTTCTGCACATCCTCGGGGTTTGTAATATCACATTGAAGTGCCAGTGTTTTTGCTCCATTTTCTTCAAGTCGCTTTGCAGTTTCTTCACAGGCCTCAATCTTTCTTGAACAAAGAACCACATTCGCCCCTGCTTCTGAGAGGCCCTCTGCGATTTGTGCGCCCAATCCTCTTCCTCCGCCGGTTACGATAGCGGTCTTTCCCTTTAAATCGAACAATTCCTTAACATTCACATACAGCCCTTCTTTCAGTATATTTTTTCAGGTTGTTTTTCCCTGTATTTACGCAGTTCCAGCTTGGCTACCTGTACCTTATGAACCTCGTCCGGCCCATCAGCAAGCCTCAAGGTTCTCGCATTTGCCCATTGCGCTGCCATGGTAAAGTCCCCCGAAACTCCTGCTCCGCCAAAGCCTTGAATCGCCCTGTCGATTACGCGGAGAGCCATTGATGGCGCTACTACTTTTATCATGGCTATTTCAGTTTTGGCTTCTTTATTCCCGACAGTATCCATCATATAAGCAGCCTTAAGAGTGAGCAGTCTTGCCTGTTCTATTTCAATACGGGATTCAGCAATCCATTCCTGAATAACTCCCTGGCCTGCCAGCGCCTTTCCGAACGCTGTACGGTTTTGTATACGCTTACATAATTCCTCGAGCGCACGCTCTGCTGCACCAATTAATCTCATACAGTGATGAATTCTTCCAGGACCTAAACGCCCCTGAGCAATCGCGAAGCCTTTTCCTTCTGCCCAGATCATGTTTTCTGCCGGAACCTTTACATTTTCGAAGGTAATCTCCGCATGTCCATGCGGTGCATGGTCATAGCCAAAAACGGAAAGCATTCTTTCAATTTTCACCCCAGGAGAATCTAAAGGCACTAGAATCATAGACTGCTGTTCATGACGGCCAGCCTGAGGATTCGATTTCCCCATAACTATTGCTATTTTGCAGCGTGGATCTCCTGCCCCTGAAGACCACCATTTTCGGCCGTTGATTAAGTAATAATCGCCTTCTCTTTCAATGCGGGCGCTGATATTAGTGGCGTCAGAAGAAGCTGTATCAGGCTCTGTCATAGAGAAGCAGGAACGGATTTCACCATCTAACAAAGGCTTAAGCCATTTTTCCTTTTGTTCTAGTGTTCCATACCGCACCAAAACTTCCATATTTCCTGTATCTGGCGCATTGCAGTTAAATACCTCAGGCCCTATGAGAGAGCGTCCCATAATTTCACATAAAGGCGCGTATTCTATATTCTTAAGGCCCGCACCATATTCACTTTCAGGCAAAAATAAATTCCATAATCCCTGTTCTTTTGCTTTACTCTTTAAATCTTCCATAATGGGGGGAACTGTGGTCCATCTTGTTTCCCCAGTTCCCAGTTGTTTTTCATACTTCTGTTCATTTGGATACACATGTTCTTCCATGAATTCAATTAGTTTATGCTGTAATGCTTTCACTTTCGGTGAATAAGAAAAATCCAAATTAAATCCCCCTTTTGCATACTAACCAGTCGGTATGTTTGTGAATATTATAATACCTGTCGAGAGGATTGACAAATTTTAATCTGAAAATTTAAAAAACTTGTTATAAAAAAATACCGGTCATGAACAAACCGGTGTGGTGTTGAGGACTTAAGCTACTACTTCACGCTCGTTTGGGAATTTTTCATAGTGCTTTTCTTTCATAATATCTTTGAGAATCTGGACAACTTTCCAGACCTCCTCGAATGTTGAATACAGAGCAACAGGTGCAAGCCTTATTATATTTGGTGCACGAAAGTCAGGAACAATTCCAAACTCTTTAAGAGATTTGCAGATTCTAGCGGCCTCTTTATGCTCTAAACTTATATGGCCGCCGCGCTGGGCATCTTCACGCGGGCTTCCAATATAGAAATGATAGTCTGATAGTTCAATGTCTATGAGTTCCATTAAATATTGCGTTAACTGAAGCGATTTTTGTCTAATTGCTTCTATTCCTGCTTCATTAAACATTTCTAGAGACCCGAGGATCGGAGCAATGCTCAGCACATGCGGCGTGCCAATCTGGTAAGCTCCTGCATCAGGTGCTTGAGTTAACGTATGTTCCATATCGAATTGTTTATCTTTGCGCGATCCAAACCAACCTGCTAATCCTGCCTTTTTCCCGAAATGTTTTTTATTAACGAATAAACCGCCGACACTTCCGGGGCCGCCGTTTAAATGTTTGTAATTGCACCAATAAGCAAAATCGACATCCCAATCACTAAAGCTGTGTGGAATCGCCCCTACAGAATGGCAGCCATCAAATCCGATAAGAATACCCCTCCGGTGCGCCTCCTCGGTCAGACGCTTCATATCCAAAATCTGTCCGCTTCTGTATAAAATCGTTGGCAGGACAATCAATGCGATGTCGTCTGTCATGGCTTCGATAATATCTTCTTCATTGAGAAACCTGCCGTCCCGGCTTTTTACACACACTAAGTGGGTTTCTGGATTAAAGCCTTTTAACGACAGCTGGCTTTGCAGTGCATAAAGATCAGATGGGAACGTAAGCTCATCTGCGAGGATTTTAGTCTTCTTTCCGGAAGGCTGATAAAAGGTAGCTGCCAGCTGATGAAGATTAACAGTTGTGGAGCCAGTTACCATAACCTCTTCTGCAGACGCCCCGACAAGCGGAGCAAGAAGACTCCCAAGTTTTTCAGAAAAATAATACCAGGGCTGCCTCCCTTTAGTCCATCCTTCAATTCCAAGCTCTTTCCAGTCCTGAAGGGAATCTAGCAGAGTCTTTTCCGCCCGCTTTGAAAGCAGTCCTAGTGAATTTCCATCCATATAAATCTGAGGAAGTAAATAAAATTCTTCTCTATATTTATGTAAAACATCCTTGCTGTCCATTTGCTTTGCATATTTCAATGAAGCTGAATCCATGATCTAACCTCCTGAATTAGGTATTCTCGCTAACGTTTTTATTAACCTTTTAAAAATGTGTGGAGTGAGGAAATGGCTATCAGCGTGAAAGCCCATTGCCTGATAAAAACGATCCGCTTCTTGTGTGTCAGTGTTTAATAGCGATTTTCCAATTCCGGCTCTTCGATAGTCTTTTTTCCATAAAACCTTCTAAGCCTCGCAACACCTTCTTCCAATGAGTGAGGATCCTGGTTGATACCGCCAATTGCAATTATCTGATCGTTTTGATATACGCCAAACAGGACTTCACCACATTTGTTGAATGTGTTATCCCCTGTTGATAATCTGTTAAAAGTCTGTCGACGAAACCTTCAGACCGGCTTTCTATTAACAGATCAGATAGGCTCTTTTCATCTAAGCATGTGAGAGATTTAAATTCATAATTTCCCATTCGAGCTCCCCTTTGAAATCTAAAGAAACGGATAATTTTAATATAATACAATGAAGCAATGGTGTCATAATATTTTGTAAATAAGAGAAATCTGTCTCGTACATCAGCTTTCATTACCGGAATACTGAGTCCAGTTCCTTTCGAGTAGTAAACCCGAAAAATGCTGCTCGAATTTTTCAGTAATAAAAAGATGCAGCGCTGTAAGAGCAGCGCTGCATCTTTTTTGAAGACTAGTCTTTACTTAGGATTCCAAGGAATCGAAGCAGGTTAATGAATAAGTTAAGGAAATCTAGATAAAGCGATAAAGCCAGGAGCGGTACCATTTCTTCCGATATGCCTCTGTGCTTCATTTGATTAAAATCGTAAAGGATAAAAAGTGAGAACACAAGTGCTCCGATACCAGAGAAGGCAAGCAGTCCGCCGTCATTTAACGGGCTGAATATACTGAAAATCCCGATGAAAATTAAGGCCAGTACTGCAACCATCAGGAAAGTACTGAGGAATCCGAGATCTTTTTTCGTTCTGGATCCGATCAGCCCGAATACAGTGAAGATACCAAGAGTCATTCCAAACGCATATAATACAATTTGGGCGCCAGATTGGGAAATATAGTGGCTCACAATTGGATATGTGGTAATTCCTGAAATCACTGCGAATGCATAAACAAATGTATAACCAACCGCTTTCCTTTTTCTAAGCCAGAAAGCCGAAATCAGCATAATTACCTCAGCAACCATCAGCGGCAGCATTAATGCCCCTGGCACAAATTGTCCCGCATATAAGCCTGCAGTTGCAAGTAATAGAGTCACAATAAAAACTTGAATGACTTTTTGAAAAAGCGATCTTTTTCCAACTGATATAACTTGTTGCATGAAAATCCCCTCTCGCTTGATTAAAATTTTTCTTACCATCTTATACGAAACAAGTTGCATAAAGTTTCAACTTCATCGAACTTTTAGTATCATACCACAAGAAAATGGTCTATTTTTAAATTAATAGTTAAATTTTTTCATTTTGGAGCTGAAATGTATGAAGAAGATATCGAGTGAGTCTGAACTAAGGGAAATAGTGGGATTTCCCGGTAAGCTGGCCGAGAATAAGGAAATTCGTTTCCTGGATTTACATTGCAGGGAGTTTATATCCAAATCTCCATTTCTTGTACTGAGTTCATCTAATAACGAGGGACTTTGTGACGCTTCTCCCCGGGGGGATGCTCCAGGGTTTGTTAGTGTACTGGATGACCATACCCTGCTTATACCCGAAAGGCCCGGGAACCGAAGACTTGATACTCTATTAAATATCTTGTCCAATCCTCATGTGGGTTTGATCTTTTTAATACCCGGTATGGGAGAGACATTGCGAATTAATGGGAAGGCCTTTATCATTAAGGACCAAGAACTGTTAGCCCCTCAGGCCGTTAATGGCAAGACACCTTTAATGGGTATTATGGTAAAAGTAGAGCAATGTTTTATTCATTGTGCAAAAGCGATTCTTAGGTCACAGCTCTGGAAACATGAGAACTGGCTTGATGATGAGCAAATTCCTTCTGGGGCCAAAATTCTTGCCGAGCATGCAAATCTAGTAGATATGGATGAAAGAGAAGTTTCTTCCTCGCTAAAAGAATCCTATGAAAAGAGGCTTTATTAAGCGAGTGCCCTTCGCTGCAATCAGCAGCAATAAAAAATTTTTAATAAACAATATATCGAGTTCAATACTAAATGATATAAAAGCAGATAAAAAGATCTGTGCTATTTGTTTCAAAGTAAAAAAGGACACTAAACATTTGATTGTTTAGTGTCCTTCCTAGTGTCTTACAGGAGTGTTATTTCAGTTGTTAGCTTCCAAAACTATGTCTTCTACGACGACGTCTCGTACATCTTAAACAATCCCGTTCACATTGCTCTGGATTCTCTGCTCTTTCACATACAGCCTCACAGAATCTGATACATGAAGGTCTTAATCTGCTGTTTCCGCCTCTTGAACAACTCATAACTATCACCTCCTACATTAAGCATTCTATGAAAAATTGATAGAATAGAGACGGCACTCTTACTATTTAATAAGCCTTTTTTTGAGAGTGTTTTTAGGAAAAACTTTTTCAAACATAAAAGAGTCTCGTATATTATACGAGACTCTCAGATTGTCGACAAAAGTCATTCGGAATAGGCCTATTCCGAATGACTTTTGTCTTTTTTTGCATTTTTATCTTTGAACAGACCTCTCCGAGGTAATTTATTATGCCATTTTTGGACTTACCCATGTCCAGCTGGCCAGTTTCTTTAAATTCATGGCAGCAAAAGTAAGCATCGCCTGCATGGACAATTTTTTAAGGCCTCTTAAAGTTGTCCATCGCATACCATGCTTTTCTTTTGCATCAGCAAATACACGTTCAATTGTTTCTTTTCGTCGTGCATAGATTATTTTATTCTCTTCTGTGTGACGAAGATGTTCAGCTTCTTCAAGAAACTCTTCCCAAACATGTCGTTGAATCAGCTTCTGATGTTTTTGACTTTGGGTACATTGAGAAAGGAGGGAGCAATCGTTACACTGTAGTGGATTAGAGAAGTATTGACGATAGCCTTCCTCGTTGTGGTGCTATATTTTAAAACTTGTCCTTGCGGACAAAGGTAGCAATCATAATGTTCATCATAAACAAAGTCATGCTTTTTTAAATAACCATCCTTAGTACGCGGACGAGTATAAGGTAAAGCAGGACGAATCTCATTTTCAAGTAAGTATTGAGCGATAGCAGGTGTTTTATATCCAGCGTCAGCAGCAACAGCTGAAGGTTTCCCAGAGTTCTCTATGACTTTTTCGAGTAGTGGTTCAAACATGACACTATCATGAACATTTCCAGGTGTAACAATCGTCCCTAAGACAAAACCATTCTTATCCGCAGCTGCATGCTTATTAAAATAGTACTATACATCCGTTTACTTGGAGAGAACATATTATCTTTTAGTAGGAAAGATCAAATAGACGCTGTATCTCAATACATATAAAAAGAGAGGTAAGAGTTTAAATTTTTAATGTTTTTTTTTGCCTCCAGTCGTACAAGCATATCTTGCTGAATACATATGTAACAGCGGGTTTGTCCGAAAACTGAACTGGGGGTTTTGCAAGTGAGTATATTCTTCAGCTATATTTTTCTTGGGCTGTCATTAGCGGCACCAATAGGGCCTATTAACGCGGCACAAATTGACAAAGGCATTAAAAGCGGGTTCTGGAATGCCTGGCTTGTGGGCCTGGGTGCAACAATCGCCGATATGATTTATATGCTTCTGGTCTATTTCGGGTTAGTACAATTTATAGAGATTCCTTTTATAAAAACATTGCTATGGTCATTTGGATGTTTTGTCCTTATTTATACTGGTATTGAAAGTATTATTGCAGCCGGGAAAATCTCTATTCAAAATTCCAGGAACGCCGAGTCCTCGGTTAAATCCTTTTTCTCCGGATTTTTTATGTCTTTATCGAACCCGATCACAATTCTTTTCTGGATAGGGATATACGGTTCCATACTGGCAAAAACAGCTGCTTCCTATGATCGCGACCAGCTGATTCTATATAGTTCGGCCATTTTTATAGGAGTATTAATCTGGGATATCACGATGGCTGCCATCGCGAGCAGTTTCCGGAGGTATCTTAGGTCGGGAATCCTGACCATAATCAGCGTTCTTTCTGGAATATCATTAATTGGTTTTGGCCTTTATTTTGGATATCAAGCCATAAAGATGATATTTTTCTAAGTTCACCGCATCCTCCAGTTACATATAAAACTCGTCTCCACATGGGGAGACGAGTTCTTTGTCCTAATCTAGATGGCTTTTTATGATTTCTTTGTCCCAGAAAGATTTTAGCAGGAATGCTACTGCTCCGATTACACCAACAAAGGCGAGGCTGATATAAAAGCCAGGCCGTGTAGCCTTTTCAAATAAAGTTCCTGATACCGCGAGTGCAATAAGCAGGATTCCTGTCCACCTCTTTACCGTTTCCATAGTCTTAGGCTTTGAAAGCTTCTGTGAAGATAGCAGAATGAATGACCAATTGTAAAGCAGCATGAGCCCTGCACCTGTTGTTACATACTCATAAATTTTGCCGGGCATTAATAGAGCCAGGAATATAGATATCCCAAGAACAAGGATTGTCAGAAAGAGAGAAGGAATCGGAACCTTTAATTTCCCCTGCATCGAGAAGGCTTTAGGAGCGTCTCCGTCCTCAGATAATGTCATTAGAATGCTAGTTACAGCAAAAAGTGAGGCCACCATTGTCGAAAAGCCTGCCACGATAAGTGCTGCGTTAAATATATCCGGTATCATTGGTAAATGATACTTATCTAACGCGACTACAAATGGGCTCTCTTTCGTATTGAAACGGCTGAGCGGCACCAAGATTACAGCGAGTCCTACGGATATGATATAGATGATCGTGAGAAGCAGCAGCATCAGCTTCCCTGATTTTGGGGCATCCTCTTTATTTTTCAACCGGATGGCCATAATACCCATGATTTCTATACCTCCAAAAGCATAAAAGGCATAAATTAGAGAAGACCAGAGCCCCCTGAAGCCATGAGGGAAAAATTCATTCATCATATTTGGAACCCTTGTTTTTGTTCCGCCCCCGTGTATCACTCCAAATAAAGCCAGCAGTGCAATAATAATAAACATGAGAATGGCAGCCACTTTCGTTACAGCAAACAGCCCCTCCAGTTTATCGAAACCTTTTGTTCCAATCAAAAGAACAATGATGCCTAGTATCCCAAAGCCAGAAGCAAAAACCCACATCGGAATGCTTGGAAACCAAAATCGGGCAAATATTGATAGTGCAGTCAATTGGCTGCCCATGATCAGCAGCTCTGAGCACCAATAAGTCCATCCACAGCTGAATCTGGCCCAGCGGCCAAATGCCTGATTCGCATAGGCGCAAAAAGAACCTTTTTGTGGATCAGAGGCAGCAAGCTTTGATAGTGCATCGAACACTAAATAAGTACCGGTCGCTGCGATGATAAAAGAAATTAATACAGATGGGCCTGTCATTTTAATTGCAATACTGGATCCAAGAAAAAAGCCGGTACCAATGATACAGCCGATTCCTATCATGGAAAGCTGCCACCATTTTAATTTTTTTTCTCCGCCAGAGTCACAGCCTGCCTTTGTCATCTTCGGGCCTCCATTTCTTTTTAACTCTGTATAATTTTTAACGGAGAGGGATGAACTATTCCTGTTAATTAAAGTAAAAAGAGAACAAGCTCTAGGGCTTGTTCTCTTTGTTAATCATATAAAACGGTTTTTGCCATAGTAGTAAGGGCTGTATCATCCATAGGCGGGTTATGCAGCCCTGCCCGGACATCTCTATAAATGCGCTGAAGCGGGCTTGAGCGCTGGAGGCTTTTGGCTCCTACAATCCTCATGGCTTTGTCGACAATGGTTATAGCGCTATTTGTAACGGCGGTCTTCACTGCACCTAGCTCCCTGGATAATTCTGGACGATTATCTTTGTTTTCCCACTTTTCAGCTACTGAATAGAGAAAATGCCTTGCCTGTGCATATTCAAGCTCTATTTCTCCAGCAAGCCGCTGTACATTCGCCAGATCTCTAATTGGTCCGTTCAGGCTGTTAGGAGAATAGGTTTTGGCAAAATCAATGGCATAATTCCTCGCTGCTCCTGCGATACCAATATAACAGGCCGGAATATGCAGGAGCCAGCCTTCTCCAATCGACTTTCGCTTTCCTGGCTTTTCAACAAAATACTTATTCTCTACCTTTACAGAGTCGAGAATGAGGTCCTGACTCGCAGTCCCCTGCATTGAAACCATATCCCAGGTATCCTCAAAGCTTATTCCCTCTTGATTCCGGTCAATCAAAAACCAGCCTATACCTTCCTCTTCTTCCACCCAGGCACTTACCTGGATCAGGTCTAAAACCGGGGCAAGGGTTGTAAATGTCTTTCTGCCGCTGATCACCCAGTGATTCCCGCTTCTTCTGGCAATAGTTCCTGGCCTGCCGCCTCTTGTTGGGCTTCCGGTCTTGGCCTCAGTGGCAGCACTGTTAATAAGCGCTCCATCTCCGATTTTTATTAAAACTTCGTCTAATACATCCTTTTCCCAGTGTCTCTTCTCACTTAGCTGGTGTGTGATTCCGACATGCCACCCAATCCCCAGAGCAGTAGGGCCGCAAGCTTGAGCAATTTTTTCTTGTCCGAGGAGAAAATCATAAAGACTGCCGCCAAGCCCTCCGTATTCCTTGGGCAAAGTGAGTTTTGTATAACCGAATTGCTTAAGATCGCTGATATTTTGAAACGGAAAACTTCTGCTTTCGTCTAATTCCTGTGCTCTTACTGCGAATTTTTTCGTCAGTTCTTCAAGTTGATTTATGTAATTTTTTTGCTCGGCACTTTGATAAAAAGTCATTTCTTCCACCCTTTTAGAAGCCATTTTAAAGTCATTATTTTTATTTTATAGCTTGCATCGGTTTTTTAACATTTTTTTGCTTCTTGGGGGTCACTTAGACTCATGGTGTCCGAAATGTCTCTATTTAATAAGTGAGTTTTTAAGTGGGTTTCTTCCTAAAAAAGAGACTGCCATATCGGCAGCCCCTGATTTAATTAGCTTTGAGTCGATTCTTTCTTTCCTTGTGGCATTGATAATTTGTCATTAGTCAGCATGAACACAAAAACAACTACAAGCGCTGCTGGTATTAAGGCCCAGGTAAAAGCATGGGCAATGGAGCCCGCTAATGCGTCTGTAATCTTATCGAGAACAGGAGCTGGGATTTTGGAACGCAGCTCTTGTGATAAAATGGCACGAGGATCATCTATATTACCGGTTCCCGGTGCCATTTTGCCGAATCCTGAGAATGCTTCTTTCATTTTATCAGTGAAATCATTTCTCTGGATGATTCCAAATATCGTGATTCCGACGGTCATTCCGAGCTGCCGGACAAAAGAAATGGTAGAGTTTGCTGATCCTCTGTTGGACGGATCTACATGATGAATGGCAGCCATGCTGAGTACAGAGAAGGAGGCGCCAGTTCCAAGCCCGACTATAACCATATATACCGTTATCCATGTTCTTGAAGTGCCAGTATCTATAGTAGTCAGCAAATACATTCCTGCAGCAAAAATAACCGCGAACACAGTCATCACATTGCGATAGCCCAATTTAGCTGCAAAGATTGCTCCCACCTGGCTCGAAACAACTACTCCAAGCATCATTGGCAGCAAAATGAGACCTGAGTTAGTAGCTGTCCCGCCATTAACTCCTTGAATGAAGATGGGGATATAAACAGAAGCTACTATAAAGGCAATTCCATAAAACAAACCCACCAGCGTACTTGCGGCAAACAAACGGTTTTTAAACATATCATAGGATACAATAGGATCTGAGGCTTTTCTTTCAGCAGCCAAAAAGATAATAATTAAGAGAGCAAAACCAGAAAATAAACTTAAGATCTGAACCGAATTCCAGTCGTATTTATTGCCGCCGAGCTCTAGTGCGAACATTAAACAAATGACAGCACCGACAAGAGTAACCGCACCCAGCCAGTCAATGCTTTGTTTCTTATGTTCCAGAGATTCTTTATAATTGGCCAGAATTAAAATAAAGGCGGTAATTCCAAGAGGCAGGTTAATATAGAACACCCAATGCCAGCTGATATAATCGGTTATGTAAGCACCCAGGAGTGGACCAAATATGCTTGATAGACCGAAGACTGCTCCAAATAACCCTGTCATCTTTCCCCTTTTTTCTGGAGGGAAAATATCAAAAATGATAGTAAAGGTGATTGGAACCAGCGCTCCGCCGCCAATTCCCTGAATCGCACGGTACACACTCAGCTGCTCGATAGTTTGAGCCGTTCCACACAGAATCGATCCAATGAGAAACACGATCATTCCAAAAAGGAAAAATCTTTTTCTGCCATACATATCAGAAAGCTTCCCGAATATGGGCATCCCGGCCATTTCAGCCACCATATATGCCGAGGTTACCCAGATGAATTTCTCCATATCCCCAAGGTCGGCTACTATCGTTCCCATGGCGGTTGCTACAATGGTGTTATCCATAGATGCCATTAAAATGGACAAGAGCAGCCCTGCCATTACTAAACCAATTTTACTTTCTTTTGCCGTCAAAATAGATAACTCCCTTTTTTATAATTTCCTAAGTGCAAACACTCGGACTATCTCTATAGCAGGATTAATTCTAACAAATGGAAAAGCCCTGTGACAATATATCTTAGGAAATAATCTGTATATGATGCAGTCCAATAAAAAAAGCCAGGCGGCTCAGCAAGTGCTGAGCGTCCGGCATATGTTTTTAGAAAACAGGTACTGAATGATTTAAAGGTGGAAGAATTTCCTTTAAGGCTTCAAGCGCCTGATCTGCATTTTCTGCTTTTATTGTCTGAATATTTTCCTTAGGATAATGCTCTTTTGTGAAATCATAGCGTGGATCATAATAATTAATAAGCAGCAAAGCTATGGCAGACTCAAAATCGCCTGATTCAAGATCCTTTTCAATCTGGGCTGCAATCGGTGTATGAATGCGTTTTTTTATTTTCTGAAATGCCTGGATAGATTCCTCTTGATGATTCCAGGGTTCATAATCCTCTAGAATATGCTTCACCCGTTCTTCGACTGGCATATCAATGAAAATTTGTCTGCCCTGTTCCTTTTTATTAAATACAAAATCAGGAAGGAACACTTTACCAATCCTTCGGCTCTCAGCCTCTAATAGGACAAAAGGAGAGTTTTGCATGGAGCTCACTTCCTCAACTAAAAGAGCATCAAACATTTTTTGATTTTTAGGCTCGAGCCCAATTTGTCCAAATATGGAACCCCTGTGGCCTGCTAATCCTTCTAAGTCAATGAAGGAATAGCCTTCATTCTTCAGCTGGTGCAGAATTTTCGTTTTGCCGGTGCCTGTATATCCGTTCAGCACATAGGCTTCTGGCCTAATCTCAAGGTTTTCCAGGGAATTCAGTACCCATTTTCGATAAGAACGGAAGCCGCCCTGTATCCGGTAAGTACGAAGGCCCATCAAATCCAGAACAGTGGCAGAGGTTTTGCTCCGCATGCCGCCGCGCCAGCAGAATACAGCCTTATCCCCTTCCAGAAGACTGAATTGCTTTATAAACGCTGGAAGTTTTGCTGAAACGATTTCCAATCCTCTTTCTTTAGCCTCACTTACACCGATTTGTTTATATATAGTACCTATTTCTTTTCTTTCGTTGTCATCAAATAAAGGGATGTTTATGCTTCCTGGAATAGTTGATTCTCTATATTCAGAAGGAGAACGAACATCTACCAGTATTAGTTGTCTTTTATCCTTTAACGCAATTATGTCATCTACATGTAGATCCTGGAACAATGATAGGCCCTCCCTTTTCCCATAAAATTTAATAATCCTATTATCTCTTTTTCAATCCTTTCATTATACCACAAATGATGTCTTATTGATAAATTGCGATTAAAATAGTATAAACTTATTTAAATGTATGGTAAAATAATTTGTTGTACAATTTAATTTTACCTATTTAGAGGAGGTTGTTATGTCTCAGTTAAACAGTTCTATTATACAGACTAAAACACCTAATAAAAAATCATATATATTTGCTGCCATATTTTTATTGATCGCCATAGCGGGACTGTTCTATGTAAAATGGTGGCCTTATTTTCATAAAGCAATACTTGCTTCTACTGCCCATTCTATTGGACCTTCAATATTAGGCGAGGGCAATACTATGCCTTCTCCATCGTGGGAAAGTGCCTGGAGCTATGCTGAAACCTATTTCATGGCCGTATGGAAGGCAGCTCTTCTTGGGGTTGTTCTCGGCTCTCTGATTCAGGTTCTTATTCCTTCCAACTGGCTGTTAAAGGTTCTTGGAAAAACGTCTTTTGGGAGCACAGCAGCTGGAGGACTTGCTTCACTGCCCGGCATGATGTGTACTTGCTGCGCTGCACCAATAGCTATAGGCATGCGTAAAAAAAATGTATCTGTTGGTGCAAGTCTAGCCTTTTGGCTTGGCAATCCTACCCTTAACCCGGCAACGCTCATTTTCATGGCATTCGTCCTATCATGGAAATTTACATTGCTTCGGATCGTATTTGGGATAATCCTTACATTTGGAGTAAGTTATTTTGCAAATCGGTTTGTCAAAAATGTTGAATCTGTAGATATGGAAAAATTATTAGAGAGTGCTGAACAAACGGATAAGAATTCATTTATTTCCCGTTGGCTGAAAAGTATGGGGACTATGCTGCTCTACGTAGTGCCTGCCTATTTATTATCCGTACTTTTGCTAGGAGCCGGGCGTGTCTGGCTGTTTCCGAACATGAGTGATGCTGCTGCAAACAGTCTATTGACAATCATTTTGTTTGCCATTGCAGGGATGCTTTTTGTTATTCCTACTGCTGCAGAAATTCCTATCATTCAGACCTTCATGAGTTTTGGATTAGGTGCCGGACCGGCAGCAGCTCTTTTGATTACACTGCCTGCTATCAGCCTGCCGTCACTACTGATGGTTGCAAAATCATATCCATTAAAGGTACTGCTATTTATCACTTCTTCGGTTGTAATACTCGGTATCATTAGCGGCCTGGCAGGTATGTTAATTCTTTAATTAAAAATGAATAACCTCTTTTAACATAAAAAAGCAGTCTGGAGAACTTATCCCAGGCTGCTTTGTTTTTAAAAAGAAAAATACCGCTTTGTGGTTATGGGTGAATATGTTGATAATTTAAAAGGATTTATCACTAAAGAATATATGCTCGGCATCGATCTTACCCTTTTGAATCATTAGGATACCGAATGAGTACATGTCCTGCCGTCTTTTGTCGGTAGGAGATCCTGGATTAAACAGTAAAGTCTTTCCGACCATTTTTTTTACAGGGATATGTGAATGACCGAAAATAATGCAATCCACCTCCACTCCCTCGAAAGCAGCAATGGCTCTCTTTTCCGTTGTCAGGCGCCGGCCATGGCCATGGACTAAACCAATCCTTATGCCGCCCGCTTCGATCACTTGCTTTTCTGGAAATAAATTTCGTATCTCTGCTTGATCTACATTTCCATATACACCCTTCACTTCTCCATATAGAGACAGCTCTTGATACACATCTAGATTCTGCCAGTCCCCTCCATGAATAATGAGGTCTGCTCGTTTTAATTCCTCTGTAAGTTTTTTGGGGAGTGCTTTTCCCTTTCTAGGCATATGCGTATCAGATATTACGATTACTTTCATTACAAATCTCCCCCCTCTTTCTTATAGAATAAAAATTAAATATGACCGAAACCTTTGCGGGAAAACGAATGAACCCGCAGCTTTACAAAAAAAATAAAAAAATCTGTGCAACCGCCCAAGCATGGCTGCATATTTTAGAAAAGTAGCCGGTGGGTAATAATCCGGGAAATGGGGACTGTCCCCCAATAAGGGAGGTAATCGTTTGAGTAATGTAAACCATGGTCAGCCGTTTCAACAGCCATTTGCAGGTGCGCCCAATGAGGTAAATGGTGCTGTGCAACAGCCAGTTGAATATTATCAGCAGCCTTTCAGACAATTTGAAGGGGTTCCACAGCAGTTTGATGGTCAGTACCCGCAGACTTTTGAGGCGTATCCTCAGCAATTTGATTATTCTGGCCAGCCGTTTAATCCGCAGGCTCAGCAGCATTATCAGCAATTTCAGCCATATGTTGATGCGTCTGCACAATTCGAATCTTTTGGGCAATACTATCATGAACCGCAGTTTGATGCTGAAAGACAGCCGCCTCTAAGAGACTTAGAACGACGTGTGAATGCACTGGAACGGCAGGTTGCTCAGTTGAACCAGCGAGTTGATAGAAATGCAAGAAGACTGCAGAGAGTTAATCAGAGGCTGCGTGCTGTCGAACAGCGGTTTAACTTCCCATTTACGCCTTTTGAAGGCGGATATTAACACCCAATTACTTACGTGTTTCGCGTCTGGATCTTTCCAGACGTTTTTTCGTTTTCTGCACGTGACAGCTATATTACCCGGATAAATAACTCCACTCCCGATTATTTGTTTCTTACTTATTACCCTGATTATTATAAGCAGAACCATACACATTAAAAGCAGAAAACCCCTATGTCCAAATTTATTTCTTTCACTCTCAAAACAAAAAGCCGCCTATAAAGGCAGCTTCTTATGATTAATCATTTTGTAAATCTTCCATTGAATTAACATCCTCCATATATTTTGGAACGGTTAATCCTAATTTGGTTCCTTTAAGATTCGGACCCAGATCTTCGAGCCCGGCTTTGTACGTTTCATAATAGTCTTTATGAGTAGTCGGGAGGCCGGCTGAAACCATTGCATCAGCACTTCCGTCTGCTACAGCTGCAAACATGGGCCCTGCTTCAACTTGTTTAAGATCGACCGTATAGCCATGTTCCTGTAGAACGAGGGCAATAACATTATTGCTTGCCACTTCGGATTCCCAGGCAACATAAGTGAGCGTAACCTTTTGTCCGGTTCCCCGCTGTGCACCAGTCACCCATTTTTTCACTTTATCCTGATGGCCTTTAATCCATTTGGCTGCAGCCGCTTCAGGTTTTTCCCCTTCTTCTACATCAATCATGACCTCGCCCATGTCCTGTGGAGTCCAGAAAAACTGATCTAGAATTTTATAGGCGCCGGGATTTTCTTGCTTGAATCCCTTTCTAGTCAGTGTATTGATATATTCCCCGCTGCCATAAACATGCTTTGGATCTTCAAGGAATTTAAGATCATATTTTTGGAACATCCAGTGGGGGATCCAGCCTGTAATAATTATAGGCTCCTCTTTTTTGTATGCCTTTTTCAGCTCTGTCATCATCGCAGCAGATGATCCTTCAGTTAGTGTCCACTCATCTAACTCATACTCGTCCATAGCTTCCTTCGTTAATCGCATTAGTCCTGCGCCAGGATCTATCCCGGTGATTTTATAATCAACCTTTGCCCCGATATTCCCTGGATCAGCCTGCTCAGCAGGCTTCGCATTCCCAATCGAAGCAATGATAAACAGAATGATGAAAAGCAGTGCTACTATCCCGTATATATATTTCTTGGAAACTTTGGATTCGTAAGCAGGCTTACGAAGATTCTGAGAAATACGGTCAAGAATAATGGCGATAATAACAATGGATAAACCTGCTTCAAAGCCTTGTCCTACCTTTACCTGTGTAACGGCACGGTACACTTCTGCCCCAAGTCCCGGAGCTCCTACTAAGGATGCAACAACAACCATTGAGAGAGTCAGCATAATACTCTGGTTGATTCCAGCTAAAATCGTCGGTGCTGCTATCGGCAGCTGCACTTTAAACAATTTTTGTCTAGGTGTTGAGCCAAAGGCATCTGAGGCTTCGATAAGGTCTTTTGGAACTTCCCTTATGCCGAGGTTTGTAAGCCTGATGGTCGGTGGAACTGCAAAGATTACAGAAGCAATAATTCCAGGCACAACCCCGATTCCAAAAAACAGGATGGCGGGAATCAGATAAACAAAGGCCGGCATGGTCTGCATAAAATCCATAATAGGCGTTATAATGCTTCTTGCCGTATCACTGCGGGCAGCCCAGATCCCCAGCGGAAGCCCGATAATAATCGTGATAATTACAGAGGATAGAACAAGGGCCAGGGAATCTATCGTGGCATCCCAATAACCGAGATTATCAATTAACAAAAGACCGATTAGTGTAAATAAAGCTAATCCCCATCTGCTTATATAAAAAGCTAAGGCCGAAAGGATTAGAATCAGAACCCAATTCGGACCGTAATTGAGAACATTAACAATGCTTTCCATCACAAACTCTATACCATTTGATATTCCTTCAAAAAAACCGCCAAATATATCCGTTATTTTTTCAACAAACACATCAACCCAGCGTGCTAAAGGTATTTTGGGGAATCCCATTTAGAAGACCTCCTTAACATTCAGGTCTTCTTTATTTCCTGCAAGTGCACCAATGACTGACCCGCGGATAATAACACCCTTTAACCGGTTATGTTCATCAATAACCGCCAAGGGAATTTGGGAGGTTGCAGCTTTGTCCATCAAATCCGCTAAGATTGTATCTTCCTGTACGGTTAATATATCTTTTTCCATTACGTCTTCAATTGTCTTGTTTTCTTTTACAGCCCTTGAAGCTTGATCTGCAGTTAAGGCACCGAGCAGAGTCTGCCGCCTATCCACAACGAAAATACTGGAATATCCCTGATCCTTCATAATTTGAAGGGCAACCCGGGGACCCCTGTCAGGTGTGATTCGTTCCGCGCGTTTAAGAACATGCGCTGCCGTCAGCACCTTGGATAAATCCACATCTTCAACAAAGCGTTCAACAAATTCATTGGCCGGGTTAACCATGATTTCCTCAGGAGTACCCGTTTGAATAATGGTGCCATCTTTCATTAAAGCTATTCTGTCACCTATTCGAAGAGCCTCATCCAGGTCGTGGGTAATAAAAATAATCGTCTTTTTCATCGTTTCCTGAATTTCCAGCAGCTCATCCTGCATTCCTTTTCTAATGAGCGGGTCTAATGCGGAAAAGGCTTCATCCATAAGTAGAATGTCCGTATCACTTGCAAGTGCCCTTGCCAGTCCTACCCTCTGCTGCATGCCTCCGCTTAGCTGATTGGGATATTGCTCCTCATAGCCGGCAAGGCCTACAAGTTTAAGAGCGTCACTAGCTTTCTGGCGCCGCTCGCTTTCAGGCATATCCTGTATTTCTAAACCAAATTCGGTATTTTCAAGAATCGTCCGATGTGGAAATAATGCGAAGTTTTGAAATACCATGCTGATTTTCTTTCGTCTTACATCACGGAGTTCATTGCTTTTTAATTTTACGATGTCCTGGTTATCAATCAGAATCTGACCTGATGTGGGATCAATCAGGCGGTTAAGCATTCTGATCAATGTTGACTTTCCACTTCCTGACAACCCCATTACAACAAAAATTTCACCAGGGTATATTTCCAGATTTGCGTGATTCACACCAACCGAACTTCCGGTCTTCTCTAATATTTCTTTTTTGGACCGTCCCTCCTTTAACAGGGAAAGTGCTGCTTTTGGCGATTTCCCAAATATTTTTGTTACGTCCTTCACAATAACTTTTGGTTCCAATACGTTCACCTAACCTTTATCCTTAGCTTCGAAATATGTATTATGCCATACTATATAACTTTTCAAATAAATAAAAGAAATGTGTCTTTTTAGTAAACAATTAGGTTATATTCTCCTATAGTCTTTCCATCTTAAGGGAACAAATATGTACGCATTGGAAGAAAAACAGAATACATTCTTTTGATATAAAAGGTTTATAGGTATACTATTAGAATCTGATGCACCGAGTCCTTTTTCACATAAGCTGCCTGCTTGTTTTTTTAATGTGTAAGGAAGGTATAGAGATTATAAAAATGATAAAACTGCGCAGAAAGGAATTGTTATGGATGCTGACTATTATTAATCACGAAGCAGAAGAAATTAAAGATCCGTTCGGAATTTTGAGTGGACGAAGGTTTGAATTTTACCTTCAGGTTGAGGTACCTGAGGATGATGAACTTTATATGGAAAATGGTATTTATATAAGGGTTGTCTTTTCTGTTGATGAAGGAAAATCTTCGATAATAAAATATGATTTATATGAATATGTGACAAACGCTTATCTGGATTATGAACTTGAAGAAGAAGAGGAAGAACTGATCGCTGAATATTGCCTCAGCCAACTGCCAGGCGAGTGAATAAGAAAATCCGGGCAAGCTACTTGCCCGGATTTTCTCATATAACCGTTTTTTGTCCGCTGTTTTCTTCAACAATTTTTGTTACATAATAAAATCCAAACCCGGTAAGAATGGTAACGGTCCAGCTGAATACCTGTCTTAGGAAAATTCCTTTATCGAAAGCTTCTACACCATACTCCGTAATCAGCCAGATCTTAACGATGCCAAGGATAATATCTCGTAATGCAAAGGCCATGGTGATCAGTTTAAACACAAGAAGAGGTTTAGGCTGATAAAACAGCTGTTTCACTTCTTTTCTATCTGCCCCCTGCAATTCAATGATGTCTAGTGCAAAAAGTAAAGCGATCGGCCTGTTTATAAGGATGGAAAGTACAAAGACCCCGCCCAGGACAAATAAGTAATACGTGTTGTTCCATAGCAGCTGGATAGCTGATCCGGCAAGCACATCTATCAAGGTGCCCACAACCAGGTTTATTAAGATAAAACAACCAAAAAAGTTAATCTTTTTTATCTCATAAAAACGGTAAAGACTATACAAGATTCCGGGAACCGACGATAAAATCATTGCAAGATAATCTCCCATATAATCTCTTCCAAAATTCCAGACTAAAAGCGGCACAGCCACATAAAAGATGAGATCTAAAACGATAATATTTTTCTTCACTGAATATCTCCTGCCATTTTATTTGTTGTTATATATTTCTTGCTGGTTCTCACTTTTCCCTTCCCTGTCCATAGGTTTTTTTCCTTTTTTCGATATAAGCAGGGAAAGCTGTAACATGGCCGCAGGAAGGGACGACTTTCTGTGAAAGGCTAAAAATTTCGGTGCCCTCTCTGCTGCGTATTTTTCCCTAAACCTTGTGAGACGTTGAAACGGATAAAAAAAGTGTCCATATAAATAAATGAGTGAAGCAATTTTTTCACCAGTAGTAGAATACTTCGACTTCCCATTATTTGAAAGAGGATCAATTCCCAGATTAAAAAAACGGTACTTATGATCTTTTGCCCACAGCAGAACACAAATGAGAAAATAGTCCATCGTGCCACTGGGGGATTTAGGCTGCACCCTCATTAAGTCGACGGATAGGGTTTGGCCAAAATCATACATCGGCATTAACACAGTAAAAGCAATCATTTTGTCATCGGTATCTTTTAAAACTGCCAGCGGAGCAAGCTGCATATATTCCTCGTCATAATAACCGTATGAAAATCCTTTTTCTCTCCGGCCGTCCAGCCATTTTTCTGAAACTTCTTTGATTTCATTCATTATCTCCCTGCTATAAGGAGGAAAAAGAACTCTAAACCTGAAGCCTTCTTTTTCAAACTTATGATAAACTGCCTTAAAGTTTTTCATTTTATCATTTGTTAGTGAAAAGGAATCAAGATGAACGGAAGCATTTTCACCAAGTTTAAAAAAATCAAATCCAGAGCCGTGCAAAAGTGGAAGCATATCACTGCTTACTTGATAAAACACAAGAGCCAGGCCTGCCCGATCAGCCTTTTCCTGAAATTCATCCATTGCAGCAGAGAAATGATTTCTGTCCCCCACAGGGTCGCCTAATATCACTAATTTATCAGCATAGGGCTGAAAAGCAAACAAGACATTCCCTTCCTTGTTCCAAAATATATACTTATCATTTAAGAACAGAAGATGAGAAAAGGCATTTCCCCCAAACGTGAGTAAGTGTTTTTTAATTCTCTCTGTTTGAGACACAGACGTTTTAAATGGGAAGTGACTTTGTCTGCTTACCCAATTACCAGCGGCAAGCGTGAGAGAAGCGATCAAAAGTCCTAAAATTCCGCTTCTAAAAAGACTCGCTGAATCTTGTATCGTATACCCTTCCAGCTGCTGCGGCACTTGCAGCTGAGAAGCAGGCATATTCACATAGCCTATAAAAAAATAGAGACTCATAAAGAATAGAATAAAACTGATATCCACAACGGCTTTTTCCCAGGCAGGAAAAAAGTTTACCCTGTAAAATTGCCCTCTTGCTAAAAATAAGAGGAATGCAGCAATCAAACTAAAAACTGCTTCTTTATAATCAAATCCTCTTAAAAGTGCAAAGAAAGATCCAAATAAAAGAACCAGTATGGATAAATAATACACCCATTTCACTTTATATTGAATTCCTCTAGCCAGTGCAAGTAAAGCTATGCCCGCAGCAACTGAAAGGAGATGGGACAATTTGATCAGCTTCGGAGAAAATAGCTCAAAATGTGAATGGACCGTTATAATAGCATTGGGAAAGGCAGCGGATAAAAGCAGAATAACGCCTGAAAGAAATACAAATATAGTCAGAAATCGGTGGCTGATATTGGCTAAAGCATAAGCCGGAATGTTTTTCCATCTTTGATTGGCGGTGTGCCATACATGACCGATCATCATAAAACTTGATACAAGCCACGGAAAAAAGTTATAGCTGAGGCGGTATAACAGCAGCAGCAGCAGCCCTTTTTCTTTGCTTATCCCATAAGCATCAAAACCAAGCAGAAAAATTAAATCAAAGGAACCAAGACCGCTCGGAATCATGCTAATAACACCTGCACATGCAGATGTCAGATAAATGGGCGCCAGTGCAATTAAAGATATATTTATATCCAGCATTCTAGCAATAGCAAACATCGTTAATAGGGCAAAAAACCATTCTGCTAATGAAACAAGGACTAACTGAATTTCATATTTTAGCTGAATTTTACTTTCTGCCTCATTCCTCTTTTTTATAGAAAGGGAAATAAGCAATCCGGGAAGAAAAAGACCGATTGCGATGATTCCTATGTTCAGCCAGGAATAAGTTTTAGCAAGCGGCGAATCAAGGATTCCAAACAGAATCAGCCAGCTTAACAACGATAAACCAGTTAAATAAAATATAGAAATCTTAGTAATGGCCTTAATCACTTTCGTCCGGCTATACTCTTTTGTTTTATAGAAATAGACTCTTAAGGCTGCTCCAGTCAAGCCGCCAAATCCGAGAAAATTGGAATAGGAATTAGATATAAATGAATAAGTCAGCAGTCTCTTTTTAGACATCTTCCTGCCAAGAAGCTTCATAAGAATAAGATCGAAGAAGCTCATCGGGAGAACGGCTATCATTCCCAAAGATAAAATGATGGCGAACTTGCTTATTCCTATTTCAAACAGATGAGCTTTTAGCAGACCAAAATCAATTGCTTTAAAAAAACTTCCGCTTTCATATAAAACAAGCGTAAAAACCAACAGAGGTATTAAAATTTTTACAGCTAAAAGCACTTTGGGTTTTTTGAGTAATTTCATAAACTCCCCGCCTGCATTGAGATTTGTGGATCATCCGAAGAAACAAGTTTGCCCCGGCTATTATTTTACCCCTTTTTTCCATACATTTCTACAGCTTGCATGGTGCTGCGGATGCATGCTAGAGGATTTTGTTTCCAAAGCCAGGTTCCTCCATTATAATAAAATAGTATATTCAGAATTTTATCTATTTTCTACTTTGGGAGGTTTTTATGTCACAGTCACCTGTATGGTTTCCAAGCGAAGAGTTCAAAAAGAGCACAAGAATGTACAAATGGATGGAGAAACTTGGTTTTGAGGATTACGATGCTTTCTTTCTTCAGTCTATAGATGATATCGCCTGGTTTTGGGAAGAAGCTGTAAAAGAACTGGAGATCAAATGGTATAAGCCTTATAAAAAAACTCTCGATTTAAGCAGCGGGCTGAAATATCCGAAATGGTTCATGAATGGAAAAATGAATATTGTCCATAACGCTGTTGAAAAGTGGGCCGCTGATTCATCTATGCGCAGCCAGGTGGCCATTATTTGGGAAGGTGATAATGGCGAGATTAAGAAATATACCTTTGAAGAACTCAGTAAAGAAATTGACATCATTGCTGCAGGATTAGCAGCAAAAGGCATCCAGCCAGGTGATGTTGTAACCCTTTATATGCCAATGATCCCTGAGACCGTTATTGCCATGTTTGCCATTGCAAAGATTGGGGCTATCTTCTCCCCTGCCTTTTCAGGATACGGAGCAGAAGCAGTGGCAACCAGGATAAACGCTGCCGGAGCAAAGGTATTAATAACAGCTGATGGATTTTACCGCCGAGGAAAAGTCATATCCATGAAGGAAGAAGCTGACCGTGCCGTCCATTTGTCTCCTTCTATTGAAAAAGTAATTGTTGTAAAAAGAACAGATGCCAATGTTCCCTGGAATAGCGATAAAGATGTAGACTGGTCTGAACTAAAGCAGCCTTCTGCTTCCATAAAAACAAGAGAAACAGATGCAGATGAACCAGTGATGCTGATTTATACTTCAGGAACGACCGGAAAGCCAAAGGGTGCTGTACATAATCATTCCGGATTTCCGATTAAAGCAGCCTTTGATGCCGGTGTTTGTATGGACGTTTGTAAGGGGGATACCCTATTCTGGGTAACAGATATGGGATGGATGATGGGGCCATTCCTCGTTTTTGGAGGACTAGTGAACGGTGCATCCATTGTCATGTTTGAAGGAACTCCCGACTTTCCTAATCCTGATCGTATCTGGGATTTAGTTGACAAACACAATGTCACCCATCTGGGGATATCGCCTACTCTGATCAGAAGCCTGATGAGACACGGAACAGAATGGATAGATAAACACGATCTATCAAGCTTAAAGGCAATAGGTTCCACAGGAGAACCCTGGAATCCAGAACCTTGGATGTGGCTTTTTGATAACGTTTGCAAAAAAAAGGTGCCGATCATCAACTATTCTGGCGGAACAGAAATATCGGGAGGAATATTGGGCAACGTCCTCTTAAAGCCAATATCCCCTATTACCTTTAACTCGCCGATACCAGGCATGGATGTTCATGTTTATGACAGTGAACAAAATTCTGTGTTGAATGAAGTCGGCGAACTGGTTATTCTTCAGCCATGGGTAGGGATGACAAATGGATTCTGGAAAGAAAATGAACGCTATGAGCAAACATACTGGAGCAGATGGGGAGATACATGGGTTCATGGCGATTGGGTCATCCAGGACTCTGATGGCTTTTGGACCATCACCGGACGCTCCGATGATATTCTGAATGTTGCAGGAAAACGGCTTGGACCAGCCGAGCTGGAATCCGCATTAGTAGAACATCCTTTGGTCATGGAAGCCGCAGCCATCGGAATACCTGATGAAGTAAAAGGAGAATCAGCCATCTGTTTTGCTGTCTTAAACACCTCTGCCTATGATTCCGCCGAATTAAAGCAAGAGCTTTTGAAACTAGTCGGAAAGCATCTTGGCAAGGCTCTTCTTCCAAAAGAAATCTATTTTGTCGATGAACTGCCTAAAACCCGCAACGGTAAAGTCATGCGGCGCGTGATCCGGGCCGCCTATTTAAACCAGAATGCTGGAGATATAACGTCACTAGAAAACCCGGCCATTCTCGAAGCCATCAAAAATATGAATATAACAAAATAATGATAGAAGAGCCGGTTTTATTGTTCCGGCTCTTTTATTTTTATTTGTCTGATTCTACGGCGAACCAGCCTGTGTTCTGGCTCCAGGCATCCGCTTATTTAATCATAGAACAAATTAATGGCTCATTCGCTTCTTCTCTATTAATCAGAAATTCCTTCGCCAGCCTGTATTTTAGTTCTTCATACTGCCCGAAATTGCCACTCCTAATTAACTGTGGAGATGAACAAACTGCCGGCTTCTGCTCTGGATTTTTATTAAGTCAAAGATCAGCCTCTTATCAAGTCAAATGGTTCCTTTCTGAGTCATAATGTTTTTGGTGCGCTAATCAGAACACAGTAACTTGTAAAAATATTGTCCAATTCAATGATCCATGTTTCAGGACTCCCTCTATTACCATAGATGAATAGCGGACTAGACAGTAGTCCTCTAAAAACAGTGTTTTTCTTTCAGTTTTCTAAGTAATTTTAATAGTTTAAGTAATTCAAGAGGCAAAAATGGACTATTCTGGTAAATTTTCATAAGTATATAGAGCTTAGACCTTCAAGAGCTGGGTTTTATGCTTTTGTTTTTGAGATTTATGCTTAAGTTTAAGAGTTTTATGATTAAGTTTTGAAGTTTTATGCTTAAGTTTCAGAGATCTATGCTGATTTAACTATAACTACGCTTAGCATTACTATCTCATGCTAATCTTTTGGTTGATAGGCTGATTTCAAATAAACCCTCTGTATCTCCTTGATGTTATGCTGATTTCCGCTTTATTCATCTGTATCTCTGGGTGTTATGCCATTCGCACGAATCGTACTTTTCTTCACATGCTAATCCCTAGACTTCTCTTCGGGTTTAACAGCCACAACAGCTGCATTAATATAGATTTATTAATTATTCCCGGACCTATTAAACCGGCTCACCCGTCATAAATTGCTGGCTCTCTGTTTCGAATGCATTTTCCTCAATTTCAAAGCCAAGATCCCGGATGAGCTGGTAATCTTCTTCTCCTGCTTGTCCGCGTGTTGTTAGGTAATCTCCAACAAAGATAGAGTTCGCGATAAAGAGTCCAAGATTTTGCAATGATTTAAGATTATATTCACGGCCGCCTGAAATGCGGATTTCTTTTGTAGGATTCACAAAGCGGAATAAGGCTAGTATTTTCAGGCATTTTAATGGATTCAATTCATCAAGAGCTTCAAGCTTTGTTCCTTTGATCGGATGCAGAAAATTAACAGGGATGGAGTCTGCATCCAGTTCTTTGAGTGCAAAGGCCATCTCTACAATATCATCCTCAGTCTCACCCATCCCGCAGATTACGCCTGAGCAAGGGGACATTCCTGAATTTTTTACCGCTTCTATCGTTTGTATTCTCTCATCATAATCGTGTGTTGTTGTAATGTTCGAGTGATGTTTCGCACTTGTATTGATATTGTGGTTAAAACGGTCGACGCCTGATTCTTTTAATCGCACAGCCTGCTCTTCATTAACCAGCCCCATGCATGCACATATTTTGATCGAATCAACGTCTCTTTTAATCTCCTCCACGGCCGAAATGACTGTATCCACTTCCTTATTGGTCGGCTTTCTTCCGCTGAGAACTATGCAGTATGTACCAATTTTATTCTTCTTTGCTTCCTTCGCCCCTTCAACGATTGTTTGTTTGCTAATCAGCGGATATTTTTCAATAACTGCCTTGGAATTGATTGACTGGGAGCAGTATCCGCAATTTTCCGGGCATAGCCCGCTTTTTGCATTCACGATCAAATTTAATTTCACTTTTTTTCCGTAAAAGTGCTTCCTGATTCTGTAGGCCCCATTTACCAGGGCTAAAATATCTTCATCAGGTATCTGCAAAATGTGTTTTGCTTCTGTTTTACTTACATAATATCCACTTACTACTTTGTCGGCTAATTCAGTCCAGTTCATTTGTATCCCTCCTAAATATGTAAACCTATTTAATAAAAGGTTTACACAAAAATTATATAATAATAAATTATTCATTTACAAATACATTTTCAGAAAAAACAAAAAACTTCCGGAGGGAAGTTTTAGACTCGTTATCTAGATATTTCTCTACAGAAAGCTGAACATAGGAACCGCGCTTCTCTTTCATAGGGCACTTTATTGTTCATATACAATCTAATATTTAGTCCATTGATAATGTCAAATAAGCTGGATGCTAAAAGTGAAGGATCCTCATCCTTTATTTCGTTATTGTTTACAGCATCTTTAAATACAGACGTTAGAGCTTGCAAAATGCAATGTAACATCTCTTGGAATTTTTGTGTAAGTTCACTTTTGATCGTTTCAGGAGGAAAGAAAATAATTCTTTTCCAAAAAAGACAGGCCGTCCGGTGGTTACATGCATTCCCTGTAACTGCCAGCGTAATTTCACAAACTCTTTCTTTTAATGGAAGCCCCTTTGTTTTCACTATTATTTCTTCCAGAAAATTGGTATAAAATTTTGCAAGGAAATCAAAGACCGATAGAAATATATCTGCCTTGTTTGAATAATAGGATTCTAACATCGACATGGTCAGGCCGATATCCTTAGCTATTTCCCTCATGCTAGTCGACTCAAAGCCTTTTAGTGCAAAGTGTTCAAGGGCCGTTTCCTTGATCAACAGAGCAGTTGATGTATTCATTTACTATCCCCTTCATGCCTAAACTCAAATGGCAGTTTATTAAAAATTCACCCAGCCTTTTTCCAGGAACCTGCAGCTTGCTTGACTAGTCCAGAATAATCTTTTATCGCTTAAACCCGCCCTCAGAGTGGATAATTTGTCCGGTAATCCATTCGGCTTCATCACTGGCTAAAAAAGATATGAGGTTGGCTGCATCCTTTGGTTCGCCAAGCCTGCCCATAGGAAATCGGGATGATAGGTGTTTCTTATCTTCTGCATTCATCCAGCCTGTATCCGTTGGCCCAGGATTTATGGCGTTTACAGTAATGCCTTTATGTGCTACTGCTGCTGCGAGAGTATAAGTCAGGGTTTCTACTGCTCCTTTTGTAATAGCATAAGAGAGCTCATCCGTCATGGGACCTAATGACTGTCCAGATGATAGATTAATAATTCTGCCGCTACTCGTATTCTTAAATCGTTTGATAAATTCCAGAGATAGCAATGTGGTAGCCCGGACATTCATTTGGTAGTGTGAATCAAGAGTTGAGTGTGAAAGAGTTTCGTAGCTGTCGCTGTTTGAGTAGCACGCATTATTTACTAATATATGTGGATTTCCAAGTTGGTTTTGTACTTCATCTAAGAGTTTTATGGGAGACAATGGGTCAGTAAGATCTAGTTCCTGCCTGTAACATTTGATGCCCTGCTTTTCCAATTGCTCTGCTAACCTGGCAGGCTCGTCTTCAAGCCCTTTCCATGGGAAGAAACTATCATATTTCGTCCAATATGTAAAAAAGATATCTGCTCCCTCTTTTGCAAGCTCCAGGCAAATAGCGGCTCCAATACCTTTTAACCGGCTTGCCCCAGTGACAATGGCAACTTTTCCGCTTAAGTTTCTATGATTGATACTGCTGGTCATGTATGACTCCTCTTTTTTTCAATTTTCAAAATTTAACAAGTTCCATTTTATCATAGTGAGATTAGTTTCTGAAAGAAAAGTGGCGATTTCAGACAATAATATTTGAAAAATGGGTTCTTAAAGTCTATCTTTACTTTGAATCAAGTTTTATTCTCGAAGATAGAAGGGTTTTCATGCGGAATATACAATTTGCAACAGAGAATTACATATATCGTTTTTTATACACCCTGGTTATCGCCTTAGCTGGAGGAATTTTGTTTTCCTTGATTTCTCTTCCTATTCCCTGGCTTTTAGGACCAATGGCAGCTGTATTGATTGGCTCAAGATTTCAAAAAATAAAAGTATTTTGGCCCGATTATATTCGAGATACAGGCTTAATCGTGGTGGGATATTTATTGGGTCTGTCTTTTTCCCGTGAAGCCGTTATACAAATCAGCCACAAGCTGCCATCCATGTTCCTGACTACAATCCTGCTTATAGCCTTCTGCGGATTAACGGCTTTTTCCATTTCGAAGCTGACTGGAATTGATTATCCTACCATTTTAATTGGCAGCATTCCCGGCGGACTTTCACAAATGATAGCCTTTGCAGAAGAAATGAAAGGGATCAATATTACAATTGTTGCTTTTTTTCAAGTATCAAGGCTGATTCTGATTATTTCCATTGTGCCTCTGTTGATTTTCAGCCCTTTGTTTAGCGGACATACTAATCCATTATTTCAAAATACAATCCCGCCAAACAGCCTTGCACCCTCTCATGTCATAATATTTGCTGCTGTTTCAATTCTCTGTGCTTTTCTTGGCAAAAAAGCAAAGCTTCCAACCCCATTCCTTTTAGGCCCAATGGCAGGCACTGCTGCCTTGATACTTATAGGATTTAAAGGGATAGCGGTTCCAGGTACTCTGCTTAATCTTTCTCAGTTTATGATTGGTGCATATGTAGGTCTGCTGCTAAAACCGCAAATGCTTGAAAAAAAAGTTCAGATCACTTTCATCAGTATCCTTAGCGGATTGATCTTGATCGCAGGTTCTCTCGGTTTAAGCCTGCTGCTCATATTTTTGCACGATTTTAGTCCAGCCACGAGTTATTTAAGTGTTGCACCCGGAGGAATGGACCAGATGGGCATAATCGCACATGAAGTACGCGCAGACTTATCCGTAGTTACGGGTTACCAGGTTTTTCGTATCTTTTTTATCTACTTCATTATCCCTCCATTATTAAGGTATATATTTAGAGCCTTTCAAAAGAAAAAAGCCAGAACCTGATATGAACTAGGTTTCTGGCTTTTCTTTTTCGAATGGGTTTTACTTTTCTTCTAAAAATTCGATAACTAACCCGCCTGCTCCCTGCACAAACACCGTTTTCCAGCCGTTATCAAGTGTGCAGGGTCCCTCTAAGAGAGGTATTTGGTATAACCTTATCCGCTCAAGCAGACCTACAAAATCATCAGTTTTGAAAACAAATATGGATGGAGCCCTGCCTAGGATGGTCATCCGTACCAATCAGTTCAATACATTGGCTTCCATTCGAAAGGAAGATTAAGGTTTCTTCCATAAACACTAATCGAAGCACCTCTTTAAAATTCAGGAGAGTCTTGTAAAAAGCCACGGATGCCTGTGGGTTTGCAGTCTCTATTCCTATATGATGGACATTCATTTGACAGTTCTCCTAAATAATCAGATTCATATCGCCAAATTCATGCCATAAGTAATTTTTCAAGATGGCATCCTTATAGGATCTAATTAGGCAGCGGGGGTTGACAAAGGCTGACAGCATATCTAAATGGCTTGCTTCAGGCTCGTGGAGACCAGTAATAATGCCGTCGGCAGCTTTAAGCTTATAATCAGAATGGATGTATAGATTTGTCCACCCTTTTAAGTTCTGATTGAAGACAGCTGTTTCCAGAGCCCTGACTACTGTCGTACCAACAGCAATCACTCTTCCTCCTTCTGCCTTCGTCTGCAGAAAAGACTGCATCGTTGATTCTGGTATTTCGTATTCTTCTTGATTTTCAGATGGATTCATCGTCCACTTATCATCTAAAAAATAACTAAGGCCAGTGTGCAGCTGTAAATAAGCTATCCGGATTCCTTTTTTCTGCAATTTAAATAATAACTCCCAGGTGAAAGCTCTTCCTGCGGACGGCATTTCAATCGAGCCGGGATATGAGGCATAAACAGTCTGATAATAATCTAAATTCCAGGGAGTATGAATATATTCATACCTCACCGGTTCTCCGAGCTTATAGATACTATTAAGCAGTTCATGGCCATTTTGAGGAAACACGATGGTCTGCAGCGGTTTATTGATATCTATTGGCATAATGACTGCCTGCAGATAATCGGAAAAATAAAGAATATCCCCTGTTTTTGCTTTTTCAGATACAATCAGCACATCCCATATATTGTCCCCTTTCCGATGGGCAAGCCTGATCTCGACTTTTGGATCAACTGTAAGAAAACTTCTCTTTAAAGATGCTGACAAAACAGCTGGTATGGTTCTGCTGTTATTTAATACTATCAAGTCACCGGGGTTTAAATGCTGGTCTAAATTATAAAATTGATCATGTGTATTCTTACCAGTTTTTCGGTCTAACACCATCATTTTTACATGATCTCGTTTTACACCTCTTCTCTCCGGCGGAACAGAAGCGTTTAATTCCTGCGGCACATGAAAGTTTATATGTTGTTCAGGTATCATATTAATTCCTCCTCCCTAAACTCCTGTGCCTGGAAGCGAATGCCATTTATCAACAGAGCATCTTCTGACGCAAGATATAAAAATACCGGGACAACTTCTTTCGGGTCAGCCAGTTCGTAATCACAATCGGGCACCGCCAGGTCATGCATTTCTGTATTCATTTCCCCTGGATCCACCATGTTGATCCTTACTCCAGTCCGGCTTAATTCTTCCGCCCAGGTCTCAGTCAGCCCTTCAACGGCGAATTTAGAAATGCCATAAGCCCCCCATCCTGCGTATCCCGTATGTCCGGCCTCTGAGGTAACATTAATAATCGAACCATAATTTCTTTGCAGCATTCCCGGCAGAACCCTTTTAGTGACAAGAAAGGGCGAAACTGCATTCACTCGAAGAACTTCTGCATAATCATCTTCCGGGTAATCAAGCAGATTTGGGATTGGGCTTGGACCAAGGGTTGAGGCGTTGTTAATTAATACATCAATTCTCCCAAAGTGGTCCTCGGCAACAGCCGTGAACCGCTCTACGTCTCTTGGCACGGAAACGTCCGCTGATACAGCCAGCACTTTTACTCCATTTTGCTCCGCTTCAGCTTTTACTTTTACCAATTCTTGTTCGTGTCTTGCACAAATAGCAAGATGGGCACCCTGCCTTGCAAATTCAAGAGCTAATGCTTTCCCGAGTCCCTTTGAAGCACCTGTAATCATCACAATTCGATCTTTATGTTTTCCCATTTTTAACTCTCCTTTAGATTGTTTTCTTAGTTTTATATTATTGAAAATAAATAGAAACCTCGTCGGAAGATAGAATGAAATCTTTCTACAACTTTAGACGGAGATTCCATAATCGGTTTCGTAATGGAAACCTTTTTACTTTCTACATCGTATAGAAAAGAAAGATTCTATTGGGAGTGATTAAATGTCTTCTTGGTTACCTAATAAAGACGCAGAAGTATACCGGGATATTTTTTTGCAGCTGAAAAGCGAATTAAGATGGAGGGTATCGGACTCGCGGAGTTTAATGATGATCTCTGCCATGTATGTTGTAAACAGCAAATCTTTAAACGTTAAAAAGCTGATCTCATTAAGTTCAGTTATTAAAGACAGTGTAGGAGCATTCTCAGCCTTAAAATCGTTTGTACGTTACAATCTGGCTGCCATGCTTCTCGTCAGGTATGAAAATCCTGAAGAGAAATTTGCTGAATTACTTAGGATTTATAACCGGATGGTTGAAAAAGGATTTTCCCGAGGAACCTTTACTTATCTTTCGGCCTTTTGCGTTTTATCCAGAACCGATGCAAGCATAATTGAAGAAGATCTTATTGAGAAAGCTCTATCCCTCTATAAAGCTATGAAAAAGGAACATTACTTTTTAACATCTGTCTCTGATTATCCTCTCGCCATCCTTCTTGCTCAAAATGAAGGACCAATAGAAGATCTGATAGGAAGAATGGAATATTTTTATAGGCAGCTTTCTGCTGGTCCATTTGCCAAAAGTGATCAGCTTCAATTCTTGAGCCATATTCTGACTTTGGAACAAAACACGGAAAACAAGGTGCTAGCTGACAGGTGCATGGAGATATATCAAGCATTTAAGGATAATGGAATTAAGCCTAAGAACAGTACGTACCCTGCAATAGGTTTGCTTTCACTGTTGGATAATCCTAATGAAGAAATAATTTCAATTGTAGAGCTTACAAATTCCCTCAATTCAGAAAAAGTGTTCAAATGGTATAAAACAGAAAATTTTATGATGGCTGTTCACCTTATCATGAGTAACAAAATACAAAATGCAGAAATTATAGATACTGGAATATTTACAGCAATAGAGACAATCATCCAGGCGCAGCAGGCAGCCATGACTGCAGCCATGGTTAGTGTTTCAGCGGCTGCTGCTTCTGGCGGCGGAGAGTGAAGAAAGAAAACCGTAGTGCAGAGCCGCGGAAGCTTAGATAACGGAAGCTAAGCATAAATACAAGGAATCCGCATACACCTTGATAGCTAAGTATAAGCCGAGTAAAATCAGCATGAAACCATTACTCTTAAGCATAAAACTCCGAAACTAAAGCATAAAATTCTAAAACTAAAGCATAAAAAACTAAAACTAAAGCATAAAAAACTAAAACTTAATCATAAGCTAAACCTGGAGCTTCTAATCTGGTAGTAAAGGTCGCTTTTATCATTTTTCTTGCAGCTAAAACCTTCTCCCCAGCATTAAATTTTCTAATAACTGGCCAAAATAGTTAGTAAAATGATATTTTTTGCCCTGTACTTTTTTAGTCCGCTAGAAATCGATTGTCATAATAAAAATAGATCCATAAAGATAAGACCAAACCATGATATGATTTGGTCTTATGTTTTAACAATGTTTGAAGGCAAAAGAACTGAGTTAAATAATTTTATCTCATTGGCTAAAAAATCTTTTTCTCTTTCCATGTTCCATACCGATAATATAAAACGGCAAATATACTGCTGATGAAAAAGCTGGCTCCCATCCCAATACCGATTCCTGAGGATCCAAAGAGATTGGAACAAAGGTAAGTTAACGGAAATCTTAAGACCCAGAAGGATATGATATTTAATACAAGAACTGCCATCATGGCTCCGGATGCCCGTACCACTCCGTTTAATATAAAATTAATCCCCAGGAACGGATAAAAAAAACAAATAATCTTTAAATATTGAGTCCCAAATGCGACGGCTTCTTTGTCTTCGATAAACAGTCTTATTCCCCATTCAGCGAATAAAAAGACAAACAGTGCTATAGAAAGCATGATCAGCAGGTTATAGATTACAGCATATAAGGATATTTTATGAACTCTGTCCCATCTGCTTTTCCCAATGTTCTGCCCGGCCATACTATTGACCGCCGTTCCCAGTGCATGTGCGGGAAGCATGAGAATACTATCAAGTCTTTGAGCTGCTCCAAAGCCAGCTACAACTGAATTGCCATAGGAAGTGACCACACTCATAATGGCCATCAAGCCGGCTGAGATCACACTCATCTGAAGTCCAGAAGGAATCCCAAGCTTCAGGATCATAAAGGTTTCTTCTTTGCCAGGGATTTTCGGTAAAGAGAGCGGCATGATTTTCTGCCTTATTATATATATAAGTCCATAAAAAAAAGAAAAACCCTGTGAAAGAATTGTTGCATACGCAGCCCCTTCGATCCCTAAATCGAAAACAGATATAAAAATAGGATCGAGCACTGTATTCAAGATCACAGCCATTAATATGAATCTTAATGGAGCCTTACTATTCCCCATTGCCCTTAGTATGGTTCCAATAAAGTTGTAGCCAAATAAGAAGACGATACCTATTAAGTTAATCTGAAGATATGATACGGCCTGTGGAATCACCTCTGCTGGAGTCCCCATCAGTTTTAAGATGAATTCAGAGAGCAGAAAACCAGCTGCACCAAGGACTAATGATAAAGAAAATAAAATAACCACAAAGCCATTTAGATATCTCTTCAACCCTTCCTCATTATCCCTGCCCTTTGCTTGCGATAATATCGTGAGAGCAGCATTGTTTATTCCGATTATAAAGGATAAGATAGTAAAAATGACCGTGCTTGAAACTGATACGGCCCCGAGAGCGCTTGACCCAATTAAGTTCCCAACCCACAAACTATCAATAAATTGATAAGAGGTCTGCAGTAAGTTTGCTAATAATATAGGAGTAGAAAAAACAATCAGCTTCTTGAATAAATTTCCAGAAGTAAAATCATGCTGTACCACTTATTAGACTCCCTTTCTGTTCATAATGCAGGGTTTGAGTGTCCCCTTCACTTTTATAGGCGAACGTCCGCAAAAACCCATCGGTCTGCTGTTTTTTCGGGTAATTGAAGGCTGAATGAAATTGGACTGCTGAAGATGGGGCCATCATAAACAAACGTATGATATTCACCATTCTCACCGCATGCATCTATACCCTCTGGAAAGCTATTCATAAGCTCTTTTGTCAGTATCTTCCCAAGATAATCAAGCGAGAGCTTTTCAGAATCAATGGCAGCAATGACCGCTTTCCAACCTTCATCGACTAAAGTGTTCACAAATTCTGAAGTATTTCTACCCCATAATGGAACAAGCAGTTGAAAGCCGAACTTTTCTAATAGTTTTTCCTTATAGATCTTAACGTCTTCTAAAAATAAGTCTCCATATGCTATTTTCGTCACACCATATGTTTCTTTAAAATAATTCATAGCGGTTATTAAACCATTTTCAAATTCTTCTGCATTAAACAAATCCATTTTGATTTTATAAAGCGGCAGGCCGATCTGATTGGCTTGTTTTTCTATTAAACGCTCATTAATATGATGGCTGGTTGATTTTCCATCATTTGTACAGGTAGTTACGAGAGAAACCACTTCATATTGTGTTCCCATTTGCAGTTCATGAAGCAGAAAAGCAGAATCTTTACCAGATGAGAAAGCAAGTACTATTTTCTCACGCATCAGTCTTTTTCCCCTTTATTTAATCTACAGCCGCTTTAGATGGCGAAGCCTGGCCTTATGTCTATTTTATATGATAAATGATCCTTGAACAGCAAAAAGCACCGCCAATAAGAATTGGGGTGCTACTCCTCGCTTTGCTGCAGGCTTTTGTTTTTCATAAACAGGCTCCAGAAGTAATAAAAGCCCGGGAAAAGAATGGCGAAACCGACTACATATACAATGAAAACCGCCCGGAATGAATTGGGATCCGTAAATCCTGATTGAATGGTCACATTCGGGTATACAATGTATGGTAAATGAGCCTGGCCATATACATAGCTTGCCAGCAGATATTGAACGATGGCTATAACAACAGCTACCCGTGGAATGCCGCGTGTCCCTTTCTTACCCGGAATGATTAAGGCTATACCGGCTAATAAAAAACATATCGCAGATGCAATTAAGAGCGGGACATTTTTCATCATTTCACTAAAAATCCAGCTTGCTTCCCTTTCCAGGGTAAACATTATAAAAAATGCACTTATTAATGACAGCGGACCAGTAATGATAGCATCCCGTTTATATACATCATATGCCCTCATGTCATCCGAGGTTTTAGAATAGTCAGCAAGCAGGAGAGATGATAGAAACAATGAACTGCTTATCGCGAAAGCCATAAATGCATACACATTCGGACTCGTAAACAATCTGGCCAAAGACAAAGATTCCCTGCCATCCACTTCAATTACATATCCCCCCTGCGAAATGGGAAGTACGGCCATCAATAAGGCCGGGATAATAATACCTGATATTCCGGATACATATACCAAATGCCGTTTATATTTTTCAGCAGTGTGCGAAAATACAAGGAACGCACTTCGAATGGCCAGCAGCAATAAAATTAGGCTGCCTGGTACTAGCAGAATGGTCCCAAGAGAATAGGCAGCGCGTGGAAACATGCTGTAGATGGCAACCACTAATGCGACAATAAATACATTGGATACCTCCCATGTTGGTGATAAATAGCGGTTTGCAATGTTGGTTGCATTTGTCTTTTTGCGGTTGATGTAAATCATGGACCAAAACCCGGCACCAAAATCCATGGATCCCATAACAGCATATATAAAAACAAAGCCCCAGATTAATGTAATGGCTAATATTTCATCAGTTAATGTTAATCCTGTCATTTTTGCCCCCCCTTAATGAACCGTATAATTTTTATCATCTCCATCCGTCTGATTGGAAAGATCGTTCATCAGCGGATGCCTTTTGAAATAATAATAAAGTACTGCAATAACAGCTACACCCAGGAGCAAGTACACCAATACGAAAAGCATATACAAGGTTCCTAAATTAGTCTGGCTTGTCACTGAGTCAGCCGTACTGAGCACATGATAGATGGTCCATGGCTGCCTTCCTGTGCAGGCGAGGATCCATCCGAATTCAATAGCAAGTACGGAAAGGGGGCCAGATAGTGTTACTGCCCATAAGAGCCATTTAGGGACTGCCTCTTTTTTAAGAAATTTGATCCAGAATACACCTAATACGGCGATCAGGAGTGTATACATTCCTATCCCTACCATGCCGTTGAACATCGTATGAACAAAAAGAGGCGGCCAGTGCTCTCTCGGAAATTCATTTAATCCCCGTACCACAGTATCAAAGCTATTTCCAGCCAGAAAACTTAAAGCCCATGGGATTTCAATGCCCCATTTGACTTCCTGTGTGTCCGGATCTACCGTACCTCCGATTAACAGCGGTGCATGTGACTGCGTTTCAAACAGACCTTCCGCTGCTGCCAGCTTTTCCGGCTGATATTCATGAAGATGCTGAGCGGAAGCATGCCCGTTTAGAGAGCTTAGTAAGGCGATGATCCCTCCTGTTACCAGGCTCATGACCAGAGCTTTGGAATGAAATTTGTAAGACCTGCTCCCAGGCGAATTCCTTAGCATCTTATAAGCAGCTGTAGCTCCCATAACAAAAGCGCCAGTCATGAGGGCTGTCAGTGCAACATGCCCTGCGGTCACATAGAAACTTGGATTAAAGAAAGCAGCCCATGGATCAACATCCACAATATGGCCGTTTTCAACCCTGAAACCAGCCGGAGTACTTTCAAATGCATGGACATTTGATATTAATACACCGGAAGCCAGTGCCCCGAATGTTACCAGCGTCAGAGATATGATCCTCGCTTTCGCGGAAATCCGATCATATGCATATACATAAATGGAAAGAAACAACGCTTCAATAAAGAAAGCATAAATTTCAATCTGAAAAGGCAATGCCATAACACGGCCTATGACTTCCATAAATCCAGGCCAAAGCAAGGAAAGAGAGACACCGGCAATAGTTCCGGAGGGGATAGCGATCCCGAGAAGTACCCCCTTTGCCTTCGTCCATCTTTTAGCCATAATGGAAAAATCCTGATCCTTTGTTTTTAAAAACAGCAGCTCTGAAATCAAAATCATAAAAGGGATGCCGATTCCAAGGGTGGCAAAAATAATATGAAAAGCCATTGTTGTGCCGAACATGGCTCTCGCAATAACTAAATCGCTCACAGTCATCACCATTTCCTCTACCAGTTTTTCTTTAATTTCTTCAAAATGGAAATTATTATTCATAAATGAAGGATATAGCATGGTTACATATAGAATGTAAATGAATAGATATTTGACGAAAAAAGGGGGATTCTGCATGGAAGAGGTTTTAGCTGGTGTCATCGTTTTAGCTGGGATCTTTTTAGCCGCTGTGTATAGTAAACGGTGGTTTCCTGTTGATAGAAACCGTTTAAAATCTATTATGATTCCTGATAATCTTGGAGTAAAACCAAATCTGGGGCTTGAACCGCTGGCAGAAAAATTGGAGAAAGCCTGGAACGAAGAATATGCTGATCACGTAAAACTCCGGGTTCTGGAAGAGGGAAAAGTTACTTCAGCAGATTATGATTGGTATGAGCTTGAATTGAAACGGTTTTTTATGATGTCATCCCTGCTGAAGAATGTGCCTATGTATAATGATTCTGTAGATGAAATCTGGCATGAGATGCTGATGTTTACTAAAAACTATGAAACGTTCAGTAATGACTTTGCCGGGGAGTATATACATCATCAGCCTAATGTTTCTAAAGATTCCTCCTCTGAAGAATTCTATGCAAAAAATAACGCGGACAGAGCGTGGTTTGAATGGATTTACACAAACCTTTTTGAATGGTCGCCAAACACTGAAATCATTTATGGTCCTTTTAAATTCCACTTAGATCAGGCTATACTGCTGGATATCGAAACAAGCACAATGTCTGACCTTTTAACAACACGCTTCAAACCTAAAAATAAAGAAGCTGAAGCGGCTGTGGAGCTTTTAATCTCAAAAATGAAAAATGACATTTATGCTATAAAGAATCTTGAACCGTCTAATTACAAAATAAACCTGACAAAGAATTCAAGTACCGATCCACTTATGCTCCAAACGATGTTATTTACTTCCTACTATGGAATTGAAAATCAGGAAATCGAGAAAGAAATGGTACGAAGCAAATGTTCGGGATGGTCTTCCTGCACTGTAACCTACTCCAGTGATAAACATGACAAGAATCACCAGGATCAAAGCTCCTGCAGATCAAACCACTCTTGTTCAGGCTCCAGCTGCTCTTCCAGTTCCTGCGGCAGCTCCTGTGGGAGTTCATAAAATTTAAGGTGCATCAGCATAAGATCTTTGTATGAAATTTTACAGGAGAATAGATTAGCCAGCCTTATTCAAGCAGAAAGTCATTATGACCTATATATATTTAGTTAAAACAAAAAAAGCTGTTGACGAATTCAACAGCTCTTTTCATATGTGATTAAAATTGTGGTTTATTACTCAATTGCAATTCCCTGTTTTTTTAGTATACTTCAACTCAAAACGGAATTCGGTTACGGTTATAGTGATTTTCTTTTACTCATTTTAAACAGGATATACGCCATGTTTCCTGGTTGTGAAATGAAGCTGTTTGGTTGCGTATGCTTCAAATCGGGTGATCAGTTCATTTCTCAGGCGGTCTGGCTGAACGATATCATCTATCACCATTTCTGATGCGAGACGATAAATATCAATGTCCTGTTTATATTCTTCTCGTTTTAATTCGATGAACGCTGCACGTTCTTCCGGTGGCAGGTCTTTAATTTTGTTCGCATACACGGCATTTACCGCAGCTTCAGGACCCATAACGGCAATCGATGCACTTGGCAGCGCAAGGCAGCAGTCCGGTTCAAAGGCAGGTCCGGCCATGGCATAAAGCCCTGCTCCATACGCCTTTCTGACAACAACCGAGATTTTGGGCACAGTGGCTTCACACATCGCCGAAATCATTTTTGCCCCATGGCGGATAATTCCCGCTTGTTCTACCTTTGTTCCGATCATGAAACCGGGAATATCAGCAAGGAACAAAAGCGGTATATGGAAAGCGTCACATAAATTAATAAATTTGGCTGCTTTGTCTGCTGAATCCGGGAAAAGCACTCCTCCTTTGACGCGCGGCTGGTTGGCAAGTATACCGACAGGCTTTCCATTCATCCGGGCAAGGCCTGTAATTAATTCTGGAGCAAACAGCTTTTTAATTTCACAAAATGAACCGCTGTCAATCAGATTATCAATAAGATCGTACATCTGAAAAGGTGCGTTTTGATTTTGCGGCAGCAGCTCAGAAATCGGCTTCACATCTTCACGGGGACCAGCTGGGTCCAGGACAGGAGGCCTTTCACTGAAATTGGCTCCAAAATAAGATAGATATTTCCTGGCGAAAGCGATTGCTTCCTCTTCAGATTTCGCCATTACATCTCCGCATCCCGATTGGGAGCAATGCATTCGGGCGCCGCCCATCTGCTCTTCGGTCACTTTTTCCCCTATAACCATTTCTGCCATTCTCGGCGAGCCAAGATACATAGAGGCATTGCCTTCAACCATTACGACAATATCACAAAAGGCTGGAATATAGGCTCCTCCTGCGGCAGAAGGTCCAAATAGCAGGCAAATCTGAGGCACTCTTCCAGATAATTTGACCTGATTGTAGAAGATCCGGCCTGCTCCCCTTCTTCCAGGGAACATTTCTACTTGATCGGTGATTCTTGCACCCGCTGAATCAACTAGATACAGCATAGGTATATTCAGTTTTTCAGCGGTTTCCTGGATACGGATGATTTTTTCTACCGTCCTTGCCCCCCATGAACCTGCTTTTACAGTGGAATCATTAGCCATTACGCATACGGTCTGGCCATTAATTTTGCCTATGCCTGTTACAACTCCGTCGGCCGGAAGCCCTTCTGCACTGCAGTTTGCGAAGAATGCATCCTCAAAATCCATCCCTTCATCAAAAAGCAGGCTTAGGCGTTCCCGGACAAAAAGTTTTCCTTTTTCCGAATTTTTTTGGTGGTATTTCTCTGATCCGCCCTTCTGGATCTTTTCAACGGTTTCCTTCAGCTTTTCTTGAATTGTCATGACTGACCTCCATCCTCTATCATCATTATTCCCCTGTGTAGCGCGGCTGGCGTTTTTCTTTAAATGCGATCAGGCCTTCTAATCGATCCTTCGTAGGGAGAGTCACGCTATAGCATTGCTCCTCTATCTTCAGTCCGGTAGCAAGGTCAGTCTGCATCCCAAGATCAATGGCCCGCTTTGCCTGCATAACTGCGATAGGAGCATTTTTCGCAATCTCAGCACCCAGGCTGCCTGCCGCCTCCATTAAGTCAGGTAGCGGGACGGCCTTAGAAATTAAACCTGCTTCTACGGCTTCCTCAGCAGTCAGTCTTCTAGCTGTATAAATAAGTTCTTTAGCTTTGCTCATACCAATTAAGCGCGGCAGCCTCTGTGTTCCGCCTGCACCAGGAATGATGCCAAGAGATGTTTCCGTTAATCCCATTTTTGCTGTCTCGGAAGCTATTCGTATATCACAGGCTAGTGCAAGCTCTAAGCCGCCGCCAAAGCAGGCGCCGTTTATGGCAGCGATAACGGGCTGCGGCAGATTTTCCAGCTTCCTGACTGTTTCTCCGATTAAGGAAACTGTCTGCTTCACTTCTACTGGGCTCATTCCCGCTCGCTCTTTTAGATCGGCTCCCGCACAGAAAGCCTTTTCACCTGCACCTGTTAGAATAACGGCTCTTACATCGTTATTTAGCCCGATTTTTGTAAGGGTGTCTCCCAAATCCCTTAGAAGCTCCAATGATAAGGCATTTGCCGCTTCAGGACGGTTTAAAGTAATAAAGGCAGCACCATTTTCAGTTATTTGTAGATTAATAGATGTACGGATCATTATCACCCCATAGAAAGAAAGGTATTTAAGCCTTCGCAGCATTGTATACGGCCATTTGATGGCTGGGAAGCCGCGAATGCATTTTTTGCTGTAAAAAGGAGCCGGCTTTCAGCAGCTTATCCTGCTCGATTCCTGTATCAATTCCCATTTTTTCAAGCATATGCACTAAATCATCAGTAGCAACATTACCTGAAGCCCCGGGTGCATATGGACAGCCGCCAAGGCCGCCAAGTGCAGAATCAAATGTATCAAAGCCCATTTCCAATGCTTTTAGAATATTGGCCAGCGCCATTCCTCTTGTATCATGAAAGTGGAGGGCAAAATTGGCTCCTTTAAAGTTCTTCAGGCAGTTTTCGAGCACTTCTTCAACCTGTCTTGGATTGGCAACTCCAATCGTATCGCCAAGCGAAAGTTCATCAATACCCATTTCAAAAAGCCTATCGCATACAGTCATCACTTGATCCATAGAAACTCTTCCTTCATATGGACAGCCAAATACCGTCGATAGATACCCTCTTACTTTTTTTCCCTCTTGAAGGGCAAGCTTCACAGTTTCATGAAGGACAGGGTATGTATCTTGTATGGATTTATTGATATTTTTTTGATTATGGCTTTCAGAGGTTGACATGAACACCGCAATCTCATCCATATTGGCTTCTAGCGCACCTTCGAGACCCTTTAGGTTAGGAACCAGGGCGGCATAAGTTACACCTGGATTTCTCCTTATTCCTTTGGCCACTTCAAGGGAATCTGCCAGCTGAGGAATCCATTTAGGATTAACAAACGAAGTGACTTCTATATACGATAATCCCGTCTCTGAAAGAGAATCAATCCACCCGATTTTAGTATCAGAGGGAATGATTTTTTTTTCATTTTGAAGCCCATCTCTTGGACCCACTTCCTTGATTTTTACTTTTTCAGGCCACCTCATCACTATTCCTCCAGACCCCATTAATCTATGGTCGCAAGCACATCCCCGTCATTCACAAAGTCGCCTTCATTTACTTTGATTTCTGAGATTATACCTTCCTGTTCAGAAGCTATAGGAATTTCCATTTTCATAGATTCAAGAATGATAATATCCTGGCCTTCCGTTACTTTTTCCCCTGGAGCGACTAATACTTTCCAAACGCTTCCTGCCATGTTTGATTTAATTTCTGCCATTTTGTGATCCTCCTATGATGAAACTGTGTTTGTTTTTAGTATGTTCTTTTGAATAAAATCAGTTGTAGTATCGCCGGACTGAAAGGCTTCATGGGAAACAATATCGACCAGCAGCGGAATATTCGTCTTAATGCCTTCCACTCTATATTGAGCAAGCGCTTCCTTTAACCTGGATACCGCCTCACTTCTGGTACATCCTTTAACGATCAGTTTAGCAATCATTGGATCGTAAAAAGGTGTGACATTCGAAGTGGAGGTTACTCCAAGTTCATGACGGATACCGGCGCCTTGCGGAAGCTTAAGATCTGTGATTTTTCCTGGTGAAGGATACATGGTTTTGGGGTCTTCTGCATATATCCGCACTTCGATTGCATGGCCGTCCAAAATGATGTCCTTCTGCTCAAATCTAAGGCTCTCTCCGGAAGCAATTCTAATCTGCTCTTCCACAAGATCAAGGCCGGTTATTTCCTCTGTAATTGGGTGTTCTACCTGCAAACGGGTATTCATTTCCAGAAAGTAATAATTCTTATCTTCATCCACTAAGAACTCTATAGTTCCCGCATTGGTATAACCGATTGTTTTTGCGGCTGCAGCAGCCGCTTTTCCCATGGCTTCCCTTGTTTCCGCATCCAAAAACGGTGAGGGCGCTTCCTCTAATACCTTTTGGTGGCGCCGCTGGATGGAGCATTCCCGCTCCCAGAGATATACGGTATTCCCATCAGCATCAGACAAAATCTGAATCTCAATATGCCTTGGCTTTTCAATCAATTTTTCCAGAAACATATCTCCGTTTCCGAAGAACATCAAGGCGCGTTTCTGGTTGCCTTCAAAAGCCTTTCTCAGCTCAGCCTCATTGCTGCAGGCCTGCATCCCGATTCCTCCGCCCCCGGCAGAAGCTTTTAACATAACCGGATATCCGAAATTCCCTGCGAGCTCAGCCGCTTCATCCGCATCTTTAAGCGGCCGGGAAATTCCGGGCACCAAAGGGAGACCTGCTGCTTCCATCGCAATTCTCGATTCCACTTTTTTTCCCATCAGTGAGATTACATCTGGAGTCGGGCCGATAAAAACGATTCCCTCCTGCTCGCACTTCTGGGCAAATTCAGCATTCTCACTAATAAATCCATAACCAGGATGAATGCCATCTGCCTTAGTCTGTCTGGCAATTTCAAGAATTCTGTTGCTGTTTAAATAACTCTCCTGGACTCTGGGGCCGCCCAGCAAATAAGCTTCATCTGCATGCTCGACAAAAGGGGCATCTTTATCAGCTTCCGAATAGACAGCTACTGTCTTGATCCCAAGCCTTGTGCAGGTTTTAATGATTCTTTCAGCGATTTCTCCCCTGTTTGCTATTAGTATTTTTTTTAACAAAACCATTCCCCCTATTAGGATCTGACATTAATTAGATTCAGAGAAAGCTCCCTTAGCTTAAATTTTTGAATTTTTCCGGAAGCTGTCATCGGGTACTCTTTCGTAAATTCAATATATCGCGGTATTTTATGCTTTGAAATTTTGCCTTTGCAGTAAGCTTTTATATCCTCTGAAGTAAGCTGCCGGCCCTCACGCGGAATAATCCAGGCCATCACTTCTTCCCCATATTTCTTATCAGGTACACCAATGATCTGCACATCCAGGATTTGAGGATGAGTGTATAAAAACTCTTCTATTTCGCGTGGATAAATGTTCTCGCCGCCTCGGATGATCATATCCTTAAGCCTGCCTGTTATCCTGCAATATCCGTTTTCATCCATGACAGCCAGGTCTCCTGTATGCAGCCATCCTTCATAATCAATGGCCTCCTTTGTTGCATCAGGGTCTTTATAATACCCTTTCATCACATGATACCCTCTCGTACATAGCTCCCCCTGCACCCCTCGAGGAACTTCTTCATTGGTTCCCGGACGGACCATTTTCACTTCCACATTAGGAAGAGCTCTGCCTACAGATGAAACTCTCAGTTCTAGCGGATCATCTGTGCGGGTCTGAGTAATAACCGGCGAAGATTCGGTCTGGCCGTAGGCAATGGTGATTTCTTTTGCACCCATTTTCTCTACAACTGCCTTCATAACTTCCATGGGACAATTAGATCCTGCCATTATTCCAGTGCGTAGTGTAGAAAGATCATAAGAATCAAAGTCATCCAGGCTGAGCTCAGTGATAAACATAGTCGGCACACCATGAAGCCCCGTACACCTTTCATCCTGCACTGTTTGTAAAACCGTTCTTGGGTTAAATTCCTGGATTGGCACCATGGTTGCACCAACTGAAACACAGGCCATTGTTCCAAGCACGCAGCCAAAACAGTGGAAAAAAGGAACAGGAATACATAGTCGGTCATTGTGGGTGAGCTTCATGCAATTAGCAATGTTGAAGCCATTGTTTACAACATTTGAATGGGTGAGCATAACCCCTTTTGGAAAACCAGTTGTACCGGATGTATACTGCATATTGATGACATCGTCCCAATGTAGAGAGTTCATCCGGAAATCAAGTTCTTCCTCGGAGACCTTCTCTTTTCCAGCCAGGACCTCATTCCAGCTGAAGGTACCTGGAAATTTTTTATTGCCCATAACAATTACATTTCTTAAAAGGGGCAGCTTTTTTGACTGCAGCCTGCCCGGTTCGCATTCCCTTAATTCAGGAATAATTTGATACAAGGTATCCATATAAGAATGTCCCTTATATTCTTCCATTAAAATAAGAGTTTTTGAGTCTGACTGCCTTAATAAAAATTCAAGCTCATGCGCCTGATAATTCGTATTTACAGTTACCAGGACACCTCCCATTTTCCCGGTTGAAAACTGGCTGATCAGCCATTCTGGAGTATTGGCTGCCCATATGGCTATATGATCCCCTTTTTCAATATTCAAGCTCATAAGGCCTCTCGCTGCATCCCGGCAGACGCTGTTAAATTCTTCATAGCTGTAACGCAGGTTCCGGTCTGCATAGACCATCGCCTCTGTTTTGGGTTGTCTAGCTGCTACATCCTCTAATAATTGTCCTATTGACACTTGTAAGATTTTAGCCACTGTTATCCCCCTCTCACTCTAAAAGAATTAATCTGCAAGCATACTGTGAGCTAAAAAATCTGGTATATTAGCATCCTAGCTGTCTAGAAATAACTAATCGCTGAATTTCAGAGGTACCTTCGCCAATTTCAAGAAGCTTGGCATCTCTCAAATATCTTTCCACTTCGTATTCCTTCATATAGCCGTATCCGCCGTGAATCTGGATGGCCTGGTTGCAGGTTCTGAAGGCCATTTCTGTGGCGAACAGCTTTGCATAAGCAGATTCCTTGGTAAATGGCTTCTTTTGATCCTTCAGCCACGCTGCTTTATAAACCATATTTCGTGCAAGCTCAATTTCCATAGCCATATCTGCAAGTTTGAATCCGATTGCCTGAAACTGAGAAATAGGCTTGCCGAATTGGACCCGCTCTTTGGAATATTGGAGTGCTTTCTCAAATGCAGCCTGCGCAAGCCCGACTGCTAATGCTGCTATGGAAATCCTTCCGCCGTCCAGGGTATAAAGGAACTGCTTAAAACCTTTATTCGGATCTCCTAAAATATTCTCTTTTGGCACCCGGACATCCTCTAAAACAATTTGAGAAGTATTAGAGGCGCGCACACCCATTTTGTCATAATCGCTGGTAATCGTTAATCCTGGAGTGTCAGTCGGTACCAGGAATGCTGAAATAATATTTTTGCCTCTCTCATCCTTTCCTGATACAGCCGTAACAGTCAGCGTTTTAGCATAGCCAGCATTCGTGATCCAGCATTTTTCGCCATTAATCACATATTCGTCGCCTTCAAGCACTGCCCGGGTTCTTGTACCGCCCGCATCCGAGCCAGCGTTTGGTTCGGTAAGGCCGAACGAAGCAAGTGCTTCCCCTTTTACAAGAGGCACTAAAAATTTTTGTTTTTGTTCTTCGGTTCCGAAGTAATAGATCGGGCTTGATCCAAGAGAAACAGCGGCCGCATAGCTCAGCCCGGTTCCTCCGCATGCTTTCCCAATTTCTTCAACTGCGATGGCATAAGAAATGGTATCTCCGCCAGAACCGCCATATTCTTCAGGGAAAGGAATGCCCAGTAGACCTAATTCTCCTATTTTTTTGAAAACCTCTTCTGGAAATCTTGAGTCACGGTCCAGCTCAAAAGCAATAGGTTTTATTTCTCTTTCTGCAAAGTCCTGTACCATTTCCTTTATCATCTGCTGCTCTTTGGATAATGAAAAGTCCATATAAATCCTCCTCAAATAAGTTTTAGCCTAGAGACCGACTGGTTGGTCTGTCCAAGACAAAGATTGTAAGCGCTTTATATTTGGTCCTGATTAATATCGCTTTTTAAGAAAAATGATTGGTATTCCTTTTTTTGTTTCGCTTGTTCTGTGAGCAGGCTGTTTAAAATGAGGTCCACAAATATATTGCCTATATCTTCAATCGTTTTTTCGCCGCCCGGCTGATACCATTTATATGTCCAGTTAACCATGCCAAGTATAGTCATTCCTGTAATATCTACAGGTACTTCCGAACGGAATTCACCCGATTCTTTACCTTCTTCCAGACATTTGAAAATGAGTTTCTTGTAGGAGTCGCGTTTCTTCTTAATTTCTTCTGTATATTCGGGCTTAAGATATATACTTTCCTGGTAAAAAACAGAGATGTGAGGCTTGTAGAGATGAAATACTTTAACAAAAGACTGAATAATCTTCTGCAGCTTTTCTGTGGGGTTTTTACTTGATGAGTCTGCTTCTTTCGCTTTAGTTAATACATATGAAATAAAATAATCATGGATGACATATAGCAGTTCATCCTTAGATTGAAAATGGTGGTAAAAGCCGCCCTTCGATGTACCGCTTTCGGCCACTATTTGACTGACCGTGACACCATGAAATCCATGCATCTCAAAAAGCTTAAGAGATGTTTCAATGATTCTGTCCTTTAATTCCGTTGTTTTCAGCTCCTCTCATAACAATGGGCCTTAATTAAATATTAGATAATTATGTATTGTCTGTCAATTGATGAGGTAAAAATTCATCAAAAGTGAGGGACAGACCAAGAACCTAGCCCGCCCCTCTGTTTTCATTCTGTAGTGTTTCTGCGGCAAATCGGACATTGTTAACATACCTGATATTCATATACTCAAGCATTCGCCATTCTGCTCTTCTGCAGAAACTGCCGTGGAGTTCCGAAATAGAGCATTTTATTACAGGATGGATATACAGATTCAAAGTGAATATAAATCGGGCAGTCTAGGAGCCAGGGAAAATACTCGAAAAATGCCTGATCACCATAGATGATAGCCTCTAATGCCTGATCCATTTCCCTTTCAAAAATTGAAAAACGGATTTTTGCAGCATTCTCACTATATTCATTTCCTCCGACATATACTTTCCCCGCAAGAACGTATTGCCCCATTTGAGGAATCCACTCCGCAAGCACTTCATCTCTAAGACTTTGATTAACGGCTTTTGCATTATACTCTGAACCAATGCTTAAAAATAAGTCACCGGTACGCTCCGAATGTGTTAATGTATATTTTCTGCCATCTGCCGGCATAAATACTGTCGTCATCGGCATATAAGTTGTAATTAAATTTTTTGAATGAAAGTTTGGCATGGCAAGCTTTTTCTCCTTTCAATGCAGTGGATTACTCTTGCCATATTTTATGATAGAAGCCTATCCACTGTGACAAACTCCTATGCTGAATCCATTCTCCTTTTTCGTATTCCCAAAAAGAGATCATCTCAAGGACAGCGCCTGCACGATATACCCCGCTTATCCGATGTATCCCCTGTACTCTGGCTCTTCCAGCCGTACTTCCAATCCGTTTTATTGAAAAATATGAACCACTTACATACCGTTCTCTTTCTAATAGCTTGTGTGCATGGGCACCAGCCTCTGCATGAAACCCGACAACCTGCACAAATTGCTTAACAAAAGTGCAGCGGAATAGTTTTTGAACATAAACACCCTACACCTCCTGCTATTAAAAAGCTAATTTGTATAGATAGCGACAAATTATAAGGGTGAGAAAATATAAACATTATAAGTGGTATAGAGTGCGGATCTTTTTTATCGTTTCTTCCAAATTATTAGATACCTGCGAAAGAGAATACCCGATAAATAAAGGAGAAGCTACAAACCTCGGGACAACTTTACAAATAATGGCCCCCTCCCGGTGGTAAAAAAACAGGTTATAGCTGTTACAGCTTTTATGTAAATGATTAAGAATATAATGAGCAGTGATCTGAAGGAAATCCGCAAATGTATCGAGTCTTCTTTTGTTTTTTAATATAATGTTGAATTCGACAAAACCCATAATGGGGTGGGTGGATACATTAAACACAATCTCCTCATCCTCTGCTATGGGTAAGCCGGCAAAGTACTGGTTCAATATTTTTTTGTTATAATCGGCATATTTGAGCCCTACAATCTGCATATGCGGATGATGTATGGTGCCGCCAGACAAAGGTCCATGATTTTTATAAAAAATAACCGATTTGTACTCTTTTGTATGTATCATTTCTTCCCATTTTTTTATAGCGAATTCCAGCAGAATTAATAGATGTGTTTTTTTGTAGGTAGATATATCTGCATGGCAGTCATCTGTTTCAATGATTAAGGTTTGAAAGGTATCTTTTAAGGTAGGAAATTTATTTTTAAGGTACAGAATGGGACCTTTTTGGTCCAAAATATCTGTCAAAGATTCCCGATTACAAAAAGGACAATCTGTTTTGCGGTTCACCATGCTATTCGGCTTCTCCAAGCCAATATTATTTTGAAAGAATAACAAATCATTTTCTTTCTCCATTTATTACAGCTCCTTCACTCTAACTATTTTCTATTTTACATGTCTTTTCAGGTTTATGACAAAAAGAAAACCCGGCTATAAGCCGGGTCAGTTAGGAGTTATTGAGTTCCAGAGTCCTTATCAGGATGCTCTGCCCACATTTCAATTGCTTTTCCGTTTTCCACTTCATCAATAATGAATGATCCGTTTGTATACCGGTCATTGAATCGAATAGAAGAAGCTGTTGTACTTTCTAATACACCTTTTTCAGTAAGAAGATAAATAACCGTATCATCCTTGGCAACGACTGCACCAATTACCCGGTGAGGGTTTGATTTAAGCTCCCTGAGCATTACTACGCCTCGTTTGGCACGTGAGGACTTTTCAAATTCCTTAAGCTTCATCCGTTTTACAGCACCACGCTGAGTTGATATGACTATGCTCTGCTTATCGGGATAATCTATAATTTTGCCTGCTGTGACAAAATCCCCTTCTTTCAGATTAATGCCTTTCACACCTGCTGCCCGGGCCCCGACTATATTAATCTCTTCTTCATTAAACCACAAAGAAAGTCCAAAATGTGTAGCGAGAAATACATCTTTAGAGCCGTCGGTTATATGGACATCCACCACTTCATCGCCGGCTTTTAAATTAATAGCGACCAACGGCTTCGAATGGCGCTGAGCTTTATATAAACTTAACTCGCTTTTTTTAGCCATTCCATTTTTCGTAAAGAATAACAGAAATTCTGGTTTATCAAAATCGCGTACTGGGATCGCTTTAATAATTTGTTCTTCCCGATTAATCGGAACAAGGCTCGCAATATGCTGGCCAGTATCCTTCCAGCGTACATCCGGAAGCTGGTGGACTGGGCAATAGAGGTAATTCCCTTTATTCGTGAATACAAGAAGAACATCTGTTGTATTCATCTCAAACATGGATAGAAGGCGGTCGGAGTCCTTCATCCCATAATCCTGGCCGCCAGAGGCAGAATACGATCGGAGGCTTGTACGCTTTACATATCCTTCTTTCGTAACCGTGACCATAACGTCTTCACTTGCGATCAGCACCTCAAGATTGATTTTCAGCTCCTCTATTTCCTGTTCAATCCTGCTTCGGCGCACATCATTAAATTGCTTGCGGACTTCTTTCAGTTCTTTTTTGATAACAGAGAACAGTTTCTTCTCGCTTTCAAGAATGGCTCTCAGTTCTTCAATTTTTCGTTTCAGCTCATCAGCTTCCTGCTGAAGCGCCGTAATATCAGTATTTGTTAGTCTGTATAACTGTAAAGAAACGATAGCCTCTGCCTGTGGTTCAGTAAAACCAAACTGCTGCATCAAATTTTCCTTAGCGTTCTTTTTATCCTTGGAAGCCCGGATGGCAGCAATTACTTCATCCAAAATGGAAAGAGCACGCATCAGACCCTGGACAATGTGCTCCCGGTCTAAGGCTTTGTTTAACTCATAACGCGAGCGGTTGATGATAACTTCTTTCCGGTGGTCAATATAGGCATCCAGCAGCTGGGTCAAGCCCATTAAAGTCGGCCGTTTTTTATAGATGGCAACCATGTTGAGATTATAAGGCACCTGCAGATCACTGTTCTTGTAGAGGTATTTTAGCACACCTTCAGCATCCGCTTCTTTTTTGAGCTCGACAACAATTCTGAGGCCTGTACGATCCGTTTCGTCGCGCACTTCTGAAATACCTTCCACTTTGCGGTCTAGACGGAATTCATCCATTTTTTTCACTAAATTAGCTTTGTTCACTTCATATGGGATTTCAGTTATCACAATCTGCTGTTTACCGCCGCGGATTGTTTCAATTTCTGCTTTTCCTCGGATGATAATTTTACCCTTACCCGTCTCATAAGCTTTTTTGATGCCATCGACTCCCTGAATAATACCGCCCGTTGGGAAATCTGGTCCTTTAATGACAGTCATTAAATCTTCAACTGAGCAGCCGGGATTGTCAATCCGCATCGTTGCCGCATCAATCACTTCACCGAGCTGATGAGGGGGAATTTCTGTTGCATAGCCTGCTGATATTCCGGTAGAACCGTTTACCAGAAGGTTAGGGTAGATGGCAGGAAGAACAACAGGTTCTTTTGCAGTATCGTCAAAGTTAGGAATGAAATCGACGGTCCTTTTGTCAATGTCACGCAACAGCTCTCCAGCAATGGCTGAAATACGGGCTTCTGTATAACGCATGGCAGCCGGCGGATCTCCGTCTAAGCTTCCGTTGTTTCCGTGCATCTCGATTAACACATTTCTTAGCTTCCAGTCCTGGCTCATCCTTACCATAGCATCATAAACGGAGGTGTCTCCGTGCGGATGGTAATTACCTATTACATTGCCAACCGTTTTTGCTGATTTACGGAAACCTTTATCATGTGTATTTCCCTCTTCATGCATGGCAAACAAAATTCTTCTTTGTACTGGTTTTAGCCCATCCCGTGCGTCAGGCAGTGCCCGGTCTTGAATAATATATTTGCTGTATCGTCCAAATCGGTCTCCAAGTACATCTTCAAGCGGGAGGTCGCGGAATTTTTCTACTGATGACATAATTATTGGACCTCCTCTTCAACGTGGATATTTTCATTTTCAAGTATGTTCGTTTCATCTTCTAAGCTAAAGGCAACATTGGATTCAATCCATTTCCGGCGCGGCTCTACTTTATCGCCCATCAGGGTTGTAACCCGTCTTTCTGCCCTAGCGATATCATCGATCCTCACACGGATCAGCGTTCTTGATTCGGGGTTCATTGTCGTTTCCCAAAGCTGATCAGCATTCATTTCACCTAAACCTTTATAGCGCTGGATCATATATCCCTTGCCGACCTTCTTCATAGCCCCCTGGAGCTCCTCATCGCTCCAGGCGTATTCCACTACTTCTTTTTTGCCGGCACCCTTAGATACCTTATACAAAGGCGGAAGTGCGATGTAAACCTTGCCAGCCTCAAACAGCGGCTTCATATAGCGGTAGAAGAACGTTAACAGCAATACCTGGATATGTGCCCCATCCGTATCAGCATCTGTCATAATGATGACTTTGTCATAATTAATGTCTTCTACGCTGAATTCAGGACCGACTCCCCCGCCGATCGCATGGATTATTGTATTAATCTCTTCGTTTTTAAATATGTCCTGAAGCTTTGCTTTTTCTGTGTTGATTACCTTGCCCCTAAGCGGAAGAACAGCCTGAAAACGCCGGTCACGGCCCTGTTTGGCCGACCCGCCTGCAGAATCTCCCTCAACCAGGTATATCTCGTTTCTTTGCGGATTGCGGGACTGAGCCGGAGTTAACTTCCCGGACAGGATGGCTTCATTTTTCTTTCTTTTTTTTCCTCCCCTGGCTTCTTCACGTGCTTTTCTTGCTGCTTCCCGGGCCTGGTAAGCTTTAATTGACTTTTTAATTAATAAGGAGCTGATATCAGGATTCTCGGCTAGAAAGTATGCGAGATGTTCAGAAACCATAGCATCTACGCTGGAACGCGCTTCGCTTGTCCCAAGCTTGCTTTTTGTCTGTCCTTCAAATTGCAGGAGTTCTTCAGGTATTCTTACCGAAACAATAGCTGAAAGTCCTTCGCGTATATCAGAGCCTTCCAGGTTCTTATCTTTCTCCTTTAATAACCCCATTTTACGCGCGTACTCATTGAAAACACGGGTCATAGCCGTTTTGGCACCCACTTCATGAGTACCGCCATCTTTTGTTCTTACATTATTAACAAAGCTGAGGATATTTTCAGAATATCCGTCGTTAAATTGAAAGGCAAAATCCACTTCTATGCTGTTTTGCTCTCCTTCTAAGCTTACTACCTTGTGCAGAGTGTCTTTTTCTTCGTTCAAATACTCAACAAAGGCTTGGATCCCTGTTTCATAATGAAACACTTCACGAAGGCGGTCACGCTCATCTACTAATTCTATTTTCATTCCCTTTAACAGAAAGGCAGACTCTCTCAGCCGTTCACATAAAGTTTCATAATTATAAGTTGTTGCTGAGAAAATGGATGGATCCGGCTTAAAGTAAATGGTTGTACCCGTCTGGTTTGTTTTGCCTACTTTTTCAAGCGTAGTCTCCGGCTTTCCGCCGTTAATAAAACGCTGCTGATAAACAAAGCCATCTCTTTTAATCGTAACGATGAGCCATTCGGAGAGCGCATTAACAACAGAGGCGCCTACCCCGTGGAGCCCTCCGCTTGTTTTATAGCCTCCCTGTCCAAATTTGCCGCCTGCGTGAAGGACAGTAAGAATAACTTCTGGAGTGGGTCTTCCTAATTTATGCATTCCGACAGGCATCCCTCTGCCTTTATCTTCCACTGAAATGCTATTGTCTTTATGAATCTTTACCGTTATATGATTTCCGTAGCCAGCCAGTGCTTCGTCTACAGAATTATCTACAATTTCATAGACTAGATGATGAAGTCCTCTCGTATCCGTGCTGCCAATATACATTCCGGGTCTTTTTCTAACCGCTTCAAGGCCCTCGAGTACCTGGATCGCATCATCATTATATTCAATTTGTTTAGCATTTCTTGACACTGAAAATCCCCTTTCTAAACACACGAAGCCGTTCTAAATCACAAAAACCCTTGTATTCTTTCTATAATGGATTTTTGTTTAGTTGATTCTTTTATTATAAAACAAATCCTGAAAAAGAACAAATGTTCGTATTTTATTTCTATTTTATCCCGCCAGGTCTTCTTTTTTGTCTGCTGGCATCTCACATTCATTTTAGCGGTTATTTCACATTTGGCAAATAAGCGTTTAAAAATTAAATAGATTCAGGCTGCATTAGCCGCTTATTCTTTCCTGATTGTAAAATGGTTTCTCCAATATTTTCAAGTTAAAGTTTTTCTCTTATTTGCGGAATATATGCAGTTGTCCTTCACTTTGCCCTGGTAAGTATATCACTTTTTTTATGCATAACAAAAGGGAGCAGTCAAATCTGCTCCCTTTAACAGCCGCTTATTTTGTAATCGCATGCTCAACCTTAATGCAGCGATCCATGATGACCGTATATCCTTTTTCCTTCAGAAAATCATAGGCTTCCTGATTATAAAGTCCAAGCTGGGCCCAGAAGATATCAGCATCGATCTCCGCAAATTCCTTTGCCACTCCGGGAAGGTATTCAGACCGGCGGAACACATTAACAATATCAACATGTCCTTCAATTTCTTTTAAAGTCTTTACAGGCGCAACCCCTAAAATTTCTTCCGCTGCAGTTGGATTTACGGGGATAATCTCGTATCCAGCTCTCTGCATGGCTTCGGATACCATGTAGGATGTTTTTTCAGGATTTTCCGACAGTCCTACAACCGCTATGCGCTTAGCCTTCTTTAATATTCTGCCTATCTCTTCACGCGACGGATTTTCTATATTCATTTCTTTCATCCCCTCCAGTGAAATTTTTGTTCCCAGCCAGTTGGTACTGCCCATTTATTATACCCCTTTTCCAGATAATGACTCTTTTTCCCTTATTTTTCCCTTGTTTTCGCGGATTGTTCCAGGAGCGATTTCTGCTACTCTAAACTTAGAAAAAAATTAATATTGCATCAACAATTAATGGATTTTTATTAAACTCATGGTAAAATAAAAAAACATTATGCTAGAAAGGGCTAGAAGATATGACAATAGTTGTTTTGGTACTGGCTTACCTGATCGGCTCTATTCCTTCTGGGCTGATTATCGGGAAGCTCTTCTATAAAACGGATATTAGGCAGCACGGAAGCGGTAATCTCGGGGGAACCAATACGTTCCGGATTCTTGGCAAAAAAGCGGGTATGATCGTCACCTTGATGGATATCCTGAAAGGAACGCTTGCTACAGTTCTACCCCTTCTTCTGGGTGTAGAGATTCATCCTCTGCTGGCAGGAGTATTCGCCGTATTGGGACATATGTATCCTATATTCGCAGGGTTTAAAGGCGGAAAAGCGGTTGCCACTTCAGGGGGATTAATCCTCGGCTATGTTCCCTTAATGTTTATAATGGTTTTAGCTATCTTTTTTATTTGCTTATACATAACGAAATACGTATCGCTTTCTTCTATTTTGACCGCTGTTAGTGCCTTAATTTATACGATCATCATCCGAGATATTCCTTTGATTATCGTAGTATCGGTTCTAGCCATATTTATCATCTACAGACATAGAGCAAATCTCGGCAGAATCAAGAATGGAACTGAACCGAAAATTAAATGGCTTTCCAAAAAACGGGTAGATTGAATCTATCTGTTTTTTCTTTAGGCTCCTTTCTTAAAGATTGTTGTTATTTAATAAGTTTTACAAAGTCATCTCATTGTTAAATTAGGTTGATTGGAGCGTAAGGTGCGAGACTCCTGCGGGAGCAGCGGGACAGGTCAGACCCCGCAGGCAAAGCCTAGGAGGCTCACCGCCCGCCCCGCGGAAAGCGAGCATCCTGGAGAGGAAATCAACCTCCTTGTTCGATAGCGACAAAGTTTGCGAAAACAGCCTTTCTTTAAAAAGAAACCAGCTAGAAATCCTATTGATCTTTGAAAAATTTCCATAAGATTTATGTCGTATGATTCATAGTAAGTGAAATATTGGGAAATATAAGAAAAGAGGAATAATAAGAAAATATGCTGTGACTATCAGTTCTTCCTGTTTTATCTTCTTTACGTTATATAAATAAAGAAGTGAACAAACGAAATAAGCCGGATAAATGACAAGGATGATAATCATAGCACCCAGCATTACATGGGCTGGACGATCCGTAAAATACGCAATAACGGGCACAGCGGTCCATTGCATGAAAACAAAGCAAACAAGCGACAGCCAGAAACCTGCAGGCAGCCAGCGCAGCATATATCCAACCCCTAACTGTAATTATAATCAGGCAAGCCCAGTTCTAGATGAAATCTCTCCTCCTTTATTTTATCCACATGATTACACAACATGCTTGTAATCTTCCAATGAAATACATAAAAAATTATATATTCCTGTCTCAAATCCATATATTATTATATAAACTAGTCTAAAAGCAGGTGTTATAGATGAAAAAAAACTATATAACCGGTGCAATTGTATGTGTGTTCCTTATCGTTCTGATTTCTACTTCCATATTATACATAGACAAAAAAAGCAATCGGCCGGAAAACAGCAGCGGCCGCTTTACTAGTCTCAGCACGCGGGGAAGCTCATTAGAAACGAAGAACTATCAAACAAGCGCAACTCTTGGTGCCATTGGTGATGTTCTGATTCATGATGTTGTATATAAGGATGCATATCGTAAAGGAACTTATGATTTTGATAAAATGTTTAAGCCTGTTATGCCTTACTTACAAAAGCCAGATGTGCTGGTAGCCAACCAGGAATCCATGATCGGTGGCGAAAAACTCGGCCTTTCATCGTATCCTTCCTTTAATAGTCCATATGAAGTTGGAGATACGTTAAAAAGAGCCGGAGTGGATATAGTGACCATAGCAAATAATCATTCTATGGATCATGGAGAAAAAGCCTTATTGAGTGCCATCAGCCATTATAATAAGCTGGAACTCCCCTACACTGGTGCCTATAAAAATTGGGAGGATAGTAAGTCCCTGCGCATTATGTCCCGAAATGGAATCTCTTTTGTCTTCCTTGCTTACACATATGGCTTAAACGGAAATGTCCTGCCAAAAGACAAGCCATATATAGTTGATTTATTTGACATCCATTCCGTTGTAAAAGATATAGCATATGCAAAGAAATTTGCCGATGTAGTGGTTGTCAGCACCCATTGGGGGACAGAGTATCAGCGCCTGCCTTCTCAGGAACAAAAAGGATGGGCTGAAAGGATGGCTGAAGCAGGCGCAGATGTAATTATCGGCCACCACCCTCATGTTCTCCAGCCGATTCAATGGGTAAAAGCGAATGGAAAACAAACACTCGTCATCTACTCACTGGGGAATTTTTTGTCAGGACAAATCAGAGATTATAAAGATATTGGCGGTATCTTAACCGTAAAGGTAACTAAAAAAGTAAGAAACAAGTCAAAGCAAGTATCGGTTGACAGCTTTAGTTTTATTCCAACTTATGTTACCAGCCAGAACAGAAAGAATTTTCGAGTTCTCCCGCTATCACAGGCGGAAAAAATGGGTCTCATCAAAAAGCCGGAATCTTACACAGAAACCATGGCGCATATGTCTCAATGGGCAAAATAATGGAAGCAGCCATGTGCTGCTTCCATTATTATATGAAATGAACCGTCCAGCACCTGCATGGAAGACATGAGAGGGCATTTCATCTTTTGAACCCCTATTTTCAACTCCTAAAAGAATTCCTGATTATTGCATAATCACAAACAAGGTGCACAGCTAAAATTTCCGCCTCATCCAGCCTCCTCCTGCATAATCAGCCGTTAACAAGTATACCTCCAAGGTTATGCCCAGGTATCTTTCCTTTGAAATGGAGGAAATATTATCTCCTCCATAATCTTCCGTTTAATAAAATGTGGTTCGTCCCATTCCATTTGTACCGTTAAGAGATTTTGAACGGATCAGCATCAGAAATCCCTGTTTTGAATTTCTTGTTTTTATAAAACAAATGGTATAGGGCAGTATGAATCCACCTGAACATCCCGAAGCGGCGTATTCGATATTTATCTCTGTATACACTATACTAAGAACTTGAGGATTTGCCGGAAGGAGTTATTTTAAAATGGAAATTAAAATCAGTGATGAAGCAGTTAAATGGTACACTGAAGAAATGAATCTGAAACAAGGCGGCTTTGTCCGTTTTATGGCTCGGTATGGCGGGTGCAGTACCGTACAAAGCGGGTTTTCTCTTGGCCTCAGTAATGATGAACCTATTAACCTTGGAGCTTCTGCTGTGAAAAACGGGATTACCTTTTTTGTAGAAGAAAGTGACTTATGGTACTTTGATAATCACGATTTAATCATTAATTTTAATGAAAGATTTAATGAGCCAGAAATATCTTATGGCAATTAACCTTCATTCTTCTATAATATAATTCAGGCGGCATACACCGTCTGAATTTTTTTTGAAAGGGTGAGAGTATGAAAACTGATCCATTAATCGCGGCTGCCTCCTTCGTAAACTCCCAGTTTCCAGATTGTGAAGCAGCACTGCTGGCAGGAAGTGTTGTCCGAGGCGACTCCACTCCTACTTCTGATCTTGATCTCTTTATCTACATACCATCGCTTCAAAATGAGTATAGAGAATCCTTTTATGATGGAGAATGGATGATAGAAGCCTTCATACATACCTGTTCTTCTTATAAAAAGTACTTTGTCAGTGATTGTGAACGCGGCAGACCTTCACTTCCCCGCATGGTGGCAGAAGGAATAATCTTGAAAAACAGTCCTTCCATTCCAAAACTAAAAGAAGAGGCCGGTGCAATTCTGGCTCAAGGTCCAAAACCCTGGGATTCTGTTACCATTGATTCGAAACGATATATGTTAACCGATTTACTGCTTGATTTAATAGGCACACAGAAGCGCGAAGAAGAAATATTTATTGCTGGAAAGCTCTCTGAGATACTTCACGAATTTATATTGCGGACCAATGGCCAATGGGCTGGAAGCTCAAAGTGGATCTGGAAAGCGCTGCAAAACTATAATCCTGAAGTCGCCGGTGCATTTTTTGAAGCTTTTGAAAAGTATTATAGAACAGGAGAAAAGAGTGCCATCATCGCCTTGGCTGATGCTAGTTTAGAACCATTTGGAGGCAGGCTTTTTGAAGGCTTTTCATTAGGAAAGCAAGAGGCTCCATGAAAACAGATAAGTAATAAACAGGAGTGTGAACAAGAGCTCTTCTCTATTCAATCATGTCAACAGAGATTAGCTGATTCATGTAAGCACATGCCATGGGGCTGCCTGCGATCAAAACAGCAAAAAAGGAACTCGCAGTTCTGGTTCCTTTTTTTGCTGTTTTATGCTCGAATTTATTTCATAACATCTATTGTTGTTTTATGCTGTTTTTTTACAAAATGCATGCTTCGGATTTATTTCGCACGATTATTCATGAATTACCCGCTGTAAAACAGGAGCTTGATCAACATGCTCTGAAAGTAGCTCCATTCTTTTTTTTGATCGTTTAATTCTTTATTACCTTCTTCAGTCAGATGGTAGTACTTTCTTCTTGGACCTTCTCGAGACTCCTTCCAGTAACTTTGGATTAATCCTCTTCCTTCTAGTTTTTTTAGCGCCGGATAGAGTGTACCTTCTTTCATTCTAAGATATCCTTCACTCTCCTTCTCTATTTTTTCTGTTAATTCGTACCCATACATGTCTTTGGACTGCAAAAAAGTAAGAATAACCATTTCTGTTATGCCTTTTAATAGTTCAGATTTTCTCATTGTAATCCTCCTATCCACAGCTATATCGTCACGCGATATACAAATTATCCACAACTGTATCGTATAACAACATAGTGTACAAAACAAGAAAAAAGCCATTTCATTATCAGATAATGGCTTTCCTTGCTTACTTTTTATTTAAAAGAGGTTCTTCTATTCCTTCGGCCTTTAATATGTCCCTCTGTCGATCACCAAATAAATCAAAATGTGGATATCCTTCATTTCTAATATGAATCCATTCTCTTTGCAGACCATACTTCTTACCCCAATCTGCCAGCTTGTCCAAATCGCTGCAGCCCGCTTTCGTGACCGTATTACAGCCAGGAAAGCGATCATCAAGCCAATAATGAGTTAGAAAGGCAATTTCCCCTTGATCTATTTTGAGCTTCCAATTTTCTATATCTTTTCGTTTTATACCAAATGCCATTCTAGCCCTCCTCTAAAAGAAAAGAGAGTTTCTTCATGAAACTCTCTGCTGCATTAAGCTTCGTTTTTCTTATTCTTTTCATATGCTTCATGCCAGTCTGGGAATTTCTTTCTTACAGAAATGGGGCGGAAATTTTCAGCTTTGACACATACATGGGAAGAAAACCCTGTTAATGCAAGCTCTCCTGCGGCATTATACACTTCATATCCATACGTAACACGGATACCATCATATTTTTCAATCCAAGTTTTTACAGTGGCTGTTTCAGGATAACGCACAGGTTTTCTATAGGAAGCTTGAATGTCAGTAACTGGAGAAAGGATGCCAGCCTCCTCCATATCTGCATATTTGAAGCCAAGATCCTGGATCAGCTGTGTTCTCCCTAGCTCCATCCATACAATATAATTGGCATGGTAGACAACACCCATCTGATCAGTTTCCCCGTAGCGTACATCTATTTTCTTTTCCGATACTAACATTTTACCTTTCGCCTCTTTCTCTTCTCTCTAACGTTTTTATAAAATCTTCTTTGTGCAGCTTACCTAACTCCGGATTTATGCTATCAGGATCTTCCAATGACATAACCCGATATGCATGAATCTGGATCACTTCATCTATTAAATTTGTCGCAAATCTGGCATTTCCCTGTACCTTATGTGTATGAAGAAAGCTGGTCAAGTACTCTCTGGCATCCGTTGATAATTCATATTGAAAAGACTCGGCATAAGCCGTTATAATTTCCATGAGTTCGGACGAGGAATAATCAGGGAAATGAATAAACTTTTTAAACCGGGACTTTAAACCAGGATTCATGGTTAAAAGCTGGTTCATTTCATCTGGGTACCCGGCTAGCACGACAACCAGATTTTCATTATGCTTAGTCATTTCATCCACTAGAGTATCAATAACCTCTTTTCCGAAGTCACCTTCTGACCCGCTTAACAATGAATAAGCTTCATCAATGAATAGTACGCCGCCAAGAGCTTCTCTAATTTTCTTCTTCGTTTTTATTGCCGTCTGGCCAACATAGCCTGCAACGAAATCAGCCCTGCTTGCCGTGATTAAGTGCCCTCGCTTCAGCATTCCGCAATCTCTTAAGATTTCTGAATACAGTTTTGCTACTGTGGTTTTACCAGTACCCGGATTTCCAGAAAAAACAGCATGAAGCTGCACAGGTACAACAGGCAGATTTCTTTCTCTTCGAATTTGCTGCAGTTTTACAAAGGATTCAATTGCCTTCATCTCGTCTTTGATCGCAGCAAGGCCGATCAACTGATCTAATCCATTCTTAGGGCTGGTGCTGTGGCCGATATAGTTTGCTGCAAAATCGGTTTTACTTAAAGAAGTGAATTGAAGCAGATTATGCCCCTCTATATGTTCAAGACTGGAGCCTTTTTTAAAGATAGCTTCCATAACCAGAGTGCGCACGGTTCTAGCATTACCAAATGTTTCGTCGACTTTCTCTCTTTCAATCCGTTTCTCAAGTTCAGTCTCTGCTTCGGCAGTAATCACATAATCATTATCAGCCGCGGTTTGATGGGCAATCTGTAATAATTCTGACTCTGAATAATCAGGTAGATCAAATTGATTAGAAAATGGAAACCGGCTTCGGAGCCCAGGATTGGTATTTAAAAATTCGCGCATTTCCTCTGGATACCCAGCAAGTATAACTGAAAATTTTCCGGCATATTCACTATTTGTCATCAGGGAAACCAGCGTATCTATAGCTGTCTGTCCAAAGTCACTTCCTGATGAGTCTGACCTTCTAAGTGCATATGCCTCATCAATGAAAAGTACACCACCGAGAGCTTTTTCGACAACCATTCTAACGTTTTCTTCTGTCTGCCCAACATATGCTCCTACCAATTGAGAGCGATCAACTTCAATCACTTCTTCCCTTGGCAGTACACCTAGCTCGTTGAATATCTTGGCAAATAATCTTGCCAGCGTTGTTTTCCCGGTACCAGGGTTCCCCGTTAGAACCATATTGAGGCTCATTTCATCTTTTGAAATGAAACCTAATTCATTTCTTTTCTTCTGATATTGTAAGTAAATATAGAAATCATTAATCCGTTTTTTAACCTCCGTTAGGCCAACTAAATCATTTAGTTCCTTCATGGAGCTTTCTGTTGTCACTTCTGCTGCATCTTCCCTAAAAAAGTTGCGCCATTTGCTTTTAAGCTCATCAAATTTTTCTAAATGATTTTTTACATCATTAAAATGAACAGCGGTATGGAATACACCTGTTATCGATGCTTCATAATCGAGAGCTGCATGCAAGAGTCCTGTTACTTCTGCTTCTATCTCAGTGACAGCAGAAAGAAGGTCTTTATATCTTTTCGATAATTGAGGCTGAGACTCTTTTTCCATAAGGCTTTCCGCTTCACGTAAATCCTCAGCTGCCTCAACAGCTGTATCCAGAATTTTACGGCATGTATCAATGTATTCGTCCGCCATTTTCTTTTTGGAAGTACGATTGTCGGTTTCCCTAATGTGCGGAAAAGAATAGCCGTCAAAAAGATCACTGTACTGTTTCCATTTAGTTTCTGCCAGAAGCCTGTTTGCCAGCGGATTTTTCCGGTTATACTCTATTGCTGCACTCGTCCATGCCTTAAACAGCTTGTCCTCCCCAACTAATGTTTTTCTAGTCAGCGCTAAGAGACTAAACAGCTCACTTTTAAGGAGATTCGACTCTTCAGATGCTGAAGCTGTACTTTCCAGCATCTCCAGCAGACCGAAAATTCTGGAGTAATTTTGAACATACCCTTTTTCATCAGCTTCTTGGGTTAATAATACGATTTGTTTTTCTATATGTTTTTTATCATTTTCTGTAATCATGTTTATGTCACTTCTTCCAACACCAATTTACTTCTCGTGGACATTTTAAAAAGAGCACGAAAACAAGGTAACCCCATTTAGGGAGTTACCCTTTATCTTAGCATATTTTCCGCCATATTTCGCAAAAAATACCTTACTTGTAGCCGTTCTTCCTGGCAGCCGCCTCTTCTTTGGCTTCTATTCTCATAGATTGAATCGATTCTTCCCGTTTTTGGTTTTTTTCTAAAATTCTCTGCTGCTCCACTTCATTTGAAAAAGCCATACTTGCTTCTGCTTCACTTATATTCTCTAAAGTATTCTGTATCTTTTCCTGAAGCTTTTCTACATTATCACTGCGATCATCCGGATAACTTTTATTAAAAGTCATCACAATACCCTCCCTGCATTCAGCTTATTACAGCTCTTCATGAATATTATCCACCATAATTACATTATGTTAATAAATAAAAAGTCCCTGCCAAAGACAGGGACAAAAAGTATATCAGCTCGGTTTATTCTTATTCACCTTTAGTTTGAATCACTTGTGCATGTTTTCCTGACTTGTCCTGCATTTTTCTTCCGTTATTCCCGCTGAAACCACGCGGTTGTGTGCCGAGGTGACTTGGAACAAAATGTTTAGAATCTCTTTTCGGATTACTCATTAAAAAATCCCTCCTCTATTCTTTTAGTGTCTCAGAGGAGGGAAGATTTCATAATAGATAAAAACTGGTTATTCGGCCTTTTCCAAATGCCGTCTTTCCAGGCGCTGTTCAATACGCTCCATTGCTTTATCATCTTTCAGCAATTCCCGCTTATTTTCCTTAACCAGCTCATCAAATGATAATTTTCTTCTTCTCTTCATAATTTTCACCTTTTCTATTCTTTTCTTACCATTTTGTCCAAATAAACTTAAAATTATGACAAGAATTAAAATTTGTTTTAATATTTCGCTTACCGCCACCAGAAGAACCTTAATCCCCTTGGAGGAAAATCCACAACATGGAACGAAGTATAGAGTTTTAAACGAAAACGAGTTAAGTGGAATGGCTGTGCGAGGGAATAAGCCTCGGAGCGATTTAATTATGTTCTGCGCGAAAAATTTAGGTTTCAGCGCGAAATTTCAAAACTCGCGAAAATCTGGATCTCTCGCGTGAAGTTAATTTCCATTACAAAATCTGGAATACTCCGCTTTCAGCCCAGAGAAATTCCTTACATAAACTCTGCACATGACTCACTTTATTTGTCTAACACTAAACGCAAAAGAAACCAGGCACCTTCGCGCCTGGTTTCTTTTACTTTAAAGCATTCATTTGTTCCGTCATATCTTTTTTAGTCATCGCACCCAAGATTTTTTTCTTGATCACGCCATTGCTGTCAATGAAGTATGTAGTTGGAATGGAAATGACTTTATAGGTTGTGTTTACTTCGTTTTCGGAATCCAGCAATATGGGGAAGGTCATTCCCATTTTGGCGGCAAATCCTTTTACATCTGCTGCGGGATCCATATTTACAGCTAAAATGACTTGATCATCAGCCATTTGTTTTGAGTATTCTTCCATCTCGGGAATTTCTTTTTTACATGGCGGACACCAGGTTGCCCAGAAATTGAGCATCACTTTTTTACCACGGTAGTCAGAGAGCTTCACACTTTTGCCTTCGAGAGTTTTTAATTCAAAATCGGGAGCAGAGTTTCCCTCTTCGATTCCGGGAGATGCCTTTTCTTGTTTGTTGTCCATCGCCTGAACGATTGCTACAGAAAGGAGCAGCAGCAATACGATAGCTGAAAGAACCTTTTTAATCATTTTGTTCCCCCCTTATGCTCGTTATTACCATTATAGACAATTCTCTTTAATATCTATAATATTTTTTTATTTTTAAAAAAAATGAACACAAAAGCTCAATCAAAAAAGGCCTCACATGAGGAGGCCTTTCATTTGGCAGATCTTAAGCTTCAGTCTTTGCAGTCTCTTGAAGTTTTTGGCGAAGTACCATTTGCAGAATACCGCCATGACGGTAGTACTCGATTTCTACTTCACTGTCAAAACGAACTAGGACTTCAAATTCTTTTGTATTTCCAGCTTCGTCCGTTGCAGTAACTTTCAGCAGATCACGAGGCCTTACAGTTTGGTCTAATTGGACATTTATCGTTTCTTTACCAGTCAATCCGTGTGTCTCAGCGTTTTCTCCTGCTTTGAATTGAAGAGGCAGAACACCCATTAACACAAGGTTTGAACGGTGAATACGTTCAAAGCTTTCTGCAAGAACCGTTTTGATTCCAAGAAGGTTCGTACCTTTTGCTGCCCAGTCACGTGAAGAACCCATTCCGTAATCTTTGCCGGCCAGAACAATAAGTCCTGTTCCGTCCTGCTGATATTTCATACATGCATCATAGATGCTCATTACATCACCGGTAGGCCAGTAAGTAGTATATCCGCCTTCTGTTCCAGGAGCAACCTGGTTTTTAATGCGGATATTGGCAAAAGTACCGCGCATCATGACTTCGTGGTTACCACGGCGTGATCCGTAAGAGTTAAAGTCACGTGGTTTTACTCCGTTTGCACGAAGGTAAAGGCCAGCAGGAGTATCCTTGCCAATCGCTCCAGCAGGTGAAATATGGTCAGTTGTTACAGAATCGCCGAATTTAGCAACTACCTTCAATCCATTTAAAGGCTTAACATCTTCCGGATCCGGAGAAAGGCCTTCAAAGAAAGGAGGATTTTGAATGTACGTAGACTGCTCATCAAATGAATAGAGAGAGTCATTATTAGTTTGGATTTCATTCCAGCGTTCGTTGTCCTGGAACACATTTTGGTATTCTTTACGGAAAAGTTCAGGAGTAACCGTTTGGCTGACAACTTCACTGATTTCTTCTTTTGTCGGCCAGATGTCCTTCAAGAATACATCGTTGCCAACCTGGTCTTTCCCGATTACATCATTTTGAAGATCGACGTTTACATTACCTGCCAGTGCATAAGCAACAACCAGCGGCGGTGATGCCAGGTAGTTACCTTTAACCAGAGGATGAATCCGTCCTTCAAAGTTACGGTTTCCTGAAAGAACAGAAGTTACAAGAAGATCTGAATCTGCAACCGCCTTTTCAACATCCATCTCGAGCGGTCCGGAGTTGCCGATACAAGTTGTACATCCGTAACCAACAATATTAAAGCCCAATTTATCAAGGTATGGCTGAAGTCCGGAATCACGAAGATAGCCTGTTACTACTTTAGATCCTGGAGCTAAAGATGTCTTGACATATGCAGGAACTTCAAGGCCTTTTTCAATCGCTTTCTTAGCAAGAAGACCAGCAGCTACCAGTACATATGGATTAGATGTGTTGGTACAGCTCGTAATGGAAGCAATAGCCACTGCACCAGTTTTCATAGTAACTTCTTCTTTATTCAATTTGAAAGCAACCTCTCTATCAAGATCAGCTGCTTCTAGTCCAAAGCCCTGGTTTCCGGCCGGAGCCGCAACAGCTTTTCGGAAAGAAGACTGCATTTCTGAAAGAGGGATCAAATCCTGCGGACGCTTAGGACCAGAAAGGTTGGCTTCAATTAGAGCAAGGTCAATTTCTACGACGTCTGTATATACAGGCTCGATGTCTGGAGTCAGCCATAAGCCATTAGCTTTGCAGTATTCTTCTACAACTTTAATGTGGTCAGCATCACGGCCAGTCAGGTGAAGGTAAGCAATGGCTTCTTCATCAACCGGGAAGAATCCACAAGTTGCTCCATATTCGGGAGCCATGTTTGCAACAGTTGCACGGTCTGCAAGCGGTAATGAAGAAACTCCAGGTCCGAAGAACTCGACAAATTTACCGACTACTCCTTTTTTACGAAGTTCCTGAGTAACTTTTAATGCTAGGTCCGTTGCAGTCGCTCCATTAGGAAGTTCATTAACAAAACGAACACCCACTACTTCTGGCACGGGGAAGTAAGAAGGCTGTCCAAGCATGCCTGCTTCTGCTTCAATACCGCCTACACCCCATCCTAATACTCCAAGACCATTGATCATGGTAGTATGGGAATCGGTACCAACTAATGTATCCGGATACAATTCTATTTCGCCATTTTCACCTTCTGCAGCATGAACAACATCTGCTAAAAACTCAAGGTTAACTTGGTGAACGATACCTGTTGCCGGCGGAACTGCGCGGTAGTTGTCAAATGCTTTTTGTGCCCAGTTAAGGAACTGATAGCGTTCAGCATTACGTTCAAATTCAAGGTCCATATTAAATTTTAATGAATCCATGGAACCAGCTCTATCTACCTGCACAGAGTGGTCGATAACAAGATCCACAGTTTTTTCTGGATTGATTTTATTAGGGTCGCCGCCAAGGTCTGCCATTGCTTTTCTCATAGAAGCAAGGTCAACTACAACTGGCACACCAGTGAAATCTTGAAGAATTACACGTGTCGGCTTGAATGGAACATCCACTTCCTGGACCCCGTCTGTTCCCCATTTTGCTAAGTTTTCAACATGCTCTTTTTTAATAACGAATCCATCTTCTTGTCTTAGTACAGATTCCAAAAGTACTTTAATGGAGTACGGTAAATTAGAAACCTTTGCAACTCCAGCTTCTTCCAATGCATTTAGACGATAGTAATTATAGCGCTTTCCATTTACCTCAAATGAACTGCGTGATTGAAAAATATCTTTCTTTGCCATTAATCAAACACCCCTTTTTGATTCGAAACATTCAATAGTTTAATAGTTAATTGTACATAGGACGGTCCATTGTATAACCAGTCTCTTTAATAATAAGTGATTTCTAGAATAATGTCGAAAAATTCGAACCATGTTTCTAGCAACTTTACATTATTATATTATTCCTCTTTTGCCAATAAGTAAATTAGAAGTATGTTATTGATTAACATAAGGAAAACTTATTGTTCAGCGGTTAACCCAAGGTTCAGCCCATGTTACAACAGATATCTAACTTATAGTCAGAATCTAAACATTATTTTAACATATTTATTTTGAAAACGATTAAATAACTGAATATTTATTTTCGGTAAAAAATCCTTTTAAATAAGAAAGCTGATTACAAGATTTCTGTAATCAGCTTCTTTTTTACTCCATTTCTTCTATTTCTTTCATTATCTGGTGCAATTCTTCCTGATATTGTTTCAGTTGAATCCGCTGGTGTTCCGATGCTACTTCTAAAGCATTTTCAATCTGCTGAAATGCTTCATTTACTTCCTGCTTTAAAGCCTTGACCTGAGTTCCAAAATCAGCGCTGCGATAATCTACTCCGCTGGCTTCATCCCTCGCTTGCTCTACCCCTTGCTGGGCTGCCTGGAATGCCTGCTGTTTATCTTTATGATAAGGATACTTATCCATCGTTATTCCTCCTGTATCAAAGATTCCTTTCTTAGATTGTACGGAAGGAAATAATTTATACTTCGAGAGCCCGCATTCATATCGTATAAACTCAGTGTTATTTATGCAATCTAAGAGTAAGGGGGCTGAAAAGATTATGACTAAAAAAAATGCACGAAGAAATGCACCTGATAATATTAATTCAACCCAGCCGGAACCGATGAGCGGGTCACATAAAGTTAAAAACCGCAACCATTCAAGACAAAAGCATCATGCCCACCATGATATGTAGTATATACTGGACCTTTTTAAGGTCCTTTTTAATTTGCGAGTCCTATATTTATGGTAGTGGAAATTTTTCCGTATGCCAGAACTATGCAATCATCGATTTCCCTTCTAACCACAAAAAAGACGATACTGCTAATCCTGACCTATTATTCGCAACCGGTTATGCAGCCTGCTTCGATAGTGCGCCAATTTTAGTTGCACGACAAGCAAGAAAGCGAATTCAATCCTCTGTTAGTGCTGATTCTACAAATGGGGATTTGGGTTTCCGCGGTACTTGATATTGCTAAGAAGCAGAGAATTTAGTGGATCATAAAGAGATATAGATGAGCATACTTTTTCCTGAATATTCCTTTATTAATAAGCTTTAATGAAGAAACATGCACTTGGTTACATTAATAGTCTGGAGGTGAAGAATAATGGCAGAGAAAAACCAGATACAATCTAATTCATGTGTAAATCAATCTCTTGAGAACCAAGAGGCTGTACCAGGCATGGATGCTTCTGCTACTTGTGACAACCAGGCAGAAGCTGCCCGTCACCAGGCTGGATCTTCAGGCAAAACCGGAGCTGAATTTGCAAGTGTCGATAATTCTACGACGAGAAAATTAGAACCTTAACGAGTTTGTTTACGTTCAGCGGACTTTAAAAATTTATTTAAAGAACACCTCCCGCTAAGGAGGTGTTCTGCCATTTTCGGAAGCTTTTTTCGTTTTGGCACTTGTAACCGGTACAGATAAGCAGAAAACTGACTACGAGAAGCATATATTCAATTAGTCTTGTTTATTCATATACTCTTTTATTTTTCTTTCTTCCCACTCTGAGCCGAAATTTCCAAATACTACAGTCGATAAACCATGTACAATTAATCCAATTCCCCAGCCGCAAAGCGGGTATACAAACCACCAGTTCCCTGCATCGGAACTTAAATTAATAAAAAGAAGCATAATATTTACGAGAACATAAACGGCTGCATGCAGGTAAAAAGCTTTGAGGTTCTGAACTCTTTTTTTCGCTTTTAGATACTGCTCATTCTTTTCCAATAAAATACCCCCGCAATCCGAAACAATATTTATTTTTACTCTGATTCATATATAATACTACCGCATTTTAACAATATGTGAATTTGCATAAACATTTATTCAATAAAAAAGAGCCGCTGCCATGAGCGCCTCCAACAAGCTGCATTATTATTTTAAAGAGTTATAATGATCGGACCATTCTTAGTCAGGATGATGGTGTGTTCACACTGTGCTACGAAACTGTTTTCAGTTACATAAGTCCACTCGTCGTTCTCATATTGAAAAACTTCTTCTTCTCGGGTTGAGATAAATGGTTCAAAGGCAATTACCATGCCTTCCTTCAATAGCTCATCATCCCATGTTTCATTGTAATTATAGATATGATTAGGAGATTCATGTATCGTACGTCCGATTCCATGTCCTGTAAGATTTTTAATGACAGTAAGGCCGTTTTTTCTGGCAGTTGCAAATACAGCTTTGCCAAGGCCGCTTTTCTTAGAACCTGGTTTCGCTTTTTTGAGGCCAGCTTCAAAGGCTTCAATAGCCGTGTCACAAATTTTTGTTAAAATCGGGTCGCCGTTTCCCACTACAAACGATATGCCTGTATCGGCAAAATAACCGTTTTTAGAGCCAGAGACATCTATATTTACAATATCCCCCTCCTGGATCACGCGCTTACCAGGAATGCCATGTGCCACTTCCTCGTTTACACTTATACAAGTATAGCCGGGAAAATTGTATTCACCTTTTGGAGCTGAAATAGCACCATGTTTTTCAAATAGGCTTCCAGCGAAATCATCAAGTTCCTTAGTCGTAATGCCCGGTACAGTTTTTTGTACCAATTCCTTTCGAATCAAGGAAACGATGCTCCCGATTTCCTTTAATCCGATAAAATCTTCTTCTGTTTTTGCTATCATATTAATTCCCATCCAATATAAATTATATTTTATTAACAAGCGATTGTATTAGAATATCCTTTTTTTGTGGTAAAATCCATTATTCTGTCCTCCAGAGATTCTTACCCATTTTCCTGGAAGATTTCCTTAATGAACGTTTCAAGATAATTGACGCTTGTCATTTTTTGATTGCATATGGAACTGTCAAAACAGATATAGTTGCCAATAGCTTTATAGTAATCCGGATTGTTAATCTTTTTAGCTTTTGTTACAGACGATATAAAAGCTACCTGCCCATGAGTATTGCAGAAAGAACAAACATTATTTCGGCTTAGCAAATTGTATCTGCATTCAATCCCAACTAATTTCTTATTCATCTCATAAATTAAAAATTTTTTATTTGTACCTATATCCGTCCAGCTTAGATAAGTGATGCTTTCCAAATCAATGGAATCTAAATTCGGCATTTTCAACTTTTTATTTTTAGGGAACATTTTTTTTATTTGCTGGTCCGTTATATTTGGAAATAAAAGTAAAAAAGATGATGCATTTTCCAAATAATGATCGAATTCGGCTTCCGTTTTTAGCCGGGACAAATCAAGCACATCCAGCTGATTGTCTGCAGCGTTTGGAAAAAGGTCGATAATCTTTGAATAAGCACTATCTTTCACTGCATTAATCACATTTTTATCGGAACCTTTTTTGTAAGAATCTTTAATAACGTCCACTTGTTTTCTAATAAAATTAAATTCATGATTTCTAATGAATTTTTCAGCCATTATATGCCTCCGAAACATAATTTGGTTTTCCTTTCATTATATAGAATAGTCGAAGAGAACTCATGTACAAAACAATATAGAAACAAATTCTCCACATATAAAGCACTACTCATTTAACAATAAAATAAGTAGTGCTTCTAACAGTTTATTTACATTTCAGCTGCAAAAAAAAGGCGGATTACGGGAATCTGCACACTGGCCGGATTGCCTCCTCTTTATTTATTTTCCTTTGGTTTTCTTTATTCTGCAGGAAAAGACGTACACATTTTCATTTTCCTTCAGGATGGTTTTTAATGAATTAGGTTCATTTAATACTGGTGTTAGTATGTCAGTTTTGAGTGAATTATGGATATATGTTCCGATAACGACGAATTTGTCATGCTGAAGCTTTTTTTCCCCTGCTAGGGAATCGGATGCAAACGCTGCCCCTTCTTCGACATCCAGCTTTTCTACGGTACTTCCCTTTGCACCTTCAAGTGTTGCAAACCAAAGACGTTCTTTTTGATCGCCTGGTAAATAGTCTAATCCTATAGAAATACGGGATTCTCCTTTATTCAAAGAGCTGGACATATGAATAAACGTTTGCTTTAACTGATTCTCAGCATAATGGTCAACTTTAACTTCCACCGTTTCATTTTTAGTTAATAGCAGTTTATAAACAAATAATTCACCTGGATCAATGGGAGTCAAAGAGCTGAATTCTTTTTCTTTCTGAGTTAATGTATAGGGCTGTATGGATGAATAGCTGGATTCTTGATTTTTGGTATTCTGGACTGGGTGATTTGTACACCCGCTGCTGATAGAGAGAGTTATGAGCAGCAAACTGAATAATTTCATTTTCATTAATTACTCCACTTAAAATTATTTGTACCATTTAATACCTGTTTTACTTGCTCATTTATGTAGTCGACTCTACGTTATTAGCTGTATACCTATATACCTTTTTACCCTCTTCAAAAGAAAGCTTTTCATTAATAAAATAGGCGCAGGTTCCATCGTCTAATCCAAAACCAATAGTTGCGTTTGTTTTCATGACTGCTGTTTTTAGATTTTCTTCTTCATTCCATTTAGAAAAATGAACACTAACTACACAATCATTTAATAACCCAAGTCCGTCAAGAAAAAGATGGACGTTCTTTTTGTTGTCAATTGGAGGGATCACACAGATAGAGGGGCTAATGAGTGCTCCTGCTGAAAATCCTGCTACCGGAACTCCATTTTGATACATGGCTTGAATACATTTGCCAACCTCAGTGCCAACTATATATTTCTGATATCGCTCAGTATCCCCGCCGCCAATAATAATTCCTGTGCATTCTGAAAGGTTACTGACTATTTCCTCTGGAGAGATATGAAGAGGTATATATATGTAATGATGAATTCCATTTTCCTTTAATACCGCAGTGTACCTGTTCATATAATCCTGCCAGCCGTCTCTTTCTATAAATAAAATGGCAGTTTTTCCGATCTTAGAGACAAGCCCGGCAAATCTTCTTCCCATTTTTTCAAGAAAGGGAGGACTTCCCCCATGCAAAAATAAATGCCTGTCATTCAATTTAATCACCTCCAAATTATGATTCTAATTATATTCTATATGGACATAAAAAACCTTTGTTCCTGGAAAAAATTGTATAAGAAAGGTTAATTACCGACTAAAACGAAGACATTCCCGTCCGGAGCTTTCATTACAGCAACATGCCCTCCTAGGGAATTTGGAAAAGGAGAACGAATCATTCTACTTCAGCATTTCCTTTCAAGCTTTCGTAAGTTTTAAGCACATCATCGACTAAGATTTCTATTTCTGTAAATGGAAGATCGCTGTTGTTTTTTAATACTAATTCTGAATCACCTTCAGGAAATCTCATACCAACAAGTCTCCAATGTACTTTAGTATCCTGAAATGTATTCCTCCATTTTGTCTGTATAAATGGCCGCGCATTCAATTTTTTTCCACATTCGGTTGCCTCCAAATATTTTTCATCCATATAGAATAAAAACCAATTCCTCTATATCGTGCTCTTTTTGAACAGCTGCAGAACAAGGGCGGCCCTGTCCAGTTCTTCTTCATACTAACTCATGGGCTACTTTCTTCATTTTATCAAACATATTTTTCTACCATTATTATGTTTATATATTTACCTTCTCTGGGAAATATTAAGGAAACATAGGGAGGTTAAAAGATGGCGTATCATCCACCGAGGAAAATAGCTGAAATTGCAATTGATGCTGGTGTCAAAAAGGTTGCCCTTAATTTGAGAAGTATGCTTGTTCTAGGATTTCTGGGAGGCGCGTTCATTTCCATAGGTTTTTTGCTTGATATTAGGGTGTCGGCGGATTTGCCGGCGGATTGGGGGACATTTGGTGCCTTTATAGGTGCAGCCGTTTTCCCGCTTGGTCTTATTTTGATTATTCTTGCTGGCGGAGAGCTTTTAACGGGCAATATGATGGCTGTCCCTTTAGCCTACTATATGAAGCGAATTACTTTAGGCTCTTTATTAAGAAATTGGGGAATCATCACACTTGCTAACTTTGCAGGAGCTGTTTTTGTAGCATACTTTTTTGGACATATTGTTGGGTTGACAGAGGAAGGGGCTTATCTGGCTAAAACAGTCTCAATTGCTGATCATAAAATTCATGAAGGATTCTTGGAAAGTTTGGTCTCGGCAATAGGGTGCAACTGGCTCGTGGGATTGTCTGTCTGGCTTGCGTATGGTGCCGAGGATATGAGCGGAAAAATCCTGGGAATCTGGTTTCCCATCATGGGATTTGTAGCCATCGGTTTTCAGCATATTGTGGCAAATATGTTTGTAATTCCTGCAGCTATTTTTGCAGGTCATTCCAACTGGGCCGAATTTATTCATAATTTCATTCCTGTTTTTATAGGAAATGCTATTGGCGGCAGCCTTTTCGTTGCAATGGCCTATTATCTATCCTTTAAAGATGACTTAACCCAGACTGAAAAGGGCTGATAATCCCCCGGGTATTTTTTGCTTATGAATTTTAAGCAATGCCCGGTTTTTTGTTTTTTCTAAAATTGTATCCCTAAACCATTTAGCGATTTTTTAATTCTTCCATTAATTCTTTCCTATGGATATAAAAATAGATTAAATAGGGCAGGCATAAGATAAATAACATTTGAGCGGCGGTTAATATTTCTTCTAATATACCCAGAATTTGTTCCTTCATATTTCCTCCTCGGCAATACGCCCTTTAAACAGGAATTCTTCTATCCATAAATACCTTTTGCGTTCAATATAACATAAAGGCAAGTTCGAGAAAAATAATTATTTTCAACTTTTCTGTTATTCTAGATATTAATTGTTTTTTCAGCAAAAAAAGCAGTTCTTCCAATCGAAGAACCGCTTCATGAAAGGCTGTCATAAACAGCTCTGGTCTTTCTGGTTTCTCAGGTCATCCGCCTTGCGTGTCTGCACCGCTCAGTCCTGCTGGATCGATCACTTCATTATTTCCAGTATCTTTAGCACCTTTGCGCTCTTGGTCAGTTTCGAACTCTACATTGGGATCCATATCTCGTGCTTTCTTTAACAGCTCATCATTGCTGCCGCTCATACGTTCACCTCCAAATTTTGGCTTTACAGTCAAATGCCTAAAGTAATCACTATTGTAATTATTTAGCTAAACCGCCGGCTAATCGCTGAAGCATCTCTTTCTTATCGTTCTCAGAAGCATTTTGCCAAATGATTTCAAATAACACTCCTAGTCCTGGAAGCATTAATTCTTCCCCGCTTTGGACAGCGTCAACTATTGTATCTTCTAATTCTTCCCGGGAATTTCCCGTTACATTCTGAATGACTGCATTTCGAATATTGATAGCCATGATGATCCCTCCATTATTTTTAGCTCTCATCATAGTTTTTCGCGAACTTGGATAAATATGTATCATTATTGAAAAACAAAAAGCACTCCTCTGTTCAGGAGCGCGCTGTTAAATCTTTTTTTAAATAATAATGAGTGTATTCTCCTCCTGCATTTTCAATGCTTCCAAAAACATCGTAACCCTGCTTTTGATAAAAGCCCAAAGCCTGAAAACTCAGAGTATCAAGTTTAATGAAATCACAGTTTTTATCTATTGCAATTCTTTCCGCTTCTGAGAGCAACTTTTGTCCATACCCAGCCTGACGGATTTTAGAATCGATAAATAAATAATGAACCTCCATCCAGTTCCAGCGGATTTCACTTAGTATGCCGCCCCATACTTTGCCTGTCTCATCCTTCAGATATAAATTAACCTCCTCATGCCGTCCCTTTAACTCATCACGAAAATGCTGAGCATTAAACTCATACATTTTTTTATTAATAATATCTTTATCTGATGTATTTTGCTCTGCGGAAATAACTAATTCCATTGCTTTTCCTCATTTCTAGCTTGATAAAAAATTTTTCTACTGCTTCGGCCATACTACAAGCGCTTTATTAAATTTTGGGATTCTACGGATGGATGAGCGGCTTTATAAAGCTTCTTAGCACATGCCTCCCTCGCTTTTTGAAAGCAAAACTTAAAGAATATTTTTCCTGCACCTTTATTTCTAAAGCCATTTGAGAAATGTATATAAGAAAGGTCAAGGTATTCTTTCCTGGTACCAAAGAGCTCTCCTTCAACACTAGCAAATCCAAATAAATGGCTATGCAAAGACTCCTATAATGATACCTCCGGACCTTAAACAATCTTGAAGGGTCTTGATGACAAGCTTCTTTACTTCATTGTTCCAATCAATGATAAACGAATCAGCTTTTAATTTGTATTGTTCATTCTCTTTGAACCAAACTTGATTGGTTTCTTGAAATCGATCGAAGTTGTCTAAGATCGTATATCTAATGTCACTTAGATGCATTTTTCATGGCATTACTCTCCTAAAATGACCGTTGAAATATATATTCAATCGTTTTCTCACTAAGAGAAAAAGTAAAGCTGCCGGAATAATCGGCAGCACATCCTACTTTCGGTCATAAACACAAAAATAATAATCATATGGATTTTTTTCATCTTTAGGACCTTTTTCTCTAGAAACCAATTGCCATTCTTCTTCGTTTATTTTTGGAAAATGAGTATCTCCTTCGAATTCATCTTCAATTAACGTTATATACATACGGTCTGCGATGGAAAATGTAAGATTAAAAATCTCTGCGCCGCCAATTATAAAAAACTCGTCTTTACTGCTTTCCTCTAAGTTAGTTATTTCTTCGATTGTATGTATAATTGTACAACCTTCAGCTTTATAGTGACGATTTCTAGTTAAAATAATGTTTTCTCTTCCTGACAAAGGCCGTCCAATCGATTCATGAGTTTTTCTTCCCATTATAATAGGATGTCCCATTGTCACTTGCTTAAAAAATTTTAAATCTGCAGGCAGATGCCAAGGAAGATCATTATTTCTTCCGATGACACGATTCTGATCCATAGCTACTAGAAATGAAATCAATTTAGTCCCTCTCCTTTTGCAGTAAGGTTTTAGATAGTATACCTGTCTACAATTATAACTGAAGAAACCTAAAGCCATGTAATTAATAATCCCTTTACAAGACAATCCTAGCCATTTGCCATAGAGGATACAGGCAGTGATTAGACCACTAAAGATTATTAATGAGAATGGAGAACAAAACGGCTTTACATTGTGCCTGTACAAAGTAATTAAAATCTTTAAGTTGGCACATTATATAAGACTCATTTTTCCAATTCAGATGTAACAAGTTCATATGTAATGCTTGTGCAAAAACTTAAAAAGGATGAATGAGTGTATAAGACATTCACCATCGGGTGTACCGTGCCTTCGCTGCCGTTACAACGTTGAATTTGAATCATTTTCCAGACAAGATATTCGTTATAAACGGTGTAAGTCATTTTTTCTCTACATAAAATTTTGTTATCAGCCTGAGAAAAGAATTGGTACGTGCCAATGAAAAATAGCTGCCATTGTATCGTGGCAGCATAATAGAATATTATAGAGATTCTCCCTTTCCTCTAAGCTTATTAAAATAGAGAAAGATAGGCAGCGGGATGATGATGAATCCAAGGCTTTTGATCAATTGATTTTTCGCTTCATTTTTCACTCGGTCTTTATGGTCATTAACAGCCGTTTCGTACTGGCGTCTAAGCTCTTCCTCACTTAATCCAGATTCCTTTTTGTCCGCTTCATTATTCTTTAAATCAACAAATTCATTATAGCTTTGGTAGAAGGCTGGTGGGCTGACCAGATCCGCAGCAGCCATGAAAATGGATATGCCGCCGCCAATCGTCATCATTAAAGTGGCAAAGAGTACCAAATAGATATATAAATGGCGAAACACGCTCTCATCTCCTTTCCCTTTATTTTTAAGCACTGCCCCAATAATGAAAGCAATAATCACTATGGGCAGCAAAACATATAGAAGGACTAACACAATGGCCAGATTCTCTCCCTCCTTTCCAATTTTTTTAGTATCCTTTCATATATATGACGAATCCTTTCGGAGTTTGTTACTAAATATCCTGCTTATTTTTTCAGTGTTTTAAGTACTTCGGCTACTTTAAATATTTCTTCCTGTCTTAATGTTCTCACATCAAAAAAGACTCTTTCATGAATAATACGAGCAGCCACAGCGGGTTCGCTTAGTCGCAGTCTTTCGTGAAATGCAGATGGTGAGAGTACTGGGTGTGCAACGCTCACACCAAACGTATCCAGCTCTACTCCTGGCATAGTACCGCCGCCAATCGTACTTGTTTCTTCTGCAACAAAAGCAGTATAACCCTTAGAAAGTTCATGAATCGTTTTGCATAAGTCTTCTGCTTTTTCGTAAAGCTCTTCGGGGGAAGCAAGAATATCGGCCAGCGTAGGATTCATATATCGCACACTGCCTCCTTTTAGGTAATCCAGTAATGTAGCTTCAAGGGCAGCAAGTGTCATTTTATCAACACGAAGAACCCGCGCAAGCTGATGCTTCTTCAATCTTTCTATGAATTGTTTTTTTCCAGCAATAATACCTGCCTGCGGACCGCCGAGCAGTTTATCCCCGCTAAAAGAAACAAGGTCAGTACCAGCTGACAAAACATCTTTCACCAAAGGCTCCTCGCCCACTCCAAAACTTCCAAGATCAAATAAAACACCGCTCCCAAGGTCTTCATAAAACAAGATATGTTCGTGCTTTGCGGCAAGCTCGGCCATGTCAATGGCTTCTACGGTTTTAGTAAAGCCAATTGTTTTAAAATTGGACGTATGTACCTTCATTACAATTGCGGTATTTTCGTTGATTGCATTTTCATAATCAGACAAATGAGTTTTATTAGTGGTTCCTACCTCAATCAGCTTCGCACCACTTTCTTCCATAATGGAGGATATTCGAAAAGACCCGCCGATTTCTACAAGCTGTCCTCTCGATACAATCACATCTTTATCTTTGGCAAGTGCCCGCAGGATAAGAAAAACAGCTGCCGCATTGTTATTTACAACCATGGCTGCTTCCGCACCCGTAATTTCACAGATCCACTCTTCGATATGTTCATGGCGCGAACCGCGTTCCCCTTTTTCAAGACGATATTCGAGATTCGAATAATTTCGGGCTATATTAACGACATGGTTAATAGCCGATTCACTTAGCCTGGCTCGGCCTAAATTAGTATGTAAAATAGTGCCTGTGGCATTTATGACTCTTTTTAATTTATAACCGTAATTTTTTTTCATTTTTGCTTCCAGCGCCGCCAGTATTTCATGTACAAATTCTTCGGTCCCCGGCCTGGCACCTGGCCATTCTTCTTTGATCAATTGGGAACGAACCTGGTTCATTTCATTCTTTAAGAGCTGAGTCAGGCGAGCTTGATCCCAGCCGGTCCGTTTTATGAGCTCTAGGAATAAAATATGTTTTTGAAATTCATGTACAGCAGGTATTAAACGAACTAACTCCTTCACATTGTCCCTCCAGCGTTCAGCATTTTCATCATTATAACACTTTTCCTATTAGGCTCGAATATCCTATAAAAAAGTACACAGAAGGTGAATTGTATGGATTTTGATGAATGGATGAAAGCTTATTCTTTGGATCCCTTTACAACATATTTGGATTATACTGTTTTCAGGGTTGATGTATTTAATACGGTAGAAGCATATATTGTGGAAGCTCTTTTGGATCATTGTCATTCTAAGGATTACATGGTATTAGTCAAAGAAAATGAATTGGTTATTCGTCTGTTAGTGGAAAAGGAACATTTAGAGCGGAAAATATACTTTCCTTCGTCTATCCACTCGAAAACTATTCAGTCTACTTTAAAAGATGATATTTTAGAAGTAAAGGTTTTTAAGTAAGAAAGGAGAAGAGGATTAAGATGCTGCACCATGTAGAAAACAATGTATCAGACCTGCCATCTGCGGCAGATTTTTGGGGATGGATCCTGCCGCAGCTGTTATGTAATCTATCAAAGATGGGATTGGGAATCATCTGGAAACATAAAGACACGTACTTAGTATTTGTTCAGTCCGAAGAAAGACATCTGGATCCTCCTTTTCACCGAGCAAAAACAGTCTGAAATATATAGCTTTTCATGGGCACTTACGAGAACCCGTGAATGAACTGACGAGTACCATTAAAGAAAAAGGAGTTAGAATTTTATATGAGGACAAGTATCCCTTTGCTGCAGGACCTGGTCATTATGCTGTATTTTCCGAGATCCAGACCGCTTAAAAGTGGAAGTAGCCGCACCTCCTCTTTCATAATCCATCAAATAATTTCCAAAATTTGATATTTTTATATATGATGAACAACCAGGAGGAAAATATGGATTTTTTTAAGAGATATTATTTGGTATTTGCCTGCATTATCACTTTGGGTATTTCTTTAACAGGGTGCCAAGAAAAATCCGGCGTTGAAAGTGCTGATGTAAAGAACGTGGAAAAGGCAGAAAATAAAAAGCAGAATCCCCAAAAAGAGAAAAAAATACCTGCAGCAGGAAGCACTGTTTCTGAAATGGTTAACCAGCCGCAAGGACTGCTTATGGAAAAACATATGAAAAAGGACCTGGATGGACAAACTGGCTGGGATGGAATGAATTATATAAAGTATTATAATGAAACTTTCCAGCCTTTAAGCGAAAAAGAACTTAAAACATACTTCCTATCCCATAAAAATCTGGATTCTCAGGAGATATATTATTATCTTGTACATATGCTGGGATCTGGGGAATATAAGCAGTACTATGAAAAACTGCTAAACTATCAGCATGGCTATGTGATGCCAGAGCTTCCCGAAGGTCCGGATGAAGTGGCAAATACAAAGAAAAAAACCAACATAATTGTACTTATGGATGCAAGCGGAAGCATGAAAGAATCCGTAACGGGAGGAACTAAAATGAAATTGGCCAAAAAAGCTATTGGCACCTTCATGTCACAGCTTCCGCCGGATTCCAACAGCTCTCTCCTTGTTTACGGACACAAAGGCTCTGGCTCAGAGGCTGATAAAGAAATGTCATGTAAAGCTGTCGAATCGGTTTATCCATTGTAGACTTACAATAAACCCGTTTTTCAAACAGCCCTTTCATCTTTTGATGCCAAAGGATGGACACCGCTTGCTGGTGCAATCGAGCAAGCTAAAAAAATACTCCAGCCTTATAACAGCCAAGAGTACGATAATAAAATATTCATTGTCAGTGACGGCGTGGAAACCTGCGGAGGAGATCCGGTCAAAGCTGCTAAAACCCTGCAGGACGCTAATATCAAGGCTAAAGTCAAAATCGTGGGCTTTGATGTAGATCATGAAGGACAGCAGCAGCTAAAAAAGGTGGCTGAAGCTGGCGAAGGCACATATACAACTGTCAGCAATCAGTCGGAGCTTCAATCGGAAATCGTCGAAAAGTGGAAGCCATCCATCGGCCAGCTTGTTTGGACCCAGGGCGTCACCCTTGTTGATACCTATAATGCCATGAAAAATATGAATGATATTTATAATCCGTTATACCAGCTTTCCACCAACGAAAAAATCAGGATCCTGGATGCGGTTCGATTTCTAATGAGTGAAAAGCTTATAACCGAAGAAACAAGAGCTCAGGTCTCTGAACTGGCCAATCAAATGGATCAAATCCGTCAGGAAGAATTTAAAAAGATTAAGGATGAAAAGGAAACAGAAAGAGAAGCTGCACGAAAAGAAATAGAAGAAAAAGTAGTTGCATGGAAAGCTAAATGGCAATAAAAAGAACAGAGCGAATATGCTCTGTTCTTTTTATATTCACATATCTTCCATTTGTTTGATGATATCATCGGATTTTGGAAACCGGCCTGTTTCCTTTTTGGAGTACAAAAGATTTCCATTTACAGTGACTTCAAATACTCCTCCGGAAGCAGGAACAAGCTCCAGCTTGGTAACATCGCCTCTAAAGCGGCTGAAAAGGTCTTCTGCGAAACTCGCAGCTTTTGGTGAATAATTTCACATCATGCAAAATTCAACTTTGACTTCAAACTTGCTCATATAGACACCCCTTTATTAGGTACTTTTATTAATTATAATAGATTTTCCCCTATATAACATGTTTTAACCTGCTTAGCATAAGCTCAGGGTACAATTGGAGCAAATCTAAGCAGCCAACAGTTCGGATAAAAACATTGTCTCCTTCATACCTTTTGATGAACTAGTTTGAACTTCAATTTGTTAGTCTCTGTATTAATACCTGCTACAAAATATGGCCTGCGGAAGTATTTGCTTCTTAATGAATAATTGCATTGTATAAAAAATAATTGCACTGTTTAAAAAATCAATTGCATCATATACGAAATTATTTGCGCCATTTACTTGGGCTGTTATTATTAGGGCAACCGCTGGATTCTGATCCTTTTTAACTTATGCAGCATTATATTGCAATGCCCCTTCAAACGCTATTCTTTGGTATATTTATTTCTTCCGTAGTACAATTTACTAGTAACTTTGTGAAAGGAGATGCTTGCTCAATGTCAGAACACGAAAAAATCAGGCTCACAGCACTTTCAACAAAAGCTGGCTGAGGCTGCAAAATCGGTCCTGAGGACCTGGCGCAAGTTTTGCGCCTATTACCAAAGCAAGACCCTATTCCGGAAGTATTAGTTGGCAATGAAACCTCCGATGATGCAGGAGTATATAAACTTACAGAGGACCTTGCACTCATACAGACAGTCGATTATTTTACGCCGATTGTGGACGACCCTTATATGTTTGGCCAAATTGCGGCTGCCAATGCATTGAGCGATGTATATGCCATGGGCGGGGTGCCAAAGACTGCACTTAATATCCTGGGCTACCCAATTAAGAAACTGGGCAGCCACACTCTTTCAGAAATACTCCGCGGTGCAGCCGATAAAGTCAAGGAATCAGGAGCCGCCACAATTGGAGGGCATTCGATCGACGATCAGGAGCCTAAATTCGGCCTTTCGGTGACAGGTATAGTCCACCCCGATAAGGTGTGGAAAAACGTAGGTGCTAAACCGGGAGATGTTCTCGTCATAACAAAGCCGATCGGTGTCGGAATTTTAACTACTGGTATTAAACGAGATGCTGTGACCGCAGATCAGGCTGAAGCCGTAACAGCTGTAATGGCAGCTCTTAACCATACTGCGGCTGAGAAGCTGAAAGCCTATCGCCCGAATGCTGTTACTGATGTAACCGGCTTTGGACTTATGGGCCATGCAAGTGAAATTGCAAGAGGAAGCGATGTAAACCTTGAGATATATTATAGCAAGGTCCCTGTTCTCGAAGGCGCAAAAGAACTTGCTGCGGCTGGTGTTTTACCAGGCGGATCAAAATCTAATCATAAATGGCTTGTGAACGAAGTGGCATATTCTGATAATCTTACTGAGGTGGACCAGTTCATCCTGTGTGATGCCATAACTTCAGGCGGACTGCTGGTAAGTATGAATGAAGAAGAAGCCAATCTGTATGTGAATGACCTTCATGAAGCGGGAGTTACTGAAGCTGCTATAATAGGGAAGGTTCACGAAAAATCGAACAAGCTCATAGTTGTTAGTCAGTAAAGAAAGCTTGGGATCTATTCCCAGGCTTTTTTGTCATACTAATATTAACAATTCTTTATTTTTAACACTTAATCTATTAGATGAAATAATCTTTATAATAAATAATGATTGCGATTAACGACACGACCGTATAGGCAACAGCTGTATAAAAAGCAACAGAAGGATGAAAAGAAGTTTCTTCTTCCTCAACCTTCATACCTGTTTGCGCCTGAACCTGAAGGCGTACCTGATTAGAAGAAAAACCGCCAGTCGAAGTAAAAAAGTGAATGATTATAGTTGAGAGCAAACCACAAAAAAAGGAAGAATCAATAAATTTCATTCCTGTGAAGGTGCATAAATAATTTATCAACCCAATAAACAACAATGTACAAATAACAACCCATACTTTCTTCAAATAAACTCCTCCTCTCCATATATACTAGTTCATACGATATAAAAATAAAAAAGTTCCATAAAATACCACTATATTCAATTAATTTTATATATTTAGTGACCATATCTATATATTTTCTCTACCCGTATACTTCCAATTAATAAAATCGATTTTTCCCCAGTCCCCTCTTTTTTTTAGGGCTCCTACATACAATAAAAAACGCCATAAAAAAAATGGCGTTTATCAAACAATTCATGTTCATCCTATAATCATTAAGCCTTATTACTTTTCATTGCGCTGATTTCCCATAGCCTTACTTACACTTCCTGTAGTCTTATCAATTGCATTCGCTGTTTCATCAACAGTATTCATAGCAATGTTTTCTGTCGCGTTAATTGCATTTTGTGCAGCATCAAATGCTACCCCAGCTCCATCTTTAACTTTATCAGCTACATTTTGGGCAGCGTTATTTTGGTTTTCATTCCTATTTTGATTAGACATATTCTCACCTCCTAAAACATTCTTTTTATATTCTGCAAAAGTGAGAATTTTATCCATATTTTCATTTAGTAACGTATTTTTTTTGAAATTATTAGTTCCCTTTGCGTTGGTGCACTCCTTTATAAGTTGTTGTACGTGCTTCTTAAGTTTCTCGCAAACATTCGCATCTTGTGCATATACATTCTAAAAGGGAGGGGGATTTCTTGGCTAATTTGTGGCTGGCAACACTGGGAATACTCTTTGTATTGGGGATGGCAGGCGGTGCGTTTTTCTTTTTATTAAAAGCTTCACTTGATACAAAAGACGCTGTAAAGATTGACTCTCCAAAGAATACTAAAAACAGGAATAAATCAAATTAGGGATTGCCGTCTCTGGCAATCCCTTTTTATATATAATAGTTAATACATTTCTCCAAACTCCTCAAACCACCGGGCGCACTCAAAAGTGTTCTTCCACTCTGGATCGTTGTCTTCAATTCCCCAGCAAGCATATAGAACACTCATGGCTGCTGCCGCTTTAAGGAGCCTTTCACGATCAATTCTGCTGTTATTTGTAAGCAGGTTAATTCTGTAAGAAAGCAGCTCCTTTGGATTCTTTTGATCAAATAGATGGTTAATTAAGTAGGAGGAGAGACCAAAATAAGGATCACCCGATACTCCTTTTGGATCTATTGCAAGCCAGCCTCTATCATGGGAAAACAAAATGTTTTCATGATGTAAGTCTCCATGCAGAAGTTCATCTCCCTCAGAAGTTTTGTGGATTTCTTTAAATAATTCGGAAGCATGGGTTATGTATTCGCTTGTAATTGGCCCTTCACCATTTGGATAAGCCTCCAGATATCGATTTAATCCTGAAGCCCAATCCATAATGGACGGGAAGCTTATTCCAGGTGGCACTGGACGGCGTATTGCCATCCAAACATCCAAAAAGTAATGAACGGCAAGTGTTTCGTCTTTTTCTTCAGAAAGCATAATTCCAGGCCGGAGCTGTTCTAACAATAAAGCCCCCTTTTCGCCATCTGCTTTCAAAAGCCTTGCGAATCCTTCACCATTATAAACTTGAAGAGTATGGATTTCATTTTGAAAGTCAAAACCTGGCACACCTAATTTCAGGATTACCGGCTTCCCCTCTTGATCCCTCGCTTTTAATACATAATTATAAGACAAATTCGATACAGGACCCTCAATCGTAAGACTCCATTTTCCAACAAATTCTTGGACTCTTGTTTCAAGCTTACTTAACCAGGCTTCACCTTCAGCTCCAAAGGCGCCCATTATTTTTTTCTTGAACAAATCAGGGATTAACAAACAGATTACACTCCTCTACCAAATATGATTTTCATGCTCCGCTGTTATATTAGCAGCAGCTTCTGGAGTTCTGGACAGATTTTCACCTTTTGAATCCTGAAGTTGAAACATAAAGATATCATTATTAAAACCATCTTTATTCCTTTCCAGATTATTTATTTCTTTTTCCATATCCTGGCCGAGCCATATACGAAGTAATAATTTAATAAATGTTTTTTCATGTTTCACTTCCATTTGAACTTTTATTTTGTGACATTATCACCATTTTGCCAGCTGAGAAAGCAAGATCCCCTTCTTATTCACTAGCACACGGTTATTATTGCTGAAACTACTATTAGTTTTTATATGATGATACTGAAAAGAAAAAATAAAAGACCTGTCAAAATCTCCACCTAGAGTAAAATGAATTTTCTTTTCTTCCTGTATAGAAATCAGGGAGAGCTGCGTTGGAAACTGCATATGTAATTTACATATTCTTTCTAATTTTACCATTATATAAAAATGTTAAATATTGTTTCCCTAATCTAGTATGCTTGAAATTTTAATGTTGTTAACTGTAAAGTACAAATACCTTTTTAGAAAGACCAGCAAGTTTACGAAACTTATTAATCTTTATATTTTTATATGTTTCTTTTATTTTCTTCTGAAAGTGTAAAGGAACATGTTCTTTTTACTCTAACTCGAAAAGCTAAAACAGCCGCCTTTTTTCTAGGCAGCTGTTTTAGTCATTGTTCATGTTGGTCTTTTTTCGCCTGCAGCTGTGCCGCCAATTTTTGGTTTCGCACCAAGTTTGTTTCCGTCGGTATCCCAGTCAAATCCTGGATCAGTGCCGGCTGTTGTCATTAAGGGCTGTTCAACACCTTCTGTACCTGGATCATGGTTTCCTTTTTTTCTATTTGTATCACCCATACAATTACTCCTTTCCAAACAAAATCCTTTCTATTATCCACTGCTCCTCTTTTTCTTATGCAAGTCTGAAACCGTGTTTGAGATGAACCAAACTCCATTTTAAGAATTAGGTATCAAGTCATCAGTTCCTGAGGTTTTCATAATTGATGGACGGGTAAAAGTACACTGCAAACAATATATAGGAGGAGGGATGAGAGATGTCAAAGAACAGCAATAATGGAAATCATCCGGAACGTGATCAATACTTTAAAGACAGGGCTGGAACCGACGATGCAAGGTTTCATGTAGTGCCGCATGACGAAGAAGGATGGGCTGTTAAAACAGAGGGTGAGGACAAGCCCGATTATAAAACAAAGTCTAAATCAGAAGCTGTGAAGGAAGCCAAACGAATGGCTGAAGAAGCCTGTACTATGGTTATTATTCATGATGAGGACGGTAAGATTGAAGAACAGTATAACTTTCAATCCTAATAACAGAGTATATATAGAAGCTTTTTAAGCAGGACACTTTAAGTATCCTTTTTTATTTATCTGACTTTTCCTTGACCGGACTGGTTTATAACCCATTTGTTGCCGGGTAACTATAACTACAAATCATCACGAGGAGGTTCACCATGTCAGCATCTGATTTGATCTGGGCGGTTCCAGCACTTTTAGGAGTCGGTTTTGCTTTTTCACTTTATTCATTATCTAAAAGACCTGTGTTTCAAACAAAAGGAGAACACAAGCAGCTATAGAGCCTAGAGAGGGTTATTCCCTCTCTTTTTCATGGTCTCATTGTTTCGAAGGGAGTTATATATTTTTTCTCTGCCAGCCGTATTCTTGGCATGATATAAGTGCCTCCGATTCCTTTTGCTTTTGCCAGTAAAATATAATCTGTCCCCATCACTTCAAGGAGTTCAGATTTCTTGAACCTAGAAATATTTGCAATCACAAACCCTGATAAGGCTTTTGTAGGTAAAATCGTATAACTAAATCTTCCCACCAAGCGACAAGCTGGAGCCCCAATTTTACTCCAAGAGTGTACTGCAGAAAACTTTCAACCATAGAAACTCCAAAGCAGTCCCTATGGTCAATTACACAATTCGATCATTCTAGATATTTACCGTTACTTTTATATCATTTGATTCATTTCATTCTAATTCTTTTTCCTTTACTCCAATTCTTCTCCAATCCCCACTTTTTATTATTGTGATCGAACAGGCGAAATAAGTTGAAGATGTGATGGGTCATGCAGCGGTTCAATGATAACTGGACGCATGGTGCCACCGAATTTTACTGATACATTTTCTCCGTTTATTACTTTTAAGGCATCCAGTAAATAACTGCCATCGACTGAAATACCAAAGTTTGTATCCCCTTCTATTTTTACATCCAATGTTTCTTGAATGGCCCCTATTTGGGATGAATTAGAAGAAATTAGAATTTTAGAATCAGGCTGTATTTCCAAGTTTACATTGTTATTTCTCCATTCTCGTGCAAACAAACAAGTCCTATCAATACATTGGAGGAGCTTTCTTTTATCCAAAGTTACTTTTGTTTTTGGTTGTATTTGCATGATCCCTGCAATATTTGGAAAAACCCCTTCAATTAACCGTGAATAAAGAGAAATCGAATTAATAATGAAAACGATGTAGTGTTCAGTAAAATGAATAGCTGTTTCACCGGATTCATGAGTGATTAATTTTGCTGCTTCAGCCATGTTCGAACCAGGAACTACCAATGAACCTTCTACATCCGAGTGTATATCAATTTTTTTAACAGCTAACCGATAAGAGTCTGTAGCAGAGAATATGAGAGAAGCTTCACTTACAGCTATATGAACTCCGGAAAGCACCGGTTTCAATTGATTTTTAGATACAGCAAAAACGGTTTGTTTTATTAAATCGATCAACTGAAGCGCCGGAACGTGGAACGATTTTGCTTGTTCGACATTTGGTAGACTTGGATAGTCTGCAGGATTCCAGCCATTCAATCTGGATATTATTTCACCGGACTGTATGGTAACAGTGTGGCTTTCATTAACCTTAATTAATAGGTCACCGGGCATTTTTTTGATTAGTTCATATAAATATTTAGAGGGGATTACAACACTGCCTGGTTGATAGATATCAAAAACCTTTGCCCCTTTTATACGGGCCGGGATTTTTTTCTCTATAGCTATTTCTGAATTACTTCCTATGAGCGTGATGGCTTCCTTAGCTGCGATTAGTTTAATTCCTGCCAGAATCGGAATATTCGTATTTGGGGATACCGCTTTACTTACATCTGAAATTGCTTTGATAAACCACTCGTTATTGATTGAAAATTCCATGAAGTTAATCCACCTTAAGTTACTTTCTAATATAATTCGACACTATTTGTGCAAATCCTTTTATAGTGCTACCTTATATAGGATTCCGCTTTTTAAAAACAAAAAGGATAAATGACAGAAGCGTTTTTTATTTATTTGTAATTTGAGTTTAACCATTCCACTGCTTCTAATAAATCAGCGGCGGCATAATCGAGTGCCACTTCACCCCAAAGTGCAAAAAATTCTTTGTTCTCATATTTCTTAAGCGCTTCTGCTCCTGCGCCCGTCTTTACTAAAATATTGATACAGTCTGCTTGTTCCGCAGCAACCATATCTGTCCATCTGTCTCCAATTACCACGCATTGTTTTAGGTTTAAACCATTTTCATCTACTGCTTGCAGAAGCATTCCAATCGATGGTTTTCTGCAGGTACATCCGTAAGTGTGTTGATGGGGACAAAGATATATTTGAACAAATCCAAAGCCTGTCAGTTCTTTTTGAAATTCCTCTAGGGAAGCCTTTCCCATTGAAATACCGGGTTGATTAGTGAAGGAAAAAAGCAGCTTTCCGGCTTTTTTTAATTGCAGCAGAGCGGTATCTGCAGACGGAAATAACCTAAATTCCCCTGGATAGACCACATTACCGCTTCCTCCAATAGTCCCGTCCCTGTCAATAAATACAGCTTGTATGATTCCTGGCATATATCACACCCTATGGCCATTTTTATTTACACTTATTTTTCATTAATAGCCTGGGTTCTTCAGCTTGATATCTAAATACTTTTCAAAATTTAAACTTCCAGAATAATAGCGAAGGAACCTTAGGAACTCCGCTTTAAATGTTTCTTCATATAATTCTCTCATGGCACATTCTCTTGGTGTTTCGTTCCCTTCTCTTCGGCCGGCCGGCAGCTCCCATTGCTTTCTCCAAATGTTGTAGCACAACAAAAATTTTCCTTTTGAATTTATTACGGCAAATGAGCCAGCCAATGGCCGATATTTAGATATCTCAGCTTCTTGTATATGTAAGAAATCCAGAAACTGCAAACCATCATTTTTTAGAGTATTCAAATAATTAACCTCACGTTTATTTTTTCGATTAAAGAACATTCAAGGAAAGAAGGATATAGGAAAATAGTTCAAGAATCTTTTAGATTCATACTAATTTTCCGAAAGAATAACCCTGCTGCAGCCAGATAGATCAAAAATATAATAACGACAGATAAGACATTAATTAAGTAAGGGATTGTCCCAATGTATGTTTCCGCTATCTTCTCTTTATACCAGGACAGAATCAACAGTAACAGAATAAGCCCAGTACTTAGTAATGAAATAAACCCAGTAAATGGACTCCAAGTCAGCCTGGTAATAAAACTACCAATCACTGTACAAATAATGGCTGAAGTGATAAGGAAAAATACGAAATACATATGAATCATCGGTAAATCCATTTTTGTCTCCCTTCAGTGCTTGCCGTATTCCATACAACATATTAAAGAATTTTTGCAGGTCTATTCCTAAGGAATGTATTTACCTTGAGCCGCTTGCCATTATCTTTGTTTAGCCATCTAGTTAGGAATACCAATATCCTGAAACGGATAATGACGGAATTTAACTTCACCCACTATAGATTTCTTAGTAACAAACCCATATATCCGGCTGTCTCCACTATGTAATCGGTTATCTCCAAGGACGAATATAGAACCTTTAGGTACTATTACATTTAAATTTTCCGTTAAATTCTGATTGTATAGAGCCTCTTCTTTGTTTTCTTTTAAATAAGGTTCTCCATATTCTTTTTCGTTAATATATAAAACATCATTCCTTATTTCCACGCGATCCCCCTGGTAATCCTATTACTCTCTTAATATGATTCTCATCAGAAACTGGTGAACTAAAGACGACCAAATCAAAATGATCAATCTTACTAATCTTAGCCACTATAATCTTATTTTTATCATCAAAAGTAGGAACCATAGACTCCCCCTGAACAGATACAGGAACAAAAATAAATTGCCTGCAAAACCATACAATAAATAAGGCAAAAAGAATAGACTTACCCCAGGAATAAACTTCCCTTTTTATATTGTCAGCCATTCAATCACCTCCCCATATTTATAAATTGTACCATATTTTGTATTTTTATTAATATATTAAAAATATGAAATTTTAAAAAAATAATCTCTTGAAAAACCTTCCTCTTTTAAGGTATGTCTATATTAAAGTTTATTTGGATTTTGGCACTATGTTGATTTAAACAGATACGCGAAACTCATGTGGAAAAGCGGGCCAGGCAAACCCCACAGGCTAAACATGAGAAGAGGCGGACCACCCGCGGAAAGCGAGTGTTTTTCCATGTAAACTGGCAAATTTAACAGAGCTTAAGAAATAATAGAAGGCTCTCAATTAGGATTAATAATAAAAGCCAGCTGTCAGCTGATGGCTCCAGTAGTTCTTGTTTGATTCTTATCAAACTCAATTATTTTTGCAGCGTCCTAGAAGTTCACATTTTTTTACATCTATATTTATTATTTCATTATTAATTCATTCTTTTAAGGCAAGTTTAACGGAAACATGAAGTTTTTCTCTAAATTCACCCTTATCATCTAACTTAAGAAGTTGTTCATTTAAATCTGCTTCAAAAGATTGAACTTGATCTCCCAGAAATCTCTTAGATCCATATGAGGTAGAGTACAAGTTTCCGATAATCTCCTCCACGGTCCAAAGTTTTTCATATGTAGGCATAAAGTGAGTTTCTAATGTAAATCTGGAATTCTTTATCATTTGTTCATGAGTGATTCTGGGGTGAGAATAAGTGGTATCACCGGCTCTTCTTTTATTCCCATACCAGTGTTTGACAACTTCATCGACTTTCCTTTGCCATATTAAAGGCTCTTGATTTGGTTTACAATAATCAATAATAGCAGCACCTCCGCCAGATATAATTCTTTCGTATAGAATCTTCAGCATTGTCTCTCTATCCATCCAGTGAAATGCCTGTGCAATGGTAACTAATTTAAAAGTAGTTTGATCCTGATTAGAAAATTCTTCTAAATCCCCGATAAACCAATCCATATTTTCGACTCTTTGTTGTCTGCATAATCTTTTGGCCTCATCAATCATTTCAGACTCTGTATCAACTCCCCTTATTTGCTCAAACCAATCGGTAAATCTTAACGCAAGTCTTCCATTTCCGCACCCTAAGTCGAGCAAAGCTCCATTTCCATCCAGTGAGAACCTTTGGATTAAAAACCTTATTAGTGAAGGCGGATAGAGAGGTCTATATTGTGAATAATACCAGGCAGTGCCTTTAAATAAATCCGGACCATAAACTTTCAATGAACATGTTCTCCTTTGTCGTAATTATCTCTCATACTGTCTGCTTGAAAAAACGATTTTCATTAATTGAAATGGTAGCATCCAGCTCCAGATGACCTGTATACCACATAACCTTTGAATAGTTCCGGACAGAGTGGTACCATAAGTCCTTAATATAAAAAAGTTAACAAAAATATGTGAAGGTACTGATGACGGCTCACGGTGCAACTGGATATTTTCGTGTTCGGCTCACCTTACCCTACCCAAACACCTATAGAAAGAGTATTCTCCCTCTATTTCAATTAACCTTCCCGTAATAGAATGCTATTTTCCTGGCGTTGAAGCAAAACAATGATGTAGTCTTAGCGAAAGAATGGCGATTTGCAACATGTAAACAGCAGCTAAAAGTGGTAATAAAAAAGGCCATAAAAAAAGCTGGAAAAAATCCCGTTTTGATTAAAGATGATCTGTCTTCTTGGAATAGCTATGTTTTCCCATTTCTTTATTATGCTGTGCCTGTATATTCTTCTCACGATTCTTGGCATTATTATTTTCCGGCAGCTTATCATCATCTTTTGTTGTAGGATTCGATTTGACCATGTCAGCCCTCCTTCCATTAATTCATGATATTAAGTTTTGCCTCCGGGAACTTTTTTATGTATGAACTGTTTTGTCTAGTAAAAGACCTTGTTTTACCTGCGGAAAATGTTAATTTTTAATCCATTCCTTAAAAATTTACTGCAGTTTTAGATCGCAGGAAAATCCCCTGTTAGTGCGGTTTTTTTATCTTAATTGCGGGAAAAAGTAAAAATATTATGGAATGCAAAAATATCATATTCTGCAAAAACGTTAAATCCCTGCTGGTTCTCAAAGCTTTTAATGCTATGGATAAGTTTGTTGTAAAAATTCTACAGATTGAATAATTAACTTTTTTAAGACTTCTTTATCTACATCCGCTAATTTATTGATATACACACAAGCTTTTCCGGCCGTATGTTTCCCAAAGTCCTGCAGCAAATGTTCCCGTTCATTGTCCCCTACTGCAAAATATAAACTAATTTTTGCTTTTCGAGGTGAAAAACCGACCAGGGGTGCATCCCCTTCGTGACCGGATTCATACTTATAATGATAAGAGCCAAATCCAATAATGCTTGGGCCCCACATCTTTGCATGATAACCTGTCGTTTCAGAAAATATGACTAATAATTGATAAGCGTCTTCCCTCTTTTTGGGATTGTCGACTGTTTCAATAAATTCAATTACATTGTTATCTGTTTCTTTAGTTTTAAGCTTGTACATGATTTTTCCACCTTCTCTAAGCAATATGGATACCTAATCACTATATATTCAATAACAAACCACTTAAATATGACAAGCATCTAATTTAAAGGAGGAATATGAAATGATACCCCCTGAATAATCAGCTCGTCTGTTCTCCCACGTTTTCGTGTCTAATACTTGCATATTAAATGACTCAGAATCTTAATTTGCTAACTATCAAATAATTGAAGAAGAGCCGTTTCGTTAATTTAGCTTCATTTCACCGATAACATCCATTCCCATAATATTTCAATATCTTTTCAGTTATCTGTCTTGGTCTTACATCTAAAGAGGAAAGACTGTTTATTTCTACCCATATAGGCTTATAAGTGCCTCTTCCCCTTCCTGAATCGAAAAATTCCTGTCCCTGCCCTGTTCCAAAATCTCCTCCTGTACTATGAGCCAGGAAGAAATACTGGGTGCCATTATATTCAGCAGTACCAAATAGCTCTTTGATTAGGACTGACACTCCCAGCTCTTCAAAAGCTTCCCGCTTAGCGGCAGCGGAAGGGGATTCTCCTGCTTCTATTCCCCCTCCCGGAAAGACATAGTACACGCATCGATCTCTTTCTCTTTTAATTAAGGCTATCCTGTGGTTCTCAATGATTATTACAGATCCTCTGTTTCTCACTAATGCCTCCTAAAAAAAGGGATAGGTCATAAAAAATAAGATACATTCACTTGCTGATATTTATGTAATAATTATACAGTTCCTCTAATATACCTGCTATAAAAAAAACGGCAATCTAAGGATGAATCTCGAATTATGTTTTTTCGTGCTTTTAAAGTTGTGTATGACTGTTGTATGAGGATGGTTTGTTTTCCGGCCCAAGTTATGATCTGGCCAGGAGAAACCGAATGATTAGGCTGAGTATTAGAGAACCTGTGTCATATTTCTAATAACAAAAAAGTGAATTTTATAGATGGTCTGCTTTCCCATGAAAACAACAATAATTTTTTTATTTAGAATAAGAACATTTGTTCCTGTTTGCGGGTATACTATCACTGAGGGGGAATTTAAATGTCACTCAGGGACCGTGGAAAAATAAAATGGCAGGGTGCGTTTTTTATGCCTGAACACACTGCTATGCTTAAGGAGGTAACGCAAGATTATTACAAGCTGGAAAAACCCATTCTGGATGAATATCAAATTCAGGAATTTGAAAGCAAGATCTGTTTAGCAATGGAATTCACCTACTTACTGAAGATAACCTTATGGGAAGACGGATTTAACAAAGAATATACTGGATTGGCACACCGGTTAGACTCTATAGCAAAAATCATTTATCTAGAGCTTCAGCCGGAAACGTTCTTAACAAAAATTAATTTCTCCGACATTGTATATGTGGAAGTTTTAGAAAGATGAGTGTAAGCAGCTTTTAGAATAGATATTATCCCCAAATTACTTTAAATCTTTGCCAAGAGCCATGAAAACAGTCCATTAAACTAACAGTACATATGGTAAGAAACGCGTACGCGCTCTTTATCTTTTTATTATACCTTTTCAGTTCACAAGACTGTTCCTTTGTACAATGATTGCTTTTTATTTAACAGGAATAACCCTCGAATAGAAACTGAACGGTTGAAAAAGATTGCAAAAAGTATGGTTATAGGTACAGAAAAGGTATTAGTAATAAAAATCACTTCTGAAAATTAAGATGTTATTGGAAAAGATCGTAATGGTGAAAAATAGTACGAACACACTTAACATTAATTAAAACACGAAAACTCGCTCAGCTTAGCGGTTTTTTTCTCTGGCATTAATATCAACCACTACCTTTAACAGAGCATAAAATATTAATGGAGAAGCATCTGCCGAAAACGGTGGAATTTACAGAATATATTCGAACAAGTGATGTTAAAAAAACACAGGGGTATAGTCCCTGTGTTTTTGCATTGAAATTTAGTATTTTTTGAAGTAGCTCACAATCCCGTTTGTAATGCCAAGAGCTGCTTTATCTCTGAATGAGGTGGTCTTTAACAGAGATGCGTCATATGAATTGGACAGGAATCCTACTTCTACAAGGACGCTCGGAACTGTGTTCTTTCGAAGAACGATAAATGATTCACTTTTCACTCCGTTATTTTTCAAACGAGTTGCCGAGTAAGTGGAACTCTGGATGAATGTTGCAAGTTCCTTGCTTTTGGCTGGGTATGGATTGATTCGGTTGTCATCTTCATCCCTGGAACCATTGTAATAGGTATCAAGTCCGTTAGCTGAAGAAGATGTGTACGAGTTGTTGTGGATGCTCACAAAAATGTCCGCTCCAACCTTTTGGGAGTAAGCGGCACGTGTCTCAGGAGAAACATATACATCCGTGCTTCGGGTCTGGTAAACTTTCGCTCCATTTGCTTCAAGTTTGGTTTTCGCTCTTTTTGCTATATCGAGAGTGATGTATTTTTCGTATAAACCATACCCGACAGCTCCTGGGTCGCTTCCTCCGTGTCCAGGGTCTAATACGATGACATCACTTATTGTTAAAGGTTTCACTGTCGTAGTGGAAGCTGTGACCGCCGTTAAATAATCTTTGGATACATAAGCATCTCTACCGTTGTATGTGACGATTTTCCAATTACCTGTTTGTCCGTGTGTGCTGATGATGGTTCCCTGTGCATAAGAACCCAAAATTTTGCCAGAAGTCGAAGGAGTTTCTCTGATATTCAGCGAAGTGGCAGTCACTTTGTATTTGGTTATATAGAGCCTGAGATATTGGTCCGAGGCATAGACAGTCTGTCCATTGTAGTAAATTTTGTCCCAATCCCCAGTGGTGCTTATTGCCTGCAACACAGTCCCGCTCGGAACATTTGCAATAATTCTGCTGGATGTTGACGGTTGTTCCCGTAAATTTAGGGAGGTAGCGTTATACACTTGTACGTTCGTTGCAGCACTGGCATGTATGGCGGCAAGGTGCAATAACATTAAAACGGCAACAGCCGACAAAAGAAGTTTCTTCATGTTTCCCTCTCTTTGGTATGTATTTTTCTATAATAGGTACAGAAGATATTATAGGGTTAAAAAAAAGAAAAAACAGGGTATAAAAGTCACGTTTTTGCTTAAATAGGTCCATAGGTCGTGCAGAAAAGCAATCCAATTATACGATAAGGATTCATAATACGTCTTTAAATTTAGAATAATAAATACAAAGGCTGGAAAAGAAAATGGCATCCGAACAGGATGCCATTTTGTATTATTTTAATTGTTATTTATTTGGATAAAGAATCAGAGATGTATTCGGCTAGTTCATGTATCTTAACTAAACAGAGCTATAGAAGTTTAGAAAATGACGATGCTTTTAGCCAGGGGAATAATTACTACCTTTATTTACATATGTTCATAAATTTTCTCCATCATCAGATTCTTTATCCGAACATGATTAATTTTGGCTTTACTGCTCTAGTGAATGAAAGAGTCGGTACATTTGAAGGAATAGTAGAAGTAGATGAAACCTGTTTCTTAGAAAGCAAAGGTCGAAAGGTTATTTCGAGCCGTAAATCAAGAAAACGTGGTGGCTCAGTTACTAAAAAGAGGTATCTCCAATGAACAAGTCTGAGTACTGGTCGCATGAGACCGAAACAAAACACCCCTTTCGAAGCGTGTCGGTTGTAGAATTCTAACGGAGCAAAGGAATGTCTCCTCCATTGTATCCTGCATGGGGCGCCATTCCCCGTTTTATTTATAGTATCGATTAAAAAAACATAAACCTTTAGGTAATAAAAATTACCGCTTGTTGATTTTTGTAAAAGCAAGACCTGCATTAATTTATGAACTATCTATTTCCGTTATGTTAATTGTGTTCACCACTTAATAATATGGCAATAATAATATAGTGTGATCGAGAGGAGAATATAATGAACATTTCCAGCTTAACATTAACAGCTGCTCCCGTTCTTCATGTGTTTCCTCCTGTATATGAAGGCTTAGGTCTGCCTGAGTTATCTTCATATATGGAGCAGCGTTTTTCTTTTACATACACAATAGGAAAAATCGAAAGAACGGGGTATGGCAGCATCCGGAAGATTATTAGTGATGATACAATCCATATAGTGATTTCTGAGAAATTGACAGGAGTAGGCCCAAAAAAGCTTCAAAAACTAAAAGAAATATTACTGGGTGAGGCACAAAACCTTTTCTTGGCGGCTGACATTTCTGAATCCAATTTACAGAAGGTATATCATACGCACTTCCGAAAGACCACCAATTAAGAGCCTCAAGTAAATATTCCTTCCGTTAATAATGTCCGTTTCTCCTTGCATATTTGTATAGTATAAAAATAGCTATTGAGGCAGCGCTGTTGGAGGATTACTTGTACCTGAACAAGGCAGTCAAAAGATCCGGCTTTCCGAAAATGTTTTCATCATTTATGTCCTTCATTCTTCGAATTTCTATAACCTCAAAATCCTTGAAAATGGCTCTTAACTTAGCCTCCGTAAACCCCAGCCCGCCTCTAAGACTGCCCAATCTATAAACATCCCAATCTGTTATTTCTGCACCGCCTAGTTCCCCGCCTCGTATGAAACAAGTTATTGCAAAGAACCCACCCGGTTTTAAAGCCTTTTTCAGCAGATTCAGATAGCTCATCCTTCTATGCGGAGGAATATGATGAAAACAGCCAGAATCATATACAAGATCATATGAACCTTCATCAATATCAAGCAGAAAAATATTTTTGTTTATAAAGTTTACCTCTGCATTCGTTTCTTTTGCCCTTGCCATTCCCCATTTGATTGCCTCTTTAGATGAATCAACAGCATCCACTATACACAGCCTTTTTCTGCTAAATACATGGCATTTCTGCCAGCGCCACAGCCAAGGTCAAGGGCTTTTCCCGGAACAATGATTCTTTCCTGCAGATATTGCACTAAATTCTCATCTGGATGGTTAACAAAAATCGGTACCTCTCTTTCGCGGTCAGAATAAAAGGTATTCCAATCAAATCGGGATTTCTCTTTTAACAGTTCGTCCAGCATAACTAATACATCCTGATCAGTAAATATCATTTCTTTCAAAATAGCACCCCTTCTTTCCAAAGATCACTATTTAATTTTACTAAAAATACCCATTTAATACGTTACAATGATGTTAAAAATGAATAAAATAAACGAGGATTTAATCGCCTTCACGAGGCTGATTCTAACTCTGTATGCTCTTTAAAAGCCTCTATTTCAGCCTATTACACAGAGGTAATATCTTACTATGTAAATAACGTGTTAGGTCTTAAAAAGAGTTATATACAAATGTGAGTGTATATGAAATTTTACATAGCGGTTATTTTATTACAATTATTACATAAATATTACAAATCACAAATTCCTTCCTGACAGTAAAAAAAGCTGCAAATGCAGCTTTCAGATTGTCGACAAAAGGCATTCGGAATAGGCCTATTCCGAATGCCTTTTGTCTTTTTTCGCATTTTTATCTTTGAACAGACCTCTCCGAGGTAACTTATTATGCCATTTTTGGACTTACCCATGTCCAGCTGGCCAGTTTCTTTAAATTCATGGCAGCAAAAGTAAGCATCGCCTGCATGGACAATTTTTTAAGGCCTCTTAAAGTTGTCCATCGCATATCATGCTTTTCTTTTGCATCAGCAAATACACGTTCAATTGTTTCTTTTCGTCGTGCATAGATTATTTTATTCTCTTCTGTGTGACGAAGATGTTCAGCTTCTTCAAGAAACTCTTCCCAAACATGTCGTTGAATCAGCTTCTTATGTTTTTGACTTTGGGTACATTGAGAAAGGAGGGAGCAATCGTTACACTGTACTGGATTAGAGAAGTATTGACGATAGCCTTCCTTCGTTGTGGTGCTATATTTTAAAACTTGTCCTTGCGAACAAAGGTAGCAATCATAATGTTCATCATAAACAAAGTCATGCTTTTTTAAATAACCATCCTTAGTACGCGGACGAGTATAAGGTAAAGCAGGACGAATCTCATTTTCAAGTAAGTATTGAGCGATAGCAGGTGTTTTATATCCAGCGTCAGCAGCAACAGCTGAAGGTTTCCCAGAGTTCTCTATGACTTTTTCGAGTAGTGGTTCAAACATGACACTATCATGAACATTTCCAGGTGTAACAATCGTCCCTAAGACAAAACCATTCTTATCCGCAGCTGCATGGAAAGAATAGGCAAACTGCTTTGTGCGTTCATCCTTAACGTAAATAACCACTCTCTGGGTCCGTGGTACTTTCTTTGACTTCCTTATGTTCTTCCTTCTCAAATTTATCTGGAGGGAACGGTTTTTTACCATGTTCTTTACGGTCACTGTTGATTTCCTGTTGGAGACGAGTCTGGTAAGCTTTCGTTTCTTTACGCACAACCTTTTTCTCGAATTTACGCTTATTTGCGCTTGCTTTAGCATGCGTAGAATCAATAAATACATGTTCATTACTAACCAACTTCTTATCGGAAGCTTGTTTTAGAATTCGGTAGAAAATCTGTTCAAATATATCCGTATCCTTAAACCGGCGTTCATAATTTTTACCGAAGGTGGAAAAATGAGGTACCTTATCATAGAAACCGAAGCCAAGAAACCATCGATAGGCTATGTTCGTTTCGATTTCTTCTATTGTTTTACGCATTGAACGAATACCAAACATATATTGGATGAATGTCATCTTGATTAATACAACAGGATCGATACTTGGACGACCACGTTCAGTCGAGTACATCTCTTCAACTAGTGGATAGATAAATGAAAAATTAATAGCAGCTTCCACTTTTCGAACTAAGTGGTTTGCAGGTACCAGCTGTTCTAAAGTAATCATTTCTAATTGTTCACGATTCATCTGTGTATTTTTGGTAAGCATTTCTTCATCACCTTTATGGAGTAATACCTTAATTATACTAAAAAAAGACTGTAGTAAATCCGAAAATTCTTTGGATTTGTCTACAGTCTGAAAGCTGCAAATGCAGCTTTATTTAAATACAAGTAATTTTTTAATATGTATCAGCTTGTTCAACAGGTTTAAAGAACCATTTCATCATGGGTGGGGTGATTATGGTTGTAACAAGAACAACGACGACAATTACAGCGAACATGTCCTGGCTGAGCAGCTTTGCTTCTAACCCGATGGCGGCCATAATAAGTGCAACTTCTCCACGTGATACCATGGCGGCTCCTATCCCCCACGAACTGCTCCAGCCGAATCCAGCAATTTTCGCACCAGCCGCTGCCCCGATTAACTTGGTTAGAATAGCTAAGATGCTTAATAGAACGATTAAACCGAAACTGCTGGATATTCCAGAAAACTCTGCAGTAATCCCGATCGATGTAAAGAATACAGGAACAAAAATGGAATAACTGATTGTTTCAACCTTCTCAAACACTTCATGCTTATATGATGTGACACTAATGGCCACTCCGGCAATGTAAGCACCTATTATGGCTGCCACTCCCGTATATTCAGCTAAAAAGGCATAAACAAAACATATGATCAAAGCAGATGAAATAACCGTTTCTGTAACCTTTAAAGATGAAAACTTTTTCAAGAACCAGGGAACGGCTTTCCAGCCAATCAAAATAGCTCCCCCGAAAAATAATACTTTCTTTACTATCACTGTTGTTAAATTAATATCCCCGCCGGCAAAACTCATTAAGAATGCCAGAGCGATAATGACAACCACATCATCGATGACGGCTGCTCCTAAAATGGTGCTCCCTTCACGGGTTTTTAATTGATTCATTTCCTTAAGTGCCTGAACAGAGATACTGACGCTCGTCGCTGAAAGCAATAATCCTAAAAATAAGGATTCCAGTGTTGATAAATCTAAAAGGATGCCTGCTAAATACCCCAGAACAAGCGGTACTAAAATCCCGCCAAACCCAACGAGTGTTGATGCTTTGCCGCTTCGTTTAAAGTCATCCACATCTGTTTCCAGACCAGCTATAAACATTAGCAGAATGACTCCGATTTGACTAAACTGTTCCAGAGTCTCAGTTTCGTTTACCAGCCCCAGAACGGAGGGCCCAAGCACGATTCCGATCAATAGTTTGCCAAGTACTGATGGCTGCCCCAGTCTTACACTTAAACTGCCGGCTATTTTGGAAGCAGCTAAAATAATGGCCAATTGTAAAATTAATAACATATAAGTTCCACCTTCCTAATTATATATTTTGTTTTAATTGAAAAAGAATACAAAAAGAGCCCGTTACCAAAGGACATAATAGTCCCTTGGTGACAGGCTCCTCCAAGTACGCTTCATAATTAATTTATTATATTATAGCATATTTTCAGATACTTAATCACTTTTTTCGTATGTACTGCCTTAAATCTGATGCCGCAAAGATCATTAATCGATGATCTCCTGCTTCCCCGTTTTGACCGCTTTAACTTGATAGACAGCACCTTCGGAAGAGATGATATAGTCTGGCTTTGGCTTGCCAAGATTGGCTTTATGACCCGCAATGTGGGCATCGCTTTTTTCCCATTGCTTCCAATGCTGTTCAGATTCCCAGCGAATCAAAATAATTACCTCTTCATTACCCCGCCTCACTTTTTTAACCATTACAGTTAAATCTATGAAGCCCTCCTGTTCTTCTACGAGTCCTTCTTTACTGAACCGATTCACTACTTGTTCCGAATTACCCTCTGTAACTTTTATATTTCTTACCTGAACAAACATTAAAACAGCCCCAATCATCTATTTTATAGAATGATTATAAATGATAACCATTATCAATAGCCAGCGAAATACTTCAAAAAAGAATGTATCAGGCCCATGACAGGAAATCAGTAAGTAACTCCCTTCTTACAGTCCGATCAAGACTCAGGTTATATGTGATCGTGTCATGGGCGATTTATCCTAATTACTTTAAGGCTTCATCCTCCCCTATGACGGCTATTTGTGTTAATTCCCAGGGGTTGTTCCCTTTCTTTTTATAGGTCGCTAAGTAGTTTTCATTCTCTTTAATTAAGTTCCATACCATGGGCTCCGTTATATTAATTTTGAATTCGTTTTTAGCTCCCAGGCTGTTTGGATTAATCACCTTTATCCACGCTTGGCTATCATTTTTTGTATGCTCTTTTTTAATAATCTTAATTTCTGATGTTGTAGATTGCCGCAATTCAGCCGGCCATCTGACGTAAAGGAAGATAATCGCTAATAAAATACATAACAGGTATAGTTTTCTCTTCGACATCATTGATCCCTCCTGTATTACTTTATTTACAGGAAGGATGCTATATACATTACCTAAAGGACTTAAGCTGCCAGATCTCTTATTAATTTTCAATTTTCCAGAAAACCATTTCAGGCTGGGGATACTTGCTGCCTATCGTCCTATGAATGTCCGATATTATTAATAGCTGTTCTTCTGTTAAGCGTTTATTTATAATGGCAGAAAATCAATATCACTTGCGGCGTTTTCATATGCTCCTAAAGACAGAGATCCATGCAAATATAATCCCTCAGAATGCCAGGCAAATGTTCATTCCACAAGCACATGTATTCATATAAAATTTTAGCCACAATAATAGGAGTATGTATCAAAAAATTTCTTCCCTGCGCTTTCATCTTGTCCATACGTATCCGGGTGCTTCGTCATTCTCTTCTGTTTTGTATGTAAAATGCCGGATGTACGCGTACTCCACCTTTAATAGAATAATTTACTTGGATCAATTAGACTTTTATGTTGATAAACAAAAACTTTGTGTGGCTAACTTACTAATTTATGTGGCCAGCTCTGCTTCTTATGTGGCTGTCATTATTTTTATGTGGCTTCATACAAGAAAGCGGCCAGATTCCCTTTAACCTTTATAAGCATCTATTTGTATTTCTCTGTTACTGCCCGCAACCCCTTTAATTACAGTCAATCAAAATAAAAAAGCCGCCTAAGCGACTAACGACTTTCTACGAAAGTGACTTGTAAAAAACCATTTTTAGTGATTATTTTCATCTATTTCTTCACATAAAGAAGTACCATCAATCTGCCACCGGCCAGTCAGATCTTCCCTGATCAATATTAAATTTAACATTCTTTTTTGCTTTCCATGCTTCTTAGAAGAATAGGCTGCTTTAACTGGTATCTCAGTTGCAACAATTCCATCTTCAGCTTTTGTTTGTCCTTGGTGTGAAAGAAGGCTGATAAAGGAAATACCTTTTATTTGTTCCTTAGCGCATGCAACAGCGCCATATTGCGGCATTACAATTTTCAAAAGGTTTTGATCACGCATATTGACAGCCAGTGTGAATAAATGGATCAGCTCATAAGGATCCAGCGTATTTAAATAGGTGACATCCTTGCCTCCAGCTTTCATGATCATCAATTTATGGATTGGATCCTCATTATTCAAACGGTGAGTGGTACTCCCGTAAAAATGGACACAAAAGTGACCCGGAAATTTATTTTGGAGTGCGCCTGCCCCATGAGGCATACCATGCATAGAGGCAGCTATCATATGATCATCCACCAACACTATAATTGCTCTTCTTTTCCAGCTCCACTTTCCGCCATAGATTTTTTTCATTATGGAAGTGTCATGCGCGGTCAGCGGCTGAACATCTGCATGCTGACTGCCGGCTCGTCTTTGAACCTTAAATTGCAAACCTGTTTGAACATCAATAAGGGTGAATATTGACTTTCTTGGTATAATGGTGCGAGCTTCATTCCACGGAAGCACCTTCAGTTTAAAACTAATTGGCACATTCGGGTCTTGCCATTCTGAAGAAGCATGTGCTAAATACTGGCCAGTAAATATGAAGATACATATAACAATGAATTGGCTGAAGATTTTCCGGTACATGTTGTTTCTCCCTTTATTTTTACTTATTTTTGATAAATCCCCAGAAATACATGTTATAAAATATTTGGAAATAGATTAACTGATCTTTTCAAAAGGATGCTTATTAGGGTTACAATTGTAATTGCCTTCAAGTCAGCCAGCTAGTACAATTCTAGTAAGAATGATCTCTTTGTGTCCATTTACAATGAATTTTCGGGGGAAGCTATGGATAAAAAGATACAGCTATTGGGAGATTTAATTTTAACAAAGAAGCAGGAGATTGCTGAAAATGTTCATAAAGCCAGAGTGGCCGGGATTCCATTAGCAGTTCTGGATAGTCAGGAATACAAACGAATTGTGCAAAATATCATGGATTTTCGAATCCAATTTTTAACTATAGTCGGGGAAACACTCCAAAAGAAGTCAGACACAAAAGAGTTACTTGAAAAAGTAGTATCATGGGGCTGGGAAAAGCGAGAATATTGCTTCCATGTAGGTGCATCTTTTGATAAAACGATCAAAGATATAAGTTATTACCGGAAATATATCTGGGAGGCTCTCCTCCAGGAAACAAGCGCCAATAATTTGTCAGTGTCTTTCAAGTTATATCATTGATCGACCCAATTATTGACAGTTCTGTTTACCATTTAAGCCTCTCTTACGTTCGAATTTATCAGAAAGCCATGGAGGATGCGAAAAGTGCTTCCATGGAATTATCTGTACCAGTTATTCCTCTTACAAAGGGTGTTGGTGTTTTACCGCTTATCCGAAAAATAGATATCGATAGAGCTCAGCTGTTAATGGAACAGTCATTAAAACACGCTGTTCAATTAAAATTAACGTATCTCATTTTTGATCTTTCCGGGGTTCCATTGGTGGATACGATGGCAGCCCAGCAAATTTTTCATGTAATACAGTCTTTACAGCTTATCGGAGTAAAAACAATATTGACCGGAATTAGGCCTGAAATTGCCCGGACTATGGTAAGCCTGGGGACGAATAAAGAAGAAATCTTGGTAAAAGCCAGTTTAGAGCAGGCTTTAAAACACACTCAATCCATCAAACAACTGATTTGAAACAATAAATAATACTTACGCAGGCTAAAAAACCATCGTTTTACATACGATGGTTTTTCGATTTTTCAACGCCCCCTCCACATCTGTCAACATGAAGGTCGTGTTATTTCTTATCAAAACTTTTTGCTTCCCTTTATGTATGAAGGACAAGGGACTAAATCAAAATAAAAAATAAGTGATTTCCTAAATAAAGATATTTAGATTAAACCTAAAAAGGATGAATAACGTGAGAAAAGCAAAAAGCAGTAAAACTCATATCTTCCTATTCTTAATTGTTACCGCATTTTTTATTTGGTCGCTTATTAAACCGGCTGGAGGATATGGATTATGGGCTGCAGAGGTTGCTCCTGCTGCTGTGGGATTAATTATAGTCATCGTTACATACAATAGGTTCCGTCTTACAACGCTCTCTTATATAATAATTGCAGGTTTGGCAATCATGACGTTTATCGGAGGACATTACACGTATACCAGAGTACCCCTTTTCAATTGGTTAAAAGATGCCTTCGACTTAAACCGAAATCATTATGACCGCTTTGGCCATCTGTTGAAGGGTTTGTTAGCAATCGTAATAAGAGAAATTGTATTGAGGCAGACTCAGTTGTCCAGAGGCTCCTGGTTAGTAGCTATTGTAACAAGTATTTCGCTTGCAATCTCCTCTTTATATGAAATTATTGAATGGCTTTCATTAATAATAACAAAGGGGGGAAAAGAATCTAAAAATTTTCTTGGTACTCAGGGCAGTATGTGGGATGCACAATGGGATATGTCCTTAACCCTCATTGGCACCATTCTTGCTTTATCATTCCTTTCGCATCTTCATAACAGGCTGTTAAACAAAAATCGAATGTCATAAAGAATAATATTATATACCAATCTCCTTTATCCTGAAATCTAAAGAAAAATTTGTGTCCCAACAATATTTACAGCTAAAAAAAGCTTGGGTGTTAATGACTCCAAGCTTTTTAGACATACATAACTCCACTTTTTTAATAAGCCATTTCCTTATTTCGTTCATGAAGACCTCTATGAAACGGCAGAAGAATAATAACCACATAAATAACGATTTTACACTCAGCTAAGAATCAAACCATATATTTCTCCTAAGTTGTTCTTCTTACTTTTACGAAATATACAGAGGTGCTGATTATTTTAGCCGGATGCAGTATTTCTATGTGGTATGGTCATCACAAGTAAAACGAAAACCTCTGTCGGCTCTTTTTTACGAATAAGGACATAGCTGCAGTGTATGAATCTCCTAAGCAGGGGAATCAACTGTTCCCGATGGCGTTATTGATATCATAATCATGTAAATTTATTTCCAGATCCATTCCAAGCGCCATTTTTGCTAATTGATTCCCAATATACGGCCCCATCGTTAAACCAGACGCTCCCAGCCCATTTGCTATTATAACTCCATCCCAGTTCGGAAGATAGCCAACTACTGGAAGAAAACCTGGTGTAAACGGGCGAAAACCAACTCTTGCTTCCAGAAAAGTGCTATCGGATAAACCAGGAGCGAATGTTAAACCATTAGTAAGAAGTTCCTGTATACCACCTGCTGTTATTCGTACATCATAGCCATCTATATCCTCTTCACGAGTCGCACCTATTACGATTTTTTGGTTATCAAGAGAAAGTAGATATTCATCCGGATTCAGCATAACTATAGGCCATGTATCCGATTTATTTTCGTCAGGAATCTGCAAATGAACAGTTTGTCCTTTTTGAAAGCTTACTTTAAAATGGATACCTAACGGCTTGAGTAATTGATTTGCCCATGCACCTGCACAAATAATAACTTTGTCAGCTGAAAAGCTTTGATCTCCTACAGTTACTCCCGTTACTTGGTTTGTATTAAATTGAAGCGAACCATCACCTTTTATTAGGGTGGCACCGTTTCTTTGAGCAGATCGCAATAACGCATCGCGCAGCGCACGGCCATCCACACGGGCGGCTCCGCTTATATGGACAGAATGATACTCTTCCTCCAGCAAAGGAAAAAGTTCAGCTGTTTCTTTTTCTGCAAGCTGCGTAATATCACCGAACTCTGGCGCCTCCGCTTTTCGCAGTTGTACACGCTCTTCCATTTGTCTAATTTTTTCTATATCTTTATGAACACTTAGAATACCTACACGGCTATAACCCGTGTCTGTCTCGCCTTCGCTCTTAAGTTCTTTTATCAAACCTGGGTAAAAGGAAGCTCCCGCTTTGGTCAGATGGTACCAGGCCGGATTCCGACCCTGCGATAACCATGGGCAAATAAAGCCTGCAGCTGCATCCGTAGCCTGTCCTTTATCTTTGCGGTCTATAATCAGCACCTCAGCACCCGATTTTGCCAATTGATATGCTGTGGATGCTCCAAGGATACCAGCCCCAACTACTATGACCTTCTTCATAACCGTTCCCTTTCCTGTCTCTTACTGAAACAGTTTTTATTGTTAGTATATATAATTCTTAAGATAAATATAAAGAAAACGGTACGGCTCAGTTCATTAGGATACACCTTCTTTAGCTGAGTAAACCTGAATGGAAGCGGAAATATGGAGAAAACATTTCTTAAGATAATTATTTTCGAGAGATGAGTAAATAGCTGGGTTCCCCACTAATGCAGCAGATATAAAAATTAACTGAGCCGAATATCCTTCACCATTATTTGGTTTACTATAATACATGAATTAAGTGGAATTCTAAAGAAGATATTAGGTGTAATTTGCTGAATGATCATATTATTAATTCTGTGTTTTAGATAAAAACGTCCCATTTTAGGTGAGGACTATATGTAAAACGGTTAAGAAATGGTATGAACAGGATACTGGACAAATGCTGCTCAACTAACAGATTAACTAAAAACAGAAAAAATAAATGATCCTCTAAAGGAATTCCTAATATGGAAAATGTGAAAAAGGAGCGGGAAATAGTGAAAGTAGTTGTAACAGGAGCAGCAGGCAAAATCGGCAGATGGACCGTAAGAACACTCTTAGATGCAGGCCATGAGGTAGTAGCTTCAGATAAAAAATTGAGGGAGGAAGTGGCATCGAGAGACTTTGTTCAAGCTGAATTACGCGATTATGGACAGGTCTGCCAGCTTTTACAGGGGTGTGATGCGGTGGTACACCTTGGTAATATTCCTACTGATGTGCGGAATACATCTCAGGCCATTTTTGAAAATAATATGCTCGTTAATTTTAATATCCTGGAAGCTTGTAAAGACTTTAAAATTCCTAAGCTTGTCTGGGCTTCAAGCGAGACCGTTTTGGGGTATCCCTTTGAAGCAGCGCAGCTTAGTTACCTTCCTGTAGATGAAGAGCATCCAACAATCATAAAGTCCTCATATGCTATGGCAAAGAGGTTGACTGAAAACCTCTCACAAATGTTTCACAAACTTACTAAAACACAAATAGTTGCACTTCGCTTTGCAAATATGTACGAACCGGATGAATATGAAAAAATTCCAATCATGCATTGGAATGAGCAGCAAAAAGATATCCAAAAGAAAAATGCGTGGGCCTATTGCGATGTCAGGGATGCCTCAACTGCCTGTCTACTCGCAATAGAAAAGGATAATTTAGGATTTGAAATATTTCATATAACTGCCCCAGATACAATTATGCCGGACCTTAGCCAGGATTTAGTGAAGAAATATTTCCCAGATGTTACCTTAAAGAAAGATGTAAAGGGACACGAAACTCTTATGTCCATAGATAAGGCTAAGGATGTCCTTGGTTATGAACCACGTTATACATGGCGAAATGTCCTAAATAATGACGGCACAACGAAAGCGCTGCCCGAGGATCAGCTTGCTTTATCAAAAACAAACATATAACAATACACCAATCAGCCCCAATCAAGGGGCTGATTTAGATTAGGGATCTTATTCTATATGGATCAGGACCTGAATTTTACGATATCATCGATGAAAGAAACATAATGAAAAGAGTTTTTTGATTCTTTTTTTCGGCTCGGGGCTCTAACCCACTACGGTATTTTACTTATGAATAATTCTTGCCCAGTCAGGATGTTCCAGGTTTAACAGCCTAACTGTTTCCACAGCCGTTCTACAACCACCCTGCAAATGATGTAGACATTTCTCCTTCTCGAGAGTCGTTTCACTTCTTGGAAATTTACTACATATATTAATTTTTCATTGAATCCAACGAGGCTTAGAAGTGACCAGTGCTTCATAACAATCTATGTACAAATCATATGTACATAGTAATTCATACTAATATTAACTATTAAAAAGTAACAAAGAGACTTCTAATTGATATGCGCACCTTCAGTGTATAGGAGCTTAATCTTATTCCTGATCGACAAATGCCCTTATGTTTGAAAAACGTCATGGGGTGGAAATACCTAAATATTGAAAATAATACGTTTTAAAATAAGACTTAAGAAAAGAGGTTATATTATGATACCAATACAATCAACCATAGAAGGCAAACAATTAGCTCTGGGCACCTTAAAGAAAGCCCTGGAGCCATTGGGTTTTCATGTAGGAGACAATTGGGAGTATGATCATGCACATCTGGATTATAAAATCGATGATGAACATGGAGATCAGCAATATATACGTATTCCCTTTCATTCTTTAGGTGATTCTCTCGAAAAAGATCGAGCATTGGTTCAAATTGGAACACCTTTTCTTCTGGACCATCAATTTGAAACAGAAGTTGACGATGAAGGCAATATCGGTGCAGTAGCTGCCTCCGTGGACCAGTTTAAGTCACCGGCTGACAGAGATGCTCCTTTTCCTGACCGCTACAAAGAATTTGGGATGAAAGTGATTGAACAAGTTGAAGCGGCCTTGTCTCAACACATAGTTTAAAGAACACTGCCATCCATAAGGGTGGCGGTGTTCTTTTTTGGTCCTTACAGCAAAATTTATATAAGTTTTCCTGATCTTCCATATTGCTCAATTTCCGGTCACCTATTAATTTACAAAGAGACCCTGCTATATCTTCCCTATATGTTGTATCAATTAATTGATTATTTAAAACCAGGATAGTTATTCCATTAGCTCCCCATAACTCTTTTTGTCTAATTCTTCATAGAGATGTGACATAATGAAATACCTCGTTTAAATGCTGCTTAATAGGGACTATTTACTTATTTTTTAAACGTCGATCATAGGAAACAGCATAGGCATGATGACGAAAGTGTAAAATCGGATCCTCGGAACACTCAATGCCACGAGGCACAACTGTTGGGTCAAAAAATAAATCTTCAGGGCATTTATCCATTTTACGGTGAATAGCTAAGTGTCCGATCGTTATCTGCTGCCTGTCTCCCGGCCATACAACAGTTGGATCATCTGTCGGATCATTTTCTTTGCCCAATTGAATATTTAGATTAAATCCTATAGGACCATTACTAAGCCTCTGATCCAGCTCTTCATCCAGATAATTGTGGAGAAGCTTAGCTGCTTCCTTTTTAGTATACATGCTTAATCCGGCATCTGGCTCCCATAGATATTTAACCGCCTGACGCTTTCCGTTTTCGTTTATAAAATAAAACGCATGAATAGAGAAATACTGAGCCATTGCATAGCTTGCAGGCAAGCGGATTTCTTTTATCATTTTAAAAAAGGCCTTGCTCTCAGGAAACTTGGCCGCAATTTTTTGTAAAGCCTTTATATCAGGCAAGCCTTTTTTAGCTGTTGACATTAACTTTGTGACTTCTATAAAAGTTTCCGGTGTTCGGGCAAAAAACAGGGGAATGGTAGTACAGACTAAATTAGTTATCTGATTATTTGGCAAAGCAAACTGTACAGCCATGCCCTTGGGAGGCGTTAACCCATCACTATGATTCGGATTACTAGAGCTGTTAGAAAAACGCACAATCACTGAAACTTCCTCTGATTGTAAATGCGGTGCGTCAGTGAAAAGTGCTGCCCGGCCATTCGGCTTAAAAATGCCCTCATAGCAATTTCCTCGTGCATGCGCTCGTCTCAGGCCTGGAAACTTCCCCGCTGCCTCTTCAATATGGTCAATGGATTCATCCGCACGATGAAATTCTGGTAATTTTTCTGAATCCAAAGGATTTTCCCCCTTTTATATTTTACAATTCTTTTGTATCGATAAATCTACTCTTCCCTGGCTCGGATTTACACAAACCTGTACAGCTCCTCCATTATGTGAGCGAAGACCGCTGCTGATGAATCGTTAGAGACAAATACGAAGAAGGCTAAAGATGCCAAAGGTGCCAGCCACGACTCCCTCTTATTCTTATATAGAATGAGATAATACCTTTTTTTAATTCTTGGCTCTGTTAAAGCCCAATATTGATATTGGCACTATCTTGATTGGAGTGGAAGGCGTGAGATCCTCGAAAATGCATTCGCATTTCCTTCGTGCGGTGACAATTCGAGGAAGCAATTCAATGTCCTGCGGGAAAAGCGGGGATTGTCCAGCTCCGGACTGACACCTTTGGTCATAAGCCAATCGCCGTCAAAAGGCAAAAAGCGCCTTTCGCCGCCGCTCGTCTTATGCCTCTCAGGTGTCTGACTTTCAATGTAATGTGATCTTTTAAAAGAGTATGTTCATCACAGTTCTTTTAAAAGAAGCATCTGAAAGTCACCTTCCTCCGCTTTTCTATAAAGGGAGACCCCACAGGCGTTTCACGCCGAGGAGGCTCCCGGACCGCCCGCGGAAAGCGAATGCCTGCAGCGTAAATCAACAGGCATGTCTAACAGAGCTTAATTCTTAAGGAAACTAGTTTTTATTTAAGCTTTAAAAAGTATTGTTTATCATTTTCCCTTTTTAATCCTTCAGTAATTTTTTAATGATCTGGCTGGTATGAATGGTCAATTCTTTTTTGCACCGCAGATTCAATTAGTAAATAAAAAATAAATGATAGTAAAATAATAAAAAATCGTTAGACCATTACTCCCTTGTGGTTGTATACTCCAAAAGAATTCACCTTCTTAATTTCTATTCGATGGCCATTTCCTTTAACTGTTTGCTTCATTTGTTTTATTTCTGAATTTCTATATAAGAATATATTTTAAACAGCGAGCTAGAGTGTCGGTTAGAACAACATCTGCAAATGATTCAATCACTCACTTACAAAGATCTTATAGGCAATTCAATTCTGGTAATGTACGATTATAACAAACTTACAATATTAACAAAGATGCAAAAGGATGAGTGAACCTATGAAAAGCTTAAAGCATTTCTTTAAGTGGTATTTTAAACGCGGAGCTCATAATGTCAGCGGGCTAATTAGTTTTATATTGATGTTTGGGACGCTCCAGCTGGTTGATTACTCGGTCATTAAAGCTAACCCGCTGCGTCTTATTCTTTTATTCCTCCTGCTGCTGGCTTTATATCAAGTGTCGGATACTTTTTTAGCAAAGAAACTTAAAGAAAAAAATAAAGATATAGGTTTTAGATATTTTCTTCTTACCATCTTTATAATGACTGGATTGAGTACCATCTTGAATTAGCAGATAAAAACCGCCCTACCGGTCTGCAGCCAGTAGGGCGGTTTTTATTATATTTTATGATGGTAAATGCATGATCAGAAATATTAAATCAAAAAAATTATTTTTGTAAGCCATTGACAGCATCTCTATACTTTTGATGCCAAAGCTCCCATTCAACTTTTTGGAAATCCAAATAGCTGCCATTCAATACGGCGTTTAATCGCTCCAAACAAACATGCCATCCTGCCAAATCCTTTGAGGTATGATCCACAAGGATGGGGATAAATTCCTTTAGTACTAATAAACATCCCTCGGGAGCAGGAAATAACTCAAATCGTACCAGGGTGTCACCCCATTCAAATTCAAGAAGAGAATTGGATTGGCAGTTTGTAATTTTTAAAATAAACGATGATCCAGTCCCGTCATTCATATTGAATAGAATAACTCCTCCTTTTCGAAGGTCCTTCATTTCCAGATTTGGCATCCACTTTTCTAAAGACTCATTTGTTGTTATCGCTGCCCAAACATGATCAGCCGTCTGTGAAAAATGACGTTCAAATCGTGCAACATACTCGTCCTCAAATTTTTCTATAACTGCAAGCAATTGTTATTCCTCCATCTTCAACTATAGTTATAAATCAGCCTTGTTTTCTAATGAAATATGCTAATCTTTCCAGTTTACTAGATCATTAAAATTACTCGATTCTCCCCCCCGATTACCATAATAAAGTATTCTTTTCTCGAGAAGATTTTCCTTCTAAAAGGTAAGAGAGATCCTAATTTATTTGAAATTTCGTTTTAGCAGATTAAAAAACAGTTCTTCTTACTAAGAATGAAACCTACTCATAAATGAGATAGACAAATAGAAAATAAATTTATATACTATGTCCTAGTAAGTAAAAAAATATGTATATGTTCCTTAGGAATATAGTTACACAAAGGGGTTAGGCAGTGAGTTCGGTGGATATTGTTGCTACTTATATATTGAATCATGCGGAAACTATTAGTAAAGAAATTGTTACTTATAATGTAAATAAAATAGAAATTACCCTGCCCAATGAACTAATTGAAAGGTCAATCGCTATTAACAGTGAGTTTTTAAAATTTTTAGGGAAGACTCTAATTTCCCCTGATGAAATAGTGGCGGATGAGTTTATTCCGTGGTATAGAAAGTATTTAGAACAAGAAAATACTCCTATGACCAACATCTCCAGCCTGATAAAGCCTTATGCAGAAACCCGGCAGCAGTTGATCAATATGATAACGAAAATTTCTATTGAACATGGACTCTCTACTGAAGATGTTGTTAACATTATTAGCCGGATCAGTTATTTATTAGATTTAAGCATTACGGAGACCATTGTTTCTCGTGAACAAGCAGCGGAAGAAATAAATAACAATAATCAAAAAGTGATAACTGAATTATCATCACCAGTTGTACCCATTCAGAACGGAATGGCCATTCTGCCTTTAATAGGTGAAATGGATCTCGATCGAAGCGAACATATCATGAATAGTGTCATACCCAAAATCAGTCAGATGAAAATTAAATGTCTGATTATCGACTTCTCAGGTATGGCTTCAGTTGATACAGAGATGGCCAGCCGAATCTTTAATATTTATGATATTCTGAGATTACTTGGGATAAATGCCATGTTTACAGGCATCCGGCCAGATTTAGCCACAAAGATCATTGGAGCCGGTATAGACTTCTCTTCACTAAATACCTTTGCAACAGTCCAGCAGGCGATACTAAACAATGAATGCTGAAGAACTTATAACAAAAAGGTCAGCCATACACGGCTGACCTTTTTACTATATACGAGTGCCGTTTGAAAAAATTTTTTTTACTTTACCTAGATCTCATAATAAAAACCTAACGCAATTTTAATGACATCTCTAACATCTTCGGACTGATGTTCTGTCATCTCTAATATATCTTTTTTAGTAATTTCCATCTTCGCATCTTTTAGCACAACTCCGTTTTCGAGCTCTATATCTAAGGTAACAATATGGTCGTCTATGTTCGTCCAAATATTATTTACCGTAAAGCTTTTTATGGCTGCACCTTTTTTTAATTTATTATTTTCCATTCTAGACATACTCATTATATACACTCCTTTTAACCATACACTCTATGATACTTGGAGCTTCTATAATGTAAATAAGCAGATAGGCCTAAAAAAAAGAACCTTTTATAAACTCCCTTTTTTTTTGTAAAAAGTAGTACTCAAAAGTACTTATGCATTTCTCCATACTGCTGTGTATTTTTTGAGGCACTTCATATTTTCTTCTGTTTTAATTTCGCATCTATTACTTCACCATATAAATTTCGGAATCCCTGAATAATATCAAATCGAATTAAGGTATATTTTTTTTGCTATTGATTTCATTATTCGGAAATACGATTAAGGGCTTTGATATATTGATCGGGAGCGACTTCAGTATATTGATAACTGACTGAGCTCTCACTCAATTCTATTGTGAAATCTTTTCCCATTTTATTGTTCTCATCCTTAAAAAATTGTGCGTGAAATTTATGTCCCTTAGGTTCAGTAACCATAAACTCACCTACTTTTTTTAGTTGTTTATCGATATTGGTTATTTCGTACATAACTGGAGGTGATCCAGATATCTGGATAAATGAACCTTCACCTAACCACCAGCCTTTTATATCATTCATCGTAACATCCGAAGGTGTGTTATCCTTATTGTAACTAGCTTTAGCCACAGGATATTGTTTTTGTTCCTGTTCTTCTTTTATTGTCTGCTCTCCGGGAAGACAAGCAGTTAAACTTAAAATGATTAGTAAGCCTAATAAGATATTTTAAAACATCACTCTCTCTTCTTTATTTGCTAATCTAATAATTCATCAAGGCTTTACATACCCTCATAGATTTGGAGGGCTGACAGCCAGATATTTATACGCCTTTGTTTTTGGCCGCTTTTTATGTAAACTTTATCCATTGCATTATATTAAATTATTAAAAATAATTCTCCATTACCCGCGCTTATCCTTCGAGGAAACGAAAAGTATTATTTAATGACATTTGGGTTCAATTCATCTTTCCATTATTTTTTAAAAAGGGTTATGATAGAAACATAGACATAAGGTACCATTCAGTAAATGAGTATACATCTAGGAGGACCCATGGAAGGTAAAACACATATAGTCGGAGGGATTGCTGCTGGCGCTCTTTATTTGAAAACAGTCGGCACTGTCCAGCCAGAAGTTCTATTTTTCACCAGTTGTATAGCTGGTGCACTGCTGCCGGATATCTGTTCTCCCACTTCAACCATCGGCAGAATGATCCCCTTGCTGGATCGCCTGGTTAGTAAGACTTTCGGCCATCGAACCATAACGCATAGTTTATTTATGTTAATTTTGACCTTTATGGTCTTTAGGTTAACGCATTTGCCGGAAGCTATAGAACTGGGAATATGGATAGGTATGGCGAGCCATTTAGTTCTTGATGCAATCACAGTGAAAGGGATACAGTTTCTTTGGCCATTAAAAATTCGTGTTGGAATCCCTGTAGGAATTAAAACGGGCGGTACGTTAGAAAAAGGGATTCTCTCCTTGCTAACGGTATACATAGCCTATGTAGGATATCAAATTTATTTAAATTGAAATTAATAGAATAGCAGTATAGATTATGAAATGAATTTACTCTCAGGATGGGCCTATGAACGCAGTACTTTATCCGTTATAGAAAGAATTCTTTTATGAAAAGGCATCGATATTATTTTACAGATTTAGATATAACACCCACTCGCCCGTTGGGTGTAGATCAAATAAAAATCGAAATTCATACAAGAGATAAGAGCTGCTGGCAGCTCTTATCTCTTGTAGATCGCCTTTTCCTTTTAGATACGACTTCTTGCACCGAAAATCACTTGTAAAAGTTTGTGGTAATCTTTGCCTTGGAATAAGGCTGGCGGATTATACTTTTATTTTTCAATCTCTAACCCTTCTCCAGAATCTACAGGTCTGTTTATTTCGTTGTCAGAAGATGGTAAAGCCTCTCTCTTGGGATCGGTAAAAAAGGTTCCCAGTTCTTGCTTCAAGCGTTCTTCTGACTTTTCCTCGTACATACGATCACCACCTTTTAATAATCTTAAATGGTTCAGTCATAAAGGGATATAATGCAAATATATAGTCCCTTATTTCCTATACCAATACCCTTTAGCTGTAAAACAACTTTTTACAATTTAAAACTTGTTAAAATATGGAAGGGGTATCAGTAAAACGCAATCACTATCATTATTTGTCCATTAATCATCCCTCCCACCTTTCCATTTAAAATATCCTTTAAAAGTTACTGGCAGATTCCAGATTTCTCATTATAGAAGAATGAATAAAAAAAAGGCACTCTGGAAAACTAAGCCAAATCGCTTACAAATATCAAAGGATGACACACTGCATGTTAACTTTTTCATTCCTGCTCGTCATTTTCCTACTAACTATTTTATTAGCTGTGTTTGACATGATGATACTAGATTTTTCGATATGGGAAGCTTTGATAAACTTGTATTTTCCTGAAGTAGCCACCGGCAGAAGCTTTGTGTATACAGGTGTATTTTTCGGCTTTGTCATATGCATAGTCGGGGATTTTCGTTTATATAAGAAGAAAAAATTAAAGAAGAATCACGCTGAAAGGGACGGATCTCCTTGATGCCAAAAGAAAATCTTTCTCTAATTCAGCTGCTTACGCTTACTATCAATTTCCTAATAGGCAGCTCTATAGTAGTTGGTGTGGGCCTGCAAGCTAAAAATGATGCATGGATCGCATTAGCAGCAGGAACAATGGCTGGTTTCGCTATAGTATGGTTTTATCATAAAATTTCAGACCTTGTGCCTGAAAAGAACATATACCAAATTTTCGAATATGTTTACGGGAAAAAAATAACGATTTTACTCTCTTTGTTGTATGTTACCTATTTTGTATATTTAGCCAGCCGCGTGGTAAGAGATTTTATAGAATTAATTTCAGCTTCTATCATGCCGCATACACCCATAGAATTTATTTCTTTAACCTTGATGTTATTGATGGGTTATATCATTTATTTAGGTATTGAGGTACTAGCAAGGATTACTGAAATATTTACTCCTTATATTTTAGGATTTTTTGTACTTTTAGGCATTTTCCTCATTGCCAGCGGGACAATTGATATCCAGAATATTAAACCTGTATTAAGTGGAGGGGTTTTTCCAGTTGCAAAAGTGGTCTTTCCAAGCATAATCACCTTCCCCTTTGGTGAGTTGATTGCATTTTTGATCATTTTCCCTGCCATAACTAAAAGAAATCATTCATTGAAATTTTCTCTCATTGGCGTGGGCATTGCGGGAGGTCTGCTGACCTTATCTTCTTTGTTAACCATTACCACTCTTGGTACAGATATCACTCAGAGGTCGGCTTTCCCATTGCTTTCTGTTGCTAGATTAGTATCTGTCGGCGAATTCATCGAAAGAATGGATTCTGTTGTGGTTTTTATTATGATGCTTGGCATTTTAATTAAAGGGGCTGTTTTTCTTTTTAGCGCCACAAAGGGATTAGAGCATATTTTTAATCTTCCATATAGATATTTTGCAGTTCCCCTTGCCATGATTGTCTCTCTTTTTTCAATATTAGTATCTGTAAATTTTGCAGATCATGTGGAAGAAGGATTAACGCTGGTTCCAAAATTCCTGCACCTTCCCTTTCAGTTTGGGGTTCCAGGCATAACCATGGTGATTATACTATGGAAAAAACGGAAGCAAATCAAGAAGAGAAAAAGGTGAAAAAATGCCATTTCGTATGTTCAGAAAAGAAAATACTGGATCTAACATGGAAAAGCTAAACGGCCCAGCAAATGAAAACATCATGACATACAATCTGCCTGAACTTAAAGAAGTAATTAAGTACGAATTTGCCAATACAGCTGACCTTAAGGTTGTCCATATTCAAGTAAAAGCAGCAGAAATGGCTCTTTTCTATTTAGAAAGCATGGTGGATATAAAGTCACTTAAGGAAATGACAGCGAAGATGATGGAAGATTCATCAGAGACCTCTACCAAGTTGGAAGATTCTAGTGACTTAAAACTCTTCTTCAGTAACTCGTTCGGCTTAACTAAGATTGAAAGCATGCAATCAAAAGACAACTTAATTCAAGCCTTAGTCAGGGGATCTTTAGTTATTGCTGCAGAAGGCATTGACATAATGTCACTTCCCTTGCCCAATACTGAAAAAAGAAGCATCGAAGAACCCACCAGTGAGCGGGTTATTAGAGGACCAAAGGATGGATTTACAGAATCATTAGCTACGAATGTAAGCCTGATTAGAAGAAGAATTCTGAATCCTAAATTGTGCTTTGAAGAATTCACATTAGGTGAAAACACCGGGACATTAACATATATAGGGTACATAAATGGCCTTGCAAATGAAGACATCGTTAAGGAAGTAAAGGACCGGATCAAAAGGATTAAAACCGATAGTGTACTGGGCTCAGGAAACATTGAAGAGTTAATAGCAGATAAAACGGCTACTTTGTTCCCACTTGCTTTGAATACTGAACGTCCAGATAGGGTGGCCGCAAAGCTGCTGGAAGGAAAAATAGTCATCATTGTGGATGGCACCCCTTTTTCATTGCTGGTGCCTGCTGTGTTTAATGACTTTTTCCAGGCTGCTGAAGACTATTACCAGCCGTATTTCATGGCTTCTTTTCTAAGATTCATCCGGTATTTATGCTTCATGATCGGACTATTAATTCCTTCTTTTTATGTTGCTGCCATTACGTATCACCATGAATTGATTCCTACTCAGTTCTTGCTGGCCTTAATTTCACAAAGAGACGGAATCCCATTTCCTGCTATGGTTGAAGTTCTTATTATGGAAGTCACATTTGAAATATTACGCGAGGCTGCAATCCGGACACCTAAGCATATCGGACAGATGGTATCCATTGTAGGTGCGCTCGTAATTGGTCAGGCAGCTGCCGAATCAGGCATCATTTCAAATGTAATGATTATTATCGTTTCGATCACTGCTATTACTAATTTTGTTTCTCCCATCTACACGTTCGGAGCTGCTTCAAGACTTTTGCGATTTCTTTTAATCTTTGCAGCTTCTATTCTTGGGCTTTACGGCATCCTTCTCGTAATGATTCTAATTGTAGCCCATTTATGCTCATTGCGTTCTTTTGGTATTCCTTATCTGTCCCCTGTAGCTCCATTTATACTAGAAGACCAAAACGATGTTTTTTTCCGGTTTCCTTTTTGGGCTAAAAAAAACAACCCTCTTTATTTATATACGAACGAAGAAATGCAGGCTGCTTCTCCTGATTCGCCTTCCCCGCCGACGATGACGCAAGGGAGAGAGAAGCAATGAAGAAAATTCTGCTTGCTCCAATGCTTATTATGGTCCTATGCCTTTCAGGCTGCTGGGACTATAGAGAATTAGCTGATGTAACAGTGGTAACAGGAATAGCGGTGGATAAAACCCAAAATAACAAGTATAAGCTTACAGTGGAGGGGATTAATGCCCAGGAGCTAAATAATAGAACCGCAGCCGGGTATGCACCAAGTATTGTATACTCCTTATCAGGGAATTCAATAGCAGAATTAACACAAAAAATGAATATTGGATTCTCAAGAAATCTTATTTATTCTCACATGCGAATTTTGATCATCAGTGAGACAGCAGCAAGAGAAGGAATAACCGAATTTATCGATTTTCTTGAAAGGGACAGAGAGATCAGGGATGATTTTAGACTAATCATTTCCCGCCGAACAAGCGCTGCCCAAATTTTAAAAACTACTTACCCCTTTCAGAAATCTTCTTCCCTAAAGTTATTTAAACAAATGGATTCCTTTAGAAGAAATTGGGGAGGGAATCCTTCTGTACAATTAAATGATGTGGTTAATGCACTCACATCACCAGCGGTTCAGCCCGTTATGGAGGCAGTGACCATTCAGGGAAAAGCATCCAAAGGACCAAGTGTGGAAAATATGAAAAAAGTGACTCCAGATGCTCTGGTAGTCCTGGATTCACTTGGTATATTCCGGGAAGGAAAGTTAATTGGATTTCTTCCTCTTAATGATTCACGATACTATGTGTGGCTCCGGGGGAAACTCGACCATACAGCCTTTTCTATAGAATGTAGAAAACAAAACAATAATTTTATTACCCTTAGAGCGTATAATAATAAATCAAAAATAACGGGACACTTAGAAGATGGCAAAGCAGCCTTTAAAGTGAAGCTGCAATTGGAGGGATTTCTTGATTCAAATCATTGCGGGAAGGACTTAAATAAAGTCGAAACTTATAAGGAATATGAAAAATTAGCTGAAAAATATATCGAGAAGGAAATGAAGCTATCTATAAATAAAGTACAAAAAAAATACAAGATTGATGTATATGGTTTTGGAGAATATTTATATAGAAATGATTATAAAAATTTTAAAACAGTCGAACATAATTGGGACAATGTTTTCAAAAATGCAAAGGTTGAAGTAGATGCTAAAGTGAAACTAAGAAGAACGGCACTGCGGACAAAAAGTTTTATCTCGGAGACAAAAGCTAAGCATTAGAAATTATTTGCAATGTACGGATCTCACATACTGCCTTAAGTATGTGAGATCACCTGTTTTAGGCAGGCTGTGTGCAAATCCTCGATCTAACCTATGCCTTAATTGAAGCTTTTGAATCGGATATATTCATTCTTCAAGGAAGATTATTCACTTCCATTGCCACTCTAATACCAGATTCAATTCCACCTTGTATCCAGGCAGGAAAATGAGAGGTATGTTCTCCGGCAAAATGGATCCTATTTTCCGGATTTGAAATATAAGGACCTATTGTGGTAGCCTGCTCTGGTCTAAAAAGTGAAAAACCACCACTAGAATAGGGATTCTGCGACCAGCTGTAAGAAGCACCTGCAATAAATTCCTGATATATTTTTTTTCCATATAAAACAGCTAAATTCTCTAAAGCCTGTTTTATGCGATCTTCTTCAATTAAACTGTCCCACGGAAGTGTGTCGTCCTCCCAGGTATAGCTGGCGATAATTATTCCACCTGTTTTTGTACCAATTCCGCTGCTAGGGTAATAGGAAAATCTTATTGGAAGATCTGTTACACTCTGGCCGCCTAATAAGCCGTTCTCTTCCCAAAATCTCCTTTTAAATTGTAATCCAATCTTTGTTGCCGGAACATAATGCAGTTCACGTATAGCACGCCATTTATGATAAGAGAACATGGATTGGGGAACCACCTCCACTTGCTGGAATGAGGAAAACGGGATGGTAATGATAGCTAGATCACCTTTAAACTCGTACGGTACGGAGGATTCAGTATGGCAAGTGTGTATATGGATCTGTTCTCTATCATGGACAATTTTTTTCACTTTTTGTTTAAAATGAATATTTTCAGTCAGTTCTGGTAAAAAAGCATTTGGAAGTTTATCAAAACCTCCTGCTATTTCATAAAACTTCATATTAGGTTCCAATAGATATTGAAGTTCTCTATAAATCTGTAAAAATGAAAGATGCGGAAAACCTTCTAATGATAGAAGCACCTTAAGCATTTCTACCGCTCCTGAAGATAAAGAACGCTCAACAGGATTATATCTGAGGAAAAATTCTAAGGAATATTTATCAAATTGTTTTTCAAGATTAGACCAGCTTTTTTCAGAATCCTCGCTTAAATACTCCTGAATAGGTTTAGTAACGATTTTTAATAAATCTAAAGGAGCTTTTCCTTTTTCCCATTCTGCAACTGGAAACCTTAAAATATCAGGATTCCTCAAAATGTATTTTAATCGTGTTTTTACACCATTCACATAATAAAGATCATATGGGGTGCTATTGATAAACTCCGAAACTGGCAAGCGGAACTTATTAAGATATTCCAGAGTTAAGTGATGAACACTCGGTATTCTCATGGGCCCCGCTTCCATATACTGATCTTCAATAAATGGTTCTCTGAGAGTGAGAATTCTCCCGCCAACTCTGTTACTTCCTTCAATCAGATTTACAAAATGCCCAGCCTTCTTTAATAAAGAAGCTGCCACTAAGCCGGCTATACCCGCTCCAGCTATTATAATTTTCTTTGGATTATTTGTTTTAGGAAGACCGCTCCTGATCATATTAATCATTTGTCTCAAAGTTTGTGAGGCAATTCCATAAATCATTGCGATATCCCCTTTACATATCTTGTTGTAATAGATATTTAATGGAGATGGATAATATGCGGGGATTGAATGCGAAACAGCTTTAGTATTTAATTAACTTTCTTTTAAAGACAGGTTTTTTTCTTACGGTATTAGTTACACTTAAGAACAGCTCTAACAAAAATAGCCGCCATTACGGCAGCCGGATTTATAATTTATAGGTAAATATTTTTTTACATCAAAATTTTATGATCCATTTAAAAAGCACACTTAAAATTGAAAAATCTCAAAAATCCCACTTAAAACTGCATTTACCGCTCTTAAATTTCAAATTTGCCTCTTAAATTCTCAAACATTCTCTTAAATCTTTCTAAGGATAGGATGGCTGCTTCGAATTTTTCACCAAATGCCAGAAAGAAGGCCGGCAAAAGACTAACCGCCAGATGTTTTATCCTAGTATATGGGTTTATTAACCCTAACATCCTCATTTTAACAATCTTTTTAACCCAAACCCTATCGCTAGGCCTGGAATCACACACAGCATGGGAAACCACATGGTCCCCAGTAATAGACCGAACAATTCGACTTTGGATGAATACATGATTCCAATGGTAACAGAATACGCGGAAAAAACAAAGGGAAAATAAGAATAGGGTGTTTTCCCCCCGCCAGCATCTTTGAACGCATCCCACATAGCAAAAAAGTATAAACAAGGATAGAACATTAACCATTGAAAATCTGTATGGGCAATTGCTTCTTTTATTCTGCCTAGAAAGCTTAACAGGATGATTTCATTGAAGTGCGCATTCACATTAATAACGAACTCGAGTGTAATAAAAAGGAATCCTTTGAACAGCTGGCGGTTTAATAATTGAGCAAAGCCTGGTAAAGCGATACTCCATAGAATACTTTCAATTATTTTCTCATTTTTTTTCATCACTTACATCACTTGCTTTTTGACAATCGTTCATGGTCAGCAGCTATGGGCGGCTGCTCCATCCACCCGTTATCTATTAATAAATTCATACCGTCTTCAGCTAACAGTCCCATTTCCGTTATCATTCTTGCGTAGCCAGCTGATAAATCCCTTCGCTGGCAGACAGCTACTGCCTCACCATAATATCCAATGGCTGAAGAAAGAAGTGTCACGATATGGTATAGCATAAGTTTATCGGAAAAAGGTGGTACTGTTGAATCAGTGACTTCAGTCTCAAAAGTCCTGGGAGCATGCAGATTATCTTCTTTTAACATGGAAGAAAGAATTTTAAAATGCCGGTCACAAACCTGCCTGCCTCTTTCCATAAAACTTCGCACTTCTTTTGATTGTGTAACCTGCCCAAATCCTAATTCAAGGACGATCTTCGCGGCTGTTTTTTGAAGATTAAGGTAAGCTCCACTTATTTCGACTGCATTAATCGGCCTTCTTTTACCAAACCATCCTGTTAAATAATTTTGTTTCTTAACAAAATCAACTTTCTGATGATTGTTTAAAGTCGGCGGTTTACTAATAATGCCTTTCATTAACAGGACGCTGGTTGCCTTGTCGTATAATTCCATCGTTTCAGAATTACATTGCATAAAGTATGTTCTTTGATCTTCTCGGATAGAAGTGCCGATTGCACCAGAATATCTAGTCATGCCGTGAATGGCCATGATCTGAATATAGACCAACATATAGGTGTCAGTAAATAATAGAGGAGCTTCTACTGTGACATCTTCATCTGTAAAACCTGCAGGCATCGGCTGATTTTCTTGTGTCAGAAAGTGGCTGACCTTCTCAAGATGCTTTTCTGCCAGCTCCATGGCATATTGAAGTACTTCTCTTATGGCTGCATCCCTAGCATGATTCACAAAATAGCGCAGAATACAGCGTGATAAACTGTCATTTATATACTGAGACCAAAGGTTTGCATGTTCGGCTGCAGAAATTTTAGTATTGTGATTCAGTTGATCCATTATTATGCCTCCTGCTGGCTTTGTCTGGAATAGGTTAACCAATCATTCGTGTTTATATTTGCATTGTCTAATTGCACCCCCATCGAACAGATAAACCCTCACCTAATCAATTAGTACAGCAATGTGATGCGTACCCATCGTCTTATTTATATTATTCAGTACACCTTTCTCCCTAAAATGCATGTCAAGCAGCCATCTAAATTTATAGTCGTCACTTAATGGCTTTACTTTTTACTTTTACTAATAATTTTGTAAACCAGTAAGCAATATAGGCAATACCAATGTCTATAAGAAATATATAAAATTGATTCATTCCTTTTTTATACTGAGTGAAACCTAAGGATTCTTCCAACAGGGCGTACCCGAATGCAAATGCTGCACTTAACAATAAACTAAATAAATAAAAATTTTTATTTTGTTTACTACAATATTGATACAAAAATAAGAAACAAACTGGAAGAACAGAGGCCGTCATATTAGTTGCATTAGGCAGTAAATGAGTCAAAAAGTAAGTATGAACCAGGTAACCGCTCCTCCCAAGGGCAATATCCACATAATTCCAAAGTACATGTACCGTGTATCCAAAGAAAAACAACTCAAAAATTCTGTTTCTGTCGACAAAAATACATAGTAAAATTAAGGGTAAAAGCATTAAGGCGATAACAACCCAGAACTGCCAATCCCCAAAATCAGAAAATTTATTCCAATAAGAAGAGTATAACGAGTTCAACTCAGCGTTTTTATGATTGATTTGTTCCCAATACTCCTTAAAATCCACAAAAATCATCCTCCAAGCGTCATGATTCTATTTTCTTTCCTGCTATGGTTTTTATACCTATTTTTCACCCTCAAACATACAAACGTTTATAGGTTCCGCGGACAAAGAATTTAAGGAGCTTATTTTTCAAGTTCGAATTTTCATTTGAATGGAGAAATTAAGATTTAGCCTTAAATAACATAAAAGACTGCAATAGCAGCCTCATTCAAATACAGAGGGTGCCCTGACGTACGATAAATACCAATGATGTGCCATTCAGCCACATTTATTAAACTCTTTTTTGTAAATTTAAACTGAAGATTAACAAAGGTTTACCTTAAGATAAAAATAAAAGCTGCCCTCACTTAAGGGCAGCCGGATTCATAAACTACTTTCCAACAATGGTTCGTACATCATGATCGCATGATTTTCTGTGATATACTCATCATCAATTAACTGGTCGAGCTGATTATATTTTTTTCTGTATATCGTGTTATGCCTAATGTAGCTTCCCCAATAAGCCATTGTCATATCATGTTCTTTCTGGTAAACCTGATAGGTATATAACGGCGGGCTGTCTGAGCGCCATTCACCCACTAGATGATCGTTTGTCAGATGCAAAATAAGCTGGAAAGATTGATTGGTGTTGTTTTTGATTTGGAGATCCAAATAATTAAAGGAACAAGTCGCGCCACTGCCAAATGGCTGTGTTCTGCCTGAATCCGGGAAAACGTCGAAGCTGTGCCGGTGGCGTTCTGTTACAGTCAGCCCTGTATGCAGGGTCATCCAGTAAATTATGTTAGATAATTGACACAGCCCTCCTCCAACTCCGCTCATAAATCGGCCATAATGAAGGACCATACCATGAACATAACCTTTTCTTTTTGACGGCTTTCCTATTAATTTCCAATATGAAAAGGTTTCCCCCGGCTTAATGATGATTCCATTTAGTTTTTGTGCAGCAATCTTTAAATTGATCACCTTATTCTACTGATACCACATATCAACATCCTTTAGCTGTCTCATAAGCAAAGTTTGATGACCGGTTATCTTGTAAGCCAGTTGATCTAGCTCTTGGTATTTCGCATATTTGTTCCCGTCAAAAAACCATCTTGCATACCTTTTATACGTATAAAATAATTTGCCTGTCTGAATTCTTATTCTTGACCGGTTTTTAGGTCGTAGATCAACCAGATTCATATTTCCCCGCCTTAAAGTTTATAAGTATATTCGTTTAATAACTTCTATTTAATGGCAGGTAAATCCTTCTCAGCTCCGTTTAGTCAAAAAAAAGAGCAGGCATCATGCTCTGCTCGTTGACTCTGCTGTTAAATCAATCTCCATCCTGTAGATTTCCTTTTTCCAAAAGAGCAAGGAATCCCAAACAAGGTCACTTCTCTATAAATTATAACAATAATATTTCCTTGATATCCTCTTCAGTAAGCCAGGACGCTGAGGCGTTATCCTTTAAATCGATAATTTGTTCAATTAAATGTCTTTTTTTGTCTTGTAATTGATTAATTTTTTCCTCGATAGTCCCGCTGGCAACCAGCTTGATTACTTCTACAACGTTTGTTTGGCCGATCCGATGGGCACGATCGGCTGCCTGCTCGTCTACTGCAGGATTCCACCATAAATCATATAAGATGACGGTATCTGCTCCTGTGAGGTTAAGGCCGGTACCTCCTGCTTTCAAAGAAACAAGGAACAAATCACGTTCACCTGCATTAAATTGACTGCATATCTCCACTCGTTGTGCTGAAGGGGTTTGTCCATCAAGGTAGAAAAATGGCCGCCCCTGACCCGCTAACTCTCTGCCGATTAGCTCAAGCATTTTGGTGAATTGGGAAAAAATTAACACTCTTCTACCAGAAAGCTTTGATTCTTTAAGGATTTCCATCAACTGTTCGAATTTTGCAGAGCTTCCTTTATAGCCGTCTACAAATAAAGCCGGGTGGCAGCAAATCTGCCGTAAACGAGTCAATCCGGCCAGGACTTTAATCCGATTTTTCCTCAATGTATCCTTGTCCAGATGCTTTAATGTATCGTGCCTGAGCTTTGCCAAATAGGCAGCATATAGCTTCTTTTGATCCGGAAGCAGTTCTGCTGACTCTATATACTCCTTTTTTTCAGGAAGCTCAGAAAGTACCTCTTCTTTCAGCCTGCGTAGCAGAAAAGGACGTATTCTTCTGGCAATCGTTTTCCTTGGGAGGTTGCTGTACTCCTTAATCCCCTTAAACAAGCCGGGAAAGACGACATAAAAAATAGACCAAAGATCTTCCAATGAATTTTCTACAGGTGTACCAGTAAGAGCAAAGCGATAGTCGGCAGTAATTCTCTTTACAGCTCTTGCCGTCTGTGTCAATGGATTTTTGAATGATTGTGCTTCATCAAAAAATACCGAGTGGAAGGCTTGTTTTTCAAACCACTTAATATCCCGGCGTATCAAAGGGTAGGAAGTCACCACAACATCTATATCCTTAAGACTCTCCTGTAAATGATTTCTCTCTGTTTTATTTCCATCCATCACCACTGTCTGTACATGCGGAGCAAATTTAATGAACTCACTTAGCCAGTTATATGTTAAAGAGGACGGGCAGACAATCAGGACGGGCAGCTTAGTTTTACGAATTTCCGGAAGCACCGATAAAATGTATGTGATGCTCTGAAGGGTTTTACCAAGGCCCATATCATCAGCTAGAATGCCTCCGAATCCATAGTGGGCAAGTGTTTTCATCCATTTATAGCCTAGTTTTTGATAGTCACGGAGAATAGGTTCTACAATCTCTGGCACCTTAAATTCCAGGCTGCCAGGAACGCGTATATGTTCCAGGAATTCATGCAGTGATTTTTCTTCAATAAGATTTTTACTTTCTTCTATAGAATCCAGAAGCTCAATTCCTTTTGCGAGAGGTAATCGAAGGCCGCCGGCAAGATCTTCATGTTTTTTCGGAAGGGCCTGTAGAAAATGATGGACTTCTTCAAATTCCCTTGTTTCGAGCGATAATAGGGATCCGTTACGCAAGCGATAATACTTGCGTTTTTCCTCTAAAGCCAAAAGAATCTCACGGATGTGTTTTTCATGGATGCCATCCATCTCAAATTTGAATTCCAGCCAGTTCGTCCTTTCTTTTTTGACTCCTACCCTTATCTTCGGGGCAGCATTTCCTCTGAAGATCCGGTTTCTCACTGCTGTAGTCGCATAAATTTGTACTAATTTTTCTAGTTTTGGAACGAGATGATTTAAAAACTGATACTCCAGTTCTTCATTATGCAGAAAATAACCGCCGTCTGTCTTTGTAAACGATGCATCCTCCATCAGCTGAAGAATCGAATCCTCTTTTTCCATATCCCTTAAGACGAAAGAACCTGACGGGGCTTCCCGGATTTCCAGGGGATTAATCACGATAGAATCATAATGAAACTCAAGCCCTGCCAGAAGGCGGTTCTTCACTCGATCCAGATATAGTTTTCCGGTTAAAGGTGTTTTTCCAACCTTTCCGGAAATAAAGCCAGATATATGAACATGACCTATTCTATTTAAACTTGGAACCACTTTTTCTAGAAATAGTTCCAACTGATCCTTATGAATGGGTATTTGATTCGTTCCAGCATCCTTCAGCATCTGCTTTAAATCTTTAAGCCGTTTGGAATCCTCACTGTTAAGCTGAACCAATTTCCCTTCAGATAAAACTGAGTTATATGAGTGGAACACCAGTAAGCGATTCATACCTTCAATCTTCAAACGGCATTCTTTTCCATCTGTTTGGGCAAGGTCGAACTCTAAAGGCAGCTGTTCCTTCGTAACTTTTATACCATCATATTCCCTGCCGTCATACGTAAGCTTAACTAATGGGGCCTTAGCAAGTACAAGCAGCAGCCGTGCCCAGGAAGATGGCGGAATGATCAACGTATTTTGGCTGTTTTGATAAGCAGAATCATCTGGCAGATTTTCAGCAGCCATTTTTTCATCTTGTACAATTTGGATAAGCTCCTGAATAACATCATCGGTTTCCTTTTGAAAGCAGTGAAGCTTCGGGTCAAAAGTTATAGAGCTGGAAAGTAAATTAGGTTTTCCTTCTTTCACCTGCTCCAAAAAATTCCGTATATCTATAAGATGGATTGGACCGATTTTTATTTTTATTCCAAAAAGCTTTGATTCGTTGCCCATGGTGACGGGCTCACACAAGAACTCTGCATCAAGCATTTGCCTGGTATCAAAATGAAGCTGCAGGCCGCTTGGCCGCTTAGATGTTTCACCGAAAAGACTAAGCAAATTTTCTGTAAGCGATGATTCTTTTGATTCAGTGAGACCTTCTTTTGGAAGAATGGGGATCCTGCCTTTCCGATTATATTCATTTACTGAAAGCAGTACAGCCGCTACATGCTGACATTTCTGTTGAAAGGAAGCTAGAGAAGGACAGCTGCATGCTGCGCGGATGTTTCCGTTTGGCTCTATGTCTAAGGTCACATGGAATTCTTCCACCCCTGTCACCGTTGCTGAACACTGATGAGGATTATACTTCACCAAGGTTACTTTATTAGCGCGGTAAAAAGCGTCACCTCTTTTAAAGGAGACGGTACCGCACATTTCTATGATCTTTTTTTTATCTATCTTTACGTTCAAGGTCTTACTCCTTCCTGAGAAACTTAACTCTTATGTTAAGACTTCTTACAGGGCTCTTCATTTATTTTGAGTGGATTATTCCTCATAATAACATGATACTTAAAAGTTTTGTTAAATGTATTAAAAATGAGATTTAGAGCTTACTTTCGCAAAACAAGAAAAAGAGCTGCCATTGCAGCTCAGGTTGTCTTTATGCAAGCACAGGGATTGTAGAACTAATAAAGATTAGTTGAGGAACTGTAAAATATATGTATCAATTTCTTATCAATTAAGAAATTGGTTCTTTTATCGTTAACTTAAAACCTATGTTTATATAGCTTGCTCGATACTTGATACAAATGTTGTTCCTGATTGAAAATGCCATGCATTTTTATGTACATTTCCAGATCGATCTTTTAACGTTACTCCTAAAAACCCTTTCGTTCCTAGCTGCTCCGTTACCTCTAATTCTTTCGTTAAGTCAAAAGTAGATAAATCAGAAGTAAGCATGAACTCCTCTTTATTCGTGATGACTAACCTGCAATATGTACCTCCGTATTCAACCGAATAGCCTTCAGGTATGATTTGTTCCTCTTTATTAAAAGAACTAAGCACTGTCATTTCTGTCAGACTCTTTTTGGCAATGTACGCAGAATTAACATCAAGCTGCATACTTATGATTTTTAATAATTCTCTAGCAGCCACTTGAAGTGAAGGGAAATCAGACGTAGATAGATAGTAATTATTAGACATTATCGCTCTCCTCTATTAAATACTTACCATTTGAAATTTTGAATAGCCCATTCAATGTATGCAGTAACTACATGTTCCTATTTTTTACATATTATAACCGTAACAATAAGCGATCCCTATATCAAGAATAAAGTGTTTTGTTTAGTTATTTATTCCATTAACGTACTAAAGCCATTCAAAAGAAAAATTAGTGCTCAGGGTAACAGCCGTGCCCGTTAAGGAGTATATGGAATAACGTATCTTTAAGATTGTCTTGGTATTCAGTCTAAAGGAGAGTTCATCATGAGAATCGGCATTAATTTACTGCACTTATCTCAGGATCGATATGGCGGTGTCGAACAGTATATAAGGAATCTAGTTTGGTATCTTGCAAATACTGAAAAAAAAGTGAAGTTATTTCTGTTTTTGAACAGGCCAAATCGAGATCTATTCCCTGACCACGTAAAAAATATAAAGCAGATCATGTTTAAGAATATAGAGAAGGAATCGCAAATTATAGAAGCAATTCATGAAAATCGGATTGATGTTTGGTTTTGCCCTCTGCATAGATCCTATCTTCCGAATATACCAGTCCCTACCGTTGTGACGATTCATGATGTGCTGCACACCGCTTATCCCCAATTTGTACCCGGAGAATTAGAATGGAACAATCAATATTATGAGCACTATGCTCCGACATTCGATGCAGTGATTACAGTCTCCGAATTCTCTAAAAAAAGTATCCTGGAGCAGCTTCGAATCCCGAAAGAAAAAGTTTACGCTATTTATCAGGATGTACCCATGGAATTTAAACAAAATATGAACAAAAAGCACATAATAAAAACGAAGAAAAAATATCAATTACCTGATACCTATGCCTTATATCCGGCCAGCTATAATCCTCATAAAAATCACCTCAATCTTCTAAAAGCGATTCTTCTTCTGCGGGATAAATATAATAAATCTATTCCTTTGGTGCTTACCGGCTATACCGATGAAAAGAATACAATCTATCAATCTGCGGTGAAATTCCTTAAAGATCATAGTTTAGATGGCCAGGTAAAGATATTGGGTTATATACCGCCAGAAGATATGCCGTCCCTTTTTATAAATTCCCGTTTCTTGATTTTCCCTTCCCTTTATGAAGGGTTCGGCATTCCTTTAGTAGAAGCTATGAAAACTAAAACGCCTATCGTCTGTTCTAATAGGGGAAGTATTCCTGAAGTTGCTGCTGACTCCGCATTACTTTTCAACCCAGAAGATGCTAAAGAAATCGCCTTACAAATTTTGCGGATCATGAAAAAAAAGACGAGGAATAGTTTAATCGAAAAAGGCATAAGACGTTCTAAGGCATTTTCCTGGGAAAAGAGCGCCAAGGAAACGTTAAAAGTGTTTCGAAGCGTATTACGCTAATCATGCTGGGAGCGATATGATGAAAAAAATACTTGTTCTTAATCATTTCCCTACTATATGGCCGCCTACTAGCGGAGGCACCCTTAGATATTTTTATTTGTATAAAGAGCTTAGCCATTATTTTGATATTACCCTCTTATCTCAATCTCACGAACATAAAGGAGGTCTTTTTCAGTTCAGCCCTACTTTCAGGGAATACAAAGTTCAGAAGGATCCTCAGTATAATGAACTCACAATAGATTCCCATTCTAGAAAAAGCTCCTATGAAATCGAGTTAATTAAACATTTCGAGCTTACAAAACAACCATCTTCTTATAGAAAACATTTTAAATACTTTTATGAAAAAAGTGATCTTATCATTCATGAATCACCTTATTTACTAAACTATGATGTGTATTTAGGTTTGGATCAAAAACCCAGGATTTATAACAGCCATAATCATGAATACACATTGGCATCGCAAATTTGGAAAAATGAATACGCAAGAAAGTACCTCCCGGCTCTTAATAAATTGGAAAAGAAACTAGTCACATATGCTGATTTAGTATTCGCCACCTCTGAGGCTGAACGAGATGATTTTATCAGCGTGTATAGAATAAATCCTAAAAAAGTAAAGCTTGCGCCAAATGGTATTCATCCTAAGCCAAAGGTACGCTATAAAAAGAAAAAGAATTCGCGACCGTCCGCTTTTTTCATTGGAGCAGAATATCCTCCAAACATGGAGGCTGCGGAGTTTATCATTCACCATCTTGCCCAAAAATGTCCTGATATCGACTTTAAAATCGCCGGAGGATGCTGCACTCCTTTTTCAAATATTAGGAAGGCTAATGTGACTTTATTGGGCAGAGTTCCCCATAATCAAAAATTAAGGCTTTTTAATGAAGCCGATATAGCCGTAAATCCAATGTTTACAGGAGCTGGAACCAATCTCAAGACATTGGAATTTTTGTCGGAAGGAATTCCGCTGTTCTCCACTCAGCATGGAGTCAGAGGGTTGAACCTAATTCATAGCAAGCATTATATTCATGCTGATAAAGAGGATTTTGCAGATAAAATCAATCGTACAGTCCGAGATAAAAAATTATTAAAATATCTTTCTTATCAAGGACAAAAGTACGTTTATGCGAAATTTTCGTGGAGCCATATTGCTAAGAGCATTCGAGAGGAAATACAAAAGTTATCTTTTTGACCTAATTACTTTCTCTATAGCTTGTTTTAAGGAGAATCCGGCTTTATCCCAAGTAAGTTTCCGCATATCCTTACGGCCTCGTTCTCCTTTTGCCTTACAAAGAGCCGGATTTTCAAAAGCCAGCCTCATCTGTTTCTTTAAATCATCAATATCGGCTTCGGCCCAAAGCTGCCCTTCCTCTTCAAATAAGTGGTTATAAATCGTGGAAATAGCATCTTCACTTTGCATGCTTACTGATGGACGGCTAAGCTTATACTTAATCAAAAATGAATTTTTTTCATTTAAAAATTCCATTTGTCCTCCCCATCCTGTGGCGATGACTGGAATCCCGCTGGATAACGCCTCTATAAAAGGCAGACCCACACCTTCTCCCCTCGTAGGAAGAACAAAAGCATTGCCAAGTGTATAGAGTCCTTTTAAATATTTTTCATCAACTACTCCTGTGATAATCTGAACCGGTGCAGCCTGACTCCCAAACCCCAGCTTTTTCTTATAATCATAAATCGCCTGCAAAATGTTTTTGCGTGAATTCCCATATGTTTTGATTATTAAAAGAACACGGTCATGCTTAGTAAATTCCTCCCAATAAGCTTTTAATAAAGCTTCAGGATTCTTACGATGCTGAAAATCAAACACTGACACAAATATAAACTTTCCTTTTGCTTCATTTAGAGACAGTTTCTTGTTTTTTGGCGAAAATAACTCCGTATCTGCTCCATGCGGAGCCAAAAATATGGGACATGTAACACCGCTATTTCTCATAGCTTGAATATTATGGCGGCACGGAACACAAACAGCATCAAACGAATGAATAATCGGCAGCCACCCGGCAGGTATTTTAGTCGTTTCCCATACAGTATTAAGGATAACGGCTTCAAATCTCTTTGCTTCAATTGTCTCAATATTCCCAGGAGGGGAATGACAAATTAATATTTTAGGTTTATTCCAGGCTTCTTTTTTGTTTATCAACTTAAAAAGCTTATCCTTTTTACGTTGATCTTTAAATGCAAAAGGAAATCCCCAGCTGTAAGCTTCAATTTTCACATCAATGCCTTGACGGTCTAATGCCAATGCATACTCCCTGCTGGCTGCGCCATATCCGGTCGCATCCAATACCGGCCCCTTCCATACGACTTGATAATCGATCACGTGCATCCCCTTTGCAAGGTTTCTAGTTTAATTGTCTCGCTAAATTTGTAATCCTGATGAGCTACTTTGCTGATGAATGATTTAATAACACATTCCTTAATAACGAAAATTGATTTTTACTGAGAGGAAACTAGCAGGAGCTGATCGAAAACCTGCTTTGCGAAAGAGGAACTTCTTTAAGTACCAAAACCATTTACCTGCACCAATTAATGCAAACTCTATTATTGGCACCGTTTAATCGCTTCGTCCCAGGAATAAGTAATACGGTTTAAATCTTCCTCAAGAATTGGAGAGCCAAGTTGCACTTCGATAAATTCCAATTGAGTTTCGGCCTTTACTCCATGTTTTGTACCTTGAGGGATCTTCACAACATCTCCAGCTTTTACAGCCAAATGTTGATCATTTAAAATCATCTCTCCTGAACCTGAAAGAATGGTCCAGATTTTTTCTCTATACGAGTGGGTGTGATAACTGGTGTTTTTCCCTGGTAAGAGCTTTATGGTCTTCGTTATAGTTTCCCCTCCTTCAGAGGTGGTTGAGACCTCTAATACCTTACAACTGCCCCAGCGTTTTTCCTCATACATCGGTCTTTTGTTTTTTACGAATTCCTTAATTTTTGAGGCTTTTCTTTTGTCTGCAATAAGAATTCCGTCTGGTCCTGCCGCAATGATACTGTTTGGGATCCCTATTACATGGATAGGTATTGATAATTCATTGATCATATGAGTGTTTGTTGAATCTATAGAAATTTGACCGCTGCCTAGAACATGGCTGTCTACCTGTTTAGAAAGCGCGTCCCAGCTCCCCACATCTTTCCATACTCCATCATATGGAATCACCACTGAATTTGGTGTCTTTTCAGCCACCTCATAATCAAAGCTGTTTTCTGCGATCTGATCATACTTAGCTAGAAATTGGTTGTAATCAGTAGGAAGTTTTTTATCCTTTAGGAAAGAAACCATAAACTGTAAGGAAAAAGCAAACACACCGCAATTCCATAAGGCACCGTTGTGTATCAATTTTCCCGCTCTTTCTTGATTGGGTTTTTCAACGAATTGATGAATGGAGTAATAATTGTTACTCTCTTTTATTTCGGGGAGAATATATCCATATTGATTAGACGGAAATTTAGCTGCTGCACCTAGTAAGGCTAAATCGGCTTGTGATTGCAGCAGAATATCCGGTATAGTCCTTAAGAGATGAAAAAAATCCAGTTCTACGAATGAATCGACAGGAAGCACACAAATGATTTCCTCGGGATCTATTTGCAGTTCGGAGTAAAGATAAGACGCGGCTAAGGAAATAGAAGGAAAAGTGCCTCTTTGCTCCGGCTCTAACAGGATAGGAATTTGATCTCCGATTTGATTGGTAATCACTTCATTTTGGCTTTGACACGTTATGATGTGTGTCGAGGAAAGGAGCCCGGCAGATCCTAATTGTCTGCAAACTCTTTGGATCATAGACTCGACTTGTCCATCTTCGGATCTAAGCAGCTTCAGGAATTGCTTTGGTCTTGCTTGATTACTCAGCGGCCAAAGTCTTTTGCCCGACCCGCCGGACAACAAAAGAATTTTCATAAGCTACCTCCTATACTTTGTAATTTCAAACATAATGGTTTTATACGCTATAAAATGATTTAGCAGGAATTTGATCAAATTACATCAGTTCCTTGAGCAGTGACTTATTCCCGCGTCCGTTTATATGACACAGGCAGCCACGGGTGGTGGCTGCCTGCTAGTAAAGATTCTTAATATATGACTTACGCATTCCAGCCTTTGATCAATTAATCGTCATGATCATGTTTTTTATCCACAAGAATGAAATCCTTGAATCGGAAGAAAGTTACGGGGTCGCCCTGCTCAAGTCCGGGCTCTGAAGGATTAAATACACTTCCTCCTACAACGGATATTTCAAGAAGTCCGCTTACAGGCTGAGATGAACGGCGGCTGACTTTGAAGTCTCCTTTAGCTGTAACACGTAAGACAGCGTTCCTTTCACTGTTTCCTAACCCAAATGCACCCGTAATATTCCTTTCAATTCTTGTAACTGAGTTCGGCTGTACTACAAAAGTACCTAAGTTAATTTCCCGCTCACGCAGGTTTCTAAATACAGTTGTCCCGCCTCTGGATGTACCTCCAGGCTGAAGAGCCACACTTATTTTAACCTTTGCTTGCAGCCTCTTATTAGTAGGGTTTTTCAGGATAATTACGACTCTATCATTCTCCCGTCCTCCTTGAAGCTCTGAACCAATCTCAGATGGAACAAGAAAAGGACCAGTGGTTATTTTCACCCTTTTATTATCACCATGTTTTCTATCCATTTTGACACTCCTTCTTTATTTTCTTTTTCGAGAGGGAAAGAACAGAAGCAAAATTACTCCCAGTAAGACTTCTTTTTCCTCTCATTCTAGTAAATGCAGACAAGTCTTAAATGGATAGGGCGAATCAAGTAAAAATAAATCTATTTTTAAAAAATTTTGTATTGGGATAAACTGTTAACCGAGGATTACGGAGGAGGGCATCAATATTAAAGAGCTTTTATGCTTTTGACAGCTCTCTTATTTTGTAATGTACGGTATATAATCATCCGTTTTACAGATGAATGAAGATTTTTTTAATAAATTTTGATTATCAGCTATCCAGGTATGATGATCTTTTTTTGCTTTTCGAATGCAAACATAGTTAGTTTTGTCTCCCGAAAAGATACGAAAGTTGTTTTTTATACATTGCCTTAAAAAAACGGTATCCTCACCTAAATTCAGATTTTGAAATTTTACTTTTTCAAAAATAGATTTCTTAACAATTAATGTAGCTCCTTTTATTCCCTGGGTTACAAACTTCTTTTCTCTGCCTGGATTGTTAATGGCAAGAATCTTCTCTTCCTCAAAATACATGTATACGGTTCTTTTTCCGATAATATCAGCATTTGTTTTTCTAAAAGCAGGCATGGCATGAACAAGGTAGTTCGGTGCATAATAATCATCATCGTCAAATTTTGCAATATAGTCATGCTTTGCTCTTTCAATTCCATAATTCAAGCATTCTCCCAGTGTAATGGTTTCAGACAATTGATAGACTGATACATTTTTTGATTTTTTGGCTCGTTTTTCCCAGATATGCTTATTCAAATCATCCGCGTTCAAGATAATGATCATTTCTTTATCTTTCCATAACTGAGAATCATAGTTGCGAAATACGTTCTCCATATAATCCTTTCGCATCGTACAGCAGATAATAGATACCAATTACTTCTCACTCCCCTGCATCATGAAAGACTATTATAGTTTATGAGCAGGAGGTTTGAATGTGCTAAATAGAAATTCTAAAACACACAAAAAAAGCGCCGGGATCATTGATATTTCCGCGCTTCCTGGTATAAAGAGTATTTTGAAGGATAAACTTCGGCATTGAAATCAATGTAAATTCTTAAATTAAACATTTACATCTACCTTCATGTTAAGTTCGTTTACCGGTATAGCTTGTGGCTTTGAAAAATAATATCCCTGAAATAAATCGTATCCCATATCCAACAGGAACTGCAGGTCTTCTTCTTTTTCTACTCCTTCGGCAAGGGCTAAGGCATTCATTCCATGAGCAAGTTTCAATACAGTTTTCGCAACGGCCTGCTTAGCTACATCATCCTTAACGCCATTCGTATATTCGAATGCTAACTTAACAATATCAGGCTGCATAAGCGTTAATTTTTCCAGGTTGTTATATCCCACTCCCACATCATCGAGTGCATACTTAAATCCATGAGATCGATAATAATTTAAAATAGATTTTAAATGCTCCAAATCCTTTACTTCATCGGTTTCTACCACTTCAAAAACAACTTGTTCGGGCTTTATATTCAATTTCTTTATCAGTTCAAATGTAGTAGAAAGACAGTGTTCCGGAACATAAATAGCGGTAGGGATAAAATTAATAAAAATCAGTTTATCTTGAACTAAACCAGCGTTTTTAACAGATTGCATTCTACAAACCCGATCAAGAGCAAATAAGCGATTCCTTACCCTGGCAGCTTCAAACAATTTATAAGGCGGGATTATATCACCCTGTTGGTCCACTCCTCTTGAAAGGAGTTCTTGCCCAATTACTTCTATACTTCCTTTTTCAATTCTAACTATTGGCTGGTAGTGAGTACAAATTGAACTATTTTCTATCAGGGTATCAATCCAGCTGGCTTCACGCTCTGCTTTATATGAATCTATTGTTCTTAAATTTTGAAGATTATTAAGCGGGTCAGAGGGAGTTGATAATACAGCGAATATATTATTTACGTCCATATGAGCCTCTAAATATTCCATTAAATCAAAGAAAACAGTTTCTTTTAACCAGAACATCCTTTGATTCAGTGATTTCCATGATGTTTCCGATTGGTTTTGAAAATACTGATATAGATTCTCAGTACTTACGCTTCCTGCAAAATATACAGTATAGCCTCTCTCAGTTGGCAGGCAGACTTCACAACCCAATACTTCCCTCTCCTTTGAAAAACTTTCCTTTATCCAACATTATAGTACTTAATGTCTATATCATACAATTTTTACCTAAAGGAAGAGGTTTTTAAAGCTGAGAGTCATAATGTATCACCACACAAAAATATTTTTTGGCGGATAAGATTTTATGTTTCTTATCATTTCAATTAGGGTATGAAAAGATGTTAATATAAACTATAAGTTTTTTGGATTAAGAGAGGAATAGTCATGGGAATTCTTATTGTTGATGATAATGAAGCTAATTTATTCGTAATTGAAAAGTTATTAGGCCGTGCAGGCTATACCGACACCTTGTCATTTACTTCTGCACAGGACATGTTTACATATTTGCTTTCGGATAATCCTTTTATTATTGAAGAGCAAGTCGATGTGATATTAATGGATATTATGATGCCGGAAATGGATGGAATAGAAGCGTGCAGAAAGCTTCAAAGTATCCCGCATCTAAAGGATATTCCCGTCATTTTTGTAACGGCATTAGAGGATACCAGCAAAGTAGTTGAAGCGCTGGATGCCGGCGGGATGGATTATCTGATGAAGCCGATCAAGAAAACGGAACTTCTTGCCAGGCTGCGAGTCGCTCTAAGGTTAAAATATGAAAAGGACTGGCATAAAAAGCAGGAGGAGAAGATAAGCAATGAACTGGAGCTGTCCATGAATGTACAGACAAGCCTGCTCAGCGAGCCTATCGAAAAGGATAACTTGTTAATGAAAGCGTCCTATTCACCTGCCTTTAAGCTTGCTGGGGATATGTATTACTGGTATGAAATTGATGAAAACCGGTATGCAGCGATACTTTTGGATATGATGGGCCATGGAATCTCTGCTTCTCTTGTTTGCATGTTTATTTCCTCCGTTTTGCGGGATTCGATTCGTTCCAATCCTGACCCCGAGTATGTAATCCCGGAACTCAATCGGTGGATGAATTCACTTAATATACATAATCAAAAAATACCCTATTATTTTACTGGTATATATTTAGTCATCGATACCAGCAAACGCACTGTAGAATATATAAATGCGGGACATCCGAGCGGATATGCTTTAGTTGATGGCCAGTTGGCTGATATAGCAAGCAGCACCTGTGCAATTGGATTTTTTGAGGAAATTAAAGCGGAGAAGCAGATTTTATCCTATAACGAGTCGGTCCAGCTATTAATTTTTACAGATGGAGTGTATGAAGCTGTTGATAAATATGAAGAAGCTGGCATCAGTTATTTAAAGACAGCGGCTGCCTCGTTCATGTCTGAGGCTAGAATAACTGAACCCATTGATCTTGTCTTAACAGCGGAACAGCAGGCTACTGCAAGCGATGATATGTGTGTGATTCTTATACAATGCCATTAATTCAATTACATATAAAAAAAGCAGTTACCTTAAAGGTAAGTAGTTCAGATAATGTGGAGAAAATGTAAAAAAACAGATGAAATAACATATTAAAACACAGTATGTTTAGCATCATAAATAACAATTAAAATATCAAACAAAAACGCTTGGATACTAAATCCAAGCGTTCTGTTTTTTTATTGTCTCCACTCAACCTATTTCTGACCGTTAATCACAACAATATCACCTATCATTTGGATTTTGTTATCTTCAACAATAATCCCATCTCCATCGTTACACGCATAAACTGTTGTTCCAGTTGTTTTAGCATAATTATGAACATCCTTTTTATAATCTTCATTCCAACGATTGTAGTGTGGTAAAAATTCAAAATTAACAAGTTGTAAGGCTTCTAATTCTTCATCGGAATCTCCTATAAACATCTGAAATAATTTCGTGGATTTTCCAAGTTGAACTGCTCCACCACTTACACCTACAATAATTCCACCTTGATTAAAATAATCACATAGAACCTTTTCCATATTGCGATGTTTGATAGCATTCCTAAATTCAATTGGATTTCCCGCAGAAAGGTGAATAATATCACATTTTAGTAATTCATCAATCTTCGATGATTTAAATTCACTATAAAGGTCAAAAAACATAATGTCTTTAATTCCATAATTACGATAATATTGTGCTTTAGTATTGAAATACGTCTTTTCTCTATCTTCCGTAGAAGGAATGTAACTTATTTTGATATTTTTAGTATTCATACCTTCCAAAAGTATATTATCCAATCTACGATTACCAGTGGATTCAACTACTTGGTCACTATAAAAGAATAACTTCCCCATTTAAACACCTCTTTTGTGTCAATTCACTTATCCGACAAAACTATCTCTATTTCTATTTTCATTTACTTTAACATAAAACGGCAAATTTTCTTAATCTTATACAATTTTAACATATCAAATAGCATTACATTTAACATACTAATTAACACGTTGACAATGATTGTTGTCAATAAGTTAATTAGATTGTTATTTCGTATGCTAATTCACTTGTTAAAACCCAATAAATGCTGATATATAAGGAAAAAGAAGAGACCAAAACATATGTGGTTTGGTCTGCTAATTAGTATGTTATTTAGTAAGTTTCTCCACAAAAACTGAACTACTTACCTTAAAGGTTTCTGCTTTTTTTACGGAATAATTTTTCCTGTATATTAAAATTTTCAAAAAGAACCGGATCCTCAATGCGGATGGATTCTTTGCTCCCAAGCCCGAGAAAGCCTCCGGGGCTTAGACTATCATTAAACAGCTTAAAAACCTGCTGCTGCAATTCCAACCCAAAATAGATAAGCACATTTCGGCAGATAATAATATGGAATTCATTAAAGGATCCATCAGTTACTAGATTGTGCTGAGCGAATATTATATTGTCCTTTAAGGAGGAATTTAAATAGGCTCCTTCACTATCCGCTTTATAGTATTCAGAAAATGACTTTTTACCGCCGGCAGACATATAATTCTTCGTGTAAAGCTGCATTTTTTGAAGGGGAATGATCCCCTGTTCAGCCTTTCGTATTACATTTTCATTCATGTCAGTAGCATATATTTTTGTTCGGCTGCCCAAGCCTTCTTCCTGAAGCAGTATGGCCATTGAATATGCTTCCTCACCTGTAGAACATCCTGCATGCCAGACCCTTATCTCCGGCAGGTCTCTTAATAATGGGACAACATCTTCCCGAAATGCCTTAAAGAATGAAGGGTCTCTAAACATTTCAGTCACGTTAATGGAGAAATCACTTAGTACTTTAAGAAGAAAAGTCTCGTCATGAATGATTTTCTCGGTGAGGCTTGTAATACTGCTTAATTTTTCTAAGCTTAACCTATTTTGAACCCGCCTCATAATGGAGGAGCGCATATACTTCCTGAAATCAAAGCCTGTCAGCCGGTATATGGCTAATAGCAGCAGGTCTAGCTCCATCTCTTCTTTGTTAAATACTACCATTCTTCTTTATATTTCCCTTCATTTTTAGCATCTAGGACAGCCAAACCTGCATGGCAGATAAGAGCTGGTCTAATTTCAACGGCTTGCTTATATAATCCGTCGCACCTGCCTCTATACACTTTTCACGGTCTCCCTTCATAGCTTTGGCTGTAAGAGCTATGATAGGTATTTCGGTGTTTATGGCCCTGATACGCTTCATCGCTTCATAACCATCCATTACCGGCATCATGATATCCATTAATACCATATCCACAGAATCAAGTACCATCATTTTATCGAGGCATTCGGCACCATTTTCCGCAGTTATGACATTCATGCCTTCTTTTAGAAGAGCATTTTTTAAAGCGAATATATTTCGATGATCATCATCGGCTACAATTACAGTTTTACCGCTTAAAACGGTAGGCAGACTAGTGTTATGATCTATTTCTTCTGCTGGCACTTTTACTACAGAGTCAACAGACATCAGCCCAGCCGCTGAAGTCTGTTCAAGTGCTGCGGCTGCCTGAAATTCGGCTGCTTCGATTTCTTTCAGTGCCGGCATTCCACCCGGCAGATTTGGAATAATGATGGTAAAGGTGCTTCCTTTCCCTTCCTGGCTTTCAACTGTGCAGGTACCGCCAAGCAGCTGGCAGAATTCCTTAGTAATAGATAAACCTAGACCAGTTCCCCCAAATTTCCTCATAATGGCGCCATCCACCTGCTGAAAAGCTTCGAAAATCATAGACTGTTTATCCTGTGCGATTCCTATACCCGTATCAGTAACTGAAATTTTCACCCAGGCATCTACTTGAGATGCTAAAGGGTTAAATCGAATCTCTTCCGGGTGTGCATGATCAATGTTTATGGATACAGAGCCCTTCTCTGTAAATTTAAAGGCATTTGAAAGAAGATTCTTTATAATTTGCTGTAATCTCTGTTCATCTGTGTAGATAATAGGAGGCACCTGCTGGCTGAAGTTAACATTGAAATCAATGTTTTTATTCTTGGCAGTCTGCGAGAAATTACGTTCCATCCGTTCGATAAACTCGCTTAAATATACTTCTTCAAAGCTGACTTCCAGTTTACCAGCCTCTATCTTAGACAGATCCAGAATATCATTTATTAAATTCAATAAATCTTGGCCTGATGAATGAATCACATTTGCAAACTCTTTCTGCTCTTCTGACAGCTCATGATCAGGATCGTCAGTAAGCATTTCTGAGAGAAGGAGAATACTATTTAATGGCGTTCGAAGCTCATGGGACATATTAGCCAGAAACTCAGACTTATATTTAGAGCTCAGCTGAAGCTGTTTTGCTTTCTCTTCAAGCTGCTCTTTGGCTGCCTGCAGCTCCTCGGATTTCAGCTCTGCATCACGGGATCGTTCTTCGAGCTTTTCGTTCGTCATTCTCAGCTCTTCTGTCTGGCTTTGCAATTCCTCTGACTGAGCCTGAAGCTCCTCTGACTGAGTCTGCAATTCTTCGGATTGCGCCTGCAGCTCTTCTGTCTGCGCTTGAGACTCGGTTAATAATCGTTCTACTTCCATTCGTCCGATGATATTCGTAATGCCTATTCCTAAGGTTTCTATGACATTTTCTAAAAGTTTCTGCTCTCTTGCTGTAAATTCACTTAAGCTTGCAAATTCTGCTACAGCAACAACTTCTTCTTTTAACATAACAGGTGCTATGATGAGATCTTTGGGCTGAACTTCTCCCAGCCCTGTTGAAACAACTCTATAATCAGAAGGAATATCTTTTAAGTAGACAGGTTGTTTTTCCTTCACACATTGTCCGATTATTCCTTCGCCGATATTAAATTCCTGCTTTCCTACACTATCCTCTGTATCTGCATAAGATGCAATTTTCTTAAATACCGCTTTCCCCTCTCTATCATCCTTCAGGTAAAGTGCTCCCAGACTGGCTCCCATAACAGGAGCGAGCTTCCTGATAAATTGTTCTGCAAGTCCAGCAACTGTCACATGCCGGCTATAAATATTAACGATCTCAACAGAGTTAGTCTGCACCCAGTTTTGCTCCTGAATCTCAGCTGTGTATCTCTGTTCTCTCGAGTTATACTCTTCTATCGAAGAAGCCATTGAATTGAAGGCTTCGGCAATTTCCCCGATCTCATCTTTTGCTTTAACCTGAATTCTCGGTATGGATGATAGATTGTTAAAATCCACATTTTTCATTACCTGTGTAATAGAACTTATATTGCTTACAGTACTTCGGATTACCCAAAGCATCACTAAGACTATTAAAATTAACGCAATGGAGACTACCACAATTAAAGTCGTCACAAGCTGATCATACTTATCAGTAGCATCTTGTAATGAGTTTTTCATCAGCGATTCTTGAAAGACTTTGAATTCATCTATTTTACTAAATAAATAATTCCGGGTCTCAAGCTCTTTGTTGTAGGTTTCCTGGATTTCACTTTTGGAAGCTTTACCCTTTATTTGATCTGCTATTTTTGCCTGCATGTCTGAATAAGTTTCGTATGCATCCTTTATCTCTTTTACCAGGACCTTAGATTTATTCCGGTTTAAGATCGTTTCAAGCTGTAATAGCTTTGTATTAATCTTGTTTTTATTTGCTTCTGATTGCAAATTTTCAGCTGCAAGCTCCAAGTCGCTGTTGCTTGTACTAAATAAATTTACTAAATCACGATCGTTTTTATACAATTGCTGCCTAATTTCTGTTGCCTCATTAACTTTATGATAGCGGTCCTGAACCATTTCCAGCATATTCGCTTTAATCGACTGCATCATAAAGAGAATGATAAATAATAACAGGAACATAAAAAAGACGGTTAAGCCTAAGCCTATGAACTGCTTCTTTTTAAAGCCCACACATTTTCCTACCTTCCTAATAACCTAGTATTCTATACATTTTTCTTTTATATCTTAATATAACAAAGATACCATTTTGTTTCTACTTCTGGCATGGGTGATCTTTGGAAATCCTTATCCATATATGAAGATTTTTTAAAAGTTAAGCGGGGAAAATAAAATTTAATAGAAAATTTAAAGATAAGAGGTCCTTTTTGAATTTAAGGGGATTTTTAATTTATAAGGGATTTCGCTTTTATACGAATTTTTTATAGAGTACACTTGCTTGCTTGGTGCTTCATAACAGGTCATAAACTCTGTCCATTCAGCTGAAAAAGGATCCCTTCATACCGGGGCCCTTTGAACATTATAGAATATCCGAACCGATCCTCTACATACCATTCTATTTCCCACAAAGAATCACCAGTCAATTCGAATGCATGTCCGAAAACCCCGAAAAGCTGTCCTTTTTCACTCCTGCAAGGTATATTATCGGTTCTATGCCTAAATTGTACAGATAGATCCAAGAAGATTTCTTTTCTCTATAAATGTGGCAGCATGTTTCCCTAAACCATTCCACTTTTTCTAATACATCCTCTCCTGTTAAGATCCATTTTGGTCTAAAATATATAATTCTCAATATCCTTTTAAAAAGGATATCAGAGGTGTGATTTAATGACTCAAGCAAGCAAGAGTAGTTGGACATACTCCGCCCAATTAAATTTCATGGCAGTTGTTGATACGATTTGTCCATCCACTGTTTATATACACGAAGCAGGCTGGTCCATTCAATATGGCGGAATCGATTTAGATATTTGGGGTTACCTTCTTATGGAATTTGACAGCTTGCCAGATCCATTATCAGAGGAAACATCGCAGCTGTTCGATGCGGCGGCTCTGCACTATTGCAGTAAACAGGAGGGTTTATCTGTAATTTCTCAACCAATCACGGGATTTAACGGTTTTTTTTCTACTTTATCAAGGGAGGATCGATTAATGGTCCTGGCTCTATTAGAAAATCTACAAATCCCGCTAGAAAACCTTCCTGGTCAATATCAAAACAACCCGGCTCTTATACGAAATATGATCAATTCTATTTATCAACTAACTATATTTGGCTATTATTCGGAGTGGTATGGCTATGGTGCTGCACGAACACTATCACCTGAATCAAGGCATTTATGCACCTATCCTATAAGCTGGGGCTATACCGGTTATCCAGGTCCATCATTTGGTTATCGGGTTTATAAAAAACCAGCACTGACCATTAAACTTTTGCAGAACCATTCAAAATATGAAAACTGACGTAATTGTAATCGGAGCTGGCGGCGGTGGAGCAGTAGTTGCAAAGGAGCTTGGTGAGCTTGGATTAAAGGTTCTGCTACTAGAAGCAGGACCCTGGTACGGGAACCGGAAATGGCCCCATCCAAATGCTGAACAAGGTGAAACTGGAAGTACAAGTCCAGAGGATTTAGATATACATCTATTTAAGGCAAACTATAACAAGTTAGAAGCAAACATGAACGATTTAATTTCAGGGAAACTTCGCTGGGGACCTGCAAACCGTGAACAACCACTTTGGAGCAGGATTTTTCAGCAAAGTGGATTTGCCTGGCAGAATTCTGGGGTAGGAGGCACGACTCAGCACTATCTTGCCAATTCACCACGTTCTTTTCAGACTGCAATCAATCAGGAATGGCCTCTCACTTATCGTGACCTTATTCCCTATTTTGAAAAGGTTGAATCAGAATTACCTGTCGAATTCGCTCCATCCACTGCTAAAGAGGAATTATTTTATTACGGTGCGAAAAAAGCGGGCTGGAGCCTCCTGCCTGCTCTTGATGTATCTACTCCAGGGTACCGGCCGCAGCCAAACGCAATTTTGCCGCCTAATGCCCAGCTTACTAACCTGGACTATTCTGTGGAGCAGCTATCCTGGATGGAGGGCTGTACCCTTTCAGGACATTGTGTAAACGGGTGTCCCCACGGCCCCGCTGTTGATAAAATTGCTAAGCGTTCCACCAATGTCAGCTATATCCCTTTAGCTATGAAAACAGGGAATGTCGAAATCCGCCCTAATCTTTTCACCTACAAAGTCATCAGTGAAAACGACCCAAAAGAAGGAATAAGAGCAATCGGAGTAAAGGTAAGAAACACTTGGAGCGGAGAAAGGGAGGATTTGTATGCAAATTGTATCATAATGGCTGCTGGATCCATTGAAAGCCCCCGTCTCTGGCTTAATTCGGCTTTACCGTATAATAACTGGATCGGAAGAGGGCTCGTGAATCATAACATGGATATGGTTACTGGGATCTTTAACAGAAAGGAATTAATTCATACAATAGGGAAAACAGATATAAATCCGTATACCGGGCATAACTCAGGAGCCAGGTTTGATTATCCCGGGCTGGGATCTATACAAGTCAATGGAGCCAGCCCAGGAATAATGGCAGCCTTTTCGTATGCATTAAGTAAATCAGGAAACAGCAGTTCAGATTTTAATGGAGAAAATGACTCATTCCTAAAAGGGCGAGTTATCGGGAAAGACTTAATAGAATTAATGGCGGATTATACAAGATCCTTTAATATCCTCATTGTAACAGATGATGATGTTCAGTATAGAAATGGCGTTTCCGTTTTTCCAGGAATACAGGATAATCATGGACCCATACCTTCGATAAGTTATACACCAACAAAGCAGACTTTAAGCAAGAGAAGAAAATTGGTAAATATAGCAACGGACATCCTCCTCCATGCCGGAGCAAGGAAAATAATTCATGCAGACTGGCCAGATAGATTAATGATCCACATTATGAGTACGATGAAAATGGGCTATGTTGTAGATCGAAATTGCGAATCATTTCAGGTTAAACGATTATTTATAACAGATAACAGTGTGCTCAGCAACGGTTTAGGAGGTGCCAATCCAACACTTACTACACAAGCTTTGGCATCCAGAACAGCGGAGAGAATATACCAAAAATACTTTTAACCAGAATCAAATATTCAGATAGTAATTTAAAAATAATGTGTTTTTATTTTAAGGATGTCGATAGGTCATAAGAAAAGCGTCCAACTATCTCTGGACGCTTACTTGTTCTACTAATCTTTAGTACTCGAAAATTTATAAATTAGTTAACTCCAACTGCATTAAATGCATTGGTAACTGTCGTTTTCTCTGCACTCGAAGCACCATATAAATCAGCTGCAGATTGGATTAAAGCTGCTCGTGCCTGCGAGAAAGTCGAAGAAGAAGTTAAGTAGATGGTGTTAGCACGGTAAAAAATAGCTCCTAACTTGTCTACACCAATTCCTTGTACTGTTACTCCATAATGAGTACCGCCGGCTCCTATTAAATAAGCTGCCTTATTAATAATCCCGCTGTTAGTATGGACTCCGCCGTTATCTGCAGTTCCCGTATATCTTTTAGAATAGTGGTCAGGATCTCCATATGCTGCAGGGTTGGACATTGAACGGAGAGCATCTCCGGCAACAGATGGTGTATAAATATCTTCACCGATATTATAGTCTGCTTTAGAAGCTTGGTACTTGTATTCTACTACAGTGCCAAATATATCTGAAATGGCCTCATTGAGGGCTCCAGACTGGTTTTGATAGATTAAATTAGACTCAGAAGATGTAACAGCATGGGTTAATTCATGAGCTACTACATCCAATCCGCCGGATAATGGGATAAAAGTAGAGCCATCTCCGTCTCCATATACCATCTGGGTTCCATCCCAGAACGCATTATTATATCTATTCCCGTAATGGACGGTAGATTTCAAACTGGCTCCAAGTCCATTATACGAATTGCGGTTAAAAGTCGTCTTATAATAATCATAGGTTTTACCTGCATAATAATGAGCATCTACAGCTGGAGCATCATAGGATGCATTGAAAAGATTATCTGTGTCTGACCAGAGAGTTCCTGGCAGTCTGCTGCCATTGTTTGCATTATATGTGAATATTCCATTACCTCTTGTATTGTCTTGAAGGTAATAGCGGCCGCCAGAAAGAGTTGTATTTAAGGATACTGAATTTTTCGTAACGCCAGTTCCGGATCCCACCGCATTAGTCCCGGTAACTTCGTGTAATGTATTATATTTATTAAGAATTTCCCCAGTTTTGACTGAGATAAAATAGAAATGGTTTCCTGGTTCTGGACTTAAGAAGTGTAACTGTACCTTATAGGCATATTCAGCCTGGTCATGATCCGTGAAAACGACTAATTCTGCCTTAGGGTCTGTTTCATATGAAGGTGTAAAACCTAAATCAGTTTGTGCTATGTTAATAGCTTCCTTTGATTTTATCCCTTTTTTGTCTTTGCCAGCCAGTTTCTGATCTAAGTCTGAAACTACTGTTCCGGATACAACATTTAGAATGCCTTTATCGTTTATGAGCGCAGATTGAGTTGACCCCCATACAGGTACACCGCCAAAAGCCTGCTGCAGTTTTAACACCGTATTGCCCAGCTCATCTTTACTTTTTTTCTCTATTAAAAAAGAGTCCCTTGCACTTTTCTTACCAAATTTGTAGGACTTCTTATTGTTGTCGAAATAATTAAGTATAATATCTTCAGCAGCTTTGTTAGATGCCTCCGTTAGATCCCCGGAAATAAATTCTAATGAGTTTCTCTCTTGATTATACTTTTCCACGCTCAACACATTTTTGGCAGCCAAAGCATCTGTTTGCGGCAATACTGAAACCATTAGACCAAGGGACAAAACAGTACTTGCTAGGAATCTTTTTTTCAACTAAATCTCTCCTTCTCGACATTTGATTTTTTTTAATCCATTTGTCCTTCAAACTTCTTGCTTGCAATTGATTCAGTCTGCTAAGCTGCCCGTAAAAAATGCGTAAAGTATAACCTTATAGCTACTCCTCCTTTAATTTACTTAAGAGAAATATTCATGCTTTCCATAAATAAATCCTTCTTTCCTAAGTTGGGAAAAACTTAAGAAAACGCATTAGAATTCTGTTAATTCTTCCTTATAAAATTCTAAAAAAAGTGTCGAACTTTGAACTAAACCATGTAAAATAGGCTTTTTTAAAATTGGGAAATAAAATGAAATATTCATTTGTCTATCCATCCAAGGATAAAAAAAAAGAACTGGCTGAAACAAATAAGCCAGTTCTTCACTCATTTACGTATAATTATCTTGATCTTTTATAATGAAGGAAGCTTTTGATAAAACATGCTGCCTGTAGAATATATAGCTTCTAGACCGTATATTTGGAAGGTACACTTACTTGCTGAGCCTTACTAGTTAAAAAAATTAAAATCAGTAGCATGTATTTCAAAAATTTTCAAACATTATGACAATTTATGTGTTAAAATAGAAATAAACGAACTTATCTAAGGTTAACGACTTTCTTAGTCATCCCTCATTTAAGAGAAGGAGTATAAGAAATGGAGAAAATTAGCGTTTTTCTGGATGATTACCGTCAACCCCCTGAAGGTTATGTGCTTGCAGAGACGATCGATGAGTGTATTCAGCTATTGTACAACTTTGATATAGAACATCTTTCTTTAGATCATGATTTATTAAATAAAACAAGGAATGGTTTTATGCTGGTTCAAATGATGGTGAAAGAAAAACTATTCGCCAACCGCATAACGATTCACTCTGCCAATTCAGTCGGCGGCAAAGCTATGTACAAACTTTTAAAACAGGCACAATTTGAGTCTATACTATCCCATGCCACTATTGTATCCCTTAGGCCCCTGCCCCTCCATTCCATTCCATCCAAGGTTCTGCAGCATTATATAGATGTGCGGTGAATGAAGCCACTCTTACCTTTCTCCTATGTGCTATTCGCAGTCACTTCCTAGAATCAAAAAAAGATTTCCTCCAAATGTCAGCCTATTCAATCCGGTATATAAAATTAAATAGGCAGATATCAAGAATACAGCAAGCTTAAAAAAAGAAAATAAAAAAGGCGCCAAAAATGGCAGCCCATACAAAATCTTCCTTCACTGCTATTCGATTTGCATCACTAGTATAGACGTGCCGCTTTATTGCTGCTCGTCGTTTTTGCTTTCTCCACTTTTAGTTCCTTTGCTCTTATAAGGCTTCGCACTCTTTGCTTTATTGGCACTAGTTTTCCAGCGGTTCCAGCCCTTCTTCCCTGTTCCCCTGCCCGTTCCGCCTTTGCCCTTTGCTTTACTCATGAAACCATCTCCATTATTCCTGCAATATAGTCAAATATGAGGATTATTCTTTTCCATTTTACCCTTTAAGCAAAATATTATTTTCCTGATGACACCATTTAATCATCAAAAGATGGTCAGCATGAAAAATGGAATTCTTTATTGTTAATCGAAAACGGCATCAGAATGATAACTCTACACCTTTAATGCTTCCTGTTCAACTCTTTGCACGAATTCTTTTACTGAATTGTTATTGCTTTTCTCGCTGCCCAGCTTCAGCATGGCTCTCCCTACAAAATTAACTCCTTTATTTTGCCCTTTATAAATAAACTTTGTGTGGGTATCATTGATTTTAAGTAACTCGAAAGTCAAAGTGATCTCAAATGCTTTTCCTAATACAAAGCTAAGCTGCTTTAGTTTTTTATCCTCCAAATTTTCATATGCCAGTGTTTCTACTATGTGTGTTTCAACACGCTTTCCTTCGCGATACGTTTGCTGATGCTTCGCCCCTGCTTCTTCTTCATTTTTTTCAATTAATGTGTGTTCCTCTACTTTAGGCATAATTTTTTTGACATTTATATCAGAAAATAAACTCCATATATTCTCAATATTAGCCGTAATAATAATCTCTTCTTCCCATTGAATCACTTTTTATACTCCCTCCCGGATGCCAGAAATTCATCTATTTCATCAACTTTGAGATTAAGTTCTTCTATTTGCATCCGTAATTTACTTCTCTTTTGTGCTAACAATGCTTCTAAATTAGTAAATGACTCATCTTCCATTACCGATATCATTTCTTGTATTGTAAAGCCAAATCTTCTTAGTTTTACCAAAAGAACAGCTAAAAACAAGCTTCCGTCATCGTAAAATCAGTAAGTTATTATTTGGATCAATATAAGCTGGTTCAAGTAATTTTACTTCGGCATAAATATCTCAAGGTTTCTTTGTTTAATCCAGTCAACTCTGCAAATGCACTAATTTTGTACATCCTTTCCCTCCTCCTTCTATCATAAACTATGATGTGCACCACAGGGTCAACGAGAATGATTTTGTTTAATCTTTTGAAGCAGTTATTAATTATGAGAGCAAAACTTTTTATTTAGGAATGTATAAGACAGCGTCGTTTATTACCTGGACCATTCTATACATATACTCAGCAAATATGGGTATAGCATGTAATAGGGGTGATGAACATGGCATTTGACTATACATTAGACTTTGATAACATTGATTTCCGTGAAAAACCAGAGTTGTATAGAGTAGGGCGTGGTGAGCAGGGAGTATTGCTTGTGGAGCCCTATAAAAGCGAAATCCTCCCGCATTGGCGGTTTAAAATGCCAGAAATCGCGGCTCAGTCATCTGAAAAAATTTATGAATTATTTCTAGATTATAAAGCCGAAGAGGATTTTGTCGGCATGGATATGGCAAGGAAATTCCTTCAGATGGGATACACGAGGGCCCGCCGCTACACAAATTATAAAGGCGGAAGAAAATATGGCCAGGACGGAAAGGAAAAAGAACGGCAGAATGACCCGGTGAAAGCCGAATCAGCTTCAATCTTTATGGAGAAGTGGAAGCTGGTTAGAGAGGACAAAGACTATTTGGCGATGAAGAAAAAGCATCAGGAGAAATATGGCTAAGCTGTTCAGCAAACCAATTTTCGTGCCTGTGCCTCAATACAGATATATTTTGTCGCCTTCCTGCAATAGCAAGCTCCTTACTCACTTCATACATTGGCCATATTTTACATGAACTGCCTCTATCTGATAATGCCGACGGGGTCATCCTGGCTGCATAAAATCATGCTTAAGAGTGTAAAGGTCCATTTTTTTCATTGCAAAAACGAGACCAGCGCAGGTGGCAGTTTTACCCTATCCATTACTAATTTAGCAAAACAAATCAGGCTGCTCCAAATTGCTACCCACTGACTGATGAGGTTTTTCTGCTGCTGACCTTACCAAAATCGATTCTACTACATCTGTGCTTCTTTGTTGATTCCTGTTCTTCTGTCATTCTTATTCGATCTTATTATTGTCCCTTACTTCAATCGTTTGAATAAAAGATTTCAGATCAAATATTGGATTATTTTTCAAACTACTAAAAAGAGCCGCCATAAGTATGCAGCTCTATTTCTAACATAAACAATCTATTTGATCATCTATAAGGCGGTCACTATTTTGTTTGATACCTTTGCCTGATTTGGCCTATCATCATCAAAAATAACCATTCTGCTGAAATCGGCATACAGCATTTCCCCTTTAATTAATGGACCGATTTGCCGATACTTTTCAGTACTAAGCTCTGCTTCCAGGATGTCGTCCGTATCAAGACGTTTCAATTCTACTCTGACGGCAGACCCAACCGTATGGACATGAATGACTTCAGAGGGGCTGCTCGTATCAAGAGCCGTTCTGCTAAGTACAATTTCATGCGGTCTAATATACCCCGCTGTTTCCTCATTAAGCCTTAATTCTTGTGGGATAGAGTCTCCGCGAAATTCATTGACCCTTCCGAGGAAGCTATACACAAACGAGTTAGCAGGATCATTATATACTTTTTCCGGACTTCCGATCTGTTCGATCTGCCCGTGATTCATGACTACGATGGTATCCGCCATTTCTAGCGCTTCTTCTTGATCATGTGTGACAAATACAGTAGTAATATTGAGTTTTTGATGCAGTTCCCTTAGCCAAAGCCGCAATTCCTGCCGTACTTTTGCGTCCAATGCCCCGAATGGTTCATCAAGAAGCAGCACTTCAGGTTCCACAGCAAGAGCTCTTGCCAGCGCAATTCTCTGTCTCTGACCGCCGGAAAGCTGTGCTGGATACCGGGCAGCAGTGTTCTCAAGCTGAACAAGCTTCAATAATTCAAACACCTTTTCATGAATCTGCTGTTTTGACGGTCGACTCTTGCGCGGCCGCACTTTTAGTCCGAAAGCAACATTTTCAAATATGGTCATGTGTTTAAATAAGGCATACTGCTGAAAGACAAAGCCAACTTTCCGTTCTTTTACTGATTTATCCGTATAATCGATCCCATTAAATAAAATCCTGCCTTGATTTGGGTTTTCCAGTCCCGCAATCAGGCGCAGAAGAGTTGTTTTTCCAGAACCTGAAGGACCTAATAACGCAGCAAAATCACCCTTAGGAATAGTTAAACTCACATTATTTACTGCTGGATATAAACCAAATGCCTTTGATACACTGTTAATGCTAATACTCACTCTAAAAACCTCCAATATGCGGTACCAGGCTTTATGTTTCTTCCGTACTCTCTCGATTAATGCCTCTTTTTTATAGACTTCCATTCTACAATGCTTTTTAAAAGCAAAGTGAACAGAGCGAGCAAGGCAAGCAGGGAAGCTGATGCAAAGGCGGCCGTAAAATTATATTCGTTATATAAAATTTCAACATGCAGCGGCAGTGTATTTGTCAGCCCCCGAATGTGTCCAGAGACTACCGAGACGGCGCCAAATTCACCCATTGCCCGGGCATTACAGAGAATCACTCCATAAAGTAAGCCCCATTTTATATTAGGAAGCGTGACTCTCCAAAATATCTGCCAGCCCCCAGCCCCTAAAGTTAAAGCTGCCTGCTCTTCCTCGGTGCCTTGTTCTTCCATAATCGGGAGCAATTCACGCACAACGAATGGAAATGTTACAAAGATTGTGGCCAGAACAATCCCTGGTATAGCAAAAATAATTTTTACGTTATGGGCTTCCAGAAACGGCCCCAGCAGACCTTGTGATCCAAACAGAAGGACAAAAACGAGTCCGGCAATCACAGGCGAGACAGCAAATGGGATATCAATTAAGGTAATTAAAATATTCTTGCCTTTAAACTCAAACTTAGCTATTCCCCAGGCGGCGATCACTCCAAATAAAGTGTTCAACGGCACTGAAATCGCAGCTATTGTTAGTGTTAATTTAATAGCTGACCAGGCATCAGGCTCAGTTAATGAAAGAAAATATAGCTCTATTCCCTTTTTTAGAGCTTCAAAAAAGACAGCCGCTAAAGGAACTAAAATAAATACTCCTACAAAAGTAAGGGAGATGAGAATCAGCACCCATTTTCTCATTAAAGGAACTAGATTTCCTTTCTTGTCTGCTGCTGCCTTGACATACATACACTTCAATCTCCTCTACACCGCTTTATGTTTTTTGGCACTTTTCCACTGCCAGAAATTAATCAAGAATAATAAGACAAATGAAAGCAGAAGCATCACCGTGGCTATTGCTGCAGCGCCCGCGTAATCATACTGCTCTAATTTGGTTATGATAAGCAGCGGAACGATTTCTGTTTTCATCGGCATATTCCCGGAAATAAAGACGACCGATCCATATTCCCCCAGTGCCCTTGCAAAGGCAAGGGCAAAGCCTGTCAAAAGGGCAGGGAAAATAGCCGGGAAGATAATCTTGATAAAGATCTGCACCGAATTTGCTCCTAGTGTAGAAGCCGCCTCTTCATATTGAATGTCCAAATCCTGCAGCACAGGCTGGACCGATCGAACTACAAAGGGAAGCCCGATGAAGATTAATGCCATGATAATTCCCAGCTGCGTAAAAGCGATTTTGATCCCTAGAGGTTCAAAAAAACGTCCGATCCATCCGTTGGGAGCATAAATCGAAGTCAGGGCAATGCCTGCTACTGCAGTAGGCAGGGCGAATGGCAGATCAACCAGTGCGTCTATCAGCCTCTTCCCGGAAAACGAATATCTCACAAGCACCCAGGCAATCAGAGTGCCAAAAACAGCATTAACCAGAGCGGCAGCAAAGGACGCCAGAAAAGTTAATTGAAAGGAAGCTGTGACTCTATCATCAGTCAAAGTCTGCCAGAAATCCGAGAAACTTAATGATGTTGCTTTTATAAACAGCAGGGCAATGGGGATCAAGACGATCAAGCTGAGATAAACAATAGAGTATCCCATTGAAAGGCCGAATCCTGGCAGAGTACGGCGGCGAATGGATATTTTACTCACGAATATGCTCTCCTTCTTGGTTATGGTTTATAAATCTCATCGAAGACGCCGCCATCATCAAAGTGTACTTTTTGCGCTTTTTTCCATCCTCCAAACTGTTCATCGATCGTAAAGAGGTTAATCTCAGGAAACTGGCTGCCGTACTTTTCCAGCGCTTCTTTAGAACGCGGACGATAATAGTTCTCAGCAGCAATTTTTTGTCCTTCTTCTGTATAAAGATAATCAAGATACGCCTTGGCTGCTTCTTCCGTTCCGTGCTTTTTTGCGACTTGATCCACTACAGTAACAGGTGGTTCTGCCAGAATGCTTACGGAAGGTACAACGATTTCAAACTTATCTTTACCAAGTTCATTCATCGCCAGAAACGCTTCGTTTTCCCAGGCTATCAATACGTCTCCAATCCCTCTTTCAACAAATGTAGTCGTTGAACCACGTGCTCCTGAATCTAATACCGGCACATTTTTAAATAGTTTTTTTACAAATGCTTTTGCTTTTTCTTCATCATTGTTGTTTTGCTTTAAGGCATATCCCCATGCAGCAAGATAATTCCATCTTGCTCCGCCTGATGTTTTAGGATTTGGTGAGATAACTGAAACCCCTGATTTTACGAGATCGTTCCAATCTTGGATTCCTTTTGGGTTTCCTTTTCGGACAAGAAAAACAATGGTTGATGTATATGGTGAACTATTGTCCGCAAGTTTTTGCTGCCAATTCTCGGATAACTTCCCTGCCTCCGCAATGGCATCGATATCATAAGCAAGTGCGAGTGTAACAATATCTGCTTCAAGGCCATCAATTACTGAGCGTGACTGCTTCCCGGATCCTCCATGTGATTGGTTGATTTTTACGTTCTGACCTGTTTTTTCTTTCCAGCTTGAAGCAAAGCTCTTATTAAATGCCTCATAAAATTCTCTCGTTGGGTCATATGATACATTTAATAATTCAATATCTTGAGGCTTCTTTTCAGCTTCCGCCTTTGCTGGTTCACTGTCTGAGCTGGAAGACGGATTCGAACAGCCGATCGCACCTAAAATTAAGAGCATTGAAAATAGAGCAAGCCATGTTTTTTTCATCTTTACATTCTCCTTTAATTGTCTATTTTTGGGCTTTTCTCCATAGAAAAAGCCCCCTAGGCACCTTTGCATGATCATTTAAAGGTAACTACAGGAGCCTTCGGTGGTCCGATCGGCGGTATTCTTTTTTTATCGCACCTTCACCTTCCGGGTTTTGTTTTTCTTAATAAAGGCAACCGGTGCTTCTCTAATTTATCGATTTGGGTTATTTGTGAATCATGAACAGTAATCTGGATACTGCCATACTCAAGACTCTCCAGCAGTGCTTTGATTTTTTCGATTACCTGCTGATCAATCCGGTTTTTCAAAGACAACAAAATCATCTCCTTTTAGAAATGTAAGTCGGTTTTCGAGTAAATCTCCTAATGTAGTACGCTCAAGTACAAAAGCAATTGTATCCCTAATCAAAGACCATAGCGGCTTCAATTGACAGCTCCCTTCCAATGGACAAGGTTCGTATTTTGTAATAGAAGCACAAGCCATTGGTGAAAGTGGGCCTTCCAAGTCACGGATTACTTCCCCAATATTTATTTGCTCAACTGTCTTATGAAGAAAATAACCTCCCTTGGCCCCTCTTTTGCTTGAAACATAACCCAGTTTCTTTAATTGAAGAAGCAATTGTTCCAGATAATGTACAGTAACAAGCGTTTTCTCAGAGATTTCCTGAATAGACACGACCCTTCCTTGCTCGTGTCCTAGAACTAGTAGGGCCCGTAAAGCATACTCCCCTTTACTCGATACCTTCATAGTACCCCTGCTTTCTAATGTTGAGTGTTATAGTCAACATTTACTGGCAATTAATTACTTGCTTCAATCTTTGTATACACTTTATGTAGCACGGGATAAAAGGTACATATAAAATAAGACTCAAAAAGGCACTTACCTGTATATTAAGATAAGCGCCTTCAGTTCGTCTGATCAGCCGTGTATTTAATTATCTTTAATGCCGATAATTTTTATAGGATTACTTGTTTAATAATATAATATGATTTATTTATAAAGGCAATCACTTTTTCGAAAAAAATGATTATTTTGACTTCTCCTTATGTAGAGTTGTCTCTTCGCAATAAAAAAAGGATCCATAAGATCCTCTCTGCACGTGGCGAATTAGCTGTAATGCCTTTAACCCCCGCCCATAGTAAGTAATAAAATTATATTTCTATAGGGCTCGGTCCAGATATTCCAAATAACAGCAGCTCTTTTACAACTTCTTTGGTTCTCTCCTAGCAAATAAACTGATCATAAAGATAATCACTCCATTAAGTCAAAAATCAAGTGCGAGAAGCATCCCCCGTTAATCCAAAGCAAAGACTATGAAATATAAGCATAGATAAGCAAAAACTTCCTAAACTAAATCATAAAACCCAAGAACAGAAGCATAGATCTCAAAAACTTAAGCATATAAACCAAAAACTTAAGCATAAATTGAAGCTTGAAGTTTCTGAGCTGCTAAAAAGCCTTCGTTAGATGTTATTTTTCCGCTAAAACTTCCGCTGGAGAATAATAATCTATTAAATGGATAAAAAACAATCCTTTTTATTTCTATTTTTCTCTTAAATATAAGAAAGTGTGATTGTGATTATTTGTCTTTTGGTATCGTTTCCATGAATTAAACAAGAAACTGCCTTTTCAAGAAGAAGTTAATGAAAAGCTTCTTGGTTCTTGTCACCGTGAGAATTTTATTCATCATAAAAATAAAAGCATAAAAAACATAGGGTTATGGTCGGTACTTATAAACATAAATTTGTTCTACAAAAATCTGAAAACCGGTCCAAAATTTATAAGAACAATTGGCCCAGTTGTATTGAAGAAAACGTTTGCGTTACCTGCTATAAATAAGCCCCACAATTGAGCATCCAAACCGGCCGAAACTATAGCTATCCTGGCCATTTTATATTCCCTCTCAGTTATGCATCTATAACAAAGTGAGTTATATCGTTTATTACATTCCTTAGTACATCAATGGAATCAACAGGATCGTGACAAGTTAAACCATGATTAACTCCTGGAATAAGCTTTGACATTAAATTTGGATTCGATTTTAACTGTTGGAATCTTTCATTGGTATAAATACTGTCTTGATCTCCTATGAAGCACAGTCCTCTATGTCTACCATTTACCATCGTATCCATTACATCATCTCTATGTAGTAAAGGAGTTAACCAGATTGCGCCCGCATCTTTGAATATATCCCTCTTCAGCTCAGAACTCATTGCAATGGTGCCAAGTGATTTACCGATAAAACAAAAGTGATCATAGTGCCTTTCGTTTAAAACACTATCAAGAACAGTTCTTACGTCATAGGTAATAACCTCACTTAGTTCATTCGTACTATATTCAGTAAAGGGTTCCTGGTTGTATTGATAATTCACCTGTAATAAATCATAAGAATTATTAACAAAAACCCCTGTTGAATAAAGAAGAAAAGGAGCCAGCACCGTATATCCGGTTCCAGGAAGCATAATCGCCAATGATTTTGATTCCTCCTGAGTGCTTAATAAGGAATAAGAAACATCGAGTTCCATGTGGCCTTTAACTTTCTTCTTAAGTTCTTTGAACATAGTCTTCTCCAGCTTGCCTTACGGTCAATTTTTTAGTCCTACATGATATTATTCTCAATAAATGAGTTTACTAAATTATACATTTCATAACCGTATTTGTAATATATTTCTTTTTTTATGACGAATTTTATGTCGCAACAGAAATAATCCCTAATGGGTTAGGGATTATTAGACAAAACTTACATAAAAAAGCTAGAAGTTTTGAGTGGAATTTAAAAGGCATTGCTCCCTTAAAAAAAGGTAAGAAGAACATTCAGTATTCATGAGGTGGATAAGGAGTATTTATAGCAGCAGGCTGGAGACATATTTACATGATACGGGATGACATTCGTACTTATACGTCTCCTGCAGGAACAAAAATTCAGATATTACAAAAAATCAAAGAACCCCCCATAATAAGTAGATGGGTTAATATGCAGCTGAAATGATTTTCCTGCTTTTTAATTGGGCGTCTCAATTATGCTTCCTCTTCCCTTGTAAAGGTTAGTTCTATTTAGGGTATTTTGTCTTTTCGATTATTAATTTGCCTAGGGATGTCTTATATCGCCTATCTGTTCAAGTAAAATGGCTCCAAAGAAAAGAGTAAAATTGGATCTGTTAAAACTTAAAAGGAACTTTAAAATAAATGACCAAAAAAATTATAATGAAAATGGACAAGATATATGATAGCACCGGGCGAAAATGGTGTAGCGCAATAACGGAGAACATGATTAAATCAAATAAAAAAGAATATCCAAGACTCCAGCCATAATCATATGATATTCTGTCAAACTTAAGTAACACCCACTCGACAGCAATATAAATCCCTGACCAGACTAGTATATATAGGAAGCGGCGAATCGCCATCTCTGGAAAATGAGAAAGAAATAGAAAAATACTGATGGGCATAGTAATGATAGCGTATACAATTACAGTCATTTCATGCCCATATAGTAAGTCAGAATGAAACTTCCAAAGGGAATTCTTTTTTACGATATATTCATAAAGCAAGCCGCCTGCAGCTACAAAAAGCATGCTTGCATGATACTCTTTCCACTTTTTCCAATCCGCCCACTTTAAGGACGCCATAATTGTCAAAATTGTAATTACTACATGCATATCTTATTCCCTTTCGAGATCCTTTTAAAAAAGTTTGCCCTTTTTTTGAAAATCTATCACAACTGAATAGTATGACAGACCCCATTGCAGACTGTGTAAGGGATCCCATAAACCCGAAATTGACATTTTTATAAGGAATAGAGTTATCTAGGAAATAGAACATAGAACCTTATAAAATGAAGTTTTTATTGTGATACGATACAAGGAGAACTCCACATTGTCTTTTCTCGGCAATTCGGTGCTCTTCAATGGCTTGGTTGTATAAATGTATGATTCATAACGAATAATCTTCCTATAAAGTTCTGTGAAACAATCCCTTTAACTACTTCTGCTGTAAGTTCAGCATCACCATTGATAATAGTTGCTGCTTCATTTAATTGTAAATCACTTCGTGGATACCGAATTGATTAACCTCCTCATGAAAAAAAGCAGCAAAAAAAGAGCAACAATCCGCCCATTCGAATTATATCAGGAATTACATTTGCTCAATCGTGTAAAACATTACCTTTCAAACCTTCTTCTTAAATACTGAACAATAGACAACTTTCCCTAAAAGAAGATCATTCTTACTTTGCAATCCTCTGTAACTAAATTGTTAGGCAGCTGTTATCTTTCTTTTTAAGCTGCCGTGTTATTATGTAAGAAAAATAATATCAAATTCAAACAATCTTCAAGGAGAACCTCAAGAATGGAATTACAACGCGACTATGAACTATTAAAACAAGAAATCGAGCTGTTAAGGACTTCCCTACATATATCGGAAACAAAAGTACACAGTCTTAAGAAGATGCTCAAAGCAGAATATGAAATGTCATCCGATAAACCCCAAAATTATAAATTTATGCTCGGATTGGATCAATCAGTTGACAACCAAGCAGTAAAGCGTGAATTTAAACAGCTTCTAAAAGCCCTACATCCTGATCGCGGCGGAGATGAGAGACTTTTTAAAGTGTTTAGTGACCATTATAGTAAAATAAAATTCTAATGATCAGTATCCGCCTACTCTATCCTTTATAATGGATCATAAAAACCAATTTAATTAGTGCTTATTTGCCAGGCTCCTGTACACAAGTAAAAATACGAATAAATTAGCTATTATACTTGTCAGGATGAATGATAAAAAAGAAGAGCCATATTGCTGTCCAAAAACATTCTTTTCAAACTATATACTTTTCGGCTCTGTGGCCGGTGCTTTTAAAAAAAATTCAAAAAAGCTTACCTTCTCTTCTTTCCGATGTATAACCTTATCATCCATAATTTTAATCATGCCATTCGGACCTCCTACAGGAACTAGGAAATCCCCTTCCTCTCTGTTTTCTAAAAATAACAGGAACTCCTCTGCCCAGCCTTTATCAAACATATCTATTCCCGCGATTATTTGTTGAGAGGATTCTCCTTTGTAAACCTTGTTAATTTTAAATTCATAACCTTCAAAAACGAAATCACCGGTTTTAGGCTTACTTGAAAAGTCATATGTCCCAGTAATCGTAAGTACAGAACGATCGATAACTTCTTGAGGCTGTACTTCTACCCACTTTGATGCTGATACTTTTGGGTGGATGCCCATCATAGGTGCAGTCACAATACCTAGGAATAATAGGTCTTCTTACGTGAAACATATTTCTCACATAGAGCACTGGAACTTTTATGTGGCGTTTTTGGATTTTTATGTGGCTGATTCACGATTTTACTTGGCTAATTCCTGTTTTTATGTGGATGACATACAATTCGAGCGGTTACATCAGCCGGCCCAGTTATATGTTTCAACACATAGAATTAAAAAGTAGGAACGATCTAAAGAATATATTTGCTTTTACCAATTTTACTAAATATTGTTATTTTTTCACTCTCTTTCTTTTTTTAATAAATAGGATATACCGAACTGGTCGCAACCCATCCGGACTTTTGCTGAAGGAATAATCGCCAAGCGCATCAAAACGCCTCAACTTCTTGTAAAATATTAAAAAGCAAATTGATTTCCTTGTACCAAATGTAGAAACGGCTGTCTCTGCGTGGCTCCACAATAAAAGTTCTCAATTTACTGTGTTACCCTATGGGCAATCTTTTCCAATCACCTTATTAATCTGGGCATCTTTTTCCTCACTCTTTATATATTCGAAAAATCCTAGTCTATTTCCCCAAGGGTCAGTAAATGTACCCCATTTGACCGGGACTTCTTTTCGTGAATGAATAGCAAATTCAGGAACATCCAACAGGTCCATCAGTCTGTTCCGCTCATCTTCAATATTTCTGACACAGAGACGGATAGGACCGCTTCCAACCGAGGAGATTCCTTCTGCAACCTGCAGCCAGCAGCCAGGGAGAAGCTCCCATTCGGCAAATCCATCATGAGGAATTAAATCAGCCTTTTTATTTAATAAGGTTTCATACCATTGGTGTCCTTTGCTAAAATCGGCTACACGAACTTGAATGGTCATTTCACAGTACATTCCATTACCCTCCCACATAATTTTTCCTTTTTTTTATTTCCACATTAGCTGTGATATTTCCTTTACGGCTTGATCCTTACATAAAGAAAAGCCGCTAAAAAGCGGCCGGAAAAAAGGGAATCAAGTTATAGTTTACGCTTTCTGCATGAGGAAGTTTGATGAACTAATAGCACTTGAAAGTGTAGACTTAATGGATATTTTATCAAAAGAAAGTCCTAGCTGCACAGCAGTCTGAGCTATTTCAGGCCTTAGTCCGGATAAAGTGGTCTTCACACCAATTAAGCTTAGCGCTTCAATGAGCTGAAAAATCTGCTGGGCAACCATGGTATCAATCATGACTACTCCTGAAAGGTCTAAAAAAAGCTGGTTAACTCCTAACCGGGAACACTGTTCCAACGTATTTTCAAGCATAAACTTCGCCCGTGAAGTGTCAACATCGCCGACTAAAGGCAGAAGTGCCACATTCGAATTTAGACCAATTACAGGGGAACTCAACTCCATGATTAATTCCTGCTGCGCCTGGAGTTTTCTTTGTGAATAAGTTGTATGTTCTTCTGTAAACCAAATAATGATTTTGCCAAAGGTTTTCATGACAATTTGGTACCAGGAAGCTACTTCACTATTGGAGTATTCAACTTTATGTAGGTTTGCGAATTCATTAATCAAATCAATATATTGATCCTGCGTTCTAAAGAATTCTCTATGTATAAACTGAAGAGGCGTACCAGAATGTTCTTCATCTTGTGCAATCTTGAAAATCCACTCTTCCAAACCTTTGAAAAAAGTAGTTTCATCCTGATTAAAAACCTTAAAGAACCTTTCATGAAATTCATGATTTTGTTGTTTTACAGTCTGAATAACGATAGGATCTTTAGAAGAATAAACTCCTTTAGGATCATTTTTATCAAGTTGCTCATACCAATCTTCTGTAAGTTCCCAGGATTTAGACATTAAAAATTGGTATAAATCATTATTTCTATGCATAGCTTACTCCCCTTACTGCAGTTAAATATATGGTCTCGTATTTCTAAGCCTTTTTATTGTAACTTACTTATAACAAGATGTCGATTTCCCCATATTTATCTATTAATAAAGTTTTTTTATAAGCTAATGAAGTAAGCGTCATGATTAAAGGCGTCTGTTTTACATAAGTTATAAAGCTTAGCGTAATCCCTTTTTTTTAAACATATCAACTTTTCAGTCTCTTAACAAAAGGCTATGTTAAAGTCCATTGTTGATTTGCACTATGTTGATCTTCGCTGCAGGCGCGAGACTCCTGCGGGAAAAGCGGGTCAAGGGAGACCTCGCAGGCGTCAACGTGAGAGGAGGCTCTCGGACCGCCCGCGAAAAAGGGAGTGTCCTTCGCTGCAATCAACAGGCAGGTTTAACTGAGCTTAACAAAAAAGAAGAGCCGCCGTGGCAACTGCAATATTTCTTTACCCATTTAGGTATCAAAGAATGGCCTGCGAACCTTAATAAGCCATTTCAATAATGCGCTTACAATATTCTTCCTCTGCTTCAATTCCAGTTTTATTACTGAGTACCTCATTCAGCCTCAAGAATTCAGGAACCATACTGACCAATGTTTTCATTATATCTTTTGAATTCCGCTGACAATCCCAGCTTTCCAATAAAGATAGCTGCCAGCCTTCTAAATGGCTTCGTTTTCCGTCTATTTTTGACCAGACTCCATAAGAGCTGTCCAGGAATTTCTCCTGTTCCATATACCAGCCGGAAGCTATAAGCCAACGGAACTTATCCAGATTGGACAAAGCGTAATAGAGTTCTTCTCTCATAACAGAACGATAAATTTCATGTATAAAAGCAAGTACCTTTCCCCTCCAAAACACTACATCCCGAGGAGCAGGCTGATAAGTAAGCCCTGCAGATTCCTCTATAATTTTTCGAACCTGATTCTGCGGGTCGTAAAGAACTTCCACCCCTTTTAACCATAGGGTTGGTGTAACTTCTTCTAAGGTCTTATACCAGGTATCCACTTTTACAAAGCACGCATAATGGGTAACAATCACAGGCGCTGATGATGACGGCTCCTCATAAAATAAAACTTCACCCCACTTTGCAGAGCGGCAGCGTTTGTTTTTGATAAAATCTGATTTCGCTTCAGGAGGCACAATTATGTGAAGATCAATATCGGAATAAGAATCAAAATTACCTTTTGCCAATGATCCGCTTTGGTATACAGCTGCAACAGCTGAATCCTGCGTTAAATCTTCCATGGCAGCTTCAAGGAGTTTACTTCGCTTTAGAGGCAGCTCCTGATCTCGTTTACCGTGCCTAGATACAAATCCCACACATGATGAAACATCCCCTTACTTTTAAATGGTATAAGCCTGTTATATAAAATTCTTTATGTAAGATAAAATCCCTTTATTTCAAATTTATTTTTTCTCGAATTTACGCTAACGGGTCACCTTGTAACATCAGAAAAAAATATCCTTCAACAGAGTTAACAAAAAAACGATACACTGGCAGCATGCAATGTATCGTTTTCTTATTTCGGAAAGTTCCATACCCCTCTAATTTAAGGAGTAACAGCATTGGCACTCTCCGTGCTATTTTTTTTATAAATCCAGAGTGATGTCATGATAATAATAAGCAGTAAAATGATCTGCGGTATAAGCGTTTCCCAGGTAGGGTATAAGCCAAGCCAATCAATGAACGGGGCATGTTGGATGGTATGCGTTGATATCTTCTGCGACACCTGAAGTGAGTGGATGCTGATACCAAGTATTTTAAATGTGATTGTATAAATTAAGATAATTGCTGACCGGAAGAATAAGGATAATGGAATCTTAACACTGTATTTTATCATTCCAAATCCTATAAAAATCAACAGAACCGCTGCCAGTACAATCCCGGTTAAAAGCTCCTTCAAACTCATATACGGCGCCATCCCTGCATAGAAAATAATAGTTTCCGCACCTTCTCTAAATATAGACAAAAAGCTGATGACGGCAAATGAAACTAAATTCCCAGCTGCAAGGGCCTCACCCAGTTGCTTATTAATATACCGGTTCCAGCTTTGTATATTAGATTTGTTATGAAGCCATGCTCCTACCGTTAGCATCATGATTACTGCAGCGATACCTGTAATACCCTCGATATACTCTCTATTTGAAGCTGCCGTTATCTGGGAGAATACGATATTGATAATGACAGCCAGAATGGCTCCAGATAATAGGCCAGCCCCCACTCCAAACCAAATCCACTTTTGTTTATCTGCCTGATTTACCTTCTTTAGAAACGATATCAGGGTAGCCACGATCAATAGCGCTTCCAATCCTTCGCGGAGTAAAATCAGCATGGCATCCCAGAATGAATAGCTGGTTTTTTCTGTTAGAGGAAGCAGGCGGGTGTTCAAATTCTCTAAGATCATCTTTGCAGACTCTGCATCAGCTTTTTTCGATTCAAGCAGTCCCATGGCTGTTGGGATCTTGGTTTCTACATCGGTGTACAGCTTGCTGTCCCTTGTCGATACCTCGCCTTCAACCATTGGCCAAATACTTAATATCTCATCTAACTTTTCGGCGGATTCTTTCATTCTGCCTTTTTCAATATCTTGTGCACTTTGGGTCAGCCGGCTTGTTACATCCCCTAATGTGTATGAAGATTTCTCATTTTTTTTGTTGATGTTTCCAGAAAGAAATTCATTGATGGAAATCCTTAACTCTTTCAAATTTTCCTTCGCCTTTTGTCGATCAGCAGGATTCTGTGTTATCGCAATACGAATAAGAGCCATCTGTTTTTCAATCTTCCCATACGAAGCCACACTCTCAGTCCGGACGACTTTTTCAGCTGATGTCCATGTCTGTAATAATTGAGAATACTGACTTTTCGCTCCTGGAATATCTCCTGTATCCACTGATGTATGTAGTGTATCAATAAGCGGGAGCAGTTTTTTTAATTGCTGTTTTTCACGCTTTTGATCGGCAGGATTTTGTTCACTGTCATATTGAATAACAGCCTTCGACAGTTTTGATAAAAGAGAATGAATCTCGCTGGGCGCAGTGTCATTCATTAGGTCATTTTTTACTTGCAGAAGCGTTTTATCCACTGCTTTAGCTTTAGCACTGTCAGCCTTTTTGATTACTTTCCATTCTTTCTCAAAAGACTCCATGTTCTCAGCGACAGCTTCCGTATCCCCTTCCTTCACTTTCATCAGACTGTCACCAATATAAACTAAAAGTTCATCATGATTTTCAGCTGCATGACTTTGTGAAGCAAAAAGAGAAAACATAAAAAAGAATACAAGAATATAGATGATAAATCCAGCACGTTTTACAATGAGCAATATGAATCTCTCCCTAGAACAAAGAAGACACGATTATGAAAATAGTGTCTCTCCAATATAACCGCCTTTGTGAGTACCCGGAAGGCAGGCAAAAAGTGCACTTCCTTTGTGAACCGTGTACTCATTTAATTTATCCTGCTTCGCCAGACGTTCCTGCATAGGAATAAATTGTTTGTCCGGATTCCGCTGGAAGCAGATAAACAGCAGTCCGGCATCTAAACTTCCGGTATCAGGATCCATTCCGTCCGTATAGGAATAGGAACGGCGCAGGATTTGATTCTGGCCTTTCCCATGAGCCAGGCGCATATGCGAATTCATCGGAATCACCGGCTCGCTGTTTTCATCTTTTTTTTGATAATCGGCTTTATCAAATTCATGTTTTTGCCCCAGCGGTGCCCCGCTTTCCCTAAGCCTGCCAAACGTAGCTTCCTGATCACGCAGACTGGAACGATCCCATACTTCAATATACATCTGGATACGGCGGACGACCATGTAGCTTCCACCAGCCAGCCAGGAAGTTCCATCCTCAGGCTGTACCCACACCTGCTCATTTAATTCTTTTTGATTATGAAGGTCAGGATTTACCGTTCCGTCTTTAAATCCAAATAAGTTTCTTGGTGTTTCTTTCTTAAGATCCGCCTGCTTTGTTCTCTGAAAACCAGTCTGAGCCCAGTGAATAACAGCTTTTCCCCGCGCTATTCTGACAAGGTTTCTGACCGCATGGAAAGCAACCTGAAGATCGTCCGCACAAGCCTGTATACAAATGTCTCCGCCTGTCCATTTTTCATCTAACGAATCAAGGGGAAATAATGGCAGATCCTTCAGTTCCTTAGGCCGTTTTCTTTGAAGTCCGAAGCGGTCTCTGCCATCTTTAACAAAGAGGCCTGGCCCCACACCAAATGTAATTGTCAAATTCGAAGGAGAAAGACCAGCTGCCTCACCTGTATCCTTTGGTGGCAGATAGGATTTGCCAGAGGCTTCTCCGACTCCTTTTCCTTCAGTCAGGGCAGCTGCTGCATTCGTCCAGTCCTTAAACAGCTTTATAAGGTCCTGCCGGCTTTCTGCAGTTACCTCTAATGAAACAAAGTAAATATGATCCTGCATGTCTGTAATGATTCCGGACTGGTGTTTTCCATAAAAAGGAATGAAATTATTATCTGTTTCATCCTTTGTCATAGAATTGCCTGTGGATGTAAGAAAACTGCCTATACCCGACGCTCCGAGTAGCATGCCAGCACCGCCGATACCGGCTGCTTTTAAGACATTCCTTCTTGAAATTCTCCTTAAAGAAGAATCAGTGTTATTTTGTGAATTCTTTTCCAATTAGGTCTCCTCCGTTACAACTCCTATTTGAGAAAGCGGCTCCGCAAGGGCATCAATCGACTGGCTTAATTGTTTAACTTCTGGTTTCGTCAGTTCTGTATAGGCCTTATACCCTTCACCTATTTTATGCTGTTCTAACAATCCAAAGACAGAATTAAACTGCTTCTGAATATCTTCTGACAGTGCTTGATCTTTTTCCATTAAAGACGGCTTCAATAGCAGATAAATCTTTTCAGCTCCCTGGACATTTGCGGCAAAATCGTATAAATCAGTATGTGAATATCGATCTTCTTCACCCGTTACCTTTGAAGTAGATACTTCATTTAATAAATCGACCGCACCGGTTATGAGAAGTTCCGGCGTGACATCTACCGTTTCTACCTTAGCCCGAAGAAGGTTTACGTCCTTCATTAATTGTTCAGCATACTGTTCATAGCCTTTAGTCGTGTTTTCTATCCATAGGCCTTTTTCAATTCTATGGTAGCCGGTCCATTCTTTTTCAGGCACATCGCCTTCGCGGGCATCGATTTTCGGATCAAGATCTCCAAATACTTCCGCAATAGGTTCAGCACGCTCATAGTGCATGCGTGCAGGTGCATACGTTTCTTTTGCACCTTCTATATCACCAGTTTTTACGGCACTAGTGAATGTTTCTGTCTCTTTGACAAAAGCCTCTATTTCACTTAATGCATACTCACGGTATTTTAAGGCAACCTCATCCAATTTCTCTGATCCTTCCTTAACTGGAAGTTTTTCTTTTTCCTTTTGCGCTGAAGTACTATTGTCTGAATTCGAACATCCAAATAATAAACTGGTACTCATCAAGATTGCAGCGGCCATTTTTAATTTTTGCATATGTATGTAATACTCCTTTAAAAGTAGTTTCATTGACTAGTTTTATAGTATCAGATATTGATAATCATTTTCAATTAAAAATCGCGAAAGATTCTAAAAAAAGAATTTACTACTGCTGTTACCTATACTTATCTGCTTTTAGATCTTCCTTAACAAACCAAATCACAAAAAACCCTCTCCTTGTGCTTTGCAGGAGAGGGTAATCCTTATTATGACTTCATAAAGGCTTCAATTTCGTCAACAGATCGAATAATGTCTTTGGATAAAACTTCAGTGCCTTCTTCTGTTACTAACACATCATCTTCAATTCTTATGCCGATGCCTTCTTCTTCAATATATAATCCTGGTTCAACAGTTAACACCATTCCAGGCTTAAGGATTAAATTCTGGTAGTCGCCAACATCGTGGGTATCTAAGCCTAGAAAATGGCTGACTCCATGATAATAATATTTAGCGATTTCGCTTTCTTCTTGTATCAAGCCTGTTTCCATGCACCCTTCAGCCAGTACTTTTTTCGTATGTTCATTTAGCCTGGCGAAAGGAACTCCTGGTTTAATCAATTCTATCGTTTCTTTTAAAGCACGTAATACAAGGTTATAGTATGTTTTTTGTTTTTCTGAGAAGGCTCCATTTACGGGAAACGTATAGCTGATATCAGCATTATAGTATTCAAATTGAGCACCCAGATCAAGAAGTACCAGGCTGCCTTCTTCTATATCGGCATCATTTTGTTCATAATGAAGAACTGTCCCATTTTTCCCGCTTGCTGCAATCGTTCTAAAGGCATGATGCTTAACCCCTTCCGACTTAAGGATAAAGTCGAAATGAGCTTCAAGCTGATATTCTTTTTTAGCTTCTTTTGCATGGCTCATTACATGTAGAATTCCCTTTTGTGTAATTTCAACCGCTCTTTTAATTTTATCAATTTCTTCAGGCTTCTTAAAAACTCGCAGCTCACAAATGTCTGGATAGACATTCTTAATTGGCAAATACGGATAATTCGATTGAATCTTAGCTGCAAATTGCTGTGCTTTCGTGGTTATTGTATCCAGTTCACGTCTCTCAAGATCTAAAAAAAGACTGGCGTCTCCATTAGCAAAAACGATTCGTGAAAACAAGGTTTCAAAATGGTCAATGAACTGTATTGAGCCTATCCCTGATTTTGCAGCTGCTTGATCCTTTGAAATGGTCTTTCCAACCCATTTTTCCATAACAGGATCCGGCTTTTCGATGAAAAGAAACTCCTCAATTTTCTCTCCAGTTTTATGTGCCAAAAATATAATATTCGGCTCATCTATCCCTGTTAGATAGTAAAAATTCCGGTTTGGAACAAACTTATAGGCCTCATCTGCAGATTTTTGCGGAGCTTTCCCAGCAAATAATACAACTATTGATTTCTCTTCTAGCTTTTCATATAAATCTTTACGGTTATGTACATAAAATTCCTTATGCATTTCTTTACCTTCTTTCTAAACTATAAAAATAGTAATTCCTCTAATGCAGCAGCTGGATACGTAAACAGTGTTATATATAAATAATAGATATATGGTTCAATAGAAGAATCTTGATACATTCGTCTCCGAATCGCTGCTTTACGCTGATTATGTAATGTTAATATCCAGTAAGAGGCTGCCGCAGACTGGCTTTGAAACGGGCAGAGCTGACCTCTTCTGCTTGGAAGCCTATGGGAAATGGACCTCATCCCTTCCTGCTGCTCGCAAAACTGACTTTTTGCTCCTAAAATTCTTAATCCTTCTCGCTTTACTTCCTTTTTGCTCGGAAATCAATAGGACTTGATCACAACACATTCCGTTGCTCGCAACATTGATTTTTTGCTCGCATTTCCTAGTTTTTGCTCGCAACTCTTTCGAACTTGCCCGCAAACTCTGATACTAAGAATAATTGCTGCTGACATTTAGGATCAAGGCCGCGAATAGTACCATTATATTTTTTCTGAGAGCTAATATAAAGAAATTTTTAACTTTTTTGATTTTTATAACATATTCAATTATATCCGTTTCACTTATCTAAATGCATTTTTACATTGAAAAACCCCTTTGAGAGGGGTTTTCTCTAGAAGGGGTGCAAAGGTATAAGGTTTGGTCGAAGGTGCATCTATTCTGCTTCAGCTTCAGTTAGTGGATATTGAAAGTACTTATGCATCCGATAATCAATTATAGGATGTCAATTCTTACTAGAAGAGCAACTAGTAATTGAACAAGGATCTGGATGTTTACAGCCACTTGAGTATCCAAAGTTTCTACTGTAATGTTTCTAGAGTTTTCAATGATGGTCTTTTGGCGGGAAATTTGTTTTACCTGGGAAGATTGAAGAAGCTCTTGAGCCACTTTTTCTGCTCTGCCTGCATCAGCAATTGAAATGTTAATTAATACAACGATTGCTGCCTGCAACGCTGCCTGCAGTGAAACCGCAGCCTTAGTATCAATAGTTGATACTGTGATATCACAAGAATCTTTAATAAAAATTAATTCTTCAGATAGCTGAAATTCACTCTTTGTTTGGACTGCTTCTTGTTCTACAGTTTCCTCATTGCACATTGGGTGGTTACGGGTAGGATCAAGAGCAGACCATCTGTCGTTACATACATCGTTTCCTGCTGACCTATAATATTCTTGGTTCATTTTTTTTCCTCCTGTATCCAAAATAGGATAGTAATTTAATTTTTAGGAAGAGAACGGACAACTCTTCCTATTTATCTTTATTGAACACTTTTAACGAACTCAGGTCATTTTCAGTCGTGTTCTCAGGCTTACTTTTGCTGGTTGTTTCCGGAGATGAGTTCGTGCTTACTACGCCTGCTTCTGCTTCGGTAACATTCTTGTGTAAGTTTTTTAGAAAAGTATCAGCTTGTTTTTTTAGTTTTTTGACCGTTTTTCTTAATTCATGTTTTTCCTTATCTGAAAGATTCATAGCATTTGTTTCAATGCCATGTTTTTTTAATGTGTTGGACACAAGCATCCCCATTAACTGGGCAGTAGCGTTTTCATGTTTAGACTTTTTCTTCGACATTTTATACCCCTCCTTTGTTTATTCCCTATTACCTTATGTATACAGGCTTATTGTTGTGTTAAGGCAAACGTGTAATTTTACTTATCTTCAGCCTAAAGTTTAGAAGAGAATGCGAAAAATCTTTTTTTACATTTTCCTATGGTTCCGTTTTATGCCTTGCTTCATCATTCCGCACCTGTCCACCAGTTATATGCGTTATACCTGCTTTTAGGATCAGAGAAGGATGGATGTCTAATGTAATGCCTTTTTTCAGAAGAAAAAAAGCGATTCTTGGGATAAAGAATCGCTCCTGAAAAGATGGTTGTTTTGTTCGAGGTTTTTTCTTTATAAAGACTCGAACTAAAAAACTACTGATTTATGATCGTGTAACAATTCAGCTTCCTTAGCCATTTATTGGGCAGCCGGAAAAAAGGAAAGCGGCTATTGCGTTAAACCGTCTTCACCAAGCCAGCGGCTGAATCTCATTCGTGCCTTTATTGTTTTTCTCATTTGTGTTACTTCCTTCAAGCACATTCAGTTGTTTTTGGACTGCTGGAGGGTTTTTCGTACGATCTTGATGATAAGGTGTCATAGTTCCTGCCTCCTATGTAATGATGGTTCTGACGCTATGGTTAGTAAAAAGCTCGATTAAAAGGAAATAAGAAAATACTCAATCATCCTCAAGCAGCAGTATGACTATCATCCTATCCTCCATCATTATGCCTCGCGCCTAGGGAACATCGTAAATAGATGTAACTTTTATCATAGTTAACCACTCCTTGAAAATAATTTTTATTTTAGTATATTAAATAATCTAAAAACTCTAATTACTTTAGTGCTAAATACCCGTGAATATTGATAGAGTATTCTGATATATTTAGCTCATATCATATTTTAAAGGAGTGTTGTATTTGTTAAAGGTTCTCTCCACTTCAGCTCTATCACTGGCATTAGCAGGATCACTGGTTCTGCCGGGTCTGCAATCTGAAGATAGCCATAAGCCCGTTAAAAGTACATACAGCATTGATCTGGCGCATCATGTGGGGGTTGCACCAGAATTAGCTGAGGAGGCTAAAAAGCTTGGCATTGATCTCTCTAAGGTCGATCCAGCAGAAAAAGCTGCTAATGGTACAAAGTTTGAACAAGCTGGTGATAACCATACAGCTTACAAAAAAGCGACTGGTGATATTCCAGTATTGGTTATTCTGGCCAAATTTAAGGATGGAGACGAGCCAGTCGGCGATCTCCCAGGTCAGGTACCGGCCCATTATTACGAGGATTTAATTTTTGGCAAGGAGTACAATCCATACGAATTGGATTTTTTTAAAAAATATGCTGAAGTTAATGGCGTCAAAGCTCCTATAGACCGGACAATGCAAAATGCCTACAAGGAATCCAGCTACGGCAAAACAAATCTTGTCCGTAAAGAAAACACCGAATTTGCATGGGTTGAGCTTCCAAAAGGAGCTTCTTACTATCTAGACCAGGAAGGTAAATATGCCGAGAACGGCAAATATGTAAATGGAAACGTAAACGGAGATGCGCATACAGGTGAATTCGTCCGAGACTTATTAAAAGCGGCAGATGAGCAGGTAGATTTTTCTAAGTATGCAGAAAATGGCGAAGTACCGAATATTTTCGTCATCCATGAGGGTACAGGTGCTGAGTGGAGCAGTGATCCGGCACAGTTCTGGTCTCATAAATGGAGCTTATTAAGTGCTTTATACTATGGAAAATATTATGAAACTGGTAAAACCTCTGATGTTCACGCTGGCCTGTCACAATCAGCATGGATTAACAAGACTGTTTCTGAAGACATGACGTATGACGGCGTAGTCGTTAATAATTACAACATCCAGCCCGCGATAGGCGGAAACGTGGCCGGCTTTAATGCGGCAACAGGAGACTATGATGAAGCATCAAAAACAGGTCCATTCCCTGCACAGACAGGTGTATACGCTCACGAATTTGGACATGCTCTAGGGCTACCTGATTTCTATGATACCGTGTATACTTCTGAAGGTGTTGGAAATTATTCAATGATGTCAGGCGGATCCTGGATGCGCTATCCGGATGCAAATGCATATTCCGGTAACTCTCCAACACACTTTGATCCATTCTCTAAAATCTTCTTAGGCTGGGTAACTCCAAAAGAAGTGAAGCCTGAGGATGGAGTCCAAACGATAACTCTCCCAGCGATAAATAAAGCTGCAGCCGATAACGGCATCGTTAAAATGGAAGTGCCTGGTTCTAACGGCACCGAGTACTTCTTATTTGAAAATGTCCAGCAGGATGGCTTTAACAAAGGGTTAATCCGCCAGGGAGCAGACTCAAAAGGTTTGCTTGCATGGCATGTAGATGAAAATGTCATCAGCCTGTACCAGACCGCAGGCTTCCGTCCGAATAATGTGGAAAACTGGATGAACAAGCGCTTCCAGTATAACCAGTCACAAACGGCTAGCAATGGAGAGGTAGTCACACACTACGGTTTATCCGTCCTTCAGAAGGATGGTCTGTATGAGCTTGAGAAAAACCTCAACCGAGGCAATGCTGGGGACTTTTTCAAATCAGGTTCTAAGATAACTCCGGTATCTGGAAATGTTCATTCAGGCTCCTACTACTTCTGGAAGGGCTACAGCTCTACTCCAGCAGATTCTGGAATTCATGTAACAGACATCAAGGAAAACAAGGATGGCTCAATCACTGCAAAATTCTATTACAATTTTAATGAATCTACAAAGTAATTCTCTAAAACGAGGACCCCGAACCAGTGAACTATAACCCGATTAATGGACACTAAATTAAAAGTGCCCCTTAATCGGGTTTTTCTATGTCATCAGGAAGAAAACCCGTTTATAATAAAAGA
>NZ_JAFBFI010000003.1 GCF_016909175.1 Peribacillus deserti
TAAGGCTGAGCTGTGATGGCGAGGGAAATATAGTACCGAAGTTCCTGATTCCACACTGCCAAGAAAAGCCTCTAGCGAGATGAAGGGTGCCCGTACCGCAAACCGACACAGGTAGGCGAGGAGAGAATCCTAAGGTGTGCGAGAGAACTCTCGTTAAGGAACTCGGCAAAATGACCCCGTAACTTCGGGAGAAGGGGTGCTCATTTGGGTGAATAGCCTAGATGAGCCGCAGTGAATAGGCCCAGGCGACTGTTTAGCAAAAACACAGGTCTCTGCGAAGCCGCAAGGCGAAGTATAGGGGCTGACGCCTGCCCGGTGCTGGAAGGTTAAGGGGAGAGGTTAGCGCAAGCGAAGCTTTGAACCGAAGCCCCAGTAAACGGCGGCCGTAACTATAACGGTCCTAAGGTAGCGAAATTCCTTGTCGGGTAAGTTCCGACCCGCACGAAAGGCGTAACGATCTGGGCACTGTCTCAACGAGAGACTCGGTGAAATTATACTACCTGTGAAGATGCAGGTTACCCGCGACAGGACGGAAAGACCCCGTGGAGCTTTACTGCAGCCTGATATTGAATTTTGGTACAGCTTGTACAGGATAGGTAGGAGCCTGAGAAGCCGGAGCGCCAGCTTCGGTGGAGGCATTGGTGGGATACTACCCTGGCTGTATTGAAATTCTAACCCGCGCCCCTTATCGGGGCGGGAGACAGTGTCAGGCGGGCAGTTTGACTGGGGCGGTCGCCTCCTAAAGAGTAACGGAGGCGCCCAAAGGTTCCCTCAGAATGGTTGGAAATCATTCGTAGAGTGTAAAGGCACAAGGGAGCTTGACTGCGAGACCTACAAGTCGAGCAGGGACGAAAGTCGGGCTTAGTGATCCGGTGGTTCCGCATGGAAGGGCCATCGCTCAACGGATAAAAGCTACCCCGGGGATAACAGGCTTATCTCCCCCAAGAGTCCACATCGACGGGGAGGTTTGGCACCTCGATGTCGGCTCATCGCATCCTGGGGCTGTAGTCGGTCCCAAGGGTTGGGCTGTTCGCCCATTAAAGCGGTACGCGAGCTGGGTTCAGAACGTCGTGAGACAGTTCGGTCCCTATCCGTCGTGGGCGCAGGAAATTTGAGAGGAGCTGTCCTTAGTACGAGAGGACCGGGATGGACGCACCGCTGGTGTACCAGTTGTCTTGCCAAAGGCATCGCTGGGTAGCTATGTGCGGACGGGATAAGTGCTGAAAGCATCTAAGCATGAAGCCCCCCTCAAGATGAGATTTCCCATAGCGTCAAGCTAGTAAGATCCCTGAAAGATGATCAGGTAGATAGGTCTGAGGTGGAAGCGTGGTGACACGTGGAGCTGACAGATACTAATCGATCGAGGACTTAACCTATTATATGTATACTCGAGCACCGCAAATCAGCCTTATGTTATCTAGTTTTGAAAGAACGATGTTCTTTCCATTTGTCTGGTAGTTATGGCAAAGAGGCCACACCCGTTCCCATCCCGAACACGGAAGTTAAGCTCTTTAGCGCCGATGGTAGTTGGGGGATCTCCCCCTGTGAGAGTAGGACGCTGCCAGGCAACTCGAAGATCAGCTGTATAGCTGGTCTTTTTTTGTGTTGTTTTTTAAACCGAAGGTTAGGTTCAGAATAAGAAAATCAAAATTAATAAAGTAAATCGCACCCTGAATGGGGAGGGACAAGGAGGTCGAGGAAGCGACGGAGCGAGGACCGGAATGTACTCTGTACATGAGGACCGGAGTGAGGGAAGCTGACGAAGAGATCCGCCGGGCATCGCCATACAGGACCCGGACCCGGAAGTTAAGCTCTTAGCGCCGATGGTAGTTGGGGGATCTCCCCCTGTGAGAGTAGGACGCTGCCAGGCAATCCGAAGATCAGCTGATATAGCTGGTCTTTTTTTGTGTTGTTTTTTAAACCGAAGGTTAGGTTCAGAATAAGAAAATCAAAATTAATAAAGTAAATCGCACCCTGAATGGGGAGGGAAAAGGAGGTCGAGGAAGCGATGGAGCGAGGACCGGATTGAGAGGAACCGTTAAACTCAGTATAGAACAAATAATTGTGGAACCCTTTGTTAAAGATGAACAACAATTTAGTAGCGATATTTGTAAAAAACCTTTTCCCTAAACTGTTTCCCAAAGGAATAAGCAGTTATATGACGCCATGGTTACTCTCTACGGTATAATTAATAAAAAGTTGAATAATCATAATTACGTCTTAAAAAAGAAAGGGTTTTTCTATGAGTACATTTAAGAGCCGGATTGATGTACCGGAGCAGCATAAGTGGAATTTGGATGATATTTATCCTTCTATAGAGGATTGGGAGAACGATTATAAAAGAATCGAATCATCCATTCCCCAGTTACGCGAGTATCAAGGCAGAATAGAGAACGGGGCAGACCTTCTCGAGTATTTGAAGAAAAGTGAAGAAATTTCTGCAGCTTTTCAATTGGTATATGCATACTCCAGACTGCAGCAAGACCTGGATACGAGAGATTCGAATGCACAATCACTTTTAGACAGGGCTTCTCTTCTCAGTGTAAAACTAAGTGAGGCACGCTCGTTTTTCATGCCCTTTTTATTAAGCTTAAGTGAAGATGTTTTAAAGACCTATATCGCAGAAAATGAAGGACTTTCCTATTTTAAAAGAAGCTTGTTGGAGTCATATCGCTATAAAGAGCATATATTAAGCAAGGAAAAAGAGGAACTGCTGTCTCAAATTGGGGAAGCATTTTCGGCACCAGGCAATACGTTTGGCATGATCAATAATGCCGATATTAAGTTTGGTGAAGTAACAGATGAAAATGGCGAAAAAATTGAATTGACCCGCGGTATGTATTCTAAGCTAATAGAAGATGACAACAGGGAGCGGAGAAAGGAAGCCTATCAGGCCTATTACCAGCCCTATATTCAATTGAAAAATTCAATTGCCTCAACATTATCAGCTAATATTAAAAATAATGTGGTCCTTTCTAAAATTAGAAAGTATCCCTCGGCTCTGGAAAAGTCACTGTTTAGTGACATGGTACCAAAGGAAGTTTATGAAAACCTCATTTCGGCTGCCAAGAAAAACATTGATTCTCTGCATACATATAATCAACTCAGGAAAAACCTTCTTGACCTGGATGAGCTTGCACCTTATGACCAGAGTGTAGATCTTGTAAAAGGAGTTAAGCAGGATATTCCTTTTGATGAAGCCTATGAGATGATGCTGAAAGCACTTAGTCCGCTTGGAAGTGACTATATAACAACGCTGGAATCGTTTAAGGAAAAACGATATATAGATGTATGGGAGACTCCTGGTAAACGCTCGGGTGCCTATAATATGGGTCTATATGGTGTGCATCCCTTTATCCTCTTGAATCACCGGAATGACCTGAACAGTTTATTTACGTTAACGCACGAGATGGGTCATGCCATGCACAGTTATTATAGCAGCAAGCATCAGCCGAGGATATCAGCAGGCTACAGCATTTTTGTAGCGGAGGTTGCCTCTACGGTTAATGAGGTGTTATTAATCCATTATTTATTAAACGAATCAAATGACATAAACATGAGAAAATATCTGATCAACCACTTTATTGATCAGTTTAAGGGTACTTTTTTTACACAAGTAATGTTTGCTGAATTTGAAAAAATTACGCATGAACTGGCAGAACAGGGCAAGCCGCTGAACGCAGAAGTCTTTAACAGTGTCTATGAAAAGCTGACAAAAGAATATAACGGAGAGGTACTGGAAATTACTGAAGAAGTAAAATATGGCTGGTCCAGAATTCCACATTTCTATCGTCCTTTTTATGTATACAAGTATGCAACAGGTTTTGCTTCAGCGATCTCTATTGCCGGCCGGCTATTAAAAGGAGATTTCGAAGTACAGAGTGCCTACCTTGATTTCCTAAAAAGCGGAAGCTCAGAGTATCCGCTTGAACTGCTAAAGAAAGTAGGAGTAGACCTGACCACTCCTGAACCAATTGATACAGCATTAAGCCAGTTTAGACATTTAATTGAAGAATTATCAGCTTTATAAATGATGAGTATATTCGCTTGAAAGAAATAAGAGCTGAATAAAGAGATAGCTCTTAATTGACCTTTTCGGTTTATATCTTAAGTCAGCTTGTTGGGCATGAGTCCAGTATTATACTGGGATCATGCCTTTTAGTTTTGCCTTATTTCGTCTGTGATTAGAGTAGTCCGTATAACTTACTTTTTTTGCTTAAAGTGTTCTATACTTTCAAATTCCTGTTGAATTCATGATATCAAAGAATTTTTCCATAACAGAGTATAAGTTCCCCCTGAGGATGGTCCTTACAATTTATAAATCGCGTCAGAAATTGAAAAGTTTTTATCGGTTAGTTGAATGTAAAGGTGGTAGCACAGAACGATAGGCAAATTTATTTTCTTTCTTCGAATAGGGTAGCCAAGATTATCCTGACAGTAAAACTTATTCTTTATAAAACTATTAAAGTAATGGTTCATTAAATTATCGATTTGTGCCTTATTGATAATTTCAACACCAAAAAGTACAATGTAGGTAAAAAATGCAACTTGTGAGTGTATATGGGAGGAAATAGATGACACGGATCTTAGTAATAACGCCATATCCCGCTTTAAAGGATTTGTTCAACGAAGTTAATGCTGACTTAAAGAAAAATATCCAAGTAGAAATCGGACATTTATATAAGGGGCTTTCAATAGTAAAGCATCTCCAAGAACAAAGCTTTGATATTATCATAAGCAGGGGAGCAACTGCTCGGCTTCTTCGTCAACATTGTACTATTCCTGTGGTTGACGTAAAAATCTCTGGGTATGATATTTTGCGGACATTAACCCTGGTTAAGGGTTATCCGGGTAAAATTGGGTTGATGAGTTACAATAATACGATTCAGGGCGCTGATGCAATAGGTACTTTGTTAGAAATGAATCTTTCTTTTTATTCGATTGACAGTGAAGAGGAAGTTGAAAAAGAAATGAGTAAAGCCCTGCAAGATGGAGTCCAGGTAATTATAGGCGACGTGATCACCACGTCAGCCGCAAAGGAATTTGGCTTAAATTCAATCTTAATTCAATCCGGCAGGGAAGCGGTTATGGAAGCAATTAAAGAAGCAGAACAAATGGTTTATTACACAAAAAAACAGAAAAAAGGCCAAGAATTTCTTGAAGCTGCTATTCAGGAACAAAATAAAGGAATAATAGCAGTAAACAGGAATGGAGAAGTAATAATTATGAACGGGAAAGCAGAACAATATTTTGGGGTGAAAGCTGAACACATTGTTGGTAAACCGTCTTCCCATATTCATTCACTTCTTGAGATAAATAATCTAACGACGGTAAGCAAACAATCGTCCGAAGGGCTTTTCACAATCCTGGGTAACGATTATGTAGTAGAAAAGAAGCCCCTTATTGTGAATGATGATTGGTTAGGCGGACTCGTTTTTATAGAGGAAATAAGTCAGGTCCAAAAATTAGAAAGCCGTATTAGGAAAAAGATTTTTTCCAGTTCCCTTGAGGCAGGCTTACATTTTAACCAGCTGGTGGCTTTAAACAATAATTTAAAGGAACAGCTAAATAAAGCTCAGATGTTTAGTAAAAATAATCAGTCCGTTTTGATCTACGGTGAAACCGGCACAGGGAAAAGAAGTATAGCCCAATGTATCCATAACGAAAGTTTACGGAAAGAACATCCGTTCATTTATTTCAACTCAGAAGCTTTCTCAGCTGAACAGGCAGAGGAAGAGCTGTTTGGCAGCAGCGAAAAACCCGGTGCTTTTGAAGCGGCTCATAATGGAACCCTATATATAGATGGTATAGACAAGCTGCCGCTGTCTCTTCAGGCTAAACTCATTATAGTTTTGAAGGAGAAAAAAATTGTGAAATTAAACGGATTTTCTACTCCCGTTGACTTCCGCCTCATATCAGCACATACTGCTGATTTAATCAAACTTATATTATCTGGGAACTTTAGAGAAGACCTTTTTCATCTAGTAAACGGAGTGGCCTTGAAATTACCGGCTTTACGGGAAAGAAAAGAAGACTTTCCAGAATTAGTACGCTGGTTTATTGCTGCGTTTAATGCAAATTACGGCAAGCAGTTTGTGGGTCTGCGGCCAGACGTAATGGAAGAGTTAAAAGGGGCGCACTGGCCAGGTAATATAAATCAGTTAAAAAATACGATGGAAAGTATTTGTATGGCAAGTACGGGACCTTTCATTGATTTATCAGCTGTTAAACCTTTTATAAGTGAGCTTTTAGAAAGCAGTCCAGCTGACTCACCAGACAGCGTTATTGAAATAGCAGATAAGACACTTGGCCAGCTGGAGAGGGAAATTATCAGCCGTGTGCTAAAGGAAGAGGAATATAATCAATCAAATACAGCCAAACGCCTTGGAATCAACCGGTCTACTCTTTGGCGTAAAATAAAAGAAGAAATGTAATAGGTTAATATTCTTATGATAATGTTCAAGTAAGCTTAGGTATTTCGTTGCAAAATACAACATTTTTTCAATGGTTCATTGTAAATTGCAACGTATTATTATAAGGTGAAAATAGGTAGTGAATAATCTTAAAATTCATACAAAGAATCTGTGAGGGAATTTTAATTGTGAATAAAGTATTAATAATAGCGGACGATCTCACCGGTGCAAATGACGCTGGCTTACAATTTGCTAAGCAGGGTTTTGAAACTCTCTCAGTTTTAACTTTAACAGAAACAGAAGAAATACAAGAAGCAGATGTTTTAGTATACAACATAGAAACAAGGTCAATAGAGCCTTTGAAAGCATATCAAAAAATGAAAGCGGTAGCAGAGTCCTTCTCTTTATCAAAATTCCCTTTTGTATTGAAAAAAATTGATTCGACTATGCGTGGAAATATAGGAACCGAACTTGACGCATTATTGGACTTAAATATTTTCGACATTGCCGTTGTACTGCCAGCTTATCCTAAGAACGATAGGATAACGATTGGCGGCTATCATATAGTGAAGGGGTGTCTTTTAGAAGATACGGAGATGGCAAAGGATTCGAAAAGTCCTGTTGCTGAATCACATCTGCCTTCCCTATTGAAAAGCAGCAGCGGGAGGGCAGTCGGCCATATACATATTAGAGAAGTAAGAAAAAGAGAAGTTCTTGCAGACCGGATACATGAATGTGTAAAACACAATGAGAGAATCATTGTCTTTGATAGCTGTTTGCAAGAAGATTTGAAATCGATTACAAAGGCTGTAGTAGAAAGCGGATTAAGGGTTATTTGGGTAGGTTCGGCTGGCCTTGCAGAAAGTCTTTCCCAAGAAATTAAGACGGAAAATCAAAAGATTGATAGAGTCTTACATTCAGGAAGAAAGTGTAACTCTCGTGTGTTTACCATTGCAGGAAGTGTAAGTGGAATTACTAAAGCTCAAGTCAAAGCTCTTACTGAACAGAAAGGTTTCGAGGAGATCCAAGCAACCCCCCTGCTTTTGTTGGAGGATTACAGCCGAATCAAGGAAATTGCACGGTTAACAGAAACCATCATTGATAGGATCAATAAAGGATATTCTCCTGTTCTTACTACGGATACTTCCTCTCAATGTATGGAACAGTTACATGTAAAGCGAGAGTCTGCAGGGATGAGCAGTATGGAGCTTGGGAATATAATTGCAGAATCACTCGGAAGTATAGGGGCATCCATAGCAGCCCGCAAGGATATTGCCGGTCTAATTCTAACCGGAGGAGATATTGCTTATCAAACCTGCAGACAGGCAGGTGTACAAGTAATGCGGGTTGTGGATGAAGTAGAAGAAGGTATCCCTCTCTGTGAGATAGCTGGAGGCAGTGCCAATGGCCTGCCCATAGTGACAAAAGCTGGAGCATTCGGTAATACTGCCTCTTTGATACATGCAGCAGAAGTCATACAAAAGTATAGCAGTAATAACTAATAATCAGCATTTATACTGATTAAAACCCATACTGGTTAGCAGCAAATTGCTTTTCTTCAATATCAAAACTTCTTCTATTGTGACAGGAATTGACAGAATGAAAGACTATCAGCAAAAAACTGGCCTTTAACTGAAAGGAATAGTGATATCTATGCTTACGTATAAACCGATAATTGGGATAACGATGGGAGATGGGGCTGGCGTAGGCCCGGAAATTATCATGAAGGCCCTTAGTGACGAAAAATTGTATGAAACGTGTGCTCCTTTTGTAATAGGAGATAAGAATATTCTTGAAAGAGCAGGGATTATTACAGGAAACAAGGCGGAAATCAAGCAAATATCATCGATTGATGAAGCATCATTCAAATTTGGAGTGGTGGAAGTTGTGGATTTGGAACTTCTGCCAAAGGATCTGCCATTTGGCCGCGTTTCAGCGGAAGCGGGAAACGCAGCATTTCGTTACCTCGAGAAAGCCATAGAATTAGCAAATCAAGGTAAAATTGATGCCATTTGTACGGCCCCTCTGAATAAGGAAGCCCTTCATAAGGGCGGGCATATTTATCCGGGACATACAGAAATACTGGCTGAACTGACAAAAACAGAAGACTATTCAATGATGCTTTCTGCGCCAAATTTAAAGGTTATACATGTTACAACCCATGTAGGCATCATCGACGCCATTAAGCAGATCACTCCTTCAAGAGTCTATAAGGTTATAACACTTGCATATGAAACGCTTAGAAAAGCAGGGTATGAAAAGCCGCGGATAGCTGTATGCGGAATTAACCCCCATGCTGGTGAAAATGGGTTATTCGGTAATGGAGAAGAAGAAGAAAAGATTATTCCTGCCGTTGAAAAGGCGCAGGCTGAAGGTATAGAGGTTAATGGCCCGCTGCCGGCAGATACTTTATTCTTCCGTACTGTACGAGGTGACTTTGACATCGTTGTAGCTATGTATCATGACCAGGGTCACGGTCCAGTAAAAGTGCTTGGTTTAGAAGCTGGAGTGAATATAACTGTAGGACTTCCAATTATACGAACCAGTGTGGATCATGGCACCGCTTTTGATATTGCGGGCAAAGGAATTGCGGATGAGCTCAGCCTGAAAGAGGCGATCCGCCAGGCCATCGAGCTGGCGCCAAAGCGGTAAAACTACTAGATGGCAACGGACAGCTTAATTACACCCTGATTTATGAATGTGGAAAGATATTGATTGCAAAGAAACACAGAATAAGCAGCATCCAGTGCAGATTAAAAACAAGGTGTAATCCTTCCGTTCGCTTCTGTCTATATAATAAGGAAGAAAATTGAATATTTTTAAGGGGATGGCTTGAATGGAAAAGACTTTACAGCAAAAAAGTGAGCATCTAAAAGAGATTTTAGAAAATATGGGAGAAGTCTTGGTTGCCTTCTCAGGAGGCGTAGACAGTACGTTTCTATTAGCGAAAGCTAAAGAAGTTATGGGAGATAAAGTACTTGCCGTAACGGCAGCATCTGAAACCTTTCCTACCCGAGAGTTTAATTTGGCGGTTAGTCTTGCAAAACAAATCGGTGTTAAGCATATACAGACTCGTGTAAGCGAATTGACGAATGCAGATTTTGTTAAAAACGATCCGAGCCGCTGTTTTCACTGCAAAAATGGATTATATAGCAACTTACAGGAATTAATGTCTGACTATGGGCAGACATATACAATCGTTGATGGGTCGAATATGGATGATTTAGGAGAGTATCGTCCTGGAATGAAAGCTGCACGTGAATTGGGTGTGCGAAGCCCTCTGCAGGAAGCAGGTTTCTACAAAGAGGAAATCCGCAAGCTGTCAAAAGAAATGGGGCTCCCTACCTGGAATAAGCCATCCTTCGCCTGCCTGTCTTCTCGTATCCCTTATGGCACGGAGATTACCCAGGAGAAAATTGATCAGCTGGATCAGGCAGAGACTTTCCTCCTAGGCCTTGGGCTTTACCAGGTTCGCGTACGGCATCATGATAAGATAGCGCGTATTGAAGTTATACCTGAAGATATGCAGAGAGTGCTGGAGCTTCATGAGGAAATCGACAAAGCTTTTAAATCTTTTGGATTTTCTTACGTTACTCTAGACTTAAAAGGATATCGTTCGGGCAGTATGAATGAAGTTCTTAAAGCTGGTGCAGTGAAATGAAAGATGAGCTAACCGAACTACTCATTCAGGTTCAAGAAGGAAACCTTTCTGTTGAAAAAGCACGACAAGAGCTGCAAACCTATGATTCTCTTGGATATGCAACGCTGGATACACACCGGGAAAAACGGACGGGATTTCCGGAAGTTATTTTTGGTGAAGGGAAATCTCCCCAGCATCTGCTCGGTATTTTTGAAAGGCTAATGTTCCATCAGTCAAAAGTATTGGCTACTCGAGTTGATGCGAATAAAGCAGAATTTCTAATTAAACATCTGCAAGAAAAGTTTCCGGATGATACGTTTAACTACCATAAGGAAGCTCGTACCTTTCATTGGATTGATCGAGGATATGAAGAAGAGTGGAAAGACGGTTTTATTGCCGTTGTTTGCGCAGGCACTTCTGATTTTCCTGTGGCAGAAGAGGCAGTGATTACTGCTGAGCTGATGGGAAATAGAGTGGAAAGAATGTATGATGTTGGAGTTGCCGGTATACACCGGCTGCTTGCTAAGGCAGAACGGATCGAGCAGGCAAATGCGATTATTGTTGTAGCCGGGATGGAGGGTGCTCTTGCCAGCGTAATGGGAGGACTGGTATCTAAGCCAGTTGTGGCGGTACCTACGAGTGTAGGCTATGGAGCCAGTATGAATGGAATTGCGGCACTTCTCTCGATGCTGAGTTCCTGTGCGAGCGGCGTTTCTGTTGTAAATATTGATAATGGATTCGGTGCTGGATATTATGCGGGTACTCTAACGCATACAATCGACAGGGCCGTTAAAAAGGCTATGGAGGAAAAGGGGTACTAACATGCGAGTTTTATATATTGATTGTTTTTCTGGAATTAGCGGGGATATGATGGTTGGGGCGCTGATTGATGCTGGCGTTTCCGTCAATAAAATTGAGCAGGAGTTAAAAAAACTGCCTGTAAAGGGTTATCAGCTAAAGTGCAGCCGAGTGGTGAAACAGGGGATCAGCGGTACTAAATTTGACGTTATCCTTGATGATCAAGACCAAGAACATGGCCATCATCATGAGCATGATCATCCGCATACCCATGAAACAGGGGCTGCCCATTCACATCATGCTCATAGTCATTATGCAGACATTATCAAGATGATTGAAGAATCTTCACTTGATGAAAAAGTAAAAGAAAGAAGTAAACAAGTATTTGCCCCTATAGCTGTATCTGAATCAAAAATACATAACATCCCATTAGAAAGTGTTCATTTTCATGAGGTGGGAGCCATTGACTCCATTGTAGATATCGTCGCTGCCGCAATCGCCCTTGAGGAGCTGGCTGTCGAAAAGGTAATCTCTTCACCAGTTCCCCTTGGAACCGGACATATTCATTGTGCCCATGGTGTTTACCCTGTACCCGCACCTGCTACATTAGAAATGATGGTAGATGTACCAATTGCACAGAGTTCCTTGAAGTACGAATTAACTACACCAACTGGAGCGGGCATCATTGCCAGTCAGGCAGAAGCATTCGGTCCACTGCCTTCCATGACCATTTCAGCCATTGGCTATGGTGCTGGCACGCGTGATTTACCTGGAAGACCTAATGTCCTCCGTGTTGTAGTAGGAGAGATGTAAAGAGTGAGGTCAAGGATGGATAGAATTCTCTATTTAGATTGTACCTATGGCATCACTGAACAAGGAATGCTGGGAGCGCTGCTGCATTTAGGTGCGGACCTTGCTTACATAAACCGTTTTATTAAGGAGCTGCCTTTTGGCAGTTTTACTTTTGAACGTCAAAACGTAGAAACGAATGGAGTCCTTGCCGCAAAAGCTCATCTTCATGATGTCCCATTAAAAGAGGAAAATGAGCAATCAAAAGCATCGAAGGCAGCAGACATATTACGTTTGATTCAATCGTCTGAAATCCCTGCCCATGTAAAAGAGAGGAGCTTATTGGTTATAAAGGCCCTTACTGAGGCAAACAGCCGGCTTAAAGGAATGCCAGTAGAAAAGTCTTCAATGAATGGTACTTGGACCAGCCAAGCAGTTCATATCATCGGGATCTGCCTGGGATTAGAATCTCTCGGGATTAAGCAGATTTACGCATCCCCTATTTTAATTGGAGCAGGAATTCAGAGAACGGAGGATGGGATGACCATTATTCCCAACCCGATTGTTTATGAGCTGTTAAAAGGAATTCCAATAACGGAAGTGAATGCTGTTCAAAATCTAACGACTCCATTAGGTGCAGCTCTTATCCAGAGTTTAGCCGGGGAAGTGGCCAGCCATAATTGTATGACGATAGAAAGAAGTGGATATGGCGGCTCTGATGATGTAGGAAAAATTCCAAGTATTTTAAGGGCATCCATAGTAAAGTTTAACGATCCAATAAAAACGAATCAAAGCAAGGAAGCGGAAGAATCTATTTTTGTTTTAGAGTTCCAGGTAGATGATATGGCTGGGGAAGGTTTAGGATTTCTAATGGAAGAGCTCTTTGATGCAGGGGCGCTGGATGTTTTCTACACACCCGTATATATGAAAAAGAACCGACCTGGTATTCTTGTCACTGTGCTCTCTTCCTTGAAAAATACGGAATTTTGTGAAGAAGTAATCCTGACAGAAACCACCACTCTTGGAGTCAGGAAAAGTGTCTGGTCAAGGCGGATATTAGAACGAAATATCGTATACGTGGACACCTGCTATGGACGCTTACGGTTAAAGCAGGCAATAAAGGATGGAAAAGTACTTCGGCAAATACCTGAGTATGAAGATGTAAAAAAGGCAGCAAAGGATTTTAACGTACCCTTTCATGAGGTATACACAATGGCGCTTGCTAAAAGTCAGGATGAAAAAGCATAAAATTTTCTAGGATCATATAGCGGGCAATGAAGTAGATTTTCCCGCATGCATGGAACACACCAAGGGGGTACGATAGTAGTGGAAGCAGGTTTTATCTCTATACTGGCACTGGGTTTTATTCTAGGAATAAAGCATGCAATTGAGCCCGATCATGTTATTGGAGTCTCAACGATAGCCATACAAAGTAAAAAATTATCAAGGTCTTCTCTGGCAGGAGTTTTCTGGGGGATTGGACATACAGCAACACTTTTTATAGTTGGCATGCTAATGATTTTATTGAAGGTACAGATACCTCAAAAATGGGCCATGACTTTAGAATTTTCGGTGGGCATCATGCTCGTTTATTTTGGAATAGCGGCCATATTTTCAATACGTAAATCCGCTCATCTTACTGATATAAATAACAGCGGTCAAACTTACGAACATAACCATAGTGCAAAGCAGCAAAAAGTATCCTATGGTAAATCTACTTTTATGGGATTTATCCACGGACTTGCGGGCAGTGCTGCGATGATTTTATTAACCATGAATACGATCAATAGCTTGTGGGAAGGGGCCTTTTATATACTGATTTTTGGTGCTGGAACAGTTGCGGGCATGCTTTGCTTTACAACTCTTATAGGCATTCCTTTTGTTCTAAGCACTGGGAAGACGCGCATTAATAAAAAACTGACCCAGCTGACTGGAATGATAAGTGCGGTTTTTGGGGTTTATTATATGTACAATCTAGGTTTTACTGAAGGTTTATTTAAACTTTGGCTTTAATAGTTTTCTAGGTCACGGATGAACTAAGGATGGTAATGCGGCTGGAAACAATATGACTGAATCCGCTGTTCCTTTAATGCGGATTCAGAGCATATTGTAAACCCTATGCTCCCTTATCTCCAGTATTAATAATATTCGGAGGGAAAAATATGAAAATTATAGTTACTCCCGATTCTTTTAAGGGATCTATTTCTGCACGATCCCTATGTTCTGCCATTAAACAAGGCATCCATGAAGTATACCCGGATGCTATTGTGCATGAGATACCACTTGCTGATGGTGGAGAAGGGACAGTAGAAAATATTATTTTTGCAACAAACGGGACAATACATGAGGTGCATGTAAAAGATCCTTTGGGAAGAACAACCAAGGCAGCTTATGGGATTCTTGGCGACGGACAGACGGCCATTATTGAAATGGCGCAAGCTTCAGGTCTTCCTTTATTAGCCCATCATGAAAAAAACCCTCTCATCACTACAAGTTTTGGAACTGGCGAATTAATCATGCATGCACTAGATTCAGGGTACCGCAAATTCATAGTCGGGATTGGGGGAAGTGCCACAAATGATGGCGGTATGGGCATGCTGAAAGCTTTAGGTATTCGGTTTTATAATCAAGATGGCATTCAGCTTGATGAAGGCGGAGCGGCTTTAAGTGACCTGGCTTATTTTGATGATACGAATTTGGATCCTAGAATTAAGGAATCAAGCTTTATGGTAGCAAGTGATGTAAATAACCCATTATGCGGCAGCAACGGAGCATCCGCAATCTTTGGTCCTCAAAAGGGGGCAACACCAGAAATGGTTGAAAGCTTGGATAAGGCACTTTTCAATTATGGGGAAGTGATTGCCGCACAAACAGGCAAAGATATTCGAGATTTTCCCGGAAGCGGTGCTGCTGGAGGAATGGGTGCTGCCTTAATTTCTTTTTTACAAGCACAGCTTAGACCAGGAATAGACATAATGTTAGAAGCGGTTCATTTCGAAGATGTGATAAAGGATGCTGACTTAATTATTACAGGAGAAGGTAGGCTTGATAGCCAGACCCTTTCGGGAAAGGTCATTGCAGGTGTGTGCAGTCACGCTAAGCGGTTCAATGTACCAACAATCGCATTATGCGGAGGGATGGAACTCACTAGCAAGCAATGTGATGAACTAGGACTTGCTGCTGGTTTTTCAGTTGTTGGCGGCCCATGTACGCTTCAAGAAGCCATGGACAATGCAGCAAATTGGACGAGGGAACGGACTGAACAAATTATGAGACTTACGAATATATACCAGAATAAATCTATTAACTAGTAAACTGTTGGCACGAGATTCATTAAGCCAGTTAAATAGCAGGGGTTCATTCAATATGGTCTTTGAAAGAGTTTAGGCTGATTTCTCATTTTTTTAAGAGACATCTTACTACTTGCAAACGCTGAAACCTGAATTAAAAAGATCCCTTTAACCTTAGAGACAACCTTAAACCGGCTGATTAATACCTTAAAGGGATCCAATATGTAACCGCTTATTTTAGAATTAGTTTACTATTGTGATTGCTATTCTTCGTTTCTGGCTGATCTTTCTTTGATCCAAACAGCCATTTGCAGTGTAAGGGCATCTTTAAACAGCCTCGGATCATAACCGGTTTCCTGTTTGATCTTATTAAGACGGTATATTAATGTATTACGATGAATAAAGAGCTTATCTGCTGCCTGCTGCATATTCAGATTGTTATCAAAAAAGGCTTCTAATGTAGGAGCAAAGTTTTGAATGGATTCATGAAGTACTCTATTTGAAAATCTTTCAGACTTATACTTGTCAATTTGATAGATTAAGGCTTTTGCTTCAATTTCTGCAAAAGGAAGGATTTCCTGTAGAGGATCGCCGATCTTAAGCGCAAGGTTACAATCTTCATAGGCCTGTCTAAATTTATCCAGAGTCGTGAATGAAGTGCTGTAAGCGAGTCTAAACGTGAGGTTAAGATTTTTTAATATATTGTATACAGAATCCAGCTGAGTTTGAGTTTGTTTATCTGTCAGCCCAAAAACAGCAATGAAGATTTGATTAATATTTATAAATCCTATTATGCAATTAGTACTAATTACAGTTTCCTCAAGCCTTTGAATGATCGCATTATTCGTCACAGAACGATCCTTTAATTGAATAACAAAAGTTTGAAATGGCGGCGAAAACTTAATAGATAGGAGACTAAGACGGCGGTCTATTTGTTCAAAGGATGGTGATCCCATTAAAAGCTCTTCTATAATAATCTCTTTTGTCCGCTGCTGCCATTCAGCCTGTGTGACCATAAATGCTTGTTTGATCATAAGTTCAGTTGTCATTTTTACAAGCCCTCCAAAGTTTTTCATTTCCTCTGGATCGCCGGTAATTCCAATGACTCCAACGGTTTGGTCTTGAAAGACAATAGGCAGGTTGATTCCAGGCTGAGAACCCTTCCATTTTCCATCGTGATTAGATGGAATAGAAAAAGACATACCTGTTTTTAATACTTCAAGTGCCCCTTCATGAATGTGATAAAGTCTCGAGGAATCACGGGATGCAATAATAATTCCTTGATCATTCATAATATTTACATTGCGGTTTAAGCGTACGGAAGTTTCTTGTACAATCGTTTCTGCAATTTCTCTGGTCAGCATTTCAGTTCTCCTGTTTTAGTTATTACGTACAAAAAATTCAGATAATTCCATGTATTTGTTGTTTACTGAATACATAGATTAATAGATTTTCAATTAGTATAATATAATGAAAGATAATTTGAAAGCGTTTCCTAAGGAGGTGCAAACCATACAAACACCCTTCATCAGGAGTTCTATTTTGGAGCAGGAAAATAGTAATTTGAATGAATAGCCCAGGAAATAGAGTCGAATCTAAATCATGCCTCGGACTATCAGTGTACTTAAATTAGGAAGAAAAAGGGAGGCTTTATAATGAATATAAAAAAGACGATTGAAAAGGTGCCTGGCGGAATGATGGTCGTACCATTGCTGGCTGGAGCTGTTATTAATACTTTTTTTCCCGGTACTGGGGAATTCTTTGGTTCGTTCACCGGGGCATTGTTCACCGGGGCGCTGCCTATACTGGCTGTTTTTTTCTTTTGTATTGGTACCACCATTAGTTTTAAAGCTACGCCATATATTTTAAAAAAGGGCGGAGCGCTTTTGTTTACGAAGATATCCATGGGTGCACTCGCAGGTATTATTGCAGCGCAATTTATAGGGGATGATCCATCTGCGACCGTACTTGGAGGATTATCCGTTTTAGCTATAGTGGCTTCCATGAACGATACAAATGGCGGGCTATACATGGCCCTTATCGGTCAATTTGGTAAAAAGGAAGACGCTGGTGCCTACTCTTTAATGAGCCTGGAGTCTGGTCCGTTTTTAACAATGGTGACGCTTGGAGCTGCAGGACTTGCATCATTCCCATGGCAGACAATGCTCGGGGCAATTCTCCCGCTTGTTCTTGGAATGATTCTTGGAAACTTAGATAAAGAAATTCGTGAATTATTCTCAAAGGCAGTTCCAGCTTTAATTCCTTTTTTCGCTTTTGGATTAGGTGCGGGTCTAAACTTAAACAAAGTCGTAGAAGCAAGCTTTACGGGTCTCTTCTTAGGACTAGGTGTTATTGTTGTGACAGGTTCAGCCTTATTACTAGTGGACAAGCTGACAGGCGGAAATGGAGTTGCAGGATTGGCTGCGGCAACAACAGCCGGTAACGCTGCTGGAGTTCCTGCTGCCGTTGCTGCTGCGAATCCTGCCTATGCAGAAGTAGCTGGCTCAGCCACAATTATGGTTGCAGCAAGTGTAATTGTTACTGCCGTCCTGGTTCCATTTGTGGTCGCTTGGTATGCAAAACGTATTGACAAGCAGTCTAACACAAAAGGTAACGTCCTAGTAAGCACAAACAATCCGACCATTGCTAAACATCGTTAACCGCTTGGCAATTAAAGCAGCAAGAAACCAAAAATCAATGGAAAGAGGTTTGCAGATTATGAATACAGCCCTTTTATACGGAAGAGATGGACTAACGGTTGAAGTACCGGATCATTCGTTGATTATAGAACCCAAACACCTACAGGGTTTGGAAAATGAAGAAAAAGAAGTGGCTGCTGCACTTCAAAATCCCATTGGAACCCTGCCCTTGCGTGAAATGGTCAAAGAAACCGATAAAGTGGCTATTGTCATCAGTGATATCACCCGCCCTACTCCAAACGAAAAATTGATTCCGTGGATCATAAAAGAGCTGCCGCACGTTCCGCTGAAGAACTATGTAATTATTAACGGTACAGGAACACACCGCGACCAGACCAGGGAAGAATTTGTATCAATGCTGGGGGAGTGGGTAGTAGAGAATATCCGGATCATCAATAACAATTGCCATGACAAGGAAACCCTGATTATAGTCGGCCACAGTGAATTTGGCTGCGATGCTTACTTAAATAAGGAGTACGCAGAAGCTGATTTCCGTATTGTTACAGGGTTTATTGAACCCCATTTTTTTGCTGGTTTTTCGGGCGGGCCTAAAGGAATAATGCCTGGTATAGCGGGTCTGGAAACAATTATGACCTTTCACAATGCCAGAATGATTGGTGATCCGCTGGCAACGTGGGGAAATATGGTGAATAATCCAGTTCAAGACATGGCCAGGGAAGTCAATAGGATGTGCAAACCGCATTTTATGTTGAACGTAACGTTAAATAAGGAAAAAGAAATTACCAATGTGTTTGCCGGTGAACTTTTCCAGGCACATGATGCCGGATGTGCTTTTGTAAAAGAGCATGCAATGATTAAATGCGATGAAAGATTCGATGTGGTCATCACGTCCAATTCTGGCTATCCGCTTGATCAAAATTTATACCAGGCAGTTAAGGGTATGAGTGCTGCACATAAAATAGTCAAAAAGGGCGGCGCCATCATATGTGCAGCAGAATGTTCAGATGGGCTGCCTGACCATGGGAATTATGCAAAGATATTGCAAATGCGCAAGAACCCGCATGACATATTGGAAATGATCAATGACGGCAGTTTCAAAATGTTTGATCAATGGCAGGTTCAAAAACAGGCCGTTATCCAGGTATGGGCAGACGTATATGTTTACTCTTCGTTATCAAAAGAAGATGTGGATCGAGCGATGTTTATACCCACTCAAAACATAGAGGAAACGCTGGGACAATTGAGGGAGAAGTATGGTGAAAACATGACTGTTGCCGTTCTGCCCCTTGGTCCTTTGACCATTCCTTATGTGGAAGAGTAAGTATTGTGGAATTCCTTTACGACCTTGCGGAGAAATACTAATTGTGAATAACTGACATTCTCTCGAACTGCTATATTTTAATTATCAAAGTCTCTCCAATGCAGTCAGCGGTGGAGAGACTGCTTCCTATTACCCTTATGGAAATCAAGTTGTAATTATACGATATCCATCCTCAGGAAAGCAGTAAGCTGCTCCTTTCATACAGCAACTCCCAGACAACTCTTGCTAAACACAGAAGATGAGCTTTATAAATTACTAGCTTTTATTTAATGTTCTGCTTCTAACTCAAATCCTATTCGATCCATACGAAACAGCGGGTACAAAAACGATGAAATGGTATCCAGCATACAGAATAAAATAACATTTGACCTTATATTTTGGACTGAATAAGCCGCTAAATCTGCAGGGATATACGCATTTAGTGAAAAAATATTAATGTATGTAAAGTTATTTAAAAATTCAAAATACTATTTGACAGCACTAAAAAAAGATGATAAAAATTAAAGTAAGTTCTTTTTTATAAAACAATGTTTTATAATGTAGAACAAAATTCATAAGAGATTAATAGTTTTGCAGGATTACAGTACATAAAATGGATCAATCAACTGGTGAAAGAAAAAAAGCTCTTTTTTTTGTGTTAATCCTAGAACCTTGTTTTATATTATAAAACAATTGAGGTTCACAGGCAGAAAGGAGAAGAATTCTAAAATAAAGATTTGAATTTAATGATAACGCTTACAATTGAAATGGAGGAATATTGGATGAAAAATAGAAAATTGTTTGGAATTGCTTCAAGTATGACTATTGCAGCCGCGTTACTGCTTGCAGGCTGCGGCAAGGAAGAAAAAACCAGCGGGGCCGGCGGAGCAGTGAAAACTATTAAAGTGGCACATTACTTTGCCGAAGATCATCCACAAAATATTGCTCTTAAGGAAAAGTTTAAAAAGAAGGTTGAAGAAGAAAGTAATGGAAAATTAAAGGTTCAAATATATGCCAATAGTACATTAGGTGCTGAAAAAGAATTTTACGACGGAGTAAGAAACGGAACGATAGAGATGGGGATACCCGGCCTGATCATGCAGGCTGATATACCAAAGATGGCGGTTCCTGAATGGCCCTTCCTTTTCAAAGATTTTGAGCATGTGAAATCTGTGCTTAACGGACCTATCGGCAAAGAACTGACGGCAGATCTGGATCCAAAGCACGGAGTCAAACCGCTCGCGTGGAGTGCCAATGGATTCCGAATGTTTTCAAGCAATAAGCCGATTGAAAAAATGGAAGATTTCAAGGGTTTCAGAGTCAGGATGCCTAATATTCCAAACTATATAAAGCTTGGTGAGGCACTGGGTGCAAATGTTTCTCCTATGCCCATTTCAGAAGTCTTCACTGCACTTGAACAAAAGGTTGTAGACGGACAGGATAACCCGATTGCCACATTAAGACAATCAGGCTGGTATGAAGTGCAAAGCAATGTTCTAGAGTCAAAGCATATGTTTAGTCCAAATCTCTATATTATAAACAGCAAGTTTTGGAAAGGCCTGACGAAGGATCAGCAGAAACTGATTGAAACTGCTTCTAAAGAGGCAGCAGAGTATGAGTTTGATTTATTAGAAAAAAGTTATGAAGAAGATAAAAAATTCCTAAAGGACAATAAAATCAAATTCACAGAACCTGACTCAGCGTTCTCAAAAGAAATGGAAAAAAGAGCAGAGCCTCTATATAAAGAAATTTTCAAAGAAAATGACTGGGCACAAGATCTAGTTGAAAGAATTAAAGCAGAGGAATGATGGTTCTTTAAACAATAGGAGGAAATGTGATGACAAAAATAACTAAATTCCTAGAACAAATGTTAAATACAATCATGGCTTCTGCTCTTGCAATCATGGTCGTACTTGTATTTGGCAACGTTGTCCTTCGTTATTTTTTTAACTCGGGTATTACATGGTCGGAGGAAATGTCGCGTTACTTATTTGTCTGGTTAACTTTCCTTGGCTCAATTGGTGCTTACCAGAATAAGGAACACTTAGGTGTGGACATGATGGTTAAGAGGTTGCCTCGAGCAATGAAAAAATTTGTTCTGCTTATTAGCGATTTGATAATTTTGTTTGTTTTAATACTCGTGCTGGATGGCAGCTGGAAAATGACTGTAATGAACATGGAGAGCGTTACCCCTGCAGTTGGTATGCCGCTTGCTCTAGTTTATGGAACAGGCTTAGTAGTAGCCGTATCCATGGCATTTATAACGATAAATAATATGTACCGAATCGTCTTTAATAAAGTGACGGATGAAGAATTAAATGCAATCAATGATTCTGAGGAAATGATAGTTTAACAGAAAATCTGAGAGGAGGTTAATCCAGCATGACGGTAGGAATATTTGTAGGCTCTTTACTAGGAGCAATGGCTCTTGGGATGCCGATTGCCTTTGCCTTATTAGTAAGCAGTGTTGCTTTAATGTACTTCATGGGGAATTTTGACAGCCAGATCATCGCTCAAAACCTAATAAATGGGGCCGATAATTTTCCGCTTATGGCCATTCCATTTTTCATGCTAGCTGGTGAGTTAATGAATGCAGGAGGCCTTTCAAGGCGTATTGTGGATATGGCGATGACCATGGTCGGCCATATAAGAGGAGGGCTTGGATATGTAGCAATAATAGCCAGTGTTCTGTTTGCGAGTTTATCTGGTTCTGCAGTTGCAGATACTGCCGCGCTAGGTTCCATTTTAATACCAATGATGGTTAAGGCAGGATATGATGTTAACCGCTCCAGCGGTTTAATAGCATCAGGGGGTATTATCGCACCGATCATCCCGCCAAGTATAGGTTTCATCATTTTCGGAGTGGCGAGTGGTGTTTCGATTACAAAGCTATTTATGGCAGGTATTGTACCAGGCATTTTACTAGCAGTAGGACTAACGATAACCTGGGCAATTGTAGCAAGGCGCGATAAGGTACAAGTCCAGCCGCGCAAGTCAATAAAAGAAATGCTGATAGCCATGCGAAAAGGAATATGGGCCCTTTTTCTGCCAGTCATCATTATTGGAGGGTTGAAAGGCGGTTTATTTACCCCTACTGAAGCAGCAGTAGTTGCAGCAGTATATGCTTTGTTTGTTGGTCTGGTAATCTACCGGGAATTAAAGATATCCGATTTACACCGAGTCTTTGTTCATGCAGCTAAAATGACCAGCGTTGTTATGTTTCTGGTAGCAGCAGCTCTTGTGTCATCATGGCTTATTACAGTAGCCAATTTACCGGCTCAAATGATTGGGCTGCTCGGACCAGTTTTGGATCATCCTTTGCTGCTGCTTTTAGCTATCAACTTGTTAGTCATTATTGTTGGAACAGCTATGGATATGACACCAACTATTTTAATACTTACCCCTGTATTAATGCCGGTAGTTATTCAGGCTGGTATAGACCCTGTTTATTTCGGTGTATTGTTTATTTTAAATAATGCGATTGGATTGCTTACCCCGCCAGTTGGTACCGTATTAAACGTAATGTGTGGAATCAGTAAAATTAGTATGGAAGATATTATGAAAGGAATATGGCCATTCCTGCTTGTGCAGATTGTCGTCTTAATATTGTTAATCTTATTTCCTTCATTAGTAATGGTACCGCTTGAGTGGTTTACATCTTAAGTTATGGATTCAGGGATCTAATTTAAGAAATGCTTTAATATAATCGTAGTTTGGAAGGGGAAAAGAAAATGAACAAGAATGTGAAACGAACGATTTTAGGAGTATTGCTGCCAGGAATGCTGCTGCTTGGTGCATGCAGCAATAGTGGTGGCAGCAGTGAGAAGACAGGGGCTTCTACAGGGAAAGAAACTGGAATTCAGGAGCGTACGATAAAGGCAGGCATCGGCAACAATGAGTCACATCCACAAGGCCAGGGAATGAAAAAATTTAAAGAGCTTGTAGAAGAGAAAAGCGGCGGCAAAATGAAGGTTCAGAATTTCTTTGACGCTTCCCTTGGTGATGATTTAAATATGACAAAAGCACTTCAGGCAGGTACACAGGAAATTACGAATCCCTCTACATCGCCTCTAGTCGGTATGATTCCGGAATTCGGAATTTTTGATTTCCCTTTTGTCTTTAATAATGAAAAAGAAGCAGACGCTGTACTTGATGGGCCGGTTGGCCAAAAACTGATGGATAAATTACCGGAACAGGGCTTAGTGGGACTTGCCTATTCTGAAAATGGATTCCGTCAATTAACCAATAGTAAGCATGCAGTCAAAACAGCGAAGGATTTTAAAGGATTAAAAATACGGACGATGCAAAACGAGGTTCATCTTGATGCATTTCAAAAGTTAGGCGCTAATCCATCACCAATGGCATTTTCCGAGGTCTTTACCGCGCTTGAAAGCAAAACGGTGGACGGGCAGGAAAATCCGCTTTCAACCATTAAATCTCAGAAATACAATGAAGTTCAAAAGCATTTAAGCCTTACAAAGCATGTATATACGCCGTTCATAATGCTGGTGAGCAAAAAGTTCTGGGATAAATTATCCGAAGAAGAGCAGGGAATCCTGCGTGAAGCTGCACAGGAAGCTGGAAAATATCAGCGTGATGTAAGCCGAAAAGAAAATGAAGTAGCTATTAAAGATCTCGAAAAAGCAGGTATGAAGATCAATGAAGTTTCCGATCAAGAGCGGGAAAAAATGAAAAAGGTCATTCAGCCAGTGAATGATAAATATGCGGAAAAATTCGGCCAAGAGCTTGTCGACGAGATGATGGCTGAAGTGGATAAAGTTCGCAGCAAGTAATTGCCGCCTTCGAAAGAGGAGGAAAACGGATGAATATTATATCAGAGCTGCTGCAGGAAATTAGTCTTCCGAAAATGGTAAAGATCAAGCAAAATTTTGCAGCACCTGAACTGCAGGACATATCGGGTGAAGTTCATAAAGCTATCAGAGACGCAGATGTACTCTCCCGGGTCTCCCCGGGAGACCGCGTTGCCATTGCGGTTGGAAGCAGAGGAGTCGCTGGGATTCCGATTCTTGCCCGTGAGACAGTGAGTGCAATCAAGAGTGCAGGAGGAGAACCCTTTATTGTCCCTGCCATGGGAAGTCACGGCGGTGCTACAGCCGAAGGCCAGATTGATGTTCTCGCACAGCTTGGTGTCACTGAAGAAGCAGTCGGGGCGCCCATTCGATCCACTATGGAAGTAGTCAAACTCGGTGAATTGCCAAATGGTCTACCTATTTACATTGATAAGTATGCCTATGAAGCAGATAAAATTGTTGTGATCAATAGAATAAAGCCTCATACCGCCTTCAGAGGGCCAGTAGAAAGCGGCCTGATGAAAATGATTACGATTGGCCTGGGCAAACAAAAAGGTGCTGAGGCTGCCCATGCTTTTAGTTTCAAGTACATGGCTGAACATGTCGTAGAAATGACGAAAATAACCTTGGAAAAAGCACCTATTATTTTTGGTTTAGCATCCCTGGAAAATGCATATGACCGGCCGGCCAAGATAGTCGCGGTCCCTGCGGAAAAAATGGAAGAATTAGAGCCGGCGCTGCTGTTAGAGGCAAAATCCCTCATGCCAAAAATCTATTTCGATTCGATTGACGTTCTGATTGTAGATGAAATTGGAAAAGATATTTCAGGTGACGGCATGGATCCTAATATCACAGGCAGATTTGCGACGCCATATGCCAGCGGAGGGCCAGAAGTTACTAGAATTGTCGTGCTTGGGCTAACTGAAAAAACACACGGCAATGCTAATGGAATTGGAATGGCAGATATGACAACAAAAGCTGTTATGAATGAAATCGTGTGGGAAAAGGGTTATGCCAATGCCCTTACAAGCACTGTGACTTCTGTGATTAAACTCCCTATGGTATTAGAAACGGAAGAGCTGGCTATAAAAGCGGCAATTAAAACCTGTAATGCGTTTAACTTAGAACAAGCGAAAATAGTCAGAATAAAGAATACACTCGAGGTAGGAGAGATCTGGATTTCAGAAAGTTTGTTAAACCAGGCGAAAGAAAAGGAAGAAGTGGAGATTCTTTCTGAACCTTTAGAACTGATTTTGAGTTGAGCATAACCGCCTCCTTTTTTCGCCGGAGAATCTCTCTTTATACAGTTTTCTACACTGCTTTCGTGATAGCTTATTTATTTTCTATATTTTTGCAGTATGAGTGGATCATTTACTTCTCAGGCGTATTGGGAATGGTTTCAGTAGCATTTTCTTTCTCTAAATCTACTCTTTTGTTTAAAAGAACCAGTTTCATATTTATCACCGCAGGCATTGGTATTATGATTTTCTATAAGTTACCGCTTATTCAAATACCTGTCTACTTTAACCGAATGGGAATCATGATCTCACTGTTTGTGGTGCTTCCATTTATGAATAGTATTATTCGAGTCGGAAATTACGACAGAAATGTAAATAAACTGCTTAAGTTTAAAACACATAACTTAAGCCAAATGTATTACCGGGGATCACTAACTTCATATATTATCGGAATGTTTCTAAATATTGGGGTTATCCCATTTGTTCATCAAGTTATCGAACGAAACCCCATAATAGAAGCTTCTCATTTTAAACAACAGTATCTATCCAGCTTAATATTAAGAGGGTATACCCTTTGCCTGATATGGAGTCCTATGGAAATACTGGTTGGATTAACTATAGATGTCACACATGTATCTTATTATAGGATCCTTCCATATTTGTTCACTTTATCTGTTTTGATGCTTACAGTTGATTGGCAGCTGTCCAAACGATACAAGAAATATATCCTAGACCCATCGGTTCAGTTTGTTCCGTTTAATAAGTTGGTGATTCTGAAAAATATAGTCTATCTTTTCATCCATTTATTTCTTTTCATCGCAGCTGTTACGGTGGTTAAGAACTATTTGCATTTGAATTTTCTTACCTCAGTAACGCTTACCATATTGCCGTATGCTATTTTTTGGGCAATTACAATTAACAAACTAAAACCATATTTGAAATACAGTGTAATGGTGTGGGAAAGAAAAACCGCTTCATTACAGAATTATATCGTCTTATTTCTGGGATTAGGATTCTTTATCAGCGTGCTTGAGGAATCAGACTTGTTGAAGTATTTACAAAGCCCAGTCGCCGAGCTCTCGAAAGTCCCAATTGTTCTATTTTTGGTTATTCAGATTTTGTTTTTATTACTGGCAATGGGAGGATTTCATCCCTTAGTTACAATGGCGATTATTGGGGAAGCATTACAGCCGGCAGCAGCTTCGCTGAACCCTGTATCGCTGAGCATCGTGCTGATCACATCAAGCCTATCAACCGTGATGAGCGGTCCTTATAATATCAGTGTTTCTCTAATGAGTATGCTGCTAAAGGATAACCCGTATAGAGTCTCGCTATACAATATAAAGTTTGCGTTATTGTTCAGCAGTGCAGGGACTTTTCTCGCACTTTTACTAGAATGGTTACAATAAGGAAGGAATGGTACAATGCCTCAATTATATCCCCATATTAACAGCGATATAAATCCATATAGGGATAATGTTCAAGGGAAGGCAAATGAACCGATTACGGTGGCCGGCCTTCTCGATCGCTCCAAGCAGACTCTGGGTGTAACCTATGAAGGCGGGAAGCCGGATTGGTCACTTGAGGAAATTTATATGAGGCTTGAGCGGAATGCACCGCGTATTGCTATAATTGGCGGATCCTCCGATCATCCGGCCCACATTATGGACCTTCAAACTTCTGCGCGGGCAGCCATCCGCATCTGGCAGAATGGGGGTGTGCCCTTTTATTTCTCGACACCGGTTATGTGCGATGGGACAGCCCAGAGCAATCAAGGAATGAGCTATTCCCTTCAGAGCAGGAATGCTGTTGCCCAAATGGTTGTGAATCAGCTTGAAGCGCATAGCTACCATGGCGCTTTTGTCATTCAAGGATGCGACAAGCAGCCGCTTGGCGTAGTAAGTGCTCTTGCTCATGTTGACCGTGTTCGCCGCAGCCGCGGAGAAGCGCCTTTTTTTGCAACCTTCGCACCTGCCCATGTATTAGAGGGCGGCTCGATTCCGGAAGATGTGATTCAGGAGCTGGAAGAGCTGGCGATAAAAGCAGAAAGTGAAGGGGCAGCGGATGTCGCCCTGGATCTGAGAGACACGATGGCGTATATACTACAATGCTCTTCAAACACGGCATTTCAGGGTGTTTTCGAGCGGGCATATGAACGCGGCATTTTAACACATGAGCAGCATAAATATTTTGAAATGCGTCTCGCGGTTGCCACATGTGACGGCCAGGGAGGGATCTGTGCTTTTAATGGAACCGGAAATAGTTCACGCCATTTAGTTGCAGGCCTTGGACTGGTTCACCCGGCAGTCGAGCTGCTTACAGACCCTCCGTCCCAGCGGCAGATTAATGCAGTGCTGGACAGCTTTGCAGGAATGATCAATGATGAGCGGTATGGCGTGGCTAATATTGTGGCGGCTAACATTAAAAACGCAGTCCGGATCCACAGTGCGTCGGGCGGCTCTACTAATCTAATGATGCATCTTGTTGCAGGCATGCTTTATGCAGGATATAAATTCAGCTTATGGGATCTTGACCGAATTCATCATGAATATCCCATCCCTGATTTATTTGACTACAGCCTGACACAAGGCAGAGACATATACTCACTGGCCATGCAATGCTGCAGCGGTACGAGCAGGGGAATGGAAACTCTCTTTTATGAACTTCTTGAAAATGGCGTCCCGATGGACCAGGATGCACCAACCGTTGTCGGGAAAACGTGGAAAGAGCGTCTTGAAATTACACGCAGTCTCCAAGCAGTTAATGTGAAAGAAAACCCAGTTATATTATCGGAACCAAAACGCGGGTTCAGCGGGGTGGATGTGTTAAAAGGAAACTTCTTTGAAAGTGCTGTTGTAAAAATAAGCGGTATGCCTACGCCTCAGCTTGACTCTTTTGATGATAAGCTGGCGTTTGTCCTTTATTACGAAAATGAAGATCAAGCGAATCAAAGTTTGCTTGATACAAATCTTCTCACTGAATTAAAACAACAACAGATTTTTCCGCATCACCATTTGCTTTCAACATTGAAGTACAATAACGAACAAGAATGGCTGCGTCTTCAACATAAATCTTATGACGAACTCTTTGATGAGATGGCAGAATCAGGAATACTGAAACTCGCTATTATTATTGCCGGCCAGGGGCCTGTGGCCTTTGGTATGCCAGAAATGTTTACACCGATGCAGCATATTAATGCAAATCGTGTAATGAAAAAGCTGGCGACCATCATCAGTGACGGCCGGTATTCTGGCGTGACGTATGGAGCTGCTATTGGTCATATGACACCGGAAGCGTTCGAAGGCGGCGGTATTGGAATTTTGAAAACAGGAGATATTCTCCATTTACAGCTTCGGGGCGGCCGGATCGATTTTGTTGATCCATTACCGCTTATAGATGGTGAGGTTGTGCACGATTTTACAGAAGCTTGGAAAGAAGAAAGAAAGGAAATAAGTATAGAGAGAAAACAACGTATGAAAGTCCGCCAAAAGATGGTGGCGGCAAGCAACCGGATGTATGGACACACGGATGCAGCCAATGGGGTTGTTCCAATCGCCGTTGTTGAAGATGCGGTGCTTGATTATGAGCAAGATATTGTGTTGTTAGAAACAACTCAGTAATAAAATAAAGCATGCTCGTCATAAATCCGTTACAATAAGGCTACTTAGGTCTAAAGGAGTGAGGAAACATGCCTATCATACAATCGGTGGAGCGTGCTTTAAAAATATTGGATTTATTTGACGAGCGGGAACGGGAATTAACGATCACTGAAATCAGTAAACGGATGAATTTGCATAAAAGTACAGTTCATTCACTGTTAAAAACGCTGCAGGTACAGCGATATATTTCACAAAATGAAGAGAACGGGAAATACTCTCTTGGTTTAAAGCTGTTTGAGAGAGGGAGCATGGTGTTAGGTCATCTTGATTTACGCAATGTTGCAAGAAAGCATCTTGAATGGCTTTCCGCGACAACCAACTTAACGGTTCACTTAGTCGTATTAGAGGGACAGGAAGGTGTTTATGTAGATAAGGTGGAAGGCAGCGGGGTAACCGTTATGTATTCCCGTATTGGACGGCGGGTTCCTATTCATACAAGTGCAGTCGGGAAATCACTTGTTGCAGCCAGAACGGACAGTGAACTTGATTTGCTATTAGAAGGCTATTCGTATACGAGGCCAACTGAGAAATCAATTGGATCAAAAGAAGAATTCTTAGCGGAACTTGAAAAAGTCCGTGCTGCCGGATATTCAATCGATAATGAAGAAAATGAACCGGGCATTGTCTGCCTGGCGGTCCCGATAAAAAATTATTCAGGCAATGTGATTGCAGCTATGAGTGTATCCATACCAGCGTCTAAAGCGGAAGAAACGCATGAATATTATGTAGGGATTTTAAAAGAATGCAGCAGTAAAATTTCACAGGGTCTCGGATATGAATTTCAAAAAATATAAATTCATGCACTTGAAATCAAGGAGGAAATGAATTAATGAGAATTATTCGATATATAAAAGAAAACGAGAAACAACTGGCTGCCGTGACGAATGAAAATAGAGTAGTAGATCTTCCGTATACAGATTTTATGTCGTTGATTGAAACGGCACGCCGTGAAAACAGAACAGCATTTGACATTATAGAACAGATAGCTGCTAATGGAGATACACAGCCGTTCGAAGGCCTTCATTTAACAACGCCAATCGATGCCCCAGAGGTATGGGCATCTGGCGTAACGTATAAAAAAAGCAAGGAAGCGCGCAATTATGAAGCAACACAGGGAAAACTTGACCGCCAGACGTTTTATGACAAAGTGTACGAAGCAGAAAGACCGGAGATTTTCTTTAAATCAACAGCTGCGAGAACAGTCGGACCGAATGATCCCGTTTACCTGCGCTCAGATTCTAACTGGCAGATTCCTGAGCCCGAGCTCGGTTTAGTCATTGATAAAGAAGGAACTGTGCTGGGGTACATTGCGGGAAATGATATGAGCTGCCGCGATATTGAAGGGGAAAATCCGCTCTACCTGCCACAGGCGAAGGTTTGGAAGAACTCCTGTTCTATTGGACCTTCCATATTATTAAAAGAAGCAGTTTCAGATCCATATGAGCTGAAAATCATCTGCCGGATCTATCGAAATGAAGAAAAAGTATTTGAAGGCGAAGCGCAGGTAAACCAGCTGAAGCGCACACTGGAGGAACTTGTAGAGTACCTCGTGCTAGATAACACCATTTTTGACGGAACCGTACTCCTTACAGGAACGTGTGTCGTTCCGCCAAATGAATTTACTTTGAAGGATCATGACCGTATAGAAGTCGAAATACCGGGAATTGGAGTGTTAAACAACCCGGTCATCCAAAGCAAAGCTGTGCAAACCATTTAAGGGGTGAGGGAATGAGTAGCTACAAAACGCTGTATTTAAGTAATAAAGATAGTGTAGCCGTGGCTTTATCCGATATACCGGAACATACAGAAGTGGTTGTACAGACAGATACAGAAGACATCACGGTCACTCTGCTTGAACAAATACGATTTGGCCACAAATTCGCAGTTAAAGCGATTGATCAAGGAGCAGACATCATTAAGTATGGAGAAGTCATCGGTGCAGCAGTTTCTTTTATTCCAGCCGGCGCACATGTACATGTTCATAATCTAGAAGGCAAAAGAGGAAGAGGTGACAAAATTGCTGAATGAAAAAATGCAGTTTTGGGGCTATCGCAGACCTGATGGGCGCGTTGGTGTCAGGAACCATGTACTAATATTACCGACGATTACATGTGCGACACAGACAGCCCAGCGTGTAACAGAGCTTGTCAGCGGCACGGTTTCATTTATTCACCAGCATGGCTGTGCACAAGTAGGTACTGATTATGATCAAACGGCTAGAACATATGCCGGGATGGGGATGAATCCAAATGTATACGGTGTCATTGTTCTTGGCCTTGGCTGCGAAACTCATCAGGCGCACCGAATTGGAGATGAAATTGCCAAATGCGGCAAACCTGTTCAAACAGTGTCGATTCAAGAGCATGGAGGCACACTCCAGACCATAGCAGAAGTAGCAAAAATTGCGGTTAAAATGGTGCAGGATGCCTCGATGGTGCAGCGTGAATTATGTGATTTCAGTGAGCTGATTGTTGGTACGGAATGCGGAGGGTCGGATGCTTGTTCCGGCTTGTCAGCGAACCCGGCAGTAGGAAAGGCAAGTGACATGATCGTCCAGCAGGGAGGAACCGCAATATTAGCGGAAACAACTGAACTCATTGGAGCCGAACATTTGCTTGCCAATCGCGCCGCTAACGACCAAGTTGCCAAAAAGGCTTATGCTGTCATTAAAATGATGGAAAACCGCTCAATTCAGATGGGCGTAGACATTCGTACCGGCAATCCCAGTCCGGGAAACATTGAGGGCGGCCTCAGCTCACTCGAGGAAAAATCACTGGGGGCTTCTACAAAATCAGGTACAACCCGGCTTGAGGAAGTCATAGACTATGCTCAAGTGCCAACGAAAAAGGGGCTTGTATGGATGGACACACCTGGCCATGATATCGAGCAATTGACTGGGATGGTTGCAGGGGGAGCGCAAGTTGTTCTCTTTACAAGCGGCCGCGGGACGCCGACAGGCTCTCCTATTGCACCTGTTATTAAAATTTCAACAAACACGCCAATGTTTGAGCGAATGAATGAAAATATGGATTTAGACGCTGGCACAATTGTTAATGGTATAGAAACAGTGGATGATGTCGGAAAGCGGATCATGCATGAAATCATGCAGGTTTCCAATGGCAAACTTACTAAAGCGGAAATTTTAAAGCAGCATGACTTCGGCATCTGGAGAATTGGGCCAACATTTTAATAAAAAGGAGCTAAAAGATTATGGCAACTACATTTGCAACTAAAACATTTAAGAACTTTATTAACAATGAATGGTTAGAAAGCGCTTCCGATAAAACGATTACAAGCATCAGCCCGGCAGATAGAGAACCGGTCGGCTACGTCCAAAGCTCGACAGAAAAGGATTTAAACGATGCGGTAGAAGCAGCTCATAATGCCAAAAAGGAATGGCGAAAGCTTGGCCAGGCTGCACGGGGCCAGATTCTATTTAAGGCAGCAAATATTTTAGAAGAAAACCTGGATGATATTGCTGAAACCATGACACGCGAGATGGGAAAAACGCTTCCTGAGGCAAAAGGAGAAACAGCGCGCGGGATTGCCATTCTTCGTTACTATGCTGCCGAGGGAATGCGTAAAGACGGAGATGTTATCCCGTCGTCCGATAAGGATGCACTCATGTTTACAAAACGCACCCCGCTGGGTGTTGTCGGGGTCATCACACCATGGAATTTTCCAGTAGCGATTCCGATCTGGAAAATGGCTCCAGCGCTCATATATGGGAACACAGTGGTTTGGAAACCTGCGACTGAGGGAGCTGTTACCGCTGCCAAAGTAATGGAATGTCTTGTGAAAGCAGGCTTCCCGAAAGGGGTAGTGAACTTCATCACAGGTTCCGGTTCAGTAATCGGCCAGGGGCTAATTGACCACCCTCTTCTAAACGCAATCACCTTTACGGGTTCTGAAAATGTCGGGAAGGGTGTAGCCAGGTCAGCTTCTGCCCGCGGCATTAAATATCAGCTAGAAATGGGTGGCAAAAACCCAGTTATCGTAACGAAAGAGGCGAATATCAATCAAGCGGTAGAAGCAGTCATCAGCGGAGGGTTTCGTTCCTCCGGCCAAAAATGTACCGCCTCGAGCCGAGTAATCGTGGAATCAACGGTCTATGATGAATTCAAACAAAAACTGGTCGAAGCAGCAGAAAAAATTACGGTGGGGAACCCTCTGACAGATGGCATTTGGATGGGCCCTTGCGCAAGTGAAAGCCAGTTCAATACAGTAACAAAATACATCGAGATTGGAAAGCAGGAAGGCGCAAAGCTTGTATACGGCGGTGAAGTATTAACAGGGGGGGAATATGATAGCGGCTTTTATGTAACGCCTGCCATTTTTGAAGCTGTAACAACCGACATGGAGATTGCTCAAGAAGAAATTTTTGGTCCAGTTATCGCGCTAATTAAGGCAGCGGATCTGGAGGAAGCAATTGAAATGGCCAATCATACTAAATACGGATTGAGCGCATCAATCTTTACCTCTAATATCAATTCAATCCTTGAGTTTATCGATGAGATTGAAGTGGGGCTTGTCCGTATAAATGCTGAAAGCGCAGGCGTTGAGCTTCAGGCACCATTCGGGGGCATGAAAGCGTCCAGTTCCGGTTCACGGGAGCAAGGCGAAGCCGCTAAAGAATTCTTCACAGCAATCAAAACGGTATTCATAAAAGGCTCATAATGTGATAGATCAAGAGGTTTCCGAATTGGAAACCTCCTTTATAAAAAAAGTTTGCGAGGTATTATATGAAAATTACGAATATTACCCTATATAAAGTCCCGCCGCGCTGGCTGTTTGTAAAAATTGAGACAGACGAAGGCATTTCAGGCTGGGGAGAGCCGGTAGTTGAAGGGCGGGCGGAAACGGTGAAAGCCTGCGTGAATGAACTGGCTTCCTATTTATATGGCCGTGATCCAAATGAAATAGAGGATATCTGGCAAACTCTTTACCGGGGCGGTTTTTATCGCGGCGGCCCTATATTAATGAGTGCTATTTCAGGCATTGAGCAGGCGCTTTGGGATATAAAAGGAAGATATTATCAAATTCCTGTATTTGAAATGCTTGGAGGCAAGGCACGCCAAAAAATTAAAGTGTACTCATGGATAGGCGGGGACCGTCCGGTCGATGTTGCTATCGCGGCTAAAGAAAAGCAGGAACAAGGCTTTCTCGCTGTTAAAATGAACGCATCTGAAGAAATGAATTACATAGACAGCTTTTCAAAAGTTGAAGCGGTTATTGAACGGGTCGCATCCATTCGTGAGGCGGTAGGAAAAGATTTTGGCATTGGTGTTGATTTTCATGGCCGCATTCATAAAACAATGGCAAAAACGATCGTAAAAGAGCTGGAACCATACCGGCCTATGTTTATAGAAGAACCGGTTCTGCCAGAAAATAATGAAGCACTTCGTGACATCGCCTGGCATACCACATGCCCAATTGCGACAGGTGAGAGAATGTATACAAGATGGGGCTTTAAACAGCTCCTCCAGGACGGCTATGTGGATATCATACAGCCGGATCTATCTCACACAGGCGGTATCTTGGAAGGAAAGAAAATTGCCGCTATGGCTGAAGCTTATGATGTATCCATTGCGCCGCACTGCCCGCTTGGGCCTATGACACTAGCTTCATCGCTTCATCTGGCCGCCTCCACGCCTAACTTTATCATTCAAGAACAGTCTTTGGGGATTCATTACAACGAAGGAATGGACATTCTAGATTATATGAAAAACCCTGAGTTGTTCAAATATGAAGACGGCTATGTAAGCATTCCTGATAAACCGGGTCTCGGTGTCGATATTGATGAAGAAAAAATGAAGCAGGCAGCCAAAATCGGGCATAACTGGAAAAATCCTATTTGGCGGCATGAAGATGGAAGTATCGCTGAATGGTAAACGAGGAGGAGCATATATTGAATTTTCATGGAATAATACCACCGGTTGTCACACTATTCGATGAAGCGGGGAATTTAGATCTTGAGTTGAACAGGCAATATATCGATCTATTAATTTCTCAAAATATTCATGGTATTCTGCTAATGGGTAGTTCAGGAGAATTTTCGTCTCTTACTTCAGAAGAACATAAGCTTTACGTGAGGGAAATGATTAAGCACATTAAGGGCCGGATACCGGTCATGGTCGGTGTCGGCCATACCGCCTTAAAAGAAGTTCTTCAGCTGACTTCATATGCAGAAGAGCACGGAGCAGACGGCGTTCTTGTGGTAAGCCCCTATTATTGGAAGCTCTCAGATGAGCAGCTTTACCGTTTTTATTCGATTGTAGCCAATCATACCAAACTGCAGGTATTCATCTACAACATACCGCTTCTAACCGGACAGAACCTGCCGGTGGAGCTGATAAAAAAATTAGCTGAAGCACATTCAAACATAGCCGGAATTAAAGAAACCGTCAGTGATTTTGGGCACCTTCGTCAAGTGTTGACGGAAGTTAGAAAAGTACGCAGTGACTTCCGCGTCTTCTCGGCTTTTGATGAACATCTGCTTCCGGCACAAATGATCGGGGCATCGGGAAGTATTAATGGAAGCGCAGTCTTTGCGCCGGAAATATCGGTTAACCTGTATAATTCCTATCAAAATGGGAATTTGGCCCTGGCAGAGAAAAATCATCAAACTCTATCAAAACTAATGGAATTGTATACCTTCACACCAACTTATTTTACAGCTATGAAAGAGGCCGTGCATCAGCGCTGGTTTAATACGGCAGCCGGCCATCGTGCCCCGTGCGATGTTTTCCCAGCGGATCTCCGTGATCAGGTAGCAGCTCTATTACAATCTATTAAACAGGAAGAAGGTGTTCAATTATGAAAGAATCACGCGAATTTCTCGAACAATTAGGCTATCCATCTGCCGATTTTCAAGAATTGCCAACATCAACAAAAACATTTCCGGACGGTGCACAGTACCGTATTGAACTGCCAAGTGTTGAGGGACCTGCTGCTTTAAAACAAACATTGAAAGAAATTGACCGGCTCGGTCTGACCATCCACCGTGTGTCCCAAGGCAGCGGTATCATGCTGCAAACAGACGAAGAAATTAGGGAAATGTGCGAATTGACAGCCGAGCGCGGCATGGAACTAAGCTTGTTCGTCGGACCGCGTGGTACATGGGACGTCAGTGCTGGTCCGTTGACTCCAGGAGGAAAATCACAGGCGCTCCGTCATGAGGGAGCCGATCAGCTTGTATATGCCATGGAAGACTTGAAGCGCGGCGCTGCACTTGGCCTGCGGGGTGCACTTGTTGCCGATGAAGGCCTGCTTCTATTGACAAAAGAAATGAAGAAAAAAGGACAGCTGCCAGAAGACTTTGTGGTCAAAGTATCTGTTCAAATGGGAGCTGCTAATCCAGTTTCCGTAAAATTAATGGAAGATATCGGTGCGGATACCTATAACGTGCCATCGGCTCTGACTCTTCCTAAATTAGCCGCGATCCGCCAGGCGATTGATATTCCGATAGATTTATATGTTGAAGTGCCGGATACCTTCGGCGGGTTTCTGCGCTATTATGAAATCCCTGAAATTATCCGTGTGCTGGCGCCGGTTTATATTAAATTTGGTCTACGTAATCATCCAGATGTGTATCCTTCCGGGAAACAATGGGAAAGCACAAATATCTCACTTGCCGAAGAGCGGGTCCGTCGTGCTGCACTGGGCATTCAAATGATTGAGCGTTATTATCCGGAAGCTAAAACATCAAAGCTTGGAGCAGAAGGACTTGGCATTGCCAGAGTCCACAAAGAGGCAGCGAGGTAACGAACTAAATTCCGGTAGGAGGGTCCTGGATTTTAGGAATCTCTTAATAAATTGAAGGGGTGCATACACATGGCATTTAAAGTTTTGCTGACAGATTATGAATTTGAAAATTTAAAATATGAAGAAGAAGTATTTGCAGAGAGCGGGATTGATATTGAATTCATTAAAGCTCAATGCAAGACAGAGGATGAAGTGATTGAGCAGGCAAAATATGCAGATGCAATCTTAAATCAGTATGCGCCGGTATCACGCCGGGTAATTGAATCACTGGAACATACTAAAATAATTTCCCGGTACGGAGTTGGTGTTAATACGATTGACTTGAATGCCGCAAAAGAAAAAGGCATAACCGTTGCAAACGTGCCAGATTACGGCATGGAGGAAGTTTCCAATCACGCACTTGCCTTATTATTAGCGTGGGCACGTAAGGTCACTATTTTAAACAATGAAGTAAAAAAGGGAAATTGGGACTTTAAAGCATCTGTTCCTATTCATCGGTTTAATGAGCAAACGGTAGGTGTACTTGGATTGGGCCGTATTCCCCGCCGATTTATCGAAAAAGTAAAACCGCTCGGCTTTAAAACGGCAGCGTATGATCCTTTCGTATCTGAAGAAGACATGGCAGCTGCAGGAGTTCAAAAAATGGAACTGGATGAAATTATCCGAGAATCCGATTTTTTGTCAGTCCACGTTCCCCTCATTGATGAAACATACCATTTGATTAACGAAGAGCGACTTAATCAAATGAAGCAAAACGCGGTAATTATCAACACAGCACGGGGACCGATCATTGATGAAAAAGCTCTTGCCCATGCACTTGAAAATAACATAATTGCCGGTGCTGCACTGGATGTGACAGAAAATGAGCCTATCAGCCTTGATAGTCCCCTCCTTAAAATGGATAACGTGATCATTACTCCACATAGTGCCTGGTATTCAGAAGAAGCAATGATAGAGCTTCGGCAAAAAGCAGCGAAAAATATCGTTCACGTTCTAAGCGGTGAAAAAACACCCTACGCGTTAACGTAAGAAAGGATTATAGCCTATGAAAATAGCTGCATTCTCTGTTGAAGCCGACCGTCATATCGGGATCGTGCAAAATGATGGGGTAATCATCAGCCTATCGGCGCTTAGGGAAACTGAATTTCCCGCATGTATAAAAACATTTATTGAACGAAGTGAGGAGCTGAGGCCGCTGGCCGAACAGCTTATAGGGCAGCATGAGAATGAACAGGCAAGGTTTACTCTTTCAGACGTGAAGATACTGGCGCCCATTCCTAACCCTGAAAAAATAATCTGCGTGGGACTGAATTATATGGACCACTGCAAAGAAACTGGAATGGAGCCTCCTGCTTCACCGGTCATTTTTTCAAAGTATGCAAACGCAATTTCCGGCCATAACGAAGCGGTTAAGATTCCTGTTAATTCGAACGAAGTCGATTTCGAAGCAGAGCTGGCGGTTGTGATTGGAAAAGAAGCGAAATGTGTGACAGAGGAAGAGGCAATGGATTTTGTCTTTGGCTATACAATCTTGAACGACATTAGCGCCCGGGACCAGCAATTTTCTGACGGCCAGTGGGCACGCGGCAAGACTGCTGATACTTTTGCGCCAACCGGTCCTTTTGTGGTTACCCATGACGAGGTGGGTGATCCGCATAATCTGGACATTTCACTTAAACTAAACGGCAGCCTAATGCAGGACTCCAATACGACTCAATTAATCTTCACCGTGCCAAAAATTATTTCCTTTTTATCACAATCTATGACCTTGAAGCCTGGCGATATAATAGCAACAGGTACGCCCCCAGGGGTAGGAATGGGACGAAACCCAAAAATTTGGCTGAAAAAGGGTGACCGGATGGATGTCACAATTGAAAAAATCGGCACATTATCCAACTACGTTGAAGACTGACGAAACGAGAAAGAAGATGATGGAATGGATGTTGTAACGATCGGCGAAACGATGACATTATTTACACCTAATGAAGAGGGACCGCTTCGCCATGCACGCTCTTTTTCTATGAAATTTGGCGGAGCTGAATCGAACGTTGCGATAGGATTAAGCCGTCTTGGCCACAAATCCCGCTGGATCAGCCGCTTAGGCGAAGATGAATTTGGCGATGCAATGCTTGCATTTATTCGCGGGGAAGGTGTGGATGTCTCGTATGTGACTAGAGATTCCCATTCACCGACCGGGGTCTTTTTTAAAGAATTTAGACGATTGAATGATACACGGGTCTATTATTACCGAAAAAATTCTGCAGCCAGTAAAATGACAGCGGATCTCCTGCCCGAAGAAGCAATTAGAGGTGCCAGGTTCCTTCACATTACTGGCATTACTCCGGCCCTTAGTGAATCGTGCCGGTCCACACTAGACAAAGCCATCATTATTGCTAAAGAAAGCGGAACTAAAATTGTATTCGATCCAAATATCCGCCTGAAGCTATGGGCTGATACATCAAAAGCCCGCTCCTTCATTACGGAGTACGCATCTAAGAGTGATATCGTCCTCCCTGGTTTGTCTGAAGCCGAATTTTTATTTGGTGACGGCTCAGCGGAGCAGCTAGCAGATCAATTTCATAAGGCTGGTGTCCAAACCGTCATAATGAAATTAGGAAAAGAGGGGTCTCTCATTTCAGTTCCGTCTTCGCCGAAAACACACGTGAACGGCTTTTATGTGGAGCGTGTTGTAGATCCGATTGGCGCTGGTGATGCTTTTGCAGCCGGAGTGCTGTCCGGACTTCTTGATGGACTTTCACTTGAAGAAGCAGCACGAAGGGGAAATGCCATGGGAGCATTGGCAACCATGGTAAATGGAGATGCGGAGGGCTTGCCAGTCCGTTCCGACCTTGCTTTGTTTATGAGCGGAAGCGCAGATGATGTGATGAGATAGGAAGGTGGAAAAAGAGTGAATAAACTAGAAAAGCTAAAACAATCAAAGCTGATTGCAGTTATCCGCGGTGCACGCCCTGATCAAATTGTCCCAATAGCCCGCGCCTTGAAAGAAGGAGGCATTACTGCACTAGAGATTACTGTTGAAACACCAAAAGTATGCACTTTAATTGAAAAAGTAAAGGATGAGTTCGGAGATGATATTATAGCTGGAGCCGGAACAGTATTAGATTCGGAAACAGCCCGTGCGGTCATTATGGCTGGTGCAGAATTCATCTTTTCGCCAACTCTTAATGTGGAAACCATTAAAATGACGAAACGCTATGGCACCATTAGTATTCCTGGTGCATTCACGCCGACCGAAATTTTGACAGCCTTCGAACATGGGGCAGACATTATTAAAGTATTCCCAGCAGATGCACTTGGGGCAGGCTACTTTAAAAATCTCAAAGGGCCTCTTCCACACATCCCGCTCATGCCGACCGGCGGGATCAACCTTGACAATCTCGCTGCTTTTTTTAAAGCAGGTGCCGTAGCTGCAGGACTAGGAGGCTCTTTAATCAACCCTTCAAAATTGGTGTCTGAAGCGGATTACACCGAGCTGACGAATACAGCAAAAAAATTCTCAGCTATTGTTGAAGATCGTGTCTTAAGCAGGCGCTAGTTTGTTAGTCATCAAAGGGAAACTAGCTTAATATACCAGCCTTAACACTCGTTTTTCAACATATGTGAAACAGGATATTATTAATAGTAAGAAAACTGTGTGTGTTTCATTCGAATTAGTGAAAAAATAAAAAAGCTCCGAAGAGAGCTTTTTATTTTGTGCTTTTGATCATCCAAAATATTCTTGATTACATTCCTTCAGCCTTTTTATAAGTCCTTGATTCACGCTGTTTTTTCGTGAACCTGTATGCCATCGCAGTTGCTAGAAATAGAATCATTCCTGTCAGTAAAAAGACTGTGTGTAAAGAAAAGAATCCTCCTATAAAGCCTCCGAGTATCGGTCCAAGCATGCCGCCCAGCTGGTTAGCGGTCTGGCTCAATCCAAATGCCCGGCCCCTCGTTTCGGATGGTGTTAATTTAACAATCAGCCCATTTACTGCAGGGAATACAGCACAGAAGAAGAGACCAAATAGAAAACGCATGATAGAAAACCCCCAGATATCATGGAGGAGCAGCTGAGCAATGGATCCAATTCCGCCTCCGAGTAAACCAATCAGCAGCACGTTTCGGAATCCTATTTTATCGGATAGTTTCCCCCAATAAGGCCCAACTAGAATACTGGCGATACCAGGAATGGAAAAGATCATTCCTGTCATAAAAGATGAATTGCCGGAAGAACCATTTAAGCCAGCGATGTATAACGGAAGTACAGGTTCAAGGATCATGACTGAACATGCAGCCAGCATGGTAATGAAAAGCACGAGCATAAATGGCTGGTTTGCAACAGCCTCTTGAATGTCTCTTCTAAATGATCCCCGAGTTTTGCTAGGAATGAATTTTTCCTCTTTAACCATCAATAAAACTAGGAGAGTCGAGAGCAAAACTAATGCTCCGCCGCTGGCGAAGGACCAGCGATACCCGACTAAGTCCGCGATTCCGCCCCCGAGCATAGGGCCGATAATTCCGCCTGAAGCGGTACCTGTGGAGATTGTGGCGAGGGCATAACCCACTTTTTTCTCTGGGGTGTTTGTCCCAATCAGAGCAATAGCTCCAGGTATGAACCCTGTTAACAGACCCTGTGCGATCCGCAGTCCCAGCATCTCGTAAGGGTTGGTGACGAATGCCATCAAGGTATAAATGACAAATAGAAAGAAACCAGCGCGAATAATCATTGGTTTCCGGCCAAACCGATCCGCAAGCGACCCCCAGAACGGTGCAGAGAGAGCCCCTGCCAGAAAAGCCGCACTAAAGGTTACACCCGACCATATTTCTGTATGATCATGAACACCTATCTGCAGCAGAAATAAAGGTAAAAAAGGAATGACCATTGAAAAACTTGCGGAAGTAATAAAAACCCCAAACCAGAGAACCCATAAATTTTTCTTCCAAGTTTCCATTTGCGCTTCACTTCCTCATATGAGTCTTATTTATGGTTTCTGACTTAATTTTTTATTTCCCGTTTTTAGCAAAAAAAACACTTATAAAAATACTTCGATAGTAGAAGTTTCGTAATTAATCGAAAAATATCCCATATTTTATTGTAAAACTAATACCAACAAAGGTAAAGTGATTAGGTTTTACATAATTTTTCATCGGATTGTTCGTTTTTTCTCTAACAACCTAGATAAGTTTTTACCTGTAAAAAAACAAATATCTTCTGTATTTGAATCTTTGAAATGGAAGGAATGATCAGCCAGCCGATCTACGTTTTTAGAATCCGTTTTTTCTATAAGTAGTTAGTAGGAAACTTCAAAAATGTGCAGGCGTTTGGTAATCAGCAGTGAAAGAAGAAGTTCAGCATAATAAGGTGATATTAGCTTCTTTTTAGATACAACTGTATTCCCTGAAAGATCTGCATCTTCCTCTTTTCCCGGTATCCCATGAAGGAAGGCTATCTGGTGTTGAATAAACCCTCAATCAATAAATTGAGCCGGAACTTTAATGATTGCACAGAAATTTTAGTTCGTGGTGGGTCGAGTCCTTTGTTTTCTTTCAGACTGTTTCATACATGGTCGTCTCGACTAAGTACCATAAAATCATTATGTAAACATTAATATTAAAGAAGATTGTGTGATGCAAATAATTGCCGTATGCCCTGCCATACGGCAATTGTTTTAAAAGGAACTAATGCAGTTTCAAGCCTGGGCGGTATGTATGATTGATATAACGGAAAGGATAACAAATAAGAAGAGTTTACATTTTATAAAGATCAGATGAAACTTAGGAGAAATAAATGAAAACAAATTTTCCTTCCCACAGCGATCTTCAAAGAGCCAGAGAAGTTATAGAGGATCTAGCAATAGAACATTGGTATTATGATGACTTATTTAGCCCGCAATGGTGGTTTTTATTGATTGCTGCTGTTCTTCCATATTACTTATGGTGGAAGGTAGTGAATAAGGAAAGATTTTTTGAGATATTCACTTTTGGGCTGCTGTGCAGCATTTTTTCCATTTTACTTGATATGATAGGTGTAAATTTATTGTTGTGGGATTATCCTGATAAGCTTTTTCACTTTACTCCTCCTCTAATTCCCGCTGATGTAGTGGTTATTCCGGTTGCTTCCATGCTGATTTATCAGTTTTGTAAAAGCTGGAAAAGCTTTTTTATTGCGGCCCTTGCTTTAGCTGGACTATTTTCATTCATATTTGAACCGATTTTTATTTACTTCCATATGTTTGATTTAATTCATTGGAAACACAGTTTTTCGTTTATTGGGTTTACTATATTGTTTTTAAGCACCCGCTTACTGACCAACAGCCTTATCAAAGGAATTTATCATTCACAATATAACGGATCACTAAAAGAAGAGTGAGACTAACCGTTTAGCACTAACTAAGCACTCGTGTTTGATAACGAGTGTTTTCTTAGATTACTTTATTGTTTGGCTCTTTGAAGTCGGAATTATTTCAAGCCACCTTAATATGTGTGATTGTCGCATTTGTTTCCACAAAAAATTTCTCCAATCATAATCTATAGCTTTCGCTAATTATGGACGAAGTATCCTTTTGGTTCCTTAATTAGACGCTTTTTATAAAAGTCCAGCGATCTTCGAAATAATAATTAGGAAGAAAGTTTTAATAACACCAAATATGTGGAAGAGATATATATTCAAATTTAGAGGAGGCTGTTTTCTTGGATCATACAGAATTAGAACAGGCGGTAAAGAAGCTGGCACGAGATGCAGCCGCTAGAATTCATTTTCAATCAACAGCTGATGAAATAAGTATCCAACAGCTAAAAACTGTCATCCAGAAAGCCGACCGAATAGCTGTCCTTACCGGTGCCGGAATCAGCACGATGAGCGGTATTCCAGATTACCGGTCTGTCGCGTTTGGAATGTGGAACAAGAAGCCTGATATTGTAGATAAACTGAATGAGAGGACCTTTCAAGATGACCCGAAGGAATTTTGGTATTCATTTTATGAGCTGCTCCAAAGCACGCTTTCAGAGGTTATGCCTGACAGAAGCCATGAAAGTCTGATTGCTGCCCTAAACGCAATCGAACCAAATGAGGGCCATGAGCTTTTTGCGTGGCTTGAAAAGTGTAAAGAAAAGGAAGTTTCCATTATTACACAGAATGTGGATGGCCTTCACCAGCAAGCAGGGAATTCACATGTGATTGAATTTCACGGCAATATTCGCGAATGTGTGTGCAGCCACTGCGGCCTGACATATAACCTTGCCGATGTGCTGCAGCCGAATAAGGTACCTCAATGTAAGTGCGGCGGATTTTTGAGGCCGGATGCAGTATTTTTTGGTGACAGAGTCCGTGGGTTTGCAGAGGCACGGGCTGCTGTGGGAGATGCTGACCTAGTGATCATTGCCGGAACTTCGCTTCAGGTATATCCATTTAATGAACTGCCCGAGTTTGTAAGTTCCGAATCTAAACTTGTCCTTATCAACAGAGAAGTGATTGAAGAGGAGAGAATATTTGATTTAATTCTTTTAGGAAACATAGCAAAAATTAGCAGAAAGGTTATGAACAATCTTGATTGGGATGATTAAGGATTTTCGCATAGGCTGTAACCCTATATACAGGGTACAGCCTATTTTTTATTGAAGCTTGTACGCTTAGAGGGTACAATTCTGGCTATTATTTCATATATTGAGTTAAGGACAAATGAATATACTAACGGTATGAACTCATTAAAATTGCTGTTTGTTTAGCAGTTTAAACGGGCATTTATTACGGCCTGTTTGCATTATTGAATTTGTAAAAAAGGCAGAATCCCTGACGAGTCAAGCGGGAAAAGATGCCGTACTGAAAAAGGAACATTCTACTTCTATTTTCCGCGGCAGGGATGAGCTTTGAAGGAAAGTTGTAGGTGTAAACTATGGGACATATACAAGGAAATCCGATTTATTTTCAGAATTTAACAGAGAAAAACATGTCATTTGACCATGTATTTGAGCGAATCGTCTCTTTTATAAAAAAAGAACCAAATGGAAAATATCGTCTGATTGTTGGCACAGATTCCCAGGTGCATACACGTCATACGGTCTTTATCACCGCTATCATTATCCAAAGACAGGGTAAGGGTGCATGGATGTGCGTCCACAAAGATGTGGTGCCAAGACGAATGGTACATCTTCATGAACGGATTTCGAGAGAAACGTCGCTGACAGAGCAGCTGGCTTCCCTGCTTACTGAAGATCATAAGAACATTCTGATCGACCTGATTCTGCCTCATATATATAAAGGAGCAAGTTTTACCTTTGAGGGACATATCGATATAGGATCAGGCTCACGGAATAAAACACGTGAATATGTCAACGAGATGGTAGCCCGTGTAGAGGCATTAGGCCTGGAAGCGGTTATTAAACCCGACTCATATGGCGCATCCAGCGTGGCGAACAAATATACGAAAAAACGGAATGTGCTCAATCCTCAGAAAAAACTGGGCTAGCCTAAATATAGGCTGTTGAATAGTGTAAAGATTATTCTCATATACGATAAAAATAATGGCTGTCTCCCTTTCGTGCATTGGAAATGGAGGCAGCCTCTTATATTTTCGGGAAGGGGCAGCCAAGTGCGCAGCAGCTAACGACAGCTTCCTTCGGTGTGTAACATAGCCTGAGTGCTGCGTGCTTGGGGTGGGAGAGATAAAGCTATCACAGCTGGGACTCTTTCCTGAAAAAATAAAAAAAGGCAGCCTTAATCTGGTTTTAAAAAGGATTAAGGCTGTTTCTATTTTTTCCTATGGCAGCAGCTAGAGGTAGGCCGTATGCCAGCTCTTGCTTCTCTTCATGTTTCAAGCCTGTCATAATAGGGCAAATACCCATATAAAGCATTAATAAATGAGGTGATTTTTTGGCACGCAAAATAGGCAGAGGAAAGAAAATTAATAATAAAAGCTGGTTCCTGCGAGGAATCATCATCGGAGGAATAGTTGGTACATCGCTGTCGCTTCTGGATTCTAAAACGAGGAAACAAACGCTGGATACATTGTCACAGGTTAAAGAAAATCCAGCCGAAGTGACAGATCAGGTAACGGAGAAGGTAACTGAAAAGGTTACTTCAGCAGCCATGAAGGTTCAGCATGTACTTGAAGACACACAGGAAGCATACAATAATGCCAGCTCGGAGAAATTCGAGTAAAGCACTAGATTAATGAGCAGACCAAATCACATTGTGCTTTGGTCTTTTCCTTGTTTTAAGATACTCTAGATGGACTGAAAATAAGAATCCTGCAAAAAATTCTAAAATCCTGCAATATTCTCTGTTATCCTGCAAATCTATTCGAAAATCCTGCATAAATCTCAAACATCCTGCAAAAAGTTTGAAAATCCTGCAATAGCACACCTTCAACATAGAACCACACGGTAAACCCTCAATCGATGTCTAAGCCGCAATTTTGGTTTTAGCCTGAGTTTCTTTTCCAAAGCGTACTTTTATTAAAGTTAGGCGAGGTTAAATCTCAATGTTGATTTTCGCACTAAGTTGATCTTCGTTTCAGGTACGAGACTCCTGCGGGAAAAGCGAGTGTTGTCTAGCTCCGGACTGACACCTTCGGTCATAAGCCATTCGCCATCAAAAGGCAAAAAGCGCCTTTCACTGCCGCTTGTCTTATGTCTGGCTAACGCATAAGGGCGACTATGCTTCTGTCTTCGCTGTCGCTTGCCAATCAGCAAGTCTTCTTTATCAGGTATCTAACTTTCTATTTAGTGGTTTTTTAAACGAGTTTGTTCATCACAATTCTCTAAAAAAAAAGTACCTTGAAAGTCACCGTCCTCCGCTTTTCTATTAAGGGAGACCCCTCAGGCGTACACGTGATAGGGGCTCCCGGACCGCCCGCGGAATGCGAGTGCCTGTAGCGGAAATCAATAGACAAGTTTAACAGAGCTTAAAATTAAATAGATATTTTGCATATTTGGATATTTTTTCTGAATGAACCTTGTTACAATTATGAATGAGAAGATGGCGGGCAATTGTGTAGAATCTCTACAGAATGTAGCTTATTAGCATTTCTCTTTGGCAGTCTGGGTTCCTTTGGGGCCAGACTCTGGGTTCGATGCCCAAACGGATGGAGCCGCACACAGAAATAAATACCAGGGCAATCCTGCAGGTAAAACCTCCATTGCCTTTGTAGCGTTGTGCTGCGGCTTCAATTATAAACTACTTGGACAAAAGGTGATGCAATGTTCGATATTATATGGCTGACAGCAGTGACCCTTATTGGAGCAGCGGGCCTTTGGTTTTTGGAGAAAATTTTTATTCGTACTAAAACAATTTATGAGTATGAACGCGGGATAAGGTTTCATAAAGGAAAGTCATCCCACGAACTTATAGGGCCAGGCAGATATACATATTTCACTGCCGTAACCCGTATGGAAGTCTTTGATTTAAGGCCAGCCATATTACAGCTGACCGGACAGGAAGTACTAACGAGAGATAACCTAAGCGTAAAATTCAGTTTAGTAGTTACATATCAGATTCTCGATCCTAAAGCTGTTCTGTCACAGTATGAAAACTTCAAGGAATATTTATATCTCACTGCGCAGTTAAGGCTGAGAGAAGTTATATCCGCTATAGAACTCGATGAACTGCTGCAGAGCCGCCAATTAATCAATGATAGAGTGAAAGAAATATTGAAGGATGATCAAACTCTATCAGCCTTTTCGATCATATCGGTGGATGTAAAGGATATTATGCTGTCCGCGGAACTAAAGAAAATATATTCCGAGGCAGTTAAAGTGAAAAAAGAGACAAATGCCGCTTTGGAGAAGGCAAGAGGTGAAATGGCGGTTCTGAGAAGTCTCGCAAATTCAGCTAAACTACTTGAGAAAAATCCGGAGTTAGGCAGGCTGAGGTTAATCCAGACCATCGAGAGCTCGCAGGGAAATACCTTTGTGATAAACACCGGTAAAGAATAAGAGTAAAATAATATAATAGTAGAAACGGGAGGGAACATAATGGATAAGCAAGAGTTTTGGAGCTTTATTGAATCATCTAAGGAACAGGAAAATCAGGCAGAATGGGTGATTGAAAGATTAGTGGAAAAAGGTACTGAAGAAGTTTTGGATTTCGAATTATTTTTTCAAGGCTTGATGAACGAAAGCTATCAATCCCGGCTTTGGGCAGCAGCTTATGTCCTTATGGGGGGATGCTCTGATGATGCATTTGATTACTTCAGAGGCTGGCTCATTGGACAAGGTGAGGCTGTTTACAACAAGACGCTTAATGACCCTGAATATCTTGCTGAATACATTATGGACGAAAATTTGGATGAAGAGGGTTTCCCGCAAAACGAAGATTTGTTATCAGCAGGCTTTGATGCTTATACGGTCATCAAGACAGGTGATACAGAGTGGGATGCTGACATTTATGATGAGCTGCTAGAGGTTTTGGGTGCAAGAGGGCTGCAGCAGGTGGAAGAAATCGAACTAGAATGGGAAGAGGAAGACTTAGAGCAAATGTTTCCGGTATTGTGGGAAAGATTTGGTGAAGATCCCCTGGGATGAAGAAATCCTAAAGAATTAAGGATATATCATTTACAGCAAAGCTTACTCAGTACAACAACCGGTTAATGCTAAAAACACCATTCAAGTTAAGAGCTTGGCATGAGTTTGGTAATGTACTGGACTCATGCCTTTTAATTTGTCTTATTTTATTTGTGAACGTATTAATGAAAGTTTTTCTCTATTTATGTTGAACATGCTCCATACTAATTAATTCGGGTATAGAATGCTTACTTTACTATAAAGGGAAGCAGCTGATTTTCCATTTTCCAGCGTCACTTCTTGCTTCTATCATCAACGCATATCCAAAGAAACTGGATGGTCTCCATGCTCTTTAAAAGTACTCATATTCTGCAGCGGTGGGGAGTAGACATGAAGGGAAATCATACGATCCTTATCAGAATTGCTCATTTTGTGAATAAGTCCTAGAGTGGAGTAAAGACATTCTCCCTTTTTTACAAAAAAAGAATGAGCAGGTTCAATTTGGCTGTTATTTATACGATAAATGGAATTAAGCAGTGTGCCCTCCAAAACAACTGCACACCCGATAGAGCCGCCATGATCATGGATGGCCGTTTCCTTATGAGGCGGGAGATTGATGACAATAACCTCTAAACAATCGTTTCGGTAAATAACATTGCGGCCATAGGCTAATTTGTCAGGCTCCATAATATATAACTCTAAATCAGGATGTGATTGATTTGAGATCTGTTTTAGAGCATCCCCTACTTCTTCAAGTGTAGGTTTTGTTAAATTTCCTAATTGTTGATGAATACGGTTAAGAAGTTGCATAAGAAGCCTCCTCAGGTTTGAATAAATGTTGAGAAAAACAGTCGGGATTAATCGACCTTTCTTTCATGATATTGACCTAGAACTTAGTAACGGCTAATGCCCATAAACAACCTTTCTTTGCCCTGCGTAAATATGTATGAACGCCGGCTTTTTTTTTTCTGATTAGTATACACTGGCGGTTTGTGTTGCGACGTTAAATAAAAATTAAAATATTTAGAAAATTGGGTTGATTTTAAATAAGAATGGTATTATGATAAATAAACAAACTAATCCTATGAAGTTTGTAGGAATTAAAAAACTTATGTGGCTGATCAGGCAGACTGAAGGGCACTTGTCTTGTTAATATAGACGAGTGCCCTTTTGTGTTCTCAATAAGTTTGGACTGTAACACTTAACCAGGCTGCCTTATCAGCTGAGCGAAACGGATGGAGGTGAGACTTTCAGATGTTGAAAAGCCTTGAACAGCAGGTATTAGAGAAAATTATTGCACTGTTGGAGAACATTGAATACGGTACTCTCCATATTACCGTTCATGATTCTAAAGTTACGCAAATTGATAAGCTTGAGAAGTTCAGGATGCCTTTACTAAGCAGGGAAGATCACATAAATAGAATGAACAAGCGTTAAGTAATTCAAAACTGAAAAATGATGTAGAATGCCGACTAGTCAGCTAAAGGCAGCCTTTCGCAATGAATGGAGGTGGCAAATCGCAGACTACAAAACCCTGCTCATGAACAGAGTACATATAAAAATGATGGTGTAGTGCCAACGCTGCAGCCATAAATCCCGACTTAATTTATAAAAATAGTAAATTATAAATAAATAATTTTGTCAGCTTATCAGTCAACTGAACGCTGCTTCCTATGGTCCCTATAGGAGCAGCTTTTTTTATTACTTCCCACAAACGTTTAGGAGGAAAAACGATGAAGGTCAATAAGATTCTTTTAGTGTTTATAGGACTAATATTTACGCTAGCCGCAGGCTGCTCAAACCAGGAAAAATCGGTCAAAGGGAATGCAGCTGACACGGAAGGGAAAAAAAATCAACAAGAGGTTACCGTAAATATTGGGATTCAGCAGAGTATTTGGCCGATTCTGGCTGCTAAAGAAAAAGGGTGGTTTGAAGAAGAATTTGAAAAAGCAGGAGCTAAAGTGAAGTGGGTTGAATTTCAGAGCGGTCCTGCATACTTTGAAGCCATTGCATCAAACCGGCTTGACTTCGGAAGGGTGGGAAATATCCCTGTTCTTGTAGGGCAGGCGGCAGATATCCCTTTTAAAGAAATTGCGGCAGCCAGCATAGGAGAAAAGGGCGACGCGATCCTGGTTCCTAAAGGCAGCAAAATTAAATCAATCAAAGATTTAAAAGGTAAGAAAGTGGCTGTTGCCAAAGGAAGCAGCTCATATGGCCTTCTATATAATGCTTTGAAAAGCGAAAAGGTAAATCCTTCGGAATTAGAAATCATACAGCTTCAGCCAGATGAAGCTCAGCCTGCATTTGAAACGGGATCGGTAGACGCGTGGGCAATTTGGGAACCGTTTCAATCAACACAAGTTATAAAAAATGGTGCGCGCGTGATTGCCAATGGAGAGACGGTCCATTCTTCGAGTCCCGGATACCAGATTGTAAGAACTAAATTTGCCGAAGAACACCCTGAATTAGTCGAACTCTACCTGAAGGTTACGGAAAAAGCGACCAGGTGGCAAAATGAAAATGAGGATGAAGCGGCTGAACTCTATGCAAGGCTGAAAAAAACAGATAAAGAAGTCATCATTAGCGTCCTGAAAAATTCAAAGCCGGATAATATGCCAATAGACAATGATCTTTTACAGGCACAGCAGGAAACGGCCGATCTCCTATACGAATTAAAGGGACTGAATGAAAAGCTCGATGTATCCAAAGTGGTGGATAATTCTTATATAGAAAAAGTATTAAAAGAGTATAAATAGTAAGCATGCATTAATATGACTTGAGCTTATCAGACAACTGAAGGCTGCTTTTCTTTTAATGAAGGAGGCAGTCCTTTTTTGTTATAAACCGACGCAAATAATTCATGCAGTAAGGGAGGAACAAAATTGAGTGTGACCATTAAATCCGTTCATCGTACATTTAAAAAGTCCCAGGAAGAAGATTTAATCGTGCTTGATGATGTGAACTTACACATAAAAAAAGAAGAATTTATTACAATCATTGGACCCAGCGGGTGCGGCAAAAGCACTCTGTTGAAAATCATTGCAGGACTGGATCGTAAATTTCACGGCTCCATTCTGATAGGAGGTCAAGAATTAACAGGGCCTGGGATTAAACAAGGCTTTATATTTCAGGAACATCGCCTTTTTCCCTGGCTCACGGTGGAAAAAAATATAGCGGCAGATTTATCACTAAATGATTCCGAGATCCGGAGGAAGGTAGATGAATTAATAGAAATTGTTAGATTAAAAGGCTTTGAGAAAGCTTATCCCCGGGAGTTGTCTGGAGGGATGGCACAAAGGGTGGCCATAGCCCGGGCGCTATTAAGAAATCCGGACGTGCTTCTTCTGGATGAGCCTTTTGGAGCCCTGGATGCCTTTACACGAACTCATTTGCAGGATGTTCTTTTAGATATTTGGAAGAAGAAAAAAACGACGATGATCTTAGTAACACATGATTTAGATGAATCTATTTATTTGGCCAACCGATTAGTCATTATGACTCCAAGGCCTGGACGGATCAGTCAGATCATTGAAATTGACATGCCCTATCCTCGAAAAAAGACGGATGTACGTTTCCAGGCCATAAGACAGCAAGTCTTAACAGAGTTTGAGAAATCAGAGCTTATTCACTAAATCTTCCTAGGATTTGATCAGGCGGTCCAATTAAAGTACAGGTTAAAAGAGGTGAGAGAAAATGAGTAAAGCTAGGGCAGCGATAGTGGCCGGACCCCAGGCAGCTATAAAAAAAGCCAGATACTCGCAAAATAATACTGTTTGGAACACTTTATTTAAAAGAATTTTAATTGGCATAAGAGGACTCATTTTACCGGTATTGATTTTAGGAATCTGGCAGTTTGTTGGCAGTTTTTACGATGTATCAGACACACTGTTGCCTACACCTGCGGCAATCTTTCATTCCTTTCTCGATCTCATATTCACGGGTGAACTGTGGGCGCATCTGAAGATTAGTATCTGGAGGGCGGCGGTTGGTTTTGGATTGGGTGCAGGGCTGGGTTTACTTTTTGGAGTGATTGTAGGGTTTTCAAGCAGAAGTGAACAGGTGATGGACCCTACTTTTCAGATGCTGCGTACCATCCCGCATCTGGCTGTCGCCCCGCTATTCATTTTATGGTTCGGGTTTGGAGAACTTTCTAAGGTTCTTCTAATAGCAAAGGGAGCCTTTTTCCCGATCTATGTAAATGCTTTTCTCGGCATCAGAGGAGTAGATTCTAAACTATTTGAAGTGGCCCGTGTTCTTGAGTTCAGCCGATTCCATTTAATAACAAAGCTCATCCTGCCGGCAGCCATGCCGAATATTTTGCTCGGTATCCGGCTGTCACTCGGAGTGGCATGGCTTGGATTGGTGGTTGCCGAACTGATGGGTTCTAGTGAAGGGATTGGCTATATGATTATGGATGCCAGACAATTTTCGAACACAGATATTGTTTTTGTCGGGATTATTATTTTTGCTGTGGTGGGCAAATGGACCGATTCACTAGTGCGTGTTTTAGAAGCAAAGCTATTAAAATGGCGCGATAATTTTAACGGTGATGACAGCAGCCGATAGACCATTGGATTTTAACTAATGAAGTAGAAAAAAGGAGAGGATAAAATGGAAGTTATGTGGTTTATTCCATCACATGGAGACGGCCGCTACTTAGGCACAGAGATAGGTGGAAGGGAAGCAGATTATTCTTATTTCAAACAGATTGCCCAGGCAGTCGATATGCTGGGCTTTACCGGTGTTTTAATTCCTACAGGACGAACCTGCGAGGATCCCTGGATGCTTGCTGCTTCGCTTATTCCAGTGACCGAGCGTTTAAAGTATCTGGTGGCTGTCAGGCCAGGACTGATGAGCCCTTCCGTATCAGCCCGGATGGCTGCAACTCTTGACCGGATATCCAATGGCCGGCTCCTTGTGAATGTCGTTGCAGGCGGGAACCCTGAAGAGCTAAAAGGCGACGGTATCTTTCTGCAGCATGACGAACGATATGAAGCAGCAGATGAGTTTTTTACGGTTTGGAAATCCTTATTAGCAGGAAAAGCTGTGGATTTTAATGGCGAACATATAAAGGTTGAAGGTGGGAAGCTGCTGCTTCCTCCAGTACAGGAACCTTATCCGCCTATTTATTTTGGCGGTTCTTCAACAGCTGGTCAGGCTGTGGCAGCAAAACATTCGGATGTCTATTTAACATGGGGCGAGACGCCTGAACAGGTAGAGAAAAAGATAAAAGAGGTGTCGAGGCTTGCAGAGCTTGAGGGCAGGAAGGTAAGGTTTGGGATTCGGCTTCATGTTATTGTGAGAGAAACTGAGAATGAAGCATGGGCTGCAGCAGACAACCTAATTAAGTATTTGGATGACGAGAAAATCTCTGCTGCCCAGAGTGCTTTTGCAAAGATGGATTCTGTAGGGCAGCAAAGAATGGTGGAGTTACGCGGCCGAGGACGCGATGCTCTTGAAATCAGTCCTAATTTATGGGCAGGTATCGGCTTAGTCCGTGGAGGTGCAGGCACTGCTCTTGTAGGAGATCCAGTACAGGTATCAGAAAGGATGAAAGAGTATGCAGCCCTCGGCATCGATACCTTTATTTTATCAGGATATCCTCATCTAGAAGAAGCCTATCGAACAGCCGAACTGCTTTTCCCTTTATTGCCCTTAAAGAATAAACCGCATAAAGTAAACCGGCCGACTGGTGTAATAGTGGCAAATTCATTTTTTCCGGAAAAGGTATCTCAGTCATTCTGAAGAAAGGCTGAAAAATTGCAAAAAAGAAGCTAACCTGCGATAAAACCCACTATTTAAATCGGAATAATATGGTAGGGATATGAATATAGATTACTTACACATTAGTATTGTAAATGGCGGATAAAAAAGTTTTACAACAGCTTATCTGTCAACTGAAGGCTGCTTCTTCTTATACAAGTAGAAACTGTCTTTTATTTATTAGGCGGGAGTTGTTGAAAAGTAAAGTTTAGTGTTAGAAGTCTCTAGCAAAAAGGGTGTTTCTAATGGGTAAATTGCTTAGAGCAGCGGTTGAAAAGCGCAAGAGGTATCTAATAACACATTTAAATAATCTAGGAAGCTATAAAGATTCATATTTAAACGGGAAGACACTGACTGAACTGGAGCATGAATATGCGTATCAGATCAAATGTAAAGCAGGAGGGAAACATGAAAAGGAAAACAGGTCTATTTAGCATAGATGACTTTAGTTAAACTAAGGCCAGATATCATGTATTAGGAGCCTGCCATCAGACAATCTTTCAAAAGTAGAAGCCATTCTAGCCTAAAGATAACAACTTAATGAAGGAGAAGATTACATGACATATAATCTTCAAAAATCAGAAGAAAAAAGACGTTATACTTTAATTAGTATACTTCTAGCTTTTAGCAGCGAGGAAGAGTCTCTGAAAAAATTATCAAATACAGAATTAGAACATGAATTTAACAATTTAAAATCCACAAATCATCCTCATAGTAATACAGGGGCGATTAAGTGGATTACTAAATATTACTAAGTTTCATCTATTATATATAAGAAGCTTACTTTTTGCAATTAGGCTCTGTTAAATTTAAATGTTGATTTTTATAAAATAAATTAGGGGAACCTTCATTTTTCGAGGTTCCCCATTTTTTTTTCAGCTAATGCCCCCGTTTGTCCAACAAGGAGAAAGAATGACTGCCCCTAAAAAAGACAGCCGTCCAGTCTGAAATATCATTGTGTTTAGATAAGCGAACGTGTTTCTCTATATATGTCAGCATATCGTCTGTTTATTTGATTTTCTCAGCCAACTCTAAAATAATTCCCTCTGGACCACGAACGTAGCATAACTTATAACTTTCTTCATATTGCTGTATCTCACTAAAGATTTCCGTGCCCTTCTTTTTCAATTTTGCAACAATAGCTTCTATATCTTCAACAGCAAAGCAAATATGTCGGATACCCAGCGTATTTGCAAAAGGTTGTTGAATATCTTTTTCATCTGATGGCGTATAAAATTTGACTAGCTCTATCCATGCCTGACCATCTGGCATCCCCAATCCTACACATGCCGTTTTAACATCATTAAGCCCAACTATTCGGTCCAACTGTTCTCCATCCAATTCCCATTCCGCTTGCACTACAAGTCCTAAATCAAGAAAAAACGCTTTAGCCTCTGAAAGATCATTTACGTTTATACTCACATGATCTATTCTATTGATCTTCATATCATCATACCTCCTTGAGATCAAGTGCTCTTCGCAGAATTATTCAACAAACTTATTGCAAATTCCTGCCACGATAGTTAAATAAGCACTATACAGCGAATTTTGATAACCCGTAAACTATCGTAAGTATCTGTTATTTCAAAGACAAATGATGATAATAGAAAATCTTTAATATTGTGCTTTGTGTTTTCGTTACTGCGGCTATCGACAAACAAAAACCAGGCGAGTTTCCCTCATTTCATTAATTAAACGTCCACCGACAGAGGAAGAAGGATCAACATAGCGTTTTATCCATTGATAGACTTGTTCTTTTTTTGTGAGGGTTAATTTATCAATGTGCTTTAATAAATTGCTAAACGCCTTGTCCATCCTTATAACCTCCCCGAATACTTGTTCCTATATTAATTATATAAGGGAATCAGGGAGGTATCAATTATCAACATTCACCTTTAACACAGCCTAAAATTAAAAAAGAGGCTGCTTTGAGAAGCAGCCCCTTTTTTGCCTTTGTTCATTTACTTTCTTGGAAGAACATAATCAGGATAGTCAGTAATAATAGCATCCACATCCATATCTAATAGAAAATCTGCTGCCTGCTGGCTTCTTACAGTCCATGAGGAAATCTTCATATCAAGGGAATGTACTTTGGAAACTAAGTCCTGTGTGACAATGCCGTAGCTGGGATTTACATAATCCGCGTAAGCAGCAAAATCCTTCAATGCTTGATCTGTCGTGTCTTTTTTAGATGATGTGAGAACACCTATTGGGACAGCTGGGAGCAGGCTGTTCATTTTCTTCATAGATTCGAAATTAAAGGATTGGATGATGATCTTCTCGTTCTGTGGTTTGTCCAGATTACGTTCTATTAATTCACCCGCAACTTCTTCTTCAATTCCAGGATATAATTCCGGTGATTTCATTTCGATCAAGATACCCGTCTTTCCATGATAACGGTCCAGGACTTCATCAAAAGTAGGAATTTTCTCTCCACTGAACTCTTCTGCCTTCCAGCTGCCTGCATCCAGATTTCTTAGTTCTTCAAAGGTTAAATTCTTAACTGAGCCACTTCCGTTTGTGGTGCGGTCAACAGTATTATCATGAATAATTACAAGTTCTCCGTCCTTGCTCCTTTGTACATCAATCTCAATATAATCCGCTTTCATGTCCACAGCCTTATCAAAAGCAGATATAGTATTTTCCGGTGCATAACCAGAAGCACCCCGGTGGGCAACATTATCCACTTTCGTTAGTTCGCCTTTAGATTCAGCTGCAAATGTATGTTGATTTGAATTGAACAGCAAAGTTAAAGCAAACCCAATACCTAACATTGTTTTCTGCGAATGATTCCACATCTCCTACCAGCTCCCAATTAATATTTATGGTACAGGTCAAGTTTAGAAGATAGGTGTTAAGGTGAAATTAATAAAATGTTCAAATTTAAAGACAATTCGGTAAACAAAAATAGGCAGAAAAACACAAATTTCTTTACAATCGGTCAAATTGTTCTTATTTTTGCCGCAAGGATTTGCAAAAATTTTCATCTTGAAATAGGGATAAAGTTTAATAGAATAAATGGAGGATACCATTGTCTGGATCCTTTTTTTAATTTGTACTTTAGGCGGTAATTACCCATCCAAAACCCCTGCTTTTTCAAGGAGAAGCGGAATCCCTCATGAATCAATGTTAATCAATCGAAAAAGGTGTTATAATATAGTCTTTATTGCAAAAAAACCTTTACTCTTATCTATTATTTGGGTTAGAAGCAGGAAAGGAATTCTGAAATTTATCTACTTTCAAACAGCATTGTAAAACAACTATGTATTTTTTTGGAGGTTCAAACATGGAAAATAAAATACCATTTTCCTTTATAGTGATTATTGGTTTAATGTTATTCGCTCTATTTTTTGGGGCGGGGAATTTAATTTTCCCTGCCATGCTTGGTCAATCAGCAGGAACAAATATTTGGTCAGCAAATGCAGGCTTTTTGCTTACTGGAGTTGGGCTGCCGCTGCTTGGTGTCCTAGCATTTGGATTTTCCGGTAAAGAGGATTTGCAATCGTTAGCAGGCCGTGTTCATCCCATTTTTGGTGTTGTCTTTACTACGATTCTCTATTTAGCAATCGGACCGTTATTTGCGATTCCGCGAACGGGAAGTGTTTCGTTTGAAATCGGCGTTAAACCGTTTTTATCAGAGAAGGCTGGTTTTATTCCTTTACTTGTATTTACAGTCATCTTTTTTGGTATTACATGCTTTCTATCACTTAATCCTGCAAAAGTGGTCGATATTGTCGGAAAGTTTCTAACCCCGATTAAATTAACATTTATCGGAATTTTAGTAGTTGTTGCAATTATTCATCCGATTGGAACCCTTCAAGCACCAATCGAAAACTATACAGAACACGCCTTTACCAATGGATTTCAAGAAGGATATCTAACAATGGATACCCTTGCCTCATTTGTTTTTGGAATTATTATTATTAACGCCATTAAGGGAAAAGGGGCCAAAACCAAAAAACAAGTCATGACGGTCTGCTTGAAAGCGACTGGAATAGCCGCTTTTATCCTTGTAGGACTTTATACAGCTCTGTCATATTTGGGTGCTTCTAGTGTGGAAAAGCTCGGGTACTTAGATAATGGGGGAGAAGTATTAGCACAGGTCTCAAATTATTATTTCGGGACTTACGGCGGGATTTTCTTAGGACTCATCATCACAGTAGCCTGCCTCACAACTAGTGTAGGACTTATTACTTCGTGTTCGGCTTATTTTCATAAGCTTTTACCATTTTTATCTTATAAGACACTCGCCATTGGTTTATGTGTTTTTAGTGCAGTAGTTGCCAACATAGGATTAACTCATTTAATTTCTTTTTCCGTACCCGTATTATCCATTCTATATCCAATAGCCATTGTGCTGATTTTCTTAACGTTCTTACATTGCTCATTTAAAGGCAGGACAGAAGTATATCAAGGAAGTCTGCTGTTAACATTTGTTGTAAGTTTAGTCGACAGCCTAAAAGGTTTTAATTCAACCATTTTAGAGATTGATCAATTTTTCGTTCACAATCTCCCTTTCTATGATGTAGGGCTGGGGTGGATTATTCCTGCTATTGCTGGGGGTTTGATTGGCTTTGCAGCCAGTATGATTAAAAATAAAGAAAGGTTGATTTGGACAAAATCTTAAAGGAGATAAATAGCTGGAAGAATCCGAATAAGAGACATCCGAGAAAGAGAGAGTGATGGACGAATGAATCAGGATGAAACGTTAACGAGAGGATTAAAGAATAGGCATGTGCAGCTTATTGCGATTGGGGGAGCAATTGGAACAGGCTTGTTTCTTGGAGCAGGAAAGTCCATCCATTTAGCCGGCCCCTCGATTCTTTTTGCCTATACGATTACAGGGATTATCCTGTTTTTCATCATGCGGGCTTTAGGGGAAATATTATTAAGTAATTTAGAATATCATTCATTTGTAGATTTTGTCCGCGATTACTTAGGAGATTTAACTGCATTTGTCACAGGGTGGACATACTGGTTTTGCTGGATTTCGATCACTATGGCGGATTTAACCGCGATTGGTCTTTATACTCAATATTGGTTTCCAGAGGCTCCGCAATGGATGCCTGGACTAATCGCTATTGTGATCTTGCTTATCATGAATCTTGCCACAGTAAAGCTTTTTGGGGAAATGGAATTTTGGTTTGCCTTAATTAAGATACTGGCAATCCTAGCGTTAATCGCTGTAGGAATATACATGATTGTAAAAGGCTTTTCTACGGATGCAGGCCCATCAAGCTTCTCGAACCTATGGGAGCACGGGGGAATGTTTCCAAATGGCATGCATGGCTTTCTATTATCCTTCCAGATGGTGGTCTTTGCTTTTGTTGGAATTGAACTTGTCGGACTGACAGCGGGAGAAACGGAAGACCCGGAGAAAGTGTTGCCAAAAGCAATTAACAATATTCCTGTAAGGATTTTCATTTTTTATATCGGGGCACTACTAGTTATTATAAGCATCTATCCCTGGAATGCGGTCATCCCAAGCGAAAGTCCGTTTGTACAGGTATTTCTCGCTGCAGGGATTGCAGCAGCATCCGGAATTGTCAATTTTGTGGTCTTAACATCAGCAGCATCCGCCTGTAACAGTGCCATTTTTAGTACAAGCAGAATGGTTTTTTCGCTGGCAAAGGATCATTATGCACCTGTTCCTTTTAGCAAGCTTAATGCAAGAAAGGTACCATCGAATGCTCTGTATTTCTCCATTGTGGTCATTTTGATCGCTGTTTTTTTGAACTATGTAATGCCTGAAGGAGTATTTACACTAATAACAAGTATTTCTACCGTTTGTTTTATTTTTATTTGGGGAGTTATCGTGATCAGCCATTTAAGATATCGCCAAACCAGACCGGAATTAGCCAGGGTAAATAAATTTAAGCTTCCTTTATATCCTTTTTCCAATTACCTTATTCTTACCTTTTTAGCTTTTGTACTAGTTGTATTGGGATTAGCGGATGATACGCGGGTGGCCCTGTTGGTGACGCCAGTATGGTTTATTCTGCTTGTAGCTTTCTACTATTTAAGAAATAAGAAGATCCAAAGCGTAAACTAATAAAGTTTCTTGCAAAGGGGAAAGTGTGAAGAGGTAAAAAAATCATTGGATGAGCGGTCCCCATGATTTTTTTACCTTTTTTTTGTTGTTTGCCAAAGCTGACTTTCCACCTATTATAGAGCCCTGATATCTTCTAAAAGCATTTCAACATTTTCTTTTTTCGTAGCCCAGCTAGTACAAAATCGTACAACACTGTGAGTAGAATCGAATTTCTCCCATAAGGAAAATGAATACTTTTTACCTAACTCAAGCAGTACGTCATTTGGCAAGATAGGAAACTGCTGATTTGTTGTAGAATCATAACGCAATGAAAATCCTCTTTCAACAAATGCTTCTCGAATCATCATAGCCATTTCGTCGGCGTGATTAGAAATTTCATAGTACAAGCCATCTTCAAATAAGGTTTCAAACTGGATACCCAGCAATCTCCCCTTAGCCAGTAATCCTCCTTTTTGCTTGATCATATACCGGAAATCCTTTTTTAGAGAATCATTTGTGATGACAACTGCTTCACCAAACATGGCCCCAATTTTCGTTCCACCTATATAGAATACGTCACATAGCCGTGCAATATCAGCCAGGGATAAATCGCTGTCTTTTGCAGCCAAACCGTATCCTAATCTGGCGCCATCCATCATTAAGGGCAGGCCGGCCTCTCTGCAGACTTTACTTAATGCTTCCAATTCGGCTTTACTATAAGTCGTTCCATTTTCTGTAGGGTGAGATATGTAAACCAAGCCTGGCTGTACCATATGCTCATGTGTGACATCATCCCAGTGAGCATCATACAATTCTTTCACCTGTTCTGCCTGAATTTTTCCATCATCGCTTGGCAGGGTTAGCACTTTATGGCCAGTGGCTTCGATCGCTCCGGTCTCATGCCCAGCGATGTGGCCAGTGATGGCAGAGACAGCACCTTGATGCGGGCGCAGGATGGAAGCGATAATTGTCGTATTTGTTTGTGTTCCTCCTACTAAAAAATGTACATCTGCATTCGCTGCATCACACGCTTTTCTTATATAATCCCGGGCTTTTTCACAGTGTTCATCTGTTCCGTATCCGGGTGTTTGTTCATCGTTAGTTTCCGATAATCGTTGCAGAATCCTCCTATGACAGCCTTCCGTGTAATCATTCTCAAATCTTATCATTGTGTCTTCTCTCCAAACTATCCATATATCTTCTAATGAACAACTTAAAAGCATGGATTTCTTTATTTAATTTCATTAATAAAACCACCTAAGAGTTTTTTCTGCTAGTTTTTTAACTGTATAGCTACGTTATTAATCAGTTTATCAAACAAATAGAATTTATACACTGCCAATCAAGGGGACAGTCCCTCATTTCCCAGCATTTATCCTTGATGCAACAGCATTTCTACGGGGACTGTCCCCATTTCCCAATTAAAGCAGGACTTTTAATATTCAAACTAGAATACAGTACAAATTGTTCTTGAAGGGATGTTACGTATGTTTATCTCCGTTACGAGATTGCGTTTAAAGGGAAAGAGAAATCTGCCTGCCTTTATTTGGTATACTGTTAAATCCATAAATCAAGCCAAGAAAGCAGAGGGAATTTTATATTCAAGTTTTAATAAAGAAGGATGGCATACATATTGGACATTAACGATCTGGGAAAACAATCAAAGTATGAAAAAGTACAGGAATAATGGAAGTCATTTAAAAGCGATGAAAGTCTCAAGAAAGATTGCAAGTGAATTAGAATCAATGAATTGGGAAGCAGATCATCAACCTCCCTGGGATGAATGCAAAGAAAGGCTAGACAATAAATTTGGAAGAAAATTAAATTAAGAAAATTATTCAACTGGCGGGAAGGAGCTGATGAATACATGACCATTTATATTGCATTGCTGCGTGGTATTAATGTAGGAGGAAAGAATAAGATCAAGATGACAGACTTAAGGGAAGCACTAGGAGCGCTGGGCTTGGAACGGATCCAAACGTATATTCAAAGCGGCAATGTTTTGTTTGAGTCAGAAGAAGAGGAGGCCGTTCTGCGGCAGAGGATTGAACAACAGGTTGAGAAGGTGTTCGGACTATCAATCAAGGTTATTTTAAGAATGTCTGAGGAAATGAAAAAGATTCTAGCGAGCTGCCCCTTTACAGTTAAACAACTTGCCGAAGCAAATAGCTCTTCAGAGGGGGAGTGCCTGTACGTTTCGATGCTTGTGGATGTGCCAGGGCCGATCGGCTCGAAAAGCTGAAGGGATTTGAACCAAATGGTGATCGGTATCAGATTGCAGGGAGGGACATATTTCTCTTGTTCCGGCAAAGCATACGAAATTCCAAGCTAGCGATCCAGGTGGATAAATTGGGCGTGCCGGCTACCGGACGTAACTGGAAGACAATCAGCAGACTTGTCGCAATGTCTGACGAAATGGCAAAAGTTTCGGATTAACTGGAGACCATGCACCGAAAGAAGTAACATTTAACTTAGAAAATGACATTTCTTCTAACAAGAACTAAAAAGACATTCATAAAAAAGAATGCCTTACTTACATTTTTCCTTTTCCATGATATCCCTTACAACGTCCTCAATCGTAACGCTGCCTAGTGACTTCTCCAATGCTAGTTGAGCAGCTGAAAAAAGCGGGAGGATCGTATCATGAATATTCCTGCCCACGGGGCAATCCGGATTTGAATTTTCGTGTACACTGAATAATTCCTTTTCCTGCACAACATTAACGGCCTTATATACATCAAGCAATGTAATGTCAGATATTGGTTTGGCTAGCTTAGCCCCCGCAATTCCAGGATGGACTTCTATTAATCCGGATTTTTTGAGCATCCCCATGATTTTTCTTATCACAGCTGGATTGGTGTTTACACTGCCTGCTAAATATTCGGAAGAGCTTATCCCATCTTTATTTAAATCAATAAGAGTTAATATATGAATCCCCACAGCAAAGCGGCTGCTTATGGTCAAAATAGTCACCTTCTTTGTTTCAACTAATAATTTCCTGATTTTCACATGTAATCATTCTGGCTACATGTCTTATTATACCGTTAATATCAAGCAAAATAACATAATTGCATTTATTTTTATCATTGACCAAAAACTAAGAAGTAATTGATATGATTACAGGTACATTGCAAATCTGGTTTCATTATCAATATAACCCTGTGGATAGTGCCATTCCATTTTAACCTCTCCTTTTTCAGTTTGGCAGAAAACAAAAGAATAACTAATCGAGTTTTTGTTCTGAATTAATTGAGGTCCCAAGAATTAATTGAGCCATTAATTAAAATTATTAAGCCGGTAATCGAAGAAATTAAGCCGTTTTTCAAAATAATTGCGCCAGAGTATGATTTAGAGCATGATGCAAGCGAGGGGGCATATTTGTTAGTTACTATTTACGCTGTATTCAAAATGATTATTGAATTTAAACAGGAAATGCGCAGATTTAATAACTAATAACATAAAGTTTTCTTAGATTAAAAAAACCACGAACGGCAGATTATTTGAAGGAAATCAGTTATTTTCCTATAAATCATTTGTGAGATTTCCTTCTGTATTTGTTGAATGAAAAAGGGGTTATATTTAAGATATTGTTGTAAAGGAGTGGGTTTGGATGGATATCAAATTAGATGATTTAACTGGAACTGAAATAGTTCAATTAATTAGGGAGCATCTTCAAGGTATGACATTGAATTCACCGCCAGAAAGTATACATGCACTAAATCAGGACCAGCTGCGAAAACCAGATATTACATTCTGGAGTGTATGGGAGGATTCTGTCTTAGCAGGATGCGGAGCACTTAAAGAACTCGATAGTCTTCATGGAGAAATAAAATCGATGCGAACGTCTTCATCACATCTAAGAAAAGGGGTTGCCAAGCGGCTTTTACAGCACATTATTGGAGAAGCCAAGCGGCGCGGCTATCGGCAGCTAAGTTTGGAAACTGGATCAATGGATTCATTTGAACCAGCAAGAAGACTGTATGCAAGCTTCGGGTTCCATTATTGCAAGCCATTTTCGGATTATCTGGAGGACCCGAATAGTGTTTTTATGACTTTAAGATTATGAGCTTTATAGCCATGGGTATATTTGTTTAAAAGTTAGGGCTGTTCATTCAGCGTTTTTTTTTGAGAAACGATAGGGATTTTAATAGGAAATAGAGAATGTTTGATAGTGAGTTTTTTTAGACAGCAAGAAAGGTGAGTGCAATGGATAGTGAGTTTTCTTTAAAACAACATTTACTTCAATTGGAAGAGAAATTATTAAAACCAGAGATTCGTACATCTCAAAATGAACTTAATCAATTACTTGCAGATCAGTTTTTTGAATTCGGAAGTTCTGGCAACGTTTTTTACAAAGATCAGGCTATAGGTGATGAGGGAATAGGTGTGGTAAAGATGACACTAAGTGAATTTGAGATACATCCGTTATCTGAAGAAATAGTGCTTACTACCTTCCGAATATTTAACGAAGTGAAAAAACAACATTCCTTACGCAGCTCAATATGGAAACTTACGGATGGAAGCTGGAAAATGGTCTTTCATCAAGGCACAATAACACTGCCTTCTACTTAGTAATTCTATCCTGAACTAGTAGATCAGGTCCGTTCAATCAGATTTTTGTAAATGGAGAGGAGAAGATCATTTGAAACAAGTTTTATTAATCATTGATGCCCAACAGGCATTAATAGAGGGTGAAGATGGAGAACAAGGTGTTATTGAAAAAGAAAGATTAATAGATAACATTAATACAGTGATTAAAAAGGCGAAAGAAGAAAAAGCCTTTATAGTTTTTGTGAGAGATATAGACGTTTCAAAGGGAGAAGGACCTGGTTTCGAGATACATAAGAATATAAATGTCCCCTCCAATGCTGTGATATTTAATAAGGCTGCTACTAATTCATTTTATGGAACAGAATTAAATGCCTATTTAAAGGAACATAACGTCAAGCATCTTGTAATTATGGGATGCCAGACGGAATACTGCATAGATACAGCAGTTAGAACGGCTACAGTCAGCCAATTTGATGTAACATTAGTTGGCGATGGACATTCCACCTCAGACTCTGAACAATTATCTGCAAAGCAAATAATCCTGCATCACAATAGAATCCTGCACGGACATTATAATGTAGACAACTTTTCAATGGTTAGAAATTCGGATGAAGAGTTGTTTACACCTACTCACCGTGAATACCGATAAAGAGCGACTGCTCACGTGCATAATAAAGAGATGCACGCAGCCAATTCGCCCCTCAAGTCAATGAAAAGGAACGTACTTGGAGAAATTAATTAAAGAACCTAGAAGAAATGACCTACCTTTATTTTTAGTACAAATGTCTGATTATTTTGTTAACTGAGATATGCTAGAATGAATTTTATACCTATTTAGATAGGTATAACAATCACTCAAGGAGGTTCTACTGAATGAAAACGAAGAAGAATGTACTTGAACGAGCGTTAAAGAGATTACACAAAGAAGAAGCCAAGGAATCCACGATAACCTATGGAACTATATCAAAAGTAAAAATTTGACCAAAAATCAATCAAATGTTTTATAGCCTGGGCTCCCTGCTCAGGCTATTTTAAATGTATCTGGTTTAGAACTCATCCATTCCTTTAATCTAGTTCACTCTTACCTTATACTTGTGTTATATGTAAAATATGCGATCAGTTAAGGCTTGTTAATAATCAACGTTTGCTGATTAAGTTCATTCCTTATCTCTGAGGGCTGCAAAAATACCGATAATTTAGTGAGAGAAAAGGCCATCATACCGGCGATGAAGGACAAAAGGACTTTGGGCAATGTATGGATCTAACAAACGAGGCTGCTGTGGCAGTCTTTTTATCTTGCTGACAGAGTTTGAAGTGGATTAGAAAAAGGCTTTAATAAATTAATATAAAAAAGCAAAAAGATTGACTAGATCGTGGTGGAAAATTACACTAACACTAGTAAATCATGTAATATAATACTGTTGAGAAGAGTTATTATTTTTAGGGGGCTTATATGGAGTTATCTTTATTATTAGAGTATGGCTGGGTGTTACTGATTTTGATTATTTTAGAAGGCTTATTGTCTGCTGATAATGCTTTAGTGTTAGCTATTATGTCTAAACATTTGCCGGCCGAACAGCAAAAAAAGGCAATCAATATTGGATTGCTGTTAGCTTTTATATTTAGGATTGGTGCCATTTTTGTCATTTCGTATCTTTTTCACGTTTGGCAAATCCAGGCTGTTGGAGCCGCTTATTTAATTTTTATCTCTTTAAGGCATTTGCTTAAAAGGGACCATGGAGAGAAAAATAAGAAAGACACAAGCTATCGTATGACTGTTATGCAGATTGCATTAGCAGATATCGCATTCGCTGTGGATTCTATTTTAGCTGCAGTAGCTCTAGTCCTTGCTTTGCCAGATACACCGATGGCTGAAATTGGCGGTATGGATGGAGCTAAATTCATTGTTATTTTATTAGGTGCCATAGCCGGATTAATTGTGATTCGGTTTGCAGCAGGCTTCTTTGTTAAAATACTGACAAAACGTCCAAGTATAGAAACGGCTGCCATGCTCATCGTCGGCTGGGTAGGGGTTAAATTATTGATGCATACCCTTGCACATCCGTCACTGCACATCATATCGCACGATTTCGTTGAAGGGCCAATCTGGAACTCTATTTTTTGGTCAGTAATGGTTCTTATTGCTGTTGGTGGATGGTTTTTATCTAAGGAAAAATCGGAAGAAAGTAAAGCCTCATAAATTACTGCACCACAATTGTTAGCAGCATAACAATTAGTGGTGTAGTTTTTTTATGGGTTTAATTACTCATGTAGTTTTGCTTTGTTTTAAGCTCAAGTTGCGTAAACAAAAACCATAAAAAAAGATGAATAAGCATGTAAAACCTTTTTATTATCTCTTTAACGTTCCCTCCCACTCATTCCCACTATATAGCTCTTTTCTGTCTTGTTATGATTAAGATGGTGATATTATGATTCATAAAGCAATTAAACCAATGCTTCTTCATAAATTAAATACTCCACCAAGTGGAGATTATATACATCAATTAAAGCTCGACGGGTTCCGCTGTATTCTTTCATCAAAAGGAGATCATGTGAAATTGTTTACCCGGCATCAGAATGAATGTACTCCACAGTTCCCGGAATTACAGATATTATTTCCGGCTGACATAGTGCTTGATGGAGAAATGGTTGTACTCAGGCAGGGAAAGCCTTGCTGGGAGTCTGTGATGCAGCGATTCCAAGCAGGGAAATCTGTAAAATGGCTGGCTGAAGAATTTCCAGCTCAATTTGTTGCTTTTGACATTCTCTACATAAATGGGGAAGATGTAACGCAGAAACCATTAGAGGAGAGGTTAGCTCTTCTTGATCAAGTTGTTTCAGATTGTGACGTTATTTCAAAAGCGAAAGCATTTGATGATGGGGTGGCACTGTTTCAAGCCGTTAAAGGTATGGGACTCGAAGGAATTGTGTCAAAGCGGATAGGGAGCCTTTATAAACTCAATACACGAAGCCGGGATTGGCTTAAGGTTAAGAACTATAAGTTTGAAACCGTGCAAATCGCCGGACTGCGGAAAGACAATTTCGGCTGGTCACTTATGAAAGATGGAAAATACGTAGGTACCTGTGAGTTTGTTCCATCAGCTGAACGGTCCGCTTTCTGGAAGATTGCCGAACAGATTGTGACGGACGAAGACAAAGACTGGCTCTATCTGGATCCGGTCATGCATTGTAAAGTTAAATTTCAGGACTACACAAGGACTGGTTTGATGCGGACGCCGAGCTTTGTTGAATTCATACTGTAATAGAATATTATAAATCTTCGTCTCCTTCCAATCTTTATTAGTGTTCAAAATTTCATTAAAAGCGCCGATATTTTCGGCGTTTTTTTTGGTTGATAGACTAACATCTTGAATCTGCTTAGACCATAGTCCTTCTTCTTTTACTGCTAATCTTCGCAGTTCCTCAACATATTTACAATTCCAGTAAAATCGCAAAATAGGTTTTTTATCCCATTCTAAATTCAATTTAATAGTCCGTAAGACCAATTTACTCCTGATTTATTTCATATAAAATATATAATAGATAGAAATTTCGGATTATTCTGTTTTTATTAACAGTAAGGTTGATATTATTACTGAAAATGAAAGTAAGCAGAAACCTTTCCACCGAACTAAAAACCTAAAAACCTTAAGGAGGATATGGAATGAAAAAATTATCAAAGATGATGATTCCAGCAGTACTTGCATTAACGGCAGCGACTTCCACGACCGCATTTGCAGATCCGCAATCAAGACCCAACGGACCATACATAGAAAACGAGCAAAACGTCTCGCTAGCCAGCTACATGAGCAATGAAGATCTTTTTAAAACTCTTCAGAAATTAGAAGAGTCCTCAAAAGGTAAAATGAAATTGGATATCGCGGGATATTCGAATCTTTCGCCTGATGGATATGCTACAGAAACCGATAAAGGCAGCCCTCTTTATGTTGCTAAGTTTGGCAGTGCCGATCCTAATAAAAAAAGAGTCCTTATTACGACTCAAATTCATGGCAATGAGCAAATTGGTACAGAGGCTGCTATAGATATTATTCAAAAGCTTTCTTCCGGGGGAAGAGAAGTGGATGAAATATTGGATAAAGTGTCCATCTGGATTATGCCGCGAATCAATCCGGAAGGATCCGACAATCTTTTTGAAGACAAATGGTATCCAACGCGTTATACCCATCAAACCTGGAACCCGGCAGCAATTGGCCTTCCAGCAGGAACGGCTTTCCCGTGGTATTATAACGCAGATGGCAGTGAGCGTGCCCAAAACAATAACGGCCGTGTAGTCTACGGTATTCCTGGCTATGACCAGAACCGCGACTACAACCCGAATCTGGATTTCCGGATTGAAGACCAAGACAAAGCTAGTGTTGCTGCGTTTTTGAACAATAAAGCAGCGAACAACAGCAGAAATGGCGGCCTTTTCGTAACCGCTGAATCAAGAACGGTTTCTAGTGTCTTTAAGGAGTTTAAACCTGATGTTTATGTGGATGTTCATCATCGCGGTTTTAATACGGTATCAGATGAGGATGACCGCTCCGTGCCGGTGCAGCTGGCAGCAGTAGTAGCCACTCAGTCCTATACGGATCCGTTCAGCGGGAAAACATACGAAGTAGACGCTGATGCCCTGAAACTTGGAAAACAGGTTAACGCTCTTTCTTATCTGTCCTTGCAGAGAGGATTCTCACACTTTGGTGCCATTCAAAAGTATCCTGACGTGAACCTGCCGGGAACTGCACTTGGTGCTTTCGCATTAAATGACGCAGCAATTATGCTGATAGAAATTAAAGGACAAAGCCAGACGCTTGGACAAAAACAAAGCGGCATGTTAAAGGAAACGGTAAAAGCACCACTTTATGATGTATTTAAGGGACTAGCGGATGGAACCATTCATAGCATTGACACGAAAATCTATGATGACATTCCTGAAGCTTCGAATTCAATCAGTGATCCTACTACAAGAGAAGAGGATAATGGTTTTTAATAAATAAGAGAATCTAAAAAGTTTTGGTCCTTTATGTTCCTTCATAAAGGACTTTTTATTATGATTTTAATAAGTCCTGCTTTTCTTTCATCATCAGCACAACCAGAACAAAACACACATTACACACTTGCTGTACGCATAAATGGTATAAGATGAGTATAGCTGGGCGGCATACAAGCATAAAACATTGAAACATAAGCATACATTCGTTAAACATAATCATAAACTTCTGAAACTAAAGCATATAACCTCAAAGGATAAGCATAAACGGTTCATCAATGTCTATAAAGCTAACAGAAGATAACAAAACCTGCTTGAAAGTACGTTTTCATTTATAGAAACAGCCTAACCTGCCTGATTTTTGCAGAAAAACTTTATTTTTATATCAAAAAATAAGAATATTTTACCCGTATGATAGCGTTTACTTCGTTTAATATTGGATAAAGGAATATTGTTCCAAACTATTAGAAACATAAAAAAGAAGGGAATCCGTCAACCCATAATAATAAAAAAAGGCCAGAAGATGCGGAACAGAAGGAGAGGACAAGACAGCGGTTAATACGGACTATCTATACCGATTCGCTATTAAATATAAGATCTTCGGTTGAAGCGTCCAAGAAGCTTAATAAATTAAAGAGCGCATCTCTTAAAGTAAGACAAAAATTAAAGGGTCCTGCAGCATCAAGCAGCCAGGCAAGTGCTGTAACCTACACGGTGATAAAGGGAGATACCTTATACCGCATATCAGCATGGAAGGTGAGGATATCTGCCCCTGATCTAAAGAAATTCAACACATGAAAAGCGGCGGAATTTATGTTGGTCAGGTGCAAGAGTTTAAGAAAAAGAATGGTAAACTCAAAAAGACCCCTATTTGTGTAAAGTCATACAGAAGGGGATCTTTTTGTTCATGTAAAGGCAGCCAAATAAAACTTGTTTTGAGGGGAACTCTCTAAATTGGACGAATTACTTGCACAGCTAAATAAAGAAAAAAATGCTTATAAATTATCTGTGCTGCTAGAAAAAGCAGGGCGGCGAAAAATGGAAGATTATACTGCTATCTTTCCATATCTGTCTGATAAACGCTCTTCAGTCAGAGAAGCTGCAATTCAGGCATTAAGGGCGTATAAAAGTTCTGATGCAGAGGAAGCTCTCATTAAACTAATTACGGAGTCAACAGATGAATATGACCTAACCCTTGCAAATTCTGTTTTATCAGAGATCGGCACAAAGCAATTCCTCACCTAATAAGTGAACTTGGGCATCCGAAAGGGGATGTTAAATGTTCAGCTTTATGGGCACTGAATGAACTAGGGGATGCCTCTTTACTTCCAATCTTCTTAACGGCTTTACAAGACCGGTCGTCTGCTGTTAAGAGATATGGCATGTTAGGGATCAATAGACATGGAAATCAATCGGCAATCAAGCCTGTAATCGGGCGAATAAAAACACTCCTGAAAAGAAAAAGGAAATCTGAAAGTGGTGAGCTAACAACAGCGCTCGGCTTTCTTATTCGTTTCATGGCAGAATATGAAGAAATACGGTATTTATTTGATTGGTTAAAATCAAATAAGTGGGATTTCCTTTTTGAAATGGAAAAAAGATGGATTATCAAAAATATAAAATCATTATAAAAGGCGATTCTTCGGCTAACGGGACTCTTGTTGAAGAAGCCGGAAAAAAACAAATCCATTTTTAAAATAGATTTGTTTTAACTATGAACATGTAAATAGGCAGGGAAGGTGACTAAGAACTCTGTTCCTTTACCGATTTTACTATTAATTTTCACAGTGCCTTTAAACTCGCGGATGATGCTGAAAGATACCATAAGACCCAAGCCGGTTCCTTTCTTACCTTTAGTTGAGTAATAGGGCTCGCCTAAACGTTTCACCTGGTCTGCTGACATACCTATTCCTGTATCACATACACTAATTTTGACTTCATGATTCTTTAAATACGTGTGAATGGTGAGAGTACCCCCATTTGGCATAGCCTCAATACAATTTTTCATAATGTTTAGGAAACATTGCCGAAATCGGCTTCTATCCCCAAAAATAACACATAAATCAGAATCTTCAATATTCACCACGACTGAATTCATGTTCGCCAGTGGCTGTAAGGTTTTAATAATCTGGTGAAGTTCATCGCTCGCGTGAAATTTTTCAACGGAGTGCATGGAGGGTTCGGCAAAGGTTAAGTAATTCTTGATAACATGCTCAGCTGCGTTTAATTCAGTTAAGGCAATATCGATATACCCCTTTGTTGTCTTCTGGAGGTTTGGGTCTTCTGAAGCAAGCTGTAAAAACCCTTGCACAGCAGTCAGTGGATTGCGTACTTCATGAGAGATAGCTGCACTCATATGACTGGCCAATTCTATTTTCTGTGCCTTCAACATTTGCTCGCGAAAAAACTCATTTTGTTTCATTTCCTCCAGTAGATAAGACATCATACAAATCCCAATGCATTGAATGAAGATGGTGACAACAACAACTTTAAGTTCAGTTATGGAGTGATCCGAAAACAATAAGCTGCCAAAGATCAAAATGCAAATTATAGCAGCAGTTATCAGCGAGACGGATAGACGTTTTTTTGAGGATTGTTTAAGGAACCAAGGGTGAGCAAGCCGCAAGAAAATGCCTAAAGAGATATAGAGCAGCAGTACCATCCAGAAACCGCTGTCTAATCCATAAAATAACATTCTTAGAAGAAGAGACCAAATAGTCAACAGCGGGCCATAGCCAAAATAAAGCCCGCCTATAATAATTGGAATTAATCTTAAATCTACCATAACTCCATATTGCGGTGAGGAAAAGCAGAGGCAGACCAAAACAGACAAAAAGAGTCCGATCACACAGAGAACACGCGGCCGGGGTCCCTTATTGTAACGTTCAGCCCAGAGATTAAAGATAAACATTAGAAGTATGATGAGTGAAAGATTGAAAAATAAATCTTTTACCAAATCCACAATTACCACCATCCGAAATCATCAATTATATTCAGTTTATTACTTTAGTGACAATTCGACAAATATTTTCATAATTATTTGTAAAGTTTTCATGATTTTGAATTTTCAGTAATTTTACCATTATTTCTTCATTCACTTCTGCAAAGCGGTACTTATCAGAAAGCTTGTATATTTTGATGCTATGTATGCACTGCTGTTTTCTAAACGAATAAGGCTAATGACAAAGCTATTTACTAGTTTCGCCAAACTATAAGTTAAAAGAACTATGAACATTTTCATAGTTTTCTTTACTGTATCTTATTAAACACGTAAAGAAGGATTTACATCGTCTCTCTATACTTAAAAAAGTAGTGAATGTTGAAGGAGCTGAGTAAATGAAGAGTAAGAAGGTTATTTTAGCAGGGATTGCGGCCCTGGCGTTATGTTCATCGGCAATCCCAATGTTTGGACAACATGCTTTGGCCGCAGAGAATTCATCCAGGTCAGAGGGCTTCAGCTACGGTCCAAAATCATTCGACCTGCAGGCCCACCGCGGTGGACTCGGACTTACATCAGAGTCCACGATCGCGTCGTTCTCCCGCGCACTAGAAATGGGTGTGAGTACACTTGAGCTTGACGTACAGATCACCGAGGACCACCAGGCTGTGATCACGCACGACCGCAAGATCTCTGGAGCCAAGTGCAAGGATACCGGTCCGGCATTTGCTGGTGATCCTGAATACCCTTATGTCGGCAAGTACATTAAGGACCTTACACTCGCCCAGGTGCGCACATTGGACTGCGGTTCACAGGTTTTACCGCAATTCCCAGAGCAGCGGCTGAGTCCTGGCGCACAGATGCCCTTGCTGAGCGAGGTGCTCGACCTTGTAAAGCGCTATCATGCTAATAAAGTGTGGATGAACATCGAGACAAAAGTGGAGGCCGGTGCACCACATGAGACCGCTCCCCGTGAAGAGTTTGTTCAGATCGTTGCCCGCGAGGTCCGCGAGGCCGGAATGATCAACCGGGTATCAATCCAAAGCTTCGACTGGGGAGCGCTCATGCGCATGAAAGAAGTCGAGCCGCGGTTACCCATCGTCGCTTTGACCAATGGTCCGCAGTTCCTGCAGCCTGGCCAGGCTGGAGCCTCTCCATGGCTGGGCGGAATTGATATTGATGACTTTGGGGGCGACTTAATTGCGGCTGCTCACTCGTTTGGTGCAGACGCCATCTCACCTGTGCACGGTTTCCCGCAAAACGGAAAAGTTACCGAGGAAAACTACGAGCCTTACGTGACAAAGCAAATGGTGGAAGAAGCACACAATAAGGGTATGAAGCTGATCCCATGGACGGTTGACGACACGCCTACTATGGACAAGCTGATCAATGACGGGGTAGATGGTATCATCACCGATTATCCGGACCGACTGCGAATGGTGATGGAGCAGCATGATCTCGAGCTGCCAAAGAGCTACTCTGGTCCCAAGTCTAAGAACAGGTAGTTGAGAAGGTGATAGGATACAAGTGTCTCTCTGATACTAGATACTTAATGAGTACATAATAGGGACCGGCTTTAATTTTGCTATTAACAAAAATTAGTTTACCTATAAATTGGTTTTCAATAGGGGAAAAAGCTGCCTTTTTTTCAAGGCGGCTTTTTCTCTTTAGGTCATCATCATTCAGAAGGGTAAAGTCTTGCTTAAAACGAAAGATCATCCTAACCTATAATCTGTTTATGTTGTATCCTAATCCTATTGCTGTAAAAAGCAGAGCTATGAGCCAGTCAAAATTTTGACTGGCTCATTTTACTTTTTCCTTTACCTCTGAAGATGAGGGTACTGCCAAATTCCTGAGGTTCTAAATAAATCGCGGTATATAACAAACATTTCGTCTTTAGGTACTTTTTGTGCTTCTGCGACTGATGGATAATCTAAATAAACAACATTTGTAAAACTGCGATTGGTTTTTTTATTATTCATCCTGTCATAAAAGTCGCTAGCTTCATTAAACACCGTCAAAGCTCTTCGAATATGACTTGCACTTGTCACGATTGTTACGTCCTTTAATCCCTGCTTTTCTAGGATATCATGTGTAAACAGCGCATTTTCTACCGTATCTGTTGAATTATTTTCCATGAGAATTCTGTCTTTGGAAACTCCCTGTTCGGTGAGCCACTTATTCATTGCATCTGCTTCGGTCACACCTTGCTTCGGCACGCCTCCAGATACAATAATCTTTGAATTCGGATACTTCTTTGCAATGGATAAACCCGCTTTTAAGCGTTCTATAAGCGGTTCTTTCATCGTTCCATCATCAGCAAGGGCATATCCAAGAATCACAATGGCATGTTTTTGCTGTGGCAAATCAGCAGGCGGTGCAGTGTTTAATTTCACTTTCATTAATGAATCTGCTCGTTCTATCTTTTGCGAATAATCTCGTGCTTTTGCAGAATCGATCTGAGCTAAATTAGACAGTGACCTTTTATAAGTACGCACATCTCCATTCACTTTGGAGTAAGCGCCAAGTAAGAGGTTCGCATTGAAATTATCCCTATCCAAATTCAAGATCTGGGTATATGTCTGCAGTGCTTCCGGGTATTTTTTCTGAATCACTTGTGTGGATGCAAGAGAGAACTTTATGTCTAAATCAAAAGGGTCAAGCAGGGCGGCCTGTCTGAAAGCATTTTCGACTACATCATATTTTCCCTTGAGTGTGATTCCTTTAAAGATATCTTTTTCTGCCTGCTTAATGTCGCCGCCATGCCAGTAATAGTACATGGCCATGTCTTTAAAGTGATTAATTCGGTCAGAAGTGGGCTCATCATTTTTTACAGGAGTCGAGGGGTTTCCTGTTTCAGCAGCTGTTTTTATTCTTGCTTTGTTTTTATCTTCCGAATTAACTTCTTTGTTATTATTAACCGCTTTCGTCTTCGGTTCGTTTGCTTGCTTTCCATTATCTGCGGTACAACCTGTCATAACAGAAATGGTAAATAGAAGAGCAATTAATCCTTTGTAAAGCTTCACATTCGTTCCTCCTTTATATGTATCATCTCTTTTACTTTCTCCTTACATAAATTGTGTATACAGGAGCTTTTTAAATTTATTTTTAGATAACAAAATCCTTGGTATAGTTAGTAGTGCTTTTTAGCTATTGAGCTCAATTCATACCTCTTAACACCATATCATGGAAGAAATTCTCACAATCTATCAAAAAAGTATTTTGCTATAATGCTAGTTGTGTATACATATGAACTAAGATTAGGGGGAACGTGTTTTTGATATCAATCGTTGCTAAACAAAATGGAATCGTGAAAGCCGCATTCTTCGCCGTGTTCGTATTAGCATGTGCTGCTATTATATATGGTGTGGGTGCCAAATCAGCAAGTGCAGAAACAATGACCTATGAAACGACAGCTAATGTGAATATCCGGACAGGACCCTCTACTGCCTACGAAAGCCTTGGAACTGTTGCAAAAGGATCACAGCTCAATGTAACAGGAAATGCAGCAAATGGGTGGTACCAGGTAAGCCATAATGGACAGAGAGGTTATGTAAGCGGGACTTACGTTCAAGTGAAAGGGTTTATCAATACAGCCACATCGGATCTAAATGTGCGTACAGGTCCTTCGACTGCGTACAGCATCCTTGGAACTGTCCAAAAAGGTGAGGAACTAACTGTAACTGGGAAAGCAAATGGGTGGTTTAAGATCAGTTATAATGGACGGACCGGGTATGTAAGCGGGAAATACGTTCAAGTAACAGAGGTAATGTATGCTGCCACGGCAAACTTAAACCTGCGCAGCGGGCCGTCAACAGCATCAGGCATTTTGGCATCCATTCCAAAAGGGACAGGGCTTGCGATCACTGCGGATGCAGTGAATGGCTGGTATAAGATCTATTACAATGGGAAATTTGGATATGTGAGCGCTGCTTATGTAAAAAAGACATACATACTTATCGTGATGAATCCAGAAAGCAAAACGGTACTAGTCAATAAACAGAATAAACTGCCTGACGGATATACTCCGCAAGATTTAGTATACGCTCCTATTCCTTTTACCTTCTCTGAACAATCGGACAAGCGAAAAATGAGAAAGGAAGCAGCGGCTGCGATTGCCCAGCTATTTAATGGAGCTAAATCGCAAGGAGTATCCCTCCTCGGTGTATCTGCCTACCGGTCCTATGATAGACAGGTAGAGCTCTTTAACTATTATGTGAGCAGGGATGGATATGAAAAGGCCAGCACCTATAGTGCAATGCCGGGAACAAGTGAACATCAGACTGGATTGGCAATAGACGTTACGGGAGGCAATGGACAGTGCGCTGCCCAAGACTGTTTTGCAAATACACCAGAGGCTGCATGGCTTGAGGATCATGCTTCAGAATATGGTTTCATCATCCGTTATCAAAAAGGGAAAGAAAGCATAACAGGCTACAAGTACGAGCCATGGCATCTGAGGTATGTAGGCCAAACGCTTGCTAAACATATAACCAGCAGAGGTGTTGCATTAGAAGAATATATAGGTTTATAAGCTATCGCTATTAAGCGGCATGGGTTTTTTCAAAGACCGTAAGCAACAAAGTACTTAAATAAACAAATACAAATCAAATAAAAAAGCTGATTGTTCGCCGACAATTGGCTTTTTTAAATTGCGGAATTCCAATTTTGTGAACATTTGGATCCCCTACATAGGAGGGCAAAGGAAAAACATTATCACAGCATCTTCTCCGGAATTGTACGGGTAGAGAAGTAAGAAAGTATTTTGTGAATTAAAATATTTCTGATTTTTCCTTGACATACTATAATACTAGCGGTAGATTTATAAATAAATTAAATATTATTCTTATCCAGAGAGGTGGAGGGACTGGCCCTTTGATACCTCAGCAGCAGACTGTATAGTACTGTGCTAATTCCAGAAGCGAAAAAGCTTGAAGATAAGAAGAGTGATGGACCATGATGCCGAAACCCTCTTCTTGCTTACAAGAAGAGGGTTTTTATATTGCATTACATGTAGATTTTCAAAAAAAGAAAGAAGGTATGATGTATGTCGATTACGTTAACAAAGGCTCCATTCAGGGCTGATCATGTAGGAAGTTTATTAAGACCCAAGCACCTGCTTGAAGCAAGGGCTGGCTTTAACAAGGGTGAGATAAGTGCTGAAGAGCTAAGAGAGCTAGAGCTGGCAGAAGTAAGAAGAATAGTAGATAAGCAGATTGAAATTGGACTTAAAGCGGTAACGGATGGTGAATTCAGACGTCATTGGTGGCATACAGACTTTATGGAGAATCTGCTTGGTATGGAAGGTTACACTCCAGAGAAAGGCTACCAGTTCAGTAAGATGGAGACCGAAAAGCATGATGTACGAGCGATAGGGAGAGTAGCATTCAATCCCGATCACCCTTTCATTGGACATGCAAAGGATCTAGTGGAGATAGCAGGAGACAGAGCCGTTGCTAAAGTGACGATTCCGAGCCCGAACCAATTCTTCAATGCAGGGATCATCAACCCGGAGATATATGCAGATTGGGAAGAGTTTGCGAAGGATATTATTGAAGCTTACAGACAAACTCTTAAAGCTTTTTATGATGTTGGTGTCCGATATCTGCAGCTGGATGATGTATACATAGCAGGCTTATCTGCACCGGCTCTGCCTTTTAGTGACGCTAAATATTCACGTGAATATTTAATTGATCTAGCACTAAGAGTCATTAACGGTGTCCTGGAGGATAAACCTGAGGACCTGTTTGTTACTACCCACCTATGCAGAGGAAACTACAAGTCGGATTATGCATTCTCTGGCAGCTATGACATTATTGCTCCGACCTTACTTAATAAGGAAAAGGTAGATGGATTTTTCCTTGAGTTTGATGATGAGCGTTCAGGCACTTTCGAACCATTGAAGCATATACCTCAAGGCAGTGAGGCACCACGTGTAGTCCTTGGGGTATTCACCTCTAAGTTTCCTGAGCTGGAAGACAAGGAAGAAATTAAGAAAAGGATCAAAGAAGCCTCTCAATATGTTCCATTGGAACAATTGTGCATCAGTCCTCAATGTGGATTCGCTTCAACTCATCACGGAAATAACCTTACAGAAGAAGAACAATGGGAGAAATTAAAGCTGATTGTTGATGTTGCGAAAGAAGTTTGGGGTTAAATTTATTTGTGAAGTTACTCATTACCAACAAGAAGGATGCTGTGGCATCCTTTTATTGCTGCACTAAGGGGTAAAATATTAAACATGGCTTCGGTGGCTTTTTCTTATGTGGATTGCATTAAATAATCGAGAAGCCGATATTGTCTACAAAAGAATGCACATGTTAACGAGTCGGTAAAAAAGCAATTTGTGCTTAGGTTTAAAAAAAAAACTCGCCAAAAAGCAGCGAGGTTTATATAGCTAATGTCAGATTGAAGTTCGTTATGGAATTAAATCTTTATTATTTCTTTCATCAGCTTTTTTACCAGAGTCCACCCAATGAATAATCTCCGGGCCCAATCAATGCTATACCGATCGAGACGACAATCAAAAATAAATTGTATTCGAATCCTCCGGCTGTAACGGAGAAGCCTTTGGGCCCATGGACCTTTACAATAGAGCCCATCATTACTAAAGCAATTAGAAGTGCACCAAGTGGTAAAAATATTCCCAAAATAAATAAAATTCCTGCCAATAACTCCGCAATCCCACTAAATGCTGCAATAGCTTTACCTGGCTTTATCCCAATGGATTCAAACCAGCCTCCAGTTCCCGCTATGCCATGGCCGCCAAACCAGCCGAAAAGCTTTTGGGAACCATAATAAAGAAATACAAATCCTATCATTAGACGAATAATGAGTAAACCCAGATCTTCCATATAATTAGTCCCCTTTATAAATACGAAATCTATTCTTTTTATTCCCCAAAAGAAAAATCTAATTCATTAAATAGCACAAGAGTCCGTAATTTTGTCCTAGGGATTATATTGGTTTTAATGACACCTGTGGAAGAGAAGTCTGAACAATAACCCCTAAATTGACACAAAGAGAATGGTTTCTTTCCGAAACTAATAAGGAGGGAATGATATAAAAGATGGAATTCTTAAAGATAGAGCTGCCTAAAAAGCGGTTTTTCTTGTGGAGGTAACGGTGTAGTATGTATAGGATATACGGCAGCTATAGTCATTCAACCAACATATAAAGAGTTTGGATTATTAGAGGAGGCAGGCACCAAATACTGCCATGATTCATAATGGTGAAAGTGGGTATTTATATTGAACAAAATCAATTAGAGGAGGTGTTCTGAATTGAGCCTGAAAGAACGCTTATGGGAAAACATGACTACACCTAATTGGCAGCATTTAATTGATGAGGATCATTTTGAAGAAGAGGAGGAAGAGGAGTAATATAAATTGCTTCTCTTTTTTTTGAAGTTATGATTCGAGAATAAAACAGTTTGTTAAAGAAACACTATCCCGTAAAAAGGTGGTGTTAGTTTTGCAAAACGAAAATCAGCCTGAGCAGCAAGCGGATAAGGAAAAGGTAAACGCATCTGATGATAACCGTGAACAAAATGAAAGTGAACCAGCATTTATTATTGCCCAGGGAGATCCGAATCTCTCACCGGATGCCGGGAGACCGCTGATATAAATAAAACAACAAAGCAACCGCCGCCGGTTGTTTTTTTATGAAAAAGTAATGGGATTACTTCTTCCTGCAGCTTAAAGACCATCGAAATTTTGGATTATAAGAATACAACGAATTCAAAACGGGTAATTACCCCTTAAAGCAGCTAGAGAGGGGATACACGGATGAAAAAAATAATGGTTGTATGTATGCTGGTATTTACATTAGCGATTCCAGACATGACAGAAGCAAGAAGTTTCAGCGGCAGTAAATCCACAAGCCATAGTTATACGACTGAAAGTTCTTCAACTGTTATTCAAACAAGAAGCAGATCACGCGGCAGCTATAATTCAGGATATAGAACGCCATCAAGAAGCAGCGGGAGCTATAATTCAGGATACAGAGCACCATCCAGAAGTGTAACAAAAGGATCCACTTATAACCGGTCTCAAATTCCGAGACGATCAGGAACTGGGAGTTTCTTCTCTCATGCAGCGGCATTTGGTGCGGGAGCATTTTTAGCTCACATGTTTCACCCGTTTGGGGGTACGTATTACGGAGCCTCACATGGATTTTCGTTTTTCGGGATTTTATTGGATATTTTGTTGATTGTAGTAGTCTTCAAGTTGTTCAGAAGATTATTCTCAAGAAACAGAAGATATTATTAAGGAGCTAAAGAGATGGAAATACTTTTTAACGAACAGGACCTGATAGACAGCATTTGTGTGTACACCTCATTGCGGGAGAACATAACTCCCGAACAAGTGCAGGCAGATATAGGATATGACCTGGAGTCCGGTTTTTCAGCATCATCTTTAGCACATGGCCGAACGCTGCGATTTAATGAACAGGATATAATTGATGCGGTGGCCGATTATTTGCAGGAATATCATCTATTTGGACCGGACAGTTTAAATATTAAATTCTCTTATTTGGAACAGGATGGCATTGCAGCTGTCATACAAGTAAATAACTATTATTGACTATACAAGCCTTGTGTATAATCAAGGCTTGTTTTTTTGTGCAGAAAAAGAACGGTATGAAATGCTTGTATTAAACAAAACTAAAAGAATAGAAAACATACAGGAGTCAGGTAAATGGGCCAATTGGACATTCATTACATAATATTAACTGCGGCCATTATGATTAACGGGCTGGGCTGTATATATATCCTCAAAAAAGATTGGGTTCGCTATGGGCTTGTTTTGATCATAAGCCTTATGTTTTCGTCGAGCTTATGTTATTTATTTTATGTACTGCATTATTATCGTTTTGTTCTTCCATTGTTCCAGGTCATGCCAGCGGTCGCCATATCTTTTAGCTTCCTGGTATTGTTTTTGATTCGGTTCAGGCCCAAAAAGCACACCTTTCCCTTTTTTTATAGTGTTTTGATCTTTATATTTTCCATCGAAGTCTTGTTAAAAGATTATTGGGGCTTTATTCGCTTTAGTAACGGGTGGGATTATTGGGATTCCTTTTCTTTATATTGGGTTTACTCCCGGGTATTTGACCATATTGGCGAATTTTTTGTTTCCGCTAAGTATCGGACACCTATTCGTGCTGAGACGAGAATATATTGGTTCAGCTTTTTTGCATTCATTCTATATGGCTGCTTCTTATTTTATTGGATATTTAAGATGAATCATTAGCGATTAATTTGATATAAGCCTTACTTACTATGGCATGAATAAACTTTGTCTTACCGCGGTATAAGCCGCCTGGTCTTTTGAGGTTCTTGCTAAAGTCTTTTAAATGGCCATAATCCGTGAAGGCTTTGGATGATTTTGCAGATAGTCCCAAAATGTTATAAGACATGCAAATTTTTCGCTGTTTGTATCACACACGGATAGATGATGTTCCATCCTTACCACACACGGTTATCAACTAACGCACGCGTTTGATCAATAAGCTGTGCTTATTAATGAGTACATGATAAGAGTAAAGGTTATTGTTACCCAAATCGTGTTTTTTGCAGTGTTTTCATCACCTTTTTTAATCTTTTTTGCTAAACTTACACAATTTAGAATAAATGTAATACAAAGAAATGGCATTATATTCAAAGCTACCCATTGCATTATTTTCATCATTGTCTCAATCAATTCATTTCCTCCCTTAAACAGAGTCATCGTTGCAAGGATTGATTGAAAATCAAAACGAATCAAATTCGGCCGAACGGATCACGATAAAATTGGAAGCCAGCAAGAGCTGTCTAAACTAAGGGGATTAACCAGTAGGGAGGACATGGTCAAAGCTTACTTCGTTAATATTACATTATCGGTTATAATATTGCCGTTATCTACAATATCTATAGAAGCCTTTAAATGGTCCATATCCGTAGGGTGAACTTTATTGAACTGGTAATCTAACACTTTTACACCTTTTGCTTCGTTGTCATAGAATTTCACATCTATGTTAGAAGAATCGTTTCCGTTCAGCTTATATGAGTTTCCATCCATTTGATATGAGTTTAAGTACACAGATAAATCCCGCGGGCGAGTGCCTTTTTTCCAGGTGACCGTGAATGTATGGGTTTCATAGGCCATTTTATCTTTAGACTGATAATAGCCCTCCACATGGTCTGCTATCGTAAATATTTTATTTTCGCTTTCACCAATTAAATCAGCTGTGTATGATACTTTATCACTGCTATTTGAGCTTTTTGTATTACAGCCCATTAGTGGAACCATCAATAACAGTGTAATAGCAAAACCTTTAACCACCTTCATTTATCCAGCTCCTAATAGGATTAGTTAATTAAAGCGTAGAGCAGTAAAAACTACAATACCAACTAGAATACCGAAGTATACTCGCTTAACTGCAATGTTTTTTCGTTTTAACAAAGTTTTAAATAAGGGCTCCAGCACTGCCTGGGCGATTAATAGAAACAGGATTGCAGGTACAACCCATAGAAAATTTTTATTAGTCCAATTTAATCCAATCAAATAAAAAAGTAAGAACGAAAACATAAAGGCTAATACATCACTTAAACGTACTTGTTCTTTGCGAGGGGGGAATAATATTTGTAAAATCTTTTTCACTTTCTAATCCTCCTCTAATATAAAATAGCTAAAAAAATCATTCAGTTCACGTTAAGTTCATCGGGTAGAATTATTGTATTACTAATATTTTACAGTTAATCTTACTTTTTAACAATCATGCTAAAAACTCAGCGGGAAACCTAATGGAATAAGAATAATAAAGGGAATTTAACACATAGTAAGCAAAAGAACTTACCAGGAGGCTTACTATGAAAAAATTTCTTGGCATTATTGCAGCAGTTTTGTTCTTGCTTCAGACAGGCCACGCATCTGCACAAAAGACAGACTATGAGAAATACGGCAAAATTGCCATCTCAGTTATACAGGCTGACTATCCGGGTGAACCTGTAACAGACTACCAGTACTTAGGCCGCAAAGACCTCGGTAATGGCGCAGTTGAAGATGCATTCCAATTCAATGTAATTGAAAATAGTAAAAGAATTAAACCGATTGTAAGAGTAAGACATAACCTCAGAAACAACAAATTGCTGGACATAAGGGTAGAAGAACCCACCGGGCAGACTCCTAGAAAAGATTAGCACGGCAGAAAATAAACAAACGCTTGGATCTTCCAGGCGTTTTTGTTTGGACTCTTATAAAAACTCTGCTGTTTAATCAACATTGCAGCATTCCTCAATAATTCAACCTGTAGCAGCACTTTCGAACCTGCTTCTTACTATTAATAACATTCTGTTCCCAGACTCTGTTTGTTATGATGCCTCCAGCTAACTTAGAAGGAAATACTTTTCAAAAACTCACCATATGCTAAAGTAAACTATAAAGATATATAAGGGAGTGAGAGTGTACTGCAGCAGATCAAATTTATGTATAAACAATTCCTGCGGGAGCCTTTGTGGTTTAAAGTATTGATTTTAACATGTTTGTTGGTTTCATTCGTCTTTAGCAGTTCCTTCTTTTCAGCAAATTCTGATTATCAAGGCCTTTCGAAATTAGCTGCTGCGATCTTTTTTGGTGTGTACGGTTTTAAATTGCGAAGAAATCGTGTAAATTCTATGATTTTTTTTGCTTTGGCTGTTATATGTTTGTATTTATCCATTCTAGCAATCTATTAAGCTTACGGGCGGCGCTTGTTATATGAAACTTGAAAGGACCTTATAAAAACAGGTCCTTTCATTATTTCTGAGTATGTAAAATCAAAAACTAATCCAGATTACAATTCCGGGGTTTTGTAAGTTATGGCGGATTCACTCACGAGTTGAAAGCCACTATGCGGTTCATAAAAATAAGTCACAACCTTTTTCGTACGTTCCTGGATGGTGAGCTTCAAGTCAGTTGCCCGGCCATATTTTTCTTTAAACCGGCTGATCTTTATATCAACTTCAAAGGAATGACCAAATTTTAAGTGTACTCTAGTTTTGAAAGGAGAAAGTTTTTCAGGTTTAAGGACATGGGAGCGGGAAAGCCAAATGCATTTTTCATTCTTTGGTGAGTAAAGCGGGAACCAGTAGAAATCGAGCTGAGAACAAACGGAGATGGGGCACATGCTGATATTTCCCAGTAGGTATCTGGCAGTTCGTATTCCGCCCTGGAGGTCAGAAGTGCCATAATGCATCATGCTGTAATCCAGGATCTCTGAAGGCTTTTGTCTAACAAGGAAAGTGTCTTTTCCCTGAATAACTTGGGAGCAGTGATAACCATTTGAATCAAATTCTGACTTAATAAGAACAGTGTCTTGATTAATAATATAGCTATTTCTCATTTCCATAATACATCCCCCAAGAACCCTTTTTTTATTTACCTTTGCACAACGAACTCTTACTATTTATAAAAATCATTCCACCTCCTATAGGAATATTATCCTAACTTTTACAATCCTTGTAAATTAGTATTTCTATAACTCCTAATTTTTTCAAGTATTATACAAAAACATAAAGTTTATGTCATTATTTATCGAAAAATAAGAAATATATATAGATATAACAGAAAGTAGATCATTACAAAAATTTTAGTGTATGGAATATTTTAGAAATAATTTCAAGTAAATGGTTTAAAACTTAAAAAATCTGGAAAAAGGAAAATGGTTGAATATCATTCTATTCTCATATGTGCTTAGAAATGTAGCCGGATTGTACTATTTTTATATGATTGCCACTTTGGTAAAATTTAGATATCTTTTTGTTTGCTTATTTGGACAGGAGGTTAAAAAATGGAGAAAAATGAGGCGCGGATGCACAGCCTGAACAGCGGAATCAGCCAGCTGGAATCGCTGGTCCGTGATTACGAAGAAAAAGTAAGGCGCTTAAGAAATTCTTATGCGCATATTTCCAGTGAACAGGGAGAATTTCACGCAAACAGGAATATGGTGAAAGAGCCCATTCTGACATCGCAGACCTGGGCAGGCAGACATGCACAGAGCTTCGAAGAGATTCGCAGTCAAATGGAAGTCGAATATAATCTGCTGTCCGGTGAGGATACGGAAGCCATTCTAAGCGATATGGATGCAAAGATCCTGTATTTTGAGGATCTGATTTCCTCAGCCCGCTCTAGAATAACTTCCATGCATTCTGAACTAAACTTATTAGCGAATTAAGGAGAAAACAGATGGAAATAAAGATTAATGAGCAGGAAGTAACAGCAGCGTTTCAAGAGCTGAACAGCAGGCTTCAGACACTTGAAGTGGTAAAGCATGACGCAAACCTCGCCAATACTTCCATGGAATTCGCTTCTGCCATAGAGGAGATCGAGAACTCCTACTATCAGCTTATGACTAATTACAAGCGCCTGCTTACCCAGTTTCAGCAGGATGCATTACAAAAGATCCAGGATTTCATTCAAGTTGAAGAGGAACTTGGAAAAGAAATCAGCAGCGGGAGGCAAAGATGAAAGCGATAGATGTTTCAGAAGTTTTTGCAGGCATTGATCAGGCACTGCAACAGAAAAAAAAGGAAAAAGAACAAATTCTGGATGTCCGCGATGCTGTCAATAAAGTCATCGATCTCGGAAGCGCCCTTGAAGGAAGCGGCGGAAATGCCATCAAAGACCACTTCACAACCATACATATACCCGCCATCCTTCTCTTGAACCAGTTTCAGCAGACATATATGGATGAACTTAAGAAAATGAAAGAGCTAATCTCGGATTACGAAACTGGGAACGGCGTTGTCCGCGAAGACTTCATCGAGCATGATATTAAGCAGGCACTCCAGAAATTTGAGAATATCGCCCGTTCGATCTCTGATTCCATTAACGAAGAGCTTTCAAAAGTAAGCGACCTTATGAGCTCAGCTCCATTAAGCTTCAGCAAAATGGATTCCCTGCTAAACCGCGCAAACTTACATACTCAGAAAACAGTAGAGAATCTCCATAAGCTGGACAGCGACGCAGGAAAGTCCTTAAAAGAAGTACAAAAGAACCTAGATGAAGTCGGCCAGTTCATTTCCAAGGTCGAGGGCTGGAGCAGAGGCGGTGTCTACCTAAGCAAAGAGACTATGAATGAAATCAACACGTATCTGGAGAAAAATGACTCCATTTCGAAGCTGATAGACTCCGCATTGGAACTATCCATAGAGCAGGGTGACTCCACGTTCCTTGGGATGGTTACAGACTGGCTGGATAAGTTCGGGAAGACCACCGGTGTGAAGGATGCCTTGATTGGAGCATCCGCTGCAGGGATCTTGCTGACCAACAAGCTTGAGCTGGTCAGGGATGGAGCAGGGAATTTCACAATCCGGGCAACGGATGGCTGGAAGCAGGTAAAGGGCAAATATGCAGATCCTCTGGCAGCGGCTCTGTATAAGATCATCAAAGCAGGAAGTGCCAGTCCGATTCCGTTTATCCAGAATCATTTTAAGAAATACCGTAATGCACCAAGCAGGCTGCTTCGGCAATTGGTAGGATTCAATCCTTCCGCCAACGGACAAAGTTTTAGACAAATACTAGAGAGTCATTTTCCTAATCTGAAGTTCGCAGAAGATGCGGTGGAGAACTATAAACGGTTTGCCGTGGATGTTCCCGCAACATTAAAACAGTTTACCCATGCTGAAGGGCTGAAGAGTGTGGTCAAACGAGTTCCATATGTAGGCGTTGCCGTGTCTCTGATTACGAATGGATCAGAATTCTTTAATGATGGCAATAAGTACAAATCCACTTCTGAAAAAGCAGGGCGTGCTGTAGCAGGTATTGGAATGGATGTCGGTGTTGCCGGTTTGACTGCTGGAGGGGCAGCCATCGGCACCATGATCTGCCCGGGCCCTGGTACCCTGATTGGGGGAATGGTAGGTGCCGCTGTTGGTATAGTGTCATCCATCGCATTGGAAGATAAAGTGAAGGAATTGGGAGAAAAAGCAGGCAAATGGACAGAGGATAAAGTGAAGGATATCACCGATTCTGTCTCAGACGCCAAAGACTCTGTAACGGGTTTCGTAACCGGATTATTCAGATAGGGTAAGGATAGGAGGAAAAACGATGGAGACGACGAAAGGAATCTCATTGACTACAAACGAGCTTGCTTCTGTTCTTGCTCTATGCGGCTATGAATCAATGGCCAATGATGTCATAAATAACTTGAATGTACTAGAAAGCGAAGAGGGCTTTACTAGTTTCCTGCAGGAAACGGAGGCTTCCCTACGAATGAAAGGTTTCTGGAACGACCAGAGGGAAACCATGATCGAGGAGGGATTGGAAAGCCTGATTACCCTGCTTGTGCATTCGAAGAAAAAAATAAGGATCATCAGAGGGCAGAAAGTAACCTTCATTCACCACCTGGACCAGAACAATCTGCTTCTGCAAATGATTGCCGACGGACAGCACCGCCTTGAAATCATTAAGAATCAGGAACTTAAGCAGGTACTGGAGAATTTTTGCGGCGGAGGGAGGATCTCTGCCCATGAATTTCATGAATTGGAGGCTCTTAAGCTGGATGAAACCATTTATAATCAGCTTCATCAGCTCACAGATGAGTCCGCAGACATGCTGCTCTCAGAGAACCTGCCATTTTCACTTCGTATTTTCTTAGAGGACTTTAAGGCGAATGGATTTGAATTTGATAATGCCTCCCTGATGGAAATGAAGTTCGAGCAGGATTATCTGGCTATGAATCAGGTATTCTTTTTTCTGAATACAGACAGTTATATCTGGCTGCTGGATTATGATAAGGTTGAAGAAAATGAATTATATGTTCTGCCGATGTCTATTCAAGATTTTAATAGTTTAATTTTCTCGATCGTGACGGATTATTTTATAAATTAGTGTAAGGATGATTGTATTGAAGAAAGTTATTGGCTATGGTGCTGGAATCATTTTGTTAACTCTTTTAGCCGCTACGCTTCTTGGTGTAGATGTTCCACTGCCAACCAGTTATGTTTGGCTCATTTTATTCGTAAACTCTCTTTTTGCCTTGTTCTCTATCTTTTTGCCAAAGATGATCCTCTACCTATATGAATTGAATGCATTTGAAGAAAAGGATTCAGTAAGTACATATTTTTTTAAAGTAATTGCCCTGGCCTTTTCCGGCCTGAATTATTATGCACAGAACGCCATATACAGACTTCCTTTTGTCTTCAGCAGGCTGCTTAGCATTGCCTTCTTTGCCTTCTTATTGTGGCAGATGATCCTATTAACCATGGTGCTGGCGTAAGCCGGAATTAATAGTCAAATACATACATATTGTTATAAGCATTCAAAAGCAACAATTATTCTACATAACCAAATAATAGAAAAGGGGATTCCAGATTTGAAAACAGAAGTCAAAACCGACGTTGTTCATCGCTCACAAGGCAGCCCTCTTTCTTTTTTCATAAAAGGAAATATGGTAGTCGCCTTTGTCGTTATTGCGTTTTTGATCAATTCTAACCGCTGGAGCGAGGATGCATGGTTTGCCATTTTAGTTATGGTTATAGGGTTTGAGATAGTTACTTTACTAACCGTATTAATAGTAAAGATAAAACCTGATAAAAAACATTAACAGGCAAGGAGAAGGGGCATGTCTTTTTTTCAAAAATTGTTCGGCAAACCTAAATTAGAAAATGATGAGTTACTGAAAAAACTCATGAGCAGAGGCAGGGAACTAGGATTGCCCGAGCTAATTCTAAGAAAAGCCAATTCTTTTTTCAAAGAGAAAGCAGGAGAGCTTGGCCCGCGGGAATTCCATCCTTGGATTGATGAGTGGCATTACTCACCGCAGCTGCTTGAATTTGTGTATATTCATTTCACTCTGGAAGACCTCTCTCAACTGGCCGGGCAGCGCAATGATAAGTATGACTATTACGCAAATGATGTCATGAGCGAAACACTCATAGATGAAGAGAAGTACCCTATCGAAGTAGATCAATTCGTGGAGGAGTACCGAACTGCTTACTTCGTGACCGCACTTATGATCCGTGATATTGTGGCGAATTCTCTTCCATATTAAATTTGTAATAAGCACTCAGTCTCTTGCTGGGTGCTTATTACTGTAAGAAAAAATTTTATAAGATTTAGGGGGCGGCATATGTCTTTATTCCTGAGATTATTCAGCAGAAAGAAGATGGCGAATGAGGAACTCCTCAATGAGATAATTTTGATAGGCAAAGAGCTGCGGGTAAATAAACGAATCTTAGAGAAGGTCAACCCTTTTTTTGAAGAAAAAGCGGGAAAGCTAGGCCCCCGGGAATTTCACCCGTGGATAGAAAAGTGGTACTTATCCCCTGAATTCCTTGAATTCCTTGAATTTGTTTACTCCCGCTTTACTCTACATGACCTATCTCAATTACTGAAGGAACGCAATAAAAAATTTGATTATTATGCCACTGACGTAATGAGAGAAACGCCCATAGATGAAGAGAAATATCCAATAGAAGTCGACCAATATGATCGAGAGCATAAGACCGCTTACTTTGTGACGGCATTGATCATAAGAAATTTGGTGGGCAGTGCACTTCCTTACTAAATAGATAAATCACTTTTACTACGTGAAGAAGAGCTAATGTCCTATTTTCAGAATTTATTTAGTAAACAGAAGATGAATAATCACGAACTCCTTGAAAAGATCTTATATTTTAGCATGACATTTATTAAATGATCAATTCAGAGAGCAAAAAGCTTGAGGATATTTTAATCGCCTCAAGCTTTTTTGTATGCTGATTAAAGTTCTCTAGAATTACTTAGTCTCTCCAATCATTGCTTGGTCATAAGGAAAAAGAAGAGAGATGGTTTATGAAAATTTAGATGTGTCTACATTTTTCTAGCCAGACAAAATGGATAAGGCTTATTAAACCGTATTCCCCTCGACAAGAGTGAACTCTACCATATTTTTAACTGGTACAGATTCCCCTTTGATTTGCTGCAGAAGCAAGTCTACTGATGTTACTGCGATTGCCGCTTCATCCTGTTTGATATGAGTAAAGATCATATCATTATAGAACCAGCCGGGATGGTCAAAGCAGGCGATGGCGTAATCGTTTGGTATGGATTTTCCAAGCGATTTCAGGACATGGGCGAGCACGGAGGCGATTTCATATTCACATGCGATGAAGGCTGTCACATGTGAATTTTCCTCGATGAACTTCCGGAGTTTGATCAGGTCTTCGTGGAACTCATCTGACTTTTCAAAGGTCGGCAATGTACTGAACATTTCTGTTAGAAGTAGATCCGGACTGACAGCAATGCCTTTTTGCAAATAGGCTGATTGAAATCCCTGAATTCGTTCTTCGATGGAGGAGGTATCTTCCTCAGGGGGCGATACAAAAGCAATATGATCATGACCTTGTATAAACAGAAATTCGGTCAGGTTTTGGGCCGCTTTCTTGTTATCAGTGTACACGGAACAGACTGGGATTCCTTTGAGATATCGATCTATTAATACGAGAGGAAAACCCTCGAGTACCAATCTCAGGATGCTGTTGGTGTAATGCTGTCCGTTGACTGGGTAAATCAGGATGCCTTTTACTCCGAGCTGGACCATCGTATTGATGGCCTCATCTTCCTCTTCCTGGCTTCCATATGTCAGCTTCACCACTAAATTGTAACTCTTTTCGGCGCAGCGCTTCTCAATATTTTTCATGATGCTTCTTCCAAAGCTGTCCTTGAAGAAGTCAGGGATAATAAGGGCGATTAATCCATTAGGTTCTTCTTCCGGAAGGTCCCTCTGGGCTGATTTACTTTTCGCATCGAGCGTACCCAAGTCCGGAATTGTCTTAGATACATAAGATCCCCTCCCGCGGATACGTTCGATTGCCCCAATCTGAACTAATTTCTCAACCGCTTTTTTTGAGGTGATTCTGCTGACTTGATATTGGTTTGCCAATTCTTTCTCTGTTGGGAGCTGATCTCCTGGCTTCAGCTGCTCTGTCTCAATCTGATTTAATAAATCCAAATAAATTTTTTCGTATAATGGTAGTTCCATGTTTATCCTCACATCCTAATAACGCCAAAATGATATATCAAATATATCATTATAAAAAAATTCTGACAATGTTTTTAGTCATCCGGATTTGATAACACATCGAAATAAATTGAGGCTTTAGTACCAAGTGGGAAAGCAATATACTCATTAATTAATAAAATATTTAAAATTTTCAATTAACATATTGACATATACCAAATATACCATTTATTCTAAAAGCATATTAAAGCGAAGGGAGATTACAAAGCAGGTAAGTGAAGTGATCTTATTTTTTTATTTCAACCTGAAACCGCTTACAGATTTAAAAAAATATTGAGTATAGGGGAGAAATTCATGAAAAAAAAGATGTTCACGAAAATTGCGGCTGTTTCCGTCATTGGCGGCAGCATGCTGCTGAGTGCCGCGTGTTCCAATGAGAGCTCGTCCACTGACAGCAAGGGAAAACAAGAGATTAAAATTACATACCGGTCAGGCGGAGGAACCAATAAAGGACTGACAGACTGGCTTAATAAGGAAATTATTCCAGAGTTCGAGAAAGACCATCCAAAGGTGGATGTAAAACTCGCACCGCTCAATGTTTCGGAGGGTGACTATTTTGCAAAGGTGGCCTTAATGCTGAAGTCAAAGAATACGGCACCTGACATTGTGACAGAGGACACGTTTATGGTCAATTCCGATGCGAGCGCCGGCTATCTGGAACCGCTTGATGATAGGATCAAGGACTGGAGTGACTGGAGCAATTATAATGACAGCGTTAAACAGGGTGTCATTGCCCAGGACGGAAAAACGTACGGAGTGCCTTATAACACCGACTCAAGGGGACTCTGGTACAACAAGGATCTATTCAAAAAAGCGGGGCTTCCTGTTCCCTGGGAGCCTAAATCTTGGGATGATATCCTCCAAGCGGCAGAGACCATCAAAGACAAACTGCCTGGTGTGACTCCCCTATGGATGAACTCTGGAAAAGCAACAGGGGAAGCAACCTCCATGCAGACCTTTGAAATGCTCCTGTCTGGTACGGACACCTGGCTATATGACAACGACTCGAAGAAATGGGTGGTAAAAGGCCAGGGCCTTACAGATTCCTTTAAATTTATTGATACGGTATACGAGAACAAACTGGGTCCTAGTCTTTCCCAGGTACTGAATGGAACAGGCGGTGCTGTTGCGTACCAGCAGCTGATGCCTAAAGGTAAGCTTGCCATTGGTCTGGACGGATTCTGGCAGACTGGTAACTGGGGCGAGTCGGGTGCTGCACCGTGGCCTGATGCCTTTAAGACCTTAGGATTTGCAGCCATGCCGACCCAAAAAGGCCAGGCTCCCGGCACTACGACCATGTCCGGCGGATGGGCGCTCTCCATTCCAAAAAATTCTAAAAATAAAGATGCAGCGTGGGACTTCATTAAGCTAGCATCCAGCAAGGAAAACAACCTGTCTCTTCTTCAGAAAGAACGAAATCTAACTCCCCGAGATGATGTAGCAAAAGAACAATCCTATCAGGAAATCCCGATGTTTAAAGAAGCTACCGAATTTTTGAGCTTCACTCATTTCCGCCCGGCTGTTGATAAATATCCTACTGTATCTACGCAGATTCAATCACTTGTCGAAGGCGTTGTCACAGATAAAATCACCCCAGAGGAAGCTGCCAAGCAGTACCAGAGCAATGTCACCAAAATTGTCGGTGAGGATAATGTGATCGAAAAATAAAATAAGAGGCTGCCGCGTTAAAAAGGCAGCCTTCCTCTAAAAAATCTTAGGACGGGGTGTGAAATGAGTACAAATACAGTTGTGTCACCTGGCGTCACGGTCAAGCAGAAAACCAAAAAGGATCATACTCTTTTAAAGTCAGTTCTCTTCCTGCTGCCAGCCTGGATCTTATTGCTTATTTTCTTTGTCGGTCCTATATTACTGACCTTTTATTTCGCTTTTACGAATCTTTCTTTAACAGGGACACAAGCAAAGAGTGTCGAGTTTATAGGATTCCAGAACTTCTTAACCATGTTCCAGGATCCGAATTTCCGTATCAGTGTGGTCAAAACGATGGTGTTCCTCCTTTTATCTGCCGTCATTGGGCAGCAGGTATTAGGATTCATCCTGGCTGTCCTGATGAAGGAGAAAAACAAAACGTTCCGCCGCATCATCGGCATCATCGTCCTTGCCGGCTGGGTGACACCGGAAATTGTGGTCGCTTTTTGCTGGGTAGCCTTCTTAAGTGATAACGGAACTCTGAATATGATCCTGCAGCAAATAGGGTTAAAGCCGGTCACCTGGATGTATACCTTCCCGATGGTGAGTGTCGTCATTGCGAATATCTGGCACGGAACAGCCTTTTCGATGCTCGTTTTCCAGGCAGCCCTGGATGATGTTCCCAAAAGTGTGGAAGAGGCGGCGGTGATAGATGGAGCGAACCGGTTCCAAGTCTTGTTTCGCATCGTCCTGCCCATGGTCAAGGGATCCATCGTCACCAATATGATATTAGTTACTCTCCAGACATTGGGAGTGTTTACCCTGATTTTTGCCATGACGGGCGGGGGGCCGGGTACGTCTACACAGACTCTCCCTATTTTTATGTACAACCAGGCGTTTGTAAATTACCAGCTTGGCTATGGGACAGCGATTTCCCTGATCCTGCTTGTCATTGGAATCGGAGCGAGCCTGATTTATATGCGATCCATGAAGGTTGAAATTTAAGGGAGGGATAACCATGAACCGTTATAAAACTGAAAAAGTCGTTCCATATGTAATCCTAACAATCCTTGGGATCATGTTTATCCTGCCGCTTTTATGGGTGTTATTCGCATCATTTGATCCCAATGCCCAGCAGGCTTTGAAAATGCCAAGCTCCTTTACTTTTGAGAACTTCACGTCCATTTTTGCGGATCCAGCAAATATCCGTTCTTTTGGAATCGGGCTGTTCATCTCAGTGGGGCAGGCTGTGCTGGTGGTATTGGTCGCCATTATGGCCGCCTATCCGCTGTCACGATATGCTCTGAAATTTAAGAAACCGTTTATGTACACCATCTTGTTCATGACGGCTCTGCCAATCACGGCGGTCATGGTGCCTGTTTACCAGCTCTTCATTTATCTGAATATGCAGGATTCCCTCATTGGGACCATCCTGTTTTTGACGGCATCTGGACTTCCTTATGCTATTTGGATGATGAAAAACTTCATGGATTCTGTACCCCTGGAATTGGAGGAATCCGCGTGGATTGACGGCGCCTCCGTCTGGGCAGGATTAAGGAGGGTGGTCGCACCTCTTATGATCCCCGGCATTTGTACAGTAGCGATCTTTACTTTTTCAGGAAGCTGGGGAAACTTTTTCGTACCTTATATTTTAATCCAGACACCTGATAAATTTCCTGCTTCGGTCACCATTTTCCAGTTCTTCGGAAGCTTTGGAATGATCGAATACGGGAAGCTTGCCGCTTTTTCCATGGTTTATACGATGCCTTCGGTCATCTTATATATTTTTTCACAGAAGTTTATGTCTACAGGCTTCAGCCTCGGCGGAGCATCTAAAGGATAATTTCAATCTAAAGGAGTGTTTACATGTTTTGGACCGTTGATAAACTAGAACGCCGTATAGAGGAACTAGATTCATATCGTTATAGGAATACTCAGCCGATATTGTCGTTTCAGGCGCTTGAGGATCAAGAAGGAAACATTTCCGAAAGACCTCCTGAGAGCGGGGAATGGGGGACCATGAATGTCCGCGACCGCTGGGAAGGACGCGACCAGTATATCTGGCTGAAAACGGCGGTCTCTATCCCAGAGCAGTGGGAACAGCAGAAGATTGTCGGTGTCTTTGATTTCGGAAAAACAGGCGGCGGGAATAACTCAGGATTTGAGTCCCTGCTGTATGTAAACGGCAAGCCCTATCAGGGCGTAGACATGAACCACCAGGAGGTGTTCCTGGATGGGAGTCTCGCAGGTACAAGCATCGACCTGTGCTTCAGGCTTTGGTCAGGGCTTGAAGGCGGAGGGAAGCCGACGCTGCAGGAGCATCAATTGAAAAAGGCCTTTATCGCCTGTCTGGATGAAAAGGCAGACGATCTCTATTACACCGCAAAAGCAGGACTGGAAACGGTGAAGTATCTGGAGGAAAACCAGCCTGAGAGGCAGACCTTGTTAAACGCATTGGACCGTGCCTTTCTTTTAGTAGACTGGTCGGATGCCGGTTCAGAACGATTCTATGACTCTCTTTACGAGGCGCAATCGCTCCTGAATGCAGAAATCGAGCAGATGCCACAAAATTACCCGGTAACCGTGACAGCCATTGGACACACCCACATCGATGTGGCATGGCTGTGGCGGCTGAAGCATACAAGGGAAAAAGCGGCGCGCTCGTTTTCCACCGTCCTCCGGCAGATGGAGCAGTACCCGGATTACGTATTCCTGCAGACACAGCCGCAATTATATGATTATATCAAAACCGATTATCCGGAAATTTATGAGCAGATCGAAAAAAGGGTGAAGGAAGGGCGCTGGGAAACAGAAGGCGGGATGTGGCTGGAAGCCGACTGCAACCTGACATCTGGAGAATCGCTCGTACGCCAGCTGCTGTTAGGCACTAAGTTCTTCCGCGAAAACTTCGGGAAGGAATGCGAGTACTTATGGCTTCCGGATGTGTTCGGCTACAGCTGGGCCCTGCCGCAGATTTTGGTGAAGTCAGGCATCAAAACCTTCATGACCACAAAAATCAGCTGGAGCCAGTACAACCGGATGCCCCATGATACCTTCAAATGGAGAGGCATCGACGGCACGGAAATCTTGACTCATTTCATCACGACTCCTGAGGATGACCGCTGGTTTTATACATACAACGGCCAGATCACCCCTCGTTCTGTCAAAGGAATCTGGGAGGCGTACCGTGATAAAGGCGTGAACCAGGAGCTCCTGCTTTCCTATGGCTACGGAGACGGCGGAGGCGGGGTTAACCGGGAAATGCTTGAAATGAGAAGAAAGCTGGATAAAATGCCTGGCCTGCCGGCTGTGAAAACAGGCAGAGCCGACGAATTCTTCCAGCGCCTGCATGAGACGGTGGAAAACACCGATCAATATGTCCACCTGTGGGATGGCGAGCTCTATCTGGAGTACCACCGCGGAACCTATACCTCACAGGCATACAATAAACGAATGAACCGTAAAATGGAGCTCCTGCTGCGTGAAACCGAATGGCTGAATGCCTTGAACAGTGTCATTAAGGGCTCATGGTCCTATTATCCGGTACAGGATCTGGAGGAAAGCTGGAAAATCGTCTTACGTAACCAATTCCATGACATCATTCCGGGATCCTCCATCACCGAGGTATATGAAGACAGCAGGATCGAGTACGCCGAAGCGCATGAGCTTGCAGCGGGTGCCTGGAATGCCGCTTCCCAGTCCATCGCTGAGAATGATGGCAGCAGCTCGATTTCGGTTTATAATTCCTCTTCGTGGAATCGGAATGATCTCGTGAAAATCAACACAAAAGCAGCTGGTGAATTGGTATGGAAGAACGAAAGAGGAGACGCACTCGATGCCCAGAAGACGGCTGATGGAGAATGGCTTGTCAAAGTGGATGATGTGCCGTCCCTTGGAAAGAGCACGATCCGCTATGAACAGGGCACAAATGGAGCGGCTTCAACATTCACTGTATCTGAAAATGGAGTGTCATCCCATTATTATGAGATTTCATGGAATGACAACGGCCAGCTGACCAAAATCTTTGACAAGAAAAATGAACGGAATGTGTTAGCATCGCATGCACGCGGCAATGTGTTCCAGGTTTTTGAGGATAAGCCGATGCGCTTTGATGCCTGGGATATCGATCTGTATTACCAGGAAAAGATGAAGGAGATTTCGAGCCTGCAGGATGCCAAGATCATTGAAAACGGTCCGGTCCGCTGTGTAGTGGAGTTTAAGTGGGCGTACTCAAAATCGGATATCTCTCAAAAAATGGTCTTATATGCAGACAATCCGCGGATCGATTTTGAAACAAAGGTAGATTGGCATGAACAGGACCAACTGCTGAAGGTCGCTTTCCCTGTCGAAATCCGGGCAACAGAGGCAACCTACGATATTCAGTTCGGAAATGTGAAACGCCCGACTCACTGGAACACAAGCTGGGATTACGCCCGCTTCGAAACTGTCGGCCATCAGTGGGCAGACCTCTCTGAAAGAGATTATGGGGTGAGTTTGCTGAACGACTGCAAATACGGCCATGACATCAAGGACAACGTCATGCGCCTGACTCTGTTAAAATCCGCTACCTATCCGGATATCAAAGCAGACCAGGGTGAGCATCTGTTTACGTACTCCCTGCTACCTCATGAAGGCAGCTGGTATGAAGGAAATACCGTACGCCATGCCTGGGAGCTTAACAATCCGCTGAGCTACGTAGAAGGACAGACACAAAGTGTCTCCCTGTTCAGCGTCTCAGCTCCAAATGTGATGGTGGATACAGTAAAAAAGGCAGAAAGCGATGATGCTCTTATCATCCGTCTTCACGAATTTGCAGGTGCAAGAGGAAAAGTGGAGCTTGAAAGTGATATGAATATTCAATCATGGCAGGAATGTGACTTGATGGAGAGAAACATCTCTGAGGTTCAGGAAAACAAAGGGTTTGTGTTTGATATCAAGCCTTATGAGATTAAGACTTTTATAGTGAAAGTGAAATAGGTATCTAAGAGAAAAACTAAGGGAGCATCGCCGAGAATACAAAAACGGGGATGTCTCCCTCTTTTTCTGAGTTAAGAATGACCTGTACCTTTTTTGTTATGACCATAAAGGGGGTGGTGTCTATTCAAATAGAACACATCACAGAAAAATCATAACAATCAAAGGAGGAGGAAGAAGCATGCCAAAATTTCTTAAAACCTGTTTGGTACTTACTCTAGTTGCAATGATCACGCTATTGGCGGCTCCTGGTACATCTACACTTGCAGCGTCCCATCAAAAGAAAAATACAATGAGAGCCATTGCCACTTATGAATCACTGCAGAAGTATTTCTATCAGCCCAGTGCGAAGCTTTATACAGAGGAATATCCCCGTCATGGAGGAAATCCTTACTCTTATGTATGGCCGTTTTCCCGGGCTATGGCTGCCACGATCGATATGACGAGGCTTCCGAAAATAGGGAAGGCTTATGTATCGGATCGAAACGAACGTCTCCAGGGATTGGATTTGTATTGGAATCATGAGACCAATCCTGCTGGCTACGATTCTTATGTTCGTCCTCCAATCGGCCAGGGTGGAGATAAATTTTATGATGACAATGACTGGATCGCTCTTAATTTTCTCAAGCTGTATCAATTAACAGGTGACCAGTCCGCATTACAGCGGGCCAAGGATATCTTTAAACTGCAGGTTTTTGGGTGGGACACTGACCCATCACATCCTTATCCGGGCGGAGTATTCTGGACACAGGCACCATGGAGCCAGGACCGGAACACGATTTCCAATGCGCCTGTGGCACAGATCGGGCTATATCTATACCAAATCACCGGTGATCCATACTATTTTGACTGGGCAAAAAAAGCCTATGACTGGGTCAACAATTCCATGCTTGCACCAAACGGCTTGTATTGGGATCATGTAGATCTAAAAGGCAATATCGAGAAAACTCAGTGGACCTACAACCAGGGAATGATGATAGGGGCAAACGTTCTTTTCTATCTAACAACAGGTGATAAGAAGTATCTGGAGCGGGCAGAAACCCTGGCAGAGAAGTCACTCCAATATTATGGCGACACTCAGCTTTACAAGAATCCTCCAGAATTCAACGCCATCTTCTTTGAAAACCTGCAACTATTGGATTCAGTCAAACACAATAATAAATATAGAAAATATACCCAAGCCTATGCGGATAAGATGTGGGATACCGTAAGAAATCCGGAAACGGGTTTATTCCAGCGGGATCCTCAAAAGTCTGTGCCGCTTATTGAGCAGGCTGCGATGGTTGAGATTTATGCGAATCTAGCATATAAAAACCAATAAAATGCTTTTGGGTAAGCAAAGAATTTTTTAAATATACTATTTTTTTGAAAAAGGAATGAGTGTAACCGCTCATTCCTTCTATCTTGAGTGAAGAGACAGGGGAACTCATGATAATTTAGTTTATATGAAACAACAAAAAGAATGCACCAAGGCATTTCTGTATTAAATTCCACTGATTACCCAACCCAAGTTTCTGGTTAAAAAACGAGATAATATTTTTAATGGGATATTTGAACCAATTCATCCTTAAAACAAACTAACCGTAACTTATAAAGTGGACAAATTCCAAGCTCCCTGTATCTTGCATAATGTGGGCAACTTACCCAGCTAACTATTCTCTTTTTATAGAATATTGGACAAGTTAGTTAAGCAGGATATCTGATTGTTTTCTTAGAATTAGTTATGAGTAAACGGTTAATGGTAGGAGGAAGACATACAAATATAAATTTTTTCAAGAAACCCATCTTAGCAATTTGAACTTCTTATTGATAAATTATTGATTCTCTGAAAATTTGATCTCTCGTCTGAATTTAGGAATGGCGTATTAGGAATTGCTAGATTTTTAGTTACTCCTCTTACGCAACTTATAAATAAAGGAGTGTTACCAATGTTAAAGAGAAAAATTGGTCGTTTAGATTATGAAGGGTCTGCCGTTATGTTTGGAGCAGCAAGTTTAGGAAATGTTACACAAGAAGAAGCAGATAAGTCGATATCCTTCGCTTTAGAACATGGAGTGAGCCATTTTGATACAGCTGCTGACTATGGGAATGCAGAAATTCGATTAGGGCCAATTATAAGCAAAGTTCGTAACGACATTTTTCTTGCTACTAAAACGGGAGAGCGGACGAAAGAAAAAGCGAAAGCAGAAATTTATCGTTCTTTAGAACGGATGCAGGTTGATTCAGTTGATTTACTTCAATTACATGCAGTGGGTACTATCGAGGAGCTCAATAAATGTACAGTAAAGGGAGGTGCGTTGGAAGCTGCCATAGAAGCAAAAGAAGAAGGGATAGTAAAAGCAATCGGTATAACAGGTCACGGACATCAGGCTGCCGTTACCCATTTAGAGGCATTGAAGAGATTCCCATTTGAAACGGTATTGCTTCCCCTGAATTATTATATGTATTCTTTGCCTGAATATCGAGAATCCTTCGATGCATTAATGAAAGAGGCAAACAACCAAAACACGGCAGTGAGGGTCATTAAAGCAATTGCAAAGGCTCCATGGGTAGAGGGACAAGAGCGTCGCTATGCAACGTGGTACGAGCCGTTTGATCAACAAGAAATTATAGATGCTTGTGTACACTTTGTTCTATCCTTTCCTGGAATAGCTGGTTTTGCGAGTGCCGGGGATGTCCACTTATTCCCAAAAATCGTTGATGCAGTTGAAAGATATGGTTCAATGAACAATGAAGAGGCAGAACGCATCTTAAAATCGATAAGCGGATATACGACTATATTTGGTCCGCCCACGTCAATTGCTTAAGGGAGACAGTTCATATTAAGACTAAACAGGTTCAATTATGTAGGGCCGTTTTCCCGGGCAATGGCTGCCACGATCGATATGACGAGGCTTCCGAAAATAGGCAAGGCTTATGTATCGGATCGAAACGAACGTCTTCAGAGATTGGAGCTGTATTGAAATCATGAGACCATCCTACCGGCTACGATTCTTATGTGCGTCCTCCAATCGGCCAGGGCGGGGACAAATTTTATGACGACAACGATTGAATCGCCCTAAATTTCCTTCAGGCTGCCCTCATTGCATCTATGCAATGAGGGCAATTTTTCTGGATATATGAGGTTCTGAGCAGTTCGGAATGCAGTTCGGAACGCATTGTGAGTATGTTCTGAGCAGTTCGGAATGCAGTTCGGAACCATTGTGAATATGTTCTGAGCAGTTCGGAATGCAGTTCGGAACTCATTGTGAATACGGTCTGAAGGTTTCAGAACGCGTAAGTGTTGGGAGCGAGTTTCCTAAGGGGAAGCTTTGTTGTCTTTAGGGAGGGGAGACAATGGCAGCATAGTGGCAAGCACGGACGAATATCCTTATTATCTTTGCACTTTCAGGAAAAGGAAGAAGACGGTCATTGCTTTAGCGGGAGTGCCTTTGATCGTTCTTTGAATAATCGTTTATGCTGCGCTGGTTTTTATGAGAACTTGTATATTCAGGGATACCAGTCCGTACTGAAAAAAGAGAACCACCTCTGTCGGTGGTTCTCTCCATGGAATTATTTTGTTGATTCGTAAGAATTACTTTTGCCACTTGATCCTGGCACTTCCATTTTGACAAAGCCCTCAAGGTCTTGCAAATTTTTACCCCAACAGAAAGACATCCTACTTTTTAAGAAGTTCTAAAAAGGAACAAATGGTCAATATCCCTTTATCAAAGTTTTCTAAGTTAAAATGTTCATTGGGAGCATGAAGATTCTCGTCTGGTAAACCGAATCCCATTAAGACGACAGGTGCATTTAGGGATTGGCTGAAGTCCGATACAATAGGAATTGAACCGCCTTCTCTTTTGTATACAGGTGCTTTCCCGTAAACGTTTTGATAAGCTTCTGCTGCTTTTTGGATCATTGGACTGTCAATAGGTGTTAGGAAAGGATTACCTGTATCCTGCAGCGACACTTTCACTGTACACCCTTTTGGAGCATGTTCTTCCAAATGCTTTTTGATCAATCCTTGAATCTTTTCAGGATTTTGGTTGTGGACCAAACGGCAGGTTATTTTGGCATGAGCCTCATTCGGGATGACCGTTTTTGTTCCTTCTCCCTGGAAACCGCCCCATAAACCGTTAATTTCTAATGTTGGACGGGAACTGATTCTCTCAGGGTAAGGAAAATTGTTTTCCCCACCCTCCCGTTAAATCTGTGAGCCCCAATGATTTTTTCAACTTTTCCTCATTAAAACCCAATGCTTTAATTTGTTCCTTTTCAAATTCTGTCAGTTCCACGACATCATCATAAAAATGGTCAACATGTACTTTACCATTTTGAATCATGAAGAGTGGAAAGGAGCTGAATCAATAGATGGTTGGCGTTTTGAACACCCCCGCCGAACATACCTGAATGCAAATCAGAGTTTGCAGTTTTTAGGGAAATTTCTAGTGCACACAGACCTCTTAAGGAATAGGTAATGGCAGGGACACCTCGTTCCCACATATCTGAATCAGAAATCACAGCCACATCACAGGCTAGTTTTTCTTTATTTTCGGATAGAAACTGCGGAAGATGAGGGCTTCCAATTTCTTCTTCCCCCTCGATACAGAATTTAACGTTTACCGGTAGTCTGCCTTCCAATTTCAAAAGTGTTTCCACTGATTTGATATGTAAAAATGTCTGCCCTTTGTCGTCGGTTGCCCCTCTGGCAAAAATCTTTTCGTCACGAATCGTTGGTTCAAAAGGAGGTGTTTCCCACAAATGAATAGGATCAACAGGCTGAACGTCATAATGACCGTATACTAATACTGTTGGGGCGTTTTCCTGATGAAGCCAGTCCGCATAGATAATCGGATGTCCTTTTGTCTGAACAATTTCAACATGTTCCAATCCAATTCTTTCTAATTTATTAGTAATCCAAGAAGCTGCTTTTTGAATGTCCTCTTTATGCTCGGATAAAGAACTAATACTTGGAATACGAAGCAATTCTTTTAATTCTTCAATATTTTGATCATGATTATTTGATAACATTTCGGATAATTGGCTCACTTTATCACCTTTTCAAGTTTATTTTTCTAACAATTTTATACTAATTGAAAAAATTGTTAAACTTTTTGTTCTAAGGTTTTCTTAATGGTCCTGACTGGGTTGTTTACAAACACATAACAAGTTTAAATTTTAGGAGGCAGAACATGCCTATATATAAAAAAATAGTCCGTGATCTAATACCCAATATTATAGAAGAGGGTGGAAAGAACCTTAAGACAAGGATCCTTTCCGAAGAAAAATACATAAATGAACTCAAGAAAAAGACTTTTGAAGAGTTAGAAGAATATATGAATGCCACAAATAACGAAGAGGCTGTAGAGGAGTTAGCGGATGTTTTGGAGCTAGTTAGCTCTGGCAGAAATTCATGGTGTTACATATGTAAGGGTAGAAGAGGTAAGGCGGCAAAAAACTCATGAAAATGGCAAAATCAAAGATAAAATCCTAATTATAGAAGTAGTTGAATAAATAAATTTATACTAAAGGTGATAATTAACTGGATAAAAAGAAGCTTCTATCATGGTATTAATCAGAGTTTACAAAAATAAGTATAATCGCAAATGTATAGAGTGAAGTAAATGCTTCCTACAACATAGTCCATAGGAATGGTTAGAAATCTTTGCAAATTAATACATTTGGGTCTAGTGAGAGTCAAGCAACAGGTGTTGTTAGCCAAACCTGCAATTCGGCTAGGGCAGCAATAAAACAGTTATTAGATATTATAGAATCGGAGAAATATTATCATAAAAAAGAAGAGGAGATTCCCCCTCTTCATAGTTGTTTAAAAATATCTAGGTCTTCTTTTTTAATAAAACTAGATAATGAAATGCGCACCGTAGACCTCACTTCATCAATCGTCAAACCGATGGCTGCAAGAACATGTGAAGGTTTACTTGAGCTGCAGGCAGAACCAGTAGATACTGCTACATAAGGAGCTAAACTTTTAACTAATACTTCATTATTAATTCCTCTAAATTGTACACTGATTACTCCTGGTATTTTTTTAAGTTCATCGCTGTTAAAATATATTTGGCTGCCGAACTTTTCTTTTAAAATACCTACTAGATATTGTTCCGATTCTTTTATTTTCTTAATGTTATCTGGTAGGTGCTTGGTTGCAAGTTCAGCTGCTTTTCCCAAACCAACAATATTATGGACTGCCAGAGTACCGCTTCTGATACCTTGCTCCTGACCACCGCCGTGGAGAAGGGGAGTAAGTCGAGTAAGAATATCATACTCATCTTTTCTTATGAAAGCAGCACCAATGCCCTTGGGACCATGAAATTTATGCGATGAACATGATAGAAAAGTAACACCAGGGTAGTTACTTAAATTTATTTCTATTTTCCCAACAACCTGCGTAGCGTCGGAGTGAAAGAATACGTTATTTTCCAAACATAGTTCAGATATTGATTTAATATCATTTAAAGATCCAAGCTCGTTGTTTCCCCAGATCACGGTAACTAATATTGTGTTTTCTTTGATATGACTCTTTAGATCATCCAGTTCGATCCTTCCATATTCATCAACATCAAGATAAGAAACCTCAAAACCCTTGGTCTCTAGATATTTGCAAGTCTCCAAGACGGAAGGATGTTCAACTTTAGTAGTAATAATATGATTGCCTTTATCTGCGTAAAAATCAGCTACACCCTTAATAATCATGTTATTGCTTTCGGTTGAACCGCTTGTAAAAATAATTTCTGAATCTGAACTGCCAATTAAAGAAGCAAGAGAGTGTCTTGCTTCTTTAACTGCAATTTTGGCATTTTCCGCAGCTGAATAGTATTTGCTTGAAGGATTGCCGAATTCCTCCATTAAATAGGGGAGCATGGCATCTTTTACTTCAGGATGAATTTGTGTCGTTGCACTATTATCTAAATAAAGCATAAGTTTTCACCTAGTTTTCCATTTTGATAAGGTTTTGTAACAGCTTTTCATAATTTCCGGCATGCCTGTATTCACTATCCAGGAGTCCAATGCCTCGTTCTAAGTGAGCATTGAATAGATCAGGGAAATATTCTTCATCCGAAACATTACGTTGCGCATGCTGACGAATTAGTGCCTTATAAATATAATCATATTCTCCGGTCATCGCGTTCCTATGAATATCTACTCCAGATTTATTTTCTACTAATGCTGGTATAGAAGGATCCCTCAAAGAAAGCGATACTGCAATTCGGGATAAGATATTCCATGTTAAACCAGTTGTTGATTGAAGTGCAGCTAGCTTTTCACCTGTCATTTTGGATGTTTTTATTCGGAAATTCATACGTTCATCTCCATTTTTCTAAAAGGAAAATATCTATTAAGGATCTGGGTCTGCTTTCTTTCAACATTAAAATCAAGCATGTATTCATTCGCTATATGCGGTTTTAATGCAGTATAGTGGATTTCATCAATCTCCGTATCAGTAGAAAGAATAATGGCTTGTTTTCCACAGTTTGGTATAAATTCTTTTAATACTGCGGTCTTGTGAGTTTTATCTAATCTCCCAAGAAGTGTATCAAATATAAACGGTACTTTCCTTCCTGAACATTTAAAAATCGCCCAGATAATTGAAATTAAAAGTATTTCTTTTTCTCCTGCTGAAAGAGTAGATTTTTCAATGTGATCCTTATGAGAATCCAGCAAAACGACATTATATGTTTCAGGTTCAATAATAATGGCAGAAATATAGTTATGCTTTCTAAAGATCTTCTTTAGCATTGTAGAAGCTTCAATTTGAACCTGCTGTAATTTTTTCTTTAATTGAATTTCACGGAAACGTCGGCTTAAGGCAATAATTTTTTGAGATTCAAGAAATGAACTTTTTGTTTTATCACTGTCTCTAAGTGAAGCTTGAATCTTTTCAATAGATGAGAGGGTAATACTTAAAGCCTTTTTGTTTTCTTCCAGTTCACTTTCTGTTTTAACTAATTCATCTTCTAATTTAAGAACGGTTTGTTGAATTAGTTCCATTTTCTCAAACATATCACTCAACTCATTGGCGTTATCATTGTCTCTGAGTTTACTTCTTAACTCTTGAAGTTCAGATAACTTAGTCCTATTTTCTTCAATAATGTTCAATGCACTTGAATCTTTATCACCTATTACTTGCTGATGTATATTCTCAACTAAACTGCTTTCAGAGAAAGAAGCTCCGTGGATCTGAGTAATTTCTTTCTCAGGCTTTACTAGATTTAGAACTTGGTTCCTTAATTCTGTGCTGCTAGAATGACTTATAGAGCTTGAAATGGAATGTAGGATGCTGCTTATTTTTTCATCCGTCAGTTTAGAGTTTAGCTGCTTATAAAGCTGCAGCGATTCTTCATTCTCAATTTGCTTTATTGTTTGAGTAAGAAGATCTTTAGACAAGTAAAAGGGAAGAAGGGTAGATACAAATTCCCTGATTTTCTCAAGGTTTTGTTTTCTGGTCGCCTCAATAGCTGACATTTGCCGCAAAATTTCATCTCGTTCAGCTTTTACAAGTCCACCGTTAACTTCGAAGTCGTTTTTTAATTGATGGTATTCATCCTGAAGCAAGGATTTTCGTTCTTTAATACTGGCAACCTGGTTTATTAATTCTTTTATTTTTTCTCTTTGCTCTTTTTCTCTTAGATTAAGGCTATAGAGTTCTTTTTCTGCTGATTCCATTTTCTCAGGATCTAATGTCTGGCTCGAAAAGTTTTCAAGATCAACTTCAAGCGTTTCAAACAGGTCAAGATTAAAAACTACTCTAGAAAGGTTTTTCAAGTACTCTGATAATTTATCTTCACTAATGATCCTTGCAATTTCTTCACCATCAAATAAGCATAAGTCCAATAATTGAGGAGGCATAACTTCCCTTAGCTTCGATTGGAAAATCTCTTTCTCATATTCGGATAAGTGTTTTCCATTCGCAACTAAATCAATTGATTCTTTTATCTGTTGGCCAGAGAACCTCCAGCTTCGGAAAAGTACATAATTTGTTCTTTCAAAATCGTCTATTAACGAAAACTCTAGTTTTATCCTAAAATTATTTTCGTTGATTTTCTTCGCATCGTGATTTAGGATTGTTATAACTCTTTTAAAGTATTCGGAATTGTCTGTTTTGAACCCATAACCATATGAACCAAATAGGCCTAACTTTATTGCATTTAATAGAGTTGTTTTCCCAGCCCCGTTTTCTCCGCCTATTAGGATAACATTTTGATCGTTTCCCGGACGAAAATCAAAGGAGTTAATCCCTCTATAAGCGCCGATATTTGTTAGTTGAATTTCATTAATAATCATGTTAGAACCTCATTTTCTACTATTATAAATGTAGATAATCTTGCTTTAATGCTTTGCTGATTTCATCCATTAAACCCCTTCTAACTTTGTAGCCAGAGTAGTCTTTTTCAATGGAAATGAGCTTTTTAAGAACTTTAATGTCTACTTTAAATTGGTCACTTAGCAATTCAAGATCAGAAATTTGCTCTTTATCAAAAAGCGGACGGTCATCAATTTCCCAGTCGATGGAATAACCCATTACCTCTTCAAAAATAGCTGGAACATCATCTTCCCATTCACCGTTCTTAAACCAAATCTTTCTAATAGCTTTCATCTCTTCAATACTGATAAGCTCAAAATTTGGATCTTCAGGATGCTTCAGTTCCTTTTGAACAGTTAAAAGACGTTTTAACATTTCTTTGCGGGTTTCCATAGTATAAGGTCCTAAGCCAAGCTGAGCAAACTTAAGATTTTTCTCTCCCTCTAATGTTTCTTCTTCGTAAGTAACAAGAATCTTATGATCTTCAGGTGAGCTTAAATCAATATTGTGTTCTGCAACATAGGTCTTAAATTCATTTCTATCTACAATTGTATATTGTTCAAGAGGTGTAAGAGATTTTGCCCTTCCAGACTTCTTTGGAATTAATACATGCGGTATTCCATCAACATCCTCAATTTTTACATCTTTAAAATAAACCTGTCCGTTCATTCTATATTTCATTCTTCTTGTTCTTGAGTCTCTGATAAAACTTAACCAGTTACGGTAATCTAGCAGAGGCTTCATCCAGTCATGGCCGCTTTGGATAAAACCAGTAAGAGCTTTATCTTCATTAACAACTGTGCAGACCCAGCAGCCAAAACGGCTGTTTCCGCAGGATCCGGCACTTTCTTTTATTGATTTATCTACAACAAGAGGACATTCACCACTGCTTGAATCCTGATATAGACGGTGTAAGTCATGATTATCGTCTCCCCATGGAGAAGGATAGTTTAACAGATAATCCCAAACATCATCCAAGGTAAAGCTTCTTATTGGTGCATACACATAAGCATTAGCTAAAGTAGAGTGTCTCATAAACGTTTTACCTTCTATAGTATGGGAGCGTATAACATTCCCTCTAGTGGCACTTTCGTCTTCCCGAACCCCTAAAACCATAATAACTTCTCCAAAAGAGGAGACTTTATCCATTATGAATTTATTAGCAGGATCAATTTTAAGGCGGTCAGTACACCATCTGAATTGCTGGTTAGGAGATGGATAGCCTTTTCCGATAATATTGACCCAGAATGACTGTTCATAATCCGGTTTTACCTTATGTGTTTCAATCGGCAGGTCCAGGCTTAGAGCTGCATCTTGAATACGTCTTAGTGTAGTATTAATAGAATTAATAATTAAGGGCGTTTCAACAAGTGTATCTGAAGAGATTACATATACTTTTTTATGTAATTCGTCTTTGGGCATTTCACTCAATGCTTCAAAGACAAGCTGTACGACGACAGTAGAATCCTTACCGCCGCTATACCCGACCACCCATGGGCGGTCATCCTCTTTATAAGCTTTTTTAATCCGTTCTTTTGCATCATCTACGATGGGCATTTGTTTGGTTAATAAATTACTAATAATACCTTTCATCTATTAAACCGCTCCTTTACAAAATTTATCTTCAAGTGTCTGCTCTGATTCAGTTAATGGAAGCCCGATCAATTGTTTAATTTTATTTGCTGTTAACTGGATGGTATAGGAAGTTTTCTGGATTCTTCCATTCTGGTTAAAAGCCCGTCCAAGCCAATCATTTGTATTGCTGCGGTTCCAATCAACTTTTGAAAGTTTTTTTATATAATCTTCCCATTTATCTGGGTAATAGTTTCTTAGATATATACCAACTAGTCCTAGGGCTTCAATAAAAACCCCGTGGCCTACTATATAATTAGCTCTTAAATCTCTAGGAGTTAGTTCCTTTTTAAAAACCAAATTCCATTCTACAATAGATTCACATAAAATAGGCCAGAATTGTTTAATAAAATCCTCATCTTCTTTTGAGATCTCATCACCTTTAGCTTTTCCTATTAACTTTAGGTTGGTATTGAAAATGTGATTTAAAGCTAAAATTTTTGGTGAGTTTTTTGACAATGAGACTCGTTCTTTATCTGTATATCTATTTAATATTGGTGTAGCAGTTATTACATCTTTTGTTACCATTGCTAACTGGTCACGATGATCATAAAGAATCCCTATTGATGAAGTGGTATTTACCGCATGCCTATTCAAATCCGAAAAAATCTGCTGTGATTTTTTAAGGCCGTCGTCATGGAAGAAGACCACAGAAATTGTTTCGTTTCCAAGTTCGGGAGAAATTTTTAAGGCTTCTTCTATTGCCGCTCGTCTGTGCTGGCCGTCATTAATTAAAAACCTGGAATCCAGCGCGATTCTTAACTGACCTAAGTCCTTTGAAGAGGTATCGTTGTTAAATGGAATAAATTCAATTTCGCCATCTATGGAGGCGGTAATCGAAGAAAAGACATAATCATTCTGGTTTTCGACTATGTAGTTAGCCATTTCAGGTATTCTTGCCTTATTTATAATTCTTTGTGCTCTATGCTCGGGTGGAATCTCTTCTTCATCGAATAAAAATATTTTTGGTATTATTCTTAGTGGGCACATAGCAACAAAGTATTCTTTACCAGCTTGTACACCTCTTATCGAAGGGAAATTATAGCTGAAAGCTGCATCCATTGTATTTCCTCCTAATTACGTACGTAATTTATAAAAAGATTATAAACTTAATAGAAATATAATTCAATAAATAAAACCGAACTTTTATTCGGTTTTGGTTTCCACTAATTAACAGGTTGCTATAAATAAATATTGTCGAAGGTTGTTAAAATAATTGGAGAAATTATGGTAAAATATAATGATGAGAATTTCTAACGGAGTTGATTTATAGATGAGTTCACCCGAAGTGTATTTTCTAAATTTTTTAGAAAATGTGAATCCTACTGCTGCTCAAAATGCAAAGAAATTAGAAGAGCTACTATTTGAGGATCCGAGCAGTTCCATTATTAAAGCACGTGTATTTGCTGAGGAGATTCTTGAAGGTGTATTGCAAAATGAAAAAGATGCACCATTTCTTTCTACTTTATTTGATAAAATATCATATCTTGCTAAAGAAGAAGTATTTACGAGAGATATTCAGAAGTCCTTCGATACTATAAGGCTTGCAGGGAATAAAGCTGCACATGACGGAAAATTTAATGATATAGTGGAAGCTTTTAAGTTACATAAAGAAGTATATAAAATTGGCGTTTGGTACTACGAAGTTTATTCTTCTGAGGAGGCCAAAATATCAGCCTATGAAATTCCTAAACCACGTCCAAAAGAAAACATTGAGGAAATTGTTCAGAAAAAAATATTAGAGTTACTAGGAACAGGGATATTGGATGAAGATAAAGTATCAACTTCCACCCCTGAAACAACTGACATACAAGAAGAGAATAAGGATCAAGAAATACTAAAAAAAGACCTTCAGTCTGGTGGAAGTTATCTCTTAAGAGAGCTAAGCAGATTAAAAGATTCTTCCCAAGAGGCAATCGAAAATGCAAGCCAATTCAGTACATTTAAAGATTATATGCATGTTGACCGAAAAATTCAGTTGGATCTGGAGCACATCCTAGAGAAGAATGTAAATAGCAGGAAAGGTAACCTAATACTCTTATGCGGAAGTGTAGGGGATGGAAAGTCACATCTTCTTGCATATCTTAAAGAGAAAAAACCGCAGCTAATCGATCAATATACGATATTTAATGATGCCACAGAAAGTTTTTCTCCAAGCAAAAATGCGATGGAGACATTGGAAGAGGTTTTACAAAACTTCTCAGACGAAAAAATTGGCACATGTACGCATAAAGTAATCTTAGCTATTAATATGGGTGTTTTACATAACTTCATTAATACGGAACATAATCAATATACCTACAATGCACTGCAAACATTCGTAGAGGACAGTAACTTATTTTCACAAGATATAACCACTTACTTTAGCAGTGAGATGTTCGATTTATTAAGCTTTGCTGATTATCATTCATATGAGATTACTGAAAAAGGGGCAATATCTTCCTTTTATTCCGCACTGGTTGAAAGGGTATTCAAACCTGCATCAGATAATCCGTTTTACTTAGCCCTGGAGGAAGACGAGAAGAACAATGTGAAAACCATGGTCCATCAAAATTACAGGTTTTTACAGAACCGATTTGTGCAAGACCAGGTTGTTCAGTTAATTATTCAAACGATAGTTAAGAAAAAATTGGTAATTTCTGCTCGTTCATTCCTAAATTTTATTGCAGATATTCTAATACCTGATGAAGTGATTAATCTGGAAATGACGACAGAATTCGATAAGCTTGAAGCTTCTCTGCCTAATCTTCTTTTTAATAGAAGAGAGCGCTCAGCGATAATGCTCGCCATGAGTCAACTGGACCCCATTCATCGCCGAGCAGAAGTGATTGACCAATTAGTTATTGATCTGAATACTCTTACTGACTGGAATACCTTAATGAAAGAATATATAAAGGACGAAACACCCATTAGCTGGTTAAGTCCTTTTGTAGCGAAAAGCAGTCTTACAGGACATTCATTTAATACGTTTTTTGAATCTTTTATTAGAATTACGTTTTTATGTAACGAAGAATTTGCTCTGCAGATCGCTGAACAAAGCTATGAAAAATATTTAAAAAATCTTTATTCATTTAACACTGGAGACAAAAAGCAGATAAGGGATTTCTACGAAGAAATTAAGACAGCCATCTATAAATGGAAGGGCAGCCCTAAAAAGGATTACATTTATATGAATAAGGCTTCTGAAAAATTCAGGCTTGCACAAAAATTAAATTTGCGGCCATCTATTGACCATCTTAAACAAGATGACAGAGAAGTTCTGGACACCTTTAAATCTTCTATTCTTTTAGCCTATCGCAATGGTGATTCTGATCATAAAATATTTTTGGATATAGACTTTCCTCTTTATCAGCTTTTAACCAAGGTTCAAGATGGGTACCGTCCAAATAAGAAAGATGAAGAAGACGCAATAAAATTTGTTGAATTTATTGAGAAACTTATGGCGTTTGGAGACAAAAAGGAAGAGATGCTTGTTTATTTCCCGCAAGACGGTAAGTTTTACATGATTAAACGAGATGACTTCGGATCTTTTGTCTTTGAAAGGGAGTAAAAAATGGAACAAATTTTAAAAGTAGATTATTTAACAGATAATATTAAGAATAAAAATAAGAATGATACAGGTATGGCTTTAGATGTATTGCCATTTTTAACAAAGCGTACCCAAGAAATCCGGAAAAGTGGTTTTAATAAAGTTCTTGGTGAATTCATTAGAAAGATTTGTGAAGTAAAGTTAGACGAAAAGTCTCTTAAGAATAAAGAGTTATTTATTTCGTCTGAAGACAATATATTGAGCGAACATATGGCAGATAGTGTTGAGTTTGATAATGAAGATGATAAATATGATTTTATAAGATTTTTATCTCAGTATTTATTTAATCAGGAAGAAATCAAACCTGTACACCCCTATATCTTTAATTTTATAAAAGTGGATAAAAAGTTAAATAATGAGTTCGGTAAATATGCGAGTTTTATGTATGAAAGCTTTGTAAAGGGAAATCAAGAAATTAAAAATGTTTTCGGCAGCAAAGAGACAGAGGACATACTAACGGAACTGGTCTTAAGTAAAATGGATGTATTGGAAGAACAAAAAAATAAGCAGGAAAAGGAATATCAGCCGCTTCTGCCTGCCTTTACTTCTCTATACCAAGAAGATCTTTTGTATCTAAGCAAATATAAGGATTATTTTCTCACTTCCTTTCCTCTTTTAACACATTACTATGTATTTATGTACGCATGCCAGCTGATTCTTAAGTTTGAGCAATTTACGGAAGCAGATTTCCAGAAAGTACAGCCGCTGTATTTTGCACTTGAAATGGAGTCAATTAGCAAAAGAAGAAAAGCAGCTGATGAATTAGAAGGGTTCAAATTTATTAAAGACCATTCTATTAATCTATTTAGGCATATCCATACCATTTCTCATTTGAGCCATAATATCTTCAATGATGATCTATACAAAAGAGGCCAAAAAATCCCTTTTATGCCGTATAGTGAACTTAATAAACGAATAAAGGAAAATGGGGAAGAATTCGAAGAATCCTTTTTCAGAGATGTTAAACAGTGGATCTATAAATACCAAGAATGGTCAAGGAAAAAGGTCACAGATGATTCCAATGACCTTGAGAGTGCTTTTAAAGTTTTATTTAACTGTTTAAAAGCCGGAATGAACGCCGGAGTATGTGAAAAATACGGTAAAAATATCGAAGACCTGGGTGCTGGACAATTCATAAAGAGCCGGGGAAGCTTAGGGCAGATACTTAACATAAAGCATGATTTTCTTCTTCTCTTAACAGCCGTATCTGTTAAGGATAAGCGAATTCCTCTTAACGAATTGTTTGTGGAATTCGAGAAAAGAGGATTAGCTTTTGATAGATACTCTAAAAAAGAAATAATTACGTTATTTGATAATCTAAACATATTAGATAAAAAAAGTGATAGTGGTGATGCTCAGTATGTCAAGCCAATTTTATAATTATATTTCTGAACTCTTAAACGATTATTTTAGTCGAAATGGAGTAAAACCGGGAGATCGTTTTTATTTACAATTAGACAAAGAGTCAGAAGTATCACAGCTAATCCAGACATTAAGACAAATCGAAGGGACACAGCCTTTTCCTTGGAGACATAAATTAGGGGAAGAATTTAGAACGTTTTATATTCCTTTTCAATCAGTTAAGCTTGTGGTTGCTAATACTTCTGAAGACGTTACACCTGATTTCCTAGTTACCTTAAGGAATCAGGCAGGAGAACAAAAAGATGATTGGAAGAATACTGCCTTGATCAGTATTGTTTCTGAACAGCTGGATTCCATCCAGGGAGGAAGCAGTGATCTTCAAAAGGAAGGGATGCCATTACATCCGTCATCACTGTTTAATAATCTTAAGTCTAGAATAGAAAAAAGCGACTTACAAAAAGTCGAAAAAATTATTTTGCTGGATAATTTAGATAACCTATTAAGGGAACAGCAATATCAGCAAATAACGTTTTTTGAATTTGAAGACATATTTACAACACTTCAAAAGGGTTCTATTGATGATACAGAATATTATAAGTTTGGTCTTTTTAAAGATCCTGATTTGGAAAGCTTTAAAGGGAAAGAGCAAAAGGAACGGTTAAATAAAAACCGTGAATTATTTGAGTTTGTCAGGAAAGTCCATGATTTCGGCCTTGGACAGGAAGAGCTAGAAAAAAGATTTGTACAGGATGGAGCCAGGGAATTAGCGGGAGAGAATTGGAAAGAGCAATCGTATACAAAAGTCCAACGTGCCATTATCAAAGCTGACCATGATAAAGTGGAATTTTTCTCAACAACAGTAGTTGATAAATTATTATACTGGGATAAACCAAACAAAGAAACAGCGGCAGGAAAACGCAAAAGACATATAGTGGTATTCAATCCGGACGGAAATGAGCAGGTTCAGCTTCAGTTTGGATTTAATTTAATGGGCAATATTAAAAGCTTGTCTAAAGAATACCTCAAACCATTCAAGTCCAATCCAAAAGATATAGGTATAGATGTAAAAACGAAAAATATTAGCGTAAGCATGAATGCAAAAAAAACAGAACCTACTTTTATAAAATTTGCATATAGGCACGAAAACAAAGCAACAATGGGTGCTGAATTCTTAATAGCAGTTCTTCCAATTGAACCTATCTTCCTTGATAAATATAAATCGGTTTATTTTGTGGATCCGGATAAAAGTGTCATTGAGATTCAATACGACGATAACAATTTAATCTTTAATAACAGGGTGGATCAAAAAAAGGTTGAAATTAAGGAACAAAATGAAACTGTTAGTGTTTCACAGGATGAACAGTTAATAGTTACACCTTTACCAGAGGCATTTAATGATGATGATGAATTGGCTTTCAAAATTAAATTGGATGATGTCACTATTCCACTTCTATTAAAGAACGAGCTACAGGAATCTATGCCCATAACTGGCCAAAGATTATGGAAGCTTATTAGAGAAACAGGAAAAGATGTACTCTGGATAAAGGAAAACAAGAGACTGGTTTTAGAGAACAGAGAATTCTATTTTCATTCTGAGTACCGAGAGTTTTTCGAATGGGAAAGTGAATGGATTGACATTGGTTTAAAGAGTGCCAGGTTTGAATCTGGGATCTTACAGTCTGAGGATATAAAGCTTAATGATGATTTGAGAGAAGCATACAGCCGATTCCTAACATATTTCAGTATTCGAAATTCCATTCCCAGCTTATGTAGTGTGACAGTGGAAATGAGGGAAAGGGCACTTGAGTACATCCATCAATATCAAAAAGAAATTAAAAATTTTAAAAATGGAACTCCTGCTGGTTCAAAAGGGATTGACCTATTTAAATTAGGCACCATTCAATCAAATGACACGTTTTATATAACTCCTTTCCATCCTTTGATGGTGGCTTATAAACTAAAATTATACGAACTGTTGGACTCAGAGGAATTGGATAATAGCATTCTAAATCGGTTAAATGCCGATTCACTTATTCCTTTCCTATATGATGAAAGAGCACTATACAAGCCGGAACATCAGAAAGCAGCAATGGAATGGCTGACTTTTAAACCGGTTAATACAATTTCCGTTTCAGATGCCAATCAGTATCTGGCAAAAGTGGTAAGCGATAAAATTTCTCAGTTCAAAGAGCATTTCTCTTATTTGTTTATTGAAAAGTCAAAGGCACCGCTGCAGTTAAATGTCATAAATATTTCGAATGATATAGAGGTTCTTAGAGGCATATTACAGTGGATGTTAAAAGAAATAGAAAAAACAGGTAAGGAAAATGTTAAACCTGTTGAGGTAACCCTCTATAAAGAAGAAAATACCGAAAGCTCATTTGACTTGTTTGCACGGACTGATACAGTCGATGAGTTTGAAAATTTATTTGATATAAAACTGAAAGTAAAGGATATAGACTCAGAAGATTTATTGAGAACAATAAGAGAAAAACTATTCTTTTATAAGCAAGATCCAAATGCTTCATATCGATATGCTCATATTTCATTCTACAAGATGCATGCACAAGAACATCATGCTGTCCAGCCAATGGACGACATGACATCAGGTATTGCGATAGAAGGTTTGTATTCAAGCGTCCCTTCAATGAAAGACGAAGAAACCTACAAGAGCGGATTCGGAACGAAGACGTACAGGATAGATGAGAAGAATTATCTTACTAGTACAGCCTTTTATGTAAATGAACTAGCTGCCAATCTGCGGAATGAAGGGAATGACAGTTATAGGAAGGGAGAAGCGATTCTTTCTAGAACGACTACAGCCGATGAAAAAACTTTAGAAAAAGTATTTAAATCTTCTTATTGGGTGACCTTTGTTGACCCAACTGTAGATTTAGAATTCTTTAATAAATATGATGGAAATCTAGTAGTCATTCATTATAGTGACCAATATTCTTCTTCCAGCCGATATGATGCTATCACGGTGACGGATAAATCTCAGCAGTATTATGCTGTAATTAAGGAATTCCTTCATCAAAAAGAAGTGGAAGGTACAGACGAACATGTCTTAAACACGATAAAAGCATTCAATACGTTTAATGGTGAATGGCTGTTAAGAATTATCGGAAGCAAAGGCCATTTTGATCGAGAAAAATTGAGTATACTTTCTGCCATTAAATATTCTGTTTCTTATTTTGATCATCCTGACATTACGTGGGTGCCCATTTCGCTTGAAGAAATTCTCAGAGTTGCAGGAGCAGTCAGCCTAAGCAGGTCAGATGGAATCTTTACTGCTAAAAACCTTGGAGTAAAGGGAAGCCATAGTGATGACTTGCTTCTTATAGGTTTAGAGAATAAGGATGGCCATATAGCAGTGCATTTCTACCCTGTAGAAGTCAAAATTGGCTTTAATAGGGGAGAGGTTCTCGACAAAGCGAGAAATCAAGTTCAAAAAACAAAAAAGCTTCTTATTGACACCCTTACAGGTGAAATGGGAGATACATTTACTGGCCGTTTTTATAGAAATTTCTTCGCGCAGCTGCTTATTTCTAATGCACAAAAATTAGAACAAAGCGGCTTCTGGTCAGACAAACCTTACAACCTGACTGGTGAAATTATTGAAAAACTGCTGAAGGATGACTTTAACGTTTCAAACGAGTTAACTCAATATATCGGCGATGGTGCGATCCTTTCGTTCCAAAAAGATGCAACCCATAGAAGTGCTGCATTAGATGAAAATGTTTTAATTCTAAATCTTACGGAACATGATGGTTATGATGGTTTAGTCAAACCAATTAAGCAGATGTGGCAATGGATTCAGCACCAGGACAATGACTTTATTAAAGAAGATATGCTTTCTTACAAATATAAAGGCGGAAGTATTCCTGAAGAGCCAGAACCAAAAGCTCTAATTACTGGTGATGAATTAGAACCATATGTAGTTGGTAAAGGTGAACAAGAAAATGAGGACCATCCTTTACTACAGAATGATGAGATGAATGAGGAACCGCAGGATGCTCAAGCTGCGAAAGAGGAAAAGGATAAAAATCCTATCCCGGCTAATGAAGAAGTAAAGATAGAGAATGACGAAGAAATAGAGAAAGAAGATCCACACGACACTGAAGAGGCAAATGATGAATTTGTTGAAATTTCGGTTCCCGATAAGCCTCCTTTAGAGGAGCTTCGAATTAGGATAGGAAGAGCAGAAAATTCCGCCAGGGAAATCTACTGGGAATACGGAAATAAAGGGTTAGCCAACAGGCACTTACTGATTTCAGGGAAGTCTGGGCAAGGAAAAACCTATTTCATGCAATGCCTTCTGCTGGAAAAATCAAAACTGGGACTTCCTAGTATTGTAATAGACTATACAGAGGGATTCCTCCCAAATCAGCTGGAACCTGAATTCGTTGAGTTTTTAGGGGAAAAGCTAAAGCAAAAAATTGTTTACAGTGAGAAGCTTCCAATCAATCCATTTCAGAAAAATGTCCGGGATATCGGAGGTATACAGCTGCCAGAATCTAATACCGATGTAGCAGAACGAATCAAGAGTGTGTTTGCTTCAGTTTATAAATCTCTGGGCATTCAGCAGCAAAATTCCATTTATGAAGCTGTATTAAATGGTTTGGATCAACATGACGACCAAATGACCTTACTAAAGCTGAAGGAGCTTCTTGATGAAGACGGAAGTACTTATGCCAAAACAGCTCTTTCTCAGATAAGGCCTCTTATCGACCGAAATCCATTTAGCACTGAAAACGCGATTAATTGGAAAGATATTGTTGAAAGCAATGGGGAGGTCCATATTATCCAGCTTACCGGATTCCCTCGTGATGTACAGCTAATGATTACTGAATTTATTCTTTGGGATCTATGGAACTATTCTGTAAGGTATGGCAATAAGAACAAACCAATGCCTGTTATCATGGATGAGGCCCAGAACCTGGATCACACCGAAAAGTCTCCTTCAGCTAGGATCTTAACGGAAGGGAGAAAATTTGGCTGGTCAGCCTGGTATGCAACACAATTCTTAAAATCTCAATTAGGTGCTGATGAGTTAGCAAGGCTTCAAAATTCATCTGAGAAAGTTTATTTTTCACCTCCTGAGCAAGAACTGTCTAATATTGCAGCAAGCTTGACTAAAGATAATCAGGAGAAAAAATATTGGGAGAACAAGCTGGCAACCTTGAAAAAAGGACAGTGTATTGTACATGCCCCAATAAGGAAAGAAAATGGAGAGTTATCAAACCCATCGGTCACCGTTGTTGATATTATTCCTCTTTCTGAAAGAATATAAATAAAAATCCCACCTGGAAAAGGTGGGATTTTTATTTATAAAATACTTAATCTGAAATCTTCCATAGACGTCTTGCTATTAAGAATATCTTTTAAGGTTCTCAATCCTTTTTCGATATAAGACAGCATATGTTTCTGGATTTCTTCATCATCGATTGATTTGTTTACCTCATTAATGATGAGGTGTTTAAAGAGTAAGAACTCTTTGTCTTTAATAATAGAATCTGGGATGGTCCAGCGGTTACTTCCTGGGTACTCCTCGTGAACCGGGCCGTTAGAAACTGCTATTCCTTTTGCAAGGGCAACTTTTATGGCCATTGGCCTTTCGACCTCAAGTGATTCAGCAATCAAATCTAAAATTTTTTTTCCTTCTTCAGATAAAGACATTTTTCGGTTAGACATTTAAATCACCCTTTAACAAATTGGAAATAACCGTCTCGTATGACTGTGTATTTCTTTTCTTCGTTGTAATCAAGCATATATTGCTTATAAGAATTCTTTTCCATCAGTTTTACATACTCTTGTGTAATTTCAGTATCAGTTGACAAAATAATAACCTGTTCGCTTAATTCTTTATAATAGTGATTAATTAGATGGTTTCTATGATAGCTATCAAGTCTTCCTAATGGAGTATCAATTACCACCGGCAATGAAAGGTCAGATGCTTTGGTAAGAGCCCAGATTAATGCTGAAGAAATCATTTGCATTTCCCCGGCAGATCGGTCTTGTATACTAATTTCCTTCATTCGATCATTATATAAACGAATAGTATAGGTATCGATGTCAAATTCAATATTGCCAAATTCATCTTGCTTTCGAAACAACTGACGCAGCATGCTGGAGAATTCTTCCTTAATTAAAGTTGCTTTTAAGGTTGTTACTTCTGTGACGTATTGTTCCATTGCCTTAATTGCTTTTTCAACTTGTACGCTTTGCTGACGCAGCTCCTCAAAATTGCCACCCTTGTTGGATAAGCGGCTTATATTATTTTTAATACTGGCTCTCTCATCCAAAGCGTTGTTTAAACGCAGATTTAATGATTTAAGACGGAGATTTTTTTCGCCAACAGCTTTTGTAAGTAGATCGATTCGTTCATTTTCTTCCTCAATGTCCACTGACTCGGGAGCATTTCGAATTTCAACTTCTAATGCTTCAAGCTCTTGCTGCAGTTTTTCTATTTTATTTATATAATTGGCTGCCTGCATTTTATCTTTGATAGCAAGATTTATTAGATAGCTATATTCGTTATTGGATATATCATGTAATTCTTTGAAATCTTCCGGAACAGTATGCTTGATTGCATTTTCCTTGATCCAGATATCCTCTCCAAGCTTGCTAATCTGTTCTAATTGCTCATGGTTTAGTGGGGGAGTAATACTTTGATTTAGAAGCTGGTTAATAAACTTTCGATAAGGAGTCAAGGAAGCATCTCGTAAGATTTTTTTATGATTAAACTCATTTTCAAGTTTTAACTGCTTTTTTAATTTCGAAATTTTATCTCCTAAAATAATACTTATCATATTTTGCTTTAGGAAATCATTTAAACTGTCAGTAGCAAGCTTTAATTCAGTTGATACGCGTGACTGCTGTTTCACAATTGATTCCCGAGACTTTGAGTTCAGGGATATTTTTTTGCTCCGTTCTGTTTTTGTTTTTTCAATAATTTCTTCATTACTAAGAATTTCAGCTCTTAATTTCTTTTTCCTAGATTCTAGATTCGTAATAGACAAATCTACCTCATCTAACTGTGTCTGGAAAGCAGATAGTTTTCCCTGTCCTGCGGCCTTTGCCAGCTGATTGTCTAATGAGTTTTTAAGTGCACGTAAATCAACAAGAAGTTGTTTATAAGCTTCCATACCAGTAATTTTATGAATAGCAGCTTTCATTTCATTACTATTCTGACGTAAGATAATATCCTTAATTTCCTCACCATCAAAAATAAAAAAAGGAGCCGCATGATATGGAATGATACGGTCAATAAACCTATTGTATGCTTCAATGTTTTCGATGCGAGCATGCTTAGCCATCTTTGAACCGGCTTTTCTTATCTCAAGCTCACGTTGCTCATGAGTAACGGATTTATATTGATCAAAGAACCACTTAATTCTAAGTGTCCATTCTTCCCCTGAATCAGTTTCTAAGCTTAAGGAAACAGAACATTCACGACCGCCTTCATCAAAAAAGGTATTGTTGAGAACATTAGAGAAAAGCCTTTTATGCTCTGAGTCCGTCATGCCTCTCTTTCCAAACAGTATGTATAATATTGCTTTTAATATGGTCGTTTTACCTGCGCCATTAAGACCACCAAGAAGGATAATATTTTGGCCTTTATCCTCTCTGACATCCTTAGGAATATACAGGTCAACCTCTTGAATACCATAGTATGTTTTATAATTATTAAATTTGAGTTTCTTTAAAAGCATTATTTACCACCCGTATTATCTTCTTTAGAAAGATATTTAATTAAATCCTGGTATTCCGTGATCCTGGTTCCATTTGGAACATTTTCATAAGAAAACTTTTTTGCAGCTTTAAGCAGCTCGGAGGCAAGCTTAATTGGAATATCATTTTGTTTGCACACGCGATTTAATACTTCTAGCTCTCTTTTCCTGTTGTCTTTCATTAAAAAGTTCACCTTTTCATTCATAAAATAGTTTCGTTCTTGACAATATAGGATACTAGTATTTTACCATAATAAAGTAGTATATTTACATTTTCATTACGTTTGTATTACTGACAAAATAACCCATTCAATATGTGCTTATATTAAAAATTCACAAGAGGTTAGGTGAACATTCTTGAGTTGGAAGCTGCAGATAGGAGAAATAAAAGAAAGTTATCTTACAGAAGAAGATATTTGGCAGGCAATCAATAATTTTTTCTTCCGTGGACATCAGACTATGTCATATAAATACGGTTTTTTTAAATCAATAATAGAAAATCTTTATAATGTAAATAACAAGTTAGAAATGTCTTATGATAAGCTATTTTACTCATTTACGAAAATATACTGGAACCTCGTTGTTCATCATGGCTTCAGACAATCGAATAACAAGAATCAAGTTTCTACTATTCAAAGAGTATTACAAGATCACTGTCTTAAAAATAACATTCCACAAGTATGGACCTTTGACAAGTTGCCTGATTTAGCTCAGTTAAAAATCATCAATGATATAAAAAAACAAGGGAAAAGGTATGTGATTGGAGCATTTTATGGCGATACGAAGGAGGTATTCTATGCATTTGATCTTAAAGCAGAATATATAAAACTCAATCCTCCGGTTTATAAATTCCTTCAAAAACACCAGAGAACCATAACTTATCTTATCAATTACCATCTGGCAAAGTTCTTAGAAAGAAACAATTCAGTCCCAAGTATTAACTATTTACTTAAAAAAGTAGAAGACATTTCAAAACGGAGTTCATTAGAAGATTTTTATAATATCTTAATTAAATACGATGAGAAGAGATGCTTTTATTGTGGGAAAAGCCTTTCTAATGCAAGAAAATTAGCTCATGTGGATCATTTTATCCCATGGAGCTTCATTCAAAACGACAATTTATGGAACTTAGTCATATCATGCCAAACCTGCAATATTAAAAAGAAAGATAAGCTTGCTGATGAATGTTTTCTTGAGACAATCGTAGAAAGAAATAATCATTTAATAAATATAGTGAATGCAGAGGAAAAAGATGATTTTTATGAATATGAGGAAAGAAAGCTTATTAGTTTATATGAATATTCAAAGTATAATGGGTATATTGATTTGTGGCATCCGAATAGCTCAAATTAATAAGGATATTAAAATATAATTATTTAAGATATGACGCAAATAATGCACGGCGAAGAAAAACTCATCGTCAATTCCGACAAAGGAAACCTACTTAGAGAATTAATCAGTTCTATGGAAATCTGCGAACACTTTTATTTTAGCGTTGCCTTTATTAATTTTAGTGATCTACAACTTCTGCTAGATCCAATTAGAGATGCAGGTAAAAGAGGGATTACCTAAAATATGATGGTGCTTCGGATCCACATTGTTGATCCTTATTAATCCATTCTTTTATTAAGTAAAAAGGAAATATAATAATAATGTCGAATTTATTATTAGGAGGAGGGAATATGCGTTATTTTATTGTCTATGTTACTTTTATTGATAATCGTACGGAAAATTTTTGGTTTAAGAGTAAATCGGGATCTTTACTCCTATCTCAATTGAGTAAATATCCAAAAGGGATCATCGCTACTAATAAATTTAGTTTTTCTACAAACAATGCTTTATCAGTATTTATCCTCGAAGTAGATTTGTTAATACAGCCCCAATTATCGAAAAATGATTTTGCAATTCTTAATGAGAATGCTTGTTATAATTATTTTGATATGGATCATTACTAATTATATAAATCCTTTTTAACTTAGGTTTATATACCGGGCGCCAAGTTAATAATATCTATCAAGTTTGATATGCTCTCCTTAATATAAAATTAAGAGGACAAAGCTGATACATCAATCTCTAATATTCTACGGTCGTATAACTGACATGTTAATAAAAACAACGTCTAACGTCTAACTAACAATATAGGAGGTTTTTTGAATATACTTCCTTGCTTAAGTAATACTTATTAAATTCTACATTAAATTCTATTTTTTTCAATAAAAGTTCTAATTTAGATTAGAGAATAAACAAATTAAATTAAATTTTCTGCCATTATCATGAAATAGTGAGACGAAGAAAAAGCATTTTTGTCGCAGTAGCTCAGCTGGACAAAGCAATGGAAAAAAGGTTGATGTATGAAGGGTTCATAAGATTTTCGCGAGTCTTAGGTGTCCGACATATGTAAAACCTTTTTTTGTGTTGTTTGGGTTGAGCTGTCGGTCGTGGTATCGGAAGTTTTTGGGACAACGGCAACATTTCAAGTGTCCTCTTTACAACAAACCTTTCCCAATTGATTCATATAGATCCAAAGGTTAAAGTTGATATATGTTATGGAAATAAGCCCTAAGTATGCATTTGAAGGTTTGAACACATAAACTTGGCGGGTAAATAGGGAGGAAAGATAGATAGTGAATTATATTTATTTATACCAGTAAAAAAGCCCATCTTAAAGAGAGGGCTAGTTAGTCATAAAATATTATTTCTAAGCGTTTCATTACTCCTGCTAGTTGTTCAGCTAGCTGGTTTTCTTCTCTAATTAGCAAGCTTTCAAGTACTTTATCAAGAGTTGTCTCTACTTCATCTTTTAACTGTCTTTTATCCTCAGAAAACGCGTCAGTTATTTTTCCACTTGCTTTATTCTTCCTGAAATTTGCTAGACATTTCTTAAATGCTACCTGCACGTTTGCTGTTTCAATTGCTGGATGACATGAATTACAAAGGGTAACGAGGTTATCTTTATGATTCATTCCACCTAAGTTCCTCGGAATTTTATGATGTACATGCAAGTCAGTTTGACCTTCACAAATAACGCACTTCCAACCGTCACGGTCTTTTATTTCTTTTTTTAGATTTTCACTAAAAGTTGTTTCCCAAACATTCACAAATTGTATTCTTCCACCTGATTCTTCTATTCTAGCTAAGACTTCTTGATGTGGAAGTATTATAATTTCAACAAGCTTTAAGATTGCTTCAGCTGTTTCATCCGACATAAGATCTATTGGAACCTCGTCATCCTCTTCTTTCTCATTAAATACAATTTCGGATAAGTCACATATATAACTAAAGAGTTGATTATACTTTTCACCAGCAGTAGATTTGAGTTCCATTTTGGCTAAATTATAAACTTCTTCAACAGGTAGAGTTTTCCATCCAGGTATCTTCTTCTTTAAGAACGATGGAAAGAAGGATCTCCAGGTATTATCTACTTGTTTACTCCTTGAGTCATTAGTCAAACCATCCTTATATTTCTCGATAATCTCTAAAGGATCTACATATACTACACTGTAATCAGGGTCTAAATATTCCTCTTTTTCTTCTTGATCTGCTTCATCTTCATAATCATGCATTTCGTCCAGCAGCATTTCTATATCTTTTACTGTATATTCTCTCTTAAAATCAGATTTTGAAAAAGTATTAAAGTTTATCTCACCTATCTTACTTGAAATACTATTAATACCTAAAGCATTAGCAAATTCATAAACATTATCTATGATAGTGTCTCAGGCTGTCGACAAAGTCGATAGCCGCTTTTTATAAATACTTACTCATCAATATGTAGTATGGCTTCTTTGAAAGAACAACCAAATATGCAACTAAAAAAGAAACAAAACCCCTTTTTCTCCATAGACTTTTTTGAAAAAGGGATTTGTCTACACTCTGAAACATTATCTATGATAGTGTCTTTATATGTAAGTTTTCCAGTTCTTTTTACAGTGGTTACTTTTTTATTTACAGTGGTTTTTTTATTCATAAATCTGTCTTTACAAACATTGCAAATATTCAACTTATTTGTGAAATGCACCATATCTTTAGATTCATGACATGATAAGCACTTTTTTTTATTCATCGTAATACCCCCAGTAGTTCAAACCGATTGTGCAAAGTAGTTTCCTATTTAGTGCAATTTTATAATTTTATTCTACAGTTTTCATTAATTTTATTTAAAAAAGATTCTTCAATTGAGAGATTTAATAAAACTTATCTTTACACTAGTCCATCGAACTTTAATTTAAGAAACTTTGGTAAAAAGTTACAAAACCTTATTTCAGGAAAATCTATCAAATTCAAGCAATTGTGTGGTACTATCTTACAGAAATTCTATTTATACTCTAAAAAGGGAGGAGAGTTAGCGTGACAGACGCCTACTTGTCATAACTTGTTAAACATTGATCTAAAAAAAGACACGATAGAAGAGCTGAAAAAGGTAAGTGCTATGTATGCTAGCTTAGGGGAAGAAGTGCAAAAAATGCTATCGAGCTATTGGAATATCGCAAAAGCGGATCAGCTTCAATTCATCAAGTACAAGAATTTATAAATAAATTGGCCAATACTCCTAAAGAATTCGTTTCTACCTTTGAGGAAGTTAATATATATTTGGAAAAGTTCACTGAATTAATCAAGAAAGAATTAGAGAGCTAAATGAAGAAATATCACGAATTCTTACGAGTGAAGCTTCTGATCTTCATCAGAAAGAACTCAATTTAATTGAGGCATTAGAGCAGTTTCAAAAGGTAAAAGAGTTTTTAGGTAAACCTGAGAACATTTTAGGTAATGAGTTGACAAAGCACGGTGAGATTGCTGAGTAAATTGAGGTAAATATCCGTAACGCCAGGGACTTGCTAGAAGGCAAAACCACTGGCTACTTTTGATAATGTGGGAAGAACAGCACCAGAAGATTATATAATGCCCGTATAAAGGTACAATCCAAATTTATTAATGAGATTAATAACAATCTAGAACATGTAGCTAAATCACATGGATAAGTATCTTAATTTTGGACGAGATGGTTCCTACTATGTGATTCCAAAAGACACATACAATATTATAAAACTTTGTCAATGGCAATTACCCTGAAGAAGTGAGTAACAGGACGATAAATAAGGTTTGGGAAAAGGTTCAACTTATCGAAAATGAATCTGGAAAAACATTCTCACAAGTAATTAAGCCATCCATTTCGAATTATGCCGACGTCCAGCAGGGGAAAGTATATGAAACTGTCGATAAACATGAAGCAGATTTAAAATCACTAAATGCTAAAAAACGGGATTCCATTAAGGATGATTCCGATAAACAAATTCAAAAAGCCGAAGATAATAGTCAGCCAAGTGTTAGTGAAGCCCTAGGTGCAGGTTTGGTGGGTGCTGCTATTGGAGGCGGAATTAATGTCTCGCTAATGATGTATCAAAAGCATAAGGAAGGCAAATCGATTACAGAATTCGACGAACAGGACTGGATAGAACTTGGAATAGACCTTACTAAAGGTGCAGCTAGTGGCGGAATTAAAGGTTTTTCCATCTATGGACTAACAAACTTCACTGATATAAGTGCTCCAATAGCAAGCTCTTTTGTTTCTGCTAGCTCTGGAATTTCTAAAATATCTCTAGCTTATAAGCAAGGGAAAATTGATCTAAACGAATTCCTTGTATAGGGCCAAATCACTTGCATGGAGTTTGGAATGGTGGCATTGGGAGCAGCAGTCGGTCAAGATAATTCCTATTCCAGTTGTAGGTACCTTAATCGGAAGCTTTACTACAAGTACCCTAATAAATCTTTCGAAGAAACATCTAGCAGAAAAAGAAGAGGAACTTTCAGCGAAGTTAAAAGAAATATATAATGAAGCACTTTCTAAAATCGCCGTAGAGCATCAGAAAATAGTGAATTTAATTTTGGAAGAGTATAATCGGCTTGGCACTATTACAAAAATGGCATTCGACTTAAAATGTAATGCCGAACTTAGGTTTAATCAAAGTATTAGACTTGCGAAACAGCATGATATAGAAGAAGCGGAAGTACTAAAAACTGTAGATGAAGTGGATCTGTTCTTCTTATCTTAATGTATGAGTAAATAATAAATACATTCAAATACTAAGCAGTCCCATTTTAGGGATGTTTTTTTGTATGTGTTTCACTTTTATAAAGGAGAAGTCGCCCATCGTTGAATAATTTAGTTATAAAGACTCATAGGAAATAATTTGATGCGGGGGTTTATGTCATGAAAAGGGAAGAGGTAGAACACATATTAAGAGAAAAATATGCTGAATATACCGAGAAAATAATCCGAAATGTAAAACGATTAAATTATGGCACTCTTCTAAGCGGAGAGGAAAGCGAATTAGAAAATGCGTGGGAAGAATTTGTATATCAAGTACAAGAGGAAGAAAGCATCTATTATGAAAAGACGATACGACAATTTATCTTCCACTTACTTCAATCTTTACCTAGATCAGAACTCAAATTATTGTGGTTAACAACCGAAAATTACTACGAATATGATGATACTGGGTTTCCTTCAGCAGATGAAGTAATAGAAGCTGTTGAAGATGAAATGTATTCTTACATTGAAAGAAAGGCTAGTAAGGGCACTTTGATACCACAGATAAGTACGTCTTGGAGGAACAGATTAAAAGAAGAGGAAGATGAAGTATGATTTGATTGATCAAGAAGGTCCAGTAGACTGCAAGTACAATGTCTATTTTATGCCGGATACCCTAGCCAAAGAATAATGCTAGTAGGAGTTCAAAGCAATTGATTTCCTAGAACGATTCCACCTATACGTGATTCTTACCTTTAAGTTTTCTCACCTTTATACGACTTCTTTCAATGCGGTCGGTCATTACAGTGGTATTCCGCTTTCTTAACCGGAGATCGTCGAAAGTAAGCTGCAAATACTCTGCAACCTCTGTGAATGATACCGTGGATCCGTCGTAAGCATATCTACCGATAGTTATTGTCGATACGTGTCTAACGAAGTGATCGATTGTAGTAGCTTGCATTCTTAAGTGGCATCTTTGCGAGTGATTTTATTGCTCGCTATATTTATATTGATCTTATTTTAATTGATTTTATTTAGAAATTCTAACTAGTGAATAGTCCCATCACTACCTGGTGATTTATATTAATCTCTATCTAGTTATTGTAATTGTTATCTCTATAATAAAGAGGAAAATAATAATCCTTTTCTATTCCTTTGTATTCTCTCTTTTTGATCATAAGGAGTTTTTCGGTTGCTAAAATCTGCTTTAATTCTTTGAGAGTATTTACACTTACGCCAAGGTGTTCTGCAATTTGTTCATTGGTTGGATAAGCCCATCTTTTTAATCTTGTATATACATTTGGTAAATCACCGTGATAAGTCATTGAATGTAAATAAGACCATAGGATATAGAGGTTTTTCGCTTTTAAGTGGCTTATATTTTACTCTAAGCAATGGATATATATTTTTAAAGAAATCATTAGGCACAATGGTGAACGACATTTTATCAGCAAATATGTTATCTCTCTGTTTATCCTGTATTTTGGCGTCTGTTCAAACTCTTCAAAACCTGAGCGGTAATCTGATGGTCTTTCCCACGATTTACGACCGGCAGCATGCTTTTTTGGTACCTCCCGTTTTTAAAATTGCTTCTAAAGATCTGTAATTTCTTTTTACATATTTTTCTTCACCAGTTTTGTCATAATGCCAATGTGCTATTGACAACCTCCACATGTCATACCGATTATCTCTCCTAGTACTTTTCTGATTAATTTTTTCTATTTCTCCACTCCATAAGTTATTTATTTAATTCATGGATTTTTTTAAAACATAAGTAGATTTTCTTTATCTGTCTATAGATTCCCTTTCATGTCTGATAAGTAAAGTATAGAGTGCTTTTTCACTTGGTAATAGTAAACTTTCTGATGCCCGGTTTGCTAGATTGTCTCATAAGGGTTAATACACAGGGGGCCTCCTGGGAAGAGTCAGAGGAATCAGCAGGCCAGGAAACTTGTCAGATGCTTCTTTTAATTCCTCGACTTTTTACTTCCCGGTATATTGTGGCTTCATATATTCCTAATACTTGGCTAATTTCCTTTACTGTTTTACTTCCTTGTCCATACCATTCTATAGCTTGATTGATTTTTGAATTCTTCTCCGTGTACTTCTTAGGACGACCTTTGTATTTTCCTTTTTGCTTAGCTAACTCAATACCTGCTTGTTGCTTTTCTTTAATCATTGTTCTATCCAACTCGCGAAATTCAGCCACTATCGTTAAAAAGAACTTACCTGTTGCGGATCTTGTGTCTATATTTAAATTAAGTATGACTAAGTGAACGTTCTTCTTCTCTAGATGCTCTACTAATTCGAGCAGCTGTAAAGTATTCCTACCCAAACGATCCATGCGTGTTACCACAAGTCTGTCTCCAATTTGCAGCTTTTATATCAATACTCCAGTTTTTCTTTCACTTTTAAAATTCCGATTACTTTCTTTGAAATAATTTCGTTAACACCAAAGTTCTTCAGAGCTTCTATTTGTGTATCAAGGGTCTGATCGGGAGTACTTACACAGGGGTATCCATAAATCATATGTATTTTGTCTCCTTTCAAAGTTTTGCTTATATGGGAGTTCTATCAGCATTTTTGAAAGAAGTATATGAGAGTCTGGATCCATTGATTTACCTCGACCAAGGATTGTTATCATTAGGGTGTACTTAAGTGAAAGGTTTTTCGGTATTTTGTCTTAAGTTCCACAGATTCGATAATCGTTTTGAAGCGAGGGGGTCTTTTACGTTATTTTTTGTTGAGGCTGTTCAATAAAATCTAAACTCCTTATTAAGAAAATTCTAGTAAAATTGGTATAATGGAACAATAAGGAAAGCTTCAAGGAGAAATTACAATACGGAGTAAAGGCATATGAAAAAAACAAATACTTCTTTTATAAAAATAGAATCAACAGTGGATGATGCTTTAAACAAAAGATATTCATTAAAGAAAACATGGGCAAAAAATGAAGAGGCAATTAAAAAATTTGTTGTTATAATGCATAATCCAAACGTTGCTAATGAAATAAAGGGTGATAAATCTTCCAATCTTTGTCTTAATAAGGCTGTAGATGAAGGGTGTAACGAAATTATTACCGTTAATTTGTATGCAACCAGGGGACCTAAGTCTGCTCAACTGTCACAATTACATAAAATAGTAGAATATCAGAATTTAGAAAGCATAAAAGAAGCTTTGGATGGGAGTGAAAAATTACTGTTAGCATGGGGAGATAACCCAGGTCCAATGGTTAGAGATTATCAATTTATTCGTCTGTTAAGCAGCTACGAGGGTGAAATAAAGTGTTTTAGAATAAATATTTCAGGTGAACCATGCCATGCAAGTTTATGTGGGGAAGAAACTCCATTACAAGATTTTAACATTATCGAATATTTTAATCGACATAACTAAATGCATAGAGGTTTTTTGGATCTATAATCCTACACCGTTTGGATTTTGCTATACTTATATAGAAAGCGAGTAGAATTATGAATATTACTTCAGAAATAAAAACAATAAATGATATATTGAGTGAAAATAACACTTATCATGTAACTAGGTTTCAAAGGGAGTATGCGTGGGAAAAAGACGATCTTCTAGAATTTTGGAACGATATTACCTCATCAATTAAGGTAGACAACGGCACACATTCTACAACGGATTATTTTATTGGTTCAATTGTAATGATTAATCGAGAGGGCTCTACCCGTTTTGATATTGTAGATGGTCAACAACGTCTAACCACTATATCCATTTTACTTTCTCAAATAATAGAATCACTTAAGGATAGTGACTTAGAATTTGCAACAAATACGTATAAAACGTTAATCGAAGGTACAGATCAAGGTGGAGAAAAAACATTTAAGATAAAAAATGAAAATTCGGAAGAATTCTTGAATGATCGAATACTTTTTATTGACAAAAGTGACGCAACACCTAATTCAGAAGAAGAAAAAAAGCTCTTTAATAGCTTTGAGTTCTTTAGAAAAGAATTGGTGAGAAAAAAAGGTGAAAATGAACAAGTATTTGAAAATTATTTAAAAGCGCTCATTGAACAAATAAAACGATTAAAAACTATCTTTATAACTGTAGATGATGAAGATGAAGCGTATGTAATATTTGAAATTCTCAATAGTAAAGGTCACGACTTAGAAAATATTGATCTAATAAAGAATTTAATATTTAAACTTTTAACTGAAAGACACCCAATTGATAGAGCTAAAACCAATTGGAAGAAGATCAAGGAAGATCTTTTAAAGCGTGAAACAAACTTGGACATTGATACATACTTTAGGACTTATTGGTTGTCAAAAGAAGGATATATACCAAAAACAAAGTTGTATCAATCTGTCAAAAATAAAATAACAAATCAACACCAAGTACTTGAGCTGCTTTCTGAACTATCAAGTAACGTGGAATTATATCAGAAAATAAGTAATCCACAAACTAATGATTGGACTGAGACACGTCAAAAAGTAATATTTGATTGTACAGCCGCACTAAAATTATTTGGAGTGTATACTCCTAGGCCATTTATTCTTTCTCTATTATCAAAGTATACTGAAGGCAATCGCGTAGTGAAGATAGGAGAAGTAGAAGACATATTGACAAAAATAGAATATTTCCACTTCATATTCACGGCGGTTTCTTCTCTAAGAGCATCAGGCTTAGATAAAATGTACATAAAATTTTCAAAAAAAATTACAGATAGTAATTCTATAACACAAACGAGAGAGATCTTAAATGAACTAAAAGAGATACTAAAGGAAAAGCTCCCCTCATTTGATGAGTTTACTAACTCCTTTAAGAAATTGCATTTTACAAATGAAGAGACAAAAGATAAAAAATTGATTCAGTACATTTTTAAAAAATGGGAAGCTTATTTAAGACAAACAAATGAATTGACTGTTAATCACTTTACATTAGAGCATATTGTTCCACAATCCACTGTTGGAAATAATTTGGGTACTCTGGGAAACTTGTTACCTCTTGATGGAGACCTTAATAATAAGATTGATAGAAAACCTTTTCCGGAAAAAATACAATTAATGAGAGATTCGGAACTACATGTAGTTCAGGAATTTATCAGCAAATACGAAGAGAAATTAGTATGGGAGGAAACTGATATTGAAGCTCGCACTGAAATGATGGCAAAGACTGCATTTGAAGAAATATGGAACGTATAAATCTAACGGACACTAAGTAGGAAAGATATACTGTTTAGTGTCTTTTTACAAGAATTGACTTTTACATGGCTATCATCCATATGGCTATGGTAATGTAAAATGACTTCCATTATTATAAACAGTCGACCAATTATTACTAAGTTGTGTTGTTGAGATATTTTTATATTTAAAATATTCTGGAATAAATGTAAACTTTTAGAAGTATATGACAATTTAATGGAGGGCTTTTATGGAGTTATTAAATATTATACCTAATATACCAGAAAACCAGAAATACATTTTTCAAGCCTGGGGATTCCTAATTGGAATATCAGATCAATTTCATTCTAATAAAATTCTTGCTGAATTTACAACAGCCAAAGTCAAGACGATGTAATTGTTGGGACAATGCTCCGCAGGAATCTTTTTTTGGTCACTTTAAAGAGGAAGCGTCCATTAACCCGTTTTTTACCCTGGAATTGACTAAAACGAGAAATTAAAAGCTATATGATGCACTATGATAGATATCAATGGATTTTAAATAAGATGACCCCTGTTCAATACAGTGATCATCTTCTAAAAATGCATAGTCTTTTTTAAACTGTCCTTTACAAAGGGTACACTACCTATTTAATCTTCCCAAACATCATTCATAAGGTCTTCAATTTCTTTTCTTAATATTTCTGTTTCCCCTTTAAGGACTTTTACATTTTTACTCGTAATCTCAACTACATCTCCAGAGGTAGCTTCTTTAGGGAAAATATCTCTAGGAAAATCGTTAAGCCCACCGTTAAATTCGACCACTACAAAATTACCTTCAAAGCGATCAATAATACCTTTTATTCTTTCAGTCATATTATTTCACCGTCTTAATAGTTATTGACTTGCCATTTGAGGTAAAAATAATATTCCCACTTTTATCAGTTCTATATATTTTACTTTTAATTGCAGTTAACCTTTTTATTGTCTCTGATGTAGGGTGGCCATAAGAATTTTTTCCTACACTTATTGCCGAGTATGTAGGTTTGGCAATGCTCAGAAGTTTGGCGCTGGAGGAAGTCTTAGCTCCATGATGCCCTACCTTTAATACATCTACTTTGGATAATAACTTCTTAGCAAGCATGTCATTTTCTGACTGCAATTCAGCATCCCCAGTCAATAAAACCTTTTTACTGCCATGCTTAACCATAAGTACCCCGCTCCAGTTATTCAAGTCAGATTTAGCATACGATTTTACCGGGGCAATAAACTTTATTTCGGTATTCTTATCTTTGTCTGGTATAACCACACCATTTTGAGCAGTTTTGATTGTTAGCTTTTCGTTTTTGACTGCCGTAAGGAAATTTTTAAAGGCTTGAGTTGTATGCGAAACTTTTGGTGCATAAACAGACTTTACATTAAAAGCTTTAAGTACTTCATCCAAGCCACCAACATGATCGGCATCAGGATGTGTGGATACTACAGCTGTTAAAGTAGAAACCTTTTGTTTCTTCAAGTAATTAACAACAGTCGTACCAGATTTCCCAGCATCCACTAGAATTGTTTCTCCGGTTAGTGCTTTTATAAAAATGGAATCCCCTTGCCCAACATTAATAACATGTACGGAAAGGGGATTTGTAGCTGCTTTAGAATATGTTGTTCCACCTAACAAAGAAATAAAGAAAATGATACTTAGAATAATATTTAATTTTTTCATTTTTTCCTACCTCCCATAAAATAAACTAACACGCTTTGGGAAAACTTACTATCTTTATTTTTATATGAAGAAATGGAAAATACTTACTTAGTGAGTATGAGGTTACCATTGGGAAAGGTTGCAATAAAAAATCTTACTGGACTATTTAACTTCTATGAGATTGTTAAAATTTAAGTAAATACACAGGTTTTCTAGCCTAGCAGTTCTAATCGACGAGAAATGCTTAAATAACCAATGGTTTAGGAACAATGGAGTTCGCCCTGCCACAAAAATAAATTGAACACTGAGATATAAATCAATTCATAATTATGGCATTATTAATTGGATAAAAATGTTATAATTGTATGATTCTAAATGTAAATTAAGATAATTTATGAACAGTCATATAAAAACCAGTGCAATTTAATAAAGATTTAATGTGAGCAAGATACGATCTTATACAAGTGATAAAAAGAGAATAAAGGGGGAAACACATCTTATGATTCCGGCAAAAATAGATTCCATTTCCATTTCTTCCATAAGACAAAAAGGCTTGGATTCTATTGTAGATTGGTTTAATCAGCATAAACGACCGTTTTATGCACTTGGTTGGTTCTATCTTGGGAATACTCTGCAAATGGAAGAACTTTTTTACCAGACTATATTAAAAGTGCAAAAGGAGCTGCCTCGGTTCAAAAGTGATGCATCATTCGAAACGTGGGTAACATCCATTTTCATACATACCTGCCGTAACCTTTCTAAGATTAAAAGTCCGCAAGATTCAGAGGAAAGTGAACATGATGATTTTTTAAAGGCTCTAAATCGGTTGGAAGAGTCCGAGAGGGAAGCGCTGGTCCTCTCCTGCGTGATAGGAATTCCAAGGGAGAAGGCGGCTCAGATTCTTCATGTGTCAGCGGAACAAATGAAAGGACTTACGTTTTCCGGCATACGGTCGCTTAGAAAAGAAATGGGGTACGGTCTGGACTTTAATGGCTGCAAGGAGTATCAAAAGTATTATATAGATTATCTGGAAAGGACCATGGATCGGCCGCAGAAGATTGAGTTTGAAAAGCATGTATATCGTTGTCCCAGCTGTCAGGAGGATTTAGGGACCTTTCAAGAAGTCATGTTATATCTATTGGAGCGGATGGAATCTATACATGTGCCAGCTGGATTCATGGAGAAGATCAAGAAAAAGCTTGCAGAACAGGAAAATCGAAAGCAGCAGAAAAATGAGCATCGTACAAAAGTAGGGTTAATTATCGCAGGTGTTTTCGCATTATTAATAGGAACGTGTTATTTTACAGGGGCGTTTACCTACCTATACTATCAATGGACAGAAGAAAACCCTCAATTACGTGCCTCACTTCAACATGGGATCGGTGAAAGCCTGGATCTGGAAGCAAAAAGCAATGGGGTAAGAATTAAGATCAAGGGTGCCATTGCAGATGATGTTCAGACACTTGTTTATTATGAAATCGAAGATATGAAAGAAGACAGCCAGTATGCGCTAACATATGATGATGGAGTATTAGTGGAGAACGGATATAAAATCCTGAAAAATGAACAAATTCCTCGATACTATCCTCCTGACCTTGAATCGGATCTTAATAATAAAGAAAAGAACGTGTATGAAGGAAAGCTTAGTCTGCCGCCGCTTTCTAAGGATCATGGTACCATCAACCTGAAGATCACAAAGCTTATGAAATTAAATCGTAATCCCTATAGCCAGATAAATGAAAGCACGAACGAGGATATGTTTTATAAGACGGGGAAGTGGAACTTTGCTATTTCTGTAACCAAACAGCCTTCCACGGAATATGCACTAAATCAAAAAACAAAACTAGAAGGAATCACGGTTCAAATGGATAAATTGATACTTTCACCAACAACCACTATTCTGCAATATCACATTGTCAATAACCAGGAAGCCAGGCAGATACATCAAGTTGCCTTCGACTCTCTGGAAGTGAATAATAAGAAAGCAAAACCTGATATATATGGGAGTTCCTTTATGGATTCATCTCAATATGACTATACTTTTCAAGCCCACTTCGATCCTCTTCCGGGAGAAAAGCCAAAAGAAGTTACCGTTCGATTCGGATCTGTTTCTTTAAGTGTGAATGACGAAAAAACCATCCAGCTGGATGGTGCTGATAAATATCCTCAAACCTTTGAATATGCAGGCAGTACAATCTCTATCGACAAGCTGGATGCTGGAAACCCCGCCAATATAGTCATCAGCGATCATGAAATTAAGCATCGAGAGTATGACTCGCTAAATTTCCATGTTGTGAGTGAAGATGAAAATGCCCTGCTTTCAATGGAGATGAATGATATGCAAGGAGTTGCCCTAGACAAGAACGGGAAAGAATATGATCCGGCCAAAACTCCTTTCTTTTATTCAAATGAGGAGACCCGTTATTTGGTTACCGTTCAAAGCTTAAAGGTAGTAAATGAAGACACTAGTCAAAAAGTGATTCCAAAACGACTGCAGATTATGGGATATACGACAACCAAATTTTTAGATGATGTGGTGAAGCTTTCGTTGAAAGAAGGAGTCCAAAGACAAGGAGATAAAGAGTAAATAGGTTTACTAGCATTTAGAGCTCAAAGGGTCTTATCCTTGAAGGGTTCCATGATGCCGGGTAATGTATGCTTTTCGAAGGATAACTTTTATAGGTTGGTAGAAGAGTTTGAAGGTAAACCGTATTTTTATGGAAGAACGAGATTAAATTATAATTTAGTACACAGCTGCCTTTAATAGGCGGCTTTTTTGATTTTACAAAGACTTCAGGGGGGACTATCCGTTTATTAGATCATGCTCTAAATAAAAGTGGTCGGCTCATTTCTTTCTTCATAAATAGTGAAGATAAATAGACCTGATGCTGAGTTTTCTTTTAAGGAAAAACTCTTGGCAGCTCCAAATTCCTTCTAATTTTAAAGTGTTATAAAATCTCAACTCCATTTGTATATACAGTTTGAGTGGAGCGGACCTAGAAGCCAGCGTTTGTTTTCAGGTAAAGCATCTATGGGTGAAAATACTCATTTTGTTTCTTCCAGTTTATAGAATAATGCTATAATACTATTGAATTATATCTATAGGTAAATACAGAGGGAGAACGATGGAAGTGCTTTTTAACATATTGTATGTCCTGTTTTGCAGTGTGCCTCTTGGCATATTAATGAGCATTTACTGGGTTTTTAAAAGGAAAGAAAAACGCGTACATAAGGGTTACTTTTTGTTTCCGGGATTGAGTATATGGGTGATTCTCAGTACTGCTTACTTCTCACCTTATGCCTCTGCCGTTATCATGCGGTACTGTTCCTTTTTTTATTGATTTGGGGAATTTTATCGGTTTTATGGAGAAAACGCCGGATAAAAACAAGCCCCTTGCTGCGTCCATTATCATCTTCATCATCGCTGTTATTGTTCTTATTGGCTATTACTCTATGAATGTCATGAACAATGTCCTGATAATTGGAATGTTATTTTTAGCCGGGTGTGCAATCGTTTTTGTGGAGAAATAAAAAGGTTAATCGAAATAAAAGACTGTTTGCAGCTGCCAAAACTACCTCTTCCATTATTCTATTTGTTACGGTAGGGACATTCTTGGCTGCTGCTGCTTTATTTTTGTTCCTGGTTCTTATTTTGAACCTATGATACCGAGGGTCATTTTTTTTACGGCATGCATACCAGGGTTTTTCTTGGCTAGTCATGGAAGGATTTTTTTTGTTTTGGACATGACGAAGTCTAACAATTAAAACTGCTTGTTGATAATAATAGGACTATTTTATTAAGCTTACCGCCTGATCTACCAGGCGGTTTTTCCAGCTAAAAATTACAAAGTTTGGGGCGGCATGATTAAAGAAGGCGCCGGTCCTGACTGTTACACCTTGTGACATATATGAACTCCCGATTATACTTTTGTTTCTCTCGATTGTGTCAGCCCCCTTTAAAATATTCTATTCAAATTGCAAGCACTCTTTGACAAAAAAGATGTCAGAGTTGATATACTTAATATCTGGTTAGTTGAAAATACTCATAAAGGATAAATCATATATATACTTATTAGGTCTTTTTTAGTGGATTGTAGAGCGTATAAGAAAAAGCAATTCAGCTAGAAAATTTTTATAGGTAGTCTAAGTTATTATTGTAGAAAGTAATTCGTGTATTAAGATGGAAAAACTATATTATACAAGTAGTGTACAGTTATTTAGGAGGAAGTTTATTGAGCAGTTTCATCGTGATGCAAGGCCATACATATGAAATAGACAGAGATTTAGGGGTTATATGGATCCCAAAAACAGATAAGGGAGGAAATACCCCTCATTCCTGGGAGCGAATGAAAGAGGTCAAACAAGGGGACCAAATATTTCATTACGTAAAAGGAAACATAGTGGCGATAGGTATAGCCAAAGAAGGGTGTATAGAAGCTGGTAAACCATCAGCTGTGCAAAATGATGATAGTTGGGATAACGAAGGTTATTTAGTTCATCTTAGCTACCATGAATTGGAGAAACCGGTTAATATACGGGATAGTTTTATTCACATTGCGTCACTCTTACCAATAAAGTATTCACCTTTCCAACCTGATTCAAATGGTAATCAGGGATATTTATATCCATGCAACGAAGAGCTGGCGATTAAACTACTGGAGTTAATTAGCGAATTAAATGTGTATCTGGTAACGGACGAACAATTGGAATTTTCGATGGAAGAAGTAAGAAGAACGGAAAACAATATGTTAATCCCAGTGTTAGCTGAATCTGAATCTGTAATCAAAACAAAGATAAGGCTTGGTAAGCAAAGGTTTAGAAAAGATTTATTCCCGCTCTGGGAGGGAAAATGTGTTCTATGTGGAATAAGCCTGCCAGAGCTTTTGAGGGCTGTTCATTCAAAGCCATGGAAGGACTGCACAAGCTTAGAACGTGTTGATCCGTACAACGGGTTGCTACTTTGCTGCAATCACCAGGCACTTTACGAACACGGCTATATAACATTTGATGGGCAAGGACGTTTGCACATCTCTTCTAAAATTTGGGAGTATGATTATTTAAATTATGGAATAATGCCGAAGACAAAGATAAAGGTCTATCAAGAAAATAAAATGTATTTTAAATGGCATAAGAAGAATATTTTTAGTAAATAGTTTCTATTGCTAACTATCTAGAAAGTGCTACTTTTTTGGATATAGATATTTATTGTGTCAAAGTTGAACAAACGGTCAAGTGGTAATCACTTGGCTTTTTTATTTCCCTATAGACAAGAAACGGGAGTTATATCTTGAAAATAACGAAACTATTAAGGCGAGAGGGAATAAGACAATATAACTTATCTTAGTATTTTTCTTACTAACTAATTAAACTTTGGATCCTAGCTCGATGTTAAAAACAATAGGGTTGAAGCTAAAGGTGAAAGAGGCGTAATTTATATTTTCAAAATAATTCAGAAAATTCTGTTGACAATCTATACACCAGCCATTATATTTTAACTATAAACACGTGTTTACAAGAAAGAGGCTCTCAGTATGAAAAAGATGGAAATTAATAGCGTAGAAATAGCCAGACTGGCCGGAGTTTCAAGAAGCACAGTAAGCAGGGTGATAAACAATTATCCGAATGTGCCTGTTGAGACAAGGGAGAAAGTAATGAAAATAGTTCGGGATTTTAATTACTTTCCCAATATGTCAGCACAGGTGCTGGCTGGCAAGAAGATGAGAACGATTGGGCTCTTTATGATTGAAAGAGGCGAGATTTCCAGGGATGCCATCAGTAACATGTTAATGGTAAGTGTGATTGAACAGGCATCCATACACGGATATTATGTACTAACTCACGTTATCAGGGATACACAGGATATTGAGGATGTAACAAGCGTAAAAGAAATTTTTTACCAAAAAAGGGTAGATGCAGGAATCTTTATAGGTGCTGCCAATCATGAGCCGCTCATTGAAGAATTGATTGCGGAAGGATTCATCATTGGCGTAGTGGATCATCATCTTCCTGGACGTAATGAACCAAATCGTGTTGTGTTCAACGTAGATTATGCACATGGAGCTGAAATGTCTGTTGATTACTTAGTAAGCCTTGGTCACCACAACATCGGCTTGATAAATGGTGATATAAAGAGGTATGCCGCTCCGGCCAAGTATGAAGGATTTAAGACAGCTATGAACAAGCATTCCATTCCGATCAAGCCTGAATGGGTCCTGCATGCAAATTTCAGTAAAGATGGCGGCTATCGTGTAATGAAAAAATTTCTTCAATCAAAGATATCCCTGCCAACAGCGTTCATCGCAGCCAATGACAGTGTTGCTTTTGGTGCAGCTGCCGCATTGAAGGAAAAAGGTCTCAAGATTCCGGAGGATATTTCAGTAATAGGTTCTGACGACCATGTTTTAAGCTCATTTTTTAATCTTACTACGATAAGCGTGGACTTTGGTGCCATGATGAAAAAACTGACAACCCAGCTCATACATACAATTGAGGACGACAATCCAGCACATGTAAAGGTAACCATGGGATTAGAGCTTGTCGAAAGGAATTCTTGTAAAAAAATAAAATAAATTTTTTTAAACGGTTATGAACACGCGTTTACAATTAGTATTAAGAATTATATCTATAATTTTCTCTTTTTTTGAAATAAATGTAAGCGTTTAACTTACTGTGGTTATTAGCTTTTTAAGCTGTAATAAATATTATTCACATTCTAAAGGGGGAAGTTTTTTGAAAAAGGCGTTTTCGTTATTGCTGATGATGCTGCTTGTTGTGAGTTTGTTTTTGACTGGATGCAGTGGAAACAAGGCTTCAAATGGTGCCTCCGGTGGTGGAGGAAAGAACTTCACCTATTGGTACCCGTGGGGCGGTGATTCCGAGAAGTGGGATAAATGGAGAATGGCAGAGTTCGAAAAGGATAATAAAGGCTATAAGATTAAAGCCACTTATGTTCCGCCGGATGGAGGAATTTCGAATGGTAAGCTCCTGGCTTCCATCACTGGAGGAAATCCGCCGGATGTAGTTATAAGTAACGAATATGCAACCGCTTACAGTCTGGCTGTACAGGGTGCATTAACACCGCTTGATGATTTGCTTAAGAAAAACAAATTTGATGATTCAGGTGTTCTTGAATCCTTCAAGCCACTCATGAAATACAAAGATAAGACTTATCTATTTCCTCAAGATTCCAACGTAAACCTTCTATACTACAACGTGAAAATGTTCAAGGAAGCCGGGCTTGATCCGGATAATCCCCCTAAGACCATCGAAGAGCTTGATGCAGCCGCAGAGAAATTAACCAAGGTAAATAATAACAAGATTGATAGATTAGGGTTTATCCCTTGGCTGGATGCAGGAGATGAATCATATCTATGGGGCTGGGTGTTCGGTGCCAACTTCTATGATCCTGAAAAAAATAAGGTAGAGCTGAATGACCCTAAATTGCAGGCAGCCTATAAGTGGATGGACACTTATGCAGTGAAGTACAATCCGGAAAAAATCAAAACCTTTACTTCCGGCTTTGGAGGAGCGTTCTCCCCAGACCATCCGTTCTTTACAGGGAAAGTAGCCATGACCTTAAATGGTAACTGGTTTGCCAATGCCATCAAAATTTATTCACCGAATACAGAATACCGTGTTGCTCCGATTCCGACTCCAGAAGGTGGACGTGAAAAAGCAACAACTCTTGGAACCAATGTATTCATGATTCCGAAAGGTGCAAAAAATCCTGATGCGGCGATGAAGTTTATCCTTGCCGGAGTCCAGCCGAAGGTGCTTGCAGACAATATCAACACCTGGAGATCCATTTCCATTTTTAAAGAGCCTAGTGATGCCATTAAATGGGATAAGGAAAATGACCAGGTGTATCAGGTAGTGCGGGAAGTGTCCAGTTCACCAGGTGCTGGCCATCCGGCATTGACCTCTGTATCCAAGGAAATGTCAAATGAGTTGAAGCTTCTTCGAGACAGTGTCATCTACAATCACAAAGATCCTGCTCCATTGTTAAAGGCAGCAGAAGATAAGCTTCAAAAACAGGCTGACAAAACCAAGTAAGAAGAGAAGATTGGAAGTTTAACAGTTATTTAACTAGAGTGGAGCTGCAGGTAGTGCTTAAGAGCATTATCTGCAGACTCTCAACATACATAAATCGTCATGCTAAAACAGTATATAAATGAAAAGAGGTGTGTTCATGGAAAATTCACCAGCCCTGGAGAAAACGTCAATAAACGTTGTACAGCGCAAACTAGGTTCCACTAAAAAAACAAGAAGGTATCAAACAGCCGTCGTCTACGTTATATTGATTTTATTTTCTCTGGCATTCATTATCCCTTTTCTATGGCTCGTTTCCGGAAGTTTAAAAAGCAGCAGCGAGCTGTTCACAAACCCGGGGATTCCTAAAGTATTCCACTGGCAAAACTACACCCAGGCCTTCAGCGAGTTTCCTTTCTTCTTATATCTAAAAAACACACTCTTTATCACCAGCATGAATATTATCGGCTCTGTTATATCCTGTACCTTGATTGCATATGGGTTTTCAAGGATCGAGTGGAAGGGAAGGGATGCCGTGTTCGTACTGGTTTTAGTCACGATGCTCCTTCCATTCCAGGTTACGATGATTCCGTTGTTCATGTTATTCCAGAAGCTGGGCTGGATCGGAACTTTTCTCCCACTGACGGTTACACCGTTTTTCGGGAACCCGTTCTTTATCTTTTTGCTCAGGCAGTTCTTTATCAGTATCCCGAAAGAGCTTTCTGAAGCTGCTAAATTGGATGGGGCAAGTGAATTCAGGATTTATTGGAATGTCATTCTGCCACTGTCAAAACCAGTTATCATGACGGTCATTATCTTCGCTTTCCTCGCATCATGGGGCGATTTTATTGGGCCGCTTGTGTTCCTGAATGATAACAGCCTTTATACGCTGTCACTGGGTATCCAGCAGATAATGAGTGTCAACGACCCAAGATGGCCATTACTCTTGGCAGTCGGGGTAAGCATGACTTTGCCTGTATTGATTATCTTCTTCGTCTTGCAAAAGTATTTCATCCAAGGAATTGCGCTATCCGGAATTAAGGAATGAGAGGTGAATCTTAATGCTCGCCAAAAGAAGAAACCTGTTGAACGGACTATTGTTTATATCTCCCTGGGTCATCGGGTTCCTGGTTTTTACCACTTACCCGCTGTTAAGTTCCTTGTATTACTCATTAACGGAGTACAATGCTATCTCAGAACCAATATTTGTTGGCTTACAAAACTACAAGGAACTACTGTTCCAAGATGATTTATTTATAAAAGGCTTGTCTAATACACTCTATATGGTATTTGTCGGACTAACGATAACCACGGTTACTACAATTTTTATTGCTGTTTTATTAAACTACAAACATATTAAAGGAATGTCATTTTTCCGGGTAATATTCTTTCTGCCGACTTTGGTTCCGCTGGTAATCCTGTCCATTCTTTGGATATGGATTCTTCAGCCGGATTCAGGAGTGGTAAATTCGTTTCTAGGTCTGTTTGGAATTGAGGGTCCGGGCTGGTTTTCAAGCCCGACCTGGGCAAAACCCGCGTTTATCCTTATGGCAATATGGGGTTCTGGCGGTATGATCATTATCTATCTAGCAGGATTGCAGGGGATCTCAGATTCCTTATACGAAGCTGCCAGGATTGATGGGGCCAATTCGTTTCAGCAATTTTTCCATATAACACTCCCGATGTTAAAGCCAGTTATATTATATAACGTCATTACAGGAATCATCGGTGTATTCCAGGCATTTGCCGAAGCTTTTATAATCACCCAGGGCGGGCCCGATGGTTCTACAACCTTTTACTCGCTCTATCTATACCAAAACGCATTCCAGTATTCAAAAATGGGCTATGCATCCGCCATGGCATGGATTCTTCTAGTTATAGCTCTCATCATTATGTTCGCATTGTTCAAACTTTCAAAAAAATGGGGATATAACGGTTAATCCGTTATAAATAAATAATACGAAATGGGGAAAGCACGTGGAGAAAAATGTATTAGGAAATAACGTAATCACTCAAATTGGAATTCTAGTAAACGATATTGAAACAACAAGCCAGGCCTACGCTGATTTCTTTGGAGTGAAGAAGCCTGAAGCGATCATTACGGACACAGTGGATATTGCACAAACTGAATACCGCGGGGAACGGTCAGAAGCAAGGGCAAAGCTTGCATTCTTTGATATGGGATCCCTTCAGTTAGAGCTGATCGAACCTGACCACCAGCCAAGCACATGGAGGGAGCATCTGGATCTGCATGGCGAAGGCCCGCATCACATCGCCTTTGTCATTAAAGGAATGAAAGAAAAGATCGCTGTGATGGAACGAAACCAGATGCCGCTTGTACAAAAAGGAGAATATACCGGCGGACGCTATGCGTATATGGATACGTTCAAGGATTTAAAAATAATGCTCGAGCTGCTGGAGAATGATAACGACTAAAAAGGAGGCAAAGCTTATGGATAAAATAGAAAATAATAATCTAGTGAAAATAGGCATCGTGGTCGAAAATATTGAGGAGGCTGCGAGAACCTATTCCACGCTCTTTGGAACGGAGCTGCCTGAAATTCAGATTCCACCGGAGGAATATACACCAGACCCGACTGGAGCAACCTATACGTGGTACAGAGGAAAAATGATTCCTGCACGGACCAAATTTGCCAACCTGCAAATGGGTCCTGTTACGGTCGAACTGCTTGAGCCATATGATGAAGATAGTCCTTGGAATGAGTTTAAGCAGAAGAACGGTACAGGTGTCCATTTTATCACTTACACTGTTAATGGATTTGAAGAGCATATTAAATTTGTCGAAGGGAAAGGGATGCCGCTCGTACATAAAGGAGAGTATGGATCCGGAAGATATAGCTATTTCGATTCTATCCCTCAATTAGGTGTGACGCTGGGTCTACAGGAACTGGGAAAGAAAACGAGCTAAAGCGGAGGTTCAATATATGAAGATATTGATTACAGGTGCTGGAAGAGGGCTTGGCTTGGAGCTTGCGAGGGCGGGTGGGGATAGAGGGCATACCATTTTGGCTGGTCTCCGGGATCAAACAAAAGCTGAAGGGCTGACTCAGCTGCACAACCGTTTCCCCGGGAGAATCCACCCTCTTTCAATGGAAGTAACGAATGAGGCTTCCATTGCCGAGAGCGCAACGAAAGCAATGTCAGAGTTTGGCTCCATCGATGTAATTATCAATAATGCTGGCGTACTTGTGGAACGGGATAAGAGAATTGAGGATCTTGATTTTGCGCAGCTTCAATTCACGATGGATGTGAATTTATACGGCCCCATGCGGGTAGTGAAGCATTTTCTTCCATTGCTATTGAAGGGCCAAGACCAATCGATCGTCAATATATCTTCTGAAGCTGGAAGCTTTCATAATGCCTATGGAGGAGATTATCCTTATGCCATCTCGAAAGCAGCGCTGAATATGTTTTCCGAACAGCTAAAGAAGTATGTGAAGGAGAAAGAAATCAATGTCTATGCCATCCATCCCGGCTGGATTAAAACAGATATGGGCGGAGATAAAGCGCCAGGCTCTCCAGTGGAAACAGCCAACAACATTATGGATATCGTGGAAGGAAAAACCAGTGTAAAGAGTGATTTTGCTTTTATTGACCATAGAGGCGGCAGCATGGCCATCTAGCAGAAAGGGGAGGAGCCATTGAAGAGAATACTTGCTATTGTTGGCGATTATTATCACAAGTATGAATGGGCACAAGAGTCGCTTCTGAAAGCTCTTCAACCATATCAAGATGTAAAACTGGTCTTTACAGAGACAGGTCAGCTGCTTGAAAAGCTCGGCGAAAAGCCTGACGCCGTTGTTTTATTTAAGGAAGATCGGGTAAATCCTAACGAAAAGGAAGTTTCTACGTGGATGACAAATGAGATATCTCAATCAATTGTTGATTATGTAGAAAATGGCGGGAATTGGGTTGCCTGGCATGCTGGGCTCGCTTCTTTTCCGGTGGAAGGGAGCTACACTCAAATGCTCAGGGGCTACTTCCTGTCCCATCCTGAAAAGCATCAGTCCGTTCGTTATGTTAGTTCAGGTGAAAATCTGATTGTCTCTGAAACTATTAATTTTAACATTATGGATGAACATTATTTTGTCCATGTGGATGAAGCAAATACCAATGTTTTTCTTCGTTCTGAATCAGTCGATGGTGAGTCGATCGCAGGGTGGTATCATAAATATGGAAACGGGCGGGTTGTCTGTTTGACTCCAGCCCATAATCAAGAAGGGCTAATGAATTCAGAGTTTCTAAGTGTTTTAGGAAAGTGTGTTCATTGGGTCAGCGAATAAAAGCCAGAAGGTGTAAGGGGTTAAAACCCCTTCCCTTTTTTTGTAGTTTTTTAGAACGGAAAGGAGGCTTATATATGGGGAATAAAGTAAAGGTTGGGTTAATAGGAACCGGGAATATTGGAAGGATTCATATTGAAAACCTTCAAAAATACCCTGAGGATTGTGATATTGTGGCTGTGACGAACACTACCCTATCAAAGGCGGAGTCCTGCGCTGCAGAATTCAACATCCCCTTTGTAGAAAAAAGTGCAGATGAGCTAATTGCTAGAACCGACATAGACGCGGTCATCATTGCGGTCCCGAACCAATTTCATACGCCATTGACCATACAGGCACTAAAGGCAGGCAAGCACGTACTTCTTGAAAAGCCGATGGCATTGAACCAAGAGGATGCTAAAGAGATATTGATGGTCAAAGAAGCTACGGATAAAATCGTGATGATGGCACAGCAAATGCGCTTTGAGTGGGCAGCCCAGCATGTCAGGGAACAGATCGAAAGGGGAGAACTTGGGAACATCTACATGGCCAAAACCGGCTGGTGCCGACGGAAAGGAATTCCAGCCTGGGGAACTTGGTTTACCGACAGCAAGAAATCAGGCGGCGGGCCGCTCATTGATATTGGTGTCCACATGCTCGACCTTGCACTGTATATGATGGGAAACCCAAAGCCGGTGTCGGTCTTCGGCAGCACCTACTCGGAATTTGGACCTAAACAAAAAGGCATAGGCAGCTGGGGCTCGCCTGATTGGGATGGCATCTATGATGTAGAGGATATCGCCACCGCTATGATTAAGATGGAAGACGGAGCCACACTGCTTCTCGAAGCAAGCTGGGCCGCCCACATGGACTGTGATGAAGAACCACATCTATCCTTATATGGATCAGAAGGCGGAGTCGTATTAAAGGCAGTTGACGAGAGATTCGTAGGAGGTAAGTTCCTGACTGAACAATTTGATAGAGTCGTAGACATAGAGTTTAACGAGCCGGAGGGATTTATACACGGCCGTACCTTGCTTGTGAAGCATTTTATCGATTGTATCAAGGAAGGGAAAGAGCCGATTGCTTCTGCGATGGATGGGTATAAGACCCAGATCATATTGGATGCGATTTATGAATCGGCCAGGACTGGAACTGTTATTTCATTAGGCTGGTAATATTATTCTGCAGCCAAAACTGATATATATTTAGAAAAAACCAAATGTTAATGCAATTTGCCGAAACAATGAAGAAATAACAAGCTTAAATTTATCTCGAGAAAGACTCTCAGCCGATTGGGCTGAGAGTCTTTTTGTACCTTTTTTATAAAATGCGTAATGATTCTCACATTGTTGGAAGAAAAATCCACGCTTTTTTACTTTATAGGAATAAAGGATTATTCCCCTTCCAGCCTCATACCTATATGGCAATAAATTACATGGTTATTATTTACCAATTTTGGAAATCGGTGTGTATGTCGTTAGGTTCCCGAATTTTATATGTAGTATACTCGCCTTGTAAGCGCTAACAAACTACATAAAGGAGGAAAAGGTCTTAAGCTAAACCGGACTATTTGGTTCACACAAAAAAGCATAGGAGGAGATTGGGTTGGCTAAGAGAGGCTTAAAGCATTCCATTCTTACTGGTTTAACGCTGCTTACCCTGGTTGGAACAAGTATAGGCGGGCAGTCCAATCATGTAGATGCACGCGGGAAAGAAAAGATAGCACCTTACAAGAATCCTAAACTATCCGTTGAAAAAAGAGTGGACGATTTGCTGCCGAGAATGACCCTTGACGAGAAGATCGGCCAGATGGTGCAGCCTGAACGAAATGCCGTTACAGCAAATGATATCAAAGTGTACGGAATAGGCTCTGTCCTAAGCGGCGGCGGGTCACTGCCAACAACAGGGAATAAGCCGGCTGATTGGGCAAACATGGTCGATGATTTCCAAAGAGGTGCCAGATCCACCCGTTTAGGCATTCCTATTATCTATGGTGTTGATGCCGTTCACGGGCATAACAATGTGTATGGTGCCACTATTTTTCCTCATAACATAGGCTTGGGTGCCGCTCATGATCTGAAGCTGATGAAGCGGATTGGACAAGCTACAGCCGAGGAAGTTCGCGCGACCGGTATTTCCTATACATTTGCTCCTGTACTTGCTGCTCCGCAGAATATCCGCTGGGGCCGTACGTATGAAGGCTATAGTGAAGATCCAAAGGACACCGGTAAGCTTGGTTCGGCCTTGGTTGAAGGCCTCCAGGGTGAAAAGAATGCCCCTGACTTCTTAAAAGGGAAACATGTTGCCGCTTCTATTAAGCACTTTGTCGGCGATGGGCTGACGGAAGGCGGAGATGACCAGGGGAACGTAACAGAATATACGGAAGAAGATATTCAGAAGCATATTAAACCATACAGAGAAGCCATTAAAGCCGGAGCAAGAACGGTCATGGTGACCTACTCAAGCATTAACGGCCTTAAAACGCATGGCGACTATCACATGATCACCGAAGTGTTAAAAGGGGATTTGGGCTTCACAGGTTTTGTTATCTCAGACTATAACGGCCCGCAGCAGATCGCTCCTAATGATTTTAGAGAATCGGTCAAGCGCAGTGTGAACTCTGGAATTGACTTATTCATGATTCCGAATGAGTGGAGACAATTCATTTCTACAACTAAAGAACTTGTCGCAAAAGGGGAAGTATCTGAAAGCCGTATTGATGATGCCGTAACGAGAATTTTACGTGTTAAATTTGAAAATGGCCTTTTCGAAAAGCCATATGCTGACCAGGATTTAGTCGCTAAAGGTGTCGGTGGTGCTGAACACCGTGCCATCGCACGCGAAGCTGTCCGTAAATCTCAGGTTCTATTAAAAAATAAAAATGACATTTTACCTCTTCAAAAGAAAAATTCAAAAATTTTCGTAGCCGGCAAGAAAGCCGATAATATGGGCTACCAGGCTGGCGGCTGGACGATTAGCTGGCAGGGTGGTTCCCCCCAATGGATGGGACAGCCTGAAAAGGATTTGATTCCGGGTACAACGATCCTTGAAGGAATCAAAGAGAAAGCTGGAAAAAATACAAAGGTCGACTATAGTGAAGATGGAACAGGCGCCAAGGGCCACGATGTAGCCGTAGTTGTTATTGGTGAACCGCCGTATGCCGAAATGTACGGAGACCGCGATGATTTAGGTCTGCTTCAGGAAGATATCGATCTACTAAATAAAGTAAAAGCTTCCGGAGTTCCCATGGTTGTCCTTCTTCAGTCCGGACGCCCAATGATACTTACCGAGCAGCTAAAAGATATGGATGCGCTTGTAGCTTCCTGGCTACCTGGCAGTGAAGGCGGAGGGGTTGCCGATGTTCTATTCGGTGACTACCAGTTTACAGGCAAACTCTCCTTTACTTGGCCGAGAAATATGGAACAAATCAATAATCATGATAAAGTTAACCCATTATTCAAAAAGGGATACGGCTTAAAAACGAAGCAATCTGGTAAAAAGTCACATTCACATTAATAGTCATAATCAAAGGCTGACAAATTGCTGTTAGCCTTTGCTGATTATAGGAACGTTTAAAAAACTCTTGTCTCTGCATCTCCCTACCCCTCAATAGGCTATTTCTCTCTTTTTTGTATTCTGTCAATTTCTTAATATTAAAGACATATTAGATTAACATTATTTCAATATTATGGAGTTATTGTCATTATTTATGCAAATCATTCGCCATTTGACGATGAATTAAACTTAGGAGGCGTAATATGAGGAGAAATAGGAATAAAAGGATCCTGCCCTTTACTTTATCTTTCGTTTTGGCAAGTAGTATTTTTTCACCCGGCTATACTTCAGCCCTGGGGGACTTCGATTTAAGCTCTACCCTAATACAAACACCCATTAACGAGTATCGGTCAGATATAGCGCCGGGTGTATTGGAAAAGCACTACAGCTTTGAAGGAAGAGACGGAAAGAAGATTGAGAGTTTTGTAGTGGATGTGGATTTCCAAAATCCAAGCGTGGCAATTGAGGCTGGTACACCTAACGACGGACCGGCATATGGTCTTCAGCCCGTTAGACAGCAGGCAAATGCAGCGAATGGCGCTAACCACAAAGTCGTTGCAGCTGTAAACGCGGACTTTTATAATATGGCAACAGGAGAGCCGCACGGCGTTGTTTACAAAGATGGACAAGCAGTGAAAGCTCTGAATGCAGCGTCACACAAATTTTTTGGGGTCAAAAAATCCGGCGAGGCCGTAATTGGGGACGCATCAGAATATGTGGGGATGAAGGATCAATTACAAGAAGCACTGGGCGGAAATGCCATTCTCGTAAAAAATGGCCAAATCTATCAAACTCCTAAAACAGGTGCTGATAAGGAGCCGCGGACAGCTGTCGGGATTAAAAAAGATGGCGATGTGTTTTTTGCGGTTGTTGACGGAAGACAAGAGCCTTATTCCAGTGGAATTTCTATGCCTGATTTAGCGCAATTAATGATCGATTTAGGGGCAGTAAATGCGTTAAACCTTGACGGAGGAGGATCTTCTACCTTCACAACACGTGAAATGGGCGGCGACAATCTGGAGGTAGACAACAAACCATCTGACCGTGGGGAAAGAAGTGTAGCCAATTCGTGGCTGATTGTTTCGAAAGAACCATCCGATCACGTGTTTGAATCCGCTCACATTGAGCCTTACGACAAATCATTTACCGCCGGCAGCTCAATTCAGTTCTCTGCCAAGGGCAGAGACAAATCCATGGCATCTGCTGCGCTGCCAGCGTCTGGCTTAACGTGGGAATTATCTGATTCGTCATTTGGTACCATCGATGAGAATGGAAAGTTTCTATCAAACGGCAAAACCGGCTTATTGACTGTCTCCTTACAATACCAGGGCAAAGAGGTTGGCAAAAGCATCATAGAATTGGCACAGCCCGATGAAATGTCTTTCAGCTCAGCTGAATTGACCGCAGCAAAAAACAGTAAAATCGATTTAGATTTAATAATAAAATATCAAAAGAGAAATGTCGGCTGGAACCTGCAGGATGTTGAGTTTGATATCCCTGAGGGAATGGGTACCATTGATGAATCAGGGATCCTGCATACAGGAGACAAAAGTGTTTCAGGGACCATTACAGCCCGTTTGAAGGGAACAAGTCTTACAGCACACACAAAAGTCTCTGTTGGAAAGCTTCCAGAGGTTTTGTTCAATTTTGAAGAAAGCCTTGGAAGCTGGAAAACATCAACGGCTAACCGCGGTGAAAAAGGGACTTTAACTGTAGCTAAATATCCAGCGCCAGTAAGATTTGGCAGTCAATCCTTGAAAATGGATTTTGACTTTACGAATGCACAAACAGGAACTACTCTTGGTGTTTATGCAGGGCCTGGCGCTAACACAACGATTCCTGATAACCCTTCAAGTATTGGAATGTGGGTTTACGGAACAGGGGAAGCTCAAGGCTACTGGCTGAGAATGCTCATTGTCGATGGAAACAATAAAAGCCAGACCATTAATCTTACTCCGGAAAAACCAGGCATTGACTGGACTGGCTGGAAATACATCGAGGCCGAAATACCATCGTCCTTTACCGGGCCGTTCAAATTATCCGGTACACAGGCAATTAGGGTAATGTCCACTAAATCAGGTATCACTGGTCCTATGACTAAAGGGTCAGTCTATATCGATAATATTAGAGCTGTTTATGGGGACAAAGTAGATGACTTAAATCCGCCCGTTATTCAATCCATTAATGTGGATGGCAAGTCATTTACGACAAATGCGGTGAATTTGAAAGCAGATGTCGCTGAATATGAAAACGATCCATTTAAAACCGGTATTGATTGGGATAAAATTGGCGTTTTTGTAGATGGAAAAGATTATTCCAAATCGGAAGGCCATTTTTCATATGATATGGATGGTTATATATCATTAAGCGGCTTGAAATGGTCGGATGGAACCCACAAGGTAACACTTATGGTTCCTGATAAATTTGGAAATCAAGCGATCAAAACCGTCTATTTTACAGTCAGCACTGGTTCAGCAAAGGTTGAAATCGTTAAAAAACAAGAGCAGGCATTACTGGGTGATGTGTTCGAGCTTACGGTTAAGGCTGAGAATCCAGCTGAGATTTCAGGTTCTTCCATTAAGCTTCAGGTTGATAAAAACTTCCCAGTGGAGGACGTTACTTTTTCCGATAGATTTAAGGAGAGCACTTCAAGCTATGATGCAGATACGGGCATTATTACGCTGAAGCTGGTGAACAGCGGAGAAACAGCAGCAGCTGCCGAGGCAGCGACAGTTAAGATCAGAATCCCTGCATCCACGAAAGAAGGCAGCAAGCTTACCTATGACATCAGTGAAGCCAGCTTACACTATCGTTCGCCTAAGGAAGCCAGCTTCATCTCCACTTATTCCATGCAGCCGGCAAGTTTGGAAGTAAAAGGTGCTTTCAACTTAGCTGCTGAGCCAATTTTAATTGGGAAGCCTGCCGTGATCACGATTAAAAATAACCAAAATCAATTAGTCAGTGACGCGGAAGTCTTTGCAATTATTGATGATCGCAAGGAGCCAGTATCATTGGGCAAAACGGATGAAAAAGGTTCTCTTCATGTGGAATCTATTACAAACGAGGTGAAGAAAATCGCTTTATACGCAGTGAAGGATGGTAAGTACTCGTTTAAATACAATACCCAAACCTATCCATCACTTGCGGCTGCAGATGAAATAAAAAATGTGATATCGACGCCTACAGGTGACCCTTATAAAGGAAAAGGCTTCACCTGGATGTCGAGTCCATTGGCAAAGGATACGGCTGTGATCCAATTTGCCAGGAAAAAAGATTATGACAAGAAAGGTGAACGTTCACTACAAACAGCCACAGGCTCATCAAGCGACCAGGTATTCTCTGGTGAGCAGGATATTACGAAAAACGGAATGGTCAGAGTGAATGAAGTAGCATTAAAGCGCCTACAGCAGGGAACAACCTATGTTTACCGGGTCGGTGATGGAGAAAACTGGTCAGAACTGAAAGAATTCACCACTTTAAAAAAGAAGCAGAGCTTTGAGTTCGCGGTTTTAGGAGACACTCAATCCCCTTCTGATTTGAGTGATTTTACTAAAATACTTGGAGACCTGGATAAAAAAGAAGTATCATTCATGATTCATGTCGGTGATCTGATTGATGAATCCTCTAAATTTAAGCAATGGGATGATACATTAAGTATCATGAGCCAATACAACAATATTCGTTCAACTGATCTTGTTGCTGCTTTAGGCAATCATGAATACATGGGCGATGCGGATGGGCATTTAGCGAAAGCCATATTTAACTCACCTGATAATGGCCCGGATCTGGACAAGGGTGGTACGTATTCGGTTGATTACAATAATATGCATGTTAGCGTGTTAGGATATACAAGTGATTCCGAGACTCTAAGCAAGCAGCTTGAGTGGCTGAAACAGGATGTGAAAAAGTCCGATAAGCCGTGGAAAATCCTTGTTACTCACAAGCCTCCTTATTTCACCAATCCTTTTGGCGGAAATGAAACCATGAAAGAAAAACTGCCGCCAGTTGTCGATGACCTAGGAATTGACATTGTTTTCTCTGGTCATGATCATTCTTATGGCAGAACGAAAAAGCTGAAGGCGGGCAAAGAAGATCCGAACGGTGCCGTTTATGTTGTCGCTGGTACAACTGGTAAAAAACACTATGATGCAGTTGCAGATGAGAAATTTGATTTTGTAAACATGGAAAGCATTGCCGTTTCGATGCAGGCAAAGGTGGACAAAAATAAAATAACCTTCACAACCGTTTCATCTGAGGGTGAAACCATCGATCAATTTACAATTATTAATGAAGATTATGACCTTGAAGATGAAACTGAAGGTGAAGAGTCAGATGAGTAGAAGCATGGAAAGAGTGCAGTCCGCATGGGTGCCTGGCACTCTTTTTACCACTCTAGTCCGCTAAAGGGATTGGTCTGGCATCGGGCTACTGCGCGTGAAGCGGCTAGAAAATCTTAAAAAATGGAAATCACCATTCAGAAAGAGATATGGCTTAAGCACTCATCAAGCTGGACATAAGCCACATACACATTAAATAGTCATAATCAAAGGCTGACAAATTGCTGTCAGCCTTTGATTGTTTCTATATGAAAATGGTTAGCAAGAAGTCTTACCTGAGTGTTGGTTTCGTCCAAATCCTTGTCAGACTTGCTGACATAAATATTGTTAGAAAACATCTCGTATTTTATATTTAATGAGTAAAAGCATTAATGCGTTAGTGGATTAGTATACCTTTTATTAACACAAATTTCGATTAAAAATTGGAGGCGTATAAGATGTCTGTTACTTCATCTGCAAAGATTCCCAAAGACAAAACCATACTAATGTTCTCCCCATCCAACCAGCCAGTCCATTCGGCACCGAGCGGCTCGACCATTACCTTTGAAACCTGCGACTGCTTCAGCAATCAGATCCAAAGTGAGGACCAGCCATTCAGCTCGGTTGGCTGGGACAAGATCAACCCTGCTACAGGGCCATTGTTTGTAGAGGGAGCGGAACCAGGAGATACTCTGAAGGTTGAAATTCAAAGCATTTCTATAGCCGACAAGGGCGTTATGACAGTTGCCCCGAAAATGGGTGTACTGGGAGATTCCATTAAAGAAGAAAAAACAAAGATTACCCCTATCGAAAATGGCAAGGCGCTGTTTAATGACCAGATTCAAATTCCTATCCGGCCTATGATCGGTGTTATTGGAACATCTCCTGCCAAAGAAGAGATTCCATCCGGGACTCCGGGCCAGCACGGCGGCAATATGGATTGTAAGCGGATTGTGGAGGGAGCTGTTCTATATCTGCCTGTCCATGTACCGGGCGCCTTGCTCGCCATGGGAGACCTTCATGCCGTAATGGGGGACGGGGAGGTCATTATCTGCGGACTGGAAGTGCCGGGTGAAGTAACGGTAAGAGTTACAGTGGTCAAAGATCAACGACTGCCATTACCTATGTTAGTAGAAGGCGACCATATTATGACTATTGCCTCAAGTGAAACTCTTGACTCGGCAGCAAAACAAGCGACTACTCTAATGCACAGCTTTTTAACTAATGAACTAGGTATGGATTTTAATGAAGCAGGTATGCTGCTAAGCCTGATAGGAGATTTGAGAATCTGCCAGGTGGTGGATCCGCTTATGACTGCCCGCATGGAGCTGCCATTATCAGTACTTGCAAATTATCAATATCAATTAGTCTAAAAGGGGTGTGAAGTAATGGCAAAAGCAATGAAGCCAAAAGAAGAGTTGAAGAGGTCCCTTTCATTTTTCGGCAATATTTCGATTTCTGTAAGCGACATCAGCCCAACGACAGGTGTTTTTCTAATGGTTCCTGCCGTTCTGGCCACAGCGGGAACGGGTACATTTATCTCCTTCCTGGGCGCAGCGTTGATTGCTTTATGTGTAGCGCTCTGCATGAGCGAACTGGGAGCTTTGTATCCAGGGGCAGGCGGGTTATACAGCATCGTTTACCGTGTATTGGGGCGTCCGATTGGCTTTCTTGCTTTATTAAATTATCTTATTCAGGGTATTTTCCTTCCTGCCACCATTGCCTTTGGAGCCGCAGACTATTTAATTAAAATATTTCCGGGCTGGACAGCGAGCTGGACGGCCTTCGGGGTAATGGCTGCCTGCACGGTCGTAACCATTCTTTCAATGAAGTGGAATGCGAAATTCGTAGAAGTTTTTCTTTTTCTTGAGCTGCTTGTTGTAGGGGTCATCGCGGTTGTCGCTATTTTTCACCCCGTACAGGAGGTTAGCAGCCTGTTTCAGCCTGTCATGCTTAGCGAAGATAAATCCTCCATAATGCCTGTTTCCTGGTCGATTGTTTTTGCAGCCGTTACAGTTGCTCTCTTTTCTTATAATGGCTATGACAGTTCCATCAATTTTTCTGAGGAAACAGACCAAAAAGCCAATATTGGCAAGACCTTGTTTACCTCGGCGCTGATCGGTGTACTGGCGCAGATTATTCCGTTATTCTGCATCCTGCTCGCTGTACCTGATATCAAGACTTTCCTTTCTTCACCATCACCGATTAATTACATAGGGGAAATGTATATGGGCAAAAACGCCACACTCTTTTTGAATGCAGGAGCGGCCATTGCCATGATCAACTGTGTGCTGGCGGTTATTCTCCAATTTTCAAGGGTGTACTATAGTGCCGGCCGTGATAAAGCATTTCCTGAAAAAATTAATAAGTTCCTTACCACTATCCATCCAACCTTCAAAACTCCATGGGCAGCCACATTATTTATGGGGGCACTGGGTGCAATGGTCTGCTTTGATTCCAGTTTAGTCAGCATGGTCACCTTTACTTCTGTAACCATCGTACTGCTATATGCCACTGTTGCTTTGTGTGTCATGGTCAGCCGGGTTCGAGACAAACACCTTCATCGCCCGTTTAAGCTGCCGCTGTTTCCGGTTATCCCGATTATAGCCTTGGCTGGTTCGATCGCCGCGTTGTCTCAGCAATCTTCAAAAGACCTTATTATAAGTGCTATTGCATTTGGTGCTGCGCTCCTTTATTACTTCTTGTATCTCAAACCAAGAGGCGGGACTCGTTGGCTCCTGAACGGTCAGAAAGCTATGTTAACGAAACATGAAAAGATGGAGATCCCAGAGGAGAAGATAAATGCCTAAGATTCTGTTAGCCCAGGCAAAGCCGAAGCTGCTTGATAAAAGCAGCAATTTAAGAACGATGGAACGATATATAAAGAGTACCTATAACAAGGGATGTGATCTTGTGCTGTTCCCAGAGCTGTTTTTAACCGGCTATTTCACAAGAGAACATACCAAATCGCTGGCTGAGGACTTACATGGTTCTTCGATTTGTCACATACAAGCTATGTCCCGCCATTATGGCGTTAAGTTGGTGTTCGGTTTTCCTGAAAAGAAAGATGGCCGCCTTTATAATTCAGCCTGTTTTATCGATGAAAAAGGGGAAATTCTCGGAACCTATCAAAAGGTTCACCTTTGGGATGAGGAATCTAAATATTTCGAGGCAGGAACAGACTTTCCGGTATGGGATACCAATATTGGCAAAATTGGCATCATGATCTGCTACGATACAGAGTTTCCGGAATCCGCCCGCTCTCTTGCGGTGCAAGGAGCTGAAATCATCCTGGCGCCGACCGCTAACATGACTCCGTTTCAGCATGTTCAACAGCTCTTTATCCAGAGCCGGGCTGCTGAAAATCAGGTTTTTGTAGCAACAACCAATCAAATCGGCCAGGAAGAGTCCACTCTATTTTTCGGAGAAAGTGCAGCTGCCGATCCATATGGGGAAATGCTGGCAAAAGCTGGCGGCCAAGAACAAGAGTTGGTCATCGAAATGGATCTAGGCTTGATTCGAAAGGCTAGAAGCTATCCTTTTTATATGAAAGACCGGCGTCCGGAGCATTATAAAATGAAGACGGAAAATAATGAAACAGTTATTTAAGACATATACGCCACAGAGAAAGGAGCGGGATCCCGCTCCTTTCTTTTTATTTTTTGGAGATGGTGTAACCCCAATAGGTCCGGCAGCAAAATTCCACACTTTAACTAGCCTCGTATAGCTAGGCTTCAATGAACCTTACTGAGTGCGATGGCGACAGGTAATATATTTTTTTGAATTTCATTCTGACTATTTTGACAAAATACTCTTAGTAATAGGATAATGTAGGAATAACTTTTTTTATGGAATTATGGAATTTCTATCATTACGTTATTAGAAGGACACATGGGCTGCTGCGGCTGCCTTTTTTGATAGTTTAACTCAACAGATAGGTTACATAAGAGCCTGATTGCATTGATAAGGTGCTTTTTAAAGGGAAAAAAGGAGCACAAGAAAAAGCTTTCAAAGGTAATTATAAAACGTGATACACGGAGGCGGCGCACATGAAATTTGCAAAAAGAATGGATCATTTTGGAGAGAGTATTTTTTCAAAGTTGGTGGAGATCAGGAGAACGAAGGTAGAACGAGGGGAACAAGTATATGATTTAAGTATAGGCACTCCGAATATCCCTCCTGCAAAACATATCAAAGATGCGCTATGTACAGCTGCAGCTGATGAAAAAAATTATATTTATGCAATCAATGACCAAACTGCTTTATTAGAGGCGGTGAGTTATTGGTACCAAACTAGATATGGAGTGGCTTTAGATCCAAACACAGAAATTTGTTCGTTATTAGGTTCGCAGGAAGGGCTTGCCCATATTTCTTTGTCCATTGTTGATGAAGGCGATTTGGTACTAGTGCCTGACCCGTCTTATCCTGCATTTGTTCATGGTCCATTACTCGCGGGAGCAGAGCTTTTTTATATGCCTCAGAAAAAAGAAAATGGCCATGTTATTTGTCTTCAGGATATTCCAGAGGAAGTAGCAAAAAAGGCAAAATTAATGTTAGTTTCTTATCCTAATAATCCAACTACTGCAACCGCACCCCATTCTTTTTATGAAGAGCTGATTTCATTTGCAAGAAAATATGACGTTATCGTCCTCCATGATAATGCTTATAGTGAGATGGTTTATGAAGGAGAAAAGGGTAAGAGCTTCCTCTCCTTTCCTGGTGCAAAGGATGTAGGAGTGGAGTTTAATTCATTATCGAAGACATATGGCTTGGCAGGAGCCAGAATAGGATTTTGTGTAGGAAACGAAGCAGTTGTTTCTCAATTAAAAACCTTAAAGTCAAACATGGATTACGGAATGTTTTTACCGATTCAACAGGCAGCCATTGCAGCGATTACGGGTGAACAAAATTGCGTGGAAGAAACGAAAAAGGCTTATCAAGACCGAAGAGATATTCTTTGTGACGGATTTAATAAAATTGGCTGGTCTATGGATAAGCCGAAAGCAACGATGTTCGTTTGGGCTAAGATCCCGCCTCACTACGAAAAGTCATTCGATTTCGCTTCCGATTTAGTTGAAAAGTCAGGCGTTTTGGTAACTCCGGGAAGCGCTTTTGGGCCATCTGGTGAAGGGTACGTCCGAATTGCATTAGTTCAAGATAAAGAAGTTCTAATAGAAGCCATTCAGGCAGTAGATAAAAGCGGGATTTTGTTAAATAAGCCAAGCTATTTGACGGTTTAAAGGGTTTATTAGAAGAAGACATCTTTAAGAGGGTACAAAACTCAATATTTATTATAGGAGTAAGCCCATTTTTGCCATGATAATATTTTTTTGTATTAGCCATCACTTTACAAACAGTCTTTATAGAGCTAATATAAAACCAATTGTTAATAGGAAACTACTAGGGGTGCCCTGATACCGGGCTGAGAGAGAAACGCGTAAGTTTCTTAACCCTTCGGACCTGATCTGGTTTGTACCAGCGTAGGAAAGTAGCGAAGATGAAGAAATTATATTAATTATTTCTTGCTAGCTATGCCAGGTCCGTTCCATATGGATCTGGCTTTTTTTGCGTAGTGATCAGCGTGGTGCGGGGGTTGTCCCATTATTGCAGCGTATAAATAGTTATTGCGCGAAAATGCAATAGGTTTAATAACCAATTAAAAGCTGTAACATAAAACTACATAACATACACTGGGGGAGCCGGATGACCGGCTGAGATTAGACTCGCACGTCTTAACCCTTATTACCTGATCTGGTTCGCACCAGCGTAGGGAAGTGTTTCTATATACAACGGCCCTATTTTGTATATGAATCCCTCAGTGTCTCATAAAACATGGAGGGATTTTTTATGTGAAAAAGAGTGGTGCCCTTCCTTAGAAGGGAGAGCGTATGGAATTATTCAGATTACTATTTAAGGAGATTATTAAAATGGAACAAAAAGAGATCAATTTGAATCCTCAGGAAATAACAGTAGACATAGAAGAAAAGCTGCCTCCATTCAAAACATTTTTATATGGATTGCAGCATGTATTTGTATCAAACGTCTGGCTGGATCCGATTTTTGTAGCGGCGATGATCGGCCTGCCTCTATCGCAGTCGGCTAATATTGTAAATGCCATTTTTATTACAGCCGGGCTCGTAACATTGATTCAGGCAACAAAACTAGTAAAACTTCCTATTATTCAAGGCCCATCAGCTGCCTTTGACTCGATCATGATAACAGCAGGTAAGGCTAACGGATTGGCGGCTGCCAGCGGAGGAATATTCCTAAGTGCTATCATCGTCTTTTTATTGTCCATTACCGGGATTATCGGCCGTTTAAGGGCGATCTTTACGCCGGTTATTTCAGGTACCGTTATCTTCTTAGTTGGGATTTCGTTATCCGGGTTTACCCTGTATGAATTTTTAGGAGGATCTCCCGGGGACAAAACGTTCGCGAGTCCTTCCACGCTAGTATTATCCATCACAACAGCAGTTATTGTCTTAGTTTTATCTCTTTTTGGAAAAGGAATCTGGAAGTCCTTTTCTTTCTTGATTGCCCTAGTTGTAGGAGACATGATCGCTTTTGGAATGGGGAGGACCAATTTTTCCGCCATTGGAGACAAAGCATGGTTTGGTGTTCCAGAATTTCTTCCTTATGGGGGATTGACGTTTGAGTGGAGTACGTTCCTTACGTTTTTCGTAGCTTATATTGTGGCTGTTATCGAAGCCATGGGTGTGTATCAGGCTTCTGCATCCATGTTAAAAACAGAATTAGATTCTAAAAGAATCCGAAACGGTTTTGCAGGGGAATCTGCTGGTTCATTTGTTTCTTCATTAATAGGCGGCTTTCCTACTACTGCCTATGCACAGAACGTGGGGCTGCTGCGCTTGACAGGCGTTGGGTCGAGATTTCCAGTTATGGCAGCAGGGATTATTTTCTTGATTCTTGGATTTGTACCGAAAGCGGGCGCTTTGCTCGCTTTGACACCTGATGCTGTAGTCGGCGGCATTTTCCTGCCAGCAGCTGCTACTCTGGTATTTACAGGAATATCTATTCTTGCAAAGGTTGAGCATTCTGAGAAAAATTATATGATCATTGGACTTTCAATCTTGCTTGCTATTTCACTGCCGGATTATGCTTCAGGCGTTAAAGGTACTCTAGGAACATTTCTGACTAACAGTATTTTAATAGGCGCGTTTACGTCGGTTATCCTTCAGGTGTTATTAGTGAACATTCCTAACTGGCTTAGAAAAGGTGAGACAAGATTCAACACGAATGACCAATGAAATCCTTCAATTTATAAAAAACTATAACGGGGGTCCAAACCAGGCGGCTGAATATGAAAAGGACTATAACGGGCTGGCATTAAAGCTATTCCGTTTTCAATTTCAGCATAATCAGGCCTATAAGAAGTTTTGCCAGTCTAAAAAGAAAACACCTCTTACTGTGAAGAATTGGGCACACATCCCGCCCATGCCGATTCAAGGGTTTAAACATTTAACACTATCCTGTGAACCAATAGAGGAAGCAGAAGCTGTGTTTATGACAAGCGGCACGACGAACCCGGAGGCTAAAGGCAAAAACTATCATAAGGTGCTTACTGTTTGGGATGAATCCATGAAGAGACCTATTAAACAGTTTGTGCTGCCGGACTTTGTAACAAATCACTGCCCCTTTTATCTTTTACCAATGAACTCGTAAAACAATCTTATACTTCTATATCGGATTTTTTTCTGCTTTTCCATGTATTCAGCGAATTTTTTGTCGGTGGAGGTAAACTCTATAACTGAATAATCCAAAGTTTGGAGGAAACTTTATGCCTGAGTATCCTGCTATATCATCTTCAGAAATCGGCTCGTTATGGATGACATATCAGCAAAAAACACTGATTTTACGAATGCTTGAGTATTTTATAGAAAAAGCGGATGATGATAAGGCGAAAGAAATTATGACCAGCTTATATCAGGAAATACATCCATACGTAGAACGGATCGTAGTGATTTTTCAAGAGGAAGGAGTGCCGGTCCCGATTGGATTTACTTCGGAGGATGTTAATCCAGAGGTACCCAGCTTATATGATAATGGCTTTGATATCATGTTTGTACGTATTATTAAAGAAATCAGTATGGCCATGCATACACTGAATATTACCATGGCATATCGAGAAGATATTATTGACATTTTTAGAGAACTTACTGGCATTACGCAAAAGTATTATGAATATTGCACGCAGTACCTTTTGGGAAAAGGATTGCTTCCAAGGTCACCGTATATTTCTGTAGAAAGAAAAGTGGAATTTGTTAGAGACATCAGCTATCTGGGCGGTTTTAATCCCTTAACTGGAAAAAGACCTTTAAACACAGTTGAAGTAGCTCATATCTACCGTGCTATTGAAACAAACACAGTTGGAATGAAAATGATACTCGGATTTGCTCAAGCAGCACATGAAAAAGAAGTGAGTAAATATTTTGCCAAGGGAGGAGATCTCGCAAAAAGCCTCATTAAAGAGATGAGCGAGGTTCTGCTTAAAAATGATATTCAGGTGCCTTCTACAGCAGGCGGTAATGTAACGACTTCAAAGCTTTCTCCATTCTCTGATAAAATTATGATGTATTGTGTAAGTCTATTTTGCAGTTTCTCATTAGGAGGCAACTCGGTTGGAACTGCTTTTAGTCAGCGTCACGACTTACCGGCTAAACTGGCTGTCTTTATGAAAGATATTTATGAATATGCCCATGAGGGAGCTACATTGATGATTCGACATGGCTGGCTGGAAGAACCGCCGCAAACGGAAAAACAAACCAAGAGGTAAAGTAGTTTTCAAAGCAACAGCGGAAACACTCGCAGTTGCTTTTTTTTGTGACTGAGGAGGCTCTAATATAAGATAAATATTATTCTATATAAATTAGCTAAAAAAGTTTGAGAAAAGCCTTTAAGGAAATAATAAACAGGATTACAAATGAAATGATTAAACCCTATGATAACTCTGAAATGTTTTTCTCCAGTTTGTTCATAAATAGGATCAGGCTCTTTAAGGAAGGAGGCTAAAGTCCCGTTACCAGTTGGCAGGCTCTTAAAAAAGTTCCATTCTTCCACCTTATACTAATAAAGTTAAATGGATATTATTCTAATATACTTAAGCAAAAATACCTTTGTCATCGACGCTGCGACAAACTTGAAATTTGTCTTTATTGAATGGGAATTCAGCGAGGCGTATTATTGTGTATGAATTGATGGAGAAAGGAAGCGCAAATATGGCTCAAACAAACATAAAAGTTGCTGTTCAGAAGTTCGGTAACTTTCTAAGCTCGATGGTTATGCCTAACATCTCAGCGTTTATAGCATGGGGTTTAATTACCGCATTATTTATACCTACTGGCTTCTGGCCAAATGAAAGCCTTGCCAAAATGGTTGGCCCGATGGTTACGTATCTGCTGCCATTATTAATCGGTTATACAGGCGGTAAGCTGCTCCATGATCACCGTGGAGGAGTTGTCGGTGCGATTGCCACTATGGGTGTCATCGCTGGTGCTGATATTCCGATGTTCCTTGGTGCTATGGCAATGGGACCTCTTGGCGGATATGTAATCAAGAAATTTGATCAGTGGATTGAGGGCAAAGTTAAAGCAGGCTTTGAAATGCTTGTGAACAACTTTTCAGCTGGAATCCTTGGCGGACTGTTAGCTATTGCTTCATTCTTATTGGTTGGCCCTGCTGTTGATACGTTTACAGGCTGGCTTGTAAGTGGAGTAGACTGGTTAATCGGTGCAGGACTTCTGCCATTAACAAGTATTATAATTGAACCTGCTAAAGTACTGTTCCTGAATAATGCAATCAACCACGGAGTTCTTTCTCCGATTGGGATTGAGCAGGTTAAACAAAATGGACAGTCTATTCTATTCTTATTAGAAGCAAACCCTGGACCGGGTATTGGTGTGCTTCTTGCATACTGTATCTTTGGTAAAGGGACCGCGAGACGTTCTGCACCTGGTGCAGCAATCATCCACTTCTTTGGTGGGATTCATGAAATTTATTTCCCTTATATCTTGATGAAACCAATGCTATTCTTAGCGGTTATCTTAGGCGGTATGAGCGGTGTATTTACATTAGTACTTTTAGGCGGAGGATTATTCGCTCCTTCATCACCTGGTAGTATCCTTGCTATTTCAGCTGTAACACCACACACTGCAGGTGCATTCATTGCAAACTTCGCCGGTGTGATTGTGGCTGGTCTTGTATCATTCATCGTTTCTGCATTTGTTCTTAAAACAGGCAAACAGACTGATGAAAACATTGAAGAAGCAGCAAGAAAAATGCAGGAAATGAAAGGGAAGAAGAGCTCTGTTGCTGATGTCTTCGCAGGAAACCCTGGAACAATGCCTGAGAACGTAAACAGAATCATCTTTGCCTGTGATGCAGGAATGGGATCAAGTGCCATGGGTGCGTCTCTTCTTCGCAAAAAGGTAAAAGCGGCAGGTCTTGATATTTCCGTTACCAATACGGCGATCAATAACCTTCCAGCTGACGCACAGATCGTTATCACTCAAGAAGAATTAACTCCTAGAGCGCAAAACAAAGTGCCGAATGCTTACCATATCTCAGTTGATAATTTCTTATCAAGCCCTGAGTATGATTCGTTGATTGGCCGTCTCCAAAACAAAGATCAGGGCGAACTGAAAGATATCGTTGAAGATGCTGAAGCAAATGTCCCTGGTGTGCGTGAGGATTCGATCGAACCGAGCCTTGACAGCAAGGAACCTTCAGACAATGAAAAAATGCGTGCAGGTTCTGACGTAGAAGAGGACAATGAATTGCTCCGTGAAGAAAATGTGTTCATGAATCAAGAGTTTGCAAACAAGGAAGAAGCAATCCGCTTTGCCGGAAGAGCTCTTGTAAAAGCAGGGTATGTGAAGGAAAGCTATGTGGAAGCCATGATCGAGCGCGATGAAATGACATCCACGTATATGGGTAACGATGTAGCTATCCCTCATGGAACAGAGGCAGCGAAGAAGGATGTTCTTAAATCCGGCTTTACAGTCCTTCAGGTTCCAAACGGTGTGGACTTTGACGGCCAGAAGGCCCGCTTGATCTTCGGGATCGCCGGTAAAGATGGCACACATCTTGAAATTCTATCCGGTATAGCTGTAACATGCTCAGATATGGATAATATTGAAAAGATGGTTAAAGCCAAGACAGCACGGGAATTAATGAATATTATCAATGAAAATAAATAATGACATCGAATAGAAAAGCGTATTTTGCGCTTTTCTATTCCTTGTTTTATCGGTTTATTTCATCCGAAATGAGTTGTGGATATGCTAATTACGTCAAGGGAAAAATCCATTATTGAGTTAATTATCAAAACGTCCGGAAAACATACGGCTGTGTCCATCGCATCCTATCTACAGGTGAGTGTCAGGACCATTCAGCGTGATTTAAAATCGGTGGAGAAAGTTCTCGAATCTTTTGATCTTAAGCTTACAAGAAATATAGATGAAGGTTTTATGATTGAAGGGAAGAACGAGCAAGTTTTCCGTTTGATCCAGCACCTAAAGGGAAGCCATCCGGTTGACCAGACACCACAGGAAAGAAAGCTGCTATTGCTTTTAGCATTGATCCAGGAAGATACATACAAATTACAGGCACTGGCGGTTGAACTTGGTGTCAGTATAACTACCTTGACAGCATATCTGGATGAAATCACTCAGTGGATGGAAGAGTATAGAATCCAGTTACCGAGAAAAAGGGGAGTCGGCATTGAGATTCACGGAAGTGAGGCTGATAAGCGCCGGGCGCTCGCTGACTTTTTTCTAATGAATTTTAATGAAGAACTGATTGAGACTTTATTTATGCTCGAACAAGGTCAAAGCTCAGAAGATCGAATCCTTTATTACTTTAAACCGAGATACATTCTTGAAATCGATCGTCTTGCAAGCAAAATGATTAACAGCGGATCATCCCGGCTTGCAGATAGCGATTATATGGGTTTGATTATCCAGATTGCCATTACGATGCAGCGGACAGAAGCTGATTTTGTGATCGAGAAAGAGAATGAGCCTTCCGCAGAATTATCTGATGAATTTAATCTCATGACTTCTTTATGCGAAAAGCTGCACAAAGTCTTTCAGATTGATTTTACGAGGGAAGATATCAGCTATCTCGCAGTTATTCTTAAGGGATCTAAGCTGCAGGAAGCGGACGCCGTTCAATATGACAGTGTGGTGCTGAGCCGGGTGATAAAGGCTTTGATCGCGGATGTTTCCTCCCAGCTGCATGTAGATTTAACAAAGGATTTCCCCCTGTTTCAAGGGCTCCTTGCCCATATGGAACCGTCTCTGTTCCGTCTTAAGCAGAAAATGGGGCTGTATAACCCGCTGACAGAAGAGATCAAGCGGAAGTATCCTGTGTTATTCATGGCTGTTAAAAACAGTGTGGAAAAACAATTCCCGGATATCGAACTGTTCCCGGATGATGAAATTGCGTTTATCGTTCTTCATTTCGGATCGGCTCTTGTTTTAAGGGAGGAAGCAGTATTGATCTCTGCATTGATTGTCTGCCCGACCGGAATAGGAACATCCAAAATGCTGGCAAGCCGTGTGAAAAGAGAAATCACTGAAATCCAGACAATCGATATCAAGTCCATTAAAGAAATCAGACAGAATGAGAACCTTCAAAGCTATGACTTGATAATCTCAACCGTCCGGCTGCCTTTTATGGACATTGATTATATCCTTGTTAATTCGCTCTTGAATGATGATGATATTAAAACGATCAGAAGTTATCTACGAAGAAATGTAGGGAAGTTAACAAAGGATAAGTCCTACGAAAAATCTCTGTTGAAAGAAGCCACTGCACCCCGAACCTCGAAAAAGGGTATAGCAGAAGTGATGCAGGAGATTAAAGATGTTCAGCGGAGCATCGATTCGATTCTCGATCATTTTCGTTTTTATAGAATTTCTGAGCAGGCAGGACATGAAAAGATCATGGAGCTCATGGTATCGAATGCCGAAAAGGATGGCCTGCTGACAGATTCTTACGGGGTTATGGAAGCTCTGAAAAGCAGGGAGCGCAAAGGCGGCCTTGGGATTCCGGATACAGGTATGGGTCTTTTTCATACGAGGCATAGTTCGGTCGGAACCTTGATTTTCCAGATTGCACATCTTTCGGAACCATGTGAGATTCAGGGCATGGATGGAAAAAAGATGAACTTGAAAAACCTGCTGCTGATGCTTGCTCCTGAAAACTTGAGCGAGCGTGAGCAGGAGATTATCAGCCTGGTCAGTACCAGTCTTATCGAAAATAAGGAATCGATTATGATATTTTCATCTTCCAATGAAAAGAGCATCCGCAACAAATTAGAAACGATCTTTTTAGACTATATTCAAAATAACTTGATAAAGGAATGATTCTTATGAAAACAGCAGTTCATTTTGGAGCCGGCAACATCGGTAGAGGGTTTATTGGGGCATTATTCTCGGAATCCGGCTATCATGTAACGTTTGTGGATATTGCAGACGCAATCATCACGAAGCTGAACGAAGAAAAGAAATACCAGGTGAAGCTGGCTACTGAAGAGCAGCAAGCTGTAACGATTGAAAACGTTTCTGGATTAAATAACATGACTCAGGAGCAGGAAGTGATCGATGCGATTAAAGGTGCCGTGTATCTAACAACTGCGATAGGCCCGAATATCCTTCCTCGCATCGCACCGCTGATTGCCAAAGGACTGGCTGCCAGAGTTAAAGAAAATGATGAGAAGCTATATGTGATTGCCTGTGAAAACCAAATTTCAGCTACAGATCTGCTAAAAGGCTATATTTTTGATAACCTTGACGAAGAAACAAAAGCAGCGATAACGGATAAAGTGTTTTTCTTCAATTCAGCGGTTGACCGTATCGTTCCGCTTCAGGACAATCAAGGTTCCCTTGATGTGTTGGTTGAGCCTTATTATGAATGGGTTGTGGAGACGAAAGAAAGCATTCCTAATGTTGAAGGAATGACCATAGTTCCTGATCTAGGGCCGTTTATCGAAAGAAAGCTGTTCACAGTGAACACAGGCCATGCAGTTATCGCATACCTTGGTTACCTGAATGGCAAGGAAACCATTGATAAGACTCTTGCTGATGAAGCGATTGTCGAGCAAGTACGTGCAACCCTTGGCGAAACAGGCGCTTACCTGATTCATCAATATGGGTTGGATGCTGACGAACACCAGCCGTATATTGAAAAAATCATCAACCGCTTTAAAAATCCATACCTGAACGACGATGTAACACGAGTGGGCCGGTCGCCTTTACGTAAGCTTGGACCCAATGACCGCCTGGTAAAACCGGCAGTTGAAGCAGAGAAAGCTGGACTTTCATACACTCATCTATCAAGAGCGATCGCTTCCGCTTTACTCTTTGACAACCCTCAGGACGAAGAGGCAGTCAAGCTGCAGCAGATGATTGCTGAAAGCGACATTGCTTCTGTGCTTAAGGAAGTCAGCGGATTGGACCGTGACAGTGCAATCACTCAAGAGGTAGTTAGACATTATAATGAATTAAAGAAATAATTATTGTTAAAGCCCGCGATATCGTGTTGCGGGTTTTTGTTTTTCTTCAGTTGTTTGATTATTCAATTAATTATGGTTCTGAACCTCTCGGAAGGTTATTTGGGGAAATGAAATTATTTCTCGGGAAACCGCAGAAAATGACAATAATCTCTTGGTGCTAGGGAATAAGGTGTAATCTTGCTGGTTCTTGTATACTTTTGTCGTTTTACTGGTGATATTGGTGAGGAGGATGACCTTCTGGGTAAGTCAGACAGTATGGTAAAATGAGTTAATAAAAATTACCAATAAAAGAGGATTGCACATGGGAAACGAGAGAAAATCCTTATGGAAAGCCTTAATACATAATGGTTTTTTAGTGGCCGTTTCAGTATTGCTGTATGGCATTATTGTACTTATTTATATTCTTATCTGATGAACTTCTCAGGCGACATGGTTTTGGATGAAGAACTTCAGCTGTCTATTATCTCCAGTCTGGGATAGCAGCTTTTGTGTTGGATTAAGGGACGAACATGGTTAGAACTCAGACAGCTAATTATTGTGAGATGAGAGCTGAAATGCATCTGGATAGGAATAAAAAGGCTGCAGCTCTTCGACTTCAAGGTCGAAGAGTTTTTTTATGTACGCGGATCGCAGGCTGAAATATCTAAATAAACCATACCCCATACTCTCCTCAGAATAAAATATAACCATTTGAGGGGAGACTAAGAAATATTTAAAGCGGGAAGGGAGGCTTTTGGATTGAATGACCAAAATGAGCATTTTGATAAAGTAGTGAGGATGCAAAAAGGAGTAACCAACGAGGCCGTTCAATACTGGCATGTCTATTCGGACTATGGAAACTGGCAGTTTTGGGTTGTGCTGCTGCTGATGATTGTCCCTTTAGTTTTAATTTATTTTGTTATAGACCGGAAAAACGTTTTTAAGATTGGCTTTTTTGGATTTGCGGTTCATGTATTGTTTTTTTATACAGATGCATTAGGAATCCGCACAGGATTATGGGCATATCGGTATCATATAACGCCATATCTACCAAGTTTATCGCTCGATTCAGCATTAATTCCTGTTGTCAGCATGCTGGTTTTTCAATGGACTCTGAAAAACGATAAGAACTTTTATATCTATGCCTTGATCACGGCCCTCGTATTTGGATTTGGTTTTAAGCCATTATTGGTGAGTATGGATTTTTTTGAAATGTATAAGGGGGTTAATTACTTTTATATCTTTCTCATCTATATTGTCGTGTTTCTTCTTGCCTACTGGCTGACAAGGCTATTTTCCCGTATGCATAAACAGGCCCCGACTCAAGATAATGGCCGTTAGTAGTGATCTATATTAAGAATTACTGGAGTGTACTCTATGCACTTTATTTATAATGCAATGTTTTTAGCTGCAGGAATTAAATGGGGGGATTGGAAGAGGTGGAGGGATTATTATTCGACCATTCTTTTCTTTATAGGCGGCGACCTGATGAAAAACTTTCTGCTGCACGACCATCCTGTCTGGACTTATCAGGAAACGATTTTTGGTGAAAGCATTCTTCGAAATCACACAATTATCGTAGTCATGATCATGTTTGTCGCTTATCCTGCGACCATTTTAATGTACCTTGGCCGTTTTCCGCAGGAGAGATGGAAGCAGTTCCTTTGGATTGCTTTTTGGGTCGTGATTTATACAGGTATTGAATTCGTGAATCTAACCTATTTAGACTTAATTAACCACCATAATGGCTGGAATATAGGGTGGTCTATCTTGTTTAATATTGTTATGTTTTCCCTGCTTCGGCTCCATTTTAAAAACCCGCTGCTGGCATGGGCATTATCGATTCCATGGATTCTCTTTTTATGGAATGTGTTTGATATTCCGCTCTATAAGTTGAGATAGGGCGCGGTTCTGAAAAGTACCGCTGCCCTGTTATCTGCGGATTATTAATTCTATTATATAAAAAAATTAGAAATAAGTAATAGAATCTCACTACAACTGCTATTTCGGCCGTTTTTTTATTGAAATTGGTCTATCTAATTATTAGCTTCAAGTTATATGTTGATGTTAAAATAAGGAAAAATATAAAAAGCTGATGTTAATTAGGAAAAAGGCAGGGTGCACATTATGATATCAAAAATATATGAGGCTGATACTCTGCAATCAGCAGCAAAAGAACGGGCCGGGCAATATCAACAGCTGAAGGATCAATTCGATCAGTTGAAAAAGGAATTTAATAGTATAGTAGATAATCAGGATTTTCAAGGCAAAGGTGCGGAAGCGATCAAGGGCTTTTATCAGGGACAGATCGACGTAGCGGAAGCCTGGGAAAACTTAATTCAGCATCAGATTGCATTTCTTGAAGGAATTCCAGGAGAGGCAGAAGATGCGGACCTTTCAGGAGGTACGGTTGTACAGGTTCCCTTCCTCGAAGATGAGCTTGTACAGGCAGACCGGAATGCAGATCAAATGGTCGATGCCCAGCAGGATGCCCTGCAAAGTATATTTGACAGCATTTCTGATTTGGTACCTCTTAAGGTTTTTTCCAGGGAAGCCTTTGATAACCATATGGATCAGGCTGAAAAGAAAAGATCAGAAACCGTACAGAAAGTGAATGAACTTGATCAAAACTTACTGGAACAATATACTTTATCCGAAAACCAGGAGAGCCTGGTATATGGTTTGTTTGGTGCTTTAATGGAAGCCACAAGACAGGGAGAGAACATTGTCCCAATCTATTTTGATTCACAAGCATACACGAGCAGTGAAATTTACCAGCTCCGAGATGAAGTCAGCAAGCAGACAATCGACTATGTGAACTATAAAAAAGAGCAGCAGGACGCACGTATAGCCGCCGAAAAAATCGAAGAAATGGAAAACCGGCCATGGTATGAAAAAACATGGGATGCAGTGGCAAACTTCACTGGAGAAATTACCGGCTATAATGACTCAAGGAGAGCCATAGAAGGCGTAGACCCGATAACCGGGGAAAAACTGACAGATGCACAGCGTATCACCGCCGGAGCCATGGCTGCCGCCGGATTTATCCCAATATTAGGGTGGGCAGGACGCGCATTAAAAGGCGGAAACGCCATCTATAAAACAGCAAGAGGAGCCAGTGCAGTCTCCCATACTGTTGATGCTTTCAAAACTGGGACCACAATGAATAAACTGCAACTGACAGAAATGGGAATTTACGGACTTGTTGCGGTCAATGGACTCACAGAATCAGTAACCGCCAAAGACATGTTCGGCAATGAACTGACAGATGAGCAACGGCAGCAGAGCTTATTTACCGCTCTTGGTATAGCGGCTGTCGGGGGAGCTGCGCGGTATGTGGATAGGGTGCATTCAAGTAAGGCATTTGAACAGACTGATAAACTAGTACTGACAAAAGTGAAAAATGGGATAGGCAATGTGAAAATACCAATCAATATTAGGGTTAGCCAAGAGGCTAATGAGGGCTTAAAACATTTTCATTTTGAGAGTAAGTCTTTAAGTGATATGTTAAGACAGTCTAATTCAGGTACTGTGGTAAAGAAAGGCCAGGGTAATGGAATACAAGAGATCAGCAACCACTTGAATGACCTATTGGAGAAATCGAAATGTTCTACAGATGACTTGTTTCTTTATTTAAATCGAGTAGAACCTAATTTAGCAGAAAAATTCTTAATAAAAGGAGAGTGGCCCGAAGAAATACAGATCCCAAAGGCACCAAGTGTATTAAATCCAGACGGCTCAATTAAATGGTCAGAGGTGCCAAATGGAGGATACGTTTTAAATGATAAAGGGATTGCTATTAAAGATGAATATACTCCAGAATCTGGAGAAGTTATTGATCGGTACGGACCTCCAAATGGTAGATATACTTCTCCTGTTATAGATAATAAGCCATTTAATTATGATCAAAGATCTTTACCTTTTGTCGAGGATTTTTCAAAGTATCATCAATATAAAGTTACAGGAGATTTTAATAATATAGAAAAATATGTTAATCAGTGTAGTGATCCTGTATTGGTAGATAAAGTATTAACATACATGGATTCCTACGATTTATCTTTTGATAAACTTAAAATTCAAAAAGGTGAAATTGCAAAGGGATTTGATTCAAATGGCGGTGGAATTCAATATGAATTACCTTTACCAGTAGATATGTTAAGTGGGTTAGGTTTATTAGAGAAAATTAATTAGGCGGTGTTAAAATGACAAAAGCAGATGTAATGGATGTTATAAAAAATGAAAAGTTGGAAGATTACAATTGGTTCGATGATCATAATATTAAACAGGATGAAGTTGGAATCAGAACTGACGGAAATACTTGGCTCGTTTATACTTCTGATGAGAGAGCGAATCCTATCTCTGAAAAACAGTTCGATTCTGAAAGTGAAGCACTAGATAATTTTATCAAAAGATTAAGAGCAAAAAATAAATTTAAGAAACTGTACAAGTAATACCTGCTTATTATTTTAAATAAAATTGAGATTTTTCGACCAAGCCTTGTACTCCTCTTTTTACTAAAGCATGTAAAGGTATTATGGTGGACTTTTTTTCAATATATACTCAAGAAAAAATCCTTAGTGTTTTGTCATAAGCTAAGGATTTTTAGCTTTTTTAAAATTATGGTTGGGTAAATAAACATATTATCGATAGCGATAAAATGGCGGACAATCAGTTTTATGAACCGGTGTTTCTTTGAAATAACTAAGCTGCTAAAAGAGGGAGCAGGTATTTAATGAGGAACCTCAAATATTGGCAGCTTAGAGATTTTGGGGCTGACAATACAAATTTTATGCCAAATTGGAGGTAGTAGCCAAATTAATGCCTGAGTATTATCATAAGGATGATTATAAGGTGATTATCATATTAAAAAGCGGTATGTAATATAAAAATTCGTATTTAAGCGTGGCAAGTTTAATTAAAATAGAGGTGAAAGAATGTTAAAATCAGGGTTTTACGGAAAATATCAAGGAATAGAGTATAAAATAAAATTAGACATGGAACGCAATATAAAAATATTAACTAAAGAAAAAGCGAAAACAGATGAAACTTTTAAAGATGCTTTTAGTAGCGGTGTATATTCTAAAATAGTATATCCGAACGAATTAACGGATTGTGTTAAAATAAAAACTTACGGATTGATTAAAGGGGAAAAAATATACATTCGAAGTGAACAAAATGACATGTATTTATTTAATATAGGAGATTGGGAAATCGGAGATAAATTAGATCTGCCAGAATTGATAGAGATGCTTGGGAAGGCTGGGTACCTAAAAGTAAAGTGAAAGTAATAGAAGAAGTTAAAAGTATTAATTCTTTTGAACACTTTGCTTAATAATGGGATTAATTTGTATATTTTATTCCTGAAGCCTGACGAAGGATGCTTCTATCTTTGAATTTAAAAACGGGTGGCGTACGAGCTGTGGTCCTCTAATCTTATAATTGAATCATCCTATAAGTGAGTGGTTGTTAGTGTGAGAGGCTGTTATTCCTTCACAAGGTAACTAATGAGAGGGACGAAATTAGAAGAAATTTGTTCAATATTAATAGAGGTGTTACTAATGTTGAGATCAGGTTTATACGGAAAATATAATGGCATCAAGTATGAAATAACGTCTGACATGGATAATAATCTAAAGATATTGACAGAAGATAATACAAAGATTGATAGCACTTTTAGGGATACTTATAATAGTGGTGTTATACGAAAATAGTAGACCCGAGTGAATTAACAGAATGTGTAAGTATAAGAACATACGGGATTATTCAAGGCGAGAAAGTAAAAGTGTTAAAGGAAAACGAAAATGAATATCAAGTGGCTACAGGAAACTTGCTTTTAGGAACAAATTTAATTCTACCCAGAATAGATCGAGAAACCTGGCTTGGATGGGTTCCCAAAAATCAAGTTATACTATTTGAAAAGAAATACAATTTTAATCCTGAGGACTTAGTATAATTAAAATTCTGCTCCTTAACCAGTAGAATAAATCTGCCTCACTAGAAATTTACGGTCTGCTGGTATTCAAATTAGCTATTATTTATTAAGACATATTAACGGCAGTCGAATATTTAATTCGGATGCTTTTTTAACTATGGCCTCCTTGTTAATAAAATTAACAGGTAAATTAATACTATAATAGAACACCTCTTCTAGAAGAGTGCAGAACTTTACGCACTAGTTCCCCAACGGCATGTGAACGATTGTGAGCTCCAAGCTTTTTGATGGCTGTTTTCACGTATTGCTTAACTGTTAATTCACTTATACCCATAGAATCTGCCATACCGACGTCTAAAAAGTGTTACTGAGGTAATATCTAATTAATATATTGCTTCCTTAAACCATACGAAATAATCTTGAAACAATAAAAGTGTGATTCGAAAAGAGTAGCCCTCTTAGGTTACTCTTTTATTTTTTCTACAGCTGAGTCTTTAAGAGTCAAATGTATAAATAAGGAACCAGCCTAAACTTGATCTCTCCGTTTAATGAGCATGCGGGAATGAGGTTTATCCAGGGAAATGAAGGAACTTAGAGGTAAGTGGTAACACCAAATCTATGTGATCATTGGAAGTGAATGATACGTAAACTATCTGCTTTATTGAATTTACTTAATGACTTAAACAGCTTCTCTAAGGCTCTGGCCAAATTTTGTCCTTCATCACCCGGGTGAAGGACTTATCTCTAAGGGTCTTGCTGAACTTTGTCCTTCAATACCCGGATGAAGGATCTTTCTCTAAGGCACATGCAGAACTTTGTCCTTCATCACCCGGATGAAGGACTTTCCCCTAAGGCACATGCAGAACTTTGTCCTTCATCACCCGGATGAAGGACTTTCCCCTAAGACACTTGCAGAACTTTGTCCTTCATCACCCGGATGAAGGCCTTATCTCTAAGGCACATGCAGAATTTTGTCCTTCATCACGCACATGAAGGACTTATCTCAAAGGCACTTGCATAATTTTGTCCTTCATCACCCGTTTGAAGGACCTTTCACTAAGGGACAAGCTGAATTATGTTCTTCAACAACTAACAGAGAATTATTTGTATGTTTTTATAATTTTCAAAGTTTTAAAGTTTTTATAAATTGGTTGGTAAAGGTATAATTAGTTTAATTAACCAATGGAAAGCAGGTGCTATGATATGAAATATACAAAACTAGGAAATACCGGTTTGGACGTTTCCCGTCTTTGTCTCGGCTGTATGAGCTTTGGTGTGCCAGAGAGAGGCAGTCATCAGTGGGTGCTGAACGAAGACCAAAGCCGCCCGATCATCAAAAAGGCTCTTGATTTTGGCATCAATTTTTTTGATACGGCGAATGTGTATTCAGATGGAACAAGCGAGGAAATTGTCGGACGGGCTCTGAAGGATTATGCAAGTAGAGATGAGATTGTGCTTGCGACAAAAGTGCACGGTCGCATGCATCAAGGTCCTAATGGATCTGGATTATCACGTAAAGCGATTATGAGTGAGATTGATAACAGCTTAAGAAGGCTCGGTACAGATTATGTGGACCTCTATCAGATTCATCGCTGGGATTATCACACACCCATAGAAGAAACGATGGAAGCCCTTCATGATGTCGTCAAGGCAGGAAAGGCCCGGTATATCGGCGCTTCTTCCATGTTCGCCTGGCAGTTTCTTAAAGCACTGCACGTCGCCGAGCGGAATGGCTGGACTCGATTTGTATCAATGCAGAACCATTTAAATCTCCTGTACCGTGAAGAAGAGCGGGAGATGCTGCCGCTTTGCAAGGAAGAGAAAATCGGCGTGATTCCATGGAGTCCTCTTGCAAGAGGAAAATTGACTCGTGATTGGGAGGAAACCACTGCGCGTTCTGAAACGGACGAATTCGGAAAGACTCTTTATGCTGCGACCGAAGCAGCAGATCGATTAGTCGTGGAAAAGGCAGCCCAAATAGCAGAAAAACGAGGAGTTCCACGTGCGCAGATCGCACTCGCCTGGGTGCTTCAAAAGGAGCCAGTTACTTCACCCATCATTGGAGCGACCAAGATGTATCAGCTTGAGGACGCTGTATCCGCACTCGACATCTCTTTAACACCTGAGGAAATTTCTTCGTTGGAAGAACCTTATGTTCCGCATCCAGTTCTTGGCTTTAGTTAAAACTTAACTGCTGGTTCGTATCAAATATAGGATGGTTTAAAACCGTTTATTCTACAAGTGCACATAGTTTCAAGGTAGGCTGTTAAAGTTAGAAGACTTATTTTAACATTAATTTTTCCAATACTTTTATTAATTCAATTAATAAGGACCAGGGATTTAAAAATATAAATGATTAATAACCTCTTCAGGATTTTGTCCAATCCTGAGGGGGTTTTTGGCATGTAACTGGGTTTTATGAAACCGGAAGAAGTGAAAACATATCACTTCGAAATATTTATCTCATCTAATTTATTTAAATATAAAAATTATTCTGACTTTTTATTTTTAATGAAAAGCCAACTATATTATGATGTAATTGTAAGCGTTATCTTTCAGGTGTTCGATTCTCTTATTATAACGCTAGGATGCTATACAAACGTTTTGAAAAAGTTTTGACAAGTGAGTTGGAGTTCTATTCAAATTTACATATAAAAGGAGCTGTGTAAATATGTTTTCCCCTTTAACTCCACTGGATTGGAAACGCAGGGCGGTTAAATATTATCCACAAAAAGTTGCTGTTATCGATGGTGAGAAGGAATTTTCTTATAAGGAATTTGGAGATCGAACAGATCAGCTCTCCGCAGCCTTACATCATGCGGGCATTCAAAAAGGAGACCATGTTTCGGTGATGCTGCCTAACACGCATTATATGCTGGAGTGTTTTTATGGTATTTGTCAGCTTGGCGCTGTCATGGTTCCCCTTAATTACAGATTATCAGCGGGAGACCTGGAGTACATCATTAAGCATAGTGATTCGAAAATGTTAATTGTAGATGAAGAATTTACCGCTCCAATTGAGGATATACAGGCAAACATTTCCTTGGAACAGATTGTCATCGTTTCAGTGGCAGGACATGAAACTGTTTTAAAAGGAGTCGACTATGAGGCCTTTCTTGAGCATGCAGCGGGAAAAACGGCACCGCCAGTGGTTGAAATAGATGAAAACCAGCTTCTCACATTGAATTATACAAGCGGAACCACATCAAAGCCAAAAGGGGTCATGCTGACACATCGGGGCAATTACCTGAATGCAGCTAATTTTATGTATCATTTGGGTGTGAATTATGATGATGTATATCTTCATACATTGCCTATGTTCCATGCAAATGGATGGGGAGGTGTTTGGGCGCTTACTGCAGCCGGAGGGACTCATGTATGCTTACGAAAGGTAGATCCTCCTTTGATTCTCGAGTTATTTCAAAATAAAAAAATTACGCTCTTATACGGAGCCCCGACTGTTGTGAATATGCTGGTCAATGAGCCAAAAGCAAAGGAAATTGAAATGAAGACACACCCGCGCATGGCCACAGCTGGTGCACCTCCAGCAGCCGCCCTGATTCATAAAGCTCAGGAAATCCTTGGATTAAACATGATGCATGTCTATGGCCTGACTGAAACCTCTCCTTTCATTCTATATTGCGAATGGAAAAAGGAATTTGATACAAAATCAGCGGATGAACAAGCAGCGATCAAGGCAAGACAGGGAATTGAACTCGCATTTAACGGGGAAGCAAAGGTCGTCCATGCAGACGGGGAAGAAGTCGACTGGAATGGGAAGGAATTAGGAGAAATTATTACCCGGGGCAACGTTGTGATGGAGGGTTATTACAAGGATCCGGAAACAACCGCAGCTGCAATCAAAGATGGATGGTTCCATACCGGTGATCTGGCGGTTACCCATCCGGACGGGTATATTGAAATACAGGACCGGGCTAAGGATTTGATCATTTCTGGCGGTGAAAATATTTCCTCTACAGAGGTGGAGGGTGTTTTATATAAACATCCGGATATATTGGAGGCTGCGGTGATTGCCATACCTGATGAAAAATGGGGAGAGGTACCGAAGGCCATTATTGTGCTGCAGCCTGGTGCAACATTGGCGGAAGAGGAGATTGTCAAGTTTTGCCGGTCTAAAATGGCACACTTTAAAGCACCTAAAGCGGTCGAGTTCGTGGAAGCACTGCCTAAAACCGCTACTGGTAAATTGCAAAAATACCGTTTAAGGGAAATGCATTGTAACGGGAAGAAGAAGGTAAATTAATAGCCGTTTAGCCCGATTTTTGTACAGGGATAAAAGCTAGACTGCCTGCCGGAGATATTCTTTAAGAAATGCAGTTTCACTTTTTACCTGAAAGTGCAGGTAACCTTATTTATAAAAAAGCATTATGAAGCGGGTGAAACAATAATGTTACAGTCGATGAGAATACTTGATTTTTCAAAGTTATTACCCGGCCCATATGCAACGATGATGCTTGCTGATTTAGGTGCTGAAATCCTGCGTGTGGAATCACCCAATTTGCCGGATTTTATCAGGGAGCTCCCTCCATTTGATGGAGAGGATTCGGCAGTGCATCAGCATTTGAACCGCTCTAAGAAATCCATCAGCCTGGATTTGAAAAAACCTGAGGCGGCTATGGTCATAAAAAGGCTGGTCCGCCGATTTGACATTGTCCTGGAACAATTCAGGCCTGGTGTTATGGAACGGCTTGGGCTGGATTATGAAACTCTTAAACAGGCAAATCCTAAAATCATTTATTGTTCCCTTACAGGTTACGGTCAGACGGGGCCCTATCGTCAACGGGCAGGACATGATAATAATTATCTTTCCATCGCCGGTGTTGCTGGATACTCAGCTCGTGAAAATTATCCTCCTGTTCCTGCGGGAATACAGATTGCTGATATAGCAGGCGGATCTTTGCATAGTGTCATCGCAATCTTGTCAGCGGTAATCCATCGTGAACATACAGGTGAGGGACAATACATCGATCTGAGCATGACAGATGCATCTTTTTCCTTAAATGCCATGTTCGGTCCGGGGTTTTTGGCTGCCGGCGTTGACCCTAGACCGGAAGGGACGGAACTGAACGGGGGTTCCTTTTATGATTATTATCAAACGAAGGATGGGCGTTATTTTTCAGTCGGAAGCTTGGAACCCTCGTTTAGGACAAAATTATGTGAAGCTTTAGGCATCCCGCATATGGTTCATCTGGCAGCAAGTACAATAGCGGAAGATAAAAAGGATTTTAAACATGCCGTTACACAAGCTTTTATGAAAAAATCATTTGAGGAATGGCTGGTTATTTTTAGAGATCTGGAGGCTTGTGTGGAACCTGTACTTACTTTTAGCGAAGCCTGTGAACATCCACAGCTGATAGCAAGGAACATGATTGTGGATGTTCCAAAGAATAATGGAACTTACCAGCGGCAAATTGCATCCCCGATTAAATCTTCTGCATTTAATCAAGAATACAAGCACATTGGCGGCAGCAGGGGAGCAGATACAATAGAAATACTACAGCAAATAGGTTTTGATGAAGCTCAGATAAATGAGTTAATAGACAAAGACGTGTTTGGGTTGGCGGTGGATCGTTTAATTAGATAAATATTATAATGCTTATTTGCCTTCTTACAGCCGCTGAAATCGCTATTTCCTATAGATAGTCCTCTTTAGTAACCGTTAGTGTAAACAGATCTCAAAACTATCTTGATTGAGAGTCTATTTTAAGCTAACATCATTTTATTCAATAAAACTATGAATATCATGTAAGGATTCAATGTGTTTTTCTGATGGTACCTGCCTGAACAATTCGCCCTTTTCTTGTATCCGTTTTTTCAAAGTTAAAACGGTAGAGTAAGTAAGCTGGGTACCCTCTTCTGGACAGGTAACCTTTGGTCACCTGCCCAATAGCATTTAAATAATCCCGGCTGCTTCAGCTAAATATTCAATCAGATGGAGGGCACGCATAGATTCTGTGAGGCCTTCACGTTCGATACCAAGTTTCATCTGTAATAGGCAGCCAGGATTGGTGGTAATAATAACAGCCGCTTCCGTGGCTTTCGTGTGCATCATTTTTTCATCGAGGATAAGCATGGAAGCATCATAGTTTACAATATTATAAATTCCAGCAGATCCACAGCACATTTCAGCCTGATCCATTTCAATAAAATGAATTCCGGGAACTTGCTTTAACAGTTTGATTGGTTCTTGCTTAACTTTTTGCACATTCGTCATATGGCAAGAACGTTGATATGTTACTCTCTCGCCAGCTCGGACTCTCAGCTCCGGCAATCCGCATTCAACAAGAATCTGGCTGATATCCTTTGATTTGGCTGAAAAAGCTGCAGCTCTGTCTGCCCATTCGCTTTCATCTGAAAGCAGATGACCGTATTCATATAACATGGCACCGCATCCTCCAGCATTATTGACCACAAAATCCGCAGCCATTTTTTCAAAAGCTAGAATGTTTTGTTTAGCAAGATTGCGTGCTTCATCTATTTCTCCAGAGTGGGCGTGAAGGGCACCGCAGCACGTTTGTTTCGGAACAACGACAACATCACAGCCTGCTTCCGAAAGCAGCTTAATGGATAATTGGTTAATACGGTGGAACATCGCATCCATAATACAACCGGTAAAAAAGGCTACCGTATATTTCCGCTTCAATTTTGCTTTCATTTCTGTCAGTGCACGCCCTCGTTCCACCGGTGAAACGGGTACCGGCATGATTGATTCAAATGCGCCCAGATTATAGGGGAGCGTTTTCATAATACCTGATTTACGCGCCGCTTTTTGCAGGCCGCTTTTTTCGTACAGCCAAATGGAGTGGCCTGTGACATTCATCATCTTCCTGCTTGGGAAAACCTTTTTCAACAGCGATTTTCGGAGCAGCCGTACTGGAATAGAAAAAGTTTTGCGTTTGACAAGTGCGGCACGTGTGGCTTCTAAGAGGGAGCCATATTCTACACCTGTCGGGCAGGCTGTTTCGCACGCCCTGCAGCCTAAACACAAATCGAATGGTTCCTCTAGAAGAGATAAGTCTGTAATTTTTCCTTCACCGACCATTTTCACCAAGTTAATCCGGCCTCGCGGTGAATGTGTCTCTTTTCCGAATGTTGAATAAGTTGGACACACAGGCAGACAGTAGCCGCACTGGACACAGTTATTCGTTTTGTCGTATTGAAATTCTTCCCTTAACTGTTTAAGAGATGCTTCCATGTCAGCTCAACTCCATTTTTTGTCCCGGTTCAGGGAAAATTTTTCCGGGATTCATTATGTTATTTGGATCCCACACATCCTTAATCCGTTTCATCATATCAAGGCCGGCTGCTCCTAGCTCCATTTCCATAAAGGGAGCTTTCATGATTCCAATGCCATGCTCGCCGGACAATGTTCCGCCAAGCTCAATCGCAGCAGTGAAAATTTCCGAAACAGCAAGTTCAACGCGGCTCATTTCTTCGTGATCCGTTTTATCACAAATGATGTTCGGATGCAGGTTGCCATCGCCTGCATGCCCAAAAACAACGAGATGAACACCGTATTTGTCTCTTATTTCCTGAAGTCTTTCACACATTTCAGGAATTTTACTGCGGGGAACAGTAGCGTCTTCTGAAATTTTCGTTGGTTTAATGCGGACAATGGCCGGCGATACGAGCTTACGTGCTCTCCATAGTTCAGCTTCTTCGGCTTTGTCCTTTGGAATTCTAACGTCTCTTGCCCCCACAGTACGGCACAATTCTGCTGCCTGGGAGACTTCTTCCTGCAGAGCAAGGGGATGACCATCCATTTCAATTAAAATAAGCGCAGCTGCATCAACGGGTAAGCCAAGTGGTTCAAACTGCTCAACAGCTACAATTGACGCCTGATCCATCAGTTCCATTTTTGAAGGGAAAATCCCGGCAGATAGAATTTTTGAAATCGCACGCCCTGCATCTACTAAACTATCAAAAATAACCATCATTGTTGCAGTAGCCTTCGGTTTCGGAATAAGCCGCAGCACCGCTTTCGTAATGATGCCAAGTGTGCCTTCTGAACCAACAATCAGCTTTGTTAAGTCGTACCCAGTCACATTCTTTACGGTTCTCCCGCCCGTGTTTATGAGTTCGCCCTCGGGTGTAATCACTTCTAGACCAATGACATAATCTTTCGTCACACCATATTTCAGCCCCCTTGGTCCTCCTGAGTTTTCAGCTAAATTGCCGCCAATTGTCGATACGTGAGAGCTGCTTGGGTCTGGAGGATACATAAAACCTTTTTCTTCAGCTGCTTTATGAATATTGGCTGTCAATACACCAGGAGAAACTACAGCTACAAGGTCCTCTTCATGAATTTCCAGAACATCATTCATTACAGATAAATCGAGGATAATGCCCCCTTTTACTGAAAGCGGCCCACCGCTCAAACTGGTTGCCTGACCCCGTGGGTAAAGAGGGATTTTTTCTCGGTTCGCAAACTTTACGAGGGAGACTAATTCTTCTGTACTCTTTGTCTGAACAACGAGATCGGGCAAATAGGTCCCGAAAGAAGCATCGAATGAATAGCTAAAGCGGTCACTTTCATTTGTTAAGACTCTTCCTGTTTTAATGATAGCTTCGATTTCCTGAGTGTGATTGGAGATCACTACTTTCATTTCATTATCATCCTTTCGGTTCTTCTATACTGAATAATCTTGTAAGAACAAACTTAATTTTTTCTCTGCGTTCCTTAAATGAATTTGGCATTGAAGTTTTGCCAAATCAGGTTCTTCTGATTCAATTGCCAGAAGTATGCTTTGATGTTCATGGTAGACTGTTTTACGTTTTAGTGTTAATTGTTCATTTGGACGAAGAGTAATGTTTAGCGCTTTTTCATAGAGAGAAGAAAGGCTTTCTAGCGTTTGAATCATAATGGGATTATGCGTAGCCCTAATAATGGAAGAATGAAAATCTATATCAGCTTTCATTGCAGAAGTACCTTGTCCAATAGATTCTTCTTCCATAATCATTAAAATTTGCTTCATTTTGTTAAGTTGTTCTGGTGTACGTCTTAAGGCAGCTAGATAGGCCGCCTCTGGCTCCAGAACCTTGCGCATCTCAAATAGATGCTTAATAGTTTCAACATCATCATTTTCAACATGCATATGCTGAAAGAATGTTGAATTGGTTGTTTCTTCAACATAGCTTCCGCCGCCTTGGCGGGAGTTAATGAAACCAGCTGCACGCAGCATGCTTAATGCCTCGCGTATTGGTGCTCTGCTTACAGAAAAAAAAGCCGTTAACTCTTTTTCTGTTGGCAGCTTTGAGCCAGGAGGGAAATGCCCCGTTTCAATCATATTTAATAATTTACGAGCGATTGTTCGAGAAACACTTTCTTTTTGAGACAAAATCATCTATCACCTTTCAAGCTTCATCTACCTCACAAGAGTAGGAATTAAAAGCGGAAATTTGTATGACACTTTATTGTTTTAATGAATAGAATGAGAGTATTTATCTGTTGAATTAGATTTATAAGCGCTTTCTTATTGTTAATAGTAAATGAAATAACTGAATTAAACAACAATTACACTTAAAATTTGTATGACAAATATATTATAAAGCTATTGGGTGGTTCAAGAGGAAAGGTGCTAGTTCAAGAAATTCATGGGGAATTGATATTAAAAAGGGAAGAACTTTTGTACTTAATGATGTAAATGATTGCTCTAATGAAGGAATATAAAGACGAAGTAGCTGAATCATCATTTTCAAATGGGGAACCTTACAATGATCGCAAGGGGGGAGTTAGTTTTGCCGCAAGTTACTTGTAATGGTTCGCAGAAGATGAACGACGGACTTATGGAAAAACACTTCCGGCATCTGCTGCAACAAAAGGCTCTCAGTTAACCTTCACCAACTAATGTTGCACAGCTGTTATTACATCAAAGAATTTCGCCACTTACGATATTGACAAGAAAAGTCGGCCCCTGAGATGGCGACCGGATGTTGATCAATGTGACCGGCTGGTCAAAGTGCACTGGCATTTGCAAAGCTATGTCGAAATGGCAGTTGTTTCAAATGAAGTTGTAAATATAGTGACGGTTCCTCCAGTCCAATTTAAGGTGTAATTTTCCATGTAATAGAAAAGTAACTTCTGCCGAGTAGTTATAGTTACCTTTCTATTTTCTTTACATTTAAACAGATATAGTAGATTATCATAATAGTTTGAATATTTAAAACATAAAAAGGAGGATTAGATAATAGCTGCGTTATGTCTGACACGGAAATTTAAAAGAAAACTTAAAGATTGTTGTTATTTAATAATTTTTAAAACAAAGTCATTTCATTATTAAATCAGGTTGATTGGAGCGTAAGGTGCGAGACACCTGCGGGAGCAGCGGGACAGGTGAGACCCCGCAGACAAAGCCGAGGAGGCTCACCGCCCGCCCCGCGGAAAGCGAGCAACCTGGAGAGGAAATCAACCCCTCCTTGTTCGATAGCAACAAAGTTTGCGAAAACAGCCTAAAAGAAACACTATATATAATCCATCCCGTATTCTATGGCTGTTTTAGTAAGGGTTAAGTGTGTGGAGTTTTATTAAAGGGAGGAATGCTTATTATTCCACAAGCACAAGTGGCCCATAGGTTAAATTCTAGTGTACAAGTTAAAAACTATTTAATTATTTCATTGTGCTTAACCTATTTACTAAGTTACTTTGTTCATACCATTTTAGTAGAATTGTTTCTCTCTTTATTGAGTGTCATTGCTTTTCTAATAAGCCTTTTTTCGGCAAAAACTATACCTAGGATACTATCTTTGCTGATGTTTTTTTCAGGTGTTTTCATATTTATTTCCAAGGGTTCAAATATTTATGAAATATCAAGTGGAGTCACTTCTAATTTACCACTTTTAACATTAGTGATTTTAGTACCCTTACTGGCCATTCCTTTGAAACTTGAGGGTTATTTTCATACAGTGGAGTATTTTCTTAAAAAAATATCATCTGATTCCAGCAAGTTGTTTGGAGGAATCTCGTTCTTAATTTTTTGTCTAGGGCCCATTTTGAATCTTGGCTCTATTCGTCTTTTACATGAAACAATCAAGGACTTGAAATTACCTTCTTTTTTATTGGCAAAATCCTATTTAGTTGGATTTTCAACTGTCATTCTGTGGTCTCCTTATTTTGCATCTGTAGCATTAGTTCTGTACTACTTAAAAGTGCCAGTTTCGGAATACTTGCCCTTAGGTTTGTCTTTAGCCTTTATTCAGTTATTGGCCGGTAATATTCTTTTTCGGATCTATATGAAACAAAAAAGCCCAGTCAATTTTCCAAAAGTTACTGCAAAGCAAAAAAAAATCCCTATAGAAAGGGACCAAACGAAGCAGTTTATTCATTTATGTGTGACGCTGGCTTTCTTAATGGGCATCATTTTTGTCCTTGAATTTCTTACAAAATGGCCGATGATGCTGATAGTCAGTTTAACCTCTATTATTTATCCGATTATTTGGTGTTTATTGAAAAAGAGATGGGCCCATGCCAAGAGATCCTTTGCTGATTTTAGAAGACATTCCCTTCCCAACATGGACAATGAAACGATATTATTCATAAGTGCTGGTTTGTTTGGCAAAGCACTGACAGGTACACAATTCTCAGCTGGTTTACGCAGTGCATTAAATGATTTGGCAGGCATATCTTTTCTTTTTTTTACAATTTCGATCATTTGTGCCGTGGTCCTTCTATGCTTTATCGGTATTCACCAAATTGTTGTGGTTACAGCATTAGCCACTCAAATAGATCCTTATGTTATTGGAACTACTCCACCTGTTATTGCGTTGCTTCTTATGGTTTCATGGGCTATATCCGCTGTTTTAAGTCCTGTAAATCCATTGAATTTACTGGTGAGCAGCGCTGTTCAGCATCCGGGATTATCAGTAGGATTAAAATGGAATGGCGTGTACCTTCTGACCATGTTTGTCATCGGAGTGTTATTTGTTAACCTCATTCATTAGAACAGTTGAGAATAAAAGAATCAAGAAATGCAAGCAAGGTTTGTCGGTCTTTTTTGTAAAATGCAATCTTTAATTCATTGATTTCAAAGTCTGCCTTAATGTGTGAAAAATAATCCTTTTCCACAAGCAAGGGGTAGATGTTATTCCAGAGTGATAAATAAAAGTCATTTGAAAGCTGCGTGCCCAATTCATTTATCCACGCAGAAAACTCCTTCCAAGTATCATTTGAATTGCTTTGTTGAAGGTTGACAGATGTCTTTTCCTCTAAGGAAAGCAAAATAATCTGTTTAGCATTCAAAAGTGCCATTTCAAAATATTTTTGCATGGTGGACAATTCCACACTTTGACTAATCAGACGATAGGGTATAAGAAAGGGGGCAGGCTTTGAAACAAATGTACCTCCACCCTGGCGAGAATCTAAATATTTTAAAAGCTCCAATATTCGAAGTCCTTCTCTTACAGAAGATCGACTGACTCCTAGTAGTTCGCTTAATTCTCTTTCGGGAGGCAGTTTATCACCTTTCTCAAGATTTTCATCATGTATATAGCTGATAATGGAGCGTGTAACTTCTTCAAACATTCTTGGAACCGAGCGTAAATGATATGTTTTATCCATAATGGGACACCCTTTATTGTTTGGAATAATCTTATTTTAACAAAAAGGGTTTAATAAAAACATAGAAATGGTATTGACTAACTTTTAGAATTTAATTAATATTTAAATAAGGGGAAATATATCGTATATTAATTTTGGTCAGACCATATGATAAAATAATATCAACACGAGGGCAGCTAAAAGAAATGGTGATTAAATGGCTTTAAAACCGATAAAAAAGAGAAGATTATTTGAAGAAATTATACTTGCAATAGAGGAATACGTTGAGGAAGAGAAAATTTCTGCTGGTGAAAGGCTTCCATCTGAAAATGAGTTAGTGACTCTATTTCAAGTGAGTAAGACGGCGGTTCGTGAAGCGATGAGTGTTTTGCAAGCCAATGGCATTATTGAAAAAAGGTCTGGAGCCGGGATTTTTTTGAAAGACCTTCATGGCGAAAGCATAGCAGGACGTGTTACTAATCATTTGCTAAATCAAAAGGATTATACAGAAATTCTGGAGTTTAGACGGGGCCTTGAAGTAGAGGCTGCAGCTTTGGCTGCAGTAAAAGCCACAGATGAAGATATAAGAATGATTAGTGAGGCGCAAAAAAAATTATTAGAAGCCCATTCAACTGGAGCTTTAGGGTTAGAGGAAGATTATATGTTCCATTATTCTATAATCCTTGCTTCTCATAATTCAATTTATAAAGAAGTCTTTGATAATGTAGCTGAAAAATTTGAAGAAGGTATGCGGATTAGTAAGTTACAATCTTCAAAAGTACCAGGTCGATTTGCAGAAGTATATGAGGAACACAATGACATCTTAGATAGTCTGAAAAGTAAAGATCCCAAAAGAGCCGCTGAAACTATGCGGAAGCATCTCATCCTAAATGAAAGAAAGCTTTGGTCTAACCGTACTACAAAGAAAGAACCAATTTAAACTGGTTCTTTTCCTCTAAAGTGGTCAGACCATACTATTTTAATAATTAATTAGGAGGAACATAATGGGTAATGTTGGTTTTCGAATCAAAAAAGATTTTGAACGGATAGACCCGATTATTGTTAAACAATTTAGGGGGATAGCAACGTCCAATATTGGTGATGTAATGGGCAGGCTTTGGGCTATGGATCATAGAATTAAACCAGTAAATCATCCAGGTATACATTTAGTTGGAAGCGCTTTTACGGTCCGGACGCATCCTTCTGACAATCTTCTTGTACATAAAGCCATGGATCTGGCACAACCAGGTGATGTCATAGTGATTGATGCATTTGGTGACATGGGTAATGCCATTCTTGGTGAAATTATGTGCCATTATGCAAAAACCAAAGGAATTGCGGGATATGTTGTAGATGGACCAGTAAGAGATTTAGATGGTATTGCAAAAATGGGATTTCCGGTATTTTCAAAAGGAGGAACACCTAGAGGTCCTTATAAAGAGGGACCAGGTGAGATTAATACAATAATTAGCTGCGGAAATGTTCCTGTTGAGCCCGGGGATTTAATTGTCGGGGATGGTGATGGAGTAATCGTTGTTCCAAAAGCAGAAGCTTTAGAGATATTAGAAAAGGCCAAGGCGGTTGAACGTCAGGAATCAGAGATCATTCAGTCCATTTATAACGGGCAATGGGATCGAAAGTGGGTAGATGACGTTTTAAACAAAAAAGGATGTGAGATCCTTGATTAATCTTGCAGAAGAGCGTGTCCAAAGCAAAGATTTAGAAAATCTGGTAGAAGAAATTTTTCTAAATGCCGGTCTCGATCGAAAGCAAGCCTTATCCATAACAAAGCACTTGGTAAACGCTAATTTAAGAGGAGTAGATTCTCATGGTGTGAGCCGTGTAGGGATTTATACAAAAAGACTTGAGCAAGGACTTGTGAATAGAGAGTTTAATCCGATCCATTCGAAAGAAACACCCGTTAGTCTTCTAATTGATGCTCAGAATTGCTCCGGTATTCCTATTGCACATTATGGAATGAAAAAAGCCATTCAAAAAGCAAAGAAGTCAGGGATAGGAATGGTGGGAATACAAAATTCAAACCATTGTGGCATGTTAGCTGATTATACCCGTATAGCAGTAGAAAATGATTGTATAGCTATTGCAACCACAAATGCTCCATCGACTATGCCGCCATGGGGTGCGAAAGAGCGGTTTTTTGGCACGAATCCTATATCCTATGGTATCCCAGCCGGTCAGGAAAAAGATATTATTTTTGATATGGCTACAAGTAAGGTTGCCAGGGGTAAAATTATTCTGGCAGAAAAAAGAAACCAGCAAATCCCTCTAGGGTGGGCTTTATCTTCAGAGGGAACTCCAACCTCTGATCCAAAAGAGGCTATAAATGGGGTAGTGCTGCCAGTAGGAGAACACAAGGGGTATGGAATTGCCTTTCTTGTAGAGTGTTTATCATCTTTATTTACAGGAGCTGCGTATGGCCCTTTTATTGGGGACCTTTACAATAACTTCATTGATAAACAAAATGTAGGCCAGTTTTTTCTAGTCATGCGTGCAGATTTGTTTCAGGACTTAGATGTGTTTAAACATAGAATTGATCAAATGATCCGAGAGATACGTGCCTTACCATTAATGGAGGGAGTAGAGAAAATTTACCTGCCGGGCGAAATTGAGATGGAAAACGAATTAGATCGGCGGAAAAATGGTATCCCGCTAGGAAAAGAGACGGTTTCAGAAATAGTAACACTAGCACAGAAATACAACATTAAAGAATCTTTAATAGATCAGCTGGTTACATGATAAGCAAAATAAATGCATATAAAAAAGGAGAAATGAAAACATGCGCTTAGCTACAATCGTAACAAACGGAACAGAAAAGGCAGCGGTTATAACAAAGAGTGGGGCAGTACTTATAGACTTTATTAATCAACAATTTAAGCAGAATTTTGAAACAACCCTTTTTGAGATCATTAGGAAGGACCAGCTTAATAGCTTAAAAGAATGGTATGAGACAGAAGGAAGCCAAGAGCTAGAGCAGTCAGCACAGATCATTTCTAAGGAACAGATTGAATATGCCCCATTGTACAAGCATCCAAGAAAAATATGGGGTATAGGACTGAACTATGTGGAACATGCTTCAGATTTAAGCGAGAAAGCACCTAACACTGAACCTGCGAGCTTTATGAAACCAGATACGGCTATTATCGGATTTAATGATACTATTGAAGTTCCATTACAATCTGAGCGAACAACTGCTGAAGCGGAGTTGGGGATTATTATAGGTAAAGAATGTAAAGATATATCTGAAGAGGATGCACCAAATGTAGTAGCAGGGTTAACGACCATTATAGACATGACTGCTGAAGACATATTACAAAAAAATCCACGGTATTTAACTCGATCCAAAAGCTTTGATACATTCTTTAGTTTTGGTCCTGAGCTTGTAACGCTGGATGAAATTAAAGATATTCTTAATTTAAATGTTGCAACTGTGATTAATGGAAATATTCACCGCGAAAATGTTGTTGCAAACATGACTTTTCGCCCTTGGCAATTAGTTTCATTTCATTCTAAAGTAATGACCTTATTACCTGGAGACATCATTTCAACAGGAACCCCTGGTGCTGTTGTCATCCGTGACGGAGATATTGTAGAATGCCAGATTGAAGGTTTTGAAACACTTGTAAATAAGGTTCAGGACTTAAAAGTTAAGCATAACAAAGATCAAGAAGAGCCAGTAGCTTCTAAAAAATAATATGAAAGAAGCCGCCATCACAAAGCTGGCGGCTTTTCTTTATTTAACTTTTTCTTTCTGAAGAGCTAGGAGGAAATCAAAGTCACAGCCTTTATCAGCCTGCATAACATGCTTTTGATACATCTGGACATAACCTCTTGAAGCAATAGCTGGGGGTGTCCATTTTGCTCTCCTCATTGTTAATTCTTCTTCTGAAACGAGAAGTTCAAGCTTTCGGTTTTCAACATTTACCTCAATCATATCTCCTGTTTGTATAAGTCCTATAGGCCCGCCTACTGCTGCTTCAGGGGCTGCATGAAGAATAACTGTCCCAAATGCGGTACCACTCATACGTGCGTCCGAAATTCGAATCATATCTCTAACACCCTTTTTTAGTAAATATTGAGGAATGGGCATCATTCCTGCTTCTGGCATACCAGGTGCTCCGACAGGACCAGCATTTTGCAATATTAATATATCATCTGCTTGAATATCCAGAGATGGATCATCAATCATAGTCTCAAGTTCTTTGATAGAAGCAAAGACAACTGCTCTTCCTCTATGATTCAGTAAATCTTTTGAAGCGGCTTTAGGCTTGATTAGGGCGCCATTTGGTGCAAGATTCCCCTTTAATACAGCTATTCCACCATCCTTATGTAAGGGTTGTTCAAATGGATAAATGATATCGCGGTAAACATTAGAAATGGTAACATCTCTTAAATTTTCTTTCATTGTAGTTCCTGTTACTGTTAATTCGTTTAAATGCAACAGAGACTCGAGCTCTTTCAGTACCGCTGGAGTACCCCCAGCTTTAAAAAAATCTTCCATTTGGTATTTGCCCGCTGGACGTAAATTGGCTATAAAAGGTGTTGTTTTGCTTAATTCATCAAAGCGTTCAAGAGGCAGCTCTATTCCAAGACGCCCTGCGATTGCAATTAAATGAATGACCGCATTTGTAGAACCACCAACGGCCATAAGTGCTCTGACAGCATTGTCAAGGGATTTCTCTGTAATAATCTGAGAAGGTGTTATTCCTTTATTTACAAGTTCTACAATCTTTTTTCCTGTCTCAATACCATGTTTCAAACGGCCATTATGTGTAGCCGGAATTGCAGCACCTCCAGGAAGCATCATGCCCATAGCTTCAGCACAAACGGCCATAGTGCTTGCGCTGCCCATTACCATGCAGTGACCGGCGGTTGGAGCCAAAGCTTCATTAATAGCATCCTTTTCCTGTTCAGTTATATTATCACCGCGATATTCTTGCCAGAAAAAACGGCAGTCCGAGCAAGCCCCAAGCGTTTTACCTTCATATTCACCATTGTTCATTGGTCCACCTGTAATAATAATGGAGGGAATATCAGCACTGGCGGCCCCCATTAACTGTGAAGGTGTGACCTTATCACATCCGCCAATTAACACAACTCCATCTATAGGCTGTGCACGGATCATTTCCTCTGTATCCATTGCAGCGAGGTTTCGATATAACATAGTAGTAGGACTAGTGTTGATTTCTCCAAGTGAGATAGTTGGAAATTCTAAGGGGATTCCTCCTGCCATTAAAACCCCCTTTTTAATCGCTTCTACCAGCGGCCCGATATGAGTGTGACACCGGTTAATCTCGCTTCTTGTATTGCATATCCCAATAGCAGGCTTTTTGAAATCCTCCTCATCAAATCCAAGATGTCTGTTAAACGCCTGGCGAATAAATTGGCTAAATCCAGCATCGCCATAAGAAGTCAGCCCTTTTTTTTCAGGTACCTTCATATAGAAACCCCTTTTCTTTAATTAAATAATATGGTATGACCAATTAAATTAAGAATATTCTATTACTTACATAGAAATCATAGCATTAAAGGAATTATTCAACAAACAAAAAATGGGCTGATACAGCATGAAAAAATAAAAAATAAATAAGTTGACAAAATTTTCAGATTTAATATAAAATTAGTTTATATATTTCCCCCACAGGTTTAGCAGTGAAAAATTTTTGTAGATAAATTGGTCAGACCATATTAATATATTAAATGAATTAGAGGGGTTACTATGTTTGAAATGTTTGAGATTAAACAGCATTTTCAATCTACATCCATAAACCTTATGGAAGCAAAAATTAAAGAAGAAATAGACAAAGGTTTCTCTAATTCATCTTTGCCTGCAAATGCTTCTATTGCAATCACAGCAGGAAGCAGAGGTATTACGAACATTTCATTTATCCTGAACGTTATAGTAAAGACTTTGAAGGCAAAAGGATTTAGCCCTTTTTTAGTCCCAGCGATGGGAAGTCACGGTGGAGCGACTGCAGCCGGGCAAGTCGAAGTATTAGAACACCTTGGGATAAATGAACAAACAATTGGAGCACCAATCCACTCATCCATGGAAGTTGAAACCATTGGGAAAACAGAACAGGGAGTACCGGTTTACATGGATCGGAATGCCTTTAATGCTGATGGAATTATAGTGATCAATCGTGTAAAAGCACATACCGCATTTCGTGGAAATGTTGAAAGTGGACTTAGTAAAATGGTAGCAATCGGGCTTGGGAAAATAAAAGGAGCAACTTATATTCACCAGGGCGGTGCCCTAAAAATGGCGGAAACAATTGAAAGCGTATCCAAACTAGCATTGCAGCTATCGCCTATCCTTTTTGGTCTCGCCATTATTGAAAATGGATATGACGAAACCGCTGATATCGTAGGAGTATCAAAAGAAGATTGGCATAAAAAAGAAAATGAGCTTCTTAATAGGTCTAAACAAATGATGCCTAGCCTGCCTGTTGAGGACATTGATTTACTAATCGTAGAAGAGATGGGTAAATGCTTTAGTGGGACAGGAATGGATCCTAATATCATTGGAAGGTGGCGGATAGAAGGGGTGCCAGAACCTGAAAGCCCTAGAATAAAACGGATTGCAGTGATGGATTTAGCAGAAAAATCCTTCGGCAATGCTCAAGGAGTTGGACTTGCGGATTTTATGACTGAAGTGCTCTTCAATAAAATTGATAAAAACTCTACTTATACAAATGCATTAACAAGTACATATTTGCAAAGAGCTATGTTTCCTTTAATCTATCAAACTGAAAAGGAAGCTATAGAAACGGCCATACAAAGCTTAGGTCCTGATGTAGATCATAATAAACTTAAAATTATACAAATACCCAATACACTTCATTTAGGCAGAGTATTAGTTTCGAAAAGCATAATAAAGGAACTTGAAGAATTGAACATCTCTTTTGAAATAATCAGATCTTATCAGCTTTCATTTGATGAACGGGAAAACCTATCTGTCAAACTATCAAATATAAATTAAAGGAGGTATTCGGATGGTTGATGTGGCAGCATACACCCAAAAGTCTGCATTGATTATAGATCCTGCCGATAATGTAGCTGTAGCATTGCAGGATCTTAAAAAGGGAGAACAATGCCACGTAAGTTCCAATGGAAGAGAAGAATGGATCCTTCTCTTAGAAGATATTCCATTCGGTCATAAATTGGCGATAGAACCAATTGGACAAAATGAAAGCGTATTAAAATATGGGGAAGAAATAGGAAAGACGAACACACCGGTAAAAAAAGGTGAATGGATACACGTCCACAACATGTTTTGTGAAAGGGGAGGTGGAAAATGAGCGACACATTTATGGGTTATCTAAGGAAAGATGATAAAATCGGTATTCGAAATCATATTGCGATCATTCCGTCTGTTTTTTGTTCAGCAAAAGTAGCGGAACGAATCGCTTATCAAGTACCAGGAAGTGTTTACTTTCGACATCCTGTGGGCTGCAGTCAAGTAGGTGAAGATCTTGAGGTTACGGCCAAAACACTTATCGCTATAGGTAATAATCCTAACTTCGCAGGTGTGGTGGTTGTGGGATTGGGATGTGAACGTTTTTCTCCTTATGAACTAGCAAACGGGATTGCACCTTCGAAAAAAATGCTCGAAACTGTCGTTATTCAAGAGGAAGGTGATTCTTTAGCCGCTATTCAAAAAGGCAGCAGAATTGCCCGAGAGATGCAGCAAATGGCTTCAAGGCAGGTAAGAGTAGAATTTCCGGTAAGTGAGCTAATGATTGGCTTGAATTGCGGAGGGTCTGATATGACATCAGGACTTATCGCAAACCCAGCACTTGGCCATGCTTCTGACAAACTTGTGAATCAGGGAGGCTCTTCAATATTAAGTGAAATTACGGAATTGATAGGAACAGAAAAAATTCTTGCGAGAAGGGCGGTTAATGAAGAAGTGGCAAGTGAGATCATGGATACCGTTCGACGTACAGAAGACAAATTGTTTAAACAAACACAACAATCTAGCAACAAAGCAAGAACACATCTTATATCAACAGGTAATTATGATGGCGGCCTTTCCAGTGTGGTTGAAAAATCTTTAGGGAGTATGAAAAAGTCTGGAAAAGCTCAATTCAGCGGAGTGATTCAATATGGCCATCAGCCAAAATCAAAGGGGCTGTTTTTACTAGATTCGCCTGGCCATGATGGGGAAGTTTCTACAGGATTAGTTGCAGCAGGCGCCCAAATTATTTTATTCCCGACTGGAAGAGGAACTCCAACTGGATTTCCAGGTGTGCCTGTTATTAAAATAACGGGCAACCCAAAGACATATGAGCGAATGAAAGAAAACATAGATATCAATGCAGGAGAAGTTTTATTGGGAAATAGAACATTAGAGCAAATGGGAGAGGAAATCTATCAAGAAATTCTTGAGGTTGCATCAGGAAAACAGATGAAAGCTGAAATTTTAGGACATGATGAACAATTCTGCATTACGCGTCTTCCATAAAGAAGATGCATCAAAAAAGAGGGGGTCAAGAGAAATGAGAAAGTTAAAGTCATTCCTTTTAGTAATGGTAATGGGATTGGTGCTTGTGGGTTGCGCCAGCAATCAATCATCGTCCAAAGGTAGTGAAAAGGGTTCGGTTAAGGCTGAGGGATATCCTAAAAAAGCAATTAATGTTATTGTAGCCTACGAAGCGGGCGGAGGAACAGATGCGGGAGCAAGAATCATGCTGCCTTATGTAGAAAAAGCCCTGGGAGTACCAGTAAACATTATTAACAAACCCGGTGGAGGCGGCTGGATCGGCTGGTCAGAATTGGCCAACGCTAAACCAGATGGCTACACAATCGGTTATATTAATACCCCTAACTTTATGACAGGTTATCTTGATCCAAAGTTTAACCGAAAAGAAAATTTGGAAAGCTTTACCCCGATAGCTAACCATGTTACCGATCCGGGTGCGATTGCTATTCGTACAGATGAAGACCGTTTTTCAAATATAGAAGAACTAGTTGAATATGCCAAAAAGCACAGATTAACCGCTACTTCGACTGGAGTAGGCAGTGATGACCATTATGCCTCATTAAAGTTGAATGACCAATTGGGTACTAAATTTGAAGCCGTTCAAAATAAAGGATCGGCGGAAAGTGTTACAGCCGTCCTAGGAGGTCATGTAGATGTATTATTTGCTAATGTTGGGGAACTCACGAGCCTTCATAAGGAAGGAAAGATAAAAATCATTGGAGTTATGGGTGAAGAAAAATCACCATTCCTGGCTGATGTACCGACACTTGCAGAAAGTGGATTTGAGGTTTTCTCTTGGTCAGCACGCGGATTAGCAGCACCAAAGGGAATTGATCCAGGACAGCTTAAAATACTTCAAGATGCTTTTGAAAAAGGAATAAAAAATAAAGAACAGGTAGAGAAAATGGGCAAGTTAGGCCTTGAAGTTAATTACCTTGGTGGGAAAGATTACGTGGATCTGCTTAAAAGCGATGAGGCTGAGGTTAAGAAGCTAGGTAAGCTATTGGGATGGTAAGTCATAGTTTAAAATCATTAAACTATAAGGGGGGCTCGAATGTGATTCCTAAGATAATTTATTTTGATCATGTTTTCCCAGAATTTAAAAAGATCATATATGAGCATTTGCCACAAGGATTTGATCTTTTGTTTTGGCATGATTTGAACGATATAGAAAGGAAAGAACATTTGCCAAAAGCAGATTATTTAATAGTGGCAACTGAAAAGTTAGGCGAAGATGTCTTTTCTAAAGCAAATAACGTAAAGCTTGTACAAAAAACAGGAATTGGTGTTGACAATATTGATTTAGAAGCAGCGAGAAAGTTTTCTTTACCAGTAGCTAATACGCCTGGTGCAAATGCAACCGGTGTAGCTGAGCTTACCATTTTGCTAATTCTTGCTCTTTATCGAAAACTTCCCAAGGTAAACATTGAGACGAAAAAGGGAAACTGGTTAATGTGGGAATTGCGGCCTTTTTCTTATGAAATGGAAGGAAAAACTCACGGTTTTATTGGATTTGGAAATATTGGGAGAGAAGCGGCAAAACGCTCAAAAGCATTTGGTACAAATGTTATTTATTTCGATCAATTTCGTGTCGAACCAGAGGTTGAAGAACAATTGCAGGCGAATTACGTCTCTTTAGAAGAATTACTGCGCCAATCTGATATTGTCAGCCTGCATCTTCCATTATTACCTGAGACAAAGGGGTTACTAGGAGAAAAGGAACTTTCCACTATGAAAGAAAACGCAGTTTTAATCAATGTATCCAGAGGCGGTATTGTTGATGAACATGCTCTATATCAAGCACTAAAGTCAGAGAAAATCGCTGGTGCTGGAATTGACGTTTGGGAAAACGAACCAACAAATCGGGACAATCCTCTGTTAACACTCGACAATGTAATTGCTTCTCCACATATTGGTGCTGGCACTCGGGATACACTAAACCGGGTATTAAGAACGGCATTTCAAAATATAGAAAGGGCAGAAGCAGGAAATGTGCCCAACCACCTAGTATTGGATGTTAAAAGTAAAGTGAAAACTGGAAAATGAATATTGACTTTGAAAAAAGAAGTCATCCCGAGGAGAGAAAATTATGAACTTAAACTTGGAAGGCAAGACAGCGCTTGTTGTGGCATCCAGTCAAGGATTGGGAAAAGCAATAGCGGCCCAGCTAGTGATGGAAGGCGCAAACGTCATGTTAACTAGTCGAAATGAAGAAAAGCTACAGGCCGTTAAGGAAGAGCTGCAGCAGTTGGGAGAAGGGAGAGTCGCCTATTTTCCATCGGATATTACTAAGGAAGAACAAATAAAAGCGCTAGTAAAGCATACTAGAGAGACCTTGGGAGACATTCATATTCTTATTAATAACGCTGGAGGACCACCAGGAGGAACTTTTGAAAACTTTGAAGATAAAGACTGGTATCAAGCTTTTGAATTAAATCTTCTAAGCTATGTACGTTTAATTCGGGAAGTCCTTCCAGATCTGAAGAAAGATGGTGGAAGAATTATAAATATAGCATCCTCTTCTATTAAGCAGCCAATTCCCGGGTTAATTTTATCCAATACTTTCCGTTTGGGAGTTCTAGGGCTTGCGAAAAGTCTGGCTGAAGAACTGGCACCACATAATATCTTAGTAAATACAGTAGCACCAGGGAGAATCGCGACAGACCGAGTAGCTTTTCTTGACCAGCTCAAGGCAGATAAGCAGGGTATTTCCCGCCACCAGGTTGAGGAATCGTCCAAAAAGACAATCCCTCTTGGCCGGTATGGAAATCCTGAAGAGTTTGCTAAAATTGTAACCTTTTTAGCATCTGATGCCAATTCGTATGTTACAGGTAGTTCACTGCTGGTGGACGGTGGAATGGTGAAATCGCTCTAAAAAGACGAGTAGTTCCTTCATAAGAAGTATGAAGGAACTACTCTATCATTCTTGTTACATTACATATTACAACTTTGATAAACCCAAAATTGTAAAAGGCAGGTAATGCTCATGAAGAATCTAAACATTTGGGTAGGCGTTTTTACTCTAGCATTCGCAGGGTTTGTTTTTTGGCAGGCTTTATCCTTTGAATATTATAGTAATATAGGTCCCGGACCTGGATTATTCCCAATTTGGTTAAGCGGTATGCTCATTGTTCTTTCGCTGTTCTTTATTGTAAATGCTTTCAAATCGGATAAAATCTATTTTTCTGATGTTTTTCCGAAAGGAAAGCAGCGGAGTAAGATCATTAGAATATTGGCCTCCATTGTTTTATTTATCCTTATTTCACCTTACGCAGGATTTACTATTGCTGGAATAGTTGTATTGTTCATTTTGTTTTTTGGCGAAATGAAATGGTATAAAGCTATAGGTACATCTGTTATAACCACACTAATCATATTTCTCGTATTCAAATCTTTCTTAGGTGTTCCATTACCTGTCAATGCATTTGGATGGTAAGGAGGCAAACGTATGGATTCATTAGGATTTTTATTATCAGGATTTGAAACGGCCCTTACTTGGCAGAATTTAGTGTTCTGTTTAGTTGGGGTAACAGTCGGTATGTTAGTTGGAGTATTGCCAGGATTAGGACCAAGTGCTGGAACAGCGGTTCTAATTCCTTTAACCTTCGCTCTGGAACCGATATCTGCAATTGTTATGTTATCTGGGATCTATTATGGTGCTATGTACGGCGGAACGATTACGTCAGTCCTGATAAACACACCAGGTGAAGCATCTTCTGTTATTACCTGCCTCGATGGTCATCCGATGGCAAAGCAAGGCAGGGCTGGGACAGCGCTAGGAATTTCAGCTATCGGATCATTTATTGGCGGGACATTCTCTATCTTAGGTTTAGTACTTGTTGGGCCGCCATTAGCCAATATGGCGCTTAAGTTTGGTCCGCCGGAGTTTTTCGCACTTATGTTACTAGGAATGACGATGGTAATAGGGCTAATCGGTAAATCGATCATAAAAGGAATGATGGCGGCTGTCTTTGGTTTGATTTTAGCACTTGTTGGACTAGATCCAGTCACGGGAATTCCCCGTTTTGCATTTGGTCAGCCTTATCTGATGGATGGCTTTGATTTTGTAGTTATTGCTATGGGTTTATTTGGATTATCAGAAATTTTAATTAGCGCAGAGCAAAATTTAAAGGCTGAAAAACCACCTAAGGTTAAAGGCCTCCTGCCTTCACGTGAAGAGTGGATGCCTTCTTTAAAATCAATTGGAAGGGGAACAGGACTAGGCTTCTTAATTGGTTTGATACCTGGTACCAATTCAGTAATCCCGCCAATTCTCTCATATTCTTTGGAGAAGAAAATTGCAAAGGATCCGTCGCGATTTGGAAAAGGAGCAATTGAAGGAGTTGCAGGCCCGGAAACAGCGAACAATTCTTTTTGTGGAGGGGCTTTAATTCCTTTGTTTACACTTGGTATTCCAAGTTCTCCTACGATTGCCATTCTCCTCGGGGCTTTCATTATGCATGGACTGACACCAGGTCCTACCTTATTTAAAGAAAATCCTGATTTTGTCTGGGGTGTCATCGCGAGTATGTTTATTGGTAACTTAATTTTGCTCATCATGAACCTGCCAATGGCCGGATTATGGGCAAAAGTTACGATGATACCATTCAAGCTGCTATTTCCAATTATTTTAATGGTCCTGATTGCTGGTACATATACCATTAATAACAGTCTTTGGGATGTTGGCGCCATGCTGGTGTTCGGATTGATAGGCTACATTTTCAAGAAGGTGGATATCCCGATTGCCCCGATTGTTTTAACATTTGTACTAGGGGCACTAATGGAAAATTCATTGATGCAATCACTCACTATTTTTGAAGGGGATTTCTTCGCATTGTTTAAACGCCCTCTTTCAGGGACTCTTTTAGTATTATCAATTGTAATTCTGCTATTAAGCTTAATTGCAGGCTTCCGTAAGAAAAAAGATTTTCTTGCAAGTGATATTGATATGTAATGTAAGAAAACAAGATATGAACTGCCGGGAAACGTAAAGGAGACATTATTATTCTAGCATCCCTGTCAGGTTCAACGAATTAAACAGTTTTTTTGGAAGGCACTTGCCATGGTAAGGGAACGCTGCGGAACGGTATTGGTTTGTTGGTAAAAAGAGAAGCAGGCTCGTTTATAAGCGAGACAGGGGATTATTGTCTTGTATGAACATTTATACAAAGTTAAGATCCTCTTTCTCTTTCTAGGCTAGGAAGAACATACTAACAGCCAATTGTTGAATGGCTTTTATGGAATTTAATCATAGTCCTAAATAAGGCTAATCCAAACTGGGGTTAGCCTATATTTATTTAAAGGACAAGGTTTTAGTAACTTTCTAGTAGACACTACATTTCTACTATTGAGCGCTATCAGCAGTGCATAATGCTATGCTTTATGAAGAAATCTGCATTGATTTATTTAATTATTTATTGAAAAATTTTGAATATTATATATAATTAGTAAAACCGCTGCTTACTATATTAATATTTATTTTTTTAATTTATTACCTATTTCTTCGCTGCCTTGTTTTAACTTGAAATCATCAGATTCATATATTTTTTTAATTGGTTTGAGGTGTCAATAAAATAGAATTTTGTACACAGCAATGGCATTCGATATTTGGAAAAAATCTGGGAATAGAAAAGAATGAAGAAAAATTTATATAAGTGAAAGCGGTAATGAAAAAGGGGTGGTATATCATGGGTCAAATAGCAGGATCATTGGAAAAAAGAGTCATACGTAAAGTCACATTGCGGATTATTCCTTTTATTTTTATTCTTTATATCATTTCTTTTTTAGATCGAGTGAATATTGGATATGCAGCACTTGATATGAATGAAGACCTGGGCCTGACAGCTTCCACAATGGGGTTGATTTCCGGTATCTTCTTTTTTGGTTATTTTTTGTTTGAAGTTCCGAGCAATATTTTATTGCACCGTGTTGGTGCAAGTAAATGGATTTCAAGAATAATGATAAGCTGGGGTTTTGTGGTTGTAGCCACGGCCTGGGCTCAAAATGAAACACATATGTATATTCTGAGATTTTTGCTCGGAGTAGCAGAAGCTGGATTTTTTCCCGGTATCATTTTATACATCACGTATTGGTTTCGGTCAAAGGATCAGGCAAAGGCATTTTCACTTCTCATAACAGGCTTGGCAGCATCCAATATCATTGGCGCCCCTGTTTCAACATGGATTATGGATCATATCTCCTGGGCCGGAATGGAAGGCTGGCGCTGGTTGTTCATTCTGGAAGGGATACCTGCGGTCATCTTTGGAATAATTACATATTTTTACTTAACTGATCGACCTGATCATGCGAAGTGGCTCTCACAGGAAGAAAAGGATTGGTTAAATGCGGAACTGCAAAGGGAACGTAAAGCCAAACCGAAAGCTGAAAAACATTCAATAAAAGAAGTCCTTAAAAATCCGAGAGTGCTGCGTCTTTCCCTCATTTACCTTACTACGGTAACCGGATTATACTCAATTGGATTTTGGCTGCCAACTATAATTAAAGAATTTTCTCAGGCTGGAACTACTAATACTCAGGTTGGGCTCATTACAATGATTCCGTATATTGCGGGTGCTATTGCAGTGGTATTATGGGGGCGCCATTCTGACAAGACGGGTGAGAGGAAATTGCATATTGCGCTGCCGCCATTAGTTGGAGCAGTAGGGTTAATAGGGAGTGGAATGGCATCTGATCCCGTAATCTCCCTTATCTTTTTAACAATAGCAACAATAGGTATCTATAGCTTCTTAGGTCCATTTTGGTCATTGCCGGCACTTTTTCTCACTGAATCAGCAGCTGCAGTCGGAATTGCGTTCATAAATTCTGTTGGTAACCTAGGAGGATTTCTTGGACCTTATACGCTGGGTTATCTGGTAGATGCTACTGGAAAAATGCAGGCAGGGCTATTCTTTTTAGCGGCATTGCTCATCATATCCAGTCTCTTGGTATTCAGCATTAAGAAAGAACACACAATCACTAAATCAGAGAAAACTATTCAACCAGCGAAATTTGAATCGAATGGATAATAGAATCGATAGGGAAGTAGAGATTTACCATAGCAGTCCTGTTTTTGTATATCTATAGAAAAAAATGTTTTACAGCAATGGAGGAATCGTGATGAAGATCGTACAAAATGACTTAGTAAGTCAATTAAAAAATATCATTCCGGAGGAACAGGTTACTGCCAATCCTACTGTATTGGAACAGCATAGTAAGGATGAATCCTATCATACTCCCCATTTTCCGGATGTTGTAGTATTCCCGAAAAGCACTGAAGAAGTTAGTGAAATTATGAAATTTGCCAATGAAAATCAAATTCCTGTTACTCCATTCGGCCTGGGAACAAGTTTAGAAGGGCACGCCATTCCTTATCATGGCGGAATCTCGCTAGATTTTCAGCTCATGAACTCTGTACTTGAGGTACGCCCTGCTGATTTCCTGGTGCGGGTGCAGCCGGGAGTCACTCGGAGTCAGTTAAATAAAGTATTGAAAAAGCATGGTCTTTTCTTTACAGTAGACCCAGGCGCAGATGCCACACTTGGGGGTATGGCTGCGACGAATGCAAGTGGCACCACTTCTGTAAGATACGGAATTATGCGCGATCAAGTACGTGATCTGGAAGTTGTTCTGGCGGATGGCCGCATTATTCATACAGGAAGCATGACAGCAAAGTCATCTTCCGGTTATCATATTTCTGGATTGTTTGTGGGTTCTGAAGGTACATTAGGTATATTTACAGAGCTTACTTTACGTGTGTACGGTATACCGGAAGTCATTACAGCGGCACGTGCTGTATTTCCGACCGTGGAAGACGCTGTTACTTCTGTAGTTAGTACATTATCTGCCGGTATTCCGATTGCCCGTATGGAACTGGTAGATGCACGATCCATTAAACAAGTGAATCTATATAACAATACTGATTATCCCGAGAAGCCTACCCTTTTTATTGAATTTCACGGAAGTGAAGCCGGGCTTAAGTACGATGTAGATTTTGCTCAAAAGCTGGCAATGGACAACGGTTGTAAGGAGTTTTTATTCGAAACAGATTCCAAGGCACGCTCACAGCTGTGGGAAGTTCGTCATAATCTGGCATACGCATTTGTTCATAAATCACCCGGGAAGAAAATGATGGTAACGGATGTATGTGTACCGATTTCCGAATTGGTCGGGGCAATTCAGGATGCACGCGCTGCCATTGATGAATCCGGTATGGATGGAGCCATCGTTGGCCATGTTGGAGATGGGAACTACCATGTTATTTTGATGATCGATCTAAATAACCCAGAAGAAATGGAAAAAGCTAAAAATCTTAATGCCCATTTAGTAGATTATGCCTTAAACCGTGGAGGCTCTTGTACTGGAGAACATGGTGTAGGTGTTGGAAAGATGGGTTATCAGCGCAAAGAGCATGGTGAAGCCTTAGACGTTATGAAAGGAATCAAAGATGTACTAGACCCTAAAGGAATATTAAATCCCGGGAAGATCTTTATTGATTAAGAGGCAGAGGACACTAGTTTCACATTCCGCCATTAATTCATATGGTGCAAGAGTTTTTAGGTTTTTCGCATTATGGATGGGATCCTTGTATCTTTATCTCATTCTTAAAATAATTATAACTACAATAAGCAGCAAATCTCCGCTAAGAACGAAGCGGGGATTTTTTCTATTTATGCGGAGCAGAGGAACTAAAATATAAAATATGGCTGAAAATATCCGTTTCTCTACAAGCTGAGCCTTTTAAAACAGGCTATTTTGCAAAATTCTTAATTAAATAAAGAAAGAAACACGGTCTTAGAGGGCTCATAGTGTACCAGAATCAAAACCTTATATGTGCAGCCTTGGTCTGCTGTTTGTTGATATTTTGCTGCTCCGCAAATGCTGTAATGTGTTATTTTTTTTTCAAAAATTCCCCAAACTGAAGTCCGGAAAACTGTCCTTTTGGCGTTGTCCGGTTTATTTATGTAACCAACAGTTGACTTAATGTATAGTTTATATTACATTATGTATATATAATTTTACTCAATGTATAATGTAACATACAGGAGGTGTAAACTATGACCTATCAAGAAAAGAAGAGCATCGTTACGTTGATCAGCGCCATACTCATTTTCGTTTCTTATTGCTTGTACATGTATCCGCAGTTTCCCGAGTGGGGACTGGAGTCCACCGAGACCTTTCGCTTTTGGGGTTCCTTCGTCCTCATCCTGACTTTGGTTACAATAATCGCGCATATCATTATTAGCATTATTTTTAACATCATCTTCAGAATTACGACCAAAGAAAAGGAACCATCATTTGCGGATGAACTGGATAAGTTAATAGAATTGAAAGCAAACCGAAATTCTTTTTTTGTGTTTATTGTCGGCTTTCTTCTTGCAATGGGTTCTCTGATTATCTATCAGCCGTCACAGGTGATGTTCATGATCCTAATCACTTCGGGATTCATATCCGATGTGACCGGCTCGGTTACAAAACTTTATCACTATCGGAAAGGAGTTTAATATGGGCAAAAATCTTGTCGGCAATCACATCCGAAAATTACGATTCAACCATGATGAAATGACCCAGCAGCAGTTAGCTGACAAGGCGGGCGTAACAAGGCAAACCATCGTGGCACTCGAAAAGGGAAACTACTCCCCATCTCTAGAACTCGCTTTTCGTATTGCTCACGCCTTTAACTTACCATTAGAAGAGGTATTCTTTTATGGGGACAACACAAAGCTGTAAGAACTAGGATGGTTTTTGCTTTACCGTTTATGAATTTATTAAAACAAGGGGAGATATAAAATGAATTCAAACAAAAAAGCAGCAAAAATTGTGGGAGTACTGTTTATAGTTGCAGCCGTTACATCGGTAATGGGGCTTATATTAAAACGTCCTATTTTAATAGGTCCCGATTACCTGATTAATGGTTCCGAAAACGCCAACCAGGTGGTACTTGGAGTCGTTATGGAGTTACTTCTTGTCGTAGCAGCGATTGGTACTGCAACTACCATGTTTCCAATTTTAAGAAAATATAATGAAACTATAGCTCTTTGGCATGTTTGCTTCAGGTTTCTTGAAGCAATTGTCATTACTGTTGGTGCAATCAGCATACTGGCCCTATTGACTTTAAGCCGGGAATTTGTAGCAGCAGGATCCTCGGATATCGCCTCTTTTCAAGCATCAGGTACTTCACTAAAAGCAATTCATGACTGGACATTTTTGCTTGGTCCCAATTTCATGCTAGGTTTAAATACGATGATGTACAGTTTTATATTTTATAAAACCAGGCTCGTACCCAGGTTTATACCAATTTTAGGTATGACAGGGGCAGCTCTTATCTTTATCTGTGCCTTGTTAGTAATGTTCGGTGTATTTCCTCAAGTTTCTGTATGGGGTGCGATTTTTGCGATACCAGTAGCAGCTAATGAAATGATTTTAGCAGTATGGCTCATCGTTAAAGGATTTAATGAATCTGCACTTGCTTCCATATCAGCAAAAAAGACGGCATAAGGCGGCTATTTAATGAACCGCATTCACCACTTTCATATTCGTAAAGATATTTTAAAAATTGAATTGTTTCATACAAGGTAAGCACAGGGGTCCTCACTAAAACCGACTGAACAGTCCTCGATTTGGAGAAATAATAAAATTATACAGAGCTCTAACCAAACTATCTGGTTAGAGCTATCTTTTTACTTAATTTTATCAGGCTTGTATTCCTAGATCATTTAATAAGGTAGGGGCAATGTGTACAAAGGCAGAGCTATATCTGTTTTACCTACTAAGTGTCCTCCTGGAATCGTAATAAAATTTATCAATAACCATTTTTTATGGAAATCCTGTTTTATAATAAACTCAAAAAAAGAGATTGAAGATTATTTTTCCCTTTACAGTTAATTGGTTTTCTCAAAAACGATTCCAAACTGCTTATACATACGTTTTATCTAAGAAACCCTTTACTCAACCTCTACAGGTTGAGTTTTTTTGATTGAATCAAGAGCACTCCTTACAAACGTGTGCGAATATGTTCTCTCTTATTTTCTGTCAATAGACTGCAAGTAACCCACAATCTGAAGAACTCTATCATTCTATTTTGAATAAAGAGAATAGTAAAATTTTTTAGTGTACAATAATATCAACTTCTATTTTTGAAAAATGGGGCGAGGAAATAATGTTGATAGATTATGAGCACACATCCCAAGTACTTAAAGAAATAAAAAATGCGGATCCGGTATGGAAGTGGATGACCCCAAACCCGCATTATGTGTTTCCGCATCAATCATTAAGAGTGGTTATAGATTTGCTCGGGCAGCATCGCATCGATGGGCTGCCTGTTATAAATGATGGAAGAAACGTCGTCGGCCTGATTACAAAATCAAAACTTATGAAGTGTTTTCTGGAGGGAGTGTCACCTGATTCTCCTGTATCAGCGGTTATGACAAGGTCAGTGGTGACGGTTGGAGAAAATGAATCGATTAAAAACGCCTCTAGTATGCCGGTTGGCCGCCTGCCGGTTCTTAATGAAGCGGGGAAGCTTGCTGGAATATTAACCAGGACGGATATTTTGCGTTCCTACTCCTTCCATTTAGATGAACTTCAGGAAACCATACACTCTGCCACCATTCTTAATACGATTTTGGAAACGGCTTATGAGGGCATTGCTGTGATTGATACAAATGGAATCATACGTGAATTTAATGAAGCTTATGCCCGTTTCCTTGGAAAAAAAAGGGAAGAGGCCATCGGGCAGCATGTAACTTCCATCATTGAAAATACCCGCCTCCATTTTGTCATTCAGACAGGGGTTGCCGAGAAGGGGTACATCCAGCGGATACAGGGACAAGATATGGTTGTTCACCGCATACCCATTTGGAGAGATGGAAAAGTAATCGGAGCGATTGGAATGCTGATTTTTCAAGGAGTAACCGAGCTTTACAATATTCTTGGAAGAATGCAGGAGCTCTCCCGTCAGGTAACACAAAAACTTCTGCCTAAGGAAACCGCGCCGCAGATATATGGGGGATTTACTGAAATCATCGGCAATAGTGCTGAGCTGCAGCAAGTGAAACGAATTGCAAGAAAGGCGGCAAGCACACCGTCTACCGTATTGATTACCGGTGAAAGTGGAACAGGAAAAGAAATGTTTGCCAATGCCATCCATAAATTAAGCGCCTATGCAGAAGGGCCGTTTATAAGTGTAAACTGTGCAGCCATTCCTGAACATCTTTTGGAAGCAGAATTATTCGGGTATGAGGAGGGCGCTTTTACAGGTGCAAAAAAAGGGGGCAAGCCTGGTAAATTTGAGCTTGCTCATAAAGGCACCCTGTTTTTGGATGAAATTGGTGATATGCCTGCATTAATGCAGGCGAAAATATTGCGTGCTCTGCAGGATCGTGAAGTGGAGCGTGTTGGGGGAGTGTCAAAGCACCAGGTTGATGTAAGAATTGTCGCCGCCACCAACCGCCGCCTTGAAGAAATGGTCAGGGAAGGTGATTTCCGGGAGGATCTGTATTATCGATTGAATATTATTAGACTGGCGATTCCGCCGCTTAGGGAAAGGAAAGAAGATATCCCTTTGCTCCTGACTCACCATTTACAACATTTTAGTCATCGCTTTGGGCTTGGGGATATACAGTTTTCAGAGAAAGCGATGTCTGTGCTGGCTGCCTATCCTTGGCCTGGAAATGTAAGGGAACTGGTAAATACAGTTGAAATGCTGGTAAGTCTCTCTGATTCTAGTGTAATCATGCCGGATGATCTTCCTTCACACTTCAAGAGTTTATCTATGGAACGATCGCAGCCTGTTCTTAATCAGTTCAGCAATATGGATGACGCACCTTTGGAAAAGGTAAAAAATTCAGTGCTTGTAAAGGAAAAAGAGTTAATTTTAAAGACGCTGTCGGAAACAAACGGGAACAAAGCGGCTGCTGCAAGAAAGCTCGGAATTCAGAGGTCTACCCTCTATGAAAAATTAAAGAAGCATAATATACACTAGTGTCCGAAAAAACATACACTTACCGGACACTAGTGTGTGATTAATCGGACACGTTATGTCAGGAAACTGCAATAAACTCCCCTTTTTTCATTTTGGCACGCTTCTTGCAAGTATAGTAAATGTACAGTCAAAGGAGGCGAAAGTTTTGAAAGGGTTTGCAGAATTTCGAATGCCGGGAGCCGTTTTTTACGGAAATGATTCATTATCAAAACTCGGTGAGCAGGTTTCAATTCTTGGAAATAAGGCGCTTATTGTCAGTGACCGCATTATGGAGAAAATCGGCAACGTGAAAAAATGCCAGGATCTGCTCGATGAAGCTGGCATTTCCCATGTAGAATATCTGGAAGTGAATTCCGAGCCGACAGATGTGCATGTCGAAGAGGCATTAAAGATATGCACCGAAAACCAATGTGATGTAATTGTAGCCATCGGCGGAGGCAGCTGTATCGATGCAGCAAAAGCTGTAGCAGTTCTCGCTACAAACGGCGGTTACATCGGTGAATTTATCGGAGGCAAAAGGCCGGTCGATAAAAAACCAATTCCGTTGATTGCGATTCCCACAACAGCCGGAACTGGTTCTGAGGTAACAAATGTTACGGTTATAACCAATATAAAAGATGATATCAAAATGATGATTAAGAATCCTGCCTTTCTTCCTGAAATGGCGATTGTGGATCCTGTACTTACTTATTCTTCACCGCCGAACGTGACAGCTGCAACGGGTGTTGACGCTTTATGCCATGCGGTGGAAGCCTATATCTCAAAGCATGCCCAGCCTATGACAGATACTCTGGCACTTTCAGCTATTGAGCTGATTGTGGGCAATCTGCGCGCGGCATACATAAACGGAGAAGACAAGGAAGCAAGAGAGAAAATGGCATTAGCCTCCATGCAAGCCGGTCTGGCGTTCACGAATGCATCAGTTGCCCTGGTCCATGGAATGTCTCGCCCGATTGGTGCTTTGTTCCACGTTCCACATGGCATCTCGAATGCGATGCTGCTTCCAGCTGTTCTTGAATTTACAAAAGACAGTGCAGTGGACCGCCTTGCAGAAATCGGAAAAATCTTAAGGCCAGACTTGAAAACGTTAACAAATGACGATCTCGCTAATGTAACGGTTAATGAGATCAAGAAGCTCTGCGCTGACCTTCATATTCCGAATATGAAAACATACGGACTGGACAGTGGAAAGTTTAAAGAGGTTGCTTCCAAGATGGCTAAGGATGCTCTTGCCAGCGGAAGTCCTGACAATAATCCAAGGGTGCCCGATTTAGATGAAATTATTGAACTGTATCATATGTGCTATAACTACGATTTCGCCGTTCTTGAGACGGTTGGAAACTAATTAGAACAGAGGGGAGAAATATTTATGCCAGCATCAGTAGAAACGAAAACACTAAAAAACTTTATCGGGGGAGAATGGATCGCATCGAAGTCAGATAAGACAGAGGCAGTGCCTAACCCGGCAACAGGAGAAGTACTTGCATATGTTCCTCTTTCAAGCCGTGAAGACCTTGATAGAGCGGTTGAGGTTGCGAAGGAAGCATTCCAGTCATGGAAAAACGTGGCTGTCCCAAAAAGGGCAAGGATTCTATTCCGCTACCAGCAGCTTTTAATTGATCATTGGGATGAGCTGGCAAAGCTGATCACAATGGAAAACGGAAAAAATTTCGATGAAGCATACGGAGAAGTACAGCGGGGCATCGAATGTGTAGAATTTGCGGCAGGAGCACCTACACTTATGATGGGAACCCAGCTTCCTGATATTGCAACTGGAATTGAATCCGGAATGTACCGCTATCCTATCGGAGTTGTCGGCGGTATCACTCCATTTAACTTCCCGATGATGGTCCCATGCTGGATGTTCCCGCTTGCTATTGCTTGCGGAAATACATTTATTTTAAAATCATCGGAACGCACGCCCCACTTGGCAAACCGCCTGGCTGAACTGTTTAAGGAAGCAGGCCTGCCTGACGGCGTACTAAATGTTGTTCACGGTGCGCATGATGTGGTAAACGGCATTTTGGATCACAAGGATATTAAAGCTGTATCATTTGTCGGTTCCCAGCCGGTAGCAGAGTATGTGTATAAAACAGCTGCAGCAAACGGAAAACGTGTCCAAGCTCTTGCCGGTGCGAAAAACCATTCAATTGTTCTCCCGGATGCAGACCTCGACCTGACAGTTACCAATATTATTGGAGCTGCTTTCGGATCTGCAGGTGAGAGATGCATGGCATGTGCAGTAGTTGTTGCTGTCGGGGATGTAGCAGATGAATTGGTAAGCCGCTTAGTTAAGGCCTGTGAAGAAATGAAGATCGGCAATGGCCTTGAAAAAGGTAACTTCCTGGGTCCTGTAATCCGTGATGCCCATAAGGAACGTACTGTAAAATATATTGAAATTGGTGAGTCGGAAGGAGCAATCCTTGTCCGTGACGGACGCAAGGATGATGCCGTGTCTGGAGAAGGATACTTCGTTGGCCCAACCATTTTTGATAAGGTAAAACCAGGAATGAAAATTTGGCAGGATGAAATTTTTGCACCTGTACTTTCCGTTGTACGAGCTGAAACCCTGACTGAAGCAATCAGCATTGCCAACGAATCAGAATTCGCAAACGGTGCCTGTTTGTTTACAGACAGCGCAAAAGCGGTACGCCAATTCCGTGAAGACATTGATGCCGGAATGCTGGGAGTTAATATGGGTGTTCCTGCACCAATGGCATTCTTCCCATTCTCTGGCTACAAAAAATCTTTCTATGGCGATCTTCATGCAAATGGCCGTGATGGAGTTGAATTCTTCACTCGCAAAAAAATGCTTACAGCCAGATACTAAGCTGGAATTCTAGAAAGCTATAAAGAGTAACTGGCAGCATAGGAAGTGTGAGCAGTACTGCAGATAGCGAGCATTTTGGATAATTGGGAGTTAAAGACAATATATTGTGAGTGGAAATTAGACTATGCGAGCAGCTTTACGAGAATGCGAGCAGAAAAATAGATAACCGAGCAACCGCGGTACTTGTGAGCACAAGCAGCCAGGATGCGAGCAAAAAAACAGAAAATGCGAGCAGCTTTACGAGAATGCGAGCACCATACAAGAATCGAGCAAAGCTGTAACGCGGGCGGCTGCTTTCCAGGCCAGCCGCCCGAAAAGTTCTAAAAAAGGGGAGAGCTATATGGCGAAATATCTTAAAATAGGTAAAACCAAGGAAGAACTTGCTGTCCAGGCGGTACAGGTATCCGAAACGGTAAAAAACATTCTTGAGGATATTGAAAACAATGGAGACCATGCAGTAAGAAGCTACTCAGAGAGATTTGATAAATGGTCACCTGACAGCTTTAAGCTCACTCGGGAGCAAATTGAAGAAATCATCAGCCGTGTTCCGGAAGATACCATTAATGATATTAAGTTTGCACAAGCTCAGATCCGCGGTTTTGCAGAAGCGCAGAAATCAGCTCTCCGGGATATTGAAGTCGAAACGCTGCCAGGTGTATTTTTGGGGCACAAAAATATCCCCGTAAACAGTGTAGGCTGCTATATCCCTGGAGGAAGATATCCTATGGTAGCATCAGCACACATGAGCGTACTTACTGCCAAAGTGGCAGGTGTAAAGCGGGTGATCGCATGCACACCGCCTATTAACGGTGAAGTCCCTGCGGCTACAGTAGCGGCAATGGCTCTTGCTGGTGCCGATGACATATATCTCCTTGGCGGAGTTCAGGCCATGGCAGCTATGGCGCTTGGAACAGAAACAATTGAAGCAGTTGATATGCTCGTAGGTCCAGGCAATGCGTTTGTTGCGGAAGCAAAACGCCAGCTATTCGGCCGTGTGGGCATTGATCTTCTTGCAGGCCCAACAGAGGTCCTGGTAATTGCAGATGAAACATCAGATGCTGAAATCGTGGCTACCGACCTGCTCGGTCAGGCAGAGCATGGACCTACTTCTCCAGCAGCATTGATTACGACGTCTGAAGAACTTGCCAATGAAACGGTAAAGGAAATTGAGCGTCAGCTTCAAACTCTTGAAACCGCGGATGTAGCACGCACTGCCTGGCAGGAATACGGCAAAATCATTGTAGTCGAAAGTATAGAAGAAGCAGTTGTCGAAGCGGACAAGCTGGCCTACGAGCATGTTGAAATCCTGACAGAGAATCCGCGTTACTTCCTTGAGAAGATGACAAATTATGGCGCACTGTTCTTGGGGCCTGAAACTAACGTAGCTTATGGCGATAAGGTGATCGGAACGAACCACACTCTTCCGACAAAAGGGGCAGCACGCTATACGGGAGGATTATGGGTTGGCAAATTCCTTAAAACCTGTACATATCAGGAAATTAGAACACCGGAAGCAAGCGCCAAGATTGGCGAATATGCTGAGCGTCTTTGTGACCTTGAAAACTTTGCTGGACACCGCGAACAAGCTCTTCTCCGTGTCCGCCGATATAAAAAGGAATCCGTGCATCAGTAATAAAAAGACTAAAAAGCGTTCTTGGTAAAGCTATATTATTAAGGCCGTGTCGATGGGATAAATAAAAACAGAGGGCGGCAGATTTTCGGAAGCCGCCCCATATATTGAGGTTTTACATAAAGCGTTTATCGCTAAATTATTCCTTTTCTTCTTTTTAACAGGACTCGTAAGGTTTATCATTAAACATTGCAGCGGTTTTCAAACCGCATCATAGTTCTGAAATATTTTCAGTTTCAGAACAAGTATTGGCGGCTTCATAGCTGCTTTAACGTACCGGAACAAGATCAATAAGGAGGAACTATATGGAATTGGTAGTTATTTTGCTTGCACTTGGACTTTTAATGTTTATAGCCTACAAAGGATTTTCAGTTATTTTGTTTGCTCCTTTATGTGCTTTGTTTGCAGTAGTTCTTACCGAACCATCACACGTACTGCCGTTCTTTTCCAATATCTTTATGGAAAAAATGGTGGGCTTCATCAAGTTGTATTTCCCGGTCTTTCTGTTAGGTGCAATCTTCGGTAAAGTTGTTGAAACATCCGGACTTGCAGCCTCTATTGCAAAAACCATTGTCAGAGCAGTAGGTGCGAAACGAGCCATGCTGGCTATTGTACTTATGACTGCTATTTTAACCTACAGTGGCGTTAGCCTTTTCGTGGTTGCATTCGCTGCCTTTCCGTTCGCAGCAAAGCTGTTCCAAGAGGCTAATATTCCAAAACGCCTTATTCCAGGCACGATTGCTTTGGGAGCGCTTTCTTTCACGATGGATGCTTTGCCGGGCACACCACAAATACAAAACGTTATTCCTACTTCCTATTTCAAAACGGACATTTATGCTGCCCCTGTTCTTGGTATAATCGGTACGGTCTTTGTCTTTGTTCTTGGAATGCTATATCTTGAATCACGCCGCAAGAAAGCTGCAGCAGCAGGAGAAGGCTATTCTGGCTTTGGAGGAGAAATAGCAGCAGCGGCAGAAAAAGCTCCTTTGGCACATGTTCCTTCCTTCACTTCAGAAGTGGAAAGTCCGCTTCGCCAGATTCTTGCGTTTGTACCGCTGGTTCTTGTTGGTGTCATGAACAAATTCTTTACAGTCTCTATTCCTAAATGGTATCCGAATGGATTTGATTTTACGAGTATCGGCCTTGATGCATTTGGAAAAGTGGAACTTTCAACCGTTCTTGGGGTCTGGTCTGTTGAACTTGCGCTTGTTATTGGGATTTTAGCCACAATTGCCTTTAACTTCAAGGGAGTAGCTGTCGATTTTAAAACTAGTATAAATGTTGGAATTAGCGGTGCTTTGCTTGCTGCTATGAATACTGGTTCTGAATATGGCTTCGGAGGCGTTATTTCTTCACTTCCTGGCTTTGGAGTAGTCCGTGACGGAATTTCACAGACCTTTACGAATCCGCTTGTAAATGGGGCTGTCACGACAAACGTACTTGCAGGTATCACTGGTTCGGCTTCAGGTGGTATGGGTATTGCACTTGCCGCTATGGGTGAGAAATATGTGGCAGCTGCCCAATCCTCCGGCATTCCTATGGAAGTTATGCACCGTATTATTGCCATGGCATCCGGCGGTATGGACTCATTGCCGCATAACGGGGCAGTTATCACGCTGCTGGCAGTTTGCGGCCTGACACACAAGCAATCCTACCGCGATATTTTTGCAATTACCATTATTAAAACCGTTGCCGTATTCTTTATTATCGGAGTTTACTCTTTAACAGGTTTAATCTAGGAACTTGGTCAGGGCACTTTTTAGTGTCCTGTTTCTTTTAGGAGGAATGAATATGGGCTATTTTTCTGACCTTAACGGCCAAAGAATTTTAGACACCGGGGGCAGCAAAGGGCTTTGAGCCTTGTTGACGGAGGGAGTTATGGGCAGAAGAATGGGAGGGGATTCTATGAATGGCCGGCATCCTTTTCAGATAAGATGAATGAAAAGCGGGAAAGTGAATTAATCTCCTGGCTTAAGAAGGATTTAGAGGAGCTCTAAATTAAAGCTGATCTTCCAGAACTAATCCGAATAACGGACAACTGCTATAAGTGGGCAGTGTTCGGGTATTTCTATGTTATCTAAAGAAAAGCCATTTTATCAAAAGTCCTTTTATTAAAATGGCAATAACATTCAGATTAGCCAATATCAGGAAACGCAAGTACTATTGTTTCTATCAAAAACCCATCTATTTTGGTGAAATTTAATTTAAGTTGGAAAACCCTTCCGGCTGGTATAATAGATTTATAAAATGCGAGGTGAATATTATGTCAGAAAAGAAAACAGCTGCAGGATTAGAAGCTGAAATAAAAGAAGATGGATCATTTAACCGCCAGGTCAACCGGTTTACCGCACCTTTTGGAGAAGGAGCAGGAGAACTTCCGGTAGAGGCTGGCCGGTACCGGCTGCTATGGTCTGCTGTATGTCCATGGGCGCACCGCTCAGTGATTGTCCGCAGTGTCCTTGGTCTTGAAGATGCTTTAAGTCTAGGAACTGCAAGTCCGATGAGACCGGATCTTCCTCATGCAGATTGGGAATTTTCTTTAGACGAAAAGGGTGTGGACCCAGTTCTTGGGGTTCGTTATATGAGTGAAATTTATAAAAAAACAGACCCTGGATACAGCGGGCGGCCAACGGTTCCCGTTATAGTAGACGTTAAAGAGCAGAAGGTCGTAAACAATGACTATTTTAAACTAACAAACTACTTAGAAACAACATGGAAACCGCTGCATAAAGATCATGCTCCTGATTTATACCCGGAACATCTGCGCGCTGAAATCGATGCTTTTAACCATACCATTTTTGAAGATGTAAATAACGGTGTTTATAAATGTGGCTTTGCCCGCTCACAGGAAGCATACGAGGAGGCTTATGATGCTCTGTTTGCTAGATTGGATGAATTAGAGGAACGTCTGTGCAAGCAGCGTTTTCTATTCGGAGACTTTATAACCGACTCCGATGTCCGGTTGTATGCCACTTTAATCCGGTTTGATGCAGCTTATTATTCAGCCTTTAAGACGAATCGCAATCGAATTGTGGATTTCAAGAACCTATGGGGGTATATCCGAGACTTATATCAAACCCCTGGTTTTGGAGATACTACTGATTTCCAGGCTATCAAAGTTCATTATCATCTTTCTAAGCATATTGCCAGCGATGATCAGAAATCGAAAACTATTCTTCCAAAAGGACCGGATCTTTCAGCACTTCATTCCGAGCATAACCGGGGAGCGTTAAGCAAAAGAATTGAGAAATTTTTAATTCATAGAGAGGGGTGAAGCCATGATAATACGCGATGCTGCAGAAAATGAATTGCCGTATATCCGCGAACAAAGAATTGCAGCTTATCAGGAGCATGCTGCAAACATACCGGCAGAGCACTGGAATGCTCTTAAGCAGGCCATTTCCTCAGAGGCCGATGTCCAAACAGGTGCAGAGAGAATTGTGGTTGAATTGGCGGGGGAAATTGTGGGCAGTGTGGTATTGTTTCCTGCTAAAAGCGATGCCTATGAAGGGTATGTTGACGAGCTGGATTACCCGGAGATACGTATGCTGGCCGTGAGTCCGGAGGCGAGGGGGAAAGGAGTGGCTTCATCACTTGTTTCCGAATGTATTAAGCGGGCGAAAGCTCAGGGTCATCATTCCATTGGTCTGCATACCGGAGAATTTATGACAAATGCCATGAACTTATATGAAAACCTTGGTTTTGAACGTCTGCCGCAATTTGATTTTGAGCCGGCGAATGATGGGATTATCGTTAAAGCATATCGGCTCCATTTGAAGTGAGTTTCCAAAAAGTGAAACTCAAAAAGGGCACTTTTTGATTATGTGCCCTTCTCTGTTTAAATACAGTATCATTTAATCTTTTTGGCTGGTGTCTAATGGGGCTATCAATGGCCACAGATGCAAAAAATACGTATAACCTTCTTCCATTCTAACAATCTTCTTTCTAGGTTTGGTGCAGCTGTTAAGGAACGTTATGTATGTTCTGACTTCAATTAACTAGATTTTTGCCGCTAATTTTTTTCTGCTCCGCAGTACGGTTATAAATCCATCCAGTATTTCATGGCTGACAGAAAAACCTTTTCGTGTATAGAACTCGAGGGCTGGATCATTGCCATTTGAAACAAAGATAAAATAATCTTCGACATCCTCAAATTGGGCAAGCCACTGCATGGATAAATTGAAAAGCTTAGATCCCACTTTATATTGTCTGTACTCTTCTTGAATATAAAATTGAGATAAACAGCCTACATTCTTTTGACTAACAGAGGATAGGTCAAAAAAAGTGGCAAAATCGTTGGAATAGGTTTCTTTCGGAGAAACATTTGAATATACATACCCTATTATTTTATCATCATCCTTAACAATAACCGTTTGATTATGTACGGCGCTTTTTATCGAAGGAACCAGCCGTGTATCAAAATTCATTGTGTCAAACCGTTCCGGGGTTATGTATGCTTTCGACTTTTGAAAGGCCATCAGCTCATTGCATAAATCCCGGCAATATTCTATTTTATCATCAGGTATAATTTCATAAGTCAGGTTCATTTTTTTCTCTCCTTTTATTTAGCGTTAAAAAAGTGGTCCTTATCATGTCATACAAGGTTTATAAGTATCATTTTAATATATAATGAAGACTTATGTAGGATTTAAAATACAAAGGCAAAAAAATGAGTTAATGTTATACTTTTTGCATAGCATCATTCATTCAAAACATATGCATAACATAATATATAGCTGAATTCTAAGACCAATGGAAAAGCAAATAATAGGAGGGGGGATCCACCATCGAAGATTTACTAAAACAGAATAATGGCTCATCATCAAAGCCTTATACCCTGCGCCGGCTTGAACCTGGTGATGAAAAGTGGGTCATACAGAAACATGGGGAATTCTATTCAAACGGATATGGATGGAATCAAGATTTTGAAGCTCTTGTTTCAACAATCATGTCGGACTTTATAAAAAATTTTAACTCAGAACGTGAATGCAGCTGGATCGCTGAATTGAATGGTGAAATTGTGGGTTGTATTTTTGTTGCAGCCGACAGTGAATCTATTGCTAAACTGCGTTTGCTTTTAGTAGATCCAAAGGCACGTGGTTTGGGATTAGGGTCGCATCTTGTTGAAGAATGTATCACTTTCGCAAGACGCGCAGGATATACCAAACTAGTGTTATGGACAAATAGTATATTAAAAGAAGCTAGACACATCTATAAGAAAAAAGGATTCACATTAGCAGTTCAAGAGAATCATCATAGTTTTGGACAGGATTTGATTGGTGAGACGTGGGAGTTAGTCCTATAGACTGCAAGACTGCTAAGGGGGAAACGTTTTGGATTGCCTGCGGCTTAGCTTATTAAATTTCAGGCAGGATAAAAAGGGATAGGGAAAGCAGCCTGAAGCTTCCCTATCCTTTTTCTTTTTTTTAGCAAAAGAGTCCGTTAGTTTAAATTGTATTCATCCAACTTTAACATTATTTAATTCAAGGTCTATAACCGTAGCTAAAAGAAAAAAAGAAGCTAAAAAAAATAAAGAGGAAAGCTGTCGATTAAAACTCATTAAATTCAGTATCTTAGCCATCTTAGTACGAGCCTTTGTAAACCATTTAAAATAAATGATGATAAAGATACCAATCAAGGGCAAAAATAGATACTTTGTTATAGTTTCAATCCATCCTGAATTTTTATCCCAATATGCATCGGGAACAGGCAAAACATTGTTCTTTTCTAAGAATAAGGGTTGGGAAAGCCAGTTACTTCAGCCAGGAGGATTGTTAAGACAAATTAGATGTAGTTAATAGATGTTATTCCAAAAGTCTCGTAAGCTAATACTGCTTGTTGATTTATGTTCTTCATACTTACATAATCCCTATGATTACAATGCATACATAGGTGATAAGGAACATTATGAATGTATAGCGACTTTCCTTTATAATAAATTGCTTCTAAGTTAACCATAGGTATGCTTAGTCCTTCTATACAATGAATACAATTTTTCACTTAATTTCCTCCCCAGAGTTCTTTTAATAACTATTATTTCCTGGGTTATCACAGTATTCCTTTTAAAGTAGTTTTTGAGATATGATCCATTATATAAATTAAAAATGACTCAAACTATTTATGCCTTGCAAAATAAAAACATGGCACCGTCTTACTTGGATATCAGTCCAGCTGCCGTTATTCTTAGGATATTTAAAAGGCTTTATATCGCTGCTCTCTTAGTCGTCTTAAGGAGATGGGGTAATGTATAACCGGCTGGACATTTACACATCTCAGACAGCAAGAGGAACAAATAGCCAGACTGGCGGTCACTAAATTAACAGAAATGGTTAACGGAGAATGTCACATTCAAAAAGAAAACATTCCTGCCGCCCTGGTAATGGGAAAATCAACTTGCAGTCTAAAACATACAAAGGGCATGGATCTTCCGAAGGTGAAGATATAATTTTTAGCAAGGCGCTTGTTGTATAACAAATTAATAGGAAATAAAAAAAAAGCTTGAGTAATCCAAGCTTTTTTTGTCTAATTTATTCTTGTGTCATCTCATGTGCCGGCTTGCTGCTCTTTATAAAAAATGAAATGATTAAGCTTATCAGTGAAAGAACGGCAACGACGATAAAGGCGATATTGACTCCATACATATCAGGATGCTGAATGTCAGGCTGCTGTTTTGCCGTCTGGGCTGTTGTGGTCATAACGGTAACAAGTATAGCCGTCCCGACAGAAGCTGCGATCATTTTCATGGTGTTGTCCATTGCAGCACCATGTGAAAGCAGACGTCTAGGCAGAAGGTTTAAGGCCGCTGTGGACACTGGCATCATTACCATAGACAGCCCGAGCATCCGTACGCTGTACAAAATGGTGATAAAGGTCATGGTAGTCCCTGGACCTAAATCGGTGAACGCGAAGGATGATACGGTAATAATTGTTAAGCCGGTGATCACCAGCCATCTTGCTCCGACTCGATCAAAAATCCGGCCGATAAATGGTGCCATAATCCCTGTAATTAATGCTCCTGGCAAGATGGCGATACCTGCTTCTAATGCTGTGAATCCCCGCATGTTCTGCATAAATAGGGGGATCAGCGTTTCGGCTCCAATGAGTCCCATGAAAGTTATCATTCCAATCATAATTGCAAGCGGGAAGAAGGAGTATTTAAACACCCGAAACTCCAGCATAGGATGCTTCAATCTGAGCTGCCTTGTAATAAACCAGGCAAGAGCAGCTACTCCGATTGTAAGAGAAAGAAGTGTACTGCTTTCGGTCCAGCCATAATTACCTGCACTCGTAAATCCGTAAAGCAAGCCTCCAAATCCAAAAGAAGATAATATAATCGATAGAACATCGACTTTTGGTCTGGTTACTTCTGTTACATTACGTAATGCTTTATAAGCAATCAGGATATCAATCAGCGCAATCGGCAGTATGAAGAAAAACAAAACCCTCCACGAGTAATGCTCCGTTACCCAGCCGGACAAAGCCGGTCCGATCGCCGGCGCAAAGGAAATTACCAGCCCGACCAGCCCCATGGCCGCTCCTCGCTTATGAACAGGGAATATCATTAAGAAAACCGTCTGCATAAGCGGAAGCATAACACCGGCTCCGCTTGACTGGATGACCCTTCCAAGCAATAACATCTCAAAGTTAGGAGCAAGACCAGCTGCTAATGTACCAAGAGCAAAAATACTCATAGCCGAAATAAACAGCTGTCTCGTTGTAAATCGCTCCAATAAAAACGCGCTAATCGGAATCATTATTCCATTTACAAGCATAAAAACAGTAGTAAGCCACTGTGCGCTGTTCGCCGTAATATGCATTTCTGCCATAACAGGCGGTATCGCCGTGATCATCAGCGTTTGATTCAGTATGGCGATAAACGTACCTGCGAGCAGCAGTGCTACAATTGTAGATTGTTTATAAGTTGATTTCTCCATTTATTGGTTCCCCTATTCCTTTTTCTGTAGTGATCTATTATGTATCCCAGGCTCAAAGAACCTTACAAAATCATAATGGAGTCGGTCATGATTTCCTTAAACATATATTGTGTAGATTACACGAAAAAATAGTATAAACCTAACCATTTGCTCTAAAAAAGATATTTTACATGAAGGGATAGAAAGCTGCAAACTGGAAAGACTATTTTTCAATTATAATGTAGAGTTTTACCCGAGAATAGGAATGCAGTGTTTAAAAAAGGAAGATAAACATTGAGATGTAGATGATGTTTTTGGTTGAACATAAAGAAAGGGATGACTGATTAAAAGTCATCCCTTCATTTTTTACCATTCCCGCGGCTCATAGTTTAGATCTGCGAACAGCTGGTTGCGTTCTTTCTTTGTTAAATCTCTCCATTGTCCAACAGGGAGATTATTCAAGTGAATATTCATGATTCGAGTACGCTGCAGTCTGTACACTTCGTATCCAAGTGCTTCACACATACGGCGAATTTGTCGATTTAAACCTTGTGTCAAAGTGATTTGAAACACAAATTTTGATAATTGGACGACTTCACAAGGAAGTGTTTTTGTATCAAGAATTTTTACCCCTTCTGCCATTTGCTTTAAGAAGGCGGGGGTGATTGGCTTATCTACTGAAACAATGTATTCTTTTTCATGTTTATTTTCGGCACGCAATATTTCGTTTACGATATCTCCATCATTCGTAAGCAGGATTAAGCCTTCTGAATCCTTATCAAGACGGCCGATATGATGAATACGTAAAGGATGATTCACTAAATCAATAATATTTCCTTTTACATGCTTTTCCGTCGTGCTAGTAATTCCTACCGGCTTATTCAAGGCAATATACACATGATTTCTAGCCATGCGAATCTGGTCTCCACTTACCCTCACATCATCCCCTGGCTGAACTTGGCTGCCAATTTTCGCAATGGACCCGTTTATAGTTACTCTTCCTTCACTAATTAATTTATCTGCCCCGCGCCTGGAAGTTTTTCCAGTCTCGCTTATAAATTTATTTATTCTCAAAGGTTAACCCCATCCTTATGTGTAAGTATTTTTTCAGTTTACCCAATTCTCGCATTGATTTTAAGTAATAAGGACGAAAAACATCGTTCTCAGCCTTTTTAGACATATATCGAGAGGTAGGTGTGATGCCTATTTTTTTCACTATATATCTTACAATATCTAAATACTTGTTAGCAATATCTCTAAATAACGGAAAAGTATTTCTATTAAAGGTGTGATATTTAGGGGCAGGTACAGGTTGAAGGGTAAAGGTAAGGAAAGATGGAAGAGTCAACTTGAAAGCGACCGATATTCAAAAAGCGAATACGCAGATTGGTTCTGATTTCGACATTTGATTGTGTATTTCAGTCTTCCAGGACGCCGATTATCAAGCGAAAAGGAATACAGAAAGGATAAGGGGAACTGTAGCTTACGTTGAATTTAAGGATAATAAAAATATAAAATATATGTATATTAAGTGGAGACAAAGGAGTCATATTCAAAAGCATTGCACTTATAATAACGTAGAAACAAAACCGGTAGAATGGGCAAAAACTGAAAAGTTAATTCAGAAAGACGGATTAAATCTTGGATAAAAAGCCCTTCTCATTCGAGAGGAGCTTATTTATTTCCTATAGATATTACCAGCAAAAAAAGGGATTTTGTTTTTGCTGACATAACGGCTGCTGTTAAAAGTATGCCTAACAAACTAAAGATCCTGATCAGGAACCGCACGTTTTTCACCTTTTTTAAATCTTCATGTTTCTTTAAGAGGGGCCCCTTTTTCTATAATCTTTTACGAGCGATTATATTTGCGAAATAGTTTTTTAGTTATAAGTAAAACTGCCGAAATCGCCACAAATACAAAGAAAAAAACAATGAAACCCCATAGTCCCACAATTGCATCTTGAAATTCCATGTTACCTCTGCTTGTTAAAGCTTGTTGAATTTCTATCGCGAACACCAATACTACCATAAAAGTAAAAGTATAGAGAAAAGACAGTATAATAATTCCATAAGGAATTTTAGATAAGAATTTTGATACTAATAGAACAAAAATAAAAGCTAAAATGCCGATTATGCCCATGAGCCAAAAATGTAAGTCTTTATCAGTTAAATTAAAGTTTGAATGATATGCTCTCACCTGAATAAAATCATGGAGATCATTTAATATTTCAGCCAGCCTAAGTATTACATCTTTCAACTTCTTCAACCCCTTTGCCTTTTAATTATAACACTATGAAAAAGATGTTAATTAATATCTATTTAAACGCTAACTTTTTAGGATAAAGATATATTTTTTTGACAATTTTGTGAACCGGAAGGAGAATGGGGAATACAAAAAGAATATCTCTATGAAAAAAGAGGTGGGATTGCTATGCAAACTAAAGCTAATACTCTACTGGCTACTAAGTGTTCATGGTGCAAAAAAGAATTGGATAAAATCGACTTAATTATGATTGATGAGTCAAATGCACTTACTCATATTCAGTGTCCAACTAAAGCAGATATACCTATTAAAGATGTAGGGTATTATAAAGATGTTGTAGAAAAATATTCATAGAATGACAAAAAGGCCCTTTGCGAGAGGGGCTTTTTTGCTTCGATGAATGAATAGCGGCAGCCGCAAGCTTTGTATTTCTTAATCATTTTGTGGAACGAAAAAGTGTACGCTCCATTTAAAGGAAGCATTCATATAATCAAGAACAAAGACAGCCTTGTACAATATGGGAAAGTAAAGGAAGAACTGAAAGCTTCATCCACGGGTCTATTTGGTAAGGAGTTACAAGGGGCAATGGCCATAATCACCGTTGGGATAAAAATTGATAATCTAGTGAGCAATTAAAGAAAGAGCCGATTTTCATCTCAAAAAAATGGAATGAAATCCGGCTTTTTTATGACGCTTTCCTAGTGTTTCAGAAATTCGGTAAATATACAGAGCACTATAAAAAGCGCGGCTATATTTTTTTGCATAAGTTTTTAACGGTCAGGATCTTTTGGATTAAGCGGACGGGGCCTGCGCCTTTTCAAAGGAATTGGCGACCTAAATAGTACGTCCCGAAACGCTTTATAATTAAAAGGAATAAGCGGCCAAAGATATGGAACTCCAAACGACTGCAGCCTTGCAAGCATGATGACGAATAAGACTACTCCAATGACATATCCAAAAGAGTGAAATGCTGCAGTTAGGATGAGCAGGGCTATCCGGATAAGTCTGTTTGCTAAGCTCATTTCATAGCTTGGAGTGGCAAAGGTGCCAATGGATACTACTGCCAAGTATAAGATTACTTCATTAGTAAGCAGACCTACCTCTACCGCTATTTGTCCAATCAATAAAGCCGCAATCAAACCGAGTGCTGTTGCCAGAGATGATGGTGTATGAATGGACGCCATCCTCAGCATATCAATACCAATCTCAACGAAAAGAATTTGCAGGAATAATGGCACTTCACCTCTATCATTTGGACCGATATAAGAAAGATGCTCCGGAAGCAGGCTTGGATCAATTGAAACCAAATACCAAAGCGGAAGCAAAAAAATGGACGCCCATACAGCAATAAACCGGACCCAGCGCAAATATGCCCCTACTAAAGGCTTATTTCGATATTCTTCCGCATGATGCAGGTGATGCCAGAAGGTTGTGGGGGTTATAATCACACTAGGCGACCCGTCTACAATTATACATACATGACCTTCAAAAAGATGAGCTGCAGCGGTATCGGGCCTTTCCGTGAATCTTACTAAAGGATAGGGGTTCCAATACCTCCCTGCCACAAATTCTTCGATCGACTTTTCGGCCATTGGCACGCCATCCGTATCAATTTCCGACAGGGACTTTTTAATTTCAGACACAAGGTCAGGATCAGCAATATCTTCAATGTAGCTTACAACAACGTCCGTCTTGGATCTCCTGCCGACCTGCATATACTCCATTCTGAGTGTGCGATCCCTGATCCTTCTTCTCGTTAAGGCCGTATTAAAGACAATGGTTTCTACATATCCATCTCTTGCACCCCTGACTACTCTCTCCGTATCCGGTTCTTCAGGACCGCGCACAGGATAGGTTCTTGCATCAATTATAATGACTTTGTCTAGTCCATCAACCACCAGTGCAGTTGGACCTGATAAGACGGTGTCCACTACTTTATTCAAATCATCTGCGGTTTCGACCTCGACATAAGGGATGTAGGTCTTAACTAATTTTTTTAAAGTATCGGCTTCTATCTGCTCTTTTTTTAAGCTCCCCAAAGTCCTCATGATGTGAAGTAAGATATCATCTTTAACAAAGCCATCCACAAAATAGAAAGCCATTTTCCTTTCGCCGTACTCAACATCCAGATGGATGATGTCAAAGCTCTTTCCAATCCCTAACTCATTATTTAAATAAGATATATTATCATCAATACTGGTGTTTACATTTACCTTAACTACCTGTTCCATTTTTCACCTCAGAAGCAATATGCAATGATTCCTGTACTAAATTCCATGATTGACATTGGGGGGAAATATCATACTTCTAGGAAAAGGGTTAGTTAAACGGAAAAGTTATAATAAGCAGGTTTTTATTCATTAGAGCTTCTCAGTATTTACTTGGATACAAGGAAAGGAGGAAGAGCTGGCAAAAATTCTGGGTGGAATTTTTTAAGATCTTTAAATAGAGAGAGGATATTTGCCAGAGACATTAATTGTGCCATTATTGGAAGAAATTAAGCCAAAATCGAAAACAATTAAGCCAGTTTCTGAAATAATTGCATCGGATAAAAAAATAATTGAGCCAAACTGAAAATTCATCGGAGAAAGGCCCTGGCTAAATATGCATTAAGGCATCCTGGAGATTTGATTAAGCCGTTTTCTAGAGTATTGAGCCGTTGCTTCATTAAATTCACCATACAGAAGGTAATTGAGTTAATAACAAATTCATAAATGGCAGAAAATAAAAATGAACACTCTGATTGAGCCTGGTAATATAGTATTGTGCTATGCTAAAAGCAAAAACCAGCAGTCCAAGTGTGCCACTTATTTTAATGTAGGACAAACCTGCAGGGAATCGTGTATTTCTTGCTGCTTCACTTTATAAAGTTAAAAAAGTGCGCAACATTCTCAAAGTATGATAAGATGAATGAACAATTCATAGTAATATACTATGATATATAGGATTTTGATTTAAATATCATTAAATTGGTGTTGGTTCATCAGGAGGTACTCACATGGGTATACCAAAACCTTTGGTTCAACTAAATCAATCATTTATCGTTTTAAGTGTTCTTGTCGCATTGGTATCATATAAATTAATACTATTACTTCCATTTGTTATAGGCGTGTACACGTTAATAACAAAGAAGAACCCCATTATTTTGATAGGGAAGAGATTTTTAAAAAAACCGTTATCCCAGTATATAATGGAGGACAAAGACCAGCAGCTCTTTAATCAATGGATCGCAACAGTATGTCTTGGATTGTCACTAGCTTTCTTCCAACTCGGATGGAACACATTAGCCTATATGTTTAGTATTATGGTAATGTTAGCTGCTGGGATCGCTTTATTAGGTTTTTGCATTGGTTGTTTTATAAGATATCGTTATATTATGTGGAAACATAAAAGAGCCTGACAAAATGAGACTCATTCATATTAGATTATGAACAAGCCCCTTATCAGTGTTTGCTTTGTAAACAACGATAAGGGGCTTTCTTATAATTCACTTTGTCTAATCATACAATTATTTGCAGAAAATTATTTATTGGGACAACACTTATTTTTGTAAGCGATTTAATTTATAATGTTGCTTAACACTAATATTTTTATGTAGAAGAGAGTCTATATTGGGAACAATACTAAAATGGGGTTTACAAGGGAGGAAAGTATGAATATAAAAGAAAATAATCTGTCACTGGCTAATTATGTGTTACATGATCGATTTCAATTAAACTCGTACATTACTAATTTGTTCAAACATTTTCACCATTGTTCAGCCAGTCCATTGGTAAAAGATAAGAAATAATCAGAGAAGGGTATTTATTATGATTAAGATTACTTTGTAAGCGATCTTGTTGTTCTGGTCAGAATAAACAGAGATCGCTTATTGTTATTTCCTATAGTTGACAAGTGTAAGAAAATGAACCCTCGATATTTTGAACTGTATATCCGTGTATTTTTCCCCAAAAAAGGGGTCATTAATGTGGCAAAGGTCTTTTGCCAGCATAACTGTTGTTCATCCCTAAGTCCATGCATCCGGATCGCTCCTGTTTGTCATCGCCAGCTGGCTCGCATAAAGCAGCTGATTTACGCGAAACTGAAAGCTTCTAGAGCCAGTAAGTTCTACCTGTTATCATAAAGAGTTAAGGTGAAATATCTGTGACCTTAACCTTACAAATCCTTTTTATCTATCTTCGTCTTTAATGTTCTTCGAAAGGGCCTCCTAAAAACAAGTTAGGATATTATTAAAATTGAAATGGAAGAGGGCTGTCAATTAGGTATTTCCCTTTCCAGCTAAAATACCTAAGATTGAATGATTATGAATTCTTCAACCTTTAAAAAGCTATTAAATTTTTATTTAAAAGAAAGAGGAGGAACAAATATGTACGAGTTTGGTACTAGTGTTGACCAGGTAGCCACTATTAAAGTAGTCGGTGTTGGCGGCGGCGGCAATAACGCTGTGAACCGTATGATCGAGGATGGAGTGCAAGGTGTAGAGTTTATTGCAGTAAATACTGATGCACAAGATCTTAAATTATCCAAGGCAGAGGTTAAAATACAAATCGGTACACAACTTACAAGAGGATTAGGTGCAGGAGCAAATCCGGAAATAGGCAAAAAATCAGCAGAAGAAAGTGAAAAGCAGATTAAAGAAGCGTTAAAAGGGGCAGACATGATTTTCGTCACCGCTGGAATGGGGGGAGGTACCGGAACAGGAGCAGCCCCTGCTATAGCTAGGATTGCACGTGAATTGGGTTCTTTAACGATTGGGGTTGTAACCAGGCCGTTTACATTCGAAGGCCGGAAGCGCTCCTTACAAAGTGAAACCGGTATTGCCTCTATGAAGAAAGCGGTAGATACACTGATCGTCATTCCAAACGACCGCTTGCTGGATACAGTAAGTAGAAACACACCCATGATTGAAGCATTTCGTGTCGCAGATAACATCCTTCGCCAGGGTGTCCAGGGTATTTCGGATTTAATAGCGGTACCTGGGTTAATTAATCTGGATTTTGCGGACGTAAAAACTATTATGTCCTATCAAGGATCCGCATTAATGGGCATCGGCATCGCTTCCGGTCAAGGGCGTGCTGCTGAAGCTGCAAAACAAGCCATTTCAAGCCCGCTGCTTGATAGTTCCATTGATGGGGCTCAGGGTATCCTCATGAACATCACCAGTGGGACCAGTTTAAGCCTCTTTGAAGTTCAAGAGGCAGCCGAAATTGTAGCCGCTTCTTCAGACCAAGAATTAAATCTGATCTTTGGTTCGGTGATTAATGAAAAATTAAAAGGGGAAATCATGGTTACCGTCATAGCTACCGGCTTTCAGGAGAAAGAGGAGTCGTCCTTTAATCCGTCGTCCCATAGGGTTAAGGCAGATTCAAGAATACCGGAACAAGTGCAACAAAGACGCGGATCAACAAAAACCGATCCAGTCAGCGATCATCGTTACAACTTAAAACAGAAGGCAGAATCTCTTGACGTACCGGCGTTCTATAGAAAGAGAACTACAAAATAATGATATGCATTAGGAACCAGTATATACGCAGTAGGACGGCTTTTTGCAGCCTTTTCTTGTAGAACGGGCTACATTTCTTCGTCCCTTATTTAAAGTTAAGAACGGCTGCAGGACTGTGATACATTCTGGTTCATCTTAGGGATCTTCTTTTGTATCTATATATAGTTAAAAAGACCAATTAATTTTGGCGATTTTCTTTTGGACAGCATGTTTGGCAGATTGTAATATAATGATCTAATTCTTGGCTAATTGTTATTGCTTCGTGGCTATTTAAACCATTTTTTCTGCGGATTGTATTAATTCTTTTCTTAGGGATTCAATATTTAAAGGAATTCAACAGGGGAACTAAGATAAGTTGGACTCTTAATTACCATATATATATCACCTCTTACAGATAATTACATACAAACAATATTATTATCAGAGTGTTGCTTCCTTTTATAATTTAAATCTACCCAAATTTAAATACGAAACCACTTGAACCTAGAGAAAGATAAGTGTCTGCCAAACCAAGAATAATCTGCAAGTTAGGTACCTTCTTCTTGTTCACCTAACGGTTACATAAGGTGAAGTATGTTGGAGCCAACATGTAACCACATACTTACATAGCTTAGGCAGGGACCTTAATGGTTCCTGCCTTTTTGAATCCAAACGATCTCTTTTTGTATTATTTAGTTAATTTAATAGTATTTTTTAATCGACTCAGTATAGTCGGGCCATCTTTAATATGTTATCTGACGAAAGTTTTTTTATCCAAACTATTGCATGTAAAAATATTAAACTGATAATATAGATATATTAGAAAATTAAGATAATTTTCCTAAATTAGAAGGTAGAGGGGTCGATAATATGAAAAAGCTTGCCGCTATACTGTCATCATTTATGATGGTCACAATGCTTGCTGCATGTGGTTCGGAAGCTGGTACAGAAGAAAAGGCGAACGGGTCAGCAACTGGATCTGGCGGGGATGAGAAGAAGACCATCCGCGTTGTTACCGATGCTGCCTACGCACCATTTGAATACTTGGAAGGAGATAAGATCGTCGGTTTTGATGTGAACTTTCTGAATGCAGCTGCTAAGGAAGCAGGCTACGATGTTAAATTGGAGCATGTAGGCTGGGATCCTTTGTTCGTAGAGTTAAAAAGCAAACGGGCTGCTGCAGGCATCTCCGCGATAACGATAGATGAAGAAAGAAAACAGACGTATGATTTTTCCTCCCCCTATTTCCTATCCATCAACAAAATTCTTGTGCCAGAGGGAAGCGATATTAAATCAGCCGACGACCTGAAAGGAAAAGTCGTCGCGGTACAAAGCGGCACAACGGGTCAGGCAGCTGTTGAAAAGCTTTTGGGCAAAAACCATAAGGATATCAAAAAATTTGAAAATAACAACCTGGCCATCATGGAGCTCATCAATAAAGGCGCAGATGCTGTAGTGGCGGATAATGCGGTTGTTGAAGAATATGCAAAAAATAACCCGAAGCAAAAGCTTAAGGTTGTAGAGGATTCCGATACATTTGATGCGGAATTCTATGGAATTATGTTCCCGAAGGGCAGTGAATTGAAAGCCGATTTCGACAAGGCGATCGCTGAGATCCTGGATAATGGAACATATGAGAAAATCTATAAGGAAAGGTTCGGGACTTCACCGGATATTGAAAAGCTAAAACAAGCTAAGTAATCTTTAATAAATTGCGCAGCACCCAGTGCCTGCGCAATTTTAACTATACGGAGGAATTTAGATGGATTTTCGTTTTGACATAATTATGGAATATGCACCCTATCTGTTGAAAGGGACCCTCATCACCATTGGATTATCGCTTGCGGGCATAGTTATAGGAACCATTCTGGGTTTATTTATTGGGCTTGGAAAAATGATGAGAAATAAATATCTAGCGTTCCCCTTTACGGTCTATATCACTGTATTTAGAGGGACGCCATTGCTTGTCCAGGTATTATTGATACATTTTGGCGTAGTCCCGTTCTTTATAGGGGAAACACATGCGGTGGCGGCTACCATTATAGCGCTGTCGCTAAATGCAGCAGCTTACATTGCTGAAATTTTCAGGGCAGGGATTGCTTCCATCGACAGGGGACAAATGGAGGGGGCAAGATCACTTGGCCTATCCCATGTACAATCAATGAGACATATTATATTGCCTCAGGCATTCAAACGAATGATTCCTCCGCTTGGAAATGAATTCATCGTCCTGATCAAGGACTCGTCGCTTGCTTCAGTCATTGCCGCGCCAGAATTAATGTATTGGGGCCGCGCAATGAGCAGTCAATATTTCCGCACGTGGGAGCCCTATCTGACAGCGGCAGTCATATACCTGATATTGACACTGCTTTTAAGCATCTTATTACATAGTTTAGAAAGAAGGCTGGCTACGGAATGATAAAGGTCCAAGCATTAAGAAAATCATTTGGGGCAAACGAGGTGCTAAAGGATATTAATGTTACGATCAAACCTCAGGAGGTGGTCGTGGTAATCGGTCCTTCAGGATCCGGTAAATCTACTTTCCTCCGCTGCATCAACTTATTGGAAACCATTACGGCTGGCCATATCCTGATAGAAGGAAAAGATATTACTGATAAACAAACAGATATAAATAAAATAAGGGCTGAAGTAGGAATGGTGTTCCAGCACTTCAATCTATTTCCTCACAAAACTGTCCTGGAAAATATTGTGCTGGCTCCTTTAAAGGTTAAAAAAGTGGACAAGGATCAGGCCAGGGAAAAGGCACTAAGTCTTCTGAAAAAAGTAGGGCTTGAAGAAAAGGCAAATGTCTATCCTGATTCCTTATCAGGCGGGCAGAAACAGCGCGTCGCCATTGCAAGGGCTTTGGCGATGGAGCCAAAAATCATGCTGTTCGACGAACCGACTTCAGCTCTCGACCCCGAAATGGTCGGAGAAGTGCTGGAAGTCATGAAGCAGCTTGCAAGAGAGGGCATGACAATGGTTGTGGTTACTCATGAAATGGGATTTGCACGCGAGGTTGGCGACAGGGTCCTTTTCATGGATGGAGGCTATATCGTAGAAGAAAACATACCAAAGCATTTGTTTGAGTCACCACAGCAAGAACGTACAAAAGCCTTCCTGAGCAAAGTGCTATAAGAACAATGAAAGAAGCAGGCTGAACGAACAGCCTGCTTCTCTTCTTGCGCTCATTTAAGCAAGCCCTCCGGTCAAAGGTCTTGATTACTCAATAAAGGCTGTATACCACAAGAGAGACTTTTTAAGGGTGAGACAGGAATCTGGTTAACATGCCAGGGGAACGTTCAGGGGGACCATACAACAAGAATCTAATTAATTTCCGTAATTTCCAAATTACCGTTCTATTGTATCTGATAATATATTATTATTTTTATAGGACACATAATCTATAACAAACTTGGGAGGAACACATATGAGTAATCCAGCTGGATTTTGGAGACGTTTAGCAGCAAACCTTTTGGATGGAATAATTATAGGATTGCCCCTTACCATAATTAGTTACCTGGTTACTGGAAATTGGGATGGCGATCCTGCCACAAATGTGATCAACATCTTGTATTCCCTGATTATCCCTGTATTATGGTATGGATATACGATTGGCAAAAAAATTATGGGCATACGAATTGCAAAGGTCAATGGCGCTAAAATAGGGTTTGGAGCCATGTTCATGCGAATCGTTGTTGGCGGCATTGTGTATCTTGTAACCGTGGGAATCGGCTTAATAGTAAGTGCCTTTATGGTCGGCCTTCGAAAAGACAAAAGAGCCCTGCATGATTTAATTGCCGGGACCTACGTGACATTTGATGCTCCCTCTGAGGATATCAAGAAAGCAGCTGTGTAGGCTGCTAGAATCCCCAGATGCCCCGATAGTAAATAAAGTAACCTACACAACCACTATAGCATCAGGTAAAGGTGAAAAAGAATCAAAAGATGCTGCGGGAGATAAAAGTGCGGTTAATACCGTTAAACTACAATAACAAAATCGTAAGTGAGACGGCCATTGCGGCTGTCTCGCTTATTTTATAGCTTTAATTTCATTTAGATACAGTACGGAGAACCGTACTATCAGTCAATGAGGTTTCTCTGATTGAGAAAAACATTAATCGTTGAAATAACATTTAAATACCATTCCTTTATATGATATAGCATTAAATTTTCATCAATCAAGTACATTCAAGATAGCCTTCTTTTACTTATATTCTTAGGTTAGACTTAGAATGAATCGTATATTGTTTTTGAAAGTAGAGTTCAAAATTCAATCTAGGAATGAACGGGGTGAGGGTATTGAATATTTTCCAGTACGAAGTTTTTTTAATGGTTGTTGAAAGTGGTAGTTTTACAAAAACAGGAGAAAAACTTGGATTGTCACAATCAGGGGTTAGTCATAACGTTTCAACACTAGAAACAGAATTAGGGATCGTATTGCTTAGGCGCAATCGAAACGGGATATCTTTAACTGATGCAGGGGAGCGAGTTATACCTCATATTCGTCAGATCATTCATCATGCAAAATTGCTTGAACAGGAAGCTGCCCTTATTCAAGGGATTGAAGTAGGAAGCATTAAAATCGGTACCTTTTCCAGTTTTTCATCAAGAATTCTTCCAGGTCTCATTCGTACCTTTATTAATAAATATCCCGGTATCCAGATAGAGCTATATGAAGGAGGCTACGACGATATCAAAGATTGGATTGCTTCAGGAACGATTGGTATTGGTTTTTTAACGCTTCCAACCAGAGAATTTGATACAATTCATTTACTCAAAGACAAATTATTTGTTTTAGTACATGAAAATCACCGATTGAACACAATGAAACTAGTACATGTAAAATCAATTCATAATGAATCATTTATTATGCCGAAAGCTGGTTGTGATGTTTTAATAAAGAGAATACTTAGAGAAAATAACGTACATCCTAATGTAATTTTTGAAATAAAAGATAATAGTACGATCATTTCTATGGTTCAAGAAGGGCTAGGAATTACCATTCTCCCGGAAATGATCTTACCAAAAAACATTCCTAACACGAAAGTGATTCCGCTTGAAACGGATTTGTATCGTGAAATAGGGATAGCTATAAAATCTATTAAACAAGCATCTCCCTCCAGTAAGAAATTTGTTGAGATCTCAAAAGAATATTTTAAATAGGAACAGCTTGAATAGGAAGTTCCCTAATAAGGCCACCAATTCAAGCTGATAGGTTTATATAGTTAAGATACCGCGAATTGTGATGGTTGCTGCTCCTGCTACTTTGATAACTGGTTCTGATTTATTTGGTATGACCGTCACGTAAAGCGTTCCAGGTCTTCCTATCGCATCTCCTTGAGCGATTTTAAGATATGTCGTTTCACCTTTCGGAATAAAACCTTCTAAATAGAGAAAACCAGCCAATGCCCCATTTGCAGCTCCAGTTACAGGATCCTCAGGTATACCAATCCCAGGTGCGAAATCTCTCGTGTATATTTCACATTCTTTCGAAGTGTTAAATGTATAAAGATGTGTCGTGCTAATATTATGTTCTTTATTATGCTTCCTTAAAGCGGCTAAATCTGGCATTGCTTCGTCAATGTTCATTTGATCTTTCATTGGAACGAGTAAATGCCAGTTTCCTGTATTAGCTAGTTTGATTGGATAGTTTAGGTCAATGCTTGCAGCTTCGACGCCAATCAGCTGACTTAGCACTTCAAGATCAATTGTGATATCTTGCGTTTTTGGGCTAACTTGCGTCATTTCCACATCAATTATTTTTCCATTTTCCTTATGCCATACTACCGGTACTTTACCTATATTCGTTTCTAACACGATACCTTCTTTTTTATCGGCTAGACCAAACTCAGTAGCCAGAAGCCATGTTAATCCAACAGTTGCATGGCCACAAAAGTTGATTTCTTCAGCAGGAGTAAAAAATTTCACCTTATAATCTACCTCTTCATTATTTGAAGGTAGTAAAAAAACAGATTCCGGTAAATTTAGCTCTTTTGCAATACTTTGCATTTCATCTTCAGTTAATTTTTCAGCATCTAACACGACCCCTGCTGTATTTCCTCCAAATTTTTGCGTTGTGAATGCATCTACATGATATACTCTGATTTCTCTCATCTTTATTAACTCCTTTCAAACAACTGTTGTTACCTCCATACTATGACTTGATAATGCATTAGTAAAATGAATCTTTTTCATTTGATAAATTCAAAAAACTAATACATCTGATAACCTCAATTAAATTCAGTATGGAGAACCGTACTATAAGTAACGTCAAAAATTAGAAGGTATCATCCAATGGCAACTGCAAACCAACGCCTTTAATTTTCTAATAAGCTGAGTTAAGGCATTGGTTTTTGTGTATTTATTGCGCCATGTGACGGACTTCTCACTTTTTTAATAGTTTTAAATAGTTTATAATTATCAGAACAGTAGATATTTTATTCTATTAATATTTATAATAGACTTTGAAATGGTTTTAATTTGAGACAGCAAAGGTGTGTTCCTAGGCGGCGCCTTGCTTATGGTACAACACCGAAGCAGGAGCTCCTGCTCTTTTTTTGCAATTTTAGGAGATAAGGAAGGGTATAATGAGCAGCTTACAGAAAAAAACAGATGTTATCTTAATTGGTGCAGGTGTCATGAGCGCGACTTTGGGATCTTTACTGAAAGAGTTGGCACCTCAATGGGAAATCAAAGTATTTGAGAAACTCGCAAATGCAGGAGAAGAAAGCTCTAACGAATGGAATAATGCAGGTACTGGCCATGCTGCATTATGCGAACTTAACTACACAGCCGAAAAATCTGACGGATCCATAGATATTAGTAAAGCTATAAACATAAATGAACAGTTTCAGCTTTCAAAACAGTTTTGGTCTTATCTTGTAGACAGCAATTTGATTCGTAATCCGCAGGACTTTATCATGCCGATACCTCATATGAGTTTAGTACAAGGGGAAAGTAATGTAACTTTTTTGAAAAAAAGATTTAAAGCGCTGTCAAAGAATCCGCTGTTTCAAGGGATGGAATTTTCCGATGACCCTGAAAAACTGAAAGAATGGATTCCGCTTATCATGGAAGGCCGTACATCGAACGAACCCATAGCGGCCACAAAAATCGACTCTGGAACGGATGTCAACTTCGGTGCTTTAACACGCATGTTATTTGACCACTTAAAGAGTAATAACGTAGAAATAAACTACGAGCATAGTGTAAAGGATATTAAACGTACCAGCGACGGCTCATGGGAAGTTAAAGTACTTGATAATGTAAGCGGTAAAATCGAAAACCATATTGCAAAATTCGTGTTTATCGGCGGCGGGGGAGGAAGTCTGCCTTTACTGCAAAAAACCGGTATTCCTGAGTCAAAACATATTGGAGGCTTCCCGGTAAGCGGTCTATTTATGGTATGTAACAATCCGGAAGTTGTCGCGCAGCATCATGCAAAAGTATACGGTAAAGCTAGAGTTGGCGCTCCTCCAATGTCTGTTCCGCATCTTGATACAAGATATATCGACAACAAAAAAGCATTACTGTTTGGACCGTTTGCCGGTTTCTCACCAAAGTTCTTAAAAACTGGTTCAAATTTAGATTTGATAGGTTCCGTAAAACCGAATAATGTCTTAACTATGCTTGCGGCAGGTGCAAAAGAAATGGCTTTAACAAAATACCTGATCCAGCAAGTTATGTTATCGAATGAAAAGCGAATGGAAGAATTACGAGAATTTATTCCGAATGCCAAAAGCGAGGATTGGGATATAGTGACAGCTGGCCAGCGTGTGCAGGTTATCAAAGATACTGAGGCCGGCGGCAAAGGAACACTCCAATTTGGTACGGAAGTTGTTAGTGCAGCTGATGGATCGGTAGCCGCATTGCTAGGCGCTTCTCCAGGAGCTTCTACTGCCGTTCACGTTATGCTTGAAGTATTAGAAAAATGCTTCCCGCAACATATGAAAGAGTGGGAACCGAAAATATTAGAAATGATTCCTTCTTATGGCGTGTCATTAGTTGAAAATCCAGAGTTTTTCCAAGACATTCATGCTTCAACAGCGGAGACACTTGGTCTCAGCGCAAAAGAACTGGCTTATAGTTAATCTTTGGATGTAGAAACAAAGCTTTTTAATGAAAAAGTTTAAGCGACATTTTTCATCAATGTACCAGCGTTTCTAGGAAAAAGAAATTGATTGAAAAGTGCAGTGATTAGGAAAATATAGGTACTAAAAAATTCACCTAAAGAATTGAGAAAAATAAATTATAGAATCTTTGATCTTTCCACAGATTGAAGGTTCTTTTTTTTGAAAATCTGCGGTTAGAGAGGCTGCGGTGAAACGTAAGGTCGAAGGAGGAAGGCTTCAGCGCAGACTGTTTCTGTAATGAATAATACCTGTTTTGCTTTTTTTGTAAAAAAATTGAGGTAATCATTCGACATATAATTATTACATATTAAACTAAAGGTCTAAATAAAAATAATTAGAAAATTGTGATAAAATAATAGAAGAAGATTTAACTTAATAAGTCGTATATCCCCAAAATTCCACTCAAATAAAATACCAATCTAAAATGTATGCGTATTCAGTAGTGGATATATTTAACTTTCATTAGTAATTCTAGCAGGATAATTTAATATTTATTCTTCTGCTATACCTATATATTGTATCAGAATTTCAGAAGGTGGCGATTCTTATGGCTTATGGTGAATGGGTTGATGAAAAACGAGTTGTTGAAGTGTTGCGGGATTTAGTACAGATTCCCAGCGTAAACCCTGATTTTACAGGCGGAAATGGTGAAAGAGAAATCTCTGACTATATTAAGCAATTTTTTGACCGATTACATATTCCATATATTGTTCAGTTGGTTGAAAAGAACCGGGAAAATGTAATTGGCATTTTAGAAGGCGCCTCTGAGAAACATTTATTGTTGGAAGCACATATGGATACCGTTCAAGTTAAAGGAATGACTATCGACCCGTTTGATGGGAAGATTGCTGATGGAAGATTATTCGGCAGAGGTTCCTGTGATACAAAGAGCTCATTAGCTGCTATGCTCTCAGCGGTGGAATCTATAAAAAAAAAGGAGGCCATACCTCCAGTTTCTGTTCATCTTGCCGCAGTTGTAGATGAGGAAACAACTTACAAGGGGGTATCTTTTTTAGCAGATGATATTTTTCATGGAAAATTAAGATATGACACGGCGATAATCGGTGAACCCACTAATTTAGATATTATTGTAGCCCATAAAGGGGTCATTCGTTTTTGTGTTGAAATACAGGGCCAAGCTGCGCATACCTCTTCACCTGAAAAAGGAGTCAATGCAATTGAAAATATGGCTCTGGTTATTCAACATCTAAAAAAATTAATTGTTCATAAAAGGGGTCAACTGAATCATCCGTTGGCAGGAGGCCCAACACTGTCTATAACCATGATTGAGGGTGGGGTGGCACCTAATACAGTTCCTGATTCGTGTAAAATCACCATTGACCGGCGAACAATACCGGGGGAAGATGCCCAAGAGGTTTGGGAGGAAATAAAGTACAGCCTAAAAACAATAGAAAATGATAACCCATGTTTAAAACTAATTGTTTATGAGCCGTTTGTGATTGATTACTCAATGGAAAGTTCCCCTGGCGACCCATTTGTTACCGGACTATTAAAATCGGTGGCGAAATACAAACCTAATTCCAGAATTACAGGAGCACCTTATTGCAGTGATGCAAGTAAATTAACGAGAGTTGGGGTTCCTGCAGTTGTTTTCGGTCCTGGCAATATTAATCAGGCACATACCAAAGATGAATGGGTCGATTTACAGCAGGTATTTGATTCTACAAAAATTCTGATTGATACAATTATGGAATTTAAGGTTGACTAATCCATCAACCGGAGCTGGTTTGGTATGAAGGATGGGGGATATGGGGAAGAAATACTTTGGAAGAACATTGAAACAAAAACTATCATTCATGACATTGGTTTCAGTTTTGGTGCCGCTTCTCTTCCTGGGTTTATTCTCATACAAAATTGCTTCAAATCTAACAGAGGAAAAAGCGATTATGTCAGGGATGAATACCTTATGGCAATTGAATGCTTACTTAGAATTCATAATCCAGGATGTAGAAAATATGTCTGTATTCCTAATTGGAAATGATGAAGTGCAAAGCTATTTACAAAATCGTGAGGCAGGTTTACTTGAAAAGGGCTCAATGTCAGGGTTTTTAACCAATTTGGCTTTTTCCAAAGACTATATTGCAAATATAACAATAAAGCCGCTAAATGGAGGCGCGGCTATATCTGACACAACCTTTATGAAGTCTGGGAGCGCTGATATTTTTGAGCGGATTCCGGAATATGATAAGGAATCAAAAGCCTGGTCCAGTCTTTATGAGGACATGACTCCAATGGGGCATCAAAGAATGATTACGTTATATAGACCAATTCGCAGTATCAGCAGGTATAAAAATACCGGTCAATTGGCCATCAGTCTCGATCAAAAGTTTATTTCAAACCATTTGCACAAAACAGGCCTTGAAGGAAATGGTTTTGTCTTATTGTTAGATAATGAAAACCGCATTATTGCCGGTTCATCCGATAAATGGCTTCACAAAAACATTGATGAATATTTGCCGAATATTGGAGATATGAAGGAGCAATCAGGATTTTTAAAAAGTGACACAAGGGATGAACAAAAAACGATTCTATTTTCTACTGTTTCCAGTGTCAACTGGAAGCTGGTTGGTGTTATACCCGTAAAAGAATATAGTGCACAAAACCGCTATTTTCTTATATTAACCACCATGGCAGTCGGGTTTGCGATGTTACTGGGATTAGGGCTTGTATTGTTCCTCACTCATAAAGTGATTGGACCGCTAACCGAACTGACAAGGGCGCTCAGAAAATCCAATCCAGATGAGCAAATTTCAATTCTTCCTGTAAGGGCAAATGATGAGGTTGGACAATTGATTATGAGCTATAACAAATTAAATAACCGGATCAGGAATTTGATGGAACATGTAAAATTAAATGAGTCATTAAAAAAGGAAATGGATTTGCTTGCTTTGCAAGCACAAATCAATCCTCATTTTTTATATAATACGCTTTCATCTGTCCAATGGATGGCGTTAATGAATAAAGACACCAAAACTGCTGAAATGGTAGGTTCATTAAGCGACTTCTTAAGATTCAGTCTCAATAAAGGTGAAGAATTTTGTGCTGTCTCCCAGGAAATTTCTCATGTTGATAATTATGTTACCATTCAAAAAATCCGATATCCGGACAAGTTTGATTTTAAGATTAGTGTTCCTCCTGAATTGCTGACAAAAGAAATGCTTAAGCTGCTATTGCAACCGCTCATTGAAAATGCCATGTTACATGGAATCCTGAAAAAGCAAGGCAAGGGGAAAATTATTGTACTTGCTGAGTCAAATGGAAAACAAATGAAGTTTACCGTTTTGGATAATGGAATTGGTATGAGCGAAGCCAAAGTTAAGAAATTGCAGGAAGAGGTAACATTTGAACAGGATTCAAAGAAACAAGCTGTAGTGAAGAAAGGAAGTTATGGATTAAGGAATGTTCATAAGCGACTCGTATTACATTATGGCGATCCCGCAGGACTTCACATAACCAGCAAGGAAGGAGAAGGAACAAAAGTTTCGTTTACGGTACCATTTCTGGAGGAGTGAACATCATGAAAGTATTGATTGTTGATGATGAAGTGATCATTCGTAACGGATTAAGCACAGTGATTAATTGGGAAGAACACGGGTTTAGTCTATTGGAGCCAGCAGAATCCGCAGAGGATGCACTTGAGATTGTGAAAATTAATCAACCACATATAGTACTTACAGATATACAAATGAGTGGTAAAAGCGGTTTAGATCTGGCAAGAGAAGTAAAACAAATGTTTTCTGAAACAGAAGTCATCATTCTCTCAGGCTATGATGATTTTGTTTATGCCCAGAAGGCTATTCGGGAGGGGGTAGGTGAATATCTACTTAAAACCAGCAGACCACAAGAGATTATTAACGCTGTGATATCTGCAAAAGAGCGTATAATAAAAAAACAAAAGGAAGTTGAGGAAAACCAAATTCAGAAAAAAGCTTTCCGTAACAAGCTGCTAGAAAAGCTGCTTTTTGAAGAAGAACCGGATACAAAACTTTTAGCTGATGTAAAAAAATTTTATTTAAATCTCAATAACGGGGAAAATACACTGCAGGTAGCGATCGTATTTGCGTCCAAATCAAATGAATACAGCAGTTTCAACCGATTTTTTCAGCATGCGGTAATGAATACCCTTTCAGAAATTCTCTCATTCGAATCGTTGGAATGGAATGGAGCACTCGTCCTTATTTTGCAGAATAGACCTTCACAAGAAGAACTACACAAGGTAAAGGAAGCATTTGCACGTACGGAGCGATTAATGAATTGTCATATTTTTACCGCTGCCGGTTCAAACGTTGAAGACATAAAGGATCTACATAAATCTTTTGAAAAAGCTAAACATGTGTTTGGATATAGATGGCTGTTGGGAAACAGAGGTTATGTTTCCTACGACAATATAAAAGATCGGAAAGGAATAAGAAAGGTCTGTTCATCTAAGGAAGAATCAGAAATGGCAGGCTTGCTGAAATCTGGCAATACTGACGAACTTAAACAATGGGTTAAAAATCTGCTTGAACAAATAAGGCTTGATCCGGACGTAACACCCGATTCTTTTAATGTCTTTCTTCAATCTGTCTTAATTTCGGGGTACCGCTGGATAGAGCGGGTTGTGTCTGCTATTGGAATTTCCACACCAATACCAGACTGGAAAATGAAAGATGAAGACCTGTTGACTTCATCTCCAGAGGATATACTATTTCAGTATTTTGATAGAATTATGGATAAATACCGGCAAATGACGGAAGGAAAAGTTCATTATGTACAGGAAGCGACCATCTTCATTCAGGACAATTTAAACAAAAACTTATCATTGATTGAGGTTGCAAGTCATGTACATATAAATCCAAATTATTTCAGTGAACTTTTCAAACGTGAAACGGGCATGGGCTATATAGAATTTGTCAAAACTGTCAGAATCGAAAAAGCCATGGCAATCCTCAGGGAAACACCCGTGAAAATTAGTGAGGTCGCAAAGCAGGTAGGGTATGAGGATATTAAATATTTTACTAAACTGTTTCGGCTTCATACCGGCATGACACCGACGGATTTTAGAAAAAAAGCAGAAAAAGTAGGATAATCGATTGGCTGGCTCGAAGAAGGAGCCAGCTTTTTTTTTATAATTGAAAATCAGCTTAGATCCCTTGAAAAATAAAGGGTGAATCCAGTTGGGTTAATAACTACAGCAAAAGATTTCTAAATAGTCTGAAAAAAACCTACCCTATTCCTGAATTATGTCCCCTTTGAGGGACTATTAACCTTTTATATACTGTAATAGAATCCAACTAAACAAGGGGGTAAATAGTTGATGAAAACAAAGAAATTGAAATTGAGTCTAGTGGTTATGTTGGTTCTGTCCCTTTTATTAGCAGCATGTAGCGGGGACAAAACGACAGGGGATAATGCTAAGGGAAAAGGTGATAAAATCAAGCTTTCCATTTGGCATAATTATGCTGGCGATGATTTGCGCGCTAAAGCGGTGCGAAAACAGATCGATCAATTTGAGAAAGAACATCCTGAAGTGGAATTGGACAAGCAAGCCATTCCTGTTGATGGTTATCGCCAAAGATTGAAAACGGTTGCAGCGGCAAATGAAATGCCGGACGTTTTTTATTCCTATTCAGGAAGTTTTACCGAAGAATTTTATAAAGGCAACCTTATTCAACCTGTATCAGACCTTTGGGAAAAGAAACCAGACTGGGCTGAAAAATTTTTACCGGGATCTAAAGAAATTTTCACATATGACAATGAAGTATATTCTGCACCTGTAGGAATGTCTGCGACTTCTTTCTTATACTATAATCGGGATTTATTCGAAAAATACAATGTAAAAGTTCCAACAACATGGGATGAATTAATGGAAGCTATTAAAGTTTTCAATAAAAATAAAATTACCCCTATCGCTTTAGGAAACAAGGCTACATGGCCGGCTCAATCAAGTGTTTTTGGGGTCATTGCCGACCATGTAACAGGAACGGAATGGTTTATGAAAGCAATTAAATCAGACGGTGCCACCTTTAATGATCCACAATTTATCGAAGCATTAAATTATTTTAAAGATCTTGTTGATGCTAAAGCTTTTCAAGAAGGCGCAAATAGCATTGATAATACTCAAGCAGAACAATATTTTGTTAAAGGTAATGCAGCAATGATGATTAATGGTTCATGGGCAATCACTAATTTAGCGGCATCTTCGAACAAAGAGGAATTAGATAAAATTGAAGTGACTGTTGTTCCATCTATTGAAGGCGGCAAAGGCAAGCCAAATACAATGACAGGTGGACCAGGAGGCGGTTTTCTAATGAGCAGTAAAGTTAAAGATAAAAAACGCGAACTGGCTCTAGAGTTAATGTATGCTATCAGTGGTCCAGAAGCGCAAAAAGCAATTGCGGAAAGTGAATCATTAGTGATGTATGACGTCGATATCGACGAATCAAAAGTTTCATCTTTATACAATAAAGCATATGAATTGGTGAAAACAGTTAATTTCGCTCCCGTATATGACCTTTACCTTTCTTCTGCTGGAGGAGAAGCTATTAATCAAGGCTTGCAGGAATTGATGTTGGGTGGAAAACCAAAAGAAGTAGCTAAGAAACTTCAGGACGCTCAATCAAAAGCCGTCAAATAAAACGAGGTTACTTAGTGGCTTTCATAAGAAAAATATACGGAGGGGTGAAGCGTCATGGGAACAACTGCACGTTTAAAAGGATTTATCATTCTTGCTTTGCTTCCGACCCTGCTTATTTATACCTTTTTTGTAATCGTACCTATATTTTGGTCGGCATATTATGGGTTTTTTGACTGGAGTGGCATGGGAGATGCCAAATTCACTGGATTGGCCAATTATATCGAAGTCATAAAAGATGAAATATTTTGGCGCTCCCTTAAGAACAATTTTATTATCATTGCAGCATCTGTTTTCGGCCAAGTCCCCATTGCCTTGGTATTGGCGCTTTTATTAATGAAAAATTCTTTCGTTAACCGTTTTGTCCGGTCGGCCGTTTTCATGCCAATGGTCCTTTCGACAGTTGTTGTCGGCTTAATTTGGGGATATATGTACCACCCACAAATTGGTGTTGTAAATTATGTGTTAAAAAGCTTAGGGCTCGAGTCATTGACAAGAGCCTGGCTATCCGACCCTAAAATTAATATGTTTTCAGTATCCATCCCCATTATCTGGAATTATATTGGCCCCTATTTGATCATTTTCATTGCAGCATTGCAAAATATTCCTTCCGAAATAAATGATGCAGCAAAGCTGGAGGGGGCAGTTGGTTTTAAAAAATTATACTATGTGACACTTCCTATGATTTGGAATACTGTCAAAGTCGTGATTGTCCTATGTATTGCAGGGAGCCTGAAAGCGTTTGATCAAGTTTTCGTTATGACCGGAGGAGGGCCTGCGCAATCCACTGAACTTCTTGCCACTTATATGTACAATAACACCTTTGAAGTATACCGCTATGGCTATGGATCAGCGATATCCACCATGATTGTCATTGTTAGTATGATATTGATTTTAATAAGCCAAATCTTGATGAAACGAAAGAATCAGTAAGTGAAAGGGGATATCGTATGGAAACAAAAACAGACCATCGCGAAGTCTTAATTCCACGAACTTCACTGGTTCAAAACATAAATGTTTGGAAAATAGGAAAATCGTGGATTTCTAAAATCATATTGATCTTGTTTGCATTCGCAATGTTATATCCATTGTACTGGTTATTTGTCAGCGCATTAAAAACAAATCAGGAATTTTTTGAAAACCCATATTCACTCCCTATTCACTGGGTTTTCGATAATATCACTAGGGCTTGGGAATTAGCTGGAATGGGAAAGGCAATGATCAATTCAACAATTGTAACATTGGCTGCTATGTTTCTCACCTTGCTATTGGGAACCTTAACTGCTTATGTTTTATCCAGATTTGAGTTTCGATGGAAAGGTCCTTTAATGCTCTTTTTCACGTTGGGTATGTTAATTCCGATTCATAGTACGCTTGTTCCTTTATTCATGATTATGAATAAAATAGGCATTCTCGATACTTATTGGTCGCTTATATTACCATATACAGCCTTTGAACTACCAATTGCAATCTTTTTGATTGCTGCATTCATGAGTTCCATCCCGAAAGCAATTGAAGAGGCTGCCATGATTGATGGCTCAGGGTATTGGGGTATTTTTTTCCGGATTATGCTGCCACTATCATTTCCAGTAATGTCAACAGTTGCAATATTAGCTTTCCTTCGTTACTGGAATGAATTCGCATTTGCCCTGGTATTTATTAACGATCAAGCTTTAAAGACTTTACCGCTTGTTCTTACTATCTTTTCAGATGGATTTGGAACAGATTATAGTTTAACAATGGCTGCTATGGCAATTGCCGTGTTACCGACTATCATCATTTATCTATTTTTCCAAGAACAAATCATGAAAGGTATGGTAGCGGGGTCTGTAAAGGAATAGGAAGTAAGGATCAACAACATTCATAATCATACTCGCTGTCGGATTTTTGACAGCTTTCTTTTTTATACAAAAGATTACTTAATTGGAGGGACTGAGATGATTGTTGATACACCGAGCTTAATTATTGATGAAAAAATTATGCAAAAAAATATAGAGAAAATGGCCGGCATTTCAAGAAAATACGGTGTACAGTTACGACCTCACATAAAAACACATAAAATTCCTGAAATCGCCAAAAAGCAGATATCTGCTGGTGCAATTGGTGTAACCACGGCAAAAGTATCGGAAGCTGAAGTGATGGCCGACCACGGAATCGATGACATTTTCGTAGCATATCCAATCGTTACAGAATCGAAGATTGAGAGTGTCCTTCGGTTAAGTGAAAAAGTAAATGTTATCGTCGGAGTTGATAGCTTAGAAGGGGCAATGAGATTATCCGAGACTGCCAGGCGCCAATATAAAAAGATTCAGGTCAGGTTAGAAGTCGATACTGGATTTAAAAGGACAGGGGTGCCATATGAAGATGCTGTAAGGCTTGCTTTTCAATTGCAAGGAATGGAGCCCCTTCAATTTAATGGGATCTATACGTTTCGTGGTTTCAGCATGAATGGCAGGCCAACACTGGATATAGAAAAAGCCGGTATGGAAGAAGGCCAGCTGATGGTTAAACTTGCAGAACGAATGAGAAAAGAAGGGATTCAGGTTAGGGATATTAGTGTTGGATCAACCCCTACCGCCCCTTATGCTGCGCAAGTAAAAGGGATTACAGAAGTCAGGCCAGGTACTTATGTCTTTTATGATCGAATGCAGGCCGCTCTTGGCTCGTGCTCGCTAAAGGAATGTTCTGCATCAGTTCGTGTAACAGTAATCAGCCGGCCATACGAAGACTTGATGATCGTTGATGGGGGAAGTAAGACATTTGCAACTGATGTAGGACCGAATAGCGAACCATTAAATCTGCAAGGGTATGGACATATTATCGAGGCTCCACATGCAATCATCGAACGACTTTCAGAGGAGCACGGAATGGTAAAAATCAATCCAAAGGATCCGTTTAAGGTCGGAGATATTATTCACGTGCTTCCCAATCATATTTGCAGTACCGTTAATCTCCACAACAGAGTTTACCTTAATGAATCTGGGAATTTAATCGAAAAAACGGTTTATGCCCGTGGCTGCCTTACCTAATCGATAAAGAGGAAGAAGATGGTGATATGCTTGACTTCATTATTAAAAACGGAAAAATTATTGATGGCTCAGGTAATCCTTGGTTTTATGGTGGTGTTGGAATCAAAGCAGGAAAAATAGTTAAAGTTGGTTATGTCGACCAGGAGGCCCATGATGTGGTTGATGCCAAAAAACAGGTGATTTCTCCAGGGTTCATTGACGGCCACTGTCATTCTGACTTAATGCTATTAAACCACCCAAACAGTGAAATTAAACTTCAGCAGGGTGTAACAACAGAGGTCATTGGCAACTGCGGTTTAGCTCCAGCCCCCTTTTTTGGTAAAAACGCTTCATTACTGCAAAAGTATGTTCAGCCGATTTTGGGTCCATTGCATAATGAATGGTCTTGGAATTCAATGGAGGAGTATATTAACACACTCACTCAGGCTAGGCCTTCAGAGAACATTTCTACATATGTGGCACACGGGACATTAAGGATTTTGGTCATGGGATTTGAAAAAAGGGGGGCTAATGCTGACGAGATCCAACGTATGAAGGATTTGCTGGAAGAAGGACTAAGGGCTGGTGCCATTGGGCTGTCAATCGGTTTACTCTACGCACCAGGAAGCTATGCATCAAAAGAAGAAATTGCAGAACTGTGCTCTGTTCTTCCGAAGTACAATGGTCTATTTTCGACACATATCAGAGGAGAGGGCAATAGTTTAATAGCCTCTATAAAAGAAGTTTTATGGATTGCTAAAATAACAGGCGTCCCCTTGCATATTAGTCATCTAAAAGCAGCCGGGAAACGAAACTGGGGCCTTGTGCATCAGGCGATGGAACTGATTGCGGATGCCAGGGAAAAAGGGATGGATGTGACTTGTGATGTCTATCCTTATTCCGCAAGTTCCACGATGTTGACAACGGTGCTGCCTCCTTGGGTGATCGAAGGCGGAATTCAGCGAACTATAGAACGTTTTAAGGATAGGGAGCTCCGAAGGAACATAAGGGAAGAGTTAGAAATGGAACAAGAAGAATGGGACAATCTAGTCTGTTCGACCGGCTGGGAAAATGTCTTTATTTCCTCAGTCCAAACCGATCATAATCGTGATTTGGAAGGGAAAAACTTTGCAGAAATTAGTGTAATGAAAAGTAAACACCCTGTTGATTGCGTCATGGATTTATTAGTTGAGGAGGACGGAAATGTTTCAATTGTATATTTCCTGATGTCTGATGATGACGTCAGGCATGTCGTCCAATGGGAAAATTCCCTGATTGCGTCAGATAGTCTTCATTGTGAAACAGGGAAACCGCATCCAAGGCTTTACGGTACATTTCCTAGGGTCTTCGCGAAATATGTAAGGGAAGACCGGGTTCTGTCACTCGAACAAGCAGTCCGTAAAATAACCTCTTTTCCTGTACAACGATTCAAACTTGGCAAAAGAGGTTTAATTGTTCCTGGTTATGAAGCCGACTTGGTTGTTTTTAATCCGGATTCCATTAAGGATGAGGCTTCCTATCAAAACCCTAAACAATATCCGAATGGAATTAGTCATGTATGGGTGAATGGAAGATTAACAATGAAAGATAAGGTTCATACAAATGAAAGACAAGGAGTATTTATTTCTTCATGTCAACCTTGCAGACATTTTTAGTATTCCAAAATTTTTATAAAGGATGGATGGCCATGTCAAAAATAGAAGATAGATTACAAGAGTTAGGAATTGATTTACCAGAGCCCGGTGAACCAAAATTTTCGTATATCCCTTGTAACCAAACAGGGAATCTATTGTATTTATCAGGTCAGGATTGCAGGATAAATGGTGAATTAATGTACAAAGGGAAACTTGGAAAAGAATTAACCATCGAGCAAGGACAGGAGGCAGCCCGCCAAACAATTATTAACTGTTTGGCAGTTTTACAATCCTATCTGGGGGATTTGGACAGGGTTGTAAAGGTTGTGAAGTTATTAGGTTTTGTTAATAGTGCAACAGGGTTTGCAGATCAGCCATATGTTATGAACGGTGCTTCCAATCTGTTGGTTGATGTATTCGGAGAAAGTGGAAAACATGCCCGGTCAGCAATCGGTACCAGTGAACTTCCTTTTGATACACCAGTTGAGATTGAGCTAATTGTTGAAATTCAAAGCTAATAAGCTTCAAGGGGGTTAAGGGGATATGCGCTATCTCATGGGTGTTGATGGAGGGGGAAGTAAAACATATACCGTTATAACGGACGAAAACGGAAATAAATTAGGTGAAGGCATATCCGGGAGAGGAAATCATCAAGCTCTTGGTATCGAACCGGCTTTTAATAACATCAAAGAGTCCATTGATAAAGCCTTGTCCAGTGCAGGGCTTTATTATAAAGATATTTCATTTACGCAATTTGGTCTCGCTGGAGCTGATAGAAAAAAAGATTTTTCCATATTGCGGCCAGCCTTGAATACTTTACCGTTAGAGTCATTTGATTTGGTATGTGACACATTCGAAGGATTGAGAATAGGCAGCGAGAATAACGTCGGGGTTGTTCTTGTCTGTGGCAGCGGAACGAATGCAGCCGGAAGAAATAAGGAGGGCAAGGTTGTACAAACAGGAGGATTTGGCTTTTTTTACGGGGATGCTGCCGGCGGGAAACATATGGCTAGAGAGACATTTCGTTCAGCGGTAAGATCATGGGAATTACGGGAAATGCCCTCCCTATTAACAGACACGGTTCCAAAATTTTTTGGGTTCCAGAGCATGGAACAGCTTGTGAATGATTTCTTAGACCGCGACATATTTGACGTGCCTGGAGAATTGACCATTACTTTACATGAAGCAGCAGCTGAAGGTGACCCCCTTGCAATTCAAATCCTGAGTGAGACGGGCGCAGAATTAGGGGCTGCCGCCAACTCTGTGATTAAAAGATTGGGTGGTTTTGAAGGCGATACAATTCCAGTGATTCTAGTTGGCTCTGTTTTACAAAAGGCCAAAAATGAACACTTGCTTCAAGCAATGCAAACGGCCATTGAAAGAGAAAGACATAGTGTTTCACTCATAATACCAGATATGGAGCCCGTGTATGGGTCTATCCTTCTAGCTATGGATCATTTAGGAATAGAAACAAGTGATGATATCTATCAAAAATTCAGGAGCTACAAGAGAGAATAGAAATGGTATCAGTAGAAGTCAATTATGTGATTGATTCTGATGGAACTCACCCATTACAGCTTAACAGAATTGCCCTCTCATATCCGTGGTTTATTACAGGTGGTCAAAGCATATGAAGTACTTACTGTTAGGGAGCAGTACACAGTGATTATCATGTTGGATTCCAGACGTTAACAATCCATCCACTCGTGGGTCCTGCAGAACAGCTAAAAAGATGTTCGTGGATATATTAATAGAAAACAAGGGATTTCTCCCGCAATTCAACAAGAAAATACATGTGGAAAGTTAGTAGTTATAACTTATATTAAAATGGAGGAATTTTGATGGTTTATCAATCAATTTCAAAAGGCAATACAAACCAACAATTCTGCGCTTTTACATTTGATGATGGCCCCAAAAAACAATCATTGGAAGCATGGCTGGAAGTACTTGAACAATTTTCTGCCCCAGGAACATTTTTTTTCACTGGTGAATGGATCGACCAGCATCCGGATAAAGCAAGAATGTTAATCGCACGTGGCCATGAACTTGCTTCACATTCATACAATCACCGGCGTATGTCACAAATATCCAAAGAAGTTTTTTTTGAGGAATTGAAGGAAACTGAATTGGCCTATCAGGAAGCAACGGGAAGGCCATGCCCAAATTTTTTTAGGTTTCCATATCTGAATTATAATGAAGAAAATCTCAGCTGGCTTTCAGAATGGAGATATCACAGTATAACAGGGGACGATACAAAGGATTGGTCGGGTCCTCCTGCCCAAAAAATAATAGAAAATGGCACAAACTTTCTGGATTGCGGTTCCATCTTGGTTCTACACAGTAATGACATTGCAAAGGAAACTCCAAAAGCAGTGAAAGAACTTATACAAAACGCAGTTAAAAAGGATTTAAATCCGGTAAAAGTTTCAGAATTATTAGAGGGAATGGGCATTTCAACAGAGTATAGATCGTGGAAAGTTTCTATTGATGTTCCTCAATTAGACCCGATCCCGCCGCTTGAATGGACAAAAATACAAAGTCCCGAAGATATCCAAAAACTGGCTGCCGAGACATTAGGATGGGGGCTGGACAAAATCCCTTCAGGTTACGGTGCCGAAAGCCAATGGATACAGCAGCTATCACAGCCAATAAAAGCTCAAAATACACTTGAAAATAGAGAATTGTTTGCGGGACTAATGAAGGCAGACGAGTTTTGGGGATATGCCCGTTTTGGCATAAACGAAGAGGAATTGGTGCTGTTGGATTTTGGATTCAGGGAAGCGCAAGCTGATACATTGGTATATTTGCTTCGCTGGGCATCAAAAATAGCAAAAGAATTAGGGTCTTCCCGTATAATTGCCAGACAAGATATGCGGAGGATCCATAAAATGTGCCAGCATAATTGAATTTGATGAAATCTTACTCTCCCATGATGTACCAGCATTTATATAATAATGTCTGCCGGTTTACTGATGTCCGATGATATCTGAATTTTTTGATAGTTCTGAAGTAGAAAAATCCTGTGTCATAGTCACTAAGGAAGCTAATTTGGATTTGTCGGAGGAAGCCGCCCTCAGTGGCCTCTTCCTCCAGCGGTTTTTCAGGATGTTGACCCGGGTATTTTTACTATTTTTTAAAAAGGTTATCTTACCTGAGCGGGGAGGTTCTTGAAGTATTCATTATTCTCGCCGAAGAGCACACCAGCCTGGCATCAGAATATTGAGCAGAGAAAAAGCAGGGGATTTCTCTGCTAAACTCTTTCATACGAGATAAAAATGCCGGTAAGACAAAGGAGGAGAGAAGGTTATGGAAAATTTCATGGTATTTGATGTGGGTGGTACGAACGTTAAATATGCGGTTATCAATGAAGATGGCGAGTTTTTGGTTAAAGGAGAATTTCCATCATCCCGGTATGATTTTGATAAATTCAGGGATGACATCACCTCTATCACTATTGAAAATAAACAAAAATACGATGTTGCCGGACTAGCATTTAGCTGTCCAGGCGGAGTTGACAGTGAGACAGGGATTATAGGTGGATACAGCGCTCTGCCATGTATACACGGACCCAATTTTAAAGAAGTGTTTGGGGTTGCTACGGGTCTTCCAGTTGAAATCGAAAATGACGCGAACAGTGCGGCCTTAGGGGAAGTGTGGAAGGGTGCTGCTAAGGATAATCAAAATGTCCTTTTTGTCATTATCGGCACAGGAATTGGCGGTGCCGTGATAAAAGACAGAAAAATCCATAAAGGCGCGAATTTACATGGTGGAGAAGTAGGTTACATGGTAATGGACATACAAAAAGAAAATGGCGGGCAGCATACCGTCCGTACATGGAGCCATTTAGCGGCAACAGGTGCGTTAGTAAAAGAGGTAGCAAAAGTTAAAGGGATGGATCCATCAGAAATAAACGGAAAAATGATTTTCGAAGCTGCCCAATCTGGTGATCAAGATTGTGTCGAGGCAATTAATAATTTCTACCTTTATTTAGCTCAGGGAATCTTCAATATTCAGTATGTCTACGATCCCGAGAAAATCATTATTGGGGGTGCTATTAGCAGCCGGAGTGATTTGATCGAGCAAATTAATAAAAAACTTGATCTTATATTCGTTTCCGTTCCTTTTGCAAGGGTGCGTCCAGTAATTGAAACATGTCATTTTAAAAATGATGCCAATTTGCTCGGGGCATTATTTCACTATTTACAGCAACAAAACAAAAAAGCCTCTATTCATATTTCATAAGATTCATATAAATTTGTTTTTAAATATTAATTAAATTTTCTTTCATGCTTTTCCTCCTTAACATTCTTGTAGGTATCATCTAGGAGTTAATTATGATAATTTTTAGATAATATAGACTATTAGAAATATGGTGAGGTAATCTATGTTTATTGACAGCAGGTTTTATTCTATCCTTGTTTTTGTCTCAAATATGTTTCTTCTTAATTTATTATGGCTAATCCTTTGTTTGCCCGTCATTACGATTTTCCCTGCAACCGCTGCCATGTTTGGGGTAGTGAGACAATGGATTATTCATAAAGATACCAGCGTCTTCCCGGCATTTCTTCGCTGTTTAAAAGAAAATTTCAAACAAAGTTTTATTATACAAGTGGTTTGGATACTATTGGCCGGTTTCTTGTTTTTTGACTATTCTATTTCCCTAAGATTGGGCTTTCTTAAAGCAATCATTTCACCGATATTAATAGTTTTGGGTTCCCTCCTTATGTTGGGATCAAGCTTTCTTTTTCCGCATATAGTTCATTTTAAAACAAAAACACGGAATATATTTGTGAACTCGTTCTTGCTTTCAATCAGTTATATTCCTTATTCACTGTTACTATGTTTATTATTCGTTTTAATTGCGCTCGTACTATATATCTTCCCTGTTTCCGTGCTATTTATCGGCAGTATTGGGGCTTATATTGCTTATTGGTTAGCCCATATCGTTTTTACTAAAGTAAGTCAACGCCAGGCCCCACACCCACAAGTTAAACATACCGAAGTGATGGAATGACTCCTGACTTTTTCTTGAAAAAAATCAACCGGCATGGTGTTCACAAATGGATATTCAGGGGGCTCAGACTGAAAAAATATACATTAGAAAAAATTCAGTGAGGAGAAAACGAATGGAAAAAAAACATGCAAACGTGATTCCAGAAGGATTTTTTTGGGGAGGCGCGGTTACGTCTTTCCAAACGGAAGGTGCTTGGAATGAAGATGGAAAGGGGCCTTCTATTGTAGATGCAAGACCTGTAAAGGAAGGGCAATCAGACTGGAAGACTGCAGTAGACTTTTACCATCGTTATAAGGAAGATATTGCCCTTTTTAAAGAGATGGGCTTTAATGCTTATCGGACAAGCATTTCCTGGTCAAGAATTTTCCCAGATGGTGAAGGGGAGGTAAACGAAAAAGGTTTGCAATTCTATGATGATTTATTTGATGAAATGCTGACCAATGGAATTCAGCCTGTTATCACTCTTTATCATTTTGACCTTCCGCTTGCTTTAGCTGAAAAATACAATGGATTTGCTTCCAGGAAAGTTGTTGATTTATTTGAGCGCTATGCAAGAACCTTGTTTAAGCGTTTTGGACATAAAGTAAAATACTGGCTAACCTTTAATGAGCAGAACCTAGTATTAATCAAACCGCACCACTGGGGAGCTAAATTAGATGGCGCTGAAAATGAAGAAGCCTTTAGATATCAGGTTGCTCATAATGCATTTGTTGCACATGCTAAAGCTGTTAAGGCTCTTCATGAGCTAGTGCCGGACGGACAAATGGCAGGTATGGTGACTTATCAAGTAACATATCCGAATACATGCAAGCCGGAAGATGCAATAGCCAATATGAAAGCAAAAGAACTTTTGGTCGATTTCTATTTTGATGTATTTGTGAATGGTGAATATCCAGCTTATGTGTCAAAGGACCTGGAAAGAAAAGGCATTATGCCAATATTTGAACCTGGCGATGCAGAATTACTTAAAGAAAACATTGTAGACTATTTAAGTATCAGCTATTACCAAAGCCAGACAGTAAGCGCGGATAAAGCTGATGGAAAGTCGCTTATTCCTGGAATGGCACCAAATCCGAACTTGAACACAAATGAGTGGGGATGGGCAATTGACCCAATCGGTTTAAGAGTATGCTTAAAGGATATGTATGCCCGCTATCACCTGCCAATTTTCATTACAGAAAACGGAATTGGCGTCCGCGAACAATTAGATGAAAACAATACAGTTAAAGATGATTACCGTATTGAATATTTAAGCGAACATATCAAACAAATGAAAATCGCGATGGAAGAGGGCGTAGATGTGATCGGGTACCTGACTTGGGGTGCAACAGATCTTATCAGCTCTGGCGGACAATTTGAAAAGCGTTATGGCTTTGTCTTTGTAAACCGAGGCGAAACCGATTTAAGAGATTTGAAGAGATATAAGAAAAAAAGCTTTGATTGGTATAGGAGAGTAATTGCCACAAATGGAGAAGAATTAGGATATCATGAGAGCATTTCTACAAAATAGATAGCTGCAAGGGCTAGGCTATTAGGAAAAAGAGGTTGGTAATTTTTTTACTAACCTCCATTTTAAATGAAGGGAGTTACCATATGGATTTCAAATACCATAAGCATACCTAAAAACTTTATATTGGGAGCAGCTGCTTCCGCATGGCAAACAGAAGGGTGGGAAGGGAAAAAGTCCACACAGGATTCGTACCTTGACCTGTGGTACAAAAAAACAGGCATGTTTGGCATAATGGATATGGACCAGCAGTTGCCACCAATTTTTATCATCGTTATAAAGAAGATATTGCCCTTATGAGAGAAATAGGACTCACCCATTTTCGCACCTCAATCAATTGGTCTCGTTTTCTTTTAGACTATGAGAATGTAACCGTTGATGAGGAATATGCAGATTATATAGAACAGGTCATCAATGAATTGATAAGCAACGGAATAGAACCTATGATTTGCCTGGAACATTAGGAGCTCCCAGCCATTTTATTAGAAACATACGGAGGCTGGGGTTCAAAACATGTCGTAGACTTATTCGTAAAATATGCCGAAAAAGTATTTGAACGGTATGGTGATCGGGTAAAGAATTGGTTTACCTTTAATGAGCCAATCGTAGTTCAAACGCGGGTATATTTAGATGCTATTCGATATCCTTTTGAACAAAACACAAAAAAATGGATGCAGTGGAATTTTAATAAAGCACTTGCAACTGCAATGGTTGTACAGCTGTTTAAACAAAAAGCCTACAAAGAGAAATATGGTTCTAAAATAGGAGTAATTTTAAATCCTGAAGTTACTTATGCTCGCTCTTCAGCTGAACATGACATGGAAGCAGCCAGGATATTTGATTTATTTTTTAATCGGATTTTCCTGGACCCATCCATTAAGGGCGAATATCCGGCGGAGCTTTTTGATAAGAGAAAATACCGTAGATTATGTTGGATTGAATTTGTACTTCCCATATCGTGTAAAGGCTAGGACCACTGCCTTGAATGAAAGTGCTCCTTTTCATCCGGCCTTTTACTATGAAATGTTTGAACTTCCTGGCAGAGAAATGAATCCATTTCGAGGTTGGGAAATCTACCCTCAAATTATGTTTGATATGGCAATGAGGATGAAGGAGGAATATGGAAATATTGAATGGTTTATTGCAGAAAATGGCATGGGGGTTGAAAATGAATTCAGATTCAAGAATGAGGAAGGAATAATTCAGGACGATTACCGGATTGAGTTTATTAGTGAGCACTTAAATTCTTTATTAAAAGCAGTGGAAGAAGGTTCTAATTGCAATGGCTATATGCTGTGGGCTTTTACAGATAATGTTTCACCGATGAATGCCTTTAAAAATATGGACTTGTGGAAATCAATCTGGAACAGAATCGAAACCGAAAAATGAAGAAATCCGCCTATTGGTATAACAAAATTATTGAGACCAGGGTTTTACAAGTAAAAAATAATGAAGTGTTTAAATAAGGATGAATATGACTATCCTTTGGCAACATTCCGGATTTTGAATAGACTGCAAGCAAGATAGGCCTGATGAATTTAATGAAAATGTTGACCCTAAAGACAATTATTTATAGGGACGAGGAAGATAAACTCTGGTATTCTAAGCTAGCTTATACATCAAGGTTGGCGGGACCGTGTGGGAATCGAACCCACCAGAGACGACACGCGCCTCTCACGCGGTTTTGAAGACCGAGGAGCGCACCAGCTACCCTTCCAGCCCCATACAAATTACTAGTATACCAGTGCTTATCTGTTTTTTCAAATATACTGCAGGATCCTACAGTATTCAGCAAGATACTTGGTTTTACATTAAAAAAATTCATGGATGCTGCAGCGTTCAATTTACTGTAAACCTTTTATTATTCTTGTAAATGATAGGTAAGCGTGGCTATAATAGAAGAAACTATACATATAATAACAGGGGTGAACACAGTGCTGAATGGCTGGTTTTTATGGTTTATCCTTTTTTGGGTCGTCTTTCTGGTCGGGATGTTTGCGATTGGCGGGTTCTTTATGTTTCGGAAGTTTTTGAAACGGATGCCAAAGGAAGATGGACGTTCCATTTTGGATTGGGAAGAGCATTATGTGAAGCAGACGAAGAATCTTTGGAAGAAGCCTGAAAAGGAGCTGCTAGAGGATTTAGTCAGCCCTGTACCTGAATTGTTCCGGGATGTGGCCCGTCAGAAAATTGCCGGGAAGATCGGTGAGCTTGCCATAGAAGAGAAGGCACAGCGAATTACGCAGGACCTTATAATAAGAGGCTACATAATGGCAACGCCAAAACGGGACCATAAATTTTTATTGAAAAAATTAAATCAGAGACAGGTGGATGTGGCTCCATATCAGCATCTGTTTCAATAAGGAGAGGCATTCTAGGAATGCTTCTTTTTTAGTGGATTTTTTATATGATTCGCAAAAAAAAAACTATAAACCTGAGTCGTACTAGACCCAGGCTGACTGAATTTTTGTGATGACTAATGAAATCATTTTGATGCGTATTTAATGATTCCATGAAGATAGACGGAGTAATCTCTCAGTACGCATTCTCTTAATTTAATTTTCCCTTCATTTTCTAACTCTTTGGCCAGCTCTTTAATGCTTTTTTCTTCACTTTTAGTAGCGATCGGAATCTCAATTGCAAAAAAATTCCCTCGGTTAACATGCTGAATGTTTTTATATAGTTTAGCTTTATCCATTGGGTCAACCCCTTCTTTCTTAACTTACTTTTTCGACATGAAGGCAGCTTTCTCCTGTAGAAACCAATTTATTATTTTTATCATAAAGTTTGGTGACTGAACTTACACATCTTTGAGGGTCATTTCTGTACTCATTTATACCCACGCGGCAGGGGATCAAAAACTAATTTTCAAAGGTTTAGAAATATATTGTTAATTTTAGTTGATTTTCAATTTATTTCATGTTATTCTTAAGAAGAATTATTTTTGTTCGGTGTAAAGGATAGTATAAGTTACAGACTTTTCGTCTTGATGATCACTTTGGCAAGGATAGTAACACATTGTGCTTTAAAGCACTAGGAGGCAACAAAAATGGAACAAGGTACAGTAAAATGGTTTAACGCAGACAAAGGTTTTGGATTTATCGAACGTGAAGGTGGAGACGATGTATTCGTTCATTTCTCTGCAATCCAAACTGACGGTTTCAGATCATTAGACGAAGGTCAAAAAGTTACTTTTGACGTTGAGCAAGGTCCACGTGGAGCTCAAGCTGCTAACGTTCAAAAAGCATAATATATGAATCCAAAAGCAGATCCTTTTAAAGGATCTGCTTTTCTTTTGCCAAAAACAGCGCATTAAAAAACCTGCTCAGCGTGCGAGCAGGTTAATGGTAACAAGTAAAGTAAGGCAGGTTAAAAGGTTTAACTAAGTATAGCACAGTGAGTTAAGATATCCTAATTCGTTCTTCATCATTATTTCATTACATCTTAAAAGATGCATACATACCTGGGGTAACATAATTAAATGGCAATAAAATACTCACTATTCTTTTGGAATCTGATTCGCAAATTGTTTTCGCCGATCATTTTAACGCTGTTTTCCTGTTTATCGAGCGCGGCCTTGACTTCTCTGCCTTTATAGCTTTTGTCTTTTTTAAAATAAACTTTGCCGTTCATTTCCCAATCTTTAACACATAAGTACTTCATTTTGTGTAAGCTCCTTTAGGTGTATTCAACAGAATTAATTATTTTGAACATAGCTTGTAAACCCTTCTTGAAAGATGTGCAATTTTTCTATGAGGGAGGCTGTTCTCTTTCTAATCTGAAAGGGGGCAGTAAAGCGATGTTTGGGTATCGGATGGGCAAAGGGGGAATATGCAGCGTGTTTAGGACGGATATCGTACAAACCAATCTTTATTGTTCGCGGTAATTAATAGAAGACTGAAATTTAGATTTTTAACAAATCTGCCGCCTGGCCCTCCGTAATGCCTCTGATTAAACTTAATTCTCCAACAAAAATGATCCGGGCATTTTCTAACATCCGTTTTTCGTTAGAACTAAGTTTTTTTTCATTTTGCATTCGGGTTAAATCACGTACAACCTCAGCGCCTTCTTGCAGTTTTCCTGTTTTCATCTTATCGGAATTCATCTTATAACGCTCTTTCCAGGTTAAGGTTCGATCAGATTCTCCGTAATGGAAAACTTCTAATACAAGGCCCAGGGAAAGATCATCAGCAACCATCCGTATACGTGATGTTGCTTGACTAGTGGGGATCAGTAATTGCATATTGTTCATCGGTATTTGAATGACGTAGTATTTCTGGGTTACTCCCTGAATTTCTTTCTCTTCAATTCCTTTAATGACACCAGCTCCATGCATCGGATAAATAATGTTATCTCCAACTTCAAACATTAACCCACCTCCATGTATCTATACTCCATCATAACATGAGTTGAGTTTTTTATCAAATTTTCTATAATATCATTACTAACTGGTTAGTGTCAATCGTTTAAGGTGAAAAAATAAGAGAAATATGCAAAGACCATAAATCCTATAGATGATAAGGCCAGATGTAGAAAAAAACCCTCCTGTCAAACCTTAAACTGGCCTCCTTTTTTGATCAAATACTGTTTCCAACACAGACTGCGTTATCTGGATTCATTTTAATTTTCTTTTTATTAGCAGCCTGCATTTATGCCATTTTTCTAAAGTAAATCCAAATTTTCAGATGCAAGTCTACAGGTATAATATCTACCATCCAAAAATATAATATCGTACTTTAATCACTTTCCTTTAGCGCAGGTAAAGCTGAACCAAAAAGGGGATCGATAAACTGTGCGTATAAAAATCTGGTTACCGCTTGCTTTGGTTACACTTCCAGCTTTAATATTTTTGCTTGTATTTTTTTATGGGAATCCGGTAACAAAAATGGAGAGTAAGCAAATTGCAAGAGAGTATTTAGATGTAAATTATCCTGAACTGCCTTTTATCGTATCGCATGTTGATTACTATCCTGGGGAAGGCATCTATATTGTCCATATAATCACGAAAGATGGGACGGTCAAAGCAAATTTGGATGTTAGACGAGGAAAAGTGGTCAATGACGGTCTGCTTGAATTTAAGTAAAAGTAATGGAATGATATGAGTAATTCCTCTCTGTCTGACTCTGACCGTAAACGGAGAACTCCAATAGTTCGAAGTCTTGTGAAAAACGGAGGATGAAAAAGGGGGTTTCCCAGTGAAGTTCAATTTATTATTCCATAAAAATTCATTTATCGAGGTTTATCTTGTGAAACAAGATCATGGGCGTTTTAAGTGCGGGACTAAGCTATGGAAAGGAAAAAAACTTGCTGTCAGTGTAGGGGATAATGCTGAAATCGCATTTAATAAAAGCTTGAATCATTTATTTATTGAAGAGCAAATTAGGTAAGTTTTATGTGAAAATCTGGGAAATTATGTTCATGCCGGGATGGACGTATTTAATAAATGATTCATTAATTTAGCACTAAAAAAAGATAACAGCAGATTTCCAGAGAACAAAATCTGCTGCCATTTATTTACTTTCAGGGCTAATCTTCAGGGTTAACTTATACACAAATGTCTATAAGGATGCTTGCTGAGCAGTGCTGCTAATGATTTGCAAACTAGGTATAGGTTATGATTTAGGCTACCTTCATGATTTCTTTTGTGCGCAAGGAATTTTTTAAACTGAGCTTCCTCATATTGAATGGTATTCGAGATTAGTTCTAATAGTTTTTCTTTATTAGACACGGAGTCGGTATTGTTCAACAATTCGTACTGCTGCTTAAGCTCAGCTATTTTAAAATTGTATTCATTTTCACATTTTTCGAATGCCTGCAGCTGTTCCTCCAAACTCTTTTTTACCTTAACAAGTAATTCCAGGTTATTGGCTGCCATATATGATCCGCTCCTTTCTTATCTAGATTAAAACAAGATGATAAAGGAAGATTCTCTTTTCTGTTAATTTTTTGTTAAATTTTGTTTGGTGTCCCATCTGGACGGCAAAGAAAGCGGAAAAATCAATCAACTATGCTTCAATAGATTATCAGGTAGAAATAAGTGCTAAATAAATAAAAAAATGCCGGCACACAAAAGTTGATATTGTATGCGGCATTTTTACTTTTCATTAAGAATGGCTCATATCCCTCTGCAAATATGGCTGAGTGATCGTCGGCAGAATAATTTCAATGGTGGTTCCTTCATTTAATTTGCTCTCAATATTAAGTTTTCCGTTATGGCCTTCGATGATCTTATAGCAGGTCATGAGGCCGAGGCCGGTCCCTTTTTCCTTTGTGGTATAAAAAGGTTCGCCAAGTGTAGAGATTCGTTCCTCTGGTATCCCTATGCCCTGGTCAATAATCTGAATGGAGATTTTACCTTCTTCTTTTTCCTTAACCCTCACATCAATATTTCCGCCCTTCGGCATGGCTTCGATTGAGTTTTGAAGGAGGTTTAACAGAACTTGCTTGATCTGTTTTTCTTCACAGCTGACCATTGGCAGGTGTCTGTCGAACTCTACGAAGATTTGGACATTATTCAGCATGGACTGATTATTTATTAGCGTAACCACATCTTTTATCAAGATTTTTACATCTTGCTCAGCAAAAACAGCTGCAGTCGGTTTTGCTAGGACCAGGAATTCTCCTACGATGGAATTGATTCGTTCAAGCTCAGATAAAACAATTTCTGTATATTTTTCTTGAGGATAATTTGCCTGAAACAGCTGAATAAATCCTTTTATGGAAGTGAGGGGATTGCGTATCTCATGTGCAATGCCTGCAGCCATCTGGCCTAATAGAGCCAGCTTTTCGGACTTTTGAAGAATCCGTTCGGTTTCAGCTTTTCTTGCTGTAATATCCTTTCCGATTGTAAGAACGGCTTGTTTGCCGCCAAAAACAATTTCCAGGGAAGAAGCTTCAAAGAAAAGCAAAGTACCATCAAAACGTTTTATCTTATATTCAATCGTATGGATTGGAAGTTTTTGTTTCTTGATCTGCTTATCTCTTTCCATTAACCGGGGATGATACTCTGGCACTATAAAGTCAAGCAGGCTTTTCCCAATTACCTCTTTCTTACTTGTGGCGCCTATTAGGTGAACCGCCGCTTCATTGGCATAAATGACCTTGAAGTCCCGATGAATATAAATGGTGTCAGGCAGCAAGTCAATTAATTGTTTATAACTTGTTTCATTCAATTTGGCTTTTGCAGCATAATATCTAGCCAGGTCATACTGCCAGCCGACAAGCCAGGCAATTAAAGTGAAAATTAAAAAGTCGAATGTTACAAAGGGCTCATCATAGACGATTTTTTGATAGGCGGTAAAAAATATGGAAACCAACACCAGAATTATTTGTCCTGATACATACATAATTTTTCCTCTTAACGTTGATTTTTGTTTTATCATAGCATAAATTCATAGTGTTATATGGAATAATTTTTTAATAGAGCTGGTTTCATCATAAGAAACTTCTACGGGAGAAAATGGTTTCGCGCTGATTCCGGCTTTTTCGCTTGGTGGTTAATGGTTTTCGCGCAAGCATTTGTTTTCTCGCGCACAGCATAGCTGATATCGCGCGCAAGAGGGCAGTTTATGTTCCGCCGAAATAAGAATACAAAGTGCAGTCACGCCTTAAATATAAAAAGCCGACCAATTAATGGTCGGCTTCAGTGTTTAATTACGATATTCTGCCTCAATTTGCGATTCCTTTGAAGACTCAGCCATACGCCAGTATACTAGTAAGCTTATAGCAATACACGCAGCTACGTAATAGTAGAAAAGTGATTCATATCCAATGTTTTTCAGCCAGAGAGCTATGAATTCTGCAGTTCCACCAAAGACGGCCACTGTAATTGCGTAAGGAAATCCTACACCAAGGGCCCGGATTTTGGTAGGGAAAAGTTCGGCTTTTACAATTGCATTAATGGAAGTATACCCAGTGACAATTATGAGTCCGGCCATCATGAGCAAGAAAGCTGCAAAGGGGCTGTCCGTCTTTTCCAAAAGCAGGAATAGGGGAACGGTCAATAGTGTTCCAAATATACCGAAGCCCATAAGAAGCGGACGGCGCCCAATCCGGTCAGAAAGCGCCCCGGCCAGCGGCTGAAGAACTACGAATATCAGCAATGCGATAAAGTTGATCCAGCTGACCTGCTCTTTGGCAATTCCGACTGTGTTGACCATGAACTTCTGAAGATAGGTTGTATACGTATAAAAAGCAACAGTTCCTCCAAGAGTCAGACCTACTACCGTTAGGACAGCTTTAGGATATTTCACTAAAACCTTTACAGTACCGGCGTTCTCACTGTTTTTTGTTTTCATTTTTTCAAACTGCTCTGATTCGTCCATTGTGCGGCGCAGCCATAACACAGCTACTGCTCCCAGAGCTCCGATGACGAATGGAATTCTCCAGCCCCAGGAATTCATATCAGATTCGTTTAAGATTTGCTGAAGAATAATCTGGACACCAAGTGCCACCATCTGGCCGGCAACAAGTGTCACATATTGAAAACTTGAATAGAAGCCGCGGCGTCCGCTGCTTGCCATTTCGGATAAGTACGTTGCCGAGGTTCCATATTCGCCTCCTAAGGATAAACCCTGCAGCAGGCGGGCGAGTACCAGGATAATCGGTGCCATTACGCCTATCGTTTCATAACTCGGTGTAAGGGCGATGATCAAGGATCCTCCAGCCATGACGGTTATGGACAATGTAAGTGCGGCCCGCCTGCCATGGCGGTCTGCATAGCGGCCCATCAAAAGGCTGCCGATCGGACGCATCAGAAATCCTACAGCAAAGATGGCTGCCGTGTTAAGCAGCTGGGAGGTCGGGTCTCCCTTTGGAAAGAATTCTGCCGAGAAATATACAGCAAAGGCAGAGTAGACGTACCAGTCATACCATTCGATCAGATTGCCAACTGATCCCTTGAAGATATTTCCCGTAATACGCCTTGAGTTTGCGCGTTCTGCGGATGATTTCATACTTCTCCTCCTTCTTAAAATACCGGTGCAGATTTTATTTGTTAGTCTGCACACAGCTGCATGGAATGAAACAGAAACATATGTAAGCGTATTCTGTTGATCGACATTATTTTCTCATAGTTTTTAAATAAATGGAATTTTTCAAACTTAAGAAAAGTATTATTTTAGAAAAGGAATTTTAAGGACGAATTGAATGATAGGTAAATAGTAATAAAAAGAAAAATATATATATAACACACACCACTGAAGCTCTTAGAGAGTTCCTGTATTTGAAACGGAGTGGTTTATTTTAGGGGAGCTGACTCTGAAGGATACATTAAAACTATTTCACTATTTCTCAAAAGACGAAGTTTCAAGTTTATGACTGCGATAGCTTTACAGTTTAGAGCCATGTTGAAAAAAGAATATAAACATATTAGTAAAACGAGGGCCTTTTCAAAGGTCTATTTTTATGAGTTCCAATGACAGCCATTTTTAGAAATAGAAATGTCGAACGCTTTGGAACGTGCGTTCGTGATTTAGGCTATGAATACCATTTGTTTTTGCTATAATAGAAGATAAATAAAAATCGTGATAGAGATTAACCACGTATGAGGTGAATAAATTGAAATTTATACATACTGCCGATTGGCATTTAGGCAAGATTGTCCATGGCATTCATATGACAGAAGAACAGAGAGAGATGCTAGTCCAGTTTGTTCAGCTTGTGGAAGAGGAGCAGCCGGATGCGGTTATTATTGCTGGAGATTTATACGACCGCTCTGTTCCTCCCACTGAAGCGGTCGAGCTGCTGGATGAAATTCTGTTTAAGATCAATGTAGACATGAAAATACCAGTAGTAGCAATTGCCGGGAACCATGATAGTGCAGAGAGGCTGTCCTTTGGGACAAGCTGGTATAAACAAAGCCGGTTATTTATCCAGGGCAAGCTCTCTGCTGATCTCACACCTGTGCAGATAGGTGGAGTGAACTTTTACAGCATTCCCTATGCAGAGCCTGGAACAGTCCGTTATCTTTTCAATGACAGCAGTATTCATTCTCATCAGGATGCTATGAAAGCTTTGATCGGTAAAATAGAAGAAAAACTGAATCCAAATGAACCGAATGTATTGGTTGGACATGCGTTCGTGCTTGGCGGGAAAACTTCTGATTCAGAGCGCAGCTTATCTGTGGGCGGGTCTGGTTGTGTATCTGCTGATCTTTTTGACTGCTTTAATTATACAGCAATGGGCCACCTCCACAGTCCGGATGCTATTAAGCACCCTAAGGTATTTTACTCCGGATCCCTGATGAAATATTCGTTTTCAGAAGCGAAGCAGAAAAAGGCAGTTTCCATTATTGAAATGAAAGATGACGGATCCTTTGATCTGCAGTGCCGTTCTTTGAAGCCTCGAAACGATATGAGGGAAATTGCAGGGCATCTGGAAGAGCTGCTGGATCCTTCCTTTTATCAGTCTCAAAGAATTCAAGATTATATGAAAGTGACTCTGCTGGATGAGGGGACCATTATTGATCCGATGGGCAAGCTGCGCCAGGTATATCCGAATATACTTCACCTTGAAAGAAAGTGGGACATCACCGATATGAAGCGGAAACAGTCCTACTCGGCCCAGAGAGATGACAAAAAGTCAGAGCTGGATTTGTTCCAGACCTTTTATTCTAATATGACGGAACGCAGCTTTAATGACTCTAAGATGGCTGTAATGACAGCGGTCATTGAAAAAACAAAGAGAGAGGGTGATTTCTAATGAAACCGCTCAAAATCACCATGCAGGCTTTTGGGCCTTATGCGGAGAAAGAGGAAATTGATTTTTCCTCTCTCGGCAGCCGGACTATGTTTGTGATATCTGGAAAAACAGGTTCTGGCAAAACGACTATTTTTGATGGCCTGAGTTTTGCTATCTATGGAAAGGCAAGCGGAGAAGACCGAAGCGGACAGGAACTGAGGAGCCAGTTTGCGGAGGAAGATCTGCTGACAGAGGTTTCATTAGAATTTACTCTTAGAGGAAAAGCGTATTACATATACCGCTCACCTCAGCAGGAACGTAAAAAGAAGTCCGGAGGGGGAAACACTACAGTTACTGCTAAAGCAGAGCTGTATGAAATAGATGATTACGGCGAAAAACAGCTCTTAGGGGCAAATGTTCGTGAAGTGGATGAAAAGATTAAACAGATCATCGGTCTAGATGCCAACCAGTTCAGGCAGATTCTCATGATTCCGCAAGGGGAATTCAGGAAACTTCTGACTTCGGAAAGTAAAGATAAGGAAGTCATTCTGCAGCGTCTATTCCATACGGAAATTTATAAAAGAATAGAAGAAAAGCTGAAAGAAGAAGCGACTCTTCTTAAAAAGCATGCTGAAGCCAATAAAAATGAACGAAAAACATTGATCAAGGATATTCAGGCGGGGGAAAATGAAGAACTTCTGGCTGAAATGAATGCAGAAGATCCAAACGAGCTGAGAATTCTATCTCTCTTAGAAGGGCAGATTGGGGCTCTTGACGAAAAAAGCAGGAGTCTTGAGGCAGAAGAGAAGAAAAAGCAGCTAACAAGGGATGGAATTCAGCAGAAAATCTATCAGGCTGAGGAGCTGCTAACCAAGCTTAAGGAGCGTGACAGCCTCCATCGGAACAAGGAAGAGCTCGAAGCGAAAAAAGGTGAAATAGAATCGATTAAACAGAGGATTCTGCTTGCTTCAAAAGCGGCCCATCTTGAAAAGCAGGAAGAGTTTTACCTGAAAGTAGGCAGACAGGTGAAAAGCACAGAGGATGAAGCTTTTAACCTGGCAAAAGAGGCTGAGAATCTGAGACAGGCAGTTAAAGAGGCTGAAGAAAGATATCAGCAGGAGCAGGGCAGAGAAGAACAGCGTGAACAGGCTTCTGCCGAAATTCATCGATTAAAGGGTCTTCGAGAATCTGTATCAGTGTATTCAGGCCTTCAGAAAGAGACCGATCAGCTGCAGCAAAAGCTTCGCATGGCAAAAGAGAATAAACAAAAGGCTGAGAATAGGTCTGCTGCGATAGAAACAGAAGAAGAAAAGCTTTATATCCAGAAGGAAGAAAGCGATACTGCAGCACTGATGTTTTCTGAACAAGAAAGAGCTCTGGAGAAAGTGAAAAGACTGATAACAGATCTTGACCGGATTAAACAGAGCCACACGGAATCCTTAAGTGAAGAAAAGATATTTGTGTCCCGGGAAAAAGACCTACAGCTTAAAGCAGGTCATTTACAAGGGGCAAGAGATAGCCTGGCGGAGCTCGAGAATAAATGGAGACACTCTCATGCTGGAATTCTTGCCTCTCTTCTAAGAGACGGAGAGCCATGCGCCGTTTGTGGATCTACCAGCCATCCTGCGCCGGCATCAATACTTGGTGATATGCCGTCTGAAGAAGAGCTGAACGAGAAACGGGAACTCCTGGCTGCTGCTGAAAAAGAAAAGAGTCTGGCAGAAACTAGATATTACCAGGCAAAATCTGCTCTTGAAGGAGCTAATCGGCTTCTCGAAGACCGGGTGCTCGGCATGAAGGAGGCACTTCCTGAATTTGAACTCAAGGAACTGTCTCACTACCAGTCTGAATTTCAGCAGCAGCAAATATCCTATTCGAACGAGCTTGCTATTTTAAACAAAATCAAAAGCCAGCAGCCTGTGATTACGGCTCAGTTAGGAAAAATTAAAGAAGAAAAAAACATTATAAGAGAAAAAATCAAAACGTATGCCACGGAAGAAGAAACAGCGGTCAAGGATTACAATGAAGCCAGTTCCAAACTTCAAAGCATCCAGAATTCCCTGCCAGAAGAAATCCGCTCACTCACAGCTTTTGAATCAGCACTTAAACTGGCTGCTGCCAATCTGCAAAAAATGCAGGCAGCTCTTGAAAAATCTCAGCAGGATCTTCATAGAGCTAAGCAGCAGGAATCCAATGTCCAGGCCTTGAAGGATTCTGCTGAAAAACGGCTTGCCGGGTTGAAGGCAGAACTGGAGCAAGAGCGCACACGCTTTGTGACAGATATGCAGAATCAGGGATTTGAGAAGTATGGAGATTATAAGAGTGCAAAGAAGCCTGAACATGAAGTCAAAAGACTGGAAGAGGTAATTGCGGAATATGAACAGAATTACAACCGGGTAAAAGAGCTCCTGCACGATTTAGAGCTGAAGCTGAAAGGGTTGGAAAAGCCCGATTTAGATTCTCTCAAACAAGCATTTGCTGCAATTAATCAGGAGCTTGAGCAGCACAAGATTGAGAGCAGAAATGTGATTGTACAGCTGCAGAAAAATCAGCAGATTCATAGGAAGCTGGAGGAGATGCTCGAGGAACAAAAAGAGCTGGACGAGAAATATAAGGTTGTTGGGCACTTATATGAAATTGCCCGCGGCCAGAATCCGTTCCGTATTACATTTGAAAGATTTGTTCTCGCTGCTTTCCTTGATGATATTCTTCAGGAAGCGAACCTGAGGCTGACCAAAATGACGAGCGGCAGGTATCAGCTTATAAGAAAAGTAGATCCTACCCGCAAAAATGTACAGAGCGGGCTTGAGCTCTCTGTTTATGATCAATATACAGGCCAAGAGCGCCATGTTAAGACCCTTTCAGGCGGCGAGAGCTTTAAAGCGGCACTCGCGCTGGCTTTAGGACTTGCTGATGTGGTTCAGCAGTATTCAGGCGGTGTTTCTTTGGAAACCATGTTCATTGATGAAGGATTTGGAACGCTGGATCCCGAATCATTAGATAATGCGATCGAAGCATTGGTGGATATACAAAACAGCGGCCGCCTTGTGGGCATCATCTCCCATGTTCCGGAGCTGAAAGAGCGAATTGATGCACGGCTAGAGGTAACAGCCACACAAAATGGCAGTTTTACAGAATTTAAATTTATGAACTAAGAAATGATAGACTTAGAGGTGAAATTGATGGCAGAGAGCCAAACGATCGGCCTGGATGCAGGGGGAACGCTTCTAAAAGCGGTTTATTATGAAAAAGGCAGGCTGCACCTTAAGAAATATTCATATGATACTCTGGATTCCTTTTTACAATGGATCAAGCTGGTAGTTCCTAATGCCCGAATTTCCATAACTGGAGGAAAAGCAGCTTATATACAGGACAAGCTGAAGACTTCAGACCTGCATTTGGTAGATGAGTTTACTGCCGTCACCGAAGGAATCCGCTATCTGCTTGAGCCTTCTCATCCGCTGCTCAAGTCTGGGTTTATTCTGGCCAACATTGGGACAGGCACTTCTATCCATTATATAACAGGAAAAGAAACAATCAGGCTTACCGGTTCGGGTGTAGGCGGCGGAACTCTTATGGGGCTCGCCTCTGTTTTGACTGGAGAACGAGACTTTCAGGAAATCTGCAGGATGGCTGAAATCGGTGATCGCAGTATGATGGATCTCCAAGTTAAAGATATTTATGAACCTCTAGAGTCTCCTATTCCAGGCCATTACACCGCAAGCAATTTTGGCAAAGGCCTGAGGCACGGAGAGATAAAAAATGAAGATCTCCTCGCCGCCCTTGTAGGCATGATTACTGAGACCGTTGTTTTACTTGCTGCAGGAAATGCTCAACTCAAAGGTGTGAAAGATATTCTTTATATCGGAAATACGATGAATGGCAGCAGAATGTTTAAGAAGAACTTAAAACAGACAACTGAGATTTTTGGGTTTACTTATCAAGAACTGGAAAGAGGAGAGTACAGCGGGGCCATTGGTGCGCTGCATTCCGAATAAGTTACAAAATTTCGGTCTGTGGGATTGAATGTATAGCTATAAGAAAAAAGAGGAATTCCCTTACGAAATTCCTCTTTTTTGTTCAAACTCGTTTTTTATTTAAATCGGAAAATCTTTAGTCTAATTTACTGTGGTCCCATAAGGAATCCATGTTGATTTATTCCTAACTCAGCAGCTGTTATACCTTTAGCATTAATCTCTACTGGCACATCTTTAGGTACTCTGCGGCCTGAATTAACTGAACCTGGACCGCGGTTGATACTTTTAACGGTTTTTTCAGCTTCTGCTGCCGCATTTAATCCTGCTTGGGCTGTGGTTGGTTTAGCTTTTTTAGGAATCATCCCGGCTGCAGGTTTCTGCATCATCCCGGCTTCTCCTATTAGATCAGGCTCTACCATATTGAATACGTTAATATTTATACATTTTTTTCTCCTTTTCAGTAATGAGTCTACAAGCTTAGCAATCTTTTTCTCTTTTTTTCCCATATTAATTTCCCCTTTCTGCTTCAATACTAGTAATCTATGAACCACTATTAAAATATGACTATGTAATAGCCTTGGTGCTTCTGATTTTTTTCATTTAGATAAAAATCTATTATAATTAGACCCAATCTATTAGCAAATAGATGTATGGATAAAGAGGAGAAAGCATTAATAAGAATTTGATGATATAGTAGAGATAGCTAATCACTTAAGGGATGCCGTTCCCTTCATTGAATTACCTGGGGGAAGGAAGATTTACATATGAATTTGGAAGCAAAACAAATGATAAGATGGGGAATGCCAGGCTGGCTGTTTATTTCAGTTATGTTTACCTATTTCACCATTGACGATAAAAAAGCTTTCATTCGTTTTTTGAAAGAATGGGACATTTCGCTTCTGGGACTCACAGCCTTGCTCATTGGTTTTGGGTTCATACTGGGATATGTCATTCACCAGGTTAGTTTGTTGTTCGGTTTTGTGATTTGGAACAAATGGGAAAACTACTTCCGTAATGAATTTAAAATGGATCACATCATAATAAACAAGCCTTGTGGCCCTGAAATTCAGCGAATATACAGCTATCGTTCAGGTCAGGTTTACGCTTTACGCGCCCTAACTACAAGCTTCATATTATCCTGCATGACTTTAATTCTTTTGTTTTACTTTCATTCATGGTCTACAGGCTCGATCGTCCTTTTTCTTATTAATGCAGTCCTCCTGGTCATTTCGTTTGTTAACCAGCGCTATTTCAGAAAAAACCTGGAATATTTTATGACTAGAACGCTCATTGAGAATAATAGAGTCTAAATATTATGATCAATAGAGTGTTTACTAAAATAAAACGTTTATAAAAGAATGCGAACATAAATAAAACTCCCTGTGTTATGGGTAAACCTTCCTTTTGGAGTACCCGCATAGGAAAAAATATACATAAAAATATACATAAAAACATGGATAAAAGCAGTGGATTTCGCACCTGAAAACAGACTGCTTTTAGCATAGCTTTAGGAAAATTTATTTGTTAAGTATTTTTCTATATCAGGGTATATTGGTTCAAGTATATAAAAGTCATAAAAAGAAAAGCCAATCTTCCTACTAAGGAAAATTGGCTCTCTTTTTGTAAATTATATTTTAATGTAAGATGCTCAATCAACACACCGAAATTACTTCAAACCAAAACCACTTATTGGATGGGGTACATATGGTACTTCTAGAAAATCTTCTTCTTCGGGTGTTAAATTAATTGATAAAGCGGCTGCGGCATTCTCAAGATGAGACGTTTTTGTAGCACCAATAATGGGAGCTGTTACAGGTTTTTTCTGTAACAACCAAGCAAGTGCAATTTGAGCACGAGGAACTCCGTGTTTTTCTGCTATTGCTGCAACCCTCTCTACAACTAAACGGTCTGCATCGACAGTCGAATCGTACTTAGCTTTCTGAACTTGGTCAGTTTCTGAACGGAATGTAGTTTCCGCCCAATCGCGAGTCAACCTTCCTGAAGCGAGTGGACTATAAGGTATCACACCAATTTTCTCTTCTTTGCAAAGAGGCATCATTTCCCTCTCTTCTTCTCGGTATAACAGATTATAATGATTTTGCATTGATACAAATTTAGTCCATCCATTTTTCTCCGCTACATGATTCGCCTTTAAAAATTGCCACGCCATCATGGAAGAAGCTCCAATGTATCTTGCCTTTCCTGACTTCACAATATCATGCAATGCTTCCATCGTTTCTTCGATAGGAGTATTATAATCCCAACGATGAATCATATATAAGTCTACATAATCTGTTCCGAGCCTTCTTAGGCTGTTATCGATTTCACTCATGATTGCCTTCCGGGAAAGTCCACTATTATTTGGACCATCATGCATAGGGAAAAAAACCTTAGTAGCGATAACAACTTCATATCTATTGGCATAATCCTTTAAAGCACGACCAACAATTTCCTCGCTTGTTCCACCTGAATAGGAATTAGCCGTATCAAAAAAATTGATACCAAGCTCAAGTGCTTGTTTAATAATAGGGCGACTGTTCTCTTCATCAAGTATCCATTTATGTATCCATCGCTTTGCATCTCCAAAGCTCATACAACCAAGACAAAGCCGGGAAACATCCAACCCTGTATTTCCAAGTTTCACATATTCCATTTTAATTTTTCCTCTCTTTTTCAAAATAAATAATATATAGAATTATTTTACAAAATTTTTAATGAAATGGATATGGCTTTAAATCCTTATCCGCAGTTAGAAATTATGGCTTTCCTCCTTTATACTTAATGTATGTTCTAATAAAAAAGATGAGGTAAATATAGGCAGCATGCGAGGGAAAACGATGAAAAAATACTATACGATAGGTATGGCAGGCCATATTGACCATGGAAAAACGTCATTAACGAAGGCCTTAACAAATGTGGATACAGACCGTCTTAAAGAAGAAAAGGAGCGGCAGATTTCCATTGAACTGGGATTTGCACCGCTATATGAAGACGAGAAGCTTTCAGTGAGCATCATTGATGTACCAGGACATGAGAGGTTTATCCGTCAGATGATTGCCGGGGCTGCGGGAATTCAATTAGTCATCCTAGTGGTGGCTGCTGATGAAGGAGTTATGCCGCAGACAAAAGAACATTTAGAAATTCTTCAATTTCTTGGTGTGAAAAAGGGAATTGTAGTTCTAACAAAAATCGACAAAGTCGATCCTGAATTTCAGGAACTGGTACAAGAAGAAATTTCCCTTGAACTGGAAGGCAGCATTTTTGAAAAAAGTAACATTGTACGTGTAGACAGCTTAACGAACAAAGGGATCGATGCACTTAAAGGCTTAATTCTTAAAGAGCTGAATGAACATCAGCCCGTTTATCACAAAGGAGCTTTCCGGCTTCCTATTGATCAGGTTTTCACTGTGAAAGGACACGGAACGATTGTTCGGGGTACGGTATATAACGGCTCTCTTGAGGAAGGGGAAAAGCTCTATCTTTTACCAGGGAATGTGGAAACCAGAGCCCGTCAGCTTCAGGTGCATAACAAACCGGCCTCACAAATCTTTGCCGGTCAGCGGGCTGCTGTTAATGTAGCAAATCTGTCTAATGATGAAGTGGTTCGCGGGGATGTTCTTGTATCTAACAGCGATTATAAAGTGACAACTGTACTTGATGTTGCTTTGTCAACTGTTAAGGAATTATCTCGGAATATTAAACAGCGCATGCCGATCAAATGCTATATCGGCACATCTGAGGTTATGGGGAAAATTGTATTTTTTGACCGTAACGAATTAAACTCATCTCAGGAAGATGTATTGTGCCAGATCCGCCTTGATCGAGAGATTGCAGTCAAAAGGGGTGACCGTTTTATACTGCGGCGTCCCAGCCCGGCTGAAACGGTCGGAGGAGGATGGGTCATTGAAGCAGCAGGTGAGAAGTATCGATTTGGTAAGGATACTATTGAATTATTGATGAAGAAAAAAGAGGGCAGGCCTGAGGATAGAGTCCTTGATGTCATTAATCGTAAAAAAGGAATATCTAAAGAGTTATTGGCCCAAGAAACCGCACTCTCAAGTAATGAATTAGAAGCTGTTCTCAAAGCCCCGGCATTTATAATTTATAAGCCTGGGTATGTCACACATATCGATGTGACAATTAGGTTCGAGGAAATACTTAAGGAAAAAATCGAGGATTACCATCAAAAAAATTCCTTAAAATGCGGCATAAATAAAGCTGAACTTCTATCGGAACTCGAAGAAGGCATGCCGAGGGAGTTAACAGAGTTTTTACTAGCGGAAGGGGAAAAAAAGGGATTCTGGAAACGTAACGGACCTTTTATTTCTTCAGCCGGTTTTACTCCGCACATTCCCTCCAGCTGGAGCAAAAGGGCAGATTCTATGATAGAAGCGGTACGGAAGGATCACTTAAAAGTTCGTCCCTTCAAGGAATACTTTATGGAAGCTGGTTTGCCAGCAGTGCTGGAAGCAGATATTATGCATTTTTTAATCGACGAGAACCTCATCGTGGGATTAGACGAACAATTATTTGTTCACGGTGATGCTTTTAATAAGGGCGTTCAGGAGCTGAAGGAAAAAACAGCGAAGAGCTTTGAAGTAGGAGAAGCAAAGGACGTCTTGGGACTGTCCCGAAAGCATATGATCCCTTTTCTGGAAACCCTCGATAGAGCGAAAATAACTGCGAGGGAAGGAAATGGAAGAGTATGGATCAATTAATATATAGCTTTCTAATATTGCGGTATTTTTATGGAATTTGTTTGCAAACATACGTTCTGTGATTTATAATCAAGAAGAGGATAATCATGGAAAAAAGCAGGTATATTGATAGGCTCCACAACAGCTGCTTCGCCATTCCTTTTTATCTTAATTTCTTCTAAGTGACAGCATACATATTTTATAAAAATTCCCAAGGAGATGATTAGAATGACCATGAAATTAATCCCGTATTTAGTGATGAACGGAAATGCAAAAGAAGCCATTCAGTTTTACAAAGAAGCTTTGGAAGCCGAGGTTCTTTTTGTCCAATCTTTCGGTGAAATGCCTGAAAATGCAGAATTTCCATTACCTGAAGAAGCCAAGGACCGTGTGTCGCATGCAACCATTCAGGTTGGTGAAACCCATCTGATGCTTTCAGATACGTTCCCAGGTCAGCCCCATCAAAGCGGAAATCAAGTTACCATCTGTATAACAATTGGTGATGCAGAGAAATCCAAACAAATTTTCGATGCCTTAGCTAAGGACGGTCAAGTAAATATGCCGCTCCAGGAAACGTTTTTTAGTCCAGCTTACGGCAATGTAACAGACAAATTTGGAATATGCTTCCAAATATTTACAGAAAGTAAAATGTGAGGTTTGTTCTTTCATCTCATTTAAAAGATTAGACTGAGACTGCATATCTTGTGGGTGCACCTATCGTCTAATAACAGTGGGACGGAGGCACTTGCCTGCCGTCCGGCTGTTTACTATGATAATCCTTCAGATTTACCGGATTTAACCCCAGCAAAGAATCCGCTGCAAATCTTCCATTTTGGTTTATTAATTCATCATTAAAATTGAGTTCACCGCAAAAATGATGCGGAACATCCTTGAGCTTTAAAACGCTAGTCAATAAACCTTACAAAAATTGGGGCTTCCCAATTAGGAATCCCCGTTTATAGATAAGTTCAGCCTTTTAGTTTAAGAAAGTTTTTCTTCAAGAACAAAAACCACCATACCAATGTATAGAGATAACCTAAAAATACATAAAAGGACCAGAGTGACCCTTGCTGTAACTGATTATACAAATGTTCAAATTCGTTCATTCCTTCTTCTCGGCCTATACTATTTAATAAGCTGACAATAGGAAGAGAACATGAAATTCCTATTACAAGTAATGACCAGCCTGTCATCCTTGACCTAATTAGACAAAATGTGGCCGTTCCAACCGTTATCAGCAAGAATAAATAGTAGATCATCCAAAACCAAGAGGGAAGAGTCACTGTACTCATTTTTCAACCTCCTAATCCTTGACTTAATTTTATATACAATTGGATTTAATTTTCATTATGTAATATATAATTCCTTTAAAGGGAATATGTACAGTTACCCGAATTTCATTGCCGCTTTATGTTGTTTAAGTCACCGAGATTTCTTATAACAAATACACGTTGTTAAATGGTCATTCACCATCCCGACTGCCTGCATGAATGCGTAACAAATCGTAGAACCTACAAATTTAAATCCCCGTTTCTTTAAATCTTTACTAAGTTTATCGCTGATTTCTGTGCTGGCTGGAACCTCACTTAAATCCTGGAAATGGTTTTGTACAGGCTGTCCATCAACAAACGACCAGATATAGGATTGAAAAGATCCGAATTCCTCTGTTACTTTTTGAAAGGCCCTTGCATTCGTTATAACTGCCCGTATTTTTAACTGGTTTCTGACAATGCCTTTATCGTTCATCAACTGTTCAATTTTCTGTTCGTTATATTTTACGATTTTATTTATCTCAAAATTATCAAACGCCCTGCGGTAATTCTCCCGTTTTTTTAAAATGGTATACCAGCTCAGCCCCGCCTGCGCTCCTTCTAAATTTAAATATTCGAAAAGGAGCCGATCATCATATACAGGTACCCCCCATTCAAGGTCATGGTAATCTATATAAAGCGGGTCCTGATTGACCCATCCACACCGGTTCATATTATACACTCCTAAGATTTAATATTATTATTTACACTCCTAATCTTATCATAATAGAAGTTTTCCGATAAAAATTTCGTCAACCTGAGCCTAGAAATGGACAAAACAGAAGTATACTAGCTACACTTATGAAAGCGCTATATATATTTAGCTGACAAATGAATGGGGGAAATGCAAGATGAAATACCGCAGACTGGGCCGGACAGGATTAAAGGTTAGTGAAATAAGTTTAGGAAGCTGGCTTACATATGGAAATTCTACTGAGAGAAATACAGCTGTGTCTACAATTGATGCAGCCTATGATTTAGGAATTAACTCATTTGACACCGCTAATGTATATGCAAGAGGAGAAGCCGAAAAAATCGTAGGTGAAGCTTTACGGAAGTATCCCAGAGAATCTTATATTCTGGCTACAAAAGTTTTCGGCCAGATGGGAGAAGGTCCGAATGACAAAGGTCTATCAAGAAAGCATGTATTTGAACAGCTGCATGCAAGCTTAAACCGTCTTGGACTGGATTATGTAGATATTTACTATTGTCACAGGTTCGATCCTGAAACTCCTGTAGACGAGACACTTCGAACGATAGATGATATGGTTCGCCAGGGAAAGGTTTTATACGTGGGCGTAAGTGAGTGGACTGCCCAGCAAATCCAATCTGCCCTGGGTACGGCAGACAAATATTTATTAGACCGGCTTGTAGTAAACCAGCCGAATTACAGCATGTTTCAGCGTTATATTGAAAAGGAAATCATTCCTTTGGGCGAACAAAATGGCATCAGCCAGATTGTGTTCTCACCGCTTGCACAGGGAGTACTTACTGGGAAATATAAACGTGGAGCAGAGCTGCCTGAGGGAAGCCGTGCTGCAGATGCAAAATCCAATATGTTCATGGATAAATTGCTTCAGGATGACGTCCTGTTAAAAGTAGAGCAGTTAGAAAAAATATCAAGAGAGTTGGAAATCTCCATCTCCCAGCTGGCATTGGCCTGGATTCTCCGCCAGCCAAATGTGGCAAGTGCTTTGATTGGTGCGAGCAAACCAGAGCAGGTAAAAGAAAACGTGAAAGCAGTGGATGTATCATTATCTTCTGATGTAATTGAGAAAATTGAAACTATACTTGCGTAAAAAAAGTTCGTTTAAGTTTGACTGTAGCAAGGGATCCAGTATCTGCAAAGTTAGAACTATTCCATGAAGGAAATATAGATGGAACGCCTTTTTTATCCATTTATTTATTTTGGACAGATTGTTGATTTTGCTGAGAACTTAAATTGTATGTACACAGTTCATGGATTACCTTATCACTACATTAAAGAAAGTACGCCTGGATCATATGCATCCAGGTGTTTTTATTTTGGTTTCAAGACATTATATTTGAATTACGTTGGAAGGAGGGTATCATAAAAAGAAGGTCTATCAAAAAGGGAGCGCAGAATGAATGGATAATAGACGAGGATACTTACGATATATGTTACTTCTTCTTATTTTTAATGGATTGATTCTTTTTATGGGATGGAATGGGTGGGTGTGGCTGCATTCATCATTTGGGTTTGACCAGCCTTTCTTGTATTGGGTATTATGGGCTATGATTTCTTATTCTTATTTTTTTAGGAAAAAGTCGGATATTTTTCGTGCGGTTGGCTCTTTCTGGTTTGGCTTTTTTCAGTACGGTGTCATGCTTTTTCCGGCAGCAGATCTCATTGTATGGGGGATAACATGGGGTGGAGTTCCTTTGCAGGAGGCCATTTATTATACCGGGTTTCTTGTTATTGCTTTGTTTATTGGGATTTTTGCATTCGGTATGTTTAATGCATACAGTCCAATTATCCGAAGATATCAGATTACAGTAGCAAAAAATAAAAGCAGGCGGAAATCTTTGAAGCTTGCAGTTGCTTCCGATATGCATTTTGGCCGGCTGTCAGGAAGAGGCCACGCAAAGCGGCTGATTAAGAAAGTGAATGGAATTAAACCAGATTTGATCCTTCTGGCTGGCGATATTATTGATGATGACCCGGAGCCATTCATCGGAAAGAATATGCATGAAATTATGGCAGGGCTGCAAGCACCACTTGGAGTATATGGAGTACCCGGAAACCATGATTATTATGGCGGGGGAATTTCGGAGTTAGTAGACGTTATGAGGAGCATTAATATTCAAATCCTGATGGATGAGACGGTCAAAATTGAAGAAGACTTTTACCTGGTGGGAAGAAAGGACCGTATGGATCGAAACAGAAAGCCATTTACAGATCTAACCAGCAATCTAGATAAAAGCTATCCGATTATTGCTTTAGATCATCAGCCATATGAATTAGACAACGCTGAAAAAAGCGGTGTAGATGTGCTGCTGTCAGGCCATACCCATCGAGGTCAGATGGCGCCGAACCATTTAATCACAAAGAAAATTTACGAACTTGACTGGGGATATCTGAAAAAAGGCAATCTGCATGCTTTTGTTTCTTCAGGTTTCGGTTTTTGGGGTCCGCCGCTTCGGATTGGCAGCCGTTCTGAAATCTTGGAGATTGATATAAAATTTATATAGTACAGAAACGCAGCTAGTAAGATTAACTCTATTACCCATGCATCCACCATACTTCAGAGTAAGGCGGGTGCCTTTTTATTTTAAGGTTATTTCAATGACCCAGTTTAAAAAATTTGAAGCAGCCCAATCTATCATTCGATTATCTAAATAGACTAAATCGACATAACACAGAGGAGGTTTAGTAAAAACAGTTTATGAAAAAGGATTGGCAAGTATATTCATAGAATATAAATACTATGGATACATATTAAAATAGATAAAGTGAGGTTTGGAAATGGCGGAATTACATCCTAAAATGAAGTTTTTTCTTGGGAATTTAATCCCTTCCTATCCGGAAGGCTATGTTCCTTCTCTTGAGGATATCCGTAATAGGAATAGTGAAGTGCCTAAAGGCTCGGTAGAGTTTGTTCACAACGTAAGCGACCGGGACATCAGAGGGGCAGAAAGTACTATTAAGGTAAGGATTTACACGCCTGAAGGAGAAGGGCCTTTTCCTGTTGTAGTCTTTTTCCATGGGGGAGGGTTTGTATATGGAGATCTGGAAACTCACGATTCTGTATGCAGAAGTATTGTAAAAGCTTCAAATCATATGCTCGTTGCCGTTGAATATCGCTTAGCTCCCGAAAATCCTTTTCCAGCAGCACCGAACGATTGCTTTGCAGCCGCCAAATGGGTGTATGAGTATGCAGAAGAACTAAATGCCGACCGGACTAAATTAGCTGTTGCAGGAGACAGTGCCGGCGGAAATTTGGCCACTGTTGTGGCTATGATGGCAAAAGAGCTGAGCGGCCTGGAAATAGCTAAGCAGGTATTACTGTATCCAGTGACTGACCGATTTAACCCAGACAAATATCCTTCATACACGGAAAATGGCAGCGGTTACTTTTTAACAACAGAGTCGATGCAGTTATTCGGACGGTTGTATGTTCAAAATCCTGAGCATGCCGGGAACCCATTTTCGGCACCGATTAACGCTCCGGATTTAAGCGGCCTTCCGCCGGCACTTGTAATCACGGCTGAATATGATCCGCTGCGTGATGAAGGAGAACTGTATGCTGAAAAACTACAGCAGGCTGGAGTCCCAGTTGTCCTAAAAAGGGAAGAGGGGCAGATTCACGGCTTCTTTAATCTATTTAGTATAATGGATTCAAAAGAGGATATAAAAGACGTATATGAAAGGATTGGTTCCTTTCTAAATGACTATTAAAAGTAATATTATTATGTAAACATCGATAGCTTTTGAGATATCTATTGTAGATATCTCTTTTTTTATATTTATTTGGATATGCAGTGAGCTACATTGGCTGATTAGAGGAATAGGCAATGGGTATAAAGTGATAGTACAACATAAAGAGAATGGAGGGATTAGTTTGGCTGGTGCAGAGGAAAAGACTGTGGGTCAGTTTTTGCTGGACTGCTTGATGGAAGAAGGCATAACGGACATTTTCGGTATACCCGGAGATTATAACTTTTCGCTGCTTGACACTCTAGAGAATTATGGAAGAATTCGTTTCATCAATGGACGAACGAGCTTAATGCCGGATATTCAGCTGATGGTTATGCACGGGTAAAAGGAATGGCGGCACTGATTACTACCTTTGGAGTAGGAGAGATGAGTGCTTGTAATGCAATAGCCGGTGCTTATAGTGAAAATGTGCCGATTATAGATATTGTCGGCTCTCCTAATTCGAAGGAACAGAACGAGAAAAAGCTGCTTCATCATACGCTGATGGATGGAAATTATGAGGTATTTCGCAAAGTATATCAAAACATAACCGAATATACGGCTAATTTGACTCCTGAAAATGCTGAAATAGAAATACCAAAGGCCATCAGGATCGCTAGAGAATCAAAAAAGCCGGTGTATGTCATGGTCGCGATTGACCTTGTTACAAAGCCAATCGTCACGCACAAATTGGAGGAACCTGAACCTGCTCATTCAAATCAAAAATCCTTGCAGGCAGCTTTAGCGCATATCCGGGAAATGCTGGAAGGGTCACGTAAAATGGCAGCACTGGTTGATTTGGCCGCACTCCGGCATGGTTTAGAAGATTCTGTACAGGCTCTTGTAGAGAAGCTGAATATCCCTGCAGCTTCTATGATGCAGGGTAAAAGCGGTTTTGACGAAAGCCATACTCATTATATCGGGATGTATGGAGGAGCTTTTGGAAGTAATCAGGTCCGTAAGATCGTGGAAGAGGCCGATTGTGTTATTGCTGCAGGCTTTTTACAATCGGATATGAATTTTGCTAAATATACTGCAAAGCTCGATCCAATGAAAATGATAGTCATACAGCCAGATTCAGTAAAAGTGGGCGAAGCTTTGTACACGAATGTTATGGCAGAAGATATGCTTAGAGAATTACATTCGATAGAATATCATCAGAAAGAGGGCACGGTCCCTATATCTTTTCCTAATGATGTTGAAGCAAATGGAGAAGCAGATCATTCGATCAAGGCAGCCTACTATTATCCCCGTTTTCAGCAGATGCTCAAAGAAAAGGATATTGTAGTAGTGGACACAGGAACTCTTTCCTATGGAATGTCGCAGGTTAGACTTCCTCATGGAGCAGCATACATCGCCCAGGGAGGCTGGCAGAGCATAGGGTATGCGGCACCAGCTGCATTTGGAGCCTGCATTGCGGCACCAGACCAGAGAGTCGTGCTATTTACCGGAGATGGATCCCTTCAGCTAACTGTTCAGGAAATCAGCTCAATGCTTGAACATGGCTGCAAACCTATTATATTCGTTTTAAACAATCAAGGGTATACCGTTGAAAAAATATTAAATGTAAAAACGGAAAACCAGAAGTATAATCAAATCCCGCAATGGAATTATTCTAAAATCCCTGATGTATTTGGTGTACCATCCTTTACTGCTCAGGTACGAACAAACTATGAGCTGGATGCTGCGATTAAAAAGGCAGAGAAGGAGAACGCTGATATGCTTTGTTTGATTGAGCTGGTGGTAGAAGATCCAATGGATGCCCCGGAATATCTTCAGAAAGTAAGGAAGCATCTTGAGGAGCAAAACCAGCAGGCGAAGTAGCGCTTCGCCTGCTGGTTTTTGGCATCAGCTTATTCGATTTCGGTCCATTAATTGCACATGCGGTGCGGATCTTCCTAAGTTACATCGCCATTTCATAAAAAAGCGTCAGATATTATAAAGGATCTTCCTAGTTATTAATCTTTTAACATATAACTTAATTACGGTATAATAATGGTTGTGAGTGAAGTGAATGGATGCCGTTTCTTCGAATGATGAAGTTTTGCATAAGCTGAAGAACAAATCCATAAAAAAAATTAAGAACCAAAGTTGAAAGAGAGTGTTCATTATGGGCCGTAAATGGAACAATATTAAAGAGAAAAAAGCATCAAAGGATGCCAATACAAGCCGGATATATGCTAAGTTTGGACGCGAAATTTATGTAGCGGCCAAGCAGGGCGAACCTAATCCTGAATCCAATCAGGCCTTGAGAGTGGTACTGGAACGTGCCAAAACCTATAGTGTGCCAAAAACGATCATTGACCGGGCCATTGAAAAGGCAAAAGGCGGTTCAGAGGAAATTTTTGACGAACTCCGTTATGAAGGCTTTGGTCCGAATGGTTCTATGCTTATCGTTGATGCACTCACAAATAATGTGAACCGTACAGCTTCCGATGTGCGTGCAGCTTTCGGTAAAAACGGAGGCAACATGGGTGTCAGCGGCTCTGTAGCGTATATGTTCGATGCCACAGCTGTTATCGGTGTTGAAGATAAATCAGCAGATGACGTGCTTGAATTATTAATGGAAGCTGATGTAGACGTACGTGACATTCTTGAGGAAGACGAAGGGGTCATCGTGTATGCCGAGCCTGATCAGTTCCATGCGGTTCAGGAAGCCTTCAGGAATGCAGGAATTACTGATTTTACAGTGGCAGAATTAACAATGCTTGCTCAGAATGAATTGACACTTCCAGAGGATTCGCAGGCTCAATTTGAAAAATTGATTGATGCATTGGAAGATTTAGAGGATGTTCAGCAAGTGTACCACAATGTAGATTTAGAGGGATAAAACAGGAAAGCAGGCCGATTATGGCCTGTTTTTTTATTCGGGGACTGTCCCAATTTCCCAGTGGGACATGCCTTCACGGATTGTAAGAATTTATGCTGGGGACAGACCTTATTTCCCAAAGAACCCTGAGAGCTAAAAGTGATGCACTTGGGCTTTTTTGCGTACTCTTTTCGGTTTAGGGGTTCTAACATGAATGAAGCGAGATGTAAGAACCCAGATATTAAGGAACCGCTGCATTTCTTCATAAATACATAGGGATCGTACAAAATAAAACAGGAGGTGAGAAAATGAAAACAAAGGACAACTTTTCAGAAGGTGCTAAAGTTACGAAGGATAATCAAGTATTTGTAGCCGAAAAAAATGGCGGAAATGATGAAAAATCAAACAGCCGCGGGGCGGCCAGCTTGCGGGGCCAGGATAAGTAAGAACTAAACAATCGTATGGTATAGATCTTGTTCTTAGTATGAGGCCGTTGCATCATGAATCATAAAAAGAAACCCCGAATCTGTGAACTGTAACCCCTAAAATGGACAGTTTAATAAAAAGGCCCTATGCTGCTAATAAATGATCCCGGTATTGTACCGGGGTCATTTTATTTAATCC